>NZ_PRLD01000040.1 GCF_003287405.1 Faecalibacterium prausnitzii
ATATCGACATGGTGCTGAATAAACAGCAGCTTTCTGCACCGGGCGGTAAGATGCCGGAGAAGGAATCGGTGCTGAAACAGCTGGAGCAGCTTCAGCAGAAAAAGTCCAACTACAAAACGATTTCTACCACCCCAAACCGCGAAGAATCGCTCTAAACGATCTTTCTGTCACCGATATGCCGTTGCAATCAGTGGCAGAAGTACATAATTCATTTGTTTTTTGCTGGCTTTTGGTTATTCTCGCTGGCTAGTGAGTAGAGGCGTACTTTTAAGGCAGAAATTTTCTCCAACACCCCCCATTTTAGGCCACTTTTTCTGTTAATAGTAGAAGCGCCTCTTTGAAAGCCGGTCATTTGTGACCTTTTTGTTAATTCTCAAAAAGATGGTTGTCTTTGGGCTGTTTTCGTTGCCTACCTATTGAGAGTTTTTTTTCAAAAGCGGAGATTTGGTCTCAAGAATTACAATTCAATTACAAGTTTCTCACCAATGCTACGAAACAGGCGTTCTTGATGCCTACCAAGTGTAGGGCATCTTTTTCAAGACCATTCTCGGACTATTATGACGTTTTGTTTACAAAATTGCTTGCAATGCTACGAAATGGCCTTTTTCATCGGCTACCAAGTAGAAGGATGTTTTTCGTCCGTCAAAGTCCAGAAATCTTCCATATGTTCCTTGACAAGTGAATAGTTCAATCGTCCGGTACTTCACAAAAGGTACTTCTGTAACTCGCAGCCCGGTCATAACGAAGACGGGGTGGCTGAAATGCCAATGGTGCGGTGCAAGCCCGCCGCCGGACGATTCCCCACTCCTAGGGAAGTCGAGGACCAATATGGGAGACCTTAACTTATTAACGCAGTTGAGCACTTGTTTCGTGCTTTTCTGCGACTGGAGAATTGGAACCCACCAATTCTCGTTACATACTCTTTGTTCCTGATTTCTGCTTCAGCTGGAGGTGATCAACATTTCAGAATATCTTACCACGCAAACTCCGCTGCCGCCGTTTCTCCCATACCCACGCTTCCTTTTGGAACTTGACCTGAGTCAGACTGCAAAAATGACTTATGTGTTGCTACTCGACCGTGCCACGCTCTCGCAGAAAAATCTCTGGATAGATGAACGTGGATTCGTGTTTGTCATTTTTACGATTTGCTCTTTGGCTGAGCAGCTAGGGCGCAGCACTGTCAGTGTTTCCAGTGCGCTTAAGGAATTGGACGCTGCGGGATTGATTGAGCGCAGACGAACGCGGTTTTCTTCGCCCAATCACATCTTTGTGAAAATTCCAAATGTTGAATAGTTCTGCGTTTTTCACGATTCAAGAACCGCCAAAATCACGATTCTGTGATGCAGATTCTTAATAGCATCTGCAAAAGATATTTTTCCTATGCAGTATAGCAGCCTTTAAGACTGTATCGAAGAAAACTTTCACCTAACCAACGTAATAAAACAAAAAGAGAAAAACGAATAGAATCCATCCATTCCTTTCCGTATTTGCACCACATGAATGAGGAGGTCTGCCCTTGAACAAAGAAAAATCTGAGAAGAAGCCCACCACACGCAAACGTGCGCCGAGAAGTCCGAAGTCCGTGCGCCTGATCGTGGAACGCCATTATATCGGCAATGTGCCGATGAATACGCTTTTTCAGCGGCTTGTGGAAGAAGAAATTCGTAAAACTGCCGAATCGTATCTCGCCGCTGGCTAATTGGACGTTTTACTGCGGAAAAGGGCTTGCATCGTCACGCAGCATCCGCTACAATGTGATTGATGAGGTCTCTTTTCCATTATGGAGGTACACATGGAAAAGGACAAAAAAGTAACTGCTTTATACTGCCGACTGTCAAAAGATGACGGTTCAAACAGCGAAAGCCTGAGCATCCGCACTCAAAAGGCGATGCTTATGGAGTATGCCACACGCAACGGTTTCGGGAATTGCCAGTACTATGTTGATGATGGTTACAGCGGTACGAACTCTGACCGCCCTGCCTTTCAGGAACTTCTGGATGATATCCGGGAAGGAAAGGTGGCATCAGTCATTACCAAAGACCAGTCCCGACTTGGACGCAACCACATCGAAACCGGAACGTATATGGAAATCTTCTTTCCTGAACACGGTGTCCGCTATATTGCAATCAACGATGGTTATGATTCCAACGAGCAATCTCAGATGGATATTGCCCCGTTCCGAAACATCATCAATGAAATGTACGCCAAAGACACTTCCCGAAAGATCAAGAGTGCCCTTCGGACACGCAAGAAAAGTGGAAAGTATATCTCCAGCGGCGCACCGTTTGGCTACCAGAAAGACCCTGCCGACCACAATCACCTTGTGATCGACCCGAACACCGCCCCCGTTGTTGAGTATATCTATTCAATGGCAGAGGAAGGGCTGGGGCTTCACCGCATCGCCAAGCGGCTCCACGATGAAAAAGTCTTGAAGCCGTGTTACTACAAGAAAGAGATGTTTGGCCGCTTTATTGATGATGAAAAGATGTATGATTGGGACAGTGCCTATATCAGTCAGGTTCTGCACAGCCCAGTCTACGCCGGACACATCATCTACGAAGCCAAGCCCACCGTGTCCATGAAATCCAAAAAGCGGCGTTATATTCCGTTTGAAGAACGCGCTATCGTTCCGAATACACATGAAGCAATCATCCCACAAGACCGCTGGGAAAACGTGCAGCGAATCCTTTACAGCCGTTCCGGTTGTTTTATGTGTGATAAGACCGACTACGACAATATCTTCAAGGGCATCGTCCGCTGTGCAGACTGCGGCAGAACGATGTTAGTCAAGGTCGAGCACAGGCGCAAACGTAACAGTGTTCTGGATCAGACCTTTTATTGTTGCAGCACTTATCGGAAATATGGTGCGAAAGCCTGTGACTCTCATAATTTGGAAGCCCGTGTTCTGCATGAAGCTGTCTTTGCGGACATTCAGGCACACGCAAAGGCCGCTGTGAGCAATCGGGAAGCCCTTGTGAAGAAGATTGCAAATCAGATGCACCTCCGGGTGTCCTCTGACCGGGCGCAGCACAAACGGGATTTGAAGCAGTGTAAAGCACGAATCGCAGAAATCGAAGACCTGTATGCAAAACTTTATGAGGACGTATCAAAGGGACTTCTCCCGGAGAAACGTTTTCAAATGCTTGCAGATCGCTACGACAAAGAACAGGCTGAACTGACCGAGAAGATTGAGCAGTACGAGCGGGAAGGCCGTGCTGAACACGATCAGCTGGACAAGATTCAGGATTTTATTGATGAAGTTAGCAAGTACGCTGGCATCACCGAACTGAACTATAAGATTCTGCATCAGCTGATTGACAAGATTCTGGTATCCAAAGCGGAAAAGGTCGATGGCGAATACGTCCAGAAAATCCAGATTTTCTACCGCTTTATCGGCCCATTGGATGCCATCGAGTAACAA
>NZ_PRLD01000010.1 GCF_003287405.1 Faecalibacterium prausnitzii
GTATTATCTCGCATGGTTTGACCTCCTTATTACGGTTACTGTAATAAATATATCACTAACCGTAATATTCGTCAAGCAGATTCAGAAAAAATATTTGAGGGATGTGTAAAAGAAGAACGGTCTACTCTATTCTTGTTTTGTTGTTCGGCGTGTCGTGGTGCTGGGAATTGCTAGGAATCGGTTGAACATTCGTTTTGGTCATTGTACCTCCTGTCTGTTCGATAACTCCTCGGTGAAGTTATGTAAGCACGACACGCCGTTTGTTCGCGCCATCAGGCGCGAACTATGAGCAGGGTTTGGGGCAGGCACGCCCCAACAAGATCACATCGGAAATGCAGACGCATTGAAGAAGTGAAGTCCCGGTGGAGCACAACATTTTCAAGAATTGAAAATTTGTGGCCACGGGACGGTTCTTGCTCTCCACCGCTGCGCTCAAAACGCATTTCCGAAAGTTGTTTCCGAATTGTTAAGACGCAAAAATAAGTAGAGAGTTCCGCTGCTCGTGTATGTTGATCGCCGTTTGCTCCGAACGAAGTTCCTGCCCCTGTTTTGCAGCGGCGTTGGCCGAAAAGCCGGTATCACGCTCGGACGGCTCATGAAATTCTCAAGGTACGGCTTCCCCAAAAAGAAAATACCGCCCACGCAGTACAGGCGAAGGATTTTGTCGGGTGAAACAGACGGCAAAATGATCGGGTGTGTTGCGGGGCGGTAAATCTTCGCAGGAAATAAAACCGCACAGAATCGTTTCTTTACAGAAATCGCTGTGGATTTGTTGGGAATGATAACATAAGTATTGATGTGTGTCAACACTTCAGGATAATGAATACATCAGATGAATGAAACACACAAAGTACAAGCAAAAGCAAAGCAATGTTTTAGGAGAATGTTTTAATTTTCGCAGTTCAGGCGGACTTGGACGGTAAACACACCGTCTTTCTTTTTCGTATAGAAGTCACCATGGTTCTCCTGAACGATACGATTTATATTTTTTAGTCCGTAACCGTGATACTCTCCGATGCGGATTCCGCGAGAAGTATCACTGTATGGGTTTTCCAGCCGATAGAAGAGGCTTCGATACTGCTTGCGCAGCTGTAGATGAATGATTCTCTGTTCCGCTGGCAGGTCGCAACAGGCTTCGATGGCATTGTCAAATGTGTTTCCGATAATGATGCTCAAAGACAACGATGAGATCGTCAGGACTTCAGGAATCGTCACATCCAGTTTGACGTTGATGTTATTCCTTTCCGCAATTCGTAAGTAATAATTCAAAAGAGCATCAACAACAGGATTTCCGACCGCAGAAATATTTGTGGAACGCTCGAAAACATCCGTGGCAGCCTGCGCAATCTTGTGAAGTTCTTCGGTATCACCGTGTTCTGCAACTGCCTGCATCGCCAGGATGTATTTCTTCACATCATGCCGCAGAGAACGGACTTCTTCCTGGCGTTCTTTGAGCTGCTGGTAGTATTCCATTTGAAGATTGTACTGCTGTTCGTTGAACTTAACTTTGAATTTTTCCAGTTCATTTTCCCGGAGAGCTTCCACATAGAACACGATCAGGATGTTTATAAGGAGAAGCACCGCCATAAGACCGACCATATAATCCGGGAAATACTCATCCGCAGCATGATACTGTGCCACATAACAGACAGCAATACTTGCGATTTGAATCGCAATGATCGGCAGCAGCCATAGGATACGCAGAGCATTTCCTTTTCGGCTGAAAAAATGTGAGATCAGGACTACGAGTGGAATTTGAATCAGGTTTGAAAAAACAACATAGACCAACCGTGCTGCCCCAGCCTGCATTAGAATGTCGGTATCCGGGATACGCAGCCCAATCAGAAGCATTGCAAGCACTTCCACCAAAGCAATCAGTGTGAAGAAAGCTCCGCTTGCAAAAACCGCCTGCCACGGTCGAACCTCATAGAACAGCAATGCAAGGAAAAATCCGCCAACTAAAAGATAGATCGTGCGCTGCGTCACCCAATCCGGGAATAAACTCAAAGCACACTGCCCAGCAATCAAGAGTGCAACATAGGCATAGAACCACCTTGAGACGGGCTCCTTTTTGGGAAACAGCCGACCGATAAAAAGCAGCAACAGGGCAATGTTGGCAAAGCTCCCTGCAAACTCAACGAAATAATAAAGCATCATCTTCCCAAATAAGCGTTGAAGATCTGATTGAACTCCTGACGCTTCCTCCTGCTGATCGGCAGCTGATGTCCGCTGGAAAGAAAAACAGCGGTTCCCGTAGCGTAAACAATGTGTTCCATGTTGACGAGATAACTTTTGTGTGGTGACACAAAGCACCGTTTGGGAAGCTGCTCCAAGGCTTCAGGAATGCTCATTCGCAATGTAAGGTCTTGCTCCTTGCAGTGAATCAGAACTTTATGTCCGTGGCTTTCCAGAAAGTAAATGTCCGATGTTTCCAAGGACATGGTAACACCATCGTATTCGATCGTGAAATGTTTGGAGTTCAGTTCCTGAAGGACGGCATCCATTGCCGCAGCGAACAGCGTCTGATCCAAAGGTTTGACAAGGTAGCGGAATGCAATGCCATATCCCTGCACAGCGTACTCATGCCGCTTCGTGACAAATACCACCAAAGGATGCTTCTCCATCTGAATCAAAGACTGCGCCAGCTGAAAACCGTTGGATGGCATCTCGATATCGAGAAGAAGCAGATCAAAGGATTTCTTCTGCATTTGCAATTCGCTCAGAAGTTCGTTTCCATCCATGTAAGTTTCAATGTCAAAGCAGCCTTGCACATCGTACTGCTGGACGCTTTGAACAATGCCATCAAGGTCTGATTTCTCATCATCGCAGACTGCAACGTGGTACTTCAGCATTTCGACAACCTCCACAAAATAATGTCCTGCTACTATTATAGACTGTGCAAAGGCTCCTTACAAGTAGCCTGACCTACCACTTTTGTCACCAGAACGACCAGTTTTGCCAAACCTCTTGATTTTGCTGAAATTTATGATACAGTGAAGCAAAAATCAGAAGATAAGGTGGCGCAACTGCAATGTGGGAACGCACGCTGTCTCAAAAATCAGTCCGTCTTTTCTGCGAGCAAAAAGTGATAGATGAAGCAAAGGCGGATGCGTATGTCTATGGGTACGAGTTGCTCATATCATCTGTTGTGAGCGTTCTGCTTGTTGTTTTAATCGCTGTTGTGTGTGGTGATGTGCGGTACGCACTTTCATTTTTGATTGGGTTTATCCCACAGCGAATCTACATTGGCGGATACCATGCAACATCGCACACCAGATGCTATTTGGCATTCTCCGGACTGGCACTTATCTGCATTTTGCTAAGTAAGGCAATCGCAGCAAATCACCTTTTCCGTATCCTGACAACAGTAGCTCTTTTGGGCATCTCTATCTTTCTCTCACCTATCGAAGCAAAGAATAAGCCTTTAAGTGAAAAGAAGCGGTCAAGTTACAAGATGGTCGCATCTGTTCTTTCGTCAATAGATTTCCTGCTTGCCATTTTTAATGTGCTTCCGTATACACGTCATGTAGTTTGCTACTATCTCTCCAAATGGGTATTGATTGTATTCTCAACAATTCCTTTGGTTCAACAAAAATTTAATGCCAACTTTTGTAGATAGGGAGGTGATAACATGAAAAAAAACAAATGGGTGCTGCTTCTTATCGCTTTTGTTGCATTTTTGGTATTGGTTTATTTTATTGGTGCTTGCCTTAATGCAACGGCAGAGGCATTGACAATTATTTCGCTCTGCATCGGCATACTGGTCATTTATTTAGTCGTAAAAGCAATCAAATCAAAATAAGGAAAGGAAAATGTGATCATGAGTACAAGAAAATTCATCAAAAAACTTACGGCGAGTCTGCTTTGAGTAGCTTAAGCGAGCGACAACCACCAGCTCCGCTGGTGGAGTAGAAAATGCTTTAGCTATAAGATTCGAGCAAAGCGAGATGACAAAGAAATTGTTATCTTAGAAGATGCACTTTGCAACATAGCTCGTTAGAGCGGTAGGGCAGGTAATGCAGATGAAAGACGCTTGCTCGAGGCCCCTTGAGGGGCTTTGCCAGTAGGATGCCCTTCTAGGGCTTACTCAAGCCACCGGCTTAGCCGGTGGTTTTGACTTTATTGCGGTTGTAATGTCGTTTGGCGTTCAGTCTGCCTTCGCTGAATCGAATTCACCGAAAGCTACCGTTAAGAACAATGTTGTTACTTTTAGCAATCTCGATCAACTGAAGGCAAACGAGAAGCTCGCAATTGCGGTAGTTGACAGTAATGGTGATCCAGCAACTATTACTATCGAGTCAGTGGACAATTCAATTTCTCGTGTAGCGAAATCGTCGAATTCTTGGAAGGTTTCGTATAAGGGAGTGGTGATTCATGCATATTTTTATATGACAGTGACGAATAACAAAGTCACAAATGCATGGGACTATTCGATTACAACTTTGGGTTCCACATATAGTGATGCAAGTTTGACGTATAACTCCAGTTCGGCAAAACTCACCTTTACCAGTAACGCTTATAATGGTATTGCTTCTCATACTTGCTGGCTGAAGGGAACTCCTCGCGGAACAAACAATGAAGTCGATGTAACGTATTCTATGTAATGTGGAGGACAATATGAAACAGAATTCACAAAAACTGATTTTTTTCCTGAGTAAAATTACATGTGCTTTTGCAATGGCGATTGCAGTCTTAAGTGTGAATAGCACCTGCTGCTTTACAGCGTATCAGCCGGATGTCCCTGAATCGCTTGATCGCAACTAAACTCATATGATAGACATTATATCAAAAACGATGTGAGGTGATAGAATATGAAAGATGTATCTCGAAGAGAATTCTTGAAAACTTTATGTTTAGGCATAACAGTAGCCGCTTTACAAAATTTGCCAATGACAACGGCTTTTGCAGACAGTGCAATCAGTAAAACAAAAATTATTTCTAAAAGCGACCGTGAAAATTTGGTGGCTACTGTTGCAAGAACTGTGCAAGTGTCCTACAAAATAGATAAAAATACGATCATTGAAGTAACTCGCTTTACTGATATTGATGGACAAAATGTTACCTTGAACCGGAGCGTTAAAGAAGATGGTACAGGTGAACTTGTCTATACGAAAGCCCAAAAAACGAAAAAAAGCAAATTGACCAATCAAAGCTATGATGTCTTTTTGAAATTAGCAACTTCAAAATCTATGCCTCAAACAAGGGGAGCCACTGTTGGAAGTGATGTTACAGGATCACAGTATAAGCATATATTTGTATCAAATCTCAGCTATACAATTGACAATACGGCGATTGCGCAAATTGAGATTGGTGGAGTTGAAACTGCAGCAAGCCTTTTAATTACTGGGTTGCACTTGCCGGGAAGCACTGCTGTTACGGTTGGATCCTTTTTGGTTAGTGTGGTTCTAGCTACTTCTCCATCGAAAGTTGTTATAAATCAATCGCTGTATGAAGTCCATTTCGCATATGATAATAGCTACTATACCCATTGCTATCATGATATTTTGTATTCGTATGATTCCGGTGGACACCTTATGGATACTACAAAATCGTACCATCAAGCTGTGGGAGGCTAAGAATGAAAAAAGGCAAAAGCAACTTTTTTCTTATTGCTCCTTTTGCCCTTTGGGGCTGCATTTCAGTATGGACTAGTAATCTTGTCCGATTGACAGATAAAAGCGCAGTACCTTATGCTTGGGCTTCTTTGTTTTTCTCATATGGAATCGTAGCAGTGCATTATATCCAAGTGGCAGTATCCTCCAAAGGCTGTAACAATGCCGAAAACGAAAAAATTGCATGGGTTCAGCTTGGGCTTTCAACTTTGTTCTTGATAGTAGCTGTTGTTCTAGCTATTCAATGAAGGAAAGCAAAGTAATCACCCAAAGCAGTGTAAGGTCACAATATTTTCTATTCCAGCAGTATTCTAGTAGTTTCAGCATTTGTATGGTTCACATTTATTTGCCGAGGAGTATACACCTGAAGGGGAAAATTTAATGAAGGTGATTCCAATGGAGCTTTAGTGTATTGAGTGAAGAAAAAAATAAATTAGGAGGCAGTATACTATGACTAACAAAATCAAACGGCTGATTTCCATTCTATTGGTCACGGTTTTATTTCTCCTGACCATTCAGCCAGCATTTGCAACTGGAAATAAGAGAAAGATCGATGATTATTCGATAGAAGAACTTCTCAATCTTTCTGTGCAAGAACAAGAGAATCTCGGATTTTATGTTTTGGCCGAGGTTCCAATGCGCATTCCTGTTTCTAATACAGACGGCTCAAGAGTTGTATCGTATATTGATGGAACATGGAGAGTTCTTTATACAAAGGCCAATGGATTGGGCTTTTATATGAGTGGAACTACCGTCGGTATTGGCCCGGATTTAATAAAAAATGTTTCAGGAACGGATTACTACACGAGCTATTCCGATAACATCGAACGAAGCTGCCCATTTTCAACGACAGCACTAGTTCCAGAACAAAGTATATATAATACAACCTATACATATGACTTCTATGATGTTGGAACTTATCTTGATTGCAGCGTTGGGTGTTATTTTGGAGTGGTTGGCTCAAGCAAACCAATCTATTGGAGTGCAACTACACAAGTTACCATCCCGAAATTATGATTTTGACCAGCTATGGATGAAATTGTTTTTGAACCCAGTGATGTCAATATGTTAGCAGCTTTAGGCATCGTCGAAAGTGTAAAGTTGTTTCCGTTTATGTTATCAATGGGAGAACTTCAATATGCTTGCGATTCAGAATATCGTTGCAAACAATTCGTGAATTGCCTTTCAGAATATTATCCTGACAGCCAAATTGAAGCTAGACAACTGTGGTCGAAATATCATGGTACAGCGAATGCGGTTCAATGTGATATGATAAATCATAAGCCACTGCGTGTTTGGGTCAGGAGTTCTGCCGATTGTTGGTGCGGCATTTATTATATTTGTTACTATGCAGCAAAGTATGGTACAAATAGAATTTTGCTTGCATCCAGAGAAGGTCTGAAAGAATTTATGGAAGGGAAAACCGATAAGATCTCACAAAAGTATTTGACGGAAGAAACTATTACTGAGTATGCCAAAAGATGGGGAAAGCTATTAAACGAAAACACCTCCATGCGTATTTGGCATGCGAACGATGTTAAAAGCGTTAACATAGATTATTTCGACCAGAGAATTATTAGTTTAGTATCGAGAATTCCTATTTCGGTTGGTGAACTTACCGCAGACGTATTAAAAGCGATTTCTGCTCCGGTAAGTGACTGGTATGTCATGAAACGCATAGAAGCACTTTTGAAAAAGGGTGTTCTTCAAGTCGTTATTCCAAACAAAATCTTTTATAATACCATCGTCCAGCTAAACGAAGAATAAAGGAATCCGAGCAAGTCGGCCCAACAGTCACCTCATTTCAACGAGAGGGGTGGCTGTTGGGTCAATTGTTCAAAAAGAAAAACTGAAGATAATAAAAAGTCTTGATTTCTCCATCAAAACATGGTATATACATTATACGAAACAGTGCTTTGAAAGAACGCTCCACCGTTCAATGACGTGTAAAGAGAGGTGCTTGCCATGACCGCTGTGATCTACGCCCGCTATTCCAGTGATAACCAGCGCGAAGAATCCATCGAAGGCCAGATTCGTGAATGCACGGCCTATGCCGAAAAGAATGACATCACTATCGTCAAGCACTACATTGACCGCGCCATCTCTGCCAAGACGGATAATCGCCCTCAATTCCAACAGATGATAAAGGACAGCGACAAGAAGCTGTTTGATATTGTTCTGGTCTGGAAACTTGACCGCTTTGCCCGGAATCGCTACGACAGTGCCCGGTATAAGACCCAGCTGAAGAAGAACGGTGTCAAGCTCATGTCGGCTACGGAGATCATCTCCGAGGGGCCAGAGGGTATCATTCTGGAATCGGTTCTGGAGGGCTATGCAGAATACTACTCTGCCGACCTTGCCGAAAAGGTTGTCCGTGGACAGACAGAGAACATCCTGAAAGGCCGCTGCAACGGTGGTCGTGGAACGTTTGGATATACGCTGGATTCCGAGCGGAAATTTCACATCGACCCGCTTGCCTCCCCTTTCGTGCTGGAATCGTTCACGAAGTATCGGGATGGCCTCACGATGAAAGAGATTCGGGACTGGCTGAATGAAAACGGCATCAAGAACCCGGTCGGAGGCGAATTTACTTACAACAGCGTGGAGCACATGCTCAAAAACCGGCGTTATATCGGAGAACTGAAATTCCGGGATGTGGTCGTGCCGGATGCGATTCCGCCCATCGTGCCGCTGGAACTGTTCGATGATGTGCAGGAAAAGATTGCCAAAAACAAGAAAGCCCCTGCCCGAAGAAAGGCAGAGGACGATTACCTGCTGACAACCAAGCTGCACTGTGGTTGCTGCGGTGCGCTGATGTTTGGCGAAAGCGGCACAAGCCGGACGGGAGAAGTCCACCGCTACTATAAATGTGCCACGGCCAAAAAGAAGAAGGGCTGCAAGAAGAAAACTGTCCGCAAACAGTGGCTGGAAGATCTGGTGGTGAACCAGACCATGCAGCTTGTCCGGGACGATGCCGCCATGGAATCCATTATCGCCAAGGTCATGGAGCTGCAAGACCGAGAGAACACCAACCTTCCTCTCTATGAGAAACAGCTCCGGGATGCAGAATCGGGTATCCAGAATATGCTCAACGCAATTCAAGCCGGAATCCTCACCAGTTCCACCAAGGAACGGTTGGAACAGCTCGAAGAAACCAAGCGTGAGCTTGAAGCCCGCATTGCGGAAGAAAAGCTGGCAAAGCCAAAAATCAAAGAGGAATTTATCCGTTTCTGGCTGATGCGCTTCCGTAAACTGGACATGAGCCTGAAAGACCAGAGGCAAGCGTTGGTGGATACGTTCATCAATTCGATTTATCTGTACGATGATAAGGTTTTGATAACCTTTAACTATAAAGAAGGTACACAGACCATCACGTTTGAGGAAGCGGCCCAAGCCGCATCAAAGGAAAATGGTTCGGATTTGGATTGCTTTACTGCACCAAGAAAAACCAGAACACATTGGTGTTCTGGTTTTTCTTTTTGTCTGCACGATGGAAGGGCTCGAACAGGGCGGCGGCGCACAGCGCCGCAAGCAAAGCCACAGTGCGGCTTTGCTTAGCCCGCGGGTCCCAACGGCTAGGAATGTCTAACGTGGAAGCTGTGAATCGAAAGATTTCATGGCTTTTTTGTTTTGTAAGCCATGGGTGCACGGTTTCTGCATGGTCTGGATGCTTGCAAGTGGATTTTGCATTGTGCTATAATTTTTCTGCTAAAATCTATCGCGCAGGCAGCATCTGCCGATCGTATAGGGAGGTCTGTTTCATGAATACCACATTGCGGCGGGACGCCGATGCAATTGTCCGTTCCAGCATTCAGGCGGTGCTTCCAGACGAAGCTGTGCGCCGTGCGCTGGAAGCCTTTCAGCCAAAGGGCGGCAGAGTGCTGCTGGTGGCGGCGGGCAAAGCGGCATGGCAGATGGCTCATGCCGCCGTGCAGGCACTGGGGCGCGTGGACGGCGGCGTGGTGGTGACAAAGTACGGCCATGTGAAGGGCGGGATCCCCGGCGTAAATTGCTGCGAGGCTGGGCATCCGGTGCCGGATGCCAACAGCTTTGCAGCCACCGAAAAAGCTTTAGCGCTGGTACGGGGGCTGACCGCAAAGGACACGGTGCTGTTTCTGCTTTCCGGCGGCGGCAGCGCCCTGTTTGAAAAACCTCTCGTCTCCGGCGCAGAGCTGCAGGACATCACAAATCAGCTGCTTGCCTGCGGAGCCGACATTGTAGAGATGAACACCATCCGCAAACGGCTGTCCGCAGTCAAGGGCGGGCGGTTCGCGCAGCACTGCGCTCCCGCAAGGGTGTTCAGCATCGTGCTCAGCGATATTCTGGGCGACCCGCTGGATATGATCGCCAGCGGCCCGGCAGCGCCGGACTCCTCCACCTGCGCACAGGCGCTTGCCATTGCGGAAAAATATCGGCTGAACCTGTCTAAGCAGGCAAGGACGCTGCTGGCGCAGGAAACGCCGAAAGCCCTTGACAACGTGACCACCCGGATCACCGGCAGTGTGCGGGAACTGTGTACTGCCGCCGCCGATGCCTGCCGGAAGCTGGGGTATGAGCCGGTCATCCTTACCGACCGGCTCTGCTGCGAAGCCCGGGAGGCGGGCAGCTTTCTTGGCTCCATTGTCCGCACCCATGCGGGACAGGGCAAAAGGCTGGCTTTTATCGCAGGCGGGGAAACGGTGGTGCACCTGACCGGCAAAGGGCTGGGCGGGCGAAATCAGGAGCTTGCGCTTGCCGCTGCCCCTGCCCTTGCGGGGCTGGAACACTGCTGTGTGTTCTCGGTGGGCAGTGACGGCACCGACGGCCCTACTGATGCCGCAGGCGGCTATGTGGACGGCGACACCGCCGCCGCACTGGCTGCAGCGGGCTGGAATGTTTTTGACGCTTTGCAAAACAACGATGCCTACCACGCCTTGCAGGCAGTGGAAGGGCTGATCCTCACAGGGGCCACCGGCACCAATGTCAACGATGTTGCCGTGGTACTGGTCTGACGCAGAAAAAGCCGCTCCGGGCACACCCGGAGCGGCTTTTTTAAGGAGGTAACGAGGTAAATGAATAAGGATCTCCCAACGCTTATCCCGGGGTGCAGGCCCCGGACAGGCGCTCAGGCAAAGAAGGAAATAACAAGTGCTACCAGGAAGCCCACGCCGCCGACCAGCGTTTCCATGATGGTCCAGGTCTTGAGGGTGGTCTTTTCGTCCATGCCCACAAGGCTCTTCACCAGCCAGAAGCCGGAGTCGTTGAAGTGGGAGCAGACGGTGGAGCCGCCTGCAATGGCAGCGGTGACACAGGCGAGGTACAGCGGGCTCAGCTCGCTGAGGCCGGGCATGGCGGAGATGATGCCGGCTGCCATGGTCATAGCCACGGTAGCGGAACCCACCGAGATACGCACCAGAGCAGCCACGATGAAGGCCACCAGCACCAGCGGCAGGCTGGCGTTTGCCACGGCGTTGCCGATGACATCGCCCAGACCGGAGTTCTGCAGCATATAGCGCAGCACGCCGCCGCAGGCAGTGACCAGCAGGATCATACCGGTGGGCTCCAGAGACTTGGTCATGATCTTTTCCAGCTGGGCGTTGTTATAGCCGTGGCGGGTGCCCAGCAGGTACATAGCAGCGATGGTAGCCAGCAGCAGAGCCATGAAGGGCTCGCCGAGGAAGGCTAGAACGGGCTGGATGCCTGCCAGTGCGGGCACCACCTTTGCCACGGAGTTTGCGATGATGAGCAGCAGTGGGATCATGATGATGCCCACGATGGTGCCAAACTTGGGCAGCTTGCTCTCGTCAATGTCTGCCTGCTGTGCAATGTGCTCGGGGACTTCGACCATGTACTTTTTGCCGCAGATGCTGCCCCAGATGGGACCGGCGGCGATCATGGCAAAGATGCCGCAGAAGATGCCGATGAGGATGACCCAGCCAAGGTCAACGCCCAGCATGGTAGCCACCAGCACAGGGCCCGGCGTGGGCGGGATGAAGGCGTGGCCGACCGCCAGACCTGCCAGCAGGGGGATGACGTAGTACAGTACAGAGCGCTTGGTGCGCTTTGCCAGAGAGAAGGCCAGCGGGATGAGGATGATCAGACCGGCGTCAAAGAACACCGGCATGGCCACCACCAGACCCGTGATGCCCAGTGCCCACGCGGCCTTTTCGTCACCGAACTTCCGCACCATGGTCACAGCCAAGGTCTGTGCGCCGCCGGATTCTTCCAGAATGGCGCCGAACATGGAGCCCAGACCTACCAGAAGGGCGATGCCCTTTAAGGTATTGCCGATGCCCTCGTTCACCGAGCCGATGATGTCGGACAGGGGCATACCGGCCATCAGGCCGATGCCCACCGCACCGATCAGGATGGAGATCATGGCGTGGACCTTGAACTTGATGATGAGAACGAGCAATAGGATCAGACCTGCCACGGCAGCAAATACCAGCCGTGCCGCATCGGGCGTTGCAACTGCTGTCATAGAAATTTCCTCCGTTTCATGATTTTTTGGTTACACTTATCCAAGCCGTCCGGCAAAACCCGCCAGGCGGTTTACTGCTTGTTGTTTACGAGGGGCGTTTTACTCCATGTATGCGCCCTTCATGGGGCTGACGGCGTGCTGAGAGTAGAGCTTCAGCAGACCCTTGGTGTACTTGGGAGCCTTGGGCTTCCAGTTGGCGCGGCGCTCGGCAAGGATGGCGTCCATCTCTTCGGGGGTCTTGGGCTCGCCCTTCACGCCTACGATGGCCAGCTTGCGGTTGTGTACGTCAATCTGGATCAGGTCGTCCGGCTCCACCAGTGCGATGGGGCCGCCCACCGCAGCCTCCGGGCTGACATGACCGATGACCGGGCCGCGGCTTGCACCGGAGAAGCGGCCGTCGGTGATCAGCGCTACGCTGGAAGCCAGCTTCGGGTCGGCGCAGATGGCCTCGCCGGTGTAGAACATCTCGGGCATACCGCTGCCGCGGGGGCCCTCGTACCGGATAAAGATGGCGTCACCGGGCTTCACCTCGCCGTGCAGCACAGCGGAGATGCACTCCTCCTCGCTGTCGTAGGGCTTGGCGCGCAGGGTGGCTTCAAACATATTCTTCGGGCAGGCGGTGTGCTTGATGACGCAGCCTTCCGGGGCAAGGTTGCCCTTCAGGATGGCGATGCTGCCGTCGGTGCCCTTGGCGTTATCAAAGCTGTGGATGATGTCCTCGCGGCTGACCGGGCGGGCAAAGCCGGCGGTCTTTTCTGCCAGAATGGCATCGCAGTGCTGGTAGAAGCCGTTCTTCTTCAGCTCTTCCAGATTCTCGCCCAGCGTCTTGCCGGTGACGGTCATCACGTCCAGATGCAGCATGGACTTGATCTCCTCCATCACGCGGGGCACGCCGCCTGCGTAGTAGAAGTACTGTGCGGGCCAGTCGCCGGAGGGACGGATGTTCAGCAGGTAGTGGGCTCCCCGGTGCATCCGGTCAAAGGTGTCGGCGTCGATCTCAATGCCGAACTCGTGGGCGATGGCGGGCAGGTGCATGGTGGCGTTGGTGGAGCCAGAAATGGCGGCGTGCACCATGATGGCGTTCTCAAAGCTCTTCTTGGTCACGATGTCCTTGGCGGTGATGCCCTTCTTGACCAGCTCCATCAGCTGCTTGCCGGCATCGTAGGCCGCCTGCTTCAGCTCCGGGGCGGTGGCGGGCATCAGGGCGGTGCCCGGCAGCATCAGACCCAGTGCTTCTGCCATGATCTGCATGGTGGAGGCGGTGCCCATAAAGGAGCAGGCACCGCAGCTGGGGCAGGCGTTGTGCTTGTAGTAGTCCAGCTGGCTGTTGGGGATGACGCCGGTCTTTTCCCATGCGTCAAACTTGCCGATCTGCTCCAGCGTCAGCAGCTCGTTGATGGCGCAGGCGGGGTCGTTGACCACATACTCCTTGGGCAGGGTGTGGGCTTCCATGACGCCGCCGGTGACCACGATGGCGCTCATGTCCTTCAAACGACCGATGCTCATCAGCATGGCGGGCACGGACTTGTCGCAGCTGGCGATGAACACGCCGCCGTCGTAGACGCTGGCGTTTGCCTGTGCTTCCACCAGATTCACGATGGCGTCACGATGGGGCAGAGAGTAGTTGATGCCGTCATGACCCTGTGCGATGCCGTCGCACATATCAGTGGCAAAATAGCGGGCAGCCTTGCCGCCGTTGTCGTTGACCGCCTGCACGGCTTCCTTGACGAACTGATCCAGATGGGCGCTGCCGGGGTGGCTGTCGCCGAAGGTGCTTTCCACCATGATCTGGGGCTTGGAAAGATCCTCGACCTTCCAGCCCATACCCATCTTCAGCGGGTCATTCTCAGGTGCTAATGTGCGGACTTCCTGTGAACGCAACTCCATATTCATTACCTCCAAATACTGCTTGCTTTCGTCCTTTTTTCTGCGGGACCTTTTGTGATTTTATTGTAAAACCGCAGACGTCTTTTTGCAAGTTGTCACGGGTATGTCCTACTATTTGTGCAAAAACTCTGGGATACATCATGCACTCTGCCCAAATCTGAGCGAATTTTGCCCAAAATCAGCCGTCAAAGCGGCTTTTGAGAAAAAAGACGGAAAAAAGTCGTCTGATGATTTTGAAAAAAGAGGGCGCAGCACATAGTCAGTGCCCTCGCCCTCTAAAAAACTCCACCCGTGAAAATGCAATGCCGGAGCGTCCGCAGACGCTCCGGCATTACTCCATTAAAAAATATTTTTCTTTTCAATTGATATACGCCGCCATGCCGATGGTGCCATCATCCGGGTCCTCGCCATCGTAGACCTTTTTGATGTAGCTGCGGTTGAAGTTCAGGTGCATCACCATGGCAGCTTTTGCGCCGATGGGGTCGTGGTTGGCAATGGCTTCGGTGATCATGCGGTGGGTCATGATGGTCTCATCGATCAGCTTTTTGTGGGTGACGTTCACGAACATCATCACCGCCGTGTCGATGACCGGGATCAGCTGCCCCACCACCAGATTCTTGCTGCTCTCGGCGATGCAGGTGTGGAAGGCAATGTCGTCCTCGATGTAGCGGTCGCCCGCGTGGATCTTGGTCTCCACCCGCTCGCAGAGCCGCCGCAGCCGCTCGATGTCCTCCGGGGTGGCGTTCTGCGCCGCCATCTCCGCAATGCCCGGCTCCAGCAGCAGACGGACGTTTACCAGATCAAAGGCCAGTACGTTTTTATCCTGCACGCTGCGCAGGTTCAGCGGGTCGGAAAGCCCCTTCACCGTGGTCACCACATAGGTGCCGGAGCCTTGCCGCACCTCCACGATGCCCTTGCTGGACAGCAGCTTCACCGCTTCGCGGATGGTGCTGCGTCCTACCCGGAACTTTTCGCCCAGCGCAAACTCGTTGGGCAGCTTTGCGCCCGGCTCCAGCGCTTCGTCCAGAATATAATGGTAGATCTGATCCTCCACCTGCTCGGCCAGCAGCTTGTTTTTCAGGTGTGAAAATTCGCTCATAGCAGTACCCCTTTGCGCCTGCGGCTTTTTTCTGAAGTATACGGTGCGGCGCGCGTTTTGTCAACAAACGGCGCACACACAAATCATGTCTGGTCTGGCTCGCCGTTTTCCAGCTTGCCCAGATACCGCCACAGGGTGGTGCGGCTGATGCCCAGCTGCCGGGCGGCGGCGGCGCGGTTGCCGCCGTGGGCGGCTACCGTCTGCTGCACCACCTCGCCGATGATGCTTTCCAGCGTGCGGGAGGTGTCGGTGCTGATCACCGCCGCCGGGTGCGCCGCCGGGGCGCTGCGCAGGCTGCGCTCCTTGGAGAGCAGGTCTGCCACGCTGCTGCTGCGGATGTAGGGGCCGTTCGTCAGGGTGGCAAGGGAGCGCAGAAGGTTTTTGAACTGGGTGTAGTTGTTCGGCCACGGGTACTGCCGCAGCATCTCGATGGCGCGGGGCTCAAAACCGGAGAGCTGCTTGCCCAGCTCCAGATTCAGGCTGTTCAGGTACAAACTGGAAAGGGACGGGATCTCGTCCGACCGGCTGCGCAGCGGGGGCAGCTCCAGCGTCAGTGCGCCCAGCCGCTCGATGAACCGGCGGGTGACCGGGGAGACCGGTTCCTCCGGCCGCACCGAGCGGGAGAACAGCAGCCGCACCCGGCGGGCAAGGCCGGTCTCCTCGATAGCAGCCAGCAGCTCGGTGCTCCACTGCTCCGGGATGGCTTCAAAGTTCTGGAAGTAGACCGTGTTGCCGTTGGCGTTCAGGGGCGAGTTATAGTGGTTGAGCAGAAAATCCCATGATTTATCGTTCATCATGGCGCAGTTTGCCACCACGAGGGGGCGGTTCACCAGTGCGCTGTGCAGGTAGAGGTAGCGGGCGATCTGCTCCTTGCCGGTGCCCGGCTCGCCGCAGATGAATAGGGGCTGACGCACGGCAGCAAGGGCGTTGATCTCGGCGTCCTGCGTGCCCATGGCACCGCTCAGGCTGTAAAAGCTGTTGGAGAAAAGATACTCGCACTCGCCTTGGTTCAGCGACCGCAGCCCCGGGCGGCTGGAATGCAGCGGGATGCGGGAGGGCACGCAGTAGAACAGGTACCGCTGCACGTTGTTCATCAGCAGCACCTGTGCTGTGATGCTGTACAGCTGGCTGCGCTCGGTGTAATAGAACTTTAAGCTGCCCGTGGTGGGGATCTCCCGCAGATGGGTCTGCAAACAGCGGTGCAGCTCCGGGGAGATGTCCTTCATATTATTATAGAACAGGCTGCCGTCCGGCTCCATCACCACGACCCTGCCGCCCTGCTCCTGCGTGATGCTGCGCAAAAACAGGTTCTCCTGCCGCAGCTGGCCGAACCATGTGCTGATGTTCACCGCCTGATCGATGGCGCTGTGCAGGCTTTCGATGCCGGAGGTGATGAGAAAGGCGTCAAAGCCCATCTCCCGGGCAATGGTGTGGGTGACCATATCACAGACCACCATCCGGTAGCCGCCCTGCTTGAGCCGCTCCAAGGTGTGGCGCACCTCCTCGGCGCTGCGGACGGTGAGGATGTCCAGATCAAAGTTCAGCAGGCTGCAAAGGGTGTGGGCGGGCTCGGTGATGCTGGGAAAGCCCACGATGGCGTACAGGCTGGTGTAGTTCTCTGCCAGTTTCATGGTGCGCAGCACATCGTACACCGAGATATGGATATCCACCACCGGCAGATCGGTCACCTGCCGGATCAGGGTGGCGGTGCCGCCGCGGGAGATGATGCAGTCGTAGCTGTTGGGCGTCATGCTCTGCACGATGGCCTGTCCCTCTTCCAGATCGCCGGTGTACACCTCCAGCTCAACGTTGGGGTAGGCCTGCGCCGCCTGCTCCATGGCGGTGCGCATTCCGTCGTAGGGGGCAATGCCCAGAATGCGGGTGTGAGTTTCGACCATAAAACGTCCCTCCATGTTTCTCTTTGAAACTATTATACTCGGTGTAGTTCAAAAAGAAAACAGAAAGTGGTTTCAAAATAGAACGTTTTTACACTTGAAACGGAAAGAAAATTGAAAACGTGCTAAAATGAAACGCTTTTGCCCCTTGCGCGGGGTGCAATCCCCTGCCGGATACGGCATAATGAAAGCACAAAAACAAGTGAGGGGGCACGAACGAATGCTTCGCCTGCTGATGATTGCAGATGATTTTACTGGTGCGCTGGATACCGGCGTACAGCTTGCGGCACACGGCATCCCCACGCAGGTCGTGGTGGGGCAGGCAGACCTTTCCGCGTGCAGCAGCACCGTGCTGGTGGTGGATACCGAAACGCGGCATCTGCCCGCCGCAAAGGCTGCCAAGGCTGTTGAAGAGCTGACCCGCAGCGCGGTGGAAAACGGCGTGGGCTGCATCTATAAAAAGACGGATTCTGCCCTGCGCGGCAACATCGGCGCAGAGCTTGCCGCCCTGCTCAAGGCAAGCGGCGCACGCAATTTACCCTTTCTGCCGGCCTTCCCGCAGATCGGACGCACCACCGAAAAGGGCGTCCATTACATCAAAGGCGTGCCGGTGAACGAAAGCCCCTTCGGCATCGACCCCTTCGAGCCGGTGCGCTGCGCCGAGGTGACAAAGCTGATCCATTTGCAGACCGATGTCCCCGCACAGAGCCTGCAGCCCGGCGAGACGGCAGCGGACAAGACCGGCATTCTGGTGTATGACGCCGCCACCGCCGCAGACCTTGAAGCCGCCGGACAGCAGCTGTTCCAGAATGGAACGCCCCCGGTGCTGGCAGGCTGCGCAGGCTTTGCCGCCTTTCTGCCGGAGCTGCTGGGGCTTTCGGACGGCAGCGTGGTCGAGACCCCGCAGCTGGATCCCCGGCTGCTGGTGCTCTGCGGCAGCGTGAACCCCATCACCCTGCGGCAGATGGACACCGCCGAAAAGGCAGGCTTTACCCGCCTGCGGCTGACCCCTCGGCAAAAGCTGGAGCCCGGCTACTGGGTAAGCGCCGACGGCAAGGCTGCGCTGGCAGAAATCGAACAGATGCTGGCAGCAAACCCCCACTGCATCATCGAGACCAACGATGCCGGGGGCAACCAGCTCACCGCCGACTATGCCGCCGCCCGCGGCATCGACTTGGACGGTCTGCGGGTGGGCATTTCCGGCAGCGTCGGGCAGATGTTCGGGGCGCTGTTCGGCAGCGAGCATCTGGGTACTTTGCTGCTCACCGGCGGCGACACCCTGCTGCAATGCATGAACAGCGTGGGCGCACGGGAGCTGGAGCCGGTATGCGAGCTGGAAAGCGGTATCGTGCTGGCGCGGTTCACCTATCAGGGACGCACCCGCTACGTGATCACCAAGTCCGGCGGCTTTGGGCAGGAGGATCTGCTGGTGGAGCTGGCAGACCGCATTGCAAAGCATTGAGAATGGAAGCAGCAGCCCTTTGCGGCTGGAACGGAAGATAAATGTAACAGAAGGAGAACGACCATGACCTATGCAAAACTGCCCGGCCTGACTTGGGACGGCACTGTGTACGAGAACGAGGAGATGGGCACGCTGGAAGCCCTGCTGCCCACCGGCGGCTGGCCCACCGCCCACGCACCCGCTATGGTGGAGCTGCCCAATGGCGACCTGCTCTGCTGCTGGTTCGCCGGTACTTATGAGGGCAGCGCAGACGTGCACATCATCTGCTCGGTGCTGCCGCATGACGGCACCAAGTGGCTGGAGCCGGTGGATATCTCCGGCGACCCCACCCGCAGCGAGCAGAACCCCTCGCTGTTCTACGGCCCGGACAACGCCGTGTGGGCGATGTACACCGCCCAGCTGGACCGCGTAGAGGGCAAGGACAATATGCAGTTCACCGCTGTGGTGCGCTGCCAGAAGAGCACCGACGGCGGCAGAACATGGGGCGACTACACCACCGTGTTCCCGGAGGAGGGCACCTTCTGCCGCCAGCCCATTCAGGTGCTGTCCAACGGCCGCTGGATCTTTGCCAACTGGCTGTGCACCGACTCTGCCGAGGGTCTGTCCGGCGACCCCACCGCCTTCCGCATCTCGGACGACGAGGGTAAAACTTGGCGCATGGTCATGATGCCCGGCAGCAACGGCCACGTCCACGCCAATGTCATCGAGCTGGAGCCGGGGCATCTGGTGGCGTTCATGCGCAACCGTGAGGCCTACCGCATCCACCGCAGCGAGTCCTTTGACTGGGGCGAAACTTGGACGGTGCCCGCACCCACCCCGCTGCCCAACAACAACTCCAGCATCAGTGCGGTCAAGCTGCAGAGCGGCCGCATCGCCATTGCCTACAACCCCACCTGCACCCCCAACCCCGTGCCCGGCAAGGCTGCATGGCCCGGCCTGCGCTGCCCGGTGGCGGTGGCGCTCTCGGAGGACGGCGGCCTGACCTTCCCCATCATCCGCTGGATGGAGCGCGGCGAGGGCTACATGGGCGATGAGAACAAGACCAACAACAAGCAGTACGAGTACCCCTACCTGATGCAGGGACGGGACGGGATGCTGCATCTGGCCTACGCTGCCCGCACCCGGCAGGGCATCAAGTACGTCCGCTTCTCGGAGCAGGACGTGCTGGGCGCAAAGCGGGAAACCGTGGGTCTGTATAACCCCACCGCAGCCCAGAGCCGCTGAAAAAGCTTTTCGGAATTTTCATCCTTTATTTATAGAGCAAAGCATCATTCAGGAGGTTGATCAGTATGCTGACCCAGTACAATCTTAAAATGCCGCACGCAGTTTACGGCGGCGAGAACGCCATGGACAATATCACCGCCATCATCAAGGCGCGCGGCGCAAAAAAGGTAGCCATGTTCACCGATAAGGGCATTGAGGGCGCTGGCCTGTTTGCCCTGCCGGAAGAAGCTGTCAAAGCCTCCGGCGCAGAGTACTATGTGCTGGACGAGCTGCCCCCGGAGCCCAGCTACATGGCTGTGCAGAAGCTGGTGGACGAGTTCAAGGTCTCCGGTGCAGACCTGATCGTGGCCTGCGGCGGCGGCTCCGTGATGGACGCTGCCAAGCTGGCAAGCGTGCTGGTGACCGACGCCTACGGCGTGAAGGAGCTGCTGGATAACCCCGGCATGGCACAGAAGTGCGTGCCCATCGTGCTGATCCCCACCACCGCCGGTACCGGCGCCGAGGTCACCCCCAACGCCATCGTGGCTGTGCCCGAAAAGGAGCTGAAGGTGGGCATCGTCAACGAGAACATGATCGCGGACTACGTCATTCTGGACGCCCGCATGATCAAGAACCTGCCCCGCAAGATCGCAGCCGCTACCGGCGTGGATGCGCTGGCACACTGCATCGAGTGCTTTACCAGCAACAAGGCCAACCCCTTCAGCGACCTGTACGCACTGGAAGGTCTGGACCTGATCCTGAACAACATCGAAAAAGCCTGCGATGACCCCGAGGCCATGGCAGAGAAGAACCGGATGCAGATCGCAGCCTACTACGGCGGTCTGGCCATCACCGCTTCCGGCACCACCGCTGTGCACGCACTGAGCTACCCGCTGGGCGGCAAGTACCACATTGCACACGGCGTGTCCAACGCCATCCTGCTGGCACCGGTCATGCGCTTCAACAGCGAGCACCCCGCCGTGCGCGAGCGTCTGGCTGCCGCCTATGACCGCTGCTGCCACGAGGAAAAGACCTGCACTACCGTGGAGGAAAAGACTGCATGGATGATCGCCCGTCTGGAGCACATCGTCAAGCATCTGGACATCCCCACCAGTCTCAAGGAATTCGGCGTGCCTGCCGAGGATCTGGAAGGTCTGGTCAACGCCGGTATGCAGGTACAGCGCCTGCTGGTGAACAATATGCGCCCCGTTACCGCCGACGACGCACGCAAGCTGTATCAGGAGATCATGTAACAGAAAAGGAGTAAAGACTTATGAAGACCAGCGATATCAAGGGCATCATCCCTCCCGTAATCACCCCCATGAACAATGACCCCGAGCAGACGGTCAACCATCAGGCTCTGCGCGAGCAGGTGGAGCGCCTGCTGGCAGGCGGCGTGCACGGCATTTTCCCCATGGGCACCAACGGCGAAGCCTACGCCCTGTCCTTCCAGGAGAAGGAAGAGATCCTTGCCACTGTCATTGATCAGGTAAAGGGCCGCGTACCGGTCTACGCAGGCACCGGCTGCATCACCACCGCCGAGACCATCCGCCTGAGCAAGCGTGCCGAGGAGCTGGGCGCAGACGCACTGTCCATCATCACCCCCAGCTTTGCACTGGCCTCCCAGAAGGAGCTGTACGACCACTACACCGCCGTGGCAAAGGCCGTCAACCTGCCCATCATCCTGTACAACATCCCCGCCCGCACCGGCAACAAGCTGCTGCCCGAGACCGTGCAGGCTCTGTGCCGTGATGTGGAGAACATCGTGGGCGCAAAGGATTCCAGCGGCGATATCGAGAACCTGAAGGCCTACATCCGCCTGACCCGTGAGCTGGACAAGGAAGTTGCCATTCTGGCCGGTAATGACGGCGCTATCCTGACCTGCCTGAAAGAGGGCGGCGCAGGCGGCATTGCAGGCCGTGCCAACATCTGGCCGGAGACTGTTGCCAAGATCTACGATTGCTTCAAGGCCGGGGATCTGGAGGGCGCACAGGCTGCACAGGACGCCATTGCCATCCTGCAGCAGACCTTCAAGTACGGCAACCCCAACACCATCATCAAGACTGCCGTTGCCCTGCAGGGTCACCCCGTGGGCAAGTGCCGCGCACCCTTCAACTATGTGCCCGAGGAAGGCATGGAAGCCATCAAGAAGGTTCTGGCTGAGAACGAGGCCAAGGGTCTGCACTGAAACGCGCTGAAGCAAGGAGAAGGCTGCTATGAATAAACCCATTGTCGGTATTACTATGGGCGATCCCGCCGGTTCCGGCCCGGAGATCACCATCAAGGCTCTGGCTGACCCGGAGCAGTACAGCTACTGCCGCCCCATCGTTGTGGGCGATGTGAAGGTGATGGAGCAGGCCAAAAAGTTCGTTGGCCGCGAGGACATCGTCATCCACCGCTGCGAGAAGGTGTCGGATGCCCTGTTCACCCCCGGCACCATCGATGTGCTGCATCTGGATCTGATCGAGGACATCAGCAAGTTCGAGATGGCAAAGGTCAGCGTGGAGGGCGGCAACGCAGCCTTCCAGTGCGTGAAAAAGGTCATCGAGCTGGCCATGGCGGGTGAGGTGGATGCCACCTGCACCAACGCCCTGAACAAGGAAGCCATGAACAAGGCGCTGGAGTACTACCACGGCGAAAAGTCGGATGGCTACACCCACTTTGACGGCCACACCGAGATCTACGCCACCTACACCCACACCAAGAAGTACACCATGATGCTGGCACATCACGACCTGCGCGTGGTGCACGTTTCCACCCACGTTTCCCTGCGGGAAGCCTGCGACCGGGTCAAGAAGGACCGCGTGCTGGAGGTCATCGAGATCGCCAACAAGGCCTGCAAGGATATGGGCATCGAGAACCCCCGCATCGCTGTGGCAGGTCTGAACCCCCACTGCGGTGAGAACGGCCTGTTCGGCCGGGAGGAGATCGAGGAGATCACCCCCGCCATCGAAGCCGCCAAGGCCGAGGGCATTACCGGCGTTGTGGGTCCCTGCCCGCCGGACAGCGTGTTCTCGCAGGCCATCGGCGGCTGGTACGACATCGTGGTGTGTATGTACCATGATCAGGGTCACATCCCGCTCAAGACCGTGGGCTTTGTCTACGACCGCGAAAAGCAGGAGTGGAAGGCAGTGGAGGGCGTCAACGTCACGCTGGGTCTGCCCATCATCCGCGCCAGCGTGGATCACGGCACCGACTTCTACCACGCCGGCAAGGGCAACGGCAACGAGCTGAGCCTTGTCAACGCCATCAAGTATGCGGTCAAGATGACCGGCCGCGCCAACTAAGTTATCTTCATCCCAACCAATTCTTCATTTTCTTCCAGAGAGAGCCGCTGCACCCCGTACGGTGCGGCGGCTTTTTCTGGTTTTTCCCGGGTGTTTTTTGTCGTCAAAACCGCAAAACTGTATTTCTGGCAAGGACTATTTTTGAGGTGCTTTTGCAAAAGTTTACAAAAAGCGCCGGTTCTGCCCGCAAAATGCCCGAAAACACTTTCTCTTTTTGAGCGTGTGTGATATAATGACAACTGTTCTTGTGTAAGGAACAGGAAAATGTACGCACTAGGCGTACAGTGTAAGAGGAGTGTTACGATATGAAAACCTTGAAAGCGGTTGTAGCAAAATACAACCAGACCAGCCTGATCCTGCGCATCCTGATCGGTCTGGCAGCCGGTTCGGTGCTGGCGCTTGTTGCGCCGGGCGCAGGCTGGGTGGGCGAGCTGGGCAGCCTGTTCGTCGGTGCACTGAAGGGCATTGCCCCGGTGCTGGTGTTCGTCATTGTGGCAAGCGCGCTGGCACAGGGTTCGTCCAAGCTGGACCGCCGCTTCGGCACTGTGATCTGGCTGTATATGCTCACCACCTTTCTGGCGGCAGCCATTGCGGCCATCACCAGCTTTATGTTCCCGGTCACGGTGGTGCTGGCGGACGCAGCACAGTCCGACGTGATCCCGCAGGGCTTGGGCGAGGTGCTGAGCACCCTGCTGACCAACTTTGTGGCAAACCCCGTCAGTGCCCTGATGAACGGCAACTACATCGGCATCCTGTTCTGGGCCTGTATGTTCGGCATTGCCATGAAGAACATCGGCGCAGAGAGCACCAAGGTCTTTCTGGCAAACACTGCCGATGCCGTCTCCCAGATCGTGCGCTGGATCATCAATCTGGCACCCTTCGGCATCATGGGTCTGGTGTACACCAACGTTTCCGGCAATGGTCTGGCCATCTTTACCCAGTACGGCAAGCTGCTGGCACTGCTGGTGGGCACCATGCTGTTCATGGCGCTGATCGTCTCCCCTTTTATCATGTTCATTTACCTGCGCTGCAACCCGTACCCGCTGGTATTCCGCTGCCTGAAGGAGTCCGGTCTGACCGCTTTCTTCACCCGCAGCTCTGCCGCCAACATCCCTGTGAATATGTCCCTGTGTGAAAAGCTGGGTCTGGACAAGGATATGTACTCTGTGTCCATCCCGCTGGGCGCTACCATCAACATGGACGGCGCAGCCATCACCATCACCATCATGACGCTGGCAGCGGCCAATACGCTGGGCATTCAGGTGTCTCTGCCTGCCGCCATCGTGCTGAGCGCCATGAGCGCTCTGGGCGCCTGCGGCGCTTCCGGCGTGGCCGGTGGCTCCCTGCTGCTGATCCCCATGGCCTGCTCGCTGTTCGGCATCTCCAACGACATTGCCATGCAGATGGTGGGCGTGGGCTTTATCATCGGCGTGGTGCAGGATTCGGTGGAGACTGCGCTGAACTCTGCCGGCGACGTGGAATTTGCCGCCACCGCCGAGTATCACCAGTGGCTCACGGAGGGCAAGCCCCTGCCGGCTTTCCTGAAGGGCTGATAACCTAGCATAAATAAACAAAGCAGCCGCCGCACGAGAAGGTGCAGCGGCTGCTTTTTGCGTGGGACGATTTAAAATGGTCTCCGCGAGGGAAGTTTCTGTTTGCCGAGGAATGTTCTCTTTTGACACCAAAAGAGAACCAGAAAAGTGCCAGCGATTTCGACGCGCTGGAGCCACGAAAAAGGGGCTGCTCGCCCCTTTTAACCCCAAAGAAGTGGGCTCCACCGGAAAAAAACTGAAGATTCACGCCTGTTCGGCGTGAAGATCTTTTAACCGTTTTTTCCGGCTCCGCCGATTTAAAGCCCCTCAGTCGCTGCGCGACAGCTCCCCCCGGGGGAGCAGACACGCCCGCAAACTTTGCACTTGAGCCGGAAACTTTGCCGCACTGCCAAGGGCTCTCCCTTTGGGAGAGCTGGCAAGCCCGACAGGGCTTGACTGAGAGGGCGAGGACGCCACGCAAAAAGCTCCCCCGAAAGGGGGAGCTGGCGAACATAGTGAGCCTGAGAGGGTTTATTTTACCATTTACCCAAGCAGTACAACGGCGTAGCGCACGCCTTCGTTTACCACATAGGCAACGCCCAGCTTGGTCTTGCCGGCGGCGGCAGACTTCATGGTGTCGGTCACGATGCCGTCCTTCGGCAGAACAAAGCGGATGTAGTCTTTTCTGGAATCCAGATCGGTATCAATGTAAAAGCCCGGGACAAAATCTTCATCCGAACCATAAATGCCCATACCCATGCTTTCAAATGCGGTGGCATATTTGCGCTGCAGCAGGCTGGTCTTGGCAATGTCATTGGCGTTGCCAACGCGGTAAAGCTCGGTCTTATTTGTATTGGCAGAGCAGGACACCGAGGTGGCAGAGACCCAGTTGGCAATGCTGTAGGCCTTGTCGCTCAGCTCCTCGCTGTAGGTCATGCCGAGCTGCTCGCACAGCGCCTTTGCGCTGCTGGCATCCGAATGCTTGGACCCGATCGGCACACCTGCGCTGCCGTCACAGGCGGTAAATACGGCCAGTGCCATCAGACCGGCCAGCAGACAGGCCAGTAATTTCTTCCATTTTTTCATAAAACGATGCTCCTTTCTGTTCTGAGGTCGTTGCGGGTTTGCGTCCGGTGCGGCGGACGCAGCTTTTTGCTTTCTTCTGCATCCATGATACCTTTTTTTGACGGGAAATGCAATCGTTTTGGCGCAAAAAAACAGGCTGCCGTGCAAAAACACGGCAGCCTGCGGAAAAACTTTATTTTGCGTACTCCACGGCGCGGCTCTCGCGGATGACGTTGACCTTGATCTGGCCGGGGTAATCCAGCGTATCCTCGATCTTTTTGGCAATGGAGCGTGCCAGCAGGATGACCTGATCGTCGCTGATGACGTCGGGCTTGACCAGAATGCGCACCTCGCGGCCTGCCTGCACGGCAAAGGCCTGCTCCACACCCTCGAAGCTGGAAGAGATCTCCTCCAGATTTTCCAGACGCTTGACGTAGCTTTCCACGTTCTCGCGGCGGGCACCCGGGCGGGCGGCGCTGATGGCGTCGGCAGCCTGAATGATGAAGGCCAGCGGGGTCTTGGGCTCCACGTCGCCGTGGTGTGCTTCAATGGCGTGGATGATCTGGGTGTTCTCCTTGTACTTGCGGCAGATGTCCACGCCGATCTGGACGTGGCTGCCCTCGATCTCGTGATCCAGCGCCTTGCCGATATCATGCAGCAGGCCGGCGCGGCGTGCCATGGTGACATTCACGCCCATCTCGCCCGCCAGCAGACCGGCTACCCAAGCCACTTCCATGCTGTGGGTCAAAGCGTTCTGACCAAAGCTGGTGCGGTACTTCAGCCGGCCGATCAGCTTGATCAGGTCGGGGTGCAGGCCATGGATGCCCAGCTCCATCACCGCACGCTCGCCCTCGCGCTTCATCTGCAGTTCCAGATCGTGGCGGCACTTTTCCACCGTCTCCTCGATGCGGGCGGGGTGGATACGGCCATCGCCGATCAGACGCTCCAGCGTCATGCGGGCCACCTCGCGGCGGGTCTGGTCAAAGGAGGACAGGGTGATGGCTTCCGGGGTATCATCGATGATCAGATCCACGCCGGTAGCGGTCTCCAGCGCGCGGATGTTGCGGCCCTCGCGGCCGATGATGCGGCCCTTCATCTCATCGCTGGGCAGCGGTACCACGCTGACGGTGGTCTCGCTGCAATGGTCGGCAGCGCAGCGGCTGACGGCCTGTCCGATGAGGTTGCGGGCGATGTTATCGCAGTTTTCCTTCAGGTCGGTCTCGTAGGCAGCAACGCGCACGGCCTTTTCGTGGGTCAGCTCCTCGTCCACCTTGTGCAGCAGCACCTCGCGGGCGTCCTCCTGACTCAAGCCGGCCAGCGTTTCCAGACGCTCCATCTCCTTGGCGCGCAAAGCGTCGATCTCTGCCAGACGCTCCTCGGCTTCAGCGGCGCGCTTTTTCAGCTCTTCTTCCTTCTTTTCCAGCGCTTCGGTCTTGCGGTCCAGCGCCGTCTCCTTCTGGTCGATGCGGTTCTCCTGACGGCTGATCTCCGCACGGCGCTGCTTGATCTCCTTGTCGGCTTCTGCCTTCTGGGCATCGACCTCGGCTTTCAGACGGAAAGCCTCGTCCTTTGCTTCCAGAACCGCTTCCTTGCGCTTCTGGTCGGCGGTCTTGATCGCCTCATTCACCAGCCGGGTAGCCTCGGCTTCGGCGCTGCCGATCTGGGCTTCGGCGGTCTTTTTACGGTTGTTGTAACCAATAAAATAGCCCGCAGCCACACCGACAGCACCAACGATCAAGGCCACGATCACTCCGATCGCGGTCATTGCGTTCACTCTCCTTTGTTTCAATTCAATGCAAAATTAAAAGCAGGAGACGCTGCGCAGCAGGACACGGGCAATGATATAGAAAGAGCTTTCAATCCAAAAAGTGACACCAAAACCATACGCACCACCAAAAACCGGCGGCACGGGCAAAAGCATACGGCTTTTCTCTCTACGGTTCCATTTTATATCAAACAGGCACGCTTTGCCTGAAACGGGTACAGGGTCACACAGAAGCCTGCGTACAGCGTCTTTGATTCCATACTACTAATTATAGTACGAAACATTTGCCCGCTTGTCAAGAGGAAAACCCTGCCCGCAGAACATTTTGTGCAGAAAAACAAAAACTGGAACGAAACTCCCACCCGTGAAAATGGGATAGCGGAGCGTCCGCAGACGCTCCGCTATCCCGAAATTTATAGCAATTCAACTTTTTAATGCAACAGCAACAGCGTTGAATTGCATATCGCAAATATGCTGTTTGACTGTTGCACGAATTTCTTGACTTGCGATAAAATAATTTTTCCGCTTATTCCAGATACATCCGCCGCAGCCGCATCAGGCGGGCGGGGGTCAGGCCGTATTCGGCTTCCAGATAGCTCTCGGCGCTGCCGTAGTCCTGCCGGATGGTGCGCAGCACAAAGGGCGCAATCTCCGGGTCTACCCCGGCGGAGGACTGCCAGCGCATCCGCTGCGCCGGGTCGGCGGCGATCTCCGCCGCATGGTCAGCCATGGCCTTTTCGATCTCGGCGGCGCGGCAGAGGTTGGTGCGGGCGTAATCTGCGCAGATGGTCTCGTCCGAAGCACCCAGCGCCAGCAGGATCAGCATGGCGGCTACGCCGGTGCGGTCCTTGCCCGATGTGCAGTGGAACAGGATGGGCGTCTCGCCGGCTTCCAGCGCCCGGAACAGCTCCTTGAACGCCTTGTTGCCGGTGAGCATCTGCCGATATATCATCTGGGTGAGGTTCGTCCCGGCGGGGACGCTCTGCACCAGCCGCTGGATGTCGTTGGGCGAAAAATCGATCTCCTGCCCGGTGGCGTCCCGCAGGCCGCAGATCTGCACCAGCCGTGCGCCGTCCGGCACATAGTCCGGCAGCTTTGCGGCTTCTGCGCCGCTGCGCAGGTCAAGGATGAGCCGCAGCCCCAGCCCGTCCAGCCGGGCGCGGTCGGCTTCGGTGGTCAGCCGCCCGGTGGGGAAGCCCCGGTAGATCTGTCCCCACTTTACGGTCTTGCCCTCATCGGCATGGTAGCCGCCCAGCTCCCGGAAGTTGTTGCCGCCCGCAAAGGGCAGCTGGGTGCCCGGGGCGGGATGCTCCGGGGCAGATTTTGCGGCGGCGCTGGAAAGCACCGGCGCGGTGTAGAAGGGCTTTGCCGGCCGTCCCCGGCGGGGCGGCAGGCTGGCGGTGCTGCCCAGGACTTCTAACAGGTAGCTGCGCAGCAGGTCGATATAGGCAGAACTGGTGTCCCGCCGCTGCACCAGCGAGACGCACAGCGGGGGCATATCTTCCAGCAGCACGTCCCGCACCCGGTCCAGCTCCCGGCGCGCGCCGGGCTCGTAGCGGGTCAGGCAGGTGCACAGCTGCTCCTGCACCAGATAGTAGGCCTGATAAAAGCTGGGGCCGATCTCGGCGTTGGGCGCAAAGCCCGCCCGGGCACAGGCCGCCCACAGCGGGCTGAACAGATCCTGCCGCAGGCTGGGCAGCAGCACTCGCTGCCCGCGCAGCTCTGCCAGCGGGATGCGCTCTTTTTCCCAAAAGGGATGTCCCCGGGGCACCAGCAGGCAGGCGGGGTCTGCCCGCAGGGTGGTGCGCGCCAGCACCGGCGCGGCGCAGCCAAGGTCGATGACCAGACCCGCGTCCAGCTCGCCCTGCTCTACCCCGTCAGCCACGGCGTCGTTGTCCAGCAGGCGGAACCGCATCTCCACATGGGGGTACTGCTGCCGGAACTTGTCCAGCTGGGTCTCCAGCCCGGGCAGATAGTCCGGCACCAGCGCCACGCTGATGCCGATGCGCACCGGCTGGGCAGACTGGATCTCTGCCCGCAGCGCGGCCTGCATCTGCTGGAACTGCTCCACCACCGGGGCGGCATGGCGCTGCAGGCTCATGCCCCGGTCGGTGAGCGCCAGCTTGTGGTGGGCGCTGATGAACAGCGGCCCGCACATTTCGGCTTCCAGCGCAGAGATGCTCTGGCGCAGCGCCTGCCGCGACAGGAACAGCCGCTGTGCGGCGCGGGTATAATTCATTTCTTCGCACAGGGTCAAAAAGTAGTGCAGCTGGCGGATATCCATGGTCTCCTCCCGGGAAAGTTTGTTCTTGAAAAAAGAATACCGCTTTTTCGGCGGAATGTAAAGAGAAGGGCAGCGTATTTTTGTTATTGCCTTTAGCGGGCTCGCCCTCTCAGTCAAAGCCTGTCGGCTTTGCCAGATTCCCCCTTTTGTCGCTGCGCGACATCTTCCCCCGGCGCGGGGGAAGTCTTTCCTCAAAGGGAGAGCCTTTGGCAGTCCACGCAAACTTCATCTCCTTGCCAAGGCCTCTCCCTTTGGGAGAGGTGGATTTGCGAAGCAAAGACGGAGAGGGCGAGGATGCTATCCGTTGTGCTCCTTCAAAAAAAGGAGCACCGGAACGCCCGCAGGTGTTCCGGTGCTCCAAAGTTTAAATAAGGAAGATCAGATCAGGCTCAGAGCTTCTTCATCGCCCACCAGAATGAAGTCCGGGTGCAGCTGCAGAATGCTTGCGGGCACCTCCGGGGTGACGGGGCCGAAGAAAGCCTTCTTGACGATCTCGGCTTTGCCTGCGCCGTTGACCACCATCAGCACCTTGCGTGCCTGCATGATGGTACGGATGCCCATGGTATAAGCCTGCTTGGGCACCAGATCCACGTTGCCGTCAAAGAAGCGCTTGTTGGCTTCGATGGTCTCCTGGGCCAAGTCCACGCAGTGGGTGCCCAGATCAAAGGCATCGTGGGGCTCGTTGAAGCCGATGTGACCGTCATGACCGATGCCCAGCAGCTGCAGATCCACGCCGCCCACGCTGCGGATGACCTCATCATAGCGCTTGCACTCGGCTTCGGCGTCCAGATTGGTGCCGTCCGGCAGGTTGATGTGGGCAGGGTCGATGTTCACATGGTCGAACAGGTTGCGGTGCATAAAGCTCCAGTAGCTTTCCGGGTGATCCTTGGGCAGGCCGCGGTACTCGTCCAGATTGACGGAGGTGACCTCAGAAAAATCCAGATCTCCCTCGTTGTAGCGCTCCACCAGCTTCTCATAGGTGCCAACGGGGGTGCCGCCGGTAGCCAGACCCAGCACACAGTCGGGCTTCATGATGACCTGCGCAGAAATGATGTTTGCTGCCTTGCGGGACATATCAGCGTAGTCCTTTGTACGAATGATCTTCACGATAAACGACCTCTCTTCTTCATTTACTCATTGTGGGCGGCGCACAGCGGCACACACCCGCATCTAATCCAAGTTTATCACATTTGCCGACGGAAAGCCACAAAACGGCACAATTTTTCCGGTTTTCCGTTTCTTTTGGAAAAAGTGCCTTAAAAACCGGTTGAAGTATCGTTCTTTTGCACAAAGGGGGTGCGCAGGGGGTCACTCCGCAAAGCCGGCCTTTTGCAGGGCAGTGAGCAGCAGCGGGATGAGCACCAGCTGCGCTGCGATGCCCGGCACGGCGGTGAACAGCGCCCCGGACAAAAAGGCGCTGAAGGGAAAGCTGCCGCCGGTCAGCCCCGCCAGCACAAAGCGCACGATACCCCACACGATGCGCCCGGACACCATGGCGGTCAGCAGCACGGCGTACAGCGCGGGCAGAGTGTGCTTTGCTTTGCGCCACAGCAGCCCGGACACCAGCCCGTAGGTGGCCAGCTCAAAGGCCATGGAGATGGCAACCGGGAACATGGGCGGCATCCCGAACAGCACCGAGCGCAGCAGCGGGGCGGCAAAACCCACAGCCAGCCCCCACGGGCCGCCCAGCACAAAGCCGCACAGCAGCACCGGAAAGTGCATCGGGCAGAGCATATTGCCCACCTTGGGTACCTGTCCGGTGAGCAGGGGCAGCACAAAGGCCAGCGCTAAAAACAGGGCAGCCAGCACCAGCTGCCGCACGGTTTTGGTGTTTTTGGTTTTCATAAGGGTTCCTCCATTTTCAGCCGCAAAATAAAAAGGAGCCTGCCCCGGCATTCCATGCCAAAGGCAGACCCCTTCGTGGCGTCTGTTTCAAAAAAAATATGCTTGCTGGGGAAAGCGGCAGGCTGCTGCCCGCCCGTGCCCGGCTTCCTGCCGGAACGATGGTCAAAAGTATAACAAACCATTTTGCCCCTGTCAAGCGGGGCAGGATGTCTGCAAAATAGACAAAAATCGGTCTGTTCGCAAAAAAATTTCCCCGGGGCTGTACATTTTGCTGGAAGAAGCTTGACCTTTTTACGCAGAATGGATAATATAAAATTGAAAAAAAGCGCGCTGCGGCAATCTTGACGCCGGGGCGCTGACGAGAGGCTTTTTTGAGCGCATGAATTCTGAGGTTCATACGGGAGGACCATCATGACAAATGCTGAAAAACTTACCCTGAAAAAGCACGCCTGCCACATCCGCATGGGCGTGATCGAAGGGACCCACAGTGCAGGCTGTGGTCATCCGGGCGGCAGTCTGAGCATCGCAGATGTGCTGTCTTATCTGTACTTTAAGGAACTGAACATCGACCCTGCCCAGCCTAAGATGGCAAACCGCGACCGTCTGGTGCTGTCCAAGGGTCATGCCGCCCCGGCACTGTACGCAGCGCTGGCAGAGCGGGGCTTCTTCCCGGTGGAAGAGCTCAAGACCCTGCGCAAGATCGGCAGCCGCCTGCAGGGCCACCCCAACATGAACAGCGTGCCCGGCGTGGATATGTCCACCGGCAGTCTGGGTCAGGGCATCTCTGCCGCCTGCGGCATGGCGCTGGGCGCAAAGCACGCCGGCTCTGCCGTGAACGTTTACGCCATTCTGGGCGACGGCGAGGTGGAAGAGGGCGAATGCTGGGAGGCCTTTATGTTTGCCGCCCACTACGGCCTTTCTAACCTGTGCGTGATGCTGGACCGCAACCATCTGCAGATCGACGGCACCACCGAGACTGTCATGAACAGCGCCCCGCTGGAAGATAAACTCCGCGCCTTCAACTTCAACGTGGTCACCATCAACGGCCACGACTTTGACCAGATCGAGAGCGCCGTGCAGGCGTTCCATGCCGAGACCGAAAAGCCCACCTGCATCATTCTGGATACCGTCAAGGGCACCGGCGTTTCCTATATGACCAATTCCGTTGCATGGCACGGCAAGGGCCCCAACGATGAAGAGTATCAGGTGGCCATGAACGAGCTGAACGCCGCCTATGCCGCGCTGGAACAGGAGGAGAACTGAGATGGCAGACGTGAAAAAGATCGCGACCCGCGACAGCTACGGCAACACCCTGAAGGAGCTGGCAGCGGAAGGCCACGATGATCTGGTGGTGCTGGACGCCGATCTGGCCGCCGCTACCAAGACCGGGATGTTCCAGAAGGCATACCCGGACCGTCACTTTGACTGCGGCATTGCCGAGGGCAACATGGTAGGCGTGGCAGCAGGTCTGGCCGCCATGGGCTATGTGCCCTTTGTTTCCAGCTTTGCCATGTTCGCAGCCGGCCGCGCCTTTGAGCAGGTGCGCAACTCTGTGGGCTACCCCCACCTGAACGTGAAGATCGGCGCCACCCACGGCGGCATCTCCGTGGGCGAGGACGGCGCTTCCCACCAGTGCTGCGAGGACTTTGCCCTGATGCGCAGCATCCCCGGTATGACCGTCATCTGCCCTGCCGATGATATCGAAGCACGCGCCGCTGTGCGCGCCGCCTACGCCATGGAAGGCCCCGTCTACCTGCGCTTTGGCCGTCTGGCTGTGCCGGTGTTCCACGATGAGGCCAACTACCACTTTGAGCTGGGCAAGGGCGAGCAGCTGACCGAGGGCAACGATATTGCCATCATCGCCACCGGCCTGATGGTCAATGAAGCCCGCATGGCTGCCGAGCAGCTGGCTGCCGAGGGCATCCACGCCCGGGTCATCAACATCCACACCATTAAGCCCCTGGACGAGGAGATCGTCATCAAGGCGGCAAAGGAGTGCGGCAAGGTCATCACCGCCGAGGAGCACAACGTCATCGGCGGTCTGGGCGAAGCCGTCTGCGCCGTTCTGAGCGAGAAGCAGCCCACCCCTGTGCGCCGCGTAGGCGTGCAGGACGTGTTCGGCTGCTCCGGCCCTGCATGGGATCTGCTGAAGAAGTTCGGTCTGGACGCTGCCACCATCTGCAAGACTGCCCACGAGATGCTGGGCAAGTAAAAACAGTTTACCCCTATACCGCCGTGCCTTTCGCCCGGCGGTATTTTTTGCGCCTGCGTGACCCGGTCACGGAAAAGCGGACGGCGTATGGGGTATACTGAGGATGTCAGTAAAACAAAACACCCATTCAGGAGGGAAAAAATATGGCAGTCATCAACATTACCAAGGAAAACTTTGCACAGGAAGTGCTCCACAGCGAAAAGCCCGTTCTGCTGGACTTCTGGGCCAGCTGGTGCGGCCCCTGCCGGATGCTGAGCCCTGTGGTGGACGAGGTAGCCGAGGAGCGCACCGATGTAAAGGTGGGCAAGGTGAACGTGGACGAGCAGCCGGACTTGGCGGCACAGTTCGGGGTGATGAGCATCCCCACCCTGCTGGTGTTCGAGCAGGGCAAGCTGGTGCGTCAGGCCGTGGGTGCCCGCCCCAAGGCCGGTGTGCTGGAGCTGCTGGGCTAAATTATTCCGTAACAGCAAAGCGCCCGCCCTATGGTTCGAGCAGAACCATGGGGCGGGCGCTTATTTTATATGGAGTTCAGAAGAAAAATGCGGGTTTCAGCTTACAGCTGGGGGCCTGCGGAGACCAGAGCCTTGCCGTGCTCGTTGCCCTCGTACTTAGCGAAGTTCTTCACGAAGCGGCCAGCCAGATCCTTTGCCTTCTCTTCCCACTGAGCGGCATCTGCGTAGGTGTCGCGGGGGTCGAGGATGGCGGGATCGACACCGGGCAGAGCGGTGGGAACCTCAAAGTCGAAGTAGGGGATCTTCTTGGTGGGAGCCTCGTTGATGGCACCGCTCAGGATGGCGTCGATGATGCCGCGGGTATCCTTGATGGAGATGCGCTTGCCGGTGCCGTTCCAGCCGGTGTTGACCAGATAAGCCTTTGCGCCGCTGGCCTTCATCTTCTTGACCAGCTCCTCAGCGTACTTGGTGGGGTGCAGCTCCAGGAAAGCCTGACCGAAGCAAGCGGAGAAGGTGGGGGTGGGCTCGGTGATGCCGCGCTCGGTGCCTGCCAGCTTTGCGGTAAAGCCGGACAGGAAGTAGTACTGGGTCTGCTCCGGGGTCAGGATAGAGACCGGGGGCAGAACGCCGAAGGCGTCAGCAGACAGGAAGATCACGTTCTTAGCTGCGGGAGCAGAAGAAACGGGACGCACGATGTTCTGGATGTGGTTGATGGGGTAGGACACACGGGTGTTCTCGGTGACAGACTTGTCAGCGAAGTCGATGTGACCCTCGGCATCCAGAGTGACGTTCTCCAGCAGAGCGTTGCGCTTGATGGCGTTGTAGATATCGGGCTCGGAGTCCTTATCCAGATTGATGACCTTAGCGTAGCAGCCGCCCTCGAAGTTGAACACGCCGTTGTCGTCCCAGCCGTGCTCGTCATCGCCGATCAGCAGACGCTTGGGATCGGTGGACAGGGTGGTCTTGCCGGTGCCGGACAGACCGAAGAAGATGGCGGTGTTCTCGCCGTTCTTGTCGGTGTTGGCAGAGCAGTGCATGGAAGCCATGCCCTTCAGCGGCAGGAAGTAGTTCATCATGGAGAACATACCCTTCTTCATCTCGCCGCCGTACCAGGTGTTGACGATGACCTGCTCCTTGCTGGTGATGTTGAACAGCACAGCAGTCTCGGAGTTCAGGCCCAGCTCCTTGTAGTTCTCGACCTTAGCCTTGGAAGCGTTGTAAACAACGAAATCAGGCTCGAAGTTCTCCAGCTCCTCAGCGGTGGGACGGATGAACATATTGGTAACGAAGTGTGCCTGCCAGGCCACTTCCACGATGAAACGCACTGCCATGCGGGTATCCTTGTTGGCGCCGCAGAAAGCATCCACGACGTACAGGCGCTTGTTGGACAGCTCCTTCTGAGCGATCTCCTTGACAGCCTTCCAAGCCTCCTGAGAAGCGGGGTGGTTGTCGTTCTTGTACTCATCGCTGGTCCACCACACGGTGTCCTTGGAGTTCTCGTCCATCACGATGAACTTATCCTTGGGAGAACGGCCGGTGTAGATACCGGTCATCACGTTCACAGCACCCAGCTCGCTGACCTGACCCTTCTCGTAGCCTTCCAGCGCGGGATTGGTCTCCTCGGCGAACAGCTGCTCGTAGGAGGGGTTGTGCACGACCTCAGTCGTGCCGGTGATGCCATACTTGGTAAGATCCAACTTTGCCATATTTGCGTACCTCTACTTTCGTTTGATCCTTACATAACTCTGTGTAGGAGATGCAGCGCCATTTATGGTACGGACACCGCATAAGGGGGAGACAGCACAGAACGATGCAATGCAAATTCTCCTGTCTATCATTATACACAAAAGCTTTCCAAAAGCAATAAATGGAATGTTCTGTTTGCAAAAAAGAAACAAATTTCATAAACAGACCTTCCCGTATAAAGTAAATTCACGAAGCCCGGCAGGGATGCAGACCGTGAAAAATAAGGCGGGACGGGAGAAAACCGACATTTTGATAAAACTTTGACAAGCAGGGATACATGGAGAAACAGGTCGCCTTGGGCAGTTTTGTCCCCGATTTTCCGCAAACTTTGTCTCTTTGTGCAATTTTTGCGTTGGTTCAGCCGTTTTTGTGGAAAAAGGACTTTACTTATGTTATACTTGTTTTATAAGAAATACTTTTTCCGTCCGCTGCGGCGGCTATACATATAAAGGAAACTGCCATGAAAACCATCTACATCCTGCTCACCCGTTCCGGCACGCTGCTGTCCAAGCTGGTCTATGCCGTTACCGGGGCCAGCTATACCCACGCATCCATGGCGTTTGACGAAGAGCTGAACTGTCTGTACAGCTCCACCCGCAAAAACGGCTATACCATGTTCCCGGCGGGTCCCAGCAAGGAATACCTGAACAAGGGTGTTTTCCGCCTGCGCGGGGATGCCCCCTGCGCGCTGTATGCGCTGGAAGTCACCGACGAGGCCTACGTCCGCGCCCGCCGCCGTGCCGAGCACATGATGGCGCGGGGCGAATTGTACCGCTTCAACACACTGGGGCTGATTTTGTGTGCACTGCATATCCGCTGGCAGCGCCGCCGGCATTATTTCTGCTCCCAGTTTGTCAGCGAGGTGCTGGAAAAGAGCGGCGCGATGGAGCTGCCTAAGGACAGCACCCTGATGCACCCCAACGACTACGCCCAGCTGCCCCAGCTGAAGTGTCTGTACGAGGGATGCCTTGCCGACCTGCCCCAGCGCAAGGCCATGGAGCTGGGTGAAGCGCCTACCGTGGTCAGCGTGTATCTGGGGCTGATGCTGGGTCTGGCCAAAGCCGGGGTGCGCAAGATTTTTTGAAAAAATATGAAATTATGTGTTGACAAAGGGTGCCCGGTATGCTAAAATAGCCAAGTCGGGTGCGAACACCTGATGCGAAAATGGACGTATGGCCCGTTGGTCAAGCGGTTAAGACAGAGGCCTCTCACGCCTTTAACATCGGTTCGATTCCGGTACGGGTCACCATTTTATAGTAGTAAAACGGCCACGCGCCGTTTTATATAGATGCCTCTTTAGCTCAGTCGGTTAGAGCACCTGACTGTTAATCAGGGTGTCGCCTGTTCGAGTCAGGCAAGAGGCGCCAGCAAAGCGATGGAAAATTTCCATCGCTTTTTTCTTTTTCCCGGCGGCCTTGTTGACAGCACCGCCCCGGGGGGCTATACTTAGCATTATAATAAAGAAAACGGAAAAAACTCCTTCCGGCAGGGTCAGACGCCTTGCCGTACTGCCAAAGGCTCCCTCCCCGAGGGAGCTGGCTGCGAACAAGGTGAGCAGACTGAGGGAGTTTCCTGTCAAAAGGAGAACATCATGAAAAAAGTTATTCTGACCGGCGACCGTCCCACCGGCCGCCTGCACGTTGGCCACTATGTCGGCTCTCTGAAGGAGCGGGTGCGGCTGCAGAATACCGGCGAGTACGACGAGATCTTTATCATGATCGCCGACGCGCAGGCGCTGACCGATAACGCCGACAACCCGGAGAAGGTGCGCCAGAACATTCTGCAGGTGGCGCTGGACTATCTGGCCTGCGGTCTGGACCCCAACAAGGTGCACATCTTTATCCAGTCCATGGTGCCCCAGCTGACCGAGCTGAGCTTCTACTACCAGAATCTGGTCACCGTCAGCCGTTTGCAGCGCAACCCCACCGTGAAGAGCGAGATCCAGATGCGCAACTTCGAAGCCAGCATCCCGGTGGGCTTCTTCTGCTACCCCATCAGTCAGGCTGCCGATATCACCGCTTTCAAGGCTACCACCGTGCCCGCCGGTGAGGATCAGAAGCCCATGATCGAGCAGTGCTGCGAGATCGTGCACAAGTTCAACTCCGTCTACGGCGAAACGCTGGTAGAGCCCCAGATCGTTCTGCCCCAGAACGCCGCCTGCCTGCGTCTGCCCGGCATTGACGGCAAGGCCAAGATGAGCAAGAGCCTTGGCAACTGCATCTACCTGTCCGAGGAGCCGGAGGATATCGAGAAGAAGGTCAAGTCCATGTTTACCGACCCCAACCACCTGCGCGTGCAGGATCCCGGCAAGGTGGAGGGCAACCCGGTGTTCATCTATCTGGACGCTTTCTGCCGCCCGGAGCACTTTGCCGAGTTCTGGCCGGAGTACCAGAATCTGGACGAGGTCAAGGCGCACTATCAGCGCGGCGGTCTGGGTGATATGAAGGTGAAAAAGTTCCTGAACAGCGTCATGCAGGCTGAACTGGAGCCCATCCGCACCCGCCGCAAGGAGTGGGAGCAGCGCCTGCCCGAGGTGGTGGAGATTTTGAAGGAGGGCAGCGCCTACGCCGAAAAGACCGCTGCCGCCACGCTGGACGAGGTGCGCAAGGCCATGCGCATCGACTACTTCGAGAACGATAACCTGCTGAAGTAAGTTTTATGAGAGAACCCGAAACGCCTGCGGCGTTTCGGGTTCTCTTTTGCATCGTTTACGAAAATTGCATAGAAAATGCGGTCGAACTATGCTAAAATAGCGGCAACAAGTACAGAAAGCCCCGTTTTGGGGGCGAGAAGAAAAAGGAGAACCACCATGCAAAAGACCATCTGGATCACCGGCGCAAGCTCCGGCATCGGCCGGGAGTTCGCCCGCCGGTACGCCGCCATGGGCTGTCGGCTCATTCTGACCGCCCGCCGCGCCGACCGTTTGCAGGCTCTCGCCGAGGAGCTGCACGCAGCCCATGGCACGGAATGCCGTATTGAGACCGCCGACCTCTCCCGCGCCGAGGAGTGCAGCCGCCTGTGCGAAGCACTGGCTGACGAGCACATCGACATCTTCATCAACAACGCCGGTTTCGGCGTCTGCGGCAGCATTCTGGAAACGGAGGAAGCCCGCGAGGAAGAGATGATCCAAGTGAATGTTGCTGCCATGGCGCGGCTGTTCCGCGCCGTGGTGCGCAAGATGAACGCACAGGGCGGCGGCACCATCCTGAATGTGGCGTCCTCTGCGGGGCTGCTGCCCGGCGGGCCCTATATGGCAGGCTACTACGCCAGCAAAGCCTATGTGGTCAGCATGACCCGCGGCGTGGCTGAGGAACTGCGGGAGATGCACAGCCCAGTCTACGTCTGTGCCCTCTGCCCCGGCCCGGTGGATACCGAGTTCAACGACCACGCCGGTGTGGTGTTTGCCCTGCGGGGCATCACGCCGGAGCTGTGTGTGGAGGAAGCTCTGCTGGGCATGATGCACCGCAAGACCATCATTGTGCCCTCTGCCTTCATGCGGCTGTGCACCAGCGCCCAGCGCCTTGTGCCCATTCCCCTGCTGATGCCCATTGTGGCACGCCAGCAGAAGAAAAAGCTGGGGTGAAGCCAAAGGTCGCCTAAACTTGTCAACAAGCCCAAATTAAGCCGGGATATCTTGTGCACCGTGACAAGGCGCGTCAGCCTGCACAAACTATTGCACCAGAAAACGACGGTTTTGCGTGCTGTTTTTCGGCAGAAAAGCGAAAATCTAAAGAAGGTACAATAAAACTTCACAAGAATGTGCCTTGACACTTCCTGCAAAGGATGCTAGACTGGTATACAAGTAAGAGCGCACTCCGGCACGGCCGGATACGACGCGCTTTGCAAAGCAGCACGGTGCGGTTTTGCACCGTGTAAAATATGTTTTTTTGACAGGAGGACTTTATTATGGCACAGTGCACTCCCAAATCCTTTGACCTGACCGGCAAGGTGGCGCTGATCACCGGCGCATCCTACGGCATCGGCATGGCAATTGCAAAGGCTATGGCAGCCAACGGCGCTACCATCGTGTTCAATGATATCAAGCAGGAGCTGGTGGACAAGGGTCTGGCTTCCTATGCAGAAGCCGGCATCAAGGCTCACGGCTACGTCTGCGACGTCACCGACGAGGATGCCGTCAACGCTATGGTGGCAAAGATCACCGAGGAAGTCGGCCACATCAACATTCTGGTCAATAACGCCGGTATCATCAAGCGCATCCCCATGACCGAGATGAGCGCTGCCCAGTTCCGTCAGGTCATCGATGTGGATCTGAACGCTCCCTTCATCGTGGCAAAGGCCATCATCCCCGATATGATCGCACAGGGCGGCGGCAAGATCATCAACATCTGCTCCATGATGAGCGAGCTGGGCCGTGAGACCGTTTCTGCCTATGCAGCAGCCAAGGGCGGCCTGAAGATGCTGACCAAGAACATCGCTTCCGAGTACGGCGCATACAACATCCAGTGCAACGGCATCGGACCCGGCTACATCGCTACCCCGCAGACCGCACCTCTGCGCGAGATCCAGCCCGACGGCAGCCGTCACCCCTTCGACCAGTTCATCGTTGCCAAGACCCCCGCAGGCCGCTGGGGCGAGGCCGAGGATCTGGGCGGACCCGCTGTGTTCCTGGCATCTGAGGCTTCTGACTTTGTCAACGGCCTGATCCTGTATGTGGACGGCGGCATTCTGGCCTACATCGGCAAGCAGCCCCAGTAAGCGCTGAGGGCACTCCGCAGTTCTTGACCGGGGACTGCCGCACAGCGTTGTGTGGCAGTCCCCTTTTGTTTGTACGGGAAAGGATGTTATGCTATAATGGAAAAAGCACATCAGGATATCCCATGGGTGCCCCATGCCGAGATTTCCCCGGAGCCCTGCGGCCCCGGGGTGCAGCGCCGCGTGCTGGCCTACAGCAAGGACGCCATGTGCGTGGAAAACACCTTTGAGACCGGCGGCGTGGGTGCCATGCACTGCCACCCCCACACCCAGATCACCTATATCGTCTCCGGGCGGTACCGCTTTACCATCGGGGACGAGACCCGGGAGGTAGGCCCCGGCGACACCCTGCTCAAGCAGAACGGCGTGATGCACGGCTGTGTCTGTCTGGAGGGTGGCGTGATGCTGGATTTCTTTACCCCCATGCGGGAGGACTTTGTATAATCCCTGCGTACCGCAGGGAAAAATAAGAAGGAGAACCATTGTTATGAAGATCGCACTTATCAACGAGAACAGTCAGGCCGCCAAGAACGGCATCATTGAAGCCGCCCTGAAAAAGGTGGTGGAGCCCATGGGTCACGAGGTGGTCAACTACGGGATGTACGCCGCCGACGATGCTGCACAGCTGACCTATGTGCAGTGCGGCATTCTGGCTGCTATCCTGCTGAACAGCGGCGCTGCGGACTACGTTGTTACCGGCTGCGGCACCGGCGAGGGCGCCATGCTGGCACTGAACAGCTTCCCCGGCGTTATCTGCGGCCATGTGGAGGACCCCGTGGATGCCTACACCTTTGCCCACGTCAACGACGGCAACGCCGTTGCCATGCCCTTTGCCAAGGGCTTCGGCTGGGGCGGCGAGCTGAACCTCGAGTACTGCTTCGAGAAGCTGTTCGGCTTTGGCCACGGTCAGGGCTACCCCAAGGAGCGCGTTGTGCCTGAGCAGCGCAACAAGAAGATCTTGGACGGCGTGCGCGCTGCCACCTTCAAGCCCCTCATCGAGTGCCTGAAGAGCATCGATCAGGAGCTGCTGAAGGGCGCTGTGGCCGGTGCAAAGTTCTCTGAGCTGTTCTTCGCTTCCTGCAAGGACGAGGAGCTGGCCGCCTACATCAAGACCCTGCTGTAAGCTGCGGAGGAGATCATGCAAGGACTGACCCTGTTCAACCTGAACCTCACCCACCTGCTGGATGCTTTTCTGGAAACTGCAGTGCCCATGATCGCCGGTCTTGCCGAGGTGGTGGGTCTGTTCATCATCATCACCAGTCTGGCCAAGGCCACTTTTTACTATGTCCGCGCCACCTTCTTCAACGACCACCGGGACTTCCACCATGAAATGAGCAGCGGCCTGACCACCGCGCTGGAATTTCTGATGTCGGCAGAGATCGCCAAGACCTTTTTGCTGCAAAATCTGGAGTCGGTGGTGCCGCTGGCGGCTACCTTTGCGCTGCGCGCTTTGATGAGTATGCTGCTGCACTGGGAGATGGAGGGCGGCCACCGCCCGGCCAATGCCAAGGAAAAGGACAAGTCCGGCTCCCCGAAGGACGGCAAAAACGGCTGACTGGCAAAACATTTGCCAAACTTTAGCAGGGCAAAGTTTTTCCGTATTGTGAAAAACGTAAAACCTTGAGATGAATACTTGACAGGTTTGCACAAAGAGACTATACTCGTGCCATCGAAAGCAAAGGCGCTGACGGAAGCAATTCCGCCAGCGCCTTTTGTGTTTTCGGGGATACTGCCGCACGGAGAGAATAGAGGGCTCCCTGTGCAAAAAACGACCGTAGGAGGTAGGAAAGTATGTTTAGCTCCGTCAACACCTGCTGGACGCTCGTAGGAGCGTTTCTAGTGTACTTCATGCAGGCCGGATTCGCCTTGTGCGAAGCCGGCTTCACCCGGGCAAAGAACACCGGCAACATCCTGATGAAAAACATGATGGATTTCTGCATCGGCACGCCCTGCTACTGGCTCATCGGCTTCGGCCTGATGTTCGGCGGCACCGGCGCACTGATCGGCGGTTTCGATCCCTTCATTCAGGGCGATTACAGCCATCTGGGTCTGGATATCCCCCTGTGGGTGTACATCGTGTTCCAGACCGTGTTCTGCGCTACGGCAGCAACTATCGTCTCCGGCTCCATGGCCGAACGCACCAACTTCAAGGCCTACTGCGTGTACTCCGCCGCCATCTCGCTGGTGGTGTACCCCATCTGCGGCCACTGGATGTGGGGCGGCGGCTGGCTGCAGAGCATGGGTTTCCACGATTTTGCAGGTTCCGCAGCCGTGCATAACGTGGGCGGCGTCATCGCTCTGCTGGGCGCTTGGATGCTTGGTCCCCGTATTGGCAAGTACGATAAGGACGGCAACCCCCACGCCATCCCCGGTCACAACCTGACCGCCGGTGCTCTGGGCGTGTTCATCCTGTGGTTCTGCTGGTTCGGCTTCAACGGCGGCTCTTCCCTGAGCCTGTCCACCGATGCCACCATGACCCTGACCGGTCTGGTCTGCTTCAACACCAACCTCGCCGCAGCCGTTGCTACCTGCGTGACCATGATCTTCACTTGGCTGCGCTACGGTAAGCCGGATGTCTCCATGACCCTGAACGGCTCTCTGGCAGGCCTTGTGGCCATTACCGCAGGCTGCGATACCGTCTCCCCCTTTGGCGCTTTCTTCATCGGCTTTGTGGCCGGTATCCTTGTGGTGCTGAGCGTGGAATTCTTTGATAAGATCGCCAAGGTGGATGACCCCGTAGGTGCTGTTTCCGTCCACTTTGCAAACGGCGTCTGGGGCACCATTGCGGTGGGTCTGTTCTCCACCGGCTCCAACACCGCCCATGCCGGTCTGTTCTACGGCGGCGGTCTGGCACAGCTGGGCACCCAGCTGCTGGGTCTGGTCTGCGTAGATGCCTACGTTGTCATCGTGATGTTCATCGTCTTTAAGATCATTGACAAGACCCTTGGCCTGCGTGTGCCTGCCGAGGTGGAGATCGACGGTCTGGACATCCACGAGCACGGTCTGGCTTCCGCTTATGCAGGCTTTGCCATCTCGGATGCAAACTCCGCTGCCATGACCCCCAACGAGAACACCGATCTGGGCGAGGACGACATCACCAAGGCGACCGCAAAGCAGATGGATGCAGCCGTGCCGGTGGTGCGCGAGCCTGTGATCCACGATGGCGTCTACGACACCGGTATGCATAAGGTGTCCATCATTGCAAAGCTGGCAAAGTTCGATCAGCTCAAGACTGCTCTGAATGATCTGGGCGTCACCGGCATGACTGTGACGCAGGTCATGGGCTGCGGTATCCAGAAGGGCACGCCGGAAAAGTACCGCGGCGTGCCGGTGGATACTACCCTGCTGCCTAAGATCAAGGTGGAAGTCATCGTCTCCCGCATCAGCGTGGACGCTGTGGTGGAAGCTGCCAAGAAGGCGCTGTACACCGGTCACATCGGCGATGGCAAGATCTTTGTCTACAACGTGACCCGCGTGGTCAAGATCCGCACCGGCGAGGAAGACTACGCCGCGCTGCAGGATGTGGAGTAACGCTCCACTAAATTCTCCGCTGTTCCCGCTGCGGCGGCAGTCAGGCTGCTCCGACACAGTTCCCGCCGCCCGGCGTGACAGATAGATCGTTCTCCTTTTTCCTTTTCCTTTTTTTGTTCGAATCAACAGTAAGTCGAAAGCCCCGCTCCTGTGCACAAGGGAGCGGGGCTTTTGCCGTGCCGCGAATTTGTAAATTTTATGTGCGGCGTATTGCAATCTTCGTGCAATGCACTTATAATAAATGCGAAAGGAGCTGATCTGTATGGCAACTACCAATGTCAGCATTCGGATGGATGCAGACCTGAAGGCGCAGGCCGATGCCCTGTTCGCAGAGCTGGGCATGAACCTTTCCACCGCGTTCAACATCTTTGTGCGGCAGTCCTTGCGGGAGGGCGGCATTCCCTTCGAGATTCGCACCGAGCGCCCGAACAAGGAGACCGTGGCCGCTATGTTGGAAGCAGAGCATATCGCGGCAGACCCGAAGGCAAAGAAGTATCGGGATCTGGATGAGCTGTTTGCGGATCTGGAAAAATGAGAGAAACAAAGCTGACGATCATCCCCACCACCCAGTTCCGCAAGGACTATAAGCTGGCCAGAAAACGGGGACTAAAAATTGAACTGCTGCAGGACGTGATCACCTGCCTTGCCATGGGAGAGCCGCTGCCGGAGAAGAACCGTGACCACGCCCTAACGGGTGATTGGGTCGGGCACCGGGAGTGCCATATCCAGCCGGACTGGCTGCTGGTCTATCGGGTGCAAAACGATGTTCTGGTGCTGACCTTGACCCGCACCGGTACCCATAGTGATCTGTTTGGGAAGTAAATCTCTTTTCTCTGTAATCAAAAAACGAGGGCGCTGCACAAAATGCTGTGCAGCGCCCTCGTTTATATTATATCTTACAGGCTGCGGGTACGGATCTCGGTGGTGACCTTGGCGATGAAGTCCTCAAGGCTCATCTCGGTGGTCTCGCCCTTGCGGTCGCGCACGGAGATGTTGCCGGCCTCGGCTTCCTTGGCGCCCAGCACCAGCATATAGGGCACACGATCCACCTGCTGTGCGGCACGGATCTTGTAGCCGATCTTCTGGTTGTCGTCGTCCAGCACAACGCGGACACCGGCATCTGCCAGCTTCTCGGTCACGTCCTGTGCGTACTCCAGCGTCTTTTCGGACACGGGCAGCACCTTGACCTGCGTGGGAGCCAGCCAGGTGGGGAACTTGCCCTTGGTCTCCTCGATCAGGTAAGCCATGAAGCGGTCCAGAGAGCCCAGAATTGCGCGGTGCAGCACCACGGGGGTCTTTTCAGAGCCGTCCTTGTCCACATAGGTCAGGTGGAACTTTGCGGGCAGGCAGAAGTCCAGCTGGCAGGTGGACAGGGTGTACTCGGCACCCACAGCGGGCTTCACGTTTACATCCAGCTTCGGGCCGTAGAAGGCAGCCTCGCCGATCTCCTCGGTGAAGTGGATGCCCAGCTCGGTCAGCACCTCGCGCAGAGCGCTCTCGGCGTGGTTCCACATAGCATCATCGTCGTGGTACTTCTTCTTGTCGGCGGGGTCGCGCAGGCTCAGCACGCAGCGGTAGTCGGTGATGTTGAAGTCCTTGTACACCTCAAAGATCAGGTTGCACACGTCTGCGACTTCGCTCTTGATCTGCTCCGGGGTGCAGAACAGGTGGGCGTCGTTCTGGCAGAAGTGACGGCCGCGTTCGATGCCCTTCAGGGTGCCGGAGGACTCGTAGCGGAAGTCGTGGGCGATCTCACCGATGCGCATGGGCAGGTCACGGTAGGAGTGGGGACGGTTTGCGTAGATCATCATGTGATGGGGGCAGTTCATCGGGCGCAGCACATAGCTTTCGCCCTCCATCTCCATGGCGGGGAACATATTCTCGCGGTAGTGATCCCAGTGACCGGAGGTCTTGTACAGGTTCACGGTGCCCACGCAGGGGGTCATGACGTGCAGATAGCCGCGCTTGCGCTCCTTCTCCTTGATATAGTTCTCCAGCTCCTGCCAGACGGTGTAGCCTGCGGGCAGGAACATGGGCAGGCCGCGGCCCACCAGATCATCGGTCATGAACAGGCCCATCTCCTTGCCGATCTTGCGGTGATCGCGCTCGCGGGCCTCCTGCTGCTCCTTCTCCCATGCGTCCAGCTCTTCCTGATTGCGGAAAGCCACGCCGTTGATACGGGTCAGCATCTTGTTTTCCTTGTCGTTCTTCCAGTATGCGCCGGACTGCTGGGTGATCTTGAAAGCCTTCAGTGCCTTGGTGTAGGTCAGGTGGGGTCCGATGCACATATCCACGTACTCGCCCTGCTGGAAGAAGCTGAACTCGGTCTCGTCAGCCAGATCTGCCATGTGCTCCACCTTGTAGTGCTCCTGACGCTCCTCCATCAGCTTCTCAGCCTCGGCACGGGGCAGGATGAAGGGCTTGATGGGCAGGTTCTCCTTGACGATCTTGCGCATCTCTTTTTCGATGTTGGCCAGATCCTCGTCGCTCAGCTTCTGGTCGCCCAGATCGACGTCGTAGTAGAAGCCGTTCTCGGTGGCAGGGCCGAAGGCAAAATCAGCCTGCGGGTACAGGCGCTTGATGGCCTGTGCCATAACGTGAGCAGCGGTGTGACGGATAACGTGCAGCTCCTGATCCTGCGGGCACTCGTCCACATGACCGTCCTTGTAGATGATCTTCATAGTAGATTCTCCTTTGACAATGCGGTGTTGAACAAAAATAAAAAGCGCTTCACCCCGTAAAACTCACGGGATGAAGCGCCGATATATGTCTGCGTTCCACGGTTCCACCCGAATTGCGCGCTCCCCGGCGGGGAAACGCGCCCCTCGCAGTGCTGTAACGGGCACGCCCGGCAGAGGTTCGCCTCTGCACTCTGCGGTGGTAGAAGCCGGGGTCATGGCAGGCTGCTTGCAGCACCCGGAAACCCGGGGCAGCCCTCTCTGCGGCATGAAAAGCGGGGCTTCAGTTTGTCCGCATCAATGTTTTGGACAGGATGAAACTACGCTGATTGTAGCACGCCGGAACAAAAAAATCAAGGGATAGCGGCAGAAATGTATAAAATCGTTCTCCCCTCTGCGCCTTGCCACAGGCGGCGAAGCAGTGTATAATAGGCGCAGAACGATACAACGCCGGAAACCCCGGCAGATACAGGAGGAAATGAAGATGAATAAACCGGTACTGGTCGTCATGGCAGCCGGCATGGGCAGCCGCTACGGCGGCATGAAGCAAATCGACCCGGTGGGTCCCAACGGACAGGTCATTATGGACTACTCCCTCTACGATGCCCGCCGCGCCGGCTTTGAGACCGTGATCTTTGTCATCAAGCACGAGATCGAGGACGCCTTCAAAGCTGCCATCGGTGACCGCGTGGCGAAAGCGATGAATGTGAAGTACGCTTTCCAGCAGCTGGAAGAGCTGCCCGCAGGTTTTGCCGTGCCGGAGGGGCGCGTAAAGCCTTGGGGCACCTGCCACGCTGTGCTGGCTGCAAAGCCCCTCATTGACGGCCCCTTTGCCGTCATCAATGCGGACGACTACTACGGCCCGGAGGCGTTTCAGGTGATGTACGATTACCTGTCCACTCACGCCGATGATGATTTCTACCGCTACTGCATGGTCAGCTATCTGCTGAAAAATACCCTGTCCGAGAACGGCAGCGTGGCACGCGGCGTGTGCATCAAAAACGAGGACGGCACCCTGCAAAGCGTGACCGAGCGCACCCGCATCGAGCCCTGCAACGGCGGCGCACATTACACCGAGGATGGCGGCGAGAGCTGGGTAGACCTGCCCGGCGACACCCCCGTGAGCATGAACCTGTGGGGCTTCGGTAAAAGCTTTCTGGACGAAGCTGAGCAGCGCTTTGCGGGCTGGCTGACCGAGAATCTGCCGGTGAACCCTCTGAAATGCGAGTACTTCCTGCCGCTGGTGGTGACCGAACTGATCGAGGAGAACAAGGCAAAGATTCAGGTGCTGCGCAGCACCGATAAGTGGTTCGGCGTCACCTATCGGGAGGACAAGCCTTTGGTGGTGGATGCCATCGCCCGCAAGACCGCCGAGGGTCAGTACCCCGAGAAGCTGTGGGAGTGAGTGCCCGCAATAGCGGAAAATTATTTTAACCAGAACAAAGTCGGACAGCCCGCAGGCTGCCCGACTTTGTGTTTTCATGGGGTGGAACGTATTTACAAAAACCGTTCCAGCTGGATGCGGTTGTCCTCTTCAAAATCCTGCAGGCGCTGGGCAAGGCGCTTTGCGCCCGGGGCGGCATTGGGGTAGTCTTTGCAGCTTTTCACGCAGTCCACCACCCCCATGCCGCTGCCCTGCGTGAGCATCTCCGCCAGATTGCGGGTGGATTTGTCCGTAAGGGTCTTGAGCCCGATGCCCATTTTCGTGTTCAGCTTTGCCATGGTGCTCTGCCCCTGTGCGCTGCCGCCGCAGGCTTCTATGGCGGTGTGCGCCTCCTGATTCAGCTGATGGTAGATGTTGCGCTGGCGCAGCAGCTCGGCCTTGAACTGCACATCGTTGGTCATGGGTAAGATCTGCTCCAAGGTGTTCTTGCCCATCTCGGTGTTCTGCACCACCGCTTCCAGCAGGTTCAGGTTATCGTTTTTCTGGTTTTCCATACAAAAAATCCCCCTTTGGCACTTAGTATGTGTCCAAAGGGGGATTTTATACGGTTATTTTCAGCAGATCTTATTGCCGCCGGAGATCTGGATGCCGCGCAGCCGCTCGTCACAGATGGCGTACAGACGCTGCCAGCAGTTGGCGGCGCTGTCCAGCTCGTCCAGCCCTGCCACCGCAACGCTCAGGGTAAAGGGCACACGCTTCATCATCCCCATGGAGGTGACGCACTCGTGGGGCATTTCGGCGTAGATGTTCCGCATCTGCTGTGCCAGCTGCCCGCCGTCCAAGTCCAGACAACCCACCACAAAGGTGGTGCCGGTCAGGCGGCAGACGATCTGACTGCCCGGGATGTCGAAATACTTTTTCCACTGGTTTGCCACAAAGCAGATCAGCTGATCCATCACCGGCTGACCGTAGGTGTCCCGCAGCTGTGCGCCGTGATCCAGCGATATCAGCGCCACAGCGGCCTTGCGTCCCTGCTGTGCCCAGCGGTCCAGCTCGGCGGCGATCACGGTCTCAAGGTAGCGGCGGTTGTACACGCCGGAAAGAAAATCGTGGTTCAGGTCCTCGCGGCACAGCTCCCGCTCGCGGGCGCTCATGCGTTCTTCCGGCAGCAGGTTGCCTGCCAGCGGAGCAGACATGGTGATCCGCCACAGCTTGCCGTCTGCCCGCACCGTGCGGTGCAGCACGCAGCTTACCCGGCCGTTGCACAGGGTGTAGTTCACCTGCAAGCCCTCGTCCTGCCAGCCGGTGTCCTGTGGCAGCTCGTCCAGCAATACCGTCTCAAACGCAGCCTGTGCGCCCTCGGCAAAGGCGCGCAGATCCCGCTCTGTCCATTCTCTGTCCATCTGTAATTTCCCCATCATCCGTACGCGCCGCCGCTTCCGACGGGCGAAATTCCAATTTTCCCACAAATCCGGGAACTTACGGCTATTATACCATTGAAATACAGATTTTTCCAGCAAAACGCACAAATTTTTACGGCAGTTTTTACAATTCTGTCAAATTGCTGATTCTTTCACGTTTTGAACGTCTGCATTGCAGCGGCAGTATACAGCGCACTCGGCTTCGATCTGTGCGGCAAGGGCTTTGGAGTCAAAACCGGCCTTGGCGCGCCATGCCCAGTTGCCGCCAAGTTTGCCCGGGGTGTTCAGGTGCGCCTCGGCGCCCAGACCCAGCCAGTCGTACATGGGAATGATGGCTCTGTCCGCCACCGAGCCCAGCGCTGCCCGCAGCAGCGCGGTGCGCGCGGCGGCAGTCTTGACGGCTGCCACCTCCTTGGCGGTAGGCTTGCAGGGGGTCAGATGCAGGTAGGCCGCAGCGGTGGCCTTTTCCTTTTCGGAAGCGCCGTTCTCCCACCAGTCGGTCAGGGTGGTGTTGTCGTGGGTGCCGGGGTAGACCACGCCGTTCTTGACGTGGTTATGGGGCAGGTACTCGTTGTCCCCGCCGCCAAAGGCGAATTGCAGCACCTTCATGCCCGGGAAGGTGCTGTCGGCCAGCAGCTTGCGCACGCTGGGGAACAGTTCGCCCAAGTCCTCGGCAATGATGGGCAGCTTGCCCAGTGCGGCCTTCAGTGCATCGAACAGCTCCATGCCGGGGCCGTTCTCCCACTTGCCGGTGCGGGCGGTGGTGCTGGTGGCCGGGATGGCCCAATAGGTGTCGAAGCCGCGGAAGTGGTCGATGCGCAGCAGGTCGTAGATGCCCAGTGCGTGGCGCACCCGGCGCACCCACCAAGCGTAGCCGGTCTTTTTGTGGTATGCCCAGTCGTACAGAGGGTTGCCCCACAGCTGGCCGTCTGCGGAGAAGTAGTCCGGCGGGCAGCCCGCCACCCGGGCAAAGCGGCCGTCGGCATCCAGCTCAAACAGCTTGCCGCCCACCCATGCGTCCACCGAGTCGGCAGAGACGTAGATGGGGATATCGCCCAGGATCTGCACGCCCTTTTCGTTGGCATAGGCCTTGACGGCCTGCCACTGGACGCTGAACTTGTACTGCACGAACTTCCAGAAGCCGATCTCCTCTTCGTTTGCAGCAGCAAAGGCAGCCAGCGCGGCCTTGTCGCGGCGGCGGTAGGGGGCGTCCCACTCCACCCAGTTCTTCATCTTGTTGGCTGCCTTCAGCGCCATGTACAGGGCATAGTCGTCCAGCCAATCCTCGTTGGCAAGGGTAAAGGCGTAGTAGTCGTCGGGGTAGTAGTAGGTGCAGCCGTGCAGCCCGGCGCACTGGCTGCGCCATGCGGCGTAGGCCTTGCGCAGCACCGCAAAGCGGCTGACGTACAAAGTGCCGTAGTCCACTTCCAGCGGGTCTTTGCCCCAGCTTTCTGCCTTGAGGTCTGCGGCGGTCAGCAGACCCTCTTTTTCCAGCGTTTCCAAATCCACAAAATAGGGGTTGCCCGCAAAGGCAGAGCAGCTCTGGTAGGGGCTGTCGCCGTAGCCGGTGGGGCTGAGCGGCAGCAGCTGCCAGATCGTTTGTCCTGCCGCAGACAGGAAATCCACAAATTGAAATGCCGCCTTGCCAAAGCAGCCGATCCCGTAAGGGCCGGGCAGACTGGATACCGGCATCAGAATACCACTTTCACGCATGATCCGTTACCTTCCTCGCTGTCAATTTTCGGGAATATTCGTTGTTTCCTATCATAACATAACCGCAAACTATTTTCCACAGGCAAAAATCGTGGTATACTGAAAAAGATGACGCTTTCAACTCCCTCAGTCAAAACCTGACGGTTTTGCCAGCTCCCTCTGGGAGGGAGCCTTTGGCATAGCGGGAAAGTTTGCGGTTGAACCGTAAAGTTTGCGGGCGCGCTTGCTCCCCCGGGGGGAGCTGTCGCGCAGCGACTGAGGGGTTTTGAATCGGCGGAGCCGGAAAAAACGGTTAAAAGATCTTCACGCCGAATAGGCGTGAATCTTCAGTTTTTTCCGGTGTAGCCCACTTCTTTGGGGTTAAAAGGGGCGAGCAGCCCCTTTTTCGTGGCCCCAGCGCGTCGAAATCGCTGGTGGTTTTCTGGTTCTCTTTTGCCACCAAAAGAGAACATCCCTCGGCAAAGACTCTTACCACTATTGTCAATCGTTCTATCTACAGGAGGTACTCGCGCTATGCAGCGCACAGAAAAATATTTTGAGCAGGACGCTTTCCGCACCGGATGCGAAAGCGTCATTCTTGCCGCAGAGCCGGACGAAAAGACCGGCGGCGGGCGCATTGCGCTGGACGGCACGGTGTTCTACCCGGAGGGCGGCGGTCAGCCCGCCGACCGGGGCACACTGACCCTGCCGGACGGCACGGTGCTGCGGGTGCTGGACGTCCACGAGCAGGCGGGTGTCATCTGGCATACGGTGGATGCCCTGCCCGCTGCCGCAGCGCCCGGCGCAGCCGTGACCGGCTGCATCGACTGGGACTGGCGTTTCGATAAGATGCAGCAGCACACCGGCGAGCATATCCTTTCCGGCATTCTGCACCAGATGTTCGGGGCGGAGAATGTGGGCTTCCATGTGGGCACCGAGGCCGTGCGCATGGACACCAGCGTGCCCATCAGCCCCGAGGGGCTGCGGCAGGCGGAGCTTGCCGCCAACCGCATCGTGTGGCAGGATGTGCCGGTGCTCATCAGCTACCCCACCCGGGAGGAGCTTGCCGCCCTTGTCTACCGCTCCAAAAAGGAGATCGAGGGACAGGTGCGCATCGTGACCATCCCGGGTGCGGACGTCTGCGCCTGCTGCGGCACTCATACCCGCACCACCGGTCAGGTGGGGCAGATCAAGATCCTTGCCAGCGAGAACTACAAGGGCGGTGTGCGGCTGAGCGTGGTGTGCGGTGCCCGTGCGCTGACGGCGGCACAGGCCATGCGCGCCCGTCAGGCCGATATCGGCGCGCTGCTCTCTGCCAAGTCCGACCAGACCGCTGTGGCGGTACACCGCATATACGACGAGTATACTGCGCTAAAGTTTACACACTTCGGACTGTGCAGCCAGCTGTTTGACGCCCTTGCGCAGCTGACCGCGCCCGATGCAGACGCCATCCGCACCCTGCCGGGGCTGGACCCGGACGGGCTGCACCGGCTGGCTGTCCGGCTGACCGAAGCCACCACCGGCCTGTGCGCCGCCCTGACCCCCACCGAAAAGGGCACCGGCTACTGCCTTGCCCGGCGGGACGGCGATGTGCGCGCCCTGACCAAGGCCCTGAACGCCGCCCTGAACGGACGCGGCGGCGGCAAGCCCGGCATCTGTCAGGGCAGCTGCGCCGCCACCCCGGAGCAGGTGGAAGCATTTTTGCGGGAGAGAAATTTGTAAGCATCCTCGCCCTCTTAGGCGCTGACGCGCCAGCTCCCCCAAAGGGGGAGCCCTTGGCAAAACCGGAGAGTTTTCCGCACTGCCAAGGCCTCTCCCTTTGGGAGAGGTGGATTTGCGAAGCAAAGACGGAGAGGGCGAGCCACGTTAAATTTAAGGAGAACAACAAACTATGAGAATGCGTTTCAAACCCTATGCCCACGACGAACTGATGGCCGCGGATTTCCATGTGCACGAGCCCCTCATCTGGGGCGGCAAATGGCACGGCCAGTATGCCCGCCCGGAGCAGCCCTTTATTCTGGAGCTGGGCTGCGGCAAGGGCGGCTTCATCTCCCAGCTGGCCTGCGCCCACCCGGAAAATAACTATCTGGGCATCGACATCACCGACAAGGTGCTCATCCTTGCCAAGCGCAAGATCGAAGCCGCCTATCAGGCAGCGGGACGTCCCATCGACAACGTGAAGATCATGAGCACCGATATCGAGCGCATCAAGGGCGTTATCACCCCGGAGGATGAAGTCAGCCGCATCTACATCAACTTCTGCAATCCGTGGAGCAAGAACGACTCCTCCCACAAGCACCGCCTTACCTACCCGCGCCAGCTCATCGCCTACCGCGAGTTCCTGAAAGACGGCGGCGAGATCTACTTCAAGACCGACGATGATGATCTGTTCCGGGACAGCGTGGAGTACTTCCCCGCTTCCGGCTACGACATCGAGTGGATCACCTACGACCTGCACGAGAACGAGCCGGCGTGGAACATCCGCACCGAGCACGAGGGAATGTTCACCGAGATGGGCATCAAGATCAAGGCGCTCATTGCCCGCAAAAAGCCCGGTGCCGACAGCGTGACATGGGTAGACCCCAAGGTGCTCAAGCGGATGGCGCGGGAAGCTGCCGCCGAAGCCGCCGCACAGGAAGGCGAAGGAAATGTCTGACCCCTGTGAGCTGTGCCTGAATAATGTTCAGGACGAATACGGCAGCTACTACTGCGCGCAGGGCGCTGCGCTGGACGAGGACGAGATGGCGCGCTATCTTGCGCACAATACCGCTGCCTGTCCCTTTTTTGAGCCGGGGGACGAATATAAGATCGTATCCAAACAGAACTGAAGAACGGAGGTGCTCATGGTTAGTTTTCTCACCGGGACTATGGTATGCGGGTTCTCGCTGTACCATATTCTGGCCTATTTCCTGATCTATTCCTGCATGGGCTGGTGTCTGGAGGTCATCTATGCCGCCGCTACCACCGGTCAGCTGGTGAACCGGGGCTTTTTGAATGGCCCGGTCTGCCCCATCTACGGCTTTGGCATGATCATTGTGCTGTTTGCGCTTACGCCCTTGCAGCACAGCGTCCTGCTGCTGTATCTCGGCGGCGTCATCCTGCCCAGTGCGCTGGAGCTGGTGGGCGGCTGGGCACTGTATAAGCTCTACCACACCCGCTGGTGGGATTACAGCGATTTCCCCTTTAACATCGGGGGCTATATCTGCTTGGAATTCTGCCTGCTGTGGGGCGTGGGCACGCTGGTGGTCATGCGCATCGTGCACCCGGTGGTGGCGGACCTTGTAGCCCTCATCCCGCCCTTTGTGGGGGTCATCCTCATGTGCTTTCTGTACGCCGTGTATGCGGTGGACGTGGTGGCTACCGCCATTGCTGCCTCTGCGCTGGCCGATACGCTGGACACCATGGAGCAGCTGGGCGACAGCATCCACGCCGTCAGCGATGCCATGACCCAGCTGCTGGGCACCACCACCCTGACCGCCGACCAGAAACTGGACGAGGGACGGCTGCAATTCAAGCTTGCCGCCGCCGAGGCGCGGGACGCCGCCGGAAAACGCCCCTCTGCCCGTGAGACCATGGCCGCCATCCGCACCAAGGCCGCCGAAGCCAGCGAAGCCGCCCGCCGCGCCAGCGAGGACGCCCGACTGAACGCTGCCGAAGCCGCCAACGCCGCCCGTCTTGCTGCCAAAGGCACTGCCGAGCGTGCTGCTGAATTGTTGCAGCTGGAACAGCTGGCGGCAGAGCTGCAGCAGCGCAGCGAGGAGATGCAGGCGCAGCTGCTGCGCACGCCCCGCATCGTGGGCCCCCGCCGTATGCTGCGTGCCTATCCGAAACTCCGGCACGGCAAAAAACTGCGCAGCCTGCCCATATTGCGGGAGATGCTGCACCGCGCCGGGCAGGACGACACCGCGCAGAACGACAACAAGGAAACCAAATGACCCCCCATGCCGCACCGGCACTGCCGTGTGTGGCATTTTTGTTGCACTTTGCTCGAATAATGTTGTTAGAAAGTGTGAAAAACCTATTTCAAAACGGCTTAAACCGTGTTATACTGATTACAAAGTATACCAATTGACCGCAATCGACTTGTCCGTATTGAATCTATCCAAATTGTGAGGAATCGTCATGTCAGAGGAACGGAAGACCAAAACAGATGCCGCCGCACCGGCATCTGCTGCGTTGGAGCGGATCGACCGCAAGGACGCATTTTTACAGGCCCTGCATACATTCCTGACCGCGCATCAGGGAACGGAATGGGCTGTCGCCGCTGTGGATATCCAGCACTTCAAGCTTTATAACGAGCTTTACGGCACCGAAAAGGGCGATGTTCTGCTGGAGACTATGGCAAACTGTCTGCTGGGCTACAGCAAGCAGACCGGCTATCCTGTGGGCTATTTTGGAAATGATGACTTTTTCCTGTGTCTGCCGGACGAAAAAGCCGAGCAGACCGCCGTGCTTGCCACGCTGCAGGCGTGCATGGCTGCCGGCAGACAGGATGTCACCTTCTTTGTGGTAATGGGCGTGTGCCCCGTGCAGGCAAACCCCGGTGCGGATGCCGCCACCCTGTGCAACTATGCCCAGATCGCCGGTGTAACGACGGACAGCGGCTACCTGCACCGCTTTGAGCCCACCATGCTCAACGAACTCAAGGAACAGCAGCTGCTGCTGGGTGAGCTGGAGCGCGCACTGGATAACCACGAATTCTGCTTCTTCCTGCAGCCCAAGTGTAACAGCATCACCCGCGCCATCGTGGGTATGGAAGCGCTGGTGCGCTGGAACCACCCCACCCGGGGCTGTGTCCCCCCCGCCGAGTTCATGCCGCTGCTGGAGCGCACCGGCCTTGTGACAAGGCTGGACCAGTACATCTGGGAATCTGTCTGCCAGACCCTGCAGAAGTGGCAGGAAAGCGGCAGCAACCTTGTGCCGGTGTCGGTGAACGTTTCGGTGCAGGATATCCTGAACCTGGATGTGCCGCAGATCTTTGCAGATCTGGTGGAAAAATATAAGCTGGAGCCAAAGCTCCTGCTGGCTGAGATCACCGAGACCATGGTGGCCGAGGACACCCAGATGGTGGAAAACGCCATTCAGGGACTGCACCGCAAGGGCTTCTCGGTGATGATGGACGATTTCGGCAGCGGGTATTCCTCGCTGAATATGCTCAAGGATACCAACGTCGATGCCATCAAGCTGGACATGAAGCTCATCGACATGAATCAGGAGAACCGCAGCAAGGGCGTGCAGATCGTGGAGTCGGTGGTGGATATGGCGCACCGGCTGAACCTGCCCATTATCGCCGAGGGCGTGGAGACCCCGGAGCAGGTGTCCATGCTGCAGGCGGCGGACTGCCTGTACTCGCAGGGCTACTATTTCTTCAAGCCCATGCCGGTGGAAAACGCCGAAAAACTGCTGGCAGATCCCACCAATCAGGATTACTGGGATCTGCGCCGCGACCTGATGCGCCGTGACCGCCGGGTGGAAAACCCGGGCACCGAAAAGACTGCGCTGGCCTTGCAGGCCTACCAGATCTTTACCGATAACGTGCTGGAGATCTCGCTGCTGAACCTTGCCACCGGTGCGTACCGGGTGATCAAACGGGACGCCCGCCTGCTGGGTGCAGATCTGGAAAAGGAAGAGGATTTTGTCAACTACTGCGACCGTCTGGTGAACGAAAAGATCGTGCACGAGGAGGACGCAGACCTGTTCTTGGAGCAGACCGATCTGGAAGCTTTGCGCTCTGTGCTGTACCACGCCACCGCGCCGGAGTTCTACCGCTACCGCGAGAACGTGTCCGGCCAGTATATCTGGGTCACCACAGAGGTGCTGCCCTGCCGGGGCTGCTGCGCCCAGAACCCATGGGCGACCGTGCTGGTGCGCAACGACGCACAGGCCGACCAGCTCAGCGAGGAGCTGGACTTCTCTTACAGCCACGACACCCTGACCGGCCTTGCCAACCGCAGCCGGTACGAAACCGACCTGCGGGAGCTGCCCCACAGCGGATACGAATCCGTGGTGTGCACCTACATTGATGTGGTGGGGATGCACGAGGTGAACGAGCATCTGGGTCACCGCAGCGGCGACACCCTGCTGTGCTGCTTGGCAAATGCCGCCCGCAAGTTCTTTGCCACCAGCCGGGTGTACCGCATCGGCAGTGATGAATTTGTCATCCTGACCCCCAACGAGCCGCCCTACAGCGTGTGGAGCACCGCAGACCGGATGCGCGCCTTCCTGAAGGAAAAGGACTACGCCATCTCGGTGGGCATCCAGCAGACCACCGACCTGCGCCATGTGGACGAAGCCGTGGCCAAGGCCGAGGCTGCCATGCGGCAGGACCGGCAGACCTACTACGAGCACAACGGCCGCGCCCGCCAGCTGGAAGGCCTGAACGAAAAGATGGAGCGCACCCTGCAGGAAAAGCGGGATGCCGAGCACTTTTTGAAGGTGCTTGCCCCCAAATACAAGACCGTAATCGTGGTGGACTTGCAGGAGGACACCGTGCGCCCCGTTATTGTGCCGGACGACTTCCAGTCCGTTCTGGACACCTGCGGCGGCTCTTTCCGCGCTGCGTTGACCAACTACCGCGACACGTTGGTAGCGCCCGAGGACAGAGAAAACTTTGCAAAGTTGTTCGATTTCGGCCTTGTGCGCAGCACCGTGTTCAGCAGCAACCTGCTGGAGCACCGCTACCGCAAGACGGACGGACGCAGCTTCTGCATCCGTGTGACCCCCTACTCCCGCAGCGGCTCCCATATCAACGAGGTGCTGTGGATCTTCGCGGATGAAGATGTAGAGTAAAATATTCTTGTATGCTATAAAAGCAGCCAGACCGCCCGGTCTGGCTGCTTTTGCGTTTGACGCTCGCAGGAGCGCCCGGGAATTACCCCTTCCGTCTTGCCGCTTCGCGTCAAGCCACACGCCCCCTTTTGTCGCTATGCGACATCTTCCCCCGGAGCGGGGGAAGTCGTCCCTCAAGGGGACGGCTTTTGGTGGCGGCGGCAAGGTTTCCGGCATAGCGCAAAGGCGTCCCCTTGGGGGAGCTGGATGCGAACGCAGTGAGCAGACTGAGGGGGTGCCCGCCGCGCGGCTGTTTCCGCAGGAAACAAGCGCGGTAGCTGCCGTTTCCCTTCACGACCCCACCCGTGAAAATGCGTTTGGAGCGGTCAGCAGGCCGCGACAAACGCGAAATATAAAATAATTATTCCGCTGATTATGGCCAGAGCGCAGCGGAGGTCATTTTAAATCGTCCCGGCAGCAAGAAGTCGCCGTCTTGCAAAAGCGCCGGGATGTGCTATAATAGAAATCACTTATTTCATACAATATATGTGGGTATATGGGCGCACCGCCCGCTGTTCCCGCAAAGCAAGGAGCTTTTCTATGCAGCATCTGTCCCGAACCGTTTCTCCCGCCCTGCCGCACCCCTGCCTGCGGGCGCTGCGGGCGGCTTTTCCGCAGACCATCCCGGTGCTGGCGGGTTATTTTGTGCTGGGGCTGGGCTACGGCATCTATGTGCAGTCCTTGGGGCTGCCGGTGTGGATGCCCATGCTCATGGGCACTGTCGTGTACGGCGGCTCGCTGGAGTTCGTGCTGGCAAGTTTGCTGCTGGGCGCGTTCTCGCCGCTGTCGGCCTTTTTAATGGCGCTGATGATCCAGGCGCGGCACCTGTTCTACGGCCTTGCCATGCTGGAGCGCTATAAGGGCTGCGGCTGGCGCAGCTTTTACATGATCTTTGCCATGAGCGACGAGACCTTTTCCATCACCTGCTCGGCAACGCCGCCGGAAGGGGTGAACAAGGGCTGGTTCATGTTTTTCATCACCCTGCTGGATCAGCTTTACTGGGTGGGCAGCGCCGGGCTTGGGGCTGCGCTGGGCACCGTACTGCCCTTCAGCACCGAGGGCGTGGATTTTGTCATGACCGCAATGTTCACGGTCATCTTCCTGAACCAGTGGGAAAAAGATCAGCAGCACGGCAGTGCCCTGATCGGGCTTGCCGTGCCGCTGGTGTGTCTGATTGTATTTGGTTCCGGCAGCTTTCTGCTGCCGTCCATGGCTGGCATTCTGGTGCTGCTGCTGGCTTTGCGCCGTCCGATGGAAAAAGCAGCCGGGGAGGTAGAAGAATGACAGCAGTTCAGATGGGGCTTACCATTGCGGTGTGCACCGCCGCCACCATGCTTACCCGTTTTTTGCCGTTTCTGGTCTTTTCCAGCAAGGAGCAGCAGCCGCCGGAGGTGGTGCGGTATCTGGGGCGGGTGCTGCCCGCCGCCATCTTCGGGATGCTCATCGTTTATTGCCTGAAGGGCGTTACCCCGTTCTCCGGCAGCCACGGCATCCCGGAAGCGCTTGCGCTGCTGGCTACCATCGCGCTGCACAAGTGGAAGCACCAGACCCTGCTCAGCGTGGCGGGGGGCACTTTTTGCTATGTACTGCTGGTGCAGCTGGTGTTCTAAAAAAACGGCTCAGTGGTAGAAGGTGTCAAAGTTCACCTGACGGTAGAACCGCTGCTGCAGCTGGTCAAAGCTTTCGCAGTTCTGCGCCAGCAGCCACATACTTTTGGTCACCACGGCCTCGATGGTCATATCGTGGGCTTCCAAGAAGCGGAAGCGGTTGCGCACCCGCTTGCCCACCTCGTACACGCCCACATCGCTGCCCTCGTAGGTGACCTGCGTGGTCATGATGAGTACCTTGTGGGTGGTTTCGTAATCGCCCAGCCCGGCGGCAAAGGCGTCCATCAGCTGCTGCGGGATGCCGCCCACGCCGAAGCTTTCTACGATGACGCAGTCGTATAGGCGGAAGATCTCCGGGATAAGCGCCGGGGACATCCCCGGGGTCAGCTTGAGCAGGAACACCCGGCTGTCCAGCGTGCGGCTGAACTCCACCGGGCCGGTGGGCCACGGCGAGGGGATGTACCGCACCAGCCGGTCGCCCTGCACCAGCGCCAGCTCCGGGAAGTTGACCGACGCAAAGGCGTCGTAGCTGATGGTCTTGTTCTTTTTGGCGCGGGTGCCCGCGATGACGTGCCCGCCGAACACCACCATCACGCCCCGGCTGCCCGGGTCGATGGCGCAGACTACGCTGTCCCGCAGGTTTTTCTTGGCATCCGTGATTTCGTTGGAGATGGGCTGCTGTGCGCCGGTAAGGATGATGGGCTTATCCGCGTTCTGAATTAAATAGGAGAGCGCCGCCGCAGAATACGCCAGCGTATCCGTGCCGTGGCAGATGATAAAGCCATCGTATAAGGCATAGTTTTCCTGAATGGCGCGTGCCATCATGAGCCAGTGCTCCTGCCCGAGGTCGGTGCTGTCGATGCTGCACAGCGCCAGCGTTTCCGGGCAGCACAGTTCCTTCAATTCCGGCAGATGGGCAAGCAGTTCCTCGCTGGAAAGCACAGGCTTCAGCCCCTGCTGGGTGCGCACGCTGGCAATGGTGCCGCCGGTGGTGATGAAAAGCAGACGTTGTTTGGACATAAAGCAAAAGCCCCCTGTGGCAGTAATTTCAACATGACAACAGTATAGCACACGCCCCGGGGCTTGAACAGTGCCCGCCGCCCAAAAAGTTTTTGCGACCCGGTCACAGAAATCAGCACGGTTTTTGTATATAATAAGGGAAAAAGAATTAGAATACCCCTTCAGCTTCGCTGCGCTCAGCAGCTCCCCCATGGGGGAGCCTTCTGGAGAAACCGGAAAGTTGACCGCTGCAACGAAAGGCGTCCCCTTGGGGGAGCTGGCAAACCCGCAGGGTTTGACTGAGGGGGTAATCAGGCAAAGGAGCAACACCATGTCCAACATTGTTATTGTAGGTTCCGGCCCAGCGGGGGTGTCCGCCGCTTTGTACGCCGTGCGCGCCGGGGTGCAGACCACCGTGCTGACCAAAGGCTCCGGGGCGCTGGCGCGCGCCGAAACAATCGAAAATTATTACGGCTTTGCCCAGCCGGTCTCCGGGCCAGAGCTGGAACGCCGCAGCATCGAGAACGCCCGGCGGCTGGGGGTGCAGTTCGTGCAGACCGAGGCCGTGGGGCTGACATGGACCGACCGCCTGACTGTGGAAACGCTGGCGGGCGCGTACCCGGCAGACGCGGTCATTCTGGCAACGGGTGCTTCCCGCGCTGTGCCCCGCATCCCGGGGCTGACCGGGCTGGAAGGCCACGGCGTAAGCTGGTGCGCCGCCTGCGATGCCTTTTTCTACCGTGGAAAGGACGTGGCGGTGCTGGGCAGCGGCGAGTACGCCCTGCACGAGGTGCAGGCGCTTTTGCCGGTGGTGAAAAGCGTTACCCTGCTGACGGACGGCGCAGCCCTGACCGCAGATTTCCCGCCCGAGGTGACCGTCTGCACCCAGAAGGTGGAAGCCATTCTGGGCGAACAGACTGTCACCGGCGTGCAGCTGGCGGGCGGCACGGTGCGGGAGGTGTCCGGTGTGTTCGTGGCGCTGGGCGTGGCGGGCAGCACCGCGCTTGCCCGGAAGCTGGGCGCTGCCGTAGAGGGCAGCCGCATCGTGGTGGATGACAAAATGCAGACCACCGTGCCCGGCCTGTACGCCGCCGGGGACTGCACCGGCGGGCTGTTACAGGTGGCAAAAGCGGTCTATGAGGGCGCGCTGGCGGGTACGGAAGCCGCCAAGGCGCTGCGAAAGGGGTGAGCCGTATGGCAGAAACATCTCCGCACGCCCGGTGTCTGGCCTGTGCGTTTCCGTTCTGGGAGCAGCTGACCCCGGAAGAGCAGGAGCGGCTGTGCCGCTTTACCCGCCCGGTGCACTACGCCAAGGGTGCCCGGGTGCACAGCCCGCTGGAAAGCTGCGTGGGCATTCTGCTGCTGCGCAGCGGGCAGCTGCGCTCCTATCTGCTGTCCGAGGACGGCAGAGATGTGACGCTGTACCGCCTGTTCGGCGGGGAGGTGTGCATCCTGTCCGCCTCCTGCGTGATGGATGCGGTGAACATCGACCTTTACATCGACGCCGAGGAGGACACCGAAGCGCTGTGCATCAGTGCGGGCATCTTCCGGCAGCTGATGCAGGAGAACGTCTATGTGCGCTGCTACGCCTACCAGATGACGGCAGAGCGCTTTTCCGACACCATGTGGACGATGCAGCAGATCTTGTTCATGAGCGCCGACCGGCGGCTGGCGATCTTTTTGACCGATGAGCTTGCCAAGACCGGCGGCGAGGATGTCCGCATGACCCACGACCAGATGGCAAGGTACATGGGCTCTGCCCGCGAGGTGGTGAGCCGGATGCTCAAATACTTTGCGCAGGAGGGCTGGGTGCGGCTGTACCGCGGCGGCGTGCAGGTGCTGGATAAGCAGAAGCTGCAGGCGCTGGCAAGAGGAAAATAACGTTCTCTTCCTTGTGCGGGGACGATTTGGAATGCGCTCCGCTTCGCTCTGCGCATCATCAGCGGAAAGAATAGTGTTATAATTTGTGGCTCAGAAACGCCTGCGGGCGTTTCTGAGCCACTTTTTCACAGAAGGGGTCGTAAAGACAAGCTGCATCTGCCGCACCGCTTCCTGCGGAAGCGCGGTGCGGAAAGTAGAAAGTCATGCTGGCAGCGCGACTGTTTCCGCAGGAAACAAGCGCTGACCTGCCATTTATCTCTACGACCCCACTCGTGAAAATGGAATACCGGAGCGTCCGCAGACGCTCCGGTATTCCGAAATTAATAATAATTTTTCCGCTGAAAATGGCTAGAGCGCAAGCGGAAGCCATTTAAAATCGTTTTGTAGTACGGTGCTTATCAGGCCTTCTCAGAGGGCTTGCTCAGGTCTACGCTGCGGATGATCTTGCGCACCGGCAGGATGCTCTTGGCGTTCATGGACAGTTCGTCCACGCCCATGCGCAGGAAAGTCTCGGTCAGGGCGGTGTCAGCGCCCAGTTCGCCGCAGATGCCCACCCAGATGCCGTGGCGGTGACCGGCTTCAATGGTCATCTTGATGGCGCGCAGCACGGCGGGGTGATGGGGGTTGAAGAAAGGCTCCAGCTTTGCGTTCTGGCGGTCCAGTGCACAGGTGTACTGGGTCAGGTCGTTGGTGCCGATGGAGAAGAAGTCGCACTCGGCGGCCAGCTCGTCCGCGATGAGCACGGCGGCGGGGGTCTCGATCATGGTGCCCACTTCAATGTTCTGTCCCATCTTGACGCCCTCGGCGGTCAGCTCGGCGCGGCACTCTTCCAGAACAGCCTTGGCGTCCTGCAGTTCCCGCAGGCTGGTGATCATGGGGAACATGATGCTCATGTTGCCGTAGGCGGAAGCCCGCAGCAGCGCGCGCAGCTGGGTCTTGAAGAAGTCCTTGCGGGTCAGGCAGATGCGGATGGCGCGGTAGCCCAGTGCGGGGTTATCCTCGTGGTCCAGCTTCATGTAATCCACGGTCTTGTCTGCGCCGATATCACAGGTGCGCACCACCACCTTGCGGGGTGCAAGGCTTTCCACCACCTGCTTGTAAGCCTCGAACTGGTAGTCCTCGGTGGGGAAGTCCTTGCAGTTCAGGTAAACGAACTCGGTGCGGAACAGACCCACGCCGCCGGCGTCGTTCTGCTGCACTGCACCCACGTCGCCCATGCCGCCGATGTTGGCGAACACGTTGATGGTCTTGCCGTCCAGCGTGGTGTTGGGCTTGCCCTTCAGCTCCTGCAGCAGAGCCTGCTTTTTCTGGTCCTCCTGCTGGCGCTTTTTCAGGCTCTTGAGCAGGTCGGGGGTGGGGTCCACATACACACAGGCATTGTAGCCGTCCACCACAGCCATCTTGCCGTCCCAGTCCTCCTGAATGTCCTTGCACTGGATCAGGGCGGGGATGTTCATGCTGCGTGCCAGAATGGCGGTGTGGCTGTTGGAGCTGCCCTCGCGGGTGATAAAGCCCAGCAGCAGGCTCTTGTCCATGCGCACGGTCTCGGAGGGAGCCAGATCCTCGGCTACCAGAATGCTGGGCTCGGTGCCCTGCAGGGAAGCGTTGTCCACCCCCTGCAGAATGTCCAGCATGGCCTGCGCAATGTCCAGCACATCGGCGCTGCGGGCCTGCAGATACGGGTCGTCCATGGCGGCAAACACCGCAGCCTGATTGTTGCCGGCGGTCTTGACGGCGTACTCGGCGCACATCTTCTGCCCGTTGATGATCTCCTTGATGGCATCCACAAAGTCGTCGTCATCCAGCATCATGGCGTGGATGTTGAACACCTCGGCGATGTCCTCGCCGGCTTCTGCCAGTGCCTTTTCGTACAGGGCGGTCTGCTGCTCAATGGCCTTCTGGCGGGCAGCTTCAAAACGCTCCAGTTCTGCGGCGGTATCTGCCACAGGAGCGGTGGAAATCGCGGTATCTTTTTTCTTGTAGATCTTCAGCTTGCCAATGGCGATGCCATTGAGTACGCTTTTGCCGGTGCCTACCTGCATAGCACGTTCTCCTTCCACTTACAGCCGGGGCATACAGCGCCCGGCGTTTTGTCAAAAAAAGCCCCCGCAGTTTTCCCGCGAGGGCTCGGCTTTTACGTCGCGGCTCAGACGTTCTCGCTCAGGAACTTCTGGATGGCCTCTGCGGCTGCTTCTTCATCATCGCCTTCGACCTTGATGGTCACGGTCTCGCCCTGCTTGACGCCCATGCCCATCAGAGCCATCAGCTTGCGCATATCGCAGCTCTTGCCGTCCTTCTCGAGGGTAGCGGTGCTTGCAAAGCCCTTCACGGTCTTGACCAGCAGACCGGCGGGACGGGCATGGATGCCGCAGGCATCCTTAACAGTGTACTGAAATTCCTTCATAATCATTTTCTCCTTACTTGATCCCTCTGCCCGGACTGCACATTCAGCCCCGGAGCATGGCTTTGCCAATGGGGATTGGTATACTACTATTATAAACCCGTCCCGGTATTTTTGCACCGTTTCATATTGCCGATTTTTACAAGAAAATTTTGTTACATTTGAACATACGGATGCTACAAAAATCCGTGTTTTGTCTAATTTTTGTCGAATCGTTTGTAAAAACTAGGCAGTTTGTGCAACTGCTGGACAAGAGCTTAAAAAAGGTCGTTTTTCCCCCGAATACCGTCCCTATTCCACGGGGTACCCTTCTGCGTCCAGCGGCAGCTCGGTGTAGGGCGCTGCCTGCGGGGCGGCTTCGGGCGCTGTCTCCGGCTCGCCGGAGGTCTGCTGTGCGGTGCTGTCGGTCAGCTGCTCATCGTGCCGCTCGCCCCAGTCGCCGCTGTAATCCTCGCCGGAGGTCTGCTTTGCCAGCTCGTTCTGGGCGTCCTGCAGCCCCAGCACCGTGCCGGAGGGCTTTTCCAGCAGATACGCGCCCACGGCTTTCTTTTTGTACACCAGCAGCACCCCGTAGCGGCTGGTCTCGCCGCTGCTTGCCGCCGGGAGCAGCGCCGACCATTTTTCCACCGTTTTGCCCTTGTAGCGGGCAAGGTCCATGCCGCTTTGCTGCACCACCCCGTTGAAAGCGGAAAAGCTGTCGTCCCACCTGCGGGGAATTTTGACCTTATCCGCCGTGATGGACGCGCCGTCCACCTCCAGCCCGTAGCCGGTGAACCATGTCTGGATGTCCTGCGCACTCTCGATACGGTTCACCGGGGCGGCTACTGCCACCGTCCGGGTACTGATGAACCGCCCCAGCATGGCGCTGAACACCACCAGTGCGCAGCACGCTGCCCCTGCTCCCAGTTTTTTCAGGCTCGTCTTGCTCAGTGTTACCACAAACATATCCCCATGCCTCCCCGCCATTTGCGCTTGCATAACTCTGTCACCAGCTTATGCGGAAAAACAGAGGAGTATGCCCTGTTTTTGCGGCAGGGGGACGATTTAGAATGTGCTCCGCTGAGCTCTGCACATCATCAGCGGAATAATTATTTTAAATTTCGCGTTTGTCGCGCTCTGCGGAGCGCTCCAAACGCATTTTCACGAGTGGGGTCGTAAAGACAAGCGGCAGATGTTTACCGATTTGTCCCTCCCTGTGAAAAAGGGTTTCAGGAAAGTCCGCAGACTTTCCTGAAACCCAAAATAAAAAATATTCTTTCCGCTGAATATGGCCAAAGCGCACGCGGCGGCCATTTAAAATTGTCCCACGGCAAGAAAAAAGCCGCTGCACAGGGCGTGTGCAGCAGCTTTTGGGTTGTTACCCGATATAGCTGATATTGGCGTCCAGCTCGCCGCTGTAACCGTTGATGCGGGCTTTCTCGGTGCCCTGCCACAGATCGCAGCTGATGGGGCTGGAGGAGACGCCGTAGTGGGCGTTCCAGATGGTGTAGCGGCTGCGCAGGGTGTTGTAGTCCACCCGCTTGCGGTACCATGTGGTGGAAGCGTACACGCCGGGCTTGTAGCCCAGTTCCTTTACCCGCTCGCAGAAGGCGATGGCGCACTTGGTGCGGTCCTCAACGCCCAGACCGTCAGCGCGGCCGGTGCCGCCCGGAGCGGTGGAAGCCTCGGTGTCGTAGAAAATGGGGTAGTCCAGCATCCGGCCGTTCAGCGCCCAGTTGCAGCCCTCGGCCTCCTCCTGCGCTTCGGCCTCGTTTACGGCCTGCGTAAAGAAATACACGCCCACCTTCAGTCCCGCGTTGCGGGCATTGGTGAAGTGCTCTTCGAACATGGGGTCCTTGACCAGGTTTCCCGCAGCGCCGTAGCCCCGGTAGCCGATGCGGATGATGACGAAGCTCACGCCGGATTTTTTGATCTTGTTCCAGTCCAGCCCGGACTGATACTTGGACACGTCGATGCCAAAGGTCACGTTGTCCTGCTTTACGCCGTTGGCGTCAAAATAATATAGCTTGCCGTCAATGGAGCGCAGACCGGTGACCTTTTTGTTGGTGTCCTGCGCGTAGTAGTAGGTTTTGCCGTTCTCGGTGCGCCAGCCGGAGTAGGCGGGTTCTTCTTCCTTGTCTTTGGTGCCGAACAGCCAGTTGAACAGCCACCGGAAAAAGCCGTTTTCATCGGTCAGGTCGATGCACTGTGCTTCGGCATCCTCCAGCGCGCCGGAATCCAGTGCCTGCTGGATCTGCTCCGGGGTCAGCAGCACGCTGCCCTCCGGGGTGTGCTGGCTGGCGGTATCGTTCTGGGTGGTGCCGTCCGCTGCGGGAGCCTGCGGGTCCTGTGCGGCCAGCTCCGGGGTCTCCTCCAGCAGCATGGCGGGGGCGTTCTCCTCTTCCAGTGCGGTATCCTCAGCGGGCTGTGCCGGGGCTTCCGGTGCTTCTGCGGTTTCTTCCGGTTCAGACGGGGCGGTTTCAGTGGTTTCCGGCTTTTCCGTCTGTTCCGGGGCGGGCGCAGTCTGCTGCGGCTGTGCGGCGCTTTCTGCTGCCGGCTCCGGGGCGGCGGTCACTGTGCTCTCCGCTTCCGGGGCAGGGTCAGCCGCTGCCGGGCTGCTTGCCTGCGGTACCTCGGCGGTGATGTGGGGCACGACTGCGCCCACGGTCAAAGTCTCCGGCTGTGCAGACAGCAGGGTCGCTGCCCCTGCGCCGCCCACAGCCAGAACCAGCGCCATGGTCAGCGCTGCAACGGCTGCCGCCGCTTTGCGGCGGGCTGTGCCGGATCGGTCAAATCGTTTTTTCATCTGTTGTCTCTGCCTCCGAATCTCCCGGTGGTGCAGCGTAGCGCTGCCCGGGTCTTTGCCCCCTTGCCCGGGGCGGGCCTGCTTTTATTCCACGCCGCCCATGGATTCAGGATAAAAAGGACGGCGGATGATAACTTTACGCTTCCTTTAGTATACACCCGCACGCGGGGAGCAGTCAACGGCACAGCGGGCTTCTACACAAATTCTCCACCGGGGCAGTGTGTCGGAAAATGTTCCAAATGGAATACGTTCCGGCGGGGCAGAACATTGCACAAAGCCGAAATTTCACATTTTTTCCAGCAACCCCTTGCTGTCTTGACAGGTGTATGGTATGATACAGGGCATACGTTCGTAACTTTAACGATCTGTTTTGGATAGAAAGGCAAGTTTTATGTCGAAGCTGAAAGAATTTTTGGCGCGGAAGGATATCGTCATCTCTCCGCAGCGTTACCTCATTGACGCGCTGGGCGCAATGGCACAGGGCCTGTTCGCCAGCCTGCTGATCGGCACCATCATCAAGACGGTGGGTCAGCAGACCGGTCTTGCCCTGCTGGTGGATCTGGGCGGCTATGCTACGGCCATGAGCGGCCCCGCCATGGCCTGCGCCATCGGCTGGGCACTGCATTGCCCGCCGCTGGTGCTGTTCAGCCTGATCACCGTGGGCTACTCGGCCAATGCGCTGGGCGGCGCAGGCGGCCCGCTGGCCGTGCTCATCATTGCCATTGTGGCAGCAGAGCTGGGCAAGGCGGTAAGCAAGGAGACCAAGGTGGACATCCTTGTCACCCCGCTGGTGACCATCTTTGCAGGTGTTGGGCTTTCCATGCTCATCGCCGCCCCCATCGGTGCAGCCGCAAGTCAGGTGGGCACCCTGATCATGTGGGCCACCGAGCAGGCTCCGCTGGTCATGGGCATTCTGGTGTCGGTCATCGTGGGCGTGGCGCTGACCCTGCCCATCTCCTCCGCTGCCATCTGCGCCGCACTGGGTCTGACCGGCCTTGCAGGCGGCGCTGCCGTGGCAGGCTGCTGCGCCCAGATGGTGGGCTTTGCCGTGATGAGCTACAAGGAGAACGGCGTGGGCGGCCTTGTCAGTCAGGGTCTGGGCACCAGTATGCTGCAGATGGGCAACATCATCAAGAACCCCCGCATTTGGATCGCCCCCACGCTGGCCAGTGCCATCACCGGCCCGCTGGCTACCTGCCTGTTCCACTTTGAGATGAACGGCGCGGCGGTGTCCTCCGGCATGGGCACCTGCGGTCTGGTGGGTCAGATCGGCGTTTACACCGGTTGGGTCAGCGACATTGCCGCCGGTACCAAGGCCGCCATCACCCCCATGGACTGGGTTGCCATGGTGCTGCTGTGCTTTGTGCTGCCCGCCGTGCTCAGCGTGGTGTTCTGCGCGGTGGAGCGCAAGCTGGGCTGGATCAAGGAAGGCGATTTGAAGCTGAACTAAATATTGATAGGAAAACCACCGGAGCATCTGCGGATGCTCCGGTGGTTTATTTCTCTCTCTAACCCCATGAAAAAATACACTCAGATTGCATAAAATGCGCATATATTTAAAAATATTTGCATAAAGATACAGATTAAACCAAAAGAAAAGCGAAACGGGCGCTATGTTTGGCAGTTTTTAGCATTGACGGAAAACCCGCGCTGCGTATAATAAAAGCATCAACCGCAAACGAAAGACAGAGGATGCGAAGGGAAATGCGCATCAGAGAACAAAAGTGTATTTTTATTAAAAGGAGCGCGTTTATCATGAAAAAGGAAAACATCAAAAAAGTCGTGCTGGCTTACTCCGGCGGTCTGGATACCTCCATCATCATTCCCTGGCTGAAGGAAAACTACAACAACTGCGAGGTCGTTGCTGTTTCCGGTGACGTGGGTCAGGGCACCGAGCTGGACGGTCTGGAAGAAAAGGCCAAGGCTACCGGCGCATCCAAGCTGTATGTGCTGGACCTGAAGAAGGACTTTGTGGAGAACTACATCTTCCCCACCCTGAAGTTCGGCGCGAAGTACGAGGACTACCTGCTGGGCACCAGCTTTGCACGTCCGTGCATCGCCAAAGCACTGGCAGACATCGCCATCAAGGAGGGCGCAGATGCCATCTGCCATGGCTGCACCGGTAAGGGCAACGATCAGGTGCGTTTTGAGCTGACCCTCAAGGCACTGTGCCCGGATATGGCCATCATCGCTCCGTGGCGTGAGTGGGACATCGAGAGCCGTGACGAGGAGATCGACTACGCCGAGGCGCACAACATCCCCCTGAAGATCAACCGTGAGACCAACTACTCCAAGGACAAGAACCTGTGGCATCTGAGCCACGAGGGTCTGGATCTGGAGAACCCCGCCAACGAGCCCCAGTACAATAAGCCCGGCTTTCTGGAGCTGGGTGTCAGCCCCGAGCAGGCACCCGATGTTCCAACCTATGTGACCATTCACTTTGAAAAGGGCATCCCCACTGCCGTGGACGGCAAGGAGATGGGCGCTGTGGAGCTGGTGGAGTACCTGAACCAGCTGGGCGGTGCAAACGGCATCGGTCTGCTGGACATCGTGGAGAACCGTCTGGTGGGCATGAAGAGCCGCGGCGTGTACGAGACCCCCGGCGGCGCCATCCTGTACAAGGCCATCGACGTGCTGGAGACCATCACGCTGGATAAGGAGAGCGCTCACTTCAAGGCACAGCTGGCACAGAAGTACGCCGATATCGTGTACAACGGCCAGTGGTTCACCCCGCTGCGCGAGGCACTGGATGCCTTTGCCGACAGCCTTGAGAAGACTGTGACCGGCGATGTCAAGCTGAAGCTCTACAAGGGCAACATGATCAACGCCGGCGTCACCTCTCCGTACACCCTGTACGACGAGCAGACCGCTTCTTTCGGCGTCGATAAGGATTACGACCAGTCCGATGCCACCGGCTTCATCAACCTGTTCGGCCTGTCCATCAAGGAGCGCGCAAAGTTGTCCAAGAACTGGCCGGAGGTCAAGTAATCGCAACATTTTCGACCGTGTGTGTTTTCACACTTTCACACGCGGGTTCTCACACCGGCATCGTTGCCGGCGGCACCGCCGCAGGAGCGTTTTCCCCTGCGGCGGCTTTGCCGTTTTTAGCCGTTTTTATTTATAAGATAAACATCCTCGCCCTCTCAGGCCGCTTCGCGTCCAGATTCCCCCTTTTGTCGCTGCGCGACATCTTCCCCCGGAGCGGGGGAAGTCTTTCCTCAAAGGGAGAGCCTCTGGCGAAACCGGAAACTTTGCGTGGACTGCCAAGGCCTCTCACTTTGGGAGAGGTGGCATTGCGCAAGCAATGACGGAGAGGGCGAGCCGCCTATCAGAAAAGGAAGAAAATTATGGCAGAACAACTCTGGAAGGGTCGGTTTTCCAAGGCAGTGGACAGCCGCGTCAACGACTTCAACTCCTCCATCCGCTTCGATCAGCGGATGATCGCGCAGGATATGCGCGGCAGCGGCGTCCATGCCGCCATGCTGGCACGGCAGGGCATCATCTCGGAGCAGGACTGTGCAGACATCCTCAGCGGTCTGGCTTCCATCGCGGACGACCTGTCCAGCGGTGCGCTGACCATCGACCCCGCCGCCGAGGATGTGCACACCTTTGTGGAGCAGACCCTGACCGCCCGCATCGGGGATGCGGGCAAGCGGCTGCACACCGGCCGCAGCCGCAACGATCAGGTGGCGCTGGATATCCGCCTGACTTTGCGGGATTACAGCAAGACCCTGCAGGCGTACATCGTGGAGCTGGTGCGGGTGCTGTGCAAAAAGGCAGCGGAGAATACCGCCGCCGTCATGCCCGGCTATACCCACCTGCAGCGCGCCCAGCCCATCACCTTCGGTCATGCGCTGATGGCCTACGCTTCCATGCTGCTGCGCGACCTTGACCGCTTTGCGGACGCCACCGCCCGCATGGACAGCCAGTGTCCGCTGGGCTCGGGTGCGCTGGCAGGCACCACCTACCCGCTGGATCGGGATTTCACCGCCGAAAAGCTGGGCTTTGCCGCCCCCTGCGCCAACAGTCTGGACGGCGTGTCCGACCGTGATTTCTGCATCGAGCTGGCAAGCGCCATCTCCATCTGCATGATGCACCTGTCCCGCCTTTCGGAGGAGATCATCCTGTGGTGCAGCTGGGAGTTCAAGTTCATTGAGCTGGACGATGCCTTTACCACCGGTTCGTCCATCATGCCCCAGAAGAAGAACCCGGATGTCACGGAGCTGATCCGCGGCAAGACCGGCCGCGTGTACGGCGACCTGAACACCCTGCTGGTGATGATGAAGGGCCTGCCGCTGGCCTACAACAAGGATATGCAGGAGGACAAGGAAGCCATCTTTGATGCAGTGGATACCTTGGAACTCTGTCTCAAGACCATCACCCCCATGCTGGATACCATGAAGACCCTGCCCGCCAATATGCGCCGTGCCGCCGCAAAGGGCTTTATCAACGCCACCGACTGCGCCGACTACCTGACCAAGAAGGGGATGCCCTTCCGGGATGCCTACAAACTGACCGGCTGCATGGTGTCGGATTGCATTGCCGCCGACAAAACGCTGGAAGAGCTGACCCTGACCCAGTTCCAGAGCTACAGCCCGCTGTTCGGGGCCGATATCTATGATGCCATCGACCTTGTGCACTGCTGCGAGGGACGCACCAGCTACGGCGGGCCCAGCGCCGCCAGCGTCCAGCGCCAGATCGCGCTGGCAACGGCGCGGCTGGACGCATGGGAGGAGGAAAACGCATGAAGGTAAAGGTGTTTATTGATGGCTCTTCCGGCACCACCGGCCTGCGCATTGCCGACCGTCTGGCAACCCGCCCGGAGATCGAGCTGCTGTCCATCTCCGCCGAAGGGCGCAAGGACGTGCACGAGCGGGCAAAGGTCATCAATTCTGCCGACCTTGCCTTCCTCTGCCTGCCGGATGCAGCTTCTAAAGAAGTCATGCCCCTGCTGCGCCCGGACGTGAAGGTGCTGGACACCTCCACCGCCTTCCGCACCGATGCCGCATGGGACTACGGCTTCCCGGAGCTGAAGGGACAGAAGGAAAAAATTCAGAACTCTTACCGCGTGGCGGTGCCCGGCTGCTATGCCAGCGGCTTTATCAGCATTGCCCGCCCGCTGGTGGAGCTGGGGCTGGTGGCAAAGGACTACCCCTTCAGCTGCACCGGCATCTCCGGCTACTCCGGCGGTGGCAAAAAGATGATCGCGGACTACGAAAGCCCCGACCGCCCGGCGCACAGCAAGCTGGATGCGCCCAAGAGCTACGGCCTGAGCCTTGGCCACAAGCACCTGCCGGAGATGCAGAAGATCAGCGGCCTTGCGCACACGCCGATGTTCGTGCCGGTGGTGTGCGACTACTACTGCGGGATGCAGGTGCTGGTGCCGTTGGATCTTGGCCTTGCGGGCACCACTGCCGAAGCCGTAGCTGCCGCCCTTGCGGACTACTACAAGGACGCTGCCACCGTCAAGGTGCACGGCCTGAACGAGCCGCTGCCGGAAAACGGCCTGTACTCCAATGCCATGGCGGGCACCGACCGCATGGAGCTGTACCTGACCGTGAACGCCGCCGGAGATCAGATGATGCTGGTCTCGCTGTTTGATAATCTGGGCAAAGGCTCCTCCGGTGCCGCCGTCCAGTGCATGAACCTGATGCTGGGTCTGGAAGAGACAAAAGGGTTGGAATAAACTTGTTTTTCTTTGTGGGAAAGGAAAATCGTTATGCAGTATAAGGAAGTTGCGGGCGGCATCTGCGCGCCCAAGGGTTTTGCCGCCGCCGGTGTCCATTGCGGCATCCGGGCAAATCACAGCGAAAAATACGATCTGGCGCTGATCAAGGCCGAGGTGCGCTGCGCTGCTGCGGGCGTGTACACCACCAACAAGGTCTGCGGTGCGCCCATCAAGGTGGACCGTGCCCATCTGGCCGATGGCTATGCACAGGCCATTGTGGTAAACAGCGGCAACGCCAACACCTGCGCCGCCAACGGCGTGGCACTGGCCGAGGAGTGCTGTGCACTGGTGGGCAAGGCGCTGAACATTGACGAAAAGGACGTTCTGCCCGCCTCCACCGGCGTCATCGGTCAGCCCATGGTCATCGACCCCTTTGCCCGGGGAATCCCGGCGGCGGCAGAAAAGCTGGCTGCCACCGCGCAGGGCAGCACGGACGCCGCCACTGCCATCATGACCACCGACACCCATAAAAAGGAGTACGCCATCCAGTTCGAGCTGGGCGGCAAGGTGTGCACCGTGGGTGCCATCGGCAAGGGCAGTGGCATGATCGCCCCCAACATGGCTACCATGCTGGCGTTCTACACCACCGATGCCGCCGTCTCGCCCGCGCTGCTGGAAAAGGCGCTCAAGACCGTTGTGCCCGGCACCTATAACCAGATGAGCGTGGATCTGGACACCTCCACCAACGATACCCTGATCATTATGGCGTCCGGTCTTGCGGGCAACCCGGAGATCTGCGAGGAGAACGCGGACTACGCCGCCTTTGTGGCAGCGCTGACCGCCATTGCAGAGCATATGTGCGCCGAGCACGCCGGAGACGGCGAGGGTGCCACCCACCTGATCACCTGCGAGGTGACCCACGCGCCCGACCTGAAAACCGCCCGCGCCGTCAGCCGCAGCGTGGTCTGCTCCAACCTGTTCAAGGCGGCGGTCTTTGGCCGCGATGCCAACTGGGGACGCATCCTGTGCGCCATCGGCTACACCCCCGGGGACTTCTCCATTGATAAAGTCTGCGTCTGGCTTTCCAGCAAGGCGGGCGAGGTGTATGTGTGCGAGAACGCCGCCTACCACCCTTACAGCGAGGACGAAGCCGCCAAGGTGCTGGCTGAGCACGATATTCTGGTCAAGGTGGATATGGGCACCGGCGATGCAAGCGCCAAGGCATGGGGCTGTGACCTGACCTACGACTATGTGAAGATCAACGGCGATTACAGAACCTGACAGGAGCGCGAAACAGATGAAAAACGAAGAAATGGCGCGGCTTTTTTCGGAAGCCACCCCTTATATCCAGAAATACCATGGCAGAACCATGGTCATCAAATACGGCGGCAACGCCATGATCAACGAGAGCTTGAAAAACGCCGTGATGAACGACCTTGTCACCCTGACGCTGCTGGGCGTGCGGGTGGTGCTGGTGCACGGCGGCGGCCCCGCCATCAACGAGATGCTGAAAAAGGTGGGCGTGGAGAGCCACTTTGCAAACGGTCTGCGGGTGACGGACGATGCCACCATGGAGATCGTGCAGCAGGTGCTGGCCGGTAAGGTGAACAAGGACCTTGTGGCAAAGCTGCGCGGGCGCGGCGTGGGTCTGTGCGGCATGGACGGACAGATGCTCCGCTGCACCGAGCTGGACCCCCAGCTGGGTCATGTGGGCGAGATCGTCCATGTGGACGCCACCCTGATCGAAAGCCTGCTGGACGGCGGCTTTATCCCGGTCATCGCCACCGTGGGCATGGATGACCTTGGGCAGGCGTACAACGTCAACGCGGACACCGCCGCGGCGCAGATCGCCATTGCCCTCAAGGCCGAAAAGCTGGTGTCCATGACCGATATCGCGGGTCTGCTGCGGGATAAGGAGGACGAGACTACCCTCATCCCCGAGGTGGAAGTGACCGAGATCGAGGGCTACAAGTCCGCCGGCATCATTGCGGGCGGCATGATCCCCAAGATCGGCGGCATGGCGGATGCCATCTATCAGGGCGTGCACGAAGCAGTCATCATTGATGGCCGCGTGCCGCACTCCATCCTGCTGGAACTGTTCTCCGACCGCGGCTCCGGTACCCGCTTCTACCGCCGCAGCCACCGCGAATAAAAAGATTGCGCAATCGCCGGCGGAAAGTTATAATAAAGGCAATGAGCCCGCTCCGCTGCTGCGCGGCGGTTGGCATAATGCTGATGCTTTTATTTTAGCGGGCTCGCCCTCTCCGTCTTTGCTACGCAAATCCACCTCTCCCAAAGGGAGAGGCCTTGGCAAAGAGATGAAGTTTGCATGGACTGCCAAGGGCTCCCACTTTGGGGGAGCTGGCATCGCGCAGCGATGACTGAGAGGGCGAGGACGTTGCCCGTGTGCAGCAATGTTCCGAGCGTCAGCCGCAAGGCTTTGCGCAAGAACTCCATGTTACAGGAGGTACACCTATGGATTCTGAAAAAGTCATCAAGCGGGACAACGAGTACGTCCTGCACACCTATAACCGCAGCCCCGTCGTGCTGGAAAAAGGGCACGGGCTGTACGCCGAGGGCCCTGAGGGACAGAAGTATCTGGACTTCACCAGCGGCATCGGGGTAAACAGCCTTGGCTACTGCGACCTTGCTTGGGCAGAAGCCGTGTCCCAGCAGGCACACAAGCTGCAGCACACCTCCAACCTCTACTATACCGCACCCTGCGGCAAGCTGGCCAAAAAGCTGTGCAAGCGCACCGGCATGAGTAAGGTGTTCTTCGGCAACTCCGGTGCCGAAGCCAACGAGGGCGCTATCAAGGCCGCCCGCAAGTACAGCGTGGATCATTACGGCAAGGACCGCTACAATGTCATCACGCTGGTCAACAGCTTCCATGGCCGCACCCTTGCCACCCTGACCGCCACCGGGCAGGAGGTGTTCCACAACTACTTCGGCCCCTTCAACGAGGGCTTCCAGTACGTCCCGGCGGGGGATATCGAAGCGCTGCGGGAACTGGTGGACCGCCACACCTGCGCCGTGATGATGGAACTCATTCAGGGCGAGGGCGGCGTGATGGCGCTGGACCCGGAGTATGTGCAGGCCGTGCGCGCTTTGTGCGACGAAAAAGACCTTGTGCTCATCGTGGACGAAGTGCAGACCGGCGTAGGCCGCACTGGCACCTTCCTGTGCTGTGAGCACTATAACCTCAAGCCGGACATCGTCACCCTTGCCAAGGGGCTGGGCGGCGGCTTGCCCATCGGCGCGGTGCTGATGAATGAAAAGGTAGCCGAGGGCATGGGCCCCGGTACCCACGGCTCTACCTTCGGCGGCAATCCGGTGGTATGCGCCGGAGCCAACGTGGTGGTGGATCGTCTGGACCAGAGCTTCCTTGCACAGGTCAGCGAGCGCGCCGTACAGCTGCGCACCGGCTTGGCAAAGCTGCCCCACGTCAAGAACATTTCCGGCATCGGCCTGATGGTGGGCATCGAGTTCTTTGACGTGCAGGCTGCGGATGTGCTGGCTGCCTGCCGCGAAAAAGGCTTGCTGGTGCTTACCGCCAAGACCCGGCTGCGTCTGCTGCCGCCGCTGACCGTCTCCGAGCACGAGGTAGACATGGCGCTGGAGGTGTTGGCCGAGGTGTTGGGCACGATGGAGCCGACCGCTCCGAAGGAGCAGGCATGAAAAATCTGCTGAAAATGAGCGACCTTTCCCCTGCCGAGCTGACCCACATTCTGGATGTGGCAGACCGGCTGAAAGCGGACTGCAAGGCAGGCCGCACCGAGCCGCTGCTGGCGGGCAAAAGCGTGGCGCTGCTGTTCTCCAAGGCATCCACCCGCACCCGCACCAGCTTTGAGGTGGGCGTGTACCAGATGGGTGGCCTTGGCAACTACATGAACACCGCCGAGCTGCAGGCCGGGCGCGGCGAGCCTTTGCGGGACACCGCCCGGGTGCTGGGGCGCTACTACGACTGCGCCGTCTGGCGCACCTACCGCCAGCGGGATTTGGAAGAGCTGGCGGAGCTTTCCGGCATTCCGGTGATCAACGGCCTTACCGACTACGCCCACCCCTGTCAGGTGCTGGCTGACCTGATGACCATCCGGGAGCGCCGGGGCACGCTGGCAGGGCTGAAACTCTGCTTTGTGGGCGATGGCAGCAACATGGCAAACAGCCTGATCGTGGGCGGCCTGCTGGCGGGGATGCAGGTATCCTGCGTCTGTCCCCCGGGCTACCGCCCGGCAGCGGATGTGCTGATGTTTGCCCAAAAATACGGCAATGCCTTCCACCTGACCACCGACCCCGCCGAAGGCTTGCGGGATGCGGACATTGTAGCCACCGCCGCGTGGAACACCACCGCCCCCGGCACGGCTGAAAGCGAGCAGCGTCTGCGGGATTTTGTGGGCTTCCAGCTCACCGGCCGTCTGCTGGAAAACGCAAAGCCGGGCGCGCTGGTGCTGCACTGTCTGCCCGCCCACCGGGGCGAGGAGATCTCCACCGCCCTGTTCGAGCAGCACGCGGACGAGATCTTTGACGAAGCGGAGAACCGTCTGCACGTCCAGAAAGCCGTGCTGGCGGTGCTGCTGGCGGGCAAATAAGCGGAAATTATACTTTATTATTGCAGTTCCGAAACGCCTGCGGGCGTTTCGGAACTGCTTTTTTACGGAAGAGGTGGTTTGCTTGAACTCCCCCAGTCGCCTACGGCGACAGCCCCCTCTGGGATGGGGCCTTTGGCATGGTGGCACAGTTTCCGGCTCAAGTGCAAAGTTTCCGGCTGCGCCAGAGGCTCCCTCCCCGAGGGAGCTGGCAAAACCGTCAGGTTTTGACTGAGGGAGTTAAGCCCCCGTATGGTGATTTTGCCCATATTTTTGTACCAAATTTTGGCAGATGCGGCGGGCGAAAATGCTTTATTTCCATAAACTTTAGTGTTATACTCAACTTGGCCTTTTGTCCGTTCCGGTTGTTCTGTTTGGGAGGACAGCCGGGCAAATCGATCAACAAAGGAGAGGATATCATGAAAAAACGCATCGTGAGCATGATACTGGCGCTCAGTATGGTGCTCTCCATCCTCCCGGTATCTGCATTTGCAGATGCAGGGACGTCTGCTGCGGCAGCAGAGACGACAGCTGCCGGTACGAACGAGGAAACAACAAATCCCGTCGTTACGATCGAGATCGGCGCGGACGGTCTGCCCGAAGAGCAGTCCGGCACCGGCTGGAGCTACGACAGCTCCAACAACTGGCTGGCCATCACCGGCGTTGAAAATGCAAAGACAGAGTACATTCTGGACGGCGAGTACAACTGGAATGTGGCCATCACAAATTCCGGCAATGAAGTATATCTGCTGGACGGCGTGGTCAAGGGCCAGCTTTGGGTCGGCAACCGGAATGCCTGTGTTCTGGGCGGCAGATACGCCGAAGCAGTGCTGGAAAACGGCACCATTGACGGCGGCACCTACGGTAAGCTGACCGAGAACGGCGGCAGCGTCAAGGGCGGCTACTTCAAGGATATTTCCGGCCTGCAGTCCGCTACGCAGCAGCAGGCACACAAGCTGATCCTGCCGGAGGGCTGCACCCTGAACGGCCAGCCGGTGACCGGGGATGTGTATATGCTCAAGCGGTACAGCGATCACAGCCTGAAGCTGGAGGTGCAGTACGCCCCCGGCTGCGTTGCATGGGCGGCAGCAATCGGTGGTATGTCCGACATCACCTCCCTGCCTGTAGGTATCAGCAACTACCCATTGAACGGCTATGGCACGGTTTCCATCAGTGCTACAACGATCTCTGCCGAGGTCAGTATGTTCCCGCCGCTTTCAGAGAGCAACGCACCCATAGCACTGACCCCGATCCCGTCTATGGACAAGGAACTGAGTTTTACCGATAAGGGTACGCCCGATGTGAACGGTGTGCCCTGTGTGTACAGTCTGGACGAGGGCATGGATCAGTTCTGCAAATACTATGGCAAGGGCTGGACTTATACCTGCTACCCCAATGTCGCCAGTGCGACCGGACAACTGAAGCTTGGGGATCAGGGCGGTAATGTGATCAATTTCAGCCATCTGAGCGCAGTGCCCATCAACTGCTATATCGAGCTTTCGAATGCTACCGTGACCGGCGGCATCATCCGTCAGGCTAACTTCAAAAATGTCACGATCGAGGGCAGCACCTTTGATTACCTCTACTGCGCGGGCAAGTGCACCATTTCCAATGTAGTGGCCCAGAGCTTCAGCTTTGACAGGTTTGGCGACCTTGCCATTTCCGACACCGTTCTGTGCAAGCTGTCTGACAACGGCATAGAGAATGCGCTTGCCGTTGGCCAGAAGCTCAGCAAGCTGACCGTGCGCAACGGCGGTGTGACTGCGATCAACGGCAGAGACCTGCCCAGTTCTGTCAATACCCTCTATCTGGTGGGCAATGCCAGCGCAGAGCTTACCCTGAACACCGATGTATACAGCATCAACGATGCAGCGGCCAACAGTTACAATGAACAGACCTATGCCGAGGGCAGTGTACTGCATATCACCGGCAACAACGATGGCAAGGAGATTCTGGTAAATCAGGCTGGCGATGCCAGCAACCTCAAGCCCCTGCGCATTACCGAAGAAGGTAAGCCCGACCTGACCGAGGTGACCCCGCATTACGTGAGCCAGGATGGTGTGACCGGCAATGTCTATGAGGGCCTTGGCTGGCAATACCTTGTGGCCTCCGGTGTGGTCGAGGATGGTTATGAAACGATGTCGGTGCTTGTCCTTACCAGCCCCGATGGCAGCCCGGTGGATCTGACCTCGGATACCATCAACCCCTATCATAAGGCCGTTGCATCCGATCAGATCGTGCTGGAGGATGTGACGGTTGCTGGTATTCAGGCTGGCGCGCCTGTTACCGCCCAGAACGCCATTATTAAGGGCGGCACTTTCCAGAAGACTGTTAACATGGATGAAAACAGCATTATCGCAGGCGGCAGCTTCCAGCAGGAGGTCAGCGCTAACGGCAGCATCACCGGCGGTACCTTCCAGCAGAATGTTAGGGCTAGTGGCGAGATCACCGATGGTCAGTTCGACGCGGAGGTCACTTTGGGCTATAACGGCACCATCACCGGCGGTACCTTCCAGAAGAATGTTAAGGCTAGTGGCACCATCACCGGCGGTCAGTTCAACGCAGCTGTCCAGTTGGATAGTAGTAGCGCCCAGATCCTCGGCGGCGTGTTCAACAATATCAAGCTGCCCGACTATTATACATCGGATGGAACGGTCATCCAGAATGCCGTGATCACCGGCAGCCTGATGGCGAATACTTACAGCAAGGCTGCTGTTTCCAATACGGTGAGCTTTAGCCCCATCGAAAGTCAGCACCGTGCTTATGGTCAGCAGCTGAGCAAGCTGATCGTTGCAGACGGCACGGTGGAAAGCGTAAACGGCGTGACGAAGAAGACCACGGAGCTTTACCGTATCGGCGATGTCGAGATGAATATCACCTTCAGCAAGCCGGTCGAGAACATCAACGGTGCTGCGGTCAGCGATTATACCGGCGCACAGCTTTCCGCAGACGGCAAGACCCTGACCCTGACCGCCTTGAATGACGGCAATCCCATTGTGGTGAACAAGGCCGAAGGAAAGCTGCCCTTCTCTGCCCTGGGCGCGGGAGACTTTACCACTGATGAAACGCCGGAGGGTACAAAGGTTACCTGCTATCAGGAGGGCGTGGGCAAGCTGAGACTTGTCTATGTGCGCACCTACGATGATAAGGAGTTTACCAGCATCCCCGCTAACGAGCCCGGCATCTATAAAAAGCGCGTTGTAGCCGAAGAGGGCGAAAAGTACACGAGCGGTTGGGTCGATATCGGCGAAACCGTGATCAAGTATACCCCGGCTCTCACTGACTTCGAATGGGATGTTAAGACCGGCACGGTGGACTATAACGGCGAGCACTATTTCGGCGAGGAACTCCCGCCGGCTGAACTTGTGTACATCGTCGGAAACCACTATTACTATTTTGTGCCTACCGAGGTGGGTACCTACGAGGTCCACCTTATGGTGAACCGTAACTACGACAGCAACTACTATGAGCATAGCGATTACACGTTGGAGGATTACACCGTCCGCTACACGCCCGTAGCCGCAAACTTTACCTACGATGCTGCGCAGAACACGGTGACCTACAATGGCAAAAAGTACAACGATGCCGACCCGGATATGACCCTGCTGTACGGCACCAACCGCAGCGATGCCACCGCGACTGTCCCCACCACCCCCGGCAGCTACAATGTGTACGTTCAGGTGACGGCGGACGAGAACTATAACGCGACCATTACCGAAAAGGTGGGCACTTACGTTGTGTCCAATCCGACCCCCGATCCCGACCCGGATCCGAATCCTACTCCCGACCCGGATCCGAATCCGAATCCTACTCCCGACCCGGATCCGAATCCGAATCCTACTCCCGACCCGGATCCGAATCCGACTCCCGATCCCGACCCGGATCCGAATCCTACTCCCACTCCCGACCCGGATCCCAATCCTACTCCCACTCCCGACCCGGATCCGACTCCTACTCCGACCCCGACTCCCGATCCTGAGCCGACTCCCACTCCCACTCCCGCACCCGCACCCAGCGATGACGGCGGCGGCGCTATCGTGATGGTAGCCGCTGTGGGCGGCGCAGCCGTTGGCGTAGGCGTTTACATTGCAGGCACCGCCGCCTACCTGAAGAGCGTTCTGCCCGAGGGTGTGGCGATCCCCGCTAACCGTCAGCAGCTGGCTGTTGCACTGTGGACTGCCGCAGGCAAGCCCGCTACCCAGAGCACGGCACTGTTCAACGATGTGGCAGCCGATGCCGCAGAGCTGCAGGCCATCCGCTGGGCAGTGGATACCGGCCTGATGTCTGCACAGGACGGCAGCTTCAAGCCCGGCAGCCGCGTAAGCCGCTTGGAGGTCATCCGCACTTGGAAGACCTATCAGCAGCGCGGCTGAGCCCGCTGACCCGTAACCCCTTATAACCCCGCAGGGACTGCTGCACAGCGCTGTGCAGCAGTCCCTTTTTGCGTTGGCTGGCGTTTTGCGCCGCGATGCCGCCCGGTAAAAGGCATTTCGAGCCATTATTGGGGATTTCGTGCAAAAGCACTCCACTTTTTCTGCCGTCGGTGGTATAATGCAGGGACAGAGATGTACTCTGAAAGCACGTCATTCCCATATTTTCCTATAGAGACAGAAAACCGTCCGGTAACCGCAAGCCGGGCGGTTTTCTGCCTTTTGCGGGTGCGTCCGGCTGCTTTTGCGCCGCCGGGTCGTTTCAACGCATTTGCGGGTCGATTCGTGCCGAAAATCGTCCAAAACGGGCAAATCGTGGTACACTAAGCATGACACAGAACCTCCCTTCCTGATAGGGGCTAAAGGCATCATTACGCCCCGTCAAGCGTGTGACCGGAGCATCGGTCATCCGCGTCCGTGCCCGGCTGAAAAAGCCGCGCCCGGCAAAACATAACAATTGCCATCTCCCGATCGATCCTTTCCAATAAGCACAGCAGAGCCGCCCGGCAACTACCGGACGGCTCTGCTGCGTTATAGGGGAACTCCCTCAGTCAAAGCCTGACGGCTTTGCCAGCTCTCCCCGCAAGCGTCCTCGCCCTCTCAGGCGCTAACGCGCCAGCTCTCCCAAAGGGAGAGCCTCTGGCGAAACCGGTCACTTGGCACTTGAGCCGGAAGCTTTACCGCCATGCCAAGGCCTCTCCCTTTGGGAGAGGTGGATGCGAACGTAGTGAGCAGACGGAGAGGGCGAGGTTGCTTCTCCGCAGCGCCGCCGCTTCCGCAGGAAGCAGGCGCTGCAAATGCCGCTTGCCATTACGACCCCACCCGTGAAAATGGGATAGCGGAGCGTCCGCAGACGCTCCGCTATCCCAAAATCAAAAATAATTCTTCCGCTGAATATGCCCAAAGCAGCGCGGAGGGCATTTTCAATCGTTCTCCACCCCGGGACACCCGGCGGCGCGCCATGCGGCGCACAGCACCTCTTTTTCCGCCTTGGAAAGCTTTTTCAGGGCGGCTTCCCGCCGCAAAGCGGCGCTCCTGTCCGCGCAGTGCTCCAGATAGGCAAACCCTACCGCGCCGTGGGCGCGGGTGTAGCGTGCCCCTTTGCCGCTCTGGTGCGCTTTCAGCCGGGCGGCGGGGTGGTTCGTCCAACCGGTGTACAGCTGCCCGCCGGTGCAGCGCACCATGTAGACGTAGGCGGCGTCAGGCAAGGCGGCCATTGTTCTTTAGCACCTGACGGCAGGCGGCAAGGGCGGTCTCCTTGTCCTTGGCGGTGATCAGGAAGCGGCTGGCGTGGCAGAAGCTGATGCCCGGGATGCCGCTCTTCTGCTCGATGACCTCCTGCGGCTGCCCCGCCCACGACTGCGGGAACGGCAGCTTGGACTTTTTGGTCTTGTGGTCGGTGACGCACTGGGCGCTCCACCCGCCGCGCTGGCTGGGGTACACCACAAACAGGGCGTCGGTCTTGTACAAGCCATTTTTCCACGGCAGATAGCAGGGCAGCACCACGATGCCGTCGCGGGAGTTGCGGTACGCCTGCTGCACTTTTTCGTCCGCACGGTTCACGGCGTTGGCGCTGTCGATCTGGTTTTCCAGTATCTGCTTTGCCACGGCCACCGCCTTGAAAAAGCAGCTGTCCTGATCTTCTTTGGAGTCCCACACCGGGTTAAAAAAGCCGATGGCATCGCACAGGCTGTTCTGCTCGCCGGTGTTGTCATTCAGGTCCAGCGGCTGGATAAAGTTTTCGTCAATGAGCCGCGCCTGCCGCTCGCCCACAAGGCCGGGGCCCAGCACCCGCCACAGCAGGCCAAAGGCCGCATAGGGCACGCCGTTGGCGCGGTACTCCCGGGGCTCCTGATGGTGGTCGAACATCCCAAAGCCGATATCATACACGATGCCGTCAAAATCATCAGGCACGGTAAAGCCCCGGGTGATCTTGATATCCGGGCGCAGGATCTGCAGCAGCGCCGTAGCAAACACGTCATCGGCATGGAACTTGCCGGCGTGGGTAAAACCGTTTGCGGGAATTTTCATGGACTTGATACCTCGTTCTTCTAGTTTCATCTGGTATCAGTATAGCACAATCCCGCCCGTGGGACAACAAAAAGGAACGGCAGCACCGCCGTTCCTTTTGCGTAGGACGATTGAAAATGGCTTCCGCTGTGCTCTAGCCATGTTTAGCGGAAATATGATTTAAAGATTCGCGTTTGTCGCGCTCTGCGGAGCGCTCCAAACGCATTTTCACAGGAGGGGTCGTAACCGAAAACTGCATTTAATATCCTTTCTCCGTGAAAATGGGATAGCGGAGCGTCCGCAGAACTTGTCGGGGCAAAGCCCCTCCATCTGCTAACGCAGACCGCTCTGCCGCTTAAAAGCCCCACTGGGGCTTTCATTGCTACGCTGCGCTCCACAAACGCGGTCGTTCCGCTATCCCGAAATTAAAATAATACTTCCGCTGATGATGCGCAGAGCAACGCGGAGCGCATTTTCAATCATTTGGCATTTGCGTTACAGCGCCGAGTAGCCAAAGCTGTTCACCAGCGCGTCAATGTGCTGCCCGGCTTTGCACAGGGGGCAGTCGCGGGAGTCGAAGCTGGCGTAATCCGGCAGACAGGTGGGGTCAAAGATGGAGGTGACCGGGTAGCCCAAGCACTCGTGGGTAGTGGCAAAAATAGCCGAAAGCCCTGCCACGATGCCGCCGTAGTAGTTCACGGCTTCCACGGCTGCCTGAATGGTGTAGCCGGTGGTGATGGATGCCGCAAGGATGAGCACGTGCTTGCCCTTGACCATGGGGGCAAGATTGTCCCGCAGAATGATCTGGCTGCCGGAAGTGTACTCCGGCGTGACGATATAGATGGTCTTGTGGGCGTTCATATTGGTAAAGCCGTCCTTGGTCAGCTCGTTGGCAAGGCAGGTGCCGATGACCTGTGTGCCGTCCAGACAGAGCACGGTATCCACGATGGTGCTGTGCTGGTAAGCGCTGACCAGCTCCTTTGCCACGGCCTTTGCCTCGGAAAGGCGGGTCTTTTGGGTGGTCACGTCGATGTAATAGTTGATGTGGCTGTGGCTGGTGGCAAAATGTCCCTTGGCCACCCGCAGGAACAGTTCGCTTTTGCTGGTGGGAAGCTTGACCATGTTGATCATTGTACAGCACTCCTTTTTTCACCGGGCGCAGCTGCGCCGCAAAATACAAAACAGCGCGGCGACCCATGTTGATCGCAGCGCTTATTTTTCTTCTCTGCTTCTTTATTGTACTGAAAAATGCCGCTGTGCACAAGACACAAACCTGACGAAAAACCTTGCTTTTTTACAGACATATCGCCGAAAACTTGGATGCAAAAAGACCGCCGCGCAAAATGCGCAGCGGTCTTTGGTAAAAGCACAGCGATTATGGATCTGCTCAGCCGTTGCTCTTCTTGGCGGCCTCGGCCAGAGCCTTGTCGTACACTTCCTTGGTGATCTCCCAAGTCATGGAGTACTCAGAGTTCTCGCGGATGGGCATATACTTGAACACCACAGTGTAGCCGTCCTGCAGGTCGGGCACCTTGGCGGCTTCAAGATGGAGCGTGATGGGCGTCTTTTTCACGATCAGGCTGTTCTCGGCGTCCGTGATCTTCACGCCGCCGTTGTTTCCGCTGAAGTAGACCTGCTTGCTCTCGGCGTCCTTGATGGCAAGAGAGAAGCGGTAGGGATCCAGCGGGATGGGGTTTGCGCGGCCAGACTCGATGTCGACTTCCATCGTGCAGGTGCCGTTTTCGATCTTCAAACCCCGCAGACCGCCGATCACCTGCAGCTCGCTGGTGATCGCACTGGGCAGCGCTTTGCTTACCGGGTTGTTGGGATCCTGATACTCACAGCCGCCCAGCAGACTGGCACCGGCCACAGCCACTGCGGTGGCTGCCGAATACTTCAGGAATGCGCGGCGGGAAAATGTATAAGACATAGCTTGTTCCTCCGTTTTTTACCAGTATGTTGGGGCTCAGGTCGCAGACTTCAAGGCGTCTGCGGTCAGCTCCCAGTTGGCGCTGAACTCGCTGTATTCCAGATCGGGATAGAAGGTAAAGGTCACCGGGCCGTCCGTCAGCGCGTTCAGACCCTTTGCGGACACAAAATAAGTAACAGTCTCGTTCTTCTTGACCTGATGGCTCAGCGCATCAGGAGAAGTCACCTGCAGCTTATCGTTCTGGTAGGCCAGATACCTGTCTGCCTTTACGGCAAAGTTTGCCTTGGTCACTTCCAGTGCGTTATTGCGGCCGTTGGTCACCACCAGCTTAAAGGTGGTGGTATCGGAAGCGGCATCGCACTCCACCTGCTCCAGCTTGGATACAACTTTCAGCACCCTGTTGCTGGTGCCGACGGCGCGCTGCACCGGGGCATCGCCGCCGCAGCCGGTCAGCAGACTGCTGCCAGCCACAACTACAGCGGTAAGTGCGGTATATTTCAGGAAAGAGCGGCGGGAAAATTCCCCAGTCATATTCGTTCCTCCTTCAGAACACATCAATACAGATTCTGCCATAAGGCACTACCTATACAATAGGCGAAACGGAGAAAAATGTCAATGATTTTCCGCAAAACAAATGTGAAGATTTTGTGGCAGCATCGTGCATTTTAGACGAAGCTTAAGCGGATTTTTTGGCAATTGTGTCAGCTGCGGATCACATCGGAAGCGTTCATGACAAAGGTCAGGCTCTTGCCCTCCAGGAAGGTGGGCACGTAGGTGACCTTCAGCTGCTTCCAGTCCTTGGGCACCATGATCATCAGCACGATGTAGGCGCTGCCCTGCGGGGGCAGGCTCTCTGTATCGGAAAAGCTCTGGGAATTGGCGTTGTACAGCGAGATATTGGCGCAGCAGGCTGCGGGCTGGCCATCGCAGACGGCGGTAAAATCCGGGGTGGCAGCGGCCATGGCCTGAAAGTTTGCGTCCACGTTCTCCAGCGGGGGCACGGGGTAGGCCTCGTTGATGGCGTCAATGCCCTGTGCACCGATGGCGTAGCTCTCGGTCTTGCTGCGGTTGACGGTGGTCACCCGCACGCCCAGATACTCGTAGCCCGCCGGCTGCACGGGGTCCTGCGTCAGGTGGAACACGCTGGTCAGCTGCACGCCCAGACCGTTCCAGCTGCGGACGGTATCGCCGACCTTGACCTCTACCACGGTGTCGTCGCCGTTGGACTGGCAGCCGCCCAGCAGGCTGGCTGCACCCAGTGCAGCAGCGGATACGCCGGTGCACTTGAGGAAGCTGCGGCGGGAAATAACAGTAGACATAGGTTTATATCCTCCTTGAAGGGTCAGTTTCTAATTCTTCTTCCTCTGGTTATACCGTTTCCGGCACACAGATGCAAGAGCCCGTGTCGATTATTTACAACAATTTCACAAGCGGGGTCACTCCTGCGGCGAAAGCCCCTTGACGTGGGTCTCGCTGGTTTTGACCAGATTTAACAGGCTGGGCGTGTACAGCGGAAATTCCCGGGTCAGGCTCTCGGTGGTCATGGCAAGGCAGGCGGGATCCTTGACGCCCTCGCCGCCGTTTACGTCCTGCCCGTCCAGCAGCGCTTCCACATTGGACTCTGCCATCCGCATCACAGCGTCGGAATAGCCGTGCCAGCGGCGGGGCTCGATGCTGAACATACTGGAGGCGTTGTGCGGCTCTGCAGAGTAGAGCAGCCGGAACATCTTGGCCACCGCCATCATCAGGTAAGCGCTCACCTCGGTGGTCAGCGCCTTGCTGTGGCACTGGCCGATCTTGGCGTAGAGCACATTCAGGCTGTTGGAGATGAGTTTTTTGTTCATGGTGGGCAAAACGCTGCCGTGGTAGACGTTGTCCTTCATCTTTTCGGGGTTGGGCAGATCCTCGGCAGAGAGCATCATGCCGTTGCGCTCGGCGCTGCGGCCCAGCAGGTAGTCGCAGGAAACATTATAATAATCTGCCACCCGCACCACAAAGTCCAAGCCGCACTCGCGGATGCCTTTTTCGTAGTGGGACAGCAGCGCCTGAGAGACCCCCAGATCCTCTGCCGCCTGCTTTTGGGTAATGCCGCGCTCCTTGCGCAGCAGCTTGATGATACGATTGAACTCCATGGTGTGCTCTCCTCAATATCCGAAGGGATTTTTTGGTGATATCCTTGTTTTTGGTTTACAACAGGTTGATTATACACATTGGAAAACGACTTGTAAAGCAAGAAAAATGCCGATATTTTTCGTCTTTTTTCGTCATTATTGTCAAAAGTCTTGCCGGGGCCCCACATCTATGCTAAACTATGGGTATTAACACATAGATTTTGTGTTTCCGACACGGCAGAAAAACGACAGCCGTGGTGAAAGCCCGTCTTTTCTGAAACAAAATTTTTTCAAACAGGTGGTTCCATCTTTCTGCAGTTTGTGCTATAATCTCTTTTTGGCGACTGTTCTTGACCGGCGCACAAATTGGCGAAGGGCAAGGCAGACGCTATAAAAGGTAATATACCAAGAATAAGAAAGAGGAAACTTTAGTATGAAACTCGAGCGCAAAGTCCGTCTGTGCAGCGCTGCCGCTGCTGTCCTGATCGCCGCCATCGCCCTGACCGGCTGCGGCGGCTCCAAGTCCACTGCTTCTTCCGCAGCCGCTTCTTCTGTGGCTGCTTCCACCGCTGCTGCTACCAACAACAGCTGCGGCGAGGGCGTGACCTGGGCACTGGCTGACGGCACCCTGACCATCAGCGGCACCGGCCGTATGACCAACTTCACCAAGGACGCTCCGGCTCCCTGGGCTGATCAGGCCGACCAGATCACCACCGTTGAGGTGGAGGGCACCGTTACCAGCGTGGGTGCTACCGCCTTCAAGGACTGCACTGCCCTGACCACCGTGAACATCGCTGACGGCGTGGAGTACATCGAGGCCGGTGCTTTCAACGGCTGCACCGCCCTGACCGAGGTCAACATCCCTCTGAGCGTGGGCTACATCAAGACCGGCGCCTTCAAGGACTGCAACGCTCTGACCAGCGTGACCATCCGCGACAACTGCCGTCTGGACATGAACGTGTTCCCCGCTACCGTGGAGGTCAACTACGCCGAGGGCTGAGCCTATTCCGTAATTTCGAACCAAAAGAGGTGTGATCCATGAAAACCTTCAAGCTTCATCTCATCCGCCACGGCATAACCGCGGGCAACCTGCAGGGCCTGTACATCGGCAGCGGCACCGACCTGCCCCTGTGCGACGAGGGCCGCGCTCAGCTGGCTGACCTGAAGGAGCGGTTCGCCTACCCGCAGGTAGACACCGTGTTTTCCTCCCCGCTGCTGCGTGCGGTGGAGACCGCCAACATCCTGTTCCCCGGGGCTGCCCACCAGTTTACGGTGCACGATCTGCGGGAAGCCGGCTTTGGCAAGTTTGAGGGCAGACCGGTGAAGGAACTTGTGCAGGACGAGGACTTCAAAAAGTGGATCACCCCGGGTTCCGGCTATCTGCCGGAGGGCGCAGAGCCCACCGAGCAGTTCCACGCCCGCTGCGCCGACAGCCTTATGAAGCTGTTTGAGTACATGATCCGCATGGACGTTACCGAGGCCGCCTGCGTGACCCACGGCGGCGTGATCATGAGTATGCTCAGCCAGCGCGCCGTACCCACCCGCCGTCCCGAGCAGTGGATGGCAGACCCGGGCTGCGGCTACACTGTGCAGACCGATGTGCAGCTGTGGATGCGGGACAAGCTGGTGGAGGCCATCGACATCGTACCTTTTGGCTACGCCGACACCCTGCAGGGGCAGGCCGAAGCCGAGGAGAACGAGGCCTACGAATAAGAAAGGGTTACAGTTTCCCACTGCCCCTTGACAGAACGCGCAGAATCCTTTATTGTTAAAGGGTAGTATTGTATCGTACACAGGAGGAACGCTGTCATGTCCCAATCCCTCTCCCGCCGGTCATTCCTGAAATGTGCCGGTTCCGGTGCGGTCAGCCTTGCGGCTGCACTGCTTACCGGGGTCTGTGCTGCGGCGCAGCAGCCGTGTCTTACGGGCGAGCCTGCCCTGCTGGACGGCAAAGCTGCCGTGGAGCTGCTGGGCTATGCCCCGGCACCGGAGCTGGGCGGCGTACTGGTGTACCTCTCGGTGGAAAACCTTTCGGCAGCCAGCCTGCCGGTGGATACCAGCTATCTGCAAAGCCGTGGTCTGCGCACCCGGGAGCAGCTGTACAGCATGGGCACCGGCGTGACCGCTGCCTGCAACGGCCAGAGCGTGCCCTGCGGCAGCTTTGCCGCCCCGCTGTACAGCGAGAACGCGGCAGATGCTTCGGTGTTCACCCTGAACCTTGCCGCCGGGCGCGGTGCGCTGCTGCACTGTTTCTGCGCCGTGCCGGAGGACTGGCAGACCCTTGAGCTGACATGGCATCCGGACTTTGCCGCCGGGCGCAGCGCCATCTTTACGGTGCGCCGTAATACCGATGAAGCCGCTCTGGGCCCCGTGCCCACCACCCCCGCCGAGGTCGGCAGCGTGGTGGATCTGTAACAGCATACCAAAAGAGCCATTGCACAAAATGCGTGCAATGGCTCTTTTTTGTTAAAACCCTCTCAGCTTAACTCCCTCAGTCAAAACCTGACGGTTTTGCCAGCTCCCTCGGGGAGGGAGCCTCTGGCGCGCCCGCAAGCTTTACACTTTAGCCGAAAACTGTACCGCTATGCCAAAGGCCCCATCCTAGAGGGGGCTGTCGAGCGCAGCGAGACTGGGGGAGTTTCTCCCGGCGTGCGCCTTCTCAGGCTCTTCTGCCGTGGTCACCCGGCACCCACCAGCGCTTCGCCGGTGCTGCTTTGCACCAGCAGCTCCTGCCCGGTAAGGCTGGAAAGCAGGGCGATGTAGCTGCGCCCTGCCGGGAGTTCCAGCGGCTTGCCGTTGGAATCGTAGAGGGCAAGGGTGCTCTGGGTGCCCTGCGTCCATGTGATCTGCCACAGGTGTCCGCCGTTCAGCCAGATGCCGCCGCCCATGGAAAGGTCGTAGTCCAGCGTGCGGCCGTCGTCCCGCAGGGAGGAGCCGCTGTACAGGATGAGCAGATTGTCAAAGGCTGCCTGTGTGCCGGTGTTGGCATCCAGCTGCGGGGTGCCGTCGGCGTGCAGCATCCCGTAGGCGGCAAGGGCGTCGTCATAGACAAAGCCGGTGGCTCCGCCGGACTGGAAATTCACGGTCACGTTTACCGCATCGGCGGCGTTTGCATCCGGCAGATGGCCGGTGTCCCGCTGGGGCAGCAGAGCGGGCAGAACGCCTGCCGTTTCGCTCTCGCTGCCGGCGGCGTTCTGGTTCACGGCGGCGGAGATGCTCAGGCTGTCCAGCACCGAGGAAACGGCTTTGCCGCTGGTGCGCCACAGGGGCGTGCTGTTCCAGCTGTAACCGGTGCTGACAAAGGCGTTGCACCCCACCTCCTGCGCGTCCACCGCGCGGAGATTGTAGTATTCCAGATACCGTTTGGCGTATGCGCTGCTGCCGCACTGGATGGGCAGCACCTGCTGCCCGCTGAGCAGCCGCCAGTATAAGTCCTGCCCGCGCGTCACCGGCCCTACCACGGGCATGGCGCTGAGGGCGGGGTATACCAGACACAGCTCAGTAGAGCTGCCGCTCTCGGTCAGGGCTTCCAGCACCACCGAGGCGCTGCCGATGCCCCACTGGGTAGTGCTGCCGGTGGTGTTCTCGATGACCACCGCCGCCGCCCGCTGCTCCGGGTACAGCAGCTGCTGCCCGGTAAGCGGGTCTGCCGGGGCGGTGCTTTCTGCCGGCGCAGCGGCGGTGCCCCCGCAGCTGCCCAGCAGCACCGCGCACAGCACGGCTGCACCAAGGCGCAGGCTCCATTTGCGTTTCATGGGTCTCTCCCCTTACTGATAGTTAAAGTTTTGCCACTCGTCGTCGTCCACGATGGCCAGATAGGTCTTGCCGCGGTTGAAGCAGATCTCGCTGCCGTCGGCGGCATAGACCTTGAGCGGGTGCTCCGGGGATGCCTTCTGCCATGTGCCGTGCTGCACCGCGCCCCGGGTGAAGAAATAGGCTTCGCCGCCGGACACATAGTCCACCTGCTGCACGCCGCCGGAGTCGCCGGGGTAGTCCGCGATGCCTGCAAAACAGACCAGCAGGTTGGTAAAACCAAGCTGCTTTCCGGTCAGCTCGTCCACGGTGTTTTCAAAAGCACCGTCGGCGCGGCTGTACATGGACATTTTATAAAGGCGTTCCCAGCGGTTGTAGCTGAAGGTGGTCTTGTAGCTGTCCGAGTGCACGATGTTGATGGTCTTGGCGGCGGCAGCACCGGACATCTTGTTCTCTGCGCCGGTGCGGTAGTCTGCAAAGCGGAAGAAGGTGCTCTCGTAGGGATATTCCAGCCCGATGCCTGCGTTGGCGGCGGCCTGCCGGATCTCAGCGCCGGAGGTGAACTCGGTGTGCTCATACGCCACGTTGCGGCCGCGGCTGTCGCGGTGCGCCACATGGGGGTGAGTAGTGGTATTAAAATAGCTCTTGCCGCCGATGTTCAGGCCGGAGTAGTGATACACGTTGATGAACTTGGTGCAGGGGGCGCTTTCGCCGTCGTGGTAGTACAGCGCCTGCCACGGCATGAGCAGCTGCAAAAACTGGTCGCGGCCGGAGCGCAGCGGCCCCACCTCCGGGATGGCGTTGGCGTCGTGGTACACCGCGCAGAAGCGGGAGATGCCGCCCTCCACCTTGCTCTCAATGAGCAGGTCAGCCGAGCCGATGCCGCGCTGCGGGCGGGCGTTCTGCCGCTGGGTGTTGCTGATGTTGTTCACCATCACGCCGACAATACGGCCGTTGCTGCGGCGCGGCTCGCCGGTAAGGGGGTCGGCGTTATAGGCGGGCAGGCTGCTGTCGGCGCTCTCTGCCGGGGCTTCGGATGCCGCTCCTGCGTCCGGGGCTGCGGCTTCGGTGCTTTCAGAGGATGCAGAGCTGCCCTTCCCGAAGGTCTGCTGCAGCCAGCCGGAAAAGCCGTTGCCCACACAGGCGCTGCCGGTGGGCGCGCAGCCGGACAGAGCCAGCGAGGCGGCTGCCAGCCCCGAGACACGGAGAACGGTACGACGCGTGATCTTTTTCATGCAAAAAACCTCCTGATCAAGAAAGCTCTGCGCAGCCCCGGCGCTGTCGGAACGGTTGCGCGCGGTGGATGAAAACGAACGGCCCTTCGGCACTGCTTTGATTGTAATAGTTCTTGCGGCGTTTGTAAAGTGAAAATTAACGGCAAAGCGCTTTACCCGTGCTGCTCTGCTAAGCTCTGCACCATCTCGTGCAGCTGGGCGCGGACGGCGGTGGGGGCGGTGACCTCTACCTTGCCGCCAAAGCCGCACACCCAGCCGAAAAACTGCTGGCTGACGCAGATGGGCACGTCAAAGTGGAAGTGCTCCGCGTCCTCCGGGCAGAACACCGGCTCGCGGCCAAAGCGCTCCCGCATGACCGGCTCAAGGTCGGCAGTGCACCGCAGGGTGACCCGGTACTCGGTGCCGCCGAACATATTGAAGTGCTTGCGCAGGTAGGCGGGCAGATCGAAGGTGCGGAAGAACTCCTTGCCCCGGCGCGGCTCGTCCAGCACCAGCACCCCGGCCATCCGGTCCACCCGGTAATGGCGCACCGGGGGTGCTTTTTCGTCCTGATAGGCAATGAGGTAATAGCAGCCGTTTTCCCACGCAAGCTGCCACGGGCTTACGGTGCGCACGGCGCTGCTGCCCTTGTAGCGGAACTGCACCAGACACCCCCGGTTGATGGCGGTGTGCAGGGCGTCGATGCTGTACAAAAGGGTCTGGCTGTCGGTCTTGGGACGTCCGTCCACATACACCTGACGCTGCAGCTGGATGCCCTCGTAGTCAGAGCAGAGGGCTTCCAGCTTGTGGATGATGCGCTTGCTGGTGCGCGCCGAGATGACGCTGCTGGACTGTACCGCATCCACCAGCAGCTTCAGCTCCGAAAGCTCGAATGCACGGCTTGCCATCCAGTACCCGCCGCCGCGCCCGCGCTGTAGCTGGATGTCGTAGCCCAGACTGCGCAGGGTGTCGATATCGCTGTAAATGCTCTTGCGCTCGGCCAGAATGCCCTGATTTTCCAGCAGCTGCACCAGCTGGGGCACGTTCAGGCGGTGGTTCTCGTCGGTGCGCTGCTCAAGGATGCGCAGCAGCGTTACCAGCTTGGATTTCTGTCCTTCCTGCTTGGGCATGGGGCAATACCTCCGTCACGGTTTATTCCGGCAGCTTTTTGTCAAAGGCGGCGCGGCGCTGGGTGGAAAGGCGGAACATTTCTTCCAGCTTGTCCCGGTCGTCTGCCACAAGGGCGGCGCGCATCTCCTGCAGGGCAGAATCGAACTGGTCGATCTCGCTGATCAGGTTCTGCTTGTTCCACAAAAACAGCTCTGCCCACATTTTGTCGTTGATACGTGCAATGCGGGTCAGATCCCGGAAGGAGTCGCCGGTGTACTCGCACAGCGAGGAGTTGTCGTTGGCGCACATCAGGCTTACGGCGATGGCGTGGCACAGCTGGCTGACATAGCCGATCATCCGGTCGTGCTCCTGCACGGTCAGGGTGCAGATGTGCTTGAAGCCCAGCACCTCGGCCAGCTCCTTTGCCCACTGGATGCCCGCAGGGGTGTTCTTTTCGGTGGGGGTGATGATGAAGTTGGCCGGGGCAAAATTCACCTCGGCGGCGTGCTCCACGCTGGAAGTCTCGCGGCCGGCCATGGGGTGGCTGGCGATGAACTCCACCCCCGCCGGGCACAGCGCCTGCACCGGCTCCACAAGGCCGGTCTTGACGCCGGAAACATCCGTAAAGATGCACCCGGGCTTGAGCAGGGAACCGTAGGTTCGGAACCAGTCCAGCAGCGCGGTGGGGTACAGGCCAAAGATGATATGGTCGGCCTGCCGGACAAGGTCCTCAAAATCATGGGTCTTGCCGCTGGCGATATAGCCGTGCTCCAGCGCGTACTGCAAGTGTCCCTCGCTGCGGTTGATGCCGTCCACATGGAAGCCGGCGCGGGTCAGCTCCAGCGCGTACTTGCCGCCCAGCAGACCCAGACCCACTACGAGATAACGTTTTGTTTTATCAAGCATCTTCTACCTCCACGCCAAGCGGCGCTGCATCTGCAAAAAAGCCGGGCCAGCTCTTCTGGATGGCTTCGGCATCGTCCACGGTCAGGGATAGCCCGGCGGCGGCAGCCAGCACCGCAAGGCTCATGACAACCCGATGGTCGTTGTGGCCGTGCAGGGGCGCGGCAGGAGCGTGCAGACGCTCAGCACAGCCCTGCACCGTGATGGTGCCGCCGTCGCTTTCCAGCACGCCGCCGCAGGCGCGCAGCTCGGCCTCCATAGCCGCGATGCGGTCGCTCTCCTTCAGGCGCAGCCGCTGGGCGTTGCGGATGACGGTGGTGCCCTTGCACAGCAGTCCCAGCACCATCAGCACGGGGCCAAGGTCGGGGCAGTCCGCAAGGTCGATGTCCACCCCATGCAAGGGAGCTTTTGCAAAGGTGACGCTGTCACCTTTGCGGGTGAACACCGCGCCGCACCGGCGCAGGATGTCCAGAATGGCAGCATCGCCCTGCAGGGTGTCCGGCGCAAGGCCGGTGATGGTCACCCCGCCGCACACCGCGCCCAGCACCGCCGGAAACGCGGCCTGACTGTAATCGCCCTCCACGTTGTAGTCGCAGGGGCGGTACTGCTGCCCGCCGGGCAGCAGCAGGGTGGTTTCGTCCAGCCAGTGGCTGTGCACCCCAAAGGCGGCCTGTACGGCGCGGGTCATGTCGATGTAGCTGCGGCTCTCCACGGGGGGAATAAGGTGCAGCTGGCTGTCCCCGGGCAGCAGCGGCAGGGCGAACAGCAGCCCGCTGATGAACTGGCTGGACACGTTGCCCGCCAGCCGGTAGTCCCCGGGGGTCAGTGCGCCCTCCACGGTCAGCCCGGCGGAGGATTGTTCGAACCGTAGATTCTGCTCGCGATATAACGTTTCGTATACGGACTGCGGGCGCTCCATCAGCCGCCCGCGTCCGGTAAAGGTGACCGGCTGGCCGGTCAAGCTGGCAATGGGGATCAAAAACCGCAGGGTGCTGCCGCTTTCGCAGCAGTCCACCGGGGCGGTCAGGGGCAGAAAATGCCCAAGCCCCTGCACAGTGGCATCGTCCGCGCCGGTGTCCACGGCGGCGCACAGCTGCGCGGCGGCGGACAGGGTGGCAGAGATATCCTTGCTGAATTCCAGATGGGTGATGTGGGAGCGCCCCACAGCCAGCGCGGCGCACAGCACGGCGCGGTGCGCCATGCTTTTGCTGGGCGGCGCGGCGATCACGCCCCCGATGCCGCCGGGGGCAGGTCTGATGGTTACTTGCATAGCGGTGTTATCCTTTTGCAATTTCCCCCGGGCAGCGCTTCAGGCGCCCCCTTGAGGGCGCTGGCGCGCCAGCGCCTGAGGGGGTAAACGGTTTACATCTCCCGGCCGATAGCCCAAGCCACCTGACGGCACTTTGCCATGGCCTGTGCAAAGGCGTCCGGGGTCAGGCACTGTGCACCGTCGCTCCATGCGTGCTGGGGGTCGTAGTGCACCTCTACCTCCAGACCGTCCGCACCGGCAGCCACGGCGGCGATCATCATCGGCTCCACCAGATTGGCCTTGCCGGTGGCGTGGCTGGGATCTACCACGATGGGCAGATGGGTCTTTTCGTGGATGATGGGCACGGCGGAAAGATCCAGCGTGTTGCGGGTGTATTTTTCAAAGGTGCGGATGCCGCGCTCGCAGAAGATGACCTGCTCGTTGCCGCCTGCCATGATGTACTCGGCGCTCATGATCCACTCCTCGATGGTGTTGCACAGGCCGCGCTTGAGCAGCACAGGCTTGTGCATCTTGCCCACCGCCTTGAGCAGCTGGAAGTTCTGCATATTGCGTGCGCCGATCTGCACCACGTCCACATACTCCTCAAACTCCGGGATGCGGTCCTCGCTCATCAGCTCGGAAACGATGGGCAGGCCGGTGGCTTCGCGGGCCTTTACCATGTCTAAGATGCCCTCGGTCTCCAGACCCTGAAAGGCGTAGGGAGAGGTGCGGGGTTTGTAGGCGCCGCCGCGGAACAGCGCTGCGCCGCCCGCCTTGACCCCCTGCGCGATGCGCAGTGCCTGCTCGGCGTTCTCGATGCTGCAGGGGCCTGCCATGACGGCGATCTTTTCCTTGCTGCCGATCTTCACGCCGCCGCAGTCGATGACCGAGTCTGCGGGGTGAAACAGGCGGTTGGCGCGCTTATAGGGTGCAGACACGCGGGTAACGTTGTCGATCCACGGGTTTGCCAGCACGTCCCGCTCGTCGATCTTGGTGGTGTCGCCCACCAGACCGAACACGTTGTAGTCCTTGCCGGTGATCAGGGTCACATCCAGACCCTGCTTTTCGAATTTGTCAACGATCTTTTCCAGCTCCTCTTTGGGAGTGCCTTTTTTGGTGGAGATGATCATAAAAAGTTTCCTTTCCTGTTTTTAAGATTGAAGTCTGCTTTGAATGGTATTGTCTATCTGTGTACAGACGGCATTAAAATGGTTGTCCACATCGTTATTTGCAAAACGGAGAACCAGTAGCCCATACTGTTCAAGAACCGCACTTCGTTCTGCATCGTAAGCCTTGCCCTGCTCGGTATAATGCTGAGAGCCGTCCAACTCGATCACAAGCCGTGCCTGCGCACAGTAAAAGTCAACGACAAAGGATTCAATGATCCGCTGTTTATAGATCTTTACAGGATAATCGCGCAGAAATACATACCAGAGTCTATGCTCCTGTGGCGTCAGATTACGTCGTAATGTACGCGCAGTGCCAAGCATTTTATAGTTCTTATTAACGGTGATATGTTTCATGAACGACTTCCTTTGTGGCAGCGGGCTCGCCCTCTCAGGCGCTTGCGCGCCAGCTCCCCCAAAGGGGGAGCCCTTGGCAAAACCGGAAACTTTACCGTACTGCCAAGGCCTCTCCCTTTGGGAGAGGTGGCACGGCGTAAGCCGTGACGGAGAGGGCGAGGAGGCTACCCTTGGGCGTTTTACATCACGATATGCGCCTTAGAGGAGCCGTCGGTGCGCAGCAGCTGCGCCAGCCAGATGCAGGCGTGCAGGTAGCCCTGCGGGCCTTCGCCGATAAAATGTCCCTGACAGCCAAAGGACACCACGTCTGTTTTGCGGAAGGGCTCGCGCTCGTCCGGGGCGTCCAGCATCACCTCTACGGCGGGCACGCTGCACAGCCGCAGCGCGTCCAGAATGGCTACGCTGTAATGGGCGTAGCCGCCGGGGTTCAGCACGATGCCGTCCACCCGCCCCGGGGCGGACTGGATCTCGTCGATGAGATCGCCCTCGTGGTTGGACTGGCAGATGTCCGTCTCGATGCCAAGCTGGTCGCAGCCCGCCTGCACATAGTCCATCAGGCCGGTGTAGTCCACTTCGCCGGGCACGCCGGGCTCAGACCAGCGCGCCAGATTGATGTTTGGCCCGTTAAGAATCAAAAATTTCATCCAGTGCCTCCTGTGCAGCTGCCAGCGCCTCGGCCAGCGTGCCGGTGTTAGAAATCACCGCATCTGCGGCGGCAAGGTACAGCGGGCGGCGCTGGGCTTCCATGGTGCGCAGCGCCTCGGCGCTGGAAGAAAGCGGACGGTCGCCGCCCACAGCCAGCGCTTCCACCGGCCGGTCGATGAACAGCACCACGCCGTTCTGGCGCAGGGCGCGGACATTCTCTGCCCGCTTCACCGCGCCGCCGCCGCAGGAGAGCACAAGCCCCTTTTCCTTGCCGAAACGGGCGATCTGCGCGGCTTCCTTTGCGCGGAAGCCCTCTTCGCCCTCGGCGGCAAAGATATCCGGGATGCTGCGCCCGTCTGCCTTGACAATCTCCTCGTCCAGATCCACAAGCGGTCTGCCCAGCTGCTTTGCCAGCAGGCGGCCAAGGGTGGATTTGCCGCAGGAGGGCATCCCCACAAGGGCGATGTTCAGCGTCTCGCGGCGCAGCGCGGCGGTGATGCGCCGCACCTCGCCCGGGGCGTCCTCGAACTTGCGGCCAAGGAAGTATTCGGCGGCGTACACCGCCTGTGCCACCAGCATCTCCAGCCCGCCTACGGCCACCGGCACACCGGCTTCCTCGGCGCGGAGGATGAGCTCCGTCTTGTTGGGGTTATAGACCACGTCTACCACGGCTTCCAGCCCGGGCATGGCGGCCACGTCCAGACTGCACACGCCCACGTTGGGGTACATCCCGGCGGGGGTGGTGTTGAACACTACCTGTGCGCCGCTGTGCACGGCTTCGGCGTAGCTCAGCTCGCCCTTTTCCGGGTCGGGGGTGCGGCTGACCGTCAGCACCTTGGCAGCGCCCTTGTCCAGCGCCACCGCGCGGGTGGTGTTGTGGGTGCCGCCGGTGCCCAAGATGAGCACGGTCTTGCCCGCAAGCTCCACGCCGTGGGCTTCGCACAGGTGGGCAAAGCCCAGATAATCGGTGTTGTAGCCGTAGAGCAGGCCGTTTTTATTGACCACCGTGTTCACCGCGCCGATGGCGCGGGCGCGGGGGTCGATGAAGGAGCAGTACTCCATCACCAGCTTTTTATAGGGGATGGTCACATTGATGGCCTTGAACTGCCGCCGCTGCAAAAAGGCGCGGGCGTCTGCTTCGGTGGGCAGGGGGCACAGCTCGTAGCTGTACCCGCAGAGCAGCTCATGGATGGTCTTGGAGTAGGAGTGTCCCAGCTTGCCGCCGATGAGTCCGTATTCCATCTCAGCCCTCCTTCCGGTAGCCGGTGGGGTCGGTCATCCACCGGGCACCGTACCGGGCGGTGAGCAGATCGCCCACCGCAAGGGCGGCGGCGCAGGTCTGCACAATGGCGGCCCGGGGCACGATGCAGGGGTCGTGCCGTCCCTGAATGGACAGTTGTGCGTCCTTTTTGGCGATATAGTCCACCGTATCCTGCTGCTTGTAGATGCTGGGGGTGGGCTTGACGGCGGTGCGGAACACCACCGGCATACCGTTGGCGATGCCGCCGTTGATGCCCGCGTTGTGGTTGGTGGCGGTGACCACCGCGCCCTCTGCCGTCATGCGGAAGGCGTCGTTTGCTTCCGAGCCGCGCAGCCCAGCAAAGCCGAAGCCGGTGCCGAACTCGATGCCCTTGACCGCCGGGATGGAAAACGCCAAGTGGGCAATTTCGCTCTCCACGCTGTCAAAGTAGGGTTCGCCGATGCCGGCGGGCAGGCCGAGGATGGCGGTTTCCAGCACACCGCCCACGCTGTCGCCCTCGGCACCGGCGGCGCGGATGGCGGTTTTCATGGGCTCTTCCACGGCGGCATCCAGCACCGCAAAGCCCTCGGTCTTACTGGCAAGCGTCCCCACCTGTGCCGCAAGGGCGGCGGGGTCGTCCAGCGCAAAGGGCGTATCGGCAATATCTGCGCACCGGGCAATGTGGGTGGTGATATCAATGCCCGCCCGCTGCAATGCGGCAAGCACGATGCTGCCGCCTGCCACAAGGGCGGCGGTCACCCGGCCGGAAAAGTGCCCGCCGCCCCGGGCATCCTGAAAGCCGTGGTACTTGGCGTAGGCGGTAAAGTCCGCGTGGCCGGGGCGCAGAAGGTCGGCGGTCTTGGCGTAGTCGCCGCTGCGGGTATTCTGGTTTTCGATCATCAGGGCGATGGCGGTGCCGGTGGTGTGGCCGTTCACCACACCGGACAGCAGCTGCACCGCATCCACCTCCACCCGGGGGGTGGAAAGGCCGTCGCCCCGGGCACGGCGCTTATCCATGCAGGCGGCGAGAAAGCTCTCGTCCACCGGCACACCGGCGGCCATGCCGTCCAGCACCGCGCCCACGGCGCGGCCGTGGCTCTCGCCGAAGATGGTCAGCGAAAGGTCGCTGCCAAAGGTGTTTTTCATGGGTCAGTCCTCCATGCCCAGCAGCGGGCGCAGCCCCTCCACAGGGATGGTCTCGGCGCGCCAGCAGCCAAGGCCGGGCACCTTGATGATGGTGATCTGCCCGCCCTGCGCTTTTTTGTCGTGCAGCATCTCAGCCAGTACCTTTTCCTTATCGTAGGCGGTGCGGGTGGGTAACCCTAAGCGGCGGTACACGCCGCGCACCCGCTTTTGCAGAGCCTTGGATTCGATCATGGGCAGCATTCCCAGCGCCACGCACTCGCCGTGGAACAGGCCGGTGGTGCGGCGTCCCTTGATGCCCTTTACGGCTTCGATGCCGTGGCCGATGGTGTGGCCGAAGTTCAGCGCCTTGCGCATCCCCTGCTCGGTCTCGTCCTGCTCCACGATGCTCTTTTTAAAACGCAGGCTGCGGCAGATGATCTCGCCGATGCGGTCGTCCACATCCTCTTTTTCAAAGATGGAGAACAGCTCCGGGTCGGCCAAAAGACCGGCCTTGACGGCCTCGGCCAGACCGTTGATGAAGTGGCGGCGGGGCAGGGTGGACAGGGTGTCCGGGTCCACGATGACCAGCTTAGGCTGCCAGAAGGCACCCACGATGTTCTTGGTGTCGCCCAGATCCACGGCGGTCTTGCCGCCGATGGAGGAATCGATCATGGAAAGGGTGGTGGTGGGGCAGTTGATAAAGTCGATGCCGCGCATATAGATGGAAGCGGCAAAACCGGCAAGGTCGCCCACCACGCCGCCGCCCACGGCTACCACAAGGTCGCCCCGGCCCATGCCGAAGTCCAGCATCTGCCGCAGCACAGTTTCCAGAATTTTAAAGCTCTTGCTGGCTTCGCCCTGCGGCACGGTGATGATGGTGGCGTCCTTGCACTGGTCGGCTACCATCTGTGCGTACTGTGCGGGCACACCGCTGTCGGTGACCACCGCCACCCGGCGGTCCAGCCGGGCGAACTGGTACAGGTTTTCCAGCGAGCCGCGCTTAACGATGATGTCGTAGCTGCGCTCGCCCAGATTCATGGTCAGCTTGGTTCCGATAAAATCACTCATTTTGTATACACTCCTAACAGCCGCACCGTCCGGCAGGTGCGGTCAAGCTCGCGCAGCAGCGCGGCGGTCTCGCCGGCGGCGGCATCGCCCACCAGCTCTACGTAAAAATAATATTCAAAGGGGACGTGCGGCATGGGGCGGCTCTTGATGGACTCCATATTGAAGCCGCTTGCACCGATGACCTGGATCACCTCGGCCAGTTTGCCGGGCTTGTTGTCCACCGTGAACAGCAGCGAGAACCGGTTGCCCGCCGTGGGCTTTTCGCGGCTGAGCACGATGAACCGGGTGGTGTTGTCGCCGTCGGTGTTGATGTTGGGCACCAGAATTTCCAGCCCGTACAGCGCGGCAGTCTCGGCGCTGGCAATGGCGGCCTTTGTCGCATCGCCGCTTTCAGCCACGAACTTTGCAGCCATAGCGGTGTTGGCCATGGCGGTGGCGGGCAGACGGAACTGCTTTAAAAAGGTCTCGCTCTGGGCAATGGCCTGCTGGTGGCTGTACACGGTGCGCAGCTGGGAAAGCTGGGTGCCCGGCAGCACCAGCAGGTTCTGGGAGATGGGCAGGTCGTACACATCCACCACCCACAGCTCCGGGTGGTTATAACACAGGTCCAGCACGGCGGAAACGTCCCCGGCGTGGCTGTTTTCAAAGGGCACTACGCCGTGAGCGGCTTCGCCCGCGGCAACGGCCTCGAATACCTCGTCCCACGTGGAATAGCTCACGGCTTCGGCGTGGGGGAACAGCGCCTTGAGGGCGATGTGGGCAAATGCACCTTCCACTCCCTGATAGGCGGCGCGATTACGTCCCAGCACAGCGGCTTCGTATTGCTTGGCGACATCCATCATGTGCTGGACATGGTCTTTATAGTAAGGGCGCAGCGCGGGCTGCTGAATGCGGGCTGCGGCCTTTTCCAGCACGGCGGCCTCCCGGGCGGCATCGTAGATGGGCAGACCGTGCGCCCGCTTATATTCGGCCACCTGTAAAACAGCAGCCATCCGGCGCTCGAACAGCGCAGCCAGCTGCGCATCCACCGTGTCGATCTCGGCACGGGCTTGTTCCAGTGCGTCCATGGGGGTCACATCCTTTTTGGTCGGTTTTTGCGGGGATACCTAGTAAGTATACCATAACCGGGACAGAGAAACAACAAACCGCCCTCCATTTGAGGGTGGAGAAAATTTCAAATCAGCCATGGGTAAAAAGACGAAAATAGAAAACAGAAACGCACCCACAGTCCGTTTTTGCGCCCTGAAAAGCAGGGAAAACGAACGGTGGGTGCGTTGAAACAGAACTCCCTCAGTCAAAACCTGACGGTTTTGACAGCTCCCTCTGGGAGGGAGCCTCTGGCGAGAAAGCAAACTTTACCTCTTTGCCAAAGGCCCCATCTCCGAGGGGGCTGGCATCGCGCAGCGATGACTGGGGGAGTTCAACTATTTATTCTTCAAAATATCCTCCCAGCTGCGGGCTTTGCCGTAATAGCGCCCGTAGGGGTTATCAAGGTCTGCGGCGCGGGGGACAGGCGGCGCGGGCGGCTGGGGCTTGGGAGTACGGTCAAAGGTGAACCGGGCAGCGGGGCCGCCGGCTTTGATGCGGAAGCGCATCTTTAGTGCCCCTCCCCGGCAGTGGAGACCGCCCCGGCGGTCAGGCTTGCCCAAAGGGGCTCGCTGTTTTCCAGCAGGGAAGCGGATTCCTTCAGCCATGCGCCCCGGATGCCGATATAGTAATCTGCCAGCAGCTGCTGGCTGTCGCCGCTGGCGCTCTGCACCGCGTCCGAGGTGTAGCTGCCCAGCTCCATCCCGGTCAGCACCGGGCAGTCCGTCCAGCGGTAGACCATGTTCCACCAGTCGCTGTCGGCATCGGACTTGGGCAGATGACCGTCCAGATACCGCAGCGTGCCGGTGGTCTGCTGGAAGCCAGCGGGGTCGTAGAGGATAAAGATGGAGCTGAGGGAGCTTTGGATATCGGTGGAAAGCTTGGTGGTGCCCGCCATATCCAGATAGGCGTCCGAGTCCTCGCTGTTGAAAGCCATAGTGTATTGGTTCAGCTTCACCACCACCTTGCCATCGTCGTTGCAGTCCTCGCCGTAGGCGGCAAGCTGCTGTTGTAGGGCGGTGACGGTGGCTTCGGGCAGGTAGTAGGGGCTGACCACCGCCACGTTGTAATCCGGGTGGGTGGTAAGGAAATACTGCCCGATAAAGCAGTACGCCACGAACGCACCGGCAATGCCGAAGATGAGCACCCATTTCAGGTTATAGTCCCACCAGTTTGCCCAGCGCTCCTTGCGGCTGTACTGCCGCTCCTTGCGGGGCTTGAGGTCCTTGGGGTCGATGTCGCGTTCGTAACGGTAGCTTGCCATAAAATAGTTCTCCTGTGTGATGAAACGGGCGGGAAAGGCTGTTACTTCAGTGCAGCCAGAATGCTCTGGCGCACGGCATCGGGCAGCTGCTTCTGCTCGGCCTTGCTCATGCCGGCGGTCTGGATGGGGGGCATGATCTTGATGCGCACACTGCCCGGGCGGCAGCGGTTGCCATTGCTCTCAAACAGGGCGCGTGCACCGGTCACAGCTACCGGCACCACCGGGGCACTTGTCTTGACCGCAATGCGGAAAGCACCGGCCTTGAACTCGCCCGCGCCGCCCTCTTCGCCCTTGTAGCGGGTGCCTTCGGGGAAGATGACAAAGCTGCGGCCGCCCTCCACGATGGCGGTGGCATCGTTCAGCGCCCGCACCGAGGCACGCACATCGTCACGCTGCACGAACACGCAGCCCAGCAGCTTCATCCAGCGGTTGAGCAGGGGAATCTTTTCCAGCTCTTCCTTGGCAAGGATGCCGTGGGGCTTTTCCAGCCCGGCCAGCAGCAAAGGGATGTCGTAGTAGCTGCGGTGGTTCGCCACAAACACGCAGGGGCGGTCCTTGGGAATATTCTCCAGCCCTTCCACCGACAGGGAAACACCGGTCACCTTTAAGATGCCCCGGCTCCAGCGGGGAATATGCTGGTTCACGATCTGCTCCACGGTGGCGGTATCTCCGGCGGCTGCGGCGCGCTCGGCGCGGCGCAGGATGCCGTAGTGCAGGATCATGTAACCGAACAGATAAATAAACATCGCAATGGTGCGAAGAATGCTCATAATAGTTTCCTCCTATTGCAAAAAATGCCATTGTCATTGTAGCACACTTTGCACAAAAAAGGGAGAGATAAATATTTTTTTACAATTAGCCCCGGTTGTATCTTGCAAAGTTGACAAAATACAGGTATATTTATATCTGTAAAGCCAGCACAATGGCACTTTCCAGACAAAACGCCTGCGGTGCCGGTTAAAAACGTAAGAGAGGTACCGCAGTTACTATGGGTCTTTTTCCTTCTGCCAATGATTTCAAGGCCGGTAAGGGTGTCGAAAAGGACGCCCCCCGCAAGACCGGCATCGGCCGCTTTTTTGAGCTTGTAGGCCGTGATATGAACGGGATGTTCCTTGCAAACCTGCTGACCTGCATCGGGTTTGCACCGGTCATCTGTCTGGTGTACATCGGCTTTTTGCAGAACAGCCTGCCGGTGATGCTGGGCAGCGCCGCCGTGGGCGGTCTGCTGGCCGGGCCCGCACTGGCTGGAATGTACGATACCGTCCTGCGCGCACTGCGCGACGAGGCGGGCTATTGGTGGGTGACCTACCGCAAGGCCTTCAAGCGCAACTTTAAAGCCAGCCTTGCGCCGGGCGTGCTGTACACCGTAGTGGTCACGCTGCAGATCTTCCTCGTCTATTTCTGCTTCAATATGCTGTACCACGGTACCAACGTGGGCATCCCGCTGTGGGTGGCTACGGTGCTCAATCTGGTGCTGTTCCAGATGCTGTTTGCCTATATGTGGCCGCAGGTGGTGCTGCTGGACCAGCCTTTGAGCCTGACTTTGAAAAACAGCATCAACTGCATGATCGCCTTTCTGCCCCACGCACTGGCTGCCGCCATCGTGCAGGTGCTGTTCTGGGGCGTGGTGATCCTGTGTATGCCGCTGGGGCTTTTCCTGATGCTGATCTTTGGTTTCTGGTTCGTCACCGAGGTGTCCTGCCAGATCGTGTACGGTGATATCGACCGGGTGTTCCACATCGAGGAGAACATCCGCAAAATGAAGGACGCCGAGCTGGAAGCCGCCCTCAAGGAGGACTACGCCGACGACGACACCCCGGAGGAATAAGCGCTGACACTGCGGAAAGGAGCGATGTCCCATGGAACAACGGAATAATCTTGTGCTGCAGGGGACAGAGACTTTTTCCCGCGGGCAGCTGGACAACGTTGCGCTGGAAAACGGCGCACTGGTGCTGGACAGCGTGGCAGGGCGCAGCCTTTTGTACGGCAGCTACACCACCCCGGAGTTTGCCATGCCGGCCTTCTGCAACCTGAACGTCAGCTGGAACGCCCACGCACCCCGGGACACCATGGTGGAGGTGCGCTGCCGGGTATATGCGGCAGGGGCGTGGACGGGCTGGATGAGCTTTGGCAAGTGGGCACCGGATTATCCCCGATGCAGCGTGTCCAGCCACAGCGAGGACGGCATGATCTTTTTGATGGGCGATACCGTCACGGTAGCTGCCCCGGGCGGCGGCACCGGCGTGCAATTGCAGGTGAACCTTTCCACCAACAACGATAAAGTTAGCCCGGCGGTGCGTCTGCTGGCGGCGGCGGTGCGCCCCCTTGCGTGGGAAAAGCGTAACGGCCACCCGCTGAACCGGCGGCTCTATCTGCCGGAATACTGCCTTTCTGCCCACGACCCCAGCTTTGGGCGGGAGATGGATCTGCCGCTGGTCATGGCGGCGCTGATGAACCGCTGGGGCGAGGATATCCTGCCGGAGGAAGTGGCCTACGCCATGGAGGACGGCAGCACCCGCAGCACCGGCAACACCGCCTTTGCGGCGGCCGCCGCAGGCTGCTGCGGCTATCCCTGCTGGCAGGCATGGATGGATCTTGCCGACCTGCGGGAGCAGATCCACGACGGCTGCTCGGTGGCAGTACAGGTGGAGCGGCGGGTACGCGGTCAGCGAGACCCGATGCGGCTGTGGATGGGGCTGCGCGGCTTTGGCCACGATGACGCCGTAATGGCAGATTTTGTGCTGCTGAACGACCCCACCGCCGATACTGACGGCGCAGTGAACTGCACCATGGCGCTGGTGGATTTTATGCGTTACTTTACCGGCAAAGCCATTGCCCTGCGGCCAAAGCAGCGGGAGGCTGAGGCCGACCGTCCCCGGCGGCTGCGCTGCGACCTGCGCGCCGGCACCCAGCCGGGCACTTACTACTTTGAGCGGCGGGGAGAGCCCGCAGACCTGCCGGAGGATTTTTCCGGTTGGATCGCCTGCGCGCCCCACGACGGCGTAGCGCACGCCACCACCGCCCACCGCACCTTTTTGCGCTGTACCCGCACCGAGGACGGCGGGGTACAGTTCCCGCCGGAGCTGCTGGCCGCAGGCGGGCGCTGCAGCGTGTATGCAGTGGACCAGACCGGCACCATGCGGGTAGCAGAGGTACGGCTGCCGAAGCCGAAGCCCGCGCCCGCGAGCACAGAACCCCAAGCCAGCGGCCAGACCGGGGACGCCCCGGCACAGCCGTAAGCTTTTTCAGGGCGATATATGAAACAGGAGGAACACATTATGGCAAAGACGATCATCACTTTGGGCCGTGAGTACTGCACCGGCGGACGCTTCATCGCAGAGGATGTGGCAAATGCACTGGGCATCAAGCTTTACGACAAGGAGCTGATCACCATGGCAGCAAAGAACTCCGGCTTGTCGGAGGAGGCTGTTGCCGCCAGCGAGAAACGGCATACCCACAGCCTGCTGTACAGCCTGTACACCATGGGCAACGAGCTGCCGCTGGGCGATCAGGTGTTCATTCTGCAGAGCCGTATCATCAAGCAGCTGGCTGAGGAAGGCCCCTGCGTGATCCTTGGCCGCTGCGGTGACTACGTCCTGCGGGAGCGCAAGGATGTGCTGCGGGTGTTCGTGTATGCACCCAAGGAGTGGCGTCTGCAGTACGCCAAGACCAACCCCTTGGTAAAGGCCAAGGACGAGAAGGGCATCAAGGACGAGGTGGAAAAGACCGACCGCAACCGCTCGGCCTACTACAACTACTACACCCAGAACCGCTGGGGCGATGCCCACAACTACGATCTGGCCATTAACGCCGCCCTTGGCCGCGAGACCTGCGTGAAGATGATCCTGGACGCAGCCGCCGCAAAGGAAAAGACGCTGTGACCCCCGGCAAGACCCAATAAACAACGACAGAACGTGGGCAGGGCGCTTCTGCGCCCTGCCCATGTTTCCGGCAAGGAGAAATCGTGAAAACAAATCAATCGCAGACCGCACCCGCCGAGGTGCGGGAAAACATCATGGGCACCATGGAGATCAACCCGCTTTTGCTCAAGCTCAGCATCCCGATGATGATCTCCATGCTGGTGCAGGCGCTGTACAACGTGGTGGACTCGGTGTTCGTGTCCCATGTCAGCGAGAGCGCCCTTACCGCCGTATCGCTGGCATTTTCATTGCAGAACGTCATGATCGCCGTGGGCGTGGGCACCGGCGTGGGCGTGAACGCCCTGCTGAGCAAGAGCCTTGGCGAAAAGAACCAGAGCCGTGCCAACGCCACCGCAGAAAACGGCATCTTCCTTTCCCTGTGCAGCTTTGCGGTATTTTTTGTCATCGGCCTTACCTGCATGAAGCCCTACTTCTACGCCCAGACCAGTGACGCTGTGATCGCGCAGCAGGGCATCCAGTATCTTTCGGTGTGCTGCATCTTCAGTCTGGGCATTTTCACCCAGACCATGGGCGAAAAGCTGCTGGCTGCCACCGGCCGCACCCAGCTGAGCATGATCAGCCAGCTGGTGGGTGCAGTGGTCAACATTATTCTGGACCCCATCTTCATCTTCGGCTACTGCGGGCAGGCGCTGTCCGGCACCACCGGCGCGGCGGTGGCTACGGTCATCGGCCAGTTCTGCGGCGCAGGCATGACCTTGTACTTCAACACCCGCAAAAACCCGGACATCCAGATCAGCTTCAAGGGCTTCCGCCCCAGTGCCAAGGCCATCGGCCGCATCTATACCGTGGGTCTGCCCAGCATCGCCATGCAGTGCGTGGGCAGCCTGATGACCTTTGGCATGAACCTGATCCTGATGGCCTTCTCTGCCACGGCGGTGGCGGTGTTCGGCGTCTACTTCAAGCTGCAAAGCTTCGTGTTTATGCCCATTTTCGGCCTGAATAACGGTATGGTGCCCATCATCGGCTACAACTACGGTGCCCGCAGACCGGACCGCGTGAAAAAGACCATCAAGCTGTCGGTGTGCTACGCCGAAGGCATCATGCTGGTAGGCTTCTGCATTTTCCAGTTTGCGCCCGGGCTGGTGCTGAGCATCTTTGCTGCCAGCGACGCCATGCTGGCCATCGGCATCCCAGCCATGCGCATCATCTGCCTGCACTTTTTGCTGGCGGGCGTCAGCATCGTGCTCAGCTCGGTGTTTCAGGCGCTGGGCAACGGCGTTTTCAGCCTCATCGTTTCGGTCTGCCGCCAGCTGTTCGTGCTGCTGCCGGCAGCGTGGCTGCTGGCACAGACCGGCAGCGTCAACAATGTCTGGTGGGCCTTCCTCATTGCGGAAGTCGTCAGCATCCTGATGAGTATGGCCTTCTATGCCCGTATCAACAAAACCACCATCGCACCCTTGTACCACTGACCCGGGTGCGGGCAATGGCTCTGCAAACGAAAGGAACGTGATCTCTATGGTAAAAAAGCTGAAGTGGAATCTGATCCTCATGAGCCTGCTGTATGTCGGGCTGGGCATTTTTCTGGTCATGAAGCCCGGCACGGCGCTGAACATCGTCTGCTACGCGCTGGGCGGCGTGGTGCTGGCCTGCGCAGCGGTGCAGCTGATCCGCTACTTTGTGGTGGAGCGCGGGGTGTTCCAGAGCCAGCTTACCCTGATCTCCGGCCTTGTCTGCCTTGCACTGGGCGTTTTTCTGCTGCTGCGCAGCGATATCGTGGTAAGCATTTTGCCCATCGTGTTCGGCCTGTTCGTCATCTTTGACGCCATTGGCCGGGTGCAGAACGCTTTGGACCTGCGCCGCTGCGGCTACGACAGCTGGAAGGGCTTTCTGCTGCTGCCGGTGCTCAGCGTGGTGCTGGGCGTCATCCTGATCGCAAACCCCTTCGGTGCCATGGAAACGCTGGTGATGGCCATCGGCGTCATCCTGATCGTGGAAGGTGCCATCAACCTGCTCAGCGCTCTGTATACCGTGCTGGCAGTGCGCCGCTTTGCCAAGCTGCACCCGGAGACCCAGTCCGTGCTGGAAAGCATCACCGGCGAGGATCTGAACGGCGACGGCGTTGTCGCCCCGGATGTGACCCGCACCGATGCAGAAGCCACCGCCGTGGAGCTGGACCATGTGGACGAGAGCGCCACCGTGGAACAGGAGGAGCGGGAGTAAAGAATAACCCCTCTCAGGCAACGCCTGACGGCGTTGCCTGAGAGGGTTCTACACCAATTATCAAGAAAAGGAAAAAGGAACAAAATCATGGAAAAGTACGATCTGATTATCGTGGGTGCGGGCCCTGCCGGCATCTTTACCGCTGTGGAGCTGCTGCGCCACGGCAGCAAAAAGAAGATGCTGCTGGTGGAAAAGGGCAAGCCGGTGGAAAAGCGCCACTGCCCCAAGGCAGAGGTAGGCCACTGCGTCAACTGCCGCCCCACCTGCGCCATCACCACCGGCTTTTCCGGTGCGGGCGCGTTCTCGGACGGCAAGCTGAGCCTGTCTTATGAGGTGGGCGGCGACCTGCCCACCCTCATTGGAGAGGAATTTGCGCAGGAGCTCATCGACTACACCGATAAGATCTATCTGGAGTTCGGCGCAGACCCCCATGTGGAGGGCATCTACACCGGCGAGGACATCAAGGAGATCCGCAAAAACGCCATCCACGCGGGTCTGAAGCTGGTGGATTGCCCCATCCGTCATCTGGGCACTGAGAAGGCGCAGGAGCTGTATCTTGCCATCCAGAACTATCTGGCAGACAACGGCGTGGAGATGCGCTTCAATACCGAGTGCGAGAACATCATTCTGGAAGAGGAAGGCTGCAAGGGCGTTCTGCTGAAGGACGGCGACAGCCTGCTGCCCGTGTACGCGGACGAGGTGGTCATCGGCACCGGACGCCGCGGCGCAGACTGGTTGGAAAAGCTCTGCGCAGAGCACCACATCGCCCACAAGCCCGGCACCGTGGACATCGGCGTACGCGTGGAGTGCCGCAACGAGGTGATGGAAAAGGTGAACAAGGTGCTGTATGAGTCCAAGCTCATCGGCTACCCGAAGCCGTGGAAGAACAAGGTGCGCACCTTCTGCCAGAACCCCGGCGGCTTTGTGGCGCAGGAGAACTACGACAACGACCTTGCGGTGGTCAACGGCCACAGCTTCAAGGAAAAGAAGAGCCCGAACACCAACCTTGCCATTCTGGTGTCCCACAACTTTACCGAGCCCTTCAACCAGCCCATCGCCTACGCACAGAAGGTGGGCGAGCTGACCAATATGCTGGGCGCAGGCCACATCATGGTGCAGCGCTACGGCGATATTCTGGACGGCAAGCGCACTTGGCAGAAGGAACTGGCACAGTCCAACGTGAAGCCCACGCTGAAGGACGCCGTAGCCGGTGATATCACCGCCGCCATGCCCTACCGCGCCATGACCAACATCATCGAGTTCATCAAGATGCTGGATATGGTGGTGCCCGGCTTTGCCGCCAACGAGACGCTGCTGTACAGCCCGGAGCTGAAGTTCTACTCCAACAAGGTGAAGATGGACGAGAACCTTGACACCAACATTCAGGGTCTGCACTGTCTGGGCGACTCCTCCGGCTGGACGCGCGGACTGATGATGGCTTCGGTCATGGGCGTGCTCATGGGCCGCAAGCTGGCTGAAAAAGAAGGCTGCTAAAAATAAACGCAAGCCCGGAAGGTTGCAGACCTTCCGGGCTTGCGCTGTTGAGGAATGTCACTTCAGTTTGCTCAGGTAGCGGTAAATGGTGGCTTCCGAGGAGCCTAGCTGGGCGGCAACCTCGCTGACTGCACAGTCCCTCAAGAACATCCAGGCCATTCTGGCACAGCAGGAGATGACGCTGGCCAATGTGGTCAAGACCACGGTGTTTCTGGCGGATATCAACGATTTTGCAGAGATGAACAAGGTGTACGGCGAGTACTTTGCGCAGCCCTACCCCGCGCGCAGCGCGGTGCAGGTGGGCAAGCTGCCCAAGGACGCTCCGCTGGAGATCGAGTGCATTGCTGTAAAGTGAGTTCCCCCGCACGGGAAGAAAAGAAACGGTGAACCAAATGGATAAACAGATGTTCGTTCGCATCCTGAACAGTGAGATGGAGCTGGCCACCGGCTGTACGGAGCCCGGCGCAGTCGCTCTCACCGCCGCAGAGGCGGGCGCAGCACTCCGCAAGGCAGGCGGCACACGGGTAGAAGCCGTGACCGTCCGCGCCAGCATCAACATTATCAAAAACGCCATGTCGGCGGGCATTCCGGGCACCTCGTATCAGGGCATGGATTACGCCGCCGCCATTGGTGCCGTAGGCGGCGACCCCGTCCACCTGCTGGAGGTCATGAACTATGTGCCCCGGGAGCAGATGGAAGAAGCCGCCGCCCTTGTCAAGGCAGGCAAGGTCAAGGTAGAGGTGGCACAGGTGCCGCAGAAGCTCTACATTGAGGTGCTTGTCACTTCTGACGGCCACACCGGCCGCGCAGTGGTGCGGGACCTGCACACCAACGTGGTGCTGGTGGAGCAGGACGGCGTGGCTACGCTGGACAAGCAGCACACCGACTCTGCCGCCGCCGGGGACAGCGATGTGGTGACCCCGGAGCAGATCGCAGAATTTCTGACCGTCCGCTTCATCTGGGATTACTGCACCGAGGAACTGGATCCCCTGCATGACCCCATCGACATCATCCGCAGCGCCGTACAGGTGAACACGACCATCAGCGACGAGGGTCTTGCCAAGGAATACGGCCTTGCCATTGGCCGCAATCTGGAGCTGAACTGCCGCAAGGGGCTGATGACCCGCGATCTGACCACCAACGCCATGGTCGCTGCTTCTGCCGGTGCGGACGCCCGTATGGCAGGCGCGCCGGTGTCGGTGGTGGCAAACTCCGGCAGCGGCAATCAGGGCATCACGGCTACTATGCCTGTGGTGGCAACTGCCCGCTGGCTGGACATCGACGAGGAGAAGATGCTCCGCGCCGTGACCCTTTCCAACCTGATCGCGATCCGCATCAAGGCCAAGTTTGGCCGCCTGAGCAACCTTTGTGGTGCAACCGTAGCCGCCACCGGCGCAGCCTGCGGCATTGCCTATCTGCTGGGCGGCGGCTACCACGAGGTATGCTGCACCATCCAGAACATGGTGGGCAACATCACCGGCATGGTCTGCGATGGTGCAAAGGCCGACTGCGCACTGAAGATCTCTACCTGCGTCAACGCCGCCTGTCAGGCAGCTGCCATGGGCGTGCGCGGCGTGCGGGTGCAGAGCACCGACGGCATCGTGGAGCACAATGTGGAATATACGCTGGACAACTTTGCCACCCTGAGCACCCACGGCACCAGCGACAGCGTGATCCTTGATCTGATGCTGAACAAACACCTCCCGGAGACGGAATAAGTCTCCCCACCCGGCCCTTTCCGGGGGAAAAAGAAAGAGGTACTAAAGTTATGAAAAAGCTATTCAATAGTCTGCCCTTCCGGCTTCTGCTGGGCATTCTTGTTGGTATCATCCTTGGTCAGATATTCAATGAGAGCACCATGGGCGTTGTGGTGACCCTGCAGTACATCATGGGTCAGCTCATCACCTTCTGTGTGCCGCTGATCATCATCGGCTTCATTGCTCCGTCCATTACAAAGCTGGGCAAAAACGCCTCCCGTCTGCTGGCAGTGGCCATCGTCATCGCGTATGTGTCCTCTGTCTGCGCAGCCTTCATGAGCATGGGCGCAGGCTACGGTTTGATCCCCCACCTGTCCATCGACAACAACGTTGCCGGTCTGCGCGAGCTGCCGGGCGTCGTCTTTGAACTGAACATTCCCCAGATCATGAGCGTCATGAGCGCTCTGGTGCTGAGCGTTCTGGTGGGTCTGGCTGCCACCTGGACCAACAGCAAGCTGACCTGCGACTTTTTGGCCGAGTTCCAGAACATCGTGCTGGACATCGTGAGCAAGGTCATCATCCCCGTGCTGCCCTTCTACATTGCCGCCACCTTCTGCGGCCTGAGCTACGAGGGCACCATCACCCATCAGCTGCCCGCCTTCCTGCAGATCATCGTCATCGTTATGGCCGGTCACTACATCTGGCTGGCTGTGCTGTACCTGCTGGCAGGTGCTTACTCCGGCAAGAATCCCTGGGAAGTGCTGCGTCACTACGGCCCCGCTTACCTGACCGCTGTCGGTACCATGTCCAGTGCTGCTACGCTGGGTGTGGCGCTGGAGTGCGCCCGCAAGAGCAAGGTCCTGCGTAAGGACATGGTCAGCTTCGGCATCCCCCTGTTTGCAAACATCCACCTGTGCGGCTCTGTGCTGACTGAGGTGTTCTTCTGCATGACCGTTTCCAAGATCCTGTACGGTAAGCTGCCCAGCGTCGGCACCATGATCCTGTTCTGCCTGCTGCTTGGCATCTTCGCCATCGGCGCACCCGGCGTGCCCGGCGGCACTGTCATGGCTTCTCTGGGTCTGATCACCGGTGTCCTGATGTTCGACAACGCCGGTACGGCTCTGATGCTGGCCATCTTCGCCCTGCAGGACAGCTTCGGCACCGCCTGCAACGTGACCGGTGACGGCGCGCTGACCCTGATGCTGACCGGCTACGCCGAGAAGCACGGCATCGCCGATACCGGCGATCTCGAAAGCCCGATCCTGTGATAAAAACCTGAGCACTCCTCCTTAATTACAAGAGACTGTGAACAGACAGTCCCAAAATCTCCGAAAAGCCCCGGCGACCGCATGGCCACCGGGGCTTTTTGTGCGGCAACCCGGTTTGATATCCGGCGTAATGGGATGAAATTTTTGAAACGCCTTTAAAACCATAAAGTAAAATGCTATACTAGAAGGACATTGGGTGCGCTGAAAATGCGCAGCCTGAAAGGAGCTTTTATGACGCAGCTTTTGATTCGTCTGTTTATACGCCGTCCCAATTCTCCGCAGGACCCCCGCGTCCGTGCCGCCTACGGCAATCTGGCCAGTGTGGTGGGCATGGTGTGCAATATCCTGCTCTGTCTGGGCAAGTTTGTGGTGGGCACCCTGTTCGGCTCTATCGCCATCACTGCCGATGCACTGAATAACCTTTCGGATGCTTCCTCCAATATCGTCAGTCTGGTGGGCTTCAAGCTGGCAGCCAAGGCACCGGATGCCGAGCATCCCTACGGCCACGCCCGCTTTGAGTATCTGGCGGGGCTGGTGGTCAGCGTGACCATTCTGGGCATCGGCTTCTCCCTGCTGAAGGAATCAATCACCAAGGCGCTGCACCCCACCCCGGTGCAGTTCGGCTGGCTGACCGTGGCGGTGCTGGTGGTGTCCATTCTGGTCAAGCTGTGGATGAGCGGCTTCAACCGCACCATTGGCCGCATCATTGCTTCGGAGACCCTTATTGCCACTGCCGCCGACAGCCGCAACGACGTGCTGAGCACCGCTGCCGTGCTGGTAGCCGCTATCCTCTGCCGTGTGACCGGCTGGGACGTGCTGGACGGCCTGATGGGCGTGGGCGTGGCAGTGTTTATCCTGATCTCCGGCTGGGGGCTGGTGATGGATACCCTGAGCCCGCTGCTGGGTGAAAGCCCCAGCGAAGATCTGGTGGAGCATATCGAACAGACCGTGATGGGTTATCCCGGCGTGCTGGGCGTACATGACCTGATGGTGCACGACTACGGCCCCGGCCATCAGTTTGCGTCCATCCATGTGGAGCTGCCCGCCGAGCAGGACCCGCTGGAAGCGCACGACCTGATCGACAACATCGAGCGGGACTTTATGAAAAACGACCACCTGATGGTGACCATCCACTATGACCCCATCGTCACCTCGGACGCCGCCGTGGGGGTGTTGCGCAGCCGCCTGACCGAAAAGCTGCGTCAGCTGGACCCTGCGCTCTCGCTGCACGACCTGCGTATCGTGCCGGGCAAGACCCACACCAATGTGCTTTTTGATCTGGTGCTCCCCGCGGGCTATGCCGGGGACAAGGTGGAGCTGCTGACCCAGATGGAACAGTTCATCAAGGCACAGGACCCCGCCTATAACTGCATTATCAAGCTGGAACAGAGCTATACGGCTGCGGCTCATAAATGAGGGGGAGCCGCCCCGCACGGGCTTTGCGATATAAGGCAATACCGCATAATTCTAAGTGCCGATACGGCGAGTGAGGTGCGGCAGATGCTAAGCCAAAAGCACAGATAATACTTTGTGTATTATCGAGCATTTTGGCAACGCAGATGCCGTGCCGCAGCCGCCGGAGTGGTGCTTAAGCCGTAAGGCGGGAATTGTGCGGTGTTGCCATAAGGAAAGCAGAGGGAAAGTAGTATGCTGAACGAAACCTACCGCGCCATGCTGAACAACAAAAGCGTCATCCGCGAGACCTTCATGTATGGCAGACAGCGCGCTGCCCAGATCGGCAGCGAGAATGTGTTCGATTATTCACTGGGCAACCCCAGCGTGCCCTGCCCGCCGGAGTTTACCGAAGCCATGCAGACCCTGCTGGCACAGGAAGAGCCGGTAAGCCTGCACGGCTATTGCCCCAGTCAGGGCGACCCGGGCTTCCGCACCGCTGTGGCGGAGCATCTGACCGAGACCTTCGGCCTGCCCTACGCGCAAAAGCACATCTTCCCCACCACCGGCGCGGCGGGTGCCATCGCCCACGCCATCCGGGCGGTGACCCAGCCCGGGGACGAGGTGCTGACCTTTGCGCCTTACTTCCCGGAGTACGGCCCCTATGTGGCGGGCACAGGCGCGGTGCTGCGGGTGGTGCCGCCGCAGGCACCCACCTTCCAGCCCAATCTGGATGCCTTTGCACAGATGCTGACCGAAAAGGTCACCTGTGTGCTCATCAACACCCCCAACAACCCCACCGGCGTGGTCTACTCTGCCGACACTCTGACCCGCATGGCGGCGATTCTGACCGAAAAGAGCGCCCAGTACGGACACAATATCTTTCTGGTCAGTGACGAGCCTTACCGGGACATCGTGTTTGATGGCAAGACCGTGCCTTACCCGGCGGCGTTCTATCCCCACACCCTGACCTGCTTCTCCTACTCCAAGAGCCTGAGCCTGCCCGGCGAGCGTCTGGGCTATGTGGCGGTGCGCCCGGGGTGCGAGGGGGAGGACATCCTTGTGGACATGATGAGCCAGATCTCCCGCTTTACCGGCCACAACTGCCCGCCCAGCATCATCCAGCGGGCAGTCAGCCGCTGCCAGAAGGTGACCAGTGATCTTTCGGTCTACCAGACCAATATGGAGCTGCTGTACGAAAAACTCACCGCGCTGGGCTTTGAGGTAGAGCGCCCGGGCGGCACCTTCTATATCTTCCCCAAGGCACTGGAAGAGGACGCCAACGCCTTCTGTCAGAAAGCCCGGGAGTTCGATCTGCTGCTGGTGCCCAGCGACAGTTTTGGGGTCAAGGGCTATGTGCGCCTTGCCTACTGCATCGACACCGAAAAGGTAAAGCGCAGCCTGCCCGCCTTTGAAAAGCTGGCAGCCGCCTACCGCAAATAACCGGAACGCCCCTGCCCGGGGCATAAAATACACAACCAATAGAGGAAAGGGAAACCTGCTATGGAAAAGATCAAGATGACGACCCCGCTGGTGGAGATGGACGGCGACGAGATGACCCGCATCCTGTGGAAAATGATCAAGGACGAGCTGATCCTCCCCTTTGTGGATCTTAAGACCGAGTACTACGATCTGGGTCTGCCCAACCGCGATGCCACCGCAGATCAGGTGACCATGGATGCCGCCCTCGCCAACAAGAAGTATGGTGTGTCGGTCAAGTGCGCCACCATCACCCCCAACGCCCAGCGCGTGGAGGAGTACAAGCTGCACGAGATGTGGAAGAGCCCCAACGGCACCATCCGCGCTGTGCTGGACGGCACCGTGTTCCGCGCACCCATTATGATCGACAGCATCCAGCCGGTGGTCAAGAACTGGAAAAAGCCCATCACCATCGCCCGCCACGCCTATGGCGATGTGTATAAGTGCACCGAGTTCCGCATTCCCGGTGCAGGCAAGGCCGAGCTGGTGTTCACCGGCGCAGACGGCAGCCAGCAGCGCGCCACTGTCTTTGACTTTGAGGGTGCCGGTGTGCTGCAGGGGCAGTACAACAAGGATGATTCCATCCGCAGCTTCGCCCGCAGCTGCTTCAACTACGCACTGGACGTGAAACAGGATCTGTGGTTCGGCGCAAAGGATACCATCTCCAAGAAGTACGACCACACCTTCAAGGATATCTTCCAGGAGACCTACGATGCCGAGTACAAGGAAAAGTTCGAAGCTGCCGGCATCACCTACTTCTACAGCCTGATCGACGATATCGTGGCGCGCGTCATCCGCAGCGAGGGCGGCTTTGTCTGGGCGTGCAAGAACTACGATGGCGATGTGATGAGCGATATGGTCTCCACCGCCTTTGGCTCGCTGGCCATGATGACCAGCGTGCTGGTCAGCCCGGATGGCAAGTACGAGTACGAGGCCGCCCACGGCACCGTCACCCGCCATTATTATAAGTATCTGAAGGGCGAAAAGACCTCCACCAACCCCATGGCTACCATCTTTGCATGGTCCGGCGCCTTCAAGAAGCGCGGCGAGCTGGATAACCTGCCGGAGCTGGTGCACTTTGGCGAGGCACTGGAAGCCGCAAGCCTGCAGACCCTGAACGAGGGCATCATGACCAAGGACCTGTGCGGTCTGGCAGAGGGCATCACCCCCACCGCCGTGGACAGCGAGGGCTTTATCAAGGCCATCCGTGAGCGTCTGGAAGCCAAGCTGGCATAAAACGATTTTCAATATAACATAAAAACCGGAACGATCCACCCGAAAAAGGAAAGATCGTTCCGGTTTATGTTTTAGGCAGGGTGTGCGACAAACTGGAACTTGTCGGGGCAAAGCCCCTCCATCTTGCTGCGCAAGACCGTTCTGTCGCTTAAAGTCCCCACTGGGGACTTCATTGCTGCGCTGCGCTTCGCAAACGCGAACTTGTCGGGGCAAAGCCCCTCCATCTTGCTACGCAAGACCGTTCTGTCGCTTAAAAGCCCCACTGGGGCTTTCATTGTTCTGCTTCGCTCCACAAACGCGAATTTTCAAATTAGTCTTTGCAAATAACCTTTGAACCTTCACCATCAATTACAATTCCCTGACGGTTGTTAATTGGGCATAGATTCAAATCCGAAAACTCAGTCATTATTTTCTCGGTAACTTTCTTAAATGGTGCTGTAAGATAATGCGGAAGAACATAGAAATCAATCAAATCAAGCCCTGCATCATCTTCTTGTGAGTAGTCCTCCGGCTTTTCATCCATTTGCTCGATATATTGGATGCTTGGAGCGCATATAATCGCACCTGCCGATTCACCAATCATCAGTTTTCCCTTTGCCAATTCTTTCTTCAACAGCTCATCCGTTCCCGTTTTACGGAGCTGGTCTATAAGGAAAAAAGAATTTCCGCCGGTAAAATATATCACATCCGCATCTTCAAAAACAGACTGTATCGTTGAATAAGCCTCCGTTGAAATATCAATTTCAGTTACGATTGCTCCCAACTTTTTGAATAATTTTCGAGCCGAGCCGACATAACCGGTGTAGCCTTCACGCAGCGAAGCTGTTGGAATAAATGCGACTTTTTTATTTTCAATTTCTTCCTTTATCAGACTTCCTACGCTTGAAAAGTGCGAACATAAAAACAGTTTCATCAATATTCTCCTTTTTTGTTGGTTACAAATGCAGTGCATCCAGCACTTCATTTACGATGTCCAGCGATACCTGCCCCGGGGCGCTGGCCTGCCCGGGGTTGGCAAAGGTCATGGCAGAGCCGAAAGTCTCCCCAGCCAGACGGCTCACCGCGCCCAGCGCCCCCATGCTCATGGTGATGACCGGCGTTTCCGGGTGAAGGTCGGTCATCTCAGCGGTGGCAGACAGCAGCTCCAGTACATCAGCGCGGCACTGGGGCATCACGGCCAGCTTGGGCAGGTCGGCTCCGGCCTGCTGCATCTGCACCATGCGGGAGACAAGTTCTGCCCGGGGCGGGGTCTTGGCAAAATCGTGGCTGGAACACACCACTGCGACTCCGGCGGAATGTGCCTGCTCCACCAGTGCGGGCAGGTCGGCTCCGGCGGTGAAGAATTCAATGTCCAACAGGTCGGCGCAGTCGGTATCGAGGATCAGGCGCAGAAAGGCAAGGTATTCTGGATGGGAGAGCGCCTGCTCGCCGCCCTCTGCCTTGGTGCGGAAGGTGACCAGCAGAAGCTTGTCCCGCAGGGCGACCCGCAGCTTTTGTATGCAGCGGGCAATGGCAGCAGGGGACTGAAAGCCTTCGAACCAGTCTACTCGCCATTCCACACAATCGGCCGACAACGTTGAAAACTGTGCGGCCTTTTCCAGAATAGCAGCTTCGGTGCGCTCTACAATGGGCAGAATGACCTTGGGGCGGCCCTCCCCGATGCGGCAGCCGCGGATATTGACACAGGACATGGCGTTTCTCCTTTATATAATAAGGATAGCTACCCTATACAGGATGCTGGAATGACTCCATAATACGTTCTGCCCGCCGCCTTGTCAAGAAAAGGCGGTTATTATAATAGGAGAAAAGCAGGGGGATATTTGTCCCGCAAAGAATTTGGAAAAAACTTGTCAAAAAGTGTTGACAACTGCCCCGGGGTGTGGTATTATACTTGAGCGCCAAGCGCTGAGACAAAAGAATGACTTCTGAAGTCTCAGCAGGAAGCCCTTGAAAAGAACCAATGAACGTTCAAATGTTCCGGTTAGCACCGAGAAACTGCTGAATGATTTAAGTTCAGAAAAGTTCAAAAGCTTCTCAAAAAAATGCTTGACAAAAAACCGCTTCTGTGGTAAAATAATCAAGTCGTCAGCCGCAAGGCTGCGGCGCACAGGACCTTGAAAATTGAACAATATCGAAAGAACTTGTAACGGAACCTATTTTCGTGTTGGAA
>NZ_PRLD01000041.1 GCF_003287405.1 Faecalibacterium prausnitzii
CAAAAACGCAACGTATTTTCTTCTTTGAAATATCAAACGAACATTGCCGGCATATCCAAGATACGTTTTACCCGCCCTGCAATTTCCCTTATAATAGCACCGCAGTCTTGAAACGGCTGCAACATTCCCATATCACAAAGGAGGCTTTCCGGTATGGGACAACGGCAAAGTGAGATCATCAAAAATCACATGGAAGTCTACTGGCACGACTATGCGTCGGCCAGCAAGGGCGTCCCCATTACCGAGGCGGGGCTTGTGGAAAAAGCCTCCGTCATTGGACGCACCGGGCTGATGCTGCTGGAATGCGGCACCGGCGCATGGCGTGTCCGAAGCTCCATGAACACCCTCTCGCGGGAGCTGGGAGTCACAACAACAGCGGACATCGGCCTGTTGTCCATTGAGTTCACCTGCTTTGACGGTGACCAGTGCTATACCCAGTCACTCTGTCTGACAAATACGGGCGTGAATACCTCCCGGCTGAACCGACTGGAGCATTTTGTCAACGACTTCGACCGGGAAGGAAAATTTATGACCGGCGAAGAACTGCACAGCCACCTCGATGAGATCGAGCGCATCCACGGCTTGTATTCGCCCATCGCACTGGGCTTTGCAGCTGCACTGGCCTGCGGCTGCTTCACCTTTCTGCTTGGCGGCGGCATTGTGGAAATGCTGTGTGCCTTCTGCGGTGCAGGCATCGGCAACTTTGTACGGTGCAAGTTGACAAAGCACCATTTCACCCTGTTTCTGGGCATTACGGCGTCGGTCTGTTCAGCAAGCCTCGTGTATGCCATCCTGCTGAAGCTGGCAGAGGTGCTGTTTACCGTATCGGCGCAGCACGAGGCGGGGTATATCTGCTCCATGCTCTTCATCATTCCGGGCTTTCCGTTCATTACCAGCGGCATCGACCTTGCCAAGCTGGATATGCGCTCCGGGCTGGAACGTCTGGCCTACGCCGTCCTCATCATTCTGGTGGCAACCATGACGGCTTGGATCATGGCACTGCTGCTGCATTTGCAGCCGGTGCAGTTCCCTGCCCTGAGCCTGACACTCCCGGAAGAGATCGTGTTCCGGCTGCTGGCAAGTTTTGGCGGTGTGTTCGGCTTTTCGCTCATGTTCAACAGTCCCCGGAACCTGGCAGTCTGCGCCGCCCTTATCGGTGCGGTAACGAACACGTTCCGGCTGGAGCTGGTGAGCCTTGCGGGCTTTCCGCCCGCTGTTGCAGCGTTTCTGGGCGCACTGCTGTCCGGACTGCTGGCCTCCTGCCTGAAGAGCGCCGCCGGTTATCCCCGCATCTCCGTCACTGTGCCGTCCATCGTTATCATGGTACCGGGACTGTATTTCTACCGTGCCATCTATAATCTGGGCATCCTGTCTCTGATGGACTCCGCCACATGGTTTGCAGATGCCATTCTCATCATCGTGGCACTGCCGTTAGGGCTGATCTTCGCCCGTATTGTCACTGACAAGACTTTCCGTTATTGCACCTGATGTGCAGCATTTCCATTCTCCCATATAAGGCAAAACGCAGCGAATCTTTTAACGGTTCGCTGCGTTTTGTTTTGCTGTGATGCACTTATAAAGGGAGTTCGTTTACAGGGCGTTTACTCGCCGTAAACGATCTTGGTAGCAGTTTCCACATGGCGTTCCAGCCGGTCGGCAAAGTGTTCCAGCGGCAGAAAAACGCCAAGTTCATCGTAGCGGGTTCCACCGTCCTTGAGCGTATCCTGTCCATAGTAGACCACGGAACGGGGCAGTGCGTGCTGCAGCTTCATCTGGATATCCCAGACGGTGGAGTAGGCCTCCGCTTCCGTTACCTTCTGCTTCACGGTGTCCGGCAGTTCGTAGATCAGCAGCAGCCCCAAATGCTGGTTGTAGTGGTACTCCACCACATCCATCGAGCCTTCGTCGTAGCCGTGATACTTGCAGTAGCCGCTGGCAAGGTACATTTTTACCTTTTCCTGCTTCTGGAACACCCGGATGAACCGGTCGTATACTTTGCTGCTCACGGCAAATTTGTTGTTCGGCAAAAGAACGCCGGCATCATCCGTCAGGATCACCGGGTTCGGCTGACCATCGGCGTTGAATTTGAACGGGATCAGGGCAGCGTTCCGTAGCAGGTCAAACATACTGTGCTGGCAGATCGCCATCAGAAAGGCAGACAGATCCTTGTTCTCGTAGGCATTGAACAGCGCTGCGGCAAACTGCTGTGCACTCACGGTCGGCGCATCCAGTACGTCTGCCATGTCCAGCGAGTCGTTGAAGGTATCCATCAGGCGTCGGCAGGCTTCTGGATTTTTCAGGATCTCCCCGAACAGTGCCTCTGCCTTTTCTTCTCTTGAAAATATCGTTGCCATCAAAAAGACCCTCTTTCTGTTTATTTCCAACTACTATTATAGATTCATAATGCCCTGCTGTGAAATACTGCTTTCATATTGCTGCTATATGCAGAACACTTTTTACACATTTTCCGAGTGCCCGTATAATGGACACTGCAATCATGAAATTGCACGAGGGAAATCGAAAAGTATATAAGTTGGTTTAAACGGAGGCAGTTCCTATGTCTGAGGTCAAAAAGGTCGTGCTGGCATATTCCGGCGGTCTGGACACATCGATTATCATCCCGTGGCTGAAAGAGCACTATAACAACTGCGAAGTCATTGCCGTGTGCGGCAATGTGGGGCAGAAGGGTGAGCTGGAAGGCTTGGAGGAGCGTGCCAAGGCAAGCGGCGCATCCAAGCTGTACATCGAAGACCTGACCGACGAATTTGTAGAGGATTACGTCATTCCCACCATGCAGGCCGGGGCAGATTACGAGGGTTATCTGCTGGGCACCAGCTTTGCCCGCCCCATTTTGGCAAAACGCGTGGTGGAGATTGCCCGCGCCGAGGGTGCAGATGCGGTCTGCCACGGCAGCACCGGCAAAGGCAACGATCAGGTGCGCTTTGAGCTGGCCATCATGCACTTTGCACCCGACCTGAAGATCATCACCCCGTGGCGCGAGTGGGACATCCAGAGCCGCGATGAGGAGATCGACTACGCCGAGGCTCATCACATCCCGCTGAAGATCAGCCGGGAGACCAACTACTCCAAGGACAAGAACCTGTGGCACCTGAGCCACGAGGGCCTTGATCTGGAAGACCCGGGTAACGAGCCTCAGTACGATAAGGCCGGCTTCCTCGAATTGGGTGTCAGTCCCAAGACCGCACCGGACAAGTCCGAGTTTGTGGAGCTGGAATTTGAAAAGGGCGCTCCTGTGGCTCTGAACGGCGAGAAGCTGAAGCCCGCTGCCATCATCGCAAAGCTGAATGAGATCGGCGGCCGCAACGGCATCGGCCTGTATGATGTGGTGGAGAACCGTCTGGTGGGCATGAAGAGCCGCGG
>NZ_PRLD01000042.1 GCF_003287405.1 Faecalibacterium prausnitzii
CACGGGTCAGTTTGGCGGAATTTTTGCGGACATTCGTCATAGGCATGTCTCCTTTGCACTTCTCCAGACCCGGTGCAACTCCGGTTGAGCTGCACCCTTGTGGGCCGGTAAATATGTAAGGGCCTGCCGCTCCTGACCCGAAGCAGCAGCCCAAAAAAGTGCGAGAACTTGAATTTACGCGCCCCACGCGCCCCAAACCACACACTGCGCTCCAACATTTCAAAAGGCTGGCAACAGCGTTGGAGCGCGTGCAGCAAAGATGCCGTTGAAAATTTCAGAGCCAATGAGCCTTGCTGTAAAGTACCTTCCTGTGCTGATTTTTTAGGGCGCATGGCTGGGATGCACGCGCCCTCTTGGGGCGCATCCTGGTTTCTCTCCCGCCCCGCATCCGCCCGGAAGGGGCGGACACGCGCCCGGAGAAAGCAACGATAACAAGTCAAAACCACTGCTTTGGGGCGCGTAGGGCGGGAGATTTTCACTTTTCGTGTGTTTTATGCCGCAGCAAAGGCGGGGTGGACGCATACGCCCCGGAAGCCGCAGAACTTGTCGGGGCAAAGCCCCTCCATCTTGCTTACGCAAGACCGTTCGGTCGCTTAAAGTTCCCACTGGGGACTTCATTGTTTCGCTGCGCTACACAAACGCGAACTTGTCGGGGCAAAGCCCCTCCATCTTGCTGCGCAAGACCGTTCGGTCGCTTAAAGTCCCCACTGGGGACTTCATTGTTTCGCTGCGCTACACAAACGCGAACTTGTCGGGGCAAAGCCCCTCCATCTTGCTTACGCAAGACCGTTCGGTCGCTTAAAGTCCCCACTGGGGACTTCATTGCTTCGCTGCGCTTCACAAACGCGAACTTTCCCTTGATGTGCTTGGAAAAGGTCAGGCCATACTTCCCTGCATTTTTCAGCAGGAACTGGCTGAACTTCTTTTGCGGAACAGGCGATTCCAGATTATCCTCGCACCACTTGGTGTAGGCGCGGTAGAGATAGGTGGAGCGTTCCTCGGTGTCGGGCTTGAAGCGGACATACGCCGTTGCCTGCATGAACTGGGTCAGGTTGTCGCTGTCCGCCATGGCTGCTTCGAGGTTCTGGATGGAGCGCTCGCTGATGGTGAACTGATAGCGGTTCGCCAGCAGACGGTGCACCCCTTCCAGCATCCACAGCAGGATGCCGGGACGCTCCTCGGACAGCTCTTCGATAAGGAACGGGTTATCCACTCGGGCAGGGTCACGGTCTTTCACGGACGAAGTGGTTATATCGATTTATCCAAATGAAAAACATTGTGATTGTGCTATAAATTTTCTGGAAATTCATGTGCAGACACACAAACTTTTGGAAATTTATGGACGAACGAAATAAATTGAGATTAAATTACGTTATTCCAATAAAGATATTTGAAATTATATCCTTTTCAGACGACCGGTAGGAGGGGTATTTATGTTAGAGCAGTTTTTTAAATCGCAAATCGCAACAGTTTCTGATTCTTACCAATGCAATCGCATTACGGATGCGTTGGCGGCTGCGGGAATCAAGTTCTATTGTAAAACGAAAGATGTCAATCGGCGTAATGCGTTCGATCAAGCAAGAATCGGAACGCTGGGTATAAAACCGAAGTATATCACGGAGGTATTTGTGGACAAAGAAAATGCGGAAATGGCATTCCATATCGTACACACCTTGCCCAATCAAGAAAATTTTTGAAAAAGCTATTGACTGTCCCCTTGGGGGTGGGCTTATCATACCAGTGGAGGCGATAATATGCTTATCAATGAAGTTTGCAAGAGATGTGGCCTTACAAAAAAGGCGATTGAGTATTATGAGGAACAAGGCTTAACTCGCCCTCAAATCATGGAAAATGGTTACAGGGTGTTTTCAGAGGATGATGTCATCCAATTAAACAAAATCGCAGTTTTACGCGGGCTTGGAATATCAGTATCGGACATTAAAACGGTTTTGGCAGAGAATGACCGTTTATCTTTTCAAACTATATGCGACAAGAAAGAACTGGAAATTTCGGATATACAAGCGAAACAACAATTACTCCATATGCTTGCGAGAAACCAGAATTGGGAGGATGCCCGGGCGCAATTGAGCCAGCTCGAAACGAAGCGCTCTATTCTTTCAAGATTGCTTGACCGTTTTCCGGGATATTTCGGGAAATTTATAAGTCTCCATTTTGCACCGTACCTGAATGAGAGGGTTGCAACAGACGAACAGCAAGATGCATTTGAAACGATAATTGATTTTTTAGACGGTGTGAATATTGTTATCCCGGATGATTTGAAAGAATATCTCGACGATGCTGCGAAAACCATTGATCTTGTTGACGTGTCAAAAAAAGCTGCTGCAAGTGTTGCTGCTGCAATACAAGACCCTGAACAATATCTGAAAGATAATAGGGAGATGTTTGAGCGGTATAAGGAAGTCAAAGCATCTGACGCGTACAAAAACACTCCGGGTTACAGACTTCAAGAACTATTCGCACAGTTAAATCGAGAAAACGGGTACAATGATGTCTTTATCCCTGCTATGCGGCGATTGAGCAGTTCTTATCGTGAATACTATGAAAAGCTATTGAAAGCAAACGAAGTTTTCTTAAAAAGTTATCGCGGAGTTCGCTTTTAATGCAAGCGTAGATCTGCTTTCGCAGCTTGTCCAGTTCGGTCTGATAGACGGTCTGGGTGGGCTGCTGCCCTTCGGCGGCGAGTTTGGCGTTGGCATGGTCGAGACGGCGTTGTCCGCGCCGCTGCGCCCAATACTCGCGCTCCGAAACATGGTCGCCTTGGGCTTCCAGCAGATTGATTTGGTTCAGATCGGCTTGCTCGCACATCTCCATGACAGCGACACGAAGGTGCCGGAGCATGGCAGAAGTGCAGCGGTGCTTCTTGCCCGCTTCCCAGTCGCACGGCTTGTCCATGAAGGGTTGCCGTTCCACGGTGCGGACGCGCAAGCTGCCGATGACGATGTGGACGTGGATGTTTCCCGCACTGTTGTGACCGTCCGGGTGGGTGCAGACGATAGCGGGATGACCGGGGAAGTTGTCCTTGCAGAACTGCAAGCCAAGGGCTTGCGCCCGCTCCATGGTCAGGTCGTTCTCTACTGCGTCCTTCGGGTCGAAGCTGATGATATACTTCGTATGGCCAGCGGTGCGTGCTGCGCACGAATATATTAGCATCCGCTTTGGCGGATGTCGCCATATATGGTGGGTCTTCACGTCCTCCCGCCTGCCGTTCTTGCCGTATTTGCGATTGGCAATCAGGCAGGCCATAGCAAACGAAGATTCGCCGCACTCAAGGGTGTCGAGCAGGTACGAATCCCGCAGCTTGGGTCTGCCCTTCTCGTCCAGAATGGGCAGACC
>NZ_PRLD01000011.1 GCF_003287405.1 Faecalibacterium prausnitzii
AAAGGAGACATGCCTATGACGAATGTCCGCAAAAATTCCGCCAAACTGACCCGTGAGGACTTGAAAATCGCGCCCGATTCCCCTACAATGAAATTGTCCGAAACCCCTGCCGTAGAACCTTCTGACCAGACCAGCAAAACCGTCCGACACGCCCCGCTCGTTTACCGGGTGGAGGAGATTGCCCAACTGTTGGCGATCTCCAACCGTGCTGCGTACAATCTGTGCAACACCACGAAAGACTTCAAGGTGATCCGCCTCGGTACCAGCATCCGGGTAAGCAAGCAGAGCTTCGATGATTGGTTTGCTGCGGTCTGAGGGAGGGAACATCTATGGCATCTATTATGAAACGTGGCAACACGTATTCCGTCCGATACAACTACAAAGATCATGCTGGCAAGCCCTGCAAGGGCTGGGAAACCTTCAAGACCAAGGCCGAAGCGCAGGAGCGCAAGATCACGGTGGAGAAGGAACTGCTGGACGGCACCTTCCTCGTGCCCGACACCATGACGGTCGAGGAGATGCTGTACAAGTGGATCCCCATTCAGTCCAGCAAACACAAGTGGTCTCCCAAGACCTACACCCAATCTGTGGCGATGGTGCAGAACCTCATCGTGCCGTATATCGGAAAGCGGAAGGTGCAAGACCTCCGCACCTATGACATTGAGCAGTTCTACGCCACCCTGAGCCAGACCCCTTGCGGCCAGTACGTTCACGGCGAAAAGCAGGAGCTGACGGAAAATCAGAAGAAACGGCTGTTATCCAGCACGTCCATTCACGAAGTCCACACGCTCCTGAAGACCGCCTTTTCGTATGCCGTTGACTGGGATCTGATTCACAAGTCACCTACTCCCCGTGAAGCACCCAAGATCAATACCGAAGAACGCACCATCTGGGATGAGCGCACCATGTTGGCGGCGCTGCAGACCATCGAGAACCCTGCCCTGCATCTGGCGGTGCACATGAGCATGATCCTCTCCTTGCGAGAGGGTGAGATCCTCGGCTTACAGCCGAGTGATCTGGACTTTGACGCAGCAGACGGACGGGGAACCATCTCGGTGAACAAAGCCCTGCAGCGTGCCGACAAGGTCGCCTTGTCCAAGATTGATCCTACCCAGATCTACCACACCTTCCCGGACAGACGGGAGGGGAGCAAGTCCTCGCTGATTCTCAAGCGGACTAAGACCAAAAAATCCAACCGCATCCTGTACATGACCAAGCCCTTGAAAGAGGAGCTTCTGGCATGGCTGGAAAAGATGAAGCAGGACGAGCAGAGCGCCCCGGAAAAGTACAGCAACTGCGGTCAGCTGTTCCGCTTACCAGACGGCTTACCCATTGCCCCGGACGTTCTGACCAAGTGGTATCGTATGTGGCGGGCAGAGCACCCAGAGTTTGAGAAGATCGTGTTCCACGGTCTGCGCCATTCCAGTGCCACCTACCAGCTGCTGCAGTCTGGCGGTGACTTCAAGTCGGTGCAGGGCAACACCGGCCATGCAACCGCCACCGTCCTGATGGACACCTACGCCCACACGCAGGACAAACCCCGGTTGGAGTTGACCGAGAAGATCGAAGCCGACTTCTACACGCAGGATGTGGCCGGTGCAAAGCCGCAGGAACCCCCGGAAAGCAAAACGCCGGTGGCAACAAAAATCACGGGTAAAATGATCCTTGAAGCCATCCGGCAGATGGACGCAGAGGAACGCCGCGAGCTGACGCGGGTGCTCTTCGCGTAAAAGATTCTTTTTTGTGCAGCGAAATACACGCTGTGCAAGCGATGCAAAGAGTTCATGGCTTTTTTGTAAAGTGTGCAGGAGATGTGCAAAAGTGTGCAGACTCTGCCAGAAAAACAAAAAAGCCATGAAATCTTTCGATTTCACGGCATTTTCTGGTGCGATGGAAGGGACTCGAACCCCCGGCCTACTGATTCGTAGCGCACGCCGGGCGATTCCCTCAATTTTTGGAAGTTACGTTTTATCGTTAATTCTTTACGAGGCATCGCAGATTTTTAGCTTCGAGTTTCTGCACCCTTTGTCCGATTTTGCAACGATTTGCACCCTTTGCACGTTTTGAAACCGTGCAAAAACCGTGCAGAAACCGTGCACTTACTCCCGGACAAACTAAAAACCACTTCATCCGACAACGACTTGACGGCATTGGTTCGAGTGACCGCACACCATAAATCAAGTCTTGGAGGATACAACTATGACGAAATTGCTTTCCTGCCGCTACAACATGGACACCAACCGGGTGGAGGCCCGGTTCGAGGATGGCACCACTCTTACCATTGACTGCATCGCCATCGAGGAAGAGTACGGTGGCACCCCGGTACAGCGGGCAGAGCTGGACTGGATGCTCTACAATAAGCCCTTGGAGTACGCACAGATGGTGCTGAGAGGGGAGATGGAGCACTATCTGTCGCTGGGGTGTGACCACGGCAGGCTGGAAGATTGAGCCTTAGAAAACGCGCGGCAAAACCGCTAATCGCGCGGCGCGCATTCTTTTCAGCGTAAATTCAGCGTAAACCATGCCAAGTCAGCGTATTTTCAGCGTAAATCCCGGAAAGTCAGCGTAAGAATCAGCGCAAAATTTTACTTAACGCTTTTATACTTTGTACTTTGGCCTACTCCATCGACCTGTAATAGGCCTTTCTTACATCTCTAACGCAGGATATCATGTAGTAAATTTTATAACCGCCACAGACTAATGAACACCTTTTCGCCGGTCAGTTCTCCAAGGCACCTTGCCCACTGGGCAAGGGTCTGTTCATCCGCATACCAAACGGTATCGTTTTTTCGGCCCTCGGTGTAAGAAAAATACAGTGCCCCGCTGCTCTCATCTCGCTCTGGGGTCACACCCGCTTTTTCTGCCAGCGCCTTTGCCTCTGCCGCGCGGCACTGGGTTGCCGTTGTTCCATCGTTCTCCCAGATATAACCGCCATTGGCCAGCGCATAAGAGATGTTCGGCAACACACGGAATTTTTCGTATATCTGTTGCAAGAATGCAAAATCGGCTTTGGGACCCGGCACGGTGCCATTGCCGTAAAGGTTATAACACATCACCACATATTCTGCCCCTGCCGGGAAATCCAGCTGCTCCACCGGCGTGCTTGGTTCCAGCACGATCCGCACCTTCAACCCGGCATCCTCTGCCAGCAGCAGCAGTTTTTCTTCAAACTTCAGGAACGCCTGCCACAGATCCAGATCCTTACGGATCTTTTCGTAGTCGATCTCAATGCCGTCAAACCCGTTTTCACTTGCCAGCCGAACCAGTTGCTCCGCATGGCTTTGTGCGGCTTCGTCCGTGCCAAGAACTTTTTGCAGGATAGCTGTATCCTTCTGGGTGGTCTTGCCGTTCTCCGTCACATCGTTCACGATGGACAGGTAGACCGTTTTATTTTTAGTCTGCTCCCTGCGCCGGATCTTTTTCAGCATCCGGGTGGTCGGCTCCGGGATCGTCACCTCACCATTCTGGAACGATGCCGCAAACAAGCTGATCTCGTCCACCTTTTCCGCTTCATCCTGCAGCACCTCTATGTCACCGGCACAGTCCCAGTAAGTGCTCCAAATTGTCAGCTGTGTGCTCTCCGGCACCAGCGCCTCCACCTCTTGCACAGTACAGGTATCCGGTTCCACTGTTTCCGGCTCTTCCGCTGTTTTATGTCCCATGCATCCGGTTAGAAATGGCAGACACAGCAAAGCTGCAAGCGCTCTTTCCAAAATGTTCATACCCTCTCCTTACAAGTTCTCAATAAACCAGTTCAGCGTAGCGTTCCACGCATTCTGAATTACATCCAGTACCTTTGCCCAGCCGTGCAGACAGTTGTCGTACAGAGTTATATCCCCGGCGGTGATGGTCAGATTTTTGAACACACCGTCATACACGTCGTCCGCAACATTGCGCTGACTGTAACCCCAGCCGCCCCAGCTTGCGCCCAGTGCAATCCCCCCTGCATCCTGTACCGAAACATCCACTGCGCCGGTCACATCTTCCCCATTCACCAGCACACGCAGGGTATCGCCCTGCAGCTGGATCTTAAGGTTCGTATCGCCCTGCTCGTTGATCTGGATATCCGCCACATATTCTTCAGCGCCCTGCGCCACCGTATCGGCCTGCTGCTGGCCGGCTTTGCGGGCGGCAGCATAAAACACAAGGCTGTCTGCCGCACTGTCCGCAAATCGGCCACGCATCGTGTATTCTGCGGTCAGTGCGTCCCGGTCATCCTCTTCCACAGAGATCCGCTCCTCTGCGGGAACAAGATCGTGCAAATCCAGTTCAAACAGATCACTGCGTGAGCCGCCGTCCTTTTCCGAGACGACCAGATGATCGTTCTGCAGCGATACCATGATGCAGCGGCTTCGTTCCTCGTTTGCCCGCAGATAAATCGTCTGCGTTCCAATTTTGTTGCCTTGTAAGTCCACAGATACCTGTACATCCTCTGCGTCGGCGTTTTTCAAAGTGACAACACCTTCGCCCTGCGGCAGACTGGTCAGGACGATACGACCCGTTTTATACTCCACTGCACCGCTTTTCAGCAGCCAGTTTTCACTTTCCTGCTCTGCAAGAGCCTGACTGCCCTTTACAAAGAGGATGCTGCTCTTCTGACCCTCCGGCAGATCGTCCCACAAGCGCATCAACAGGTGGTTTGTGCTCCAGCAAGCCTGCGGCTGGATGCGGGTAAGATCGTACAGAGAGGATCCCTTGTTGTTGCAGGAATAACCATCCCGGTTGAAGTTCATCTCAAACAGATCTTCGATGTTTTCCGCATTCACAGCGCTGACGCTGGCATTGTTGCCAAAGCGGCCCGTATTGGAGTGCATCAGGCAGTACAGCTTTGGCACACTGCCCAACTGTTCAGTGTAGATCTGCTCCATATAGCGGTAGTCCTGCGTGATGCGGTGCTCCATAGCAGTGCGGCTCTCCACAGGGATGCGATCCTTATCCCTGATATAGTCCATCAGGTAATGGTTGTAGTCCCGGCCAAGGTACTGGTTCACCCGCACAAATTCATCGCTGGTCATCTGTCCCAGAAACCGGCCGTACCGGTCATAGCTGTTGATGTACGAAAGTCGGTAGCCGTTGGTGCCCAGCTCCCAGAAGCCGTTTTTCTCCAGATTTTTTAGATCCTTTGCCGAGAGAAATTTCGGATCCTTTTCCGCAAACTTATCGGCATAGCTCAGGATCGTAGCCTTGAAGTTGTATTTTTCCAAGATCTTGCTGGCAAACAGCGCCGTATCCCGGCGGCCATCCTCAAACATGAGGAACAGCGCCTTATCCGGCAGAGCGGTTCCGTTCTGATAATAGTTCAGGATGTCCTGCTGGCTGACCGTAACATAGCCCAGATCGTGCAGAGCTTTGAGCTGTTCATCCAGCTGTTTTGTCGAGATCAGGGTATCCGTGCCCTGACGATCCACGCCAAAGTAGGACACGACAATAAAGCCGTTGTCCGCTCCGCTGACGATGGCCGGGTTGGAAGGGTCATAGGGCTCGTAGCTCTTACTGATGCTCAGCGCACGGATGGCGGCAAAAAGCACCGCCAGAAGCACCAGCCCTTCCAATATGGTTCGCACGATCTTGATCTTGTCTTTTCGTGTTTCTATTTTATACATTTGCGTGCTTTCCCCGTTTGTTCTCTGCGTGTTTTCCTGCGCTGGGCGCAGCGTGCTTTTCACCGGAGACTGCGTCCGCCTTGGCTCTCGTTCCCTCGTTTTTTTCTATGGCATCCGGCTCAGCTGTATCCACCGGAGCATTTTTGTGCCGCTGACGCTTTTCTTTTTCCTTCACGTCGCTTGGGGTCATGCGCGTTCCCCATGTAGACTTCCAGAAAGTGACCCATGCAAGCGGCATCTGCCACAGCAAAACCACCTCGTAGTACAGGCAGAACAAAAAGCCGAAGTACCATGTAGAGCTCTTGCGGAAAAACAGCTGCGCAATGCTCATCATCAGCGACATCAGAAGCAGACCCACAAGGAAGGTTGTAGGGAAAATGTGCTGCGTGAACGGCACATAAAACAGATTGTATGCCACCACAATGGGTGCAAGAATGGGCACCAGCAGGCCGATGTAGAAATTCAGTGCAGCAAACGGCTCCTTGCGCCACATGAACGCACCTGCCATCAGGGATTCCCGCAACCATGAGCGCTTCCATCGCATCTGCTGCTTGAGAAAAACCTTCTGCTTGTTGGGCACGATGGTAGAGCAGACCGCCGTATCCTGATAATAGGTGCGGTGATGGCTCAGCACAAAATTCGTCATGGCGCGGTCATCGCCGAATGTGGCCTTATGTCCCAGAAATTTCTGGTTCAGCCACGCTTCCTCATGCTCCTTGACGATGGACTTCCGGTAGCAGGAGAGAGGACCAGAAAGGCAGGTGACCGTATCAAACAGTGCCTCGGACGCCTTCATAACGCGGAATGCGATATAATAACGGACAGACTGCATCTTGGTCAGGCTGTTGGTATAGGTGTTGGCCACATCGGTGCGCCCGGCCACGCCACCCATCTTCGGGTCCTTGAACGGCTGCACCAGATTCACCACCGCATAGGGATCCAGAAAGCTGTCTGAATCCACAAAAATCACAAACTCGCCCTTTGCCACATCCACGCCGCGGCACAATGCCGCACGCTTGCCAGCGTTCTGCTCCTGCACGATATAGGACAGCCGGTTTCGGATATCCGTGCGTTCTCCCTCGGCAGAGGCTATTTTTTCAATGGTATCCTTGATCACCTCCACCGAGCGGTCAGTGGAGCAGTCATCCACCACGATCACCTCCAGCTTATCCGGCGGATAGCTTTGGTTCATACAGGAGATGATCGTGCGGCTGATCCATGTTTCCTCGTTGAAGCAGGGGATAATAATAGTCACGCTGGGCTTGAACGCCGGGTCGATCTTTACCGGGCGGTACAGTGCACCGAAGGCATACCGGGTAAGCAGGAACATAGCCGCAATGATGCTGTAAGAGTACATGACGGCATTGTACTTGAAGTAGATCACGCTCTCGCTGCGCATCAGCACTACCATCATGCTGATGAACAGCAGCAGGATCACACTGCTCACATACAGATAGCGATCCTTATGGCGGTGCATATATGTACCCAGGTCCTCAGCAAATTCAAAACCGGCGCAGGTCTCGCCATCCCGCTCAAAAACGCGCACACAGGAAGCTGCCGTATGGATCGACATCTCGTGGCCTTCCGGCATACTTCCGGGCGGGATATCGAACCGCAGCTCTGTTTCTGAAGCTTCCTTCAGCTGCTCTGCATCCTCTTTTTCCAGCCGGACAAGAATACCCGTTTCGGAGATATCGCGGCTCTCGCCCTTCAGCGTGTGTGCCTTGCCGTCCTGATCTCTGAAATCTACTGTGACCGGAAACTTTGACTTATACCGGATGCCGGACTTGCGCTTTTTCATCACCGCATCCACATCGTTTGGATCGTCCACAACACCGCGTCGGTCAAAGGACGTACGCTGTCCGGTGGGATCCGGTACGTCCGGCAGGATACGCCGGTCTAGCCGCTCACTGAGCAGAATGTCCCCGTCAAATGTTTCCAGCGTCACGTTTTTCTTTTTATCCGCGGTATGTTTTTCTGCCTTTTTTCGAAAAAAACTCACGCTTTTCTCCTTATCAAAAAATCCAATATCATCCGACCGTATGTGTTCGGAGATAATCGACCCACAGAGTATATCCAGCAGGCTTGAGGTGATATCCATCTTCCTGTGCGATTTCTGCTTTTAGATTTCCATTTTCATCTGCCAGCACATCCCACAAATCCAGATAGTAGCAATTTTTTTCTTGTGCAATTAAAGCCAATTCCTGATTAACTTGTTTCAATCTTGTCTGATTCAATCCAGGATGCTCCACAGAGGCAGAAAGCTGCACAGGCGTAATAGATTGAATGTAAATCGTTGCCCCAGGCACCGCCTGCGCAACCGCATCCAGCATAAGACGATAATATGCAAGAAAGCCGTTATAATCGCCGTCTGAACCTAATACATTGGTGCCAAGCAAAATATAGACCGCTTTCGGATTTTGTGCCGCAAGCTTTTCCAGCGGTTTCTCCGATGTGCCATCTTCCCGCATACAAGTCATATCGGTTGCAATGGCATTGGGGCCGATGCCCTTATATGCACAGAACTTCGCATTGGGCAAACCAGTTTTATAGGATTCCATTCCAAGCGTCAAACTATCGCCTATAAAAGTAACATCATCGAAATAGTTCAGAGGGACTGCTGTCGTTTCAGGAACTGTTACAACGCCATTCAAAACCTTGCCCAACACGATTTTGACCAGCTTGCACCCGCTTGCGCTGATTGCTTCACTGACCGCATCCGACGCAGTTTCGCTCGGCATCAAAACAACATCTGATTCCGAATTATATCGCCATTTCGCATATTTCTCCCATGCATTCAAGTAATTCATCATTGCGTCAAACGTCTGTGGATAGTCATCTGATGGTTTATATGCAATGCCAATTCTATTTCCTTCTTTTAGTGTTTTCTCTACCGCATCTGGGCAGTTCATAAGTTCATTCAGCGTCAGAAAGAACATTCCTTTGGCATCTGGATCTTTTACTTTAGCGATCGTGCTGACCGCTGCAGCTTTTCCACCCATTCCGTACTGCGAAAATCCCTCCGAACGCTCACTTGTGTAAACCATATTCTCTACTGTTGCCAGCTTGTGGTCATTCTGTTTGCGCAGGGCGCTGAGCTCCTGCGGGGTCAGTGTGGGCAGCGTACCGGATTTTTGGATCACTGTTGCCAGATCTGTCAGTTGCAGTCCGGCCTGCTCTGCCTGCTGCTTCAGGGCGGAAAGGTGCTCTGTGTCCAGTGTGTCCAACAGATACAACGAGCCTGCCTGCATTTGCTCCGGATTTTCCGGCATCACGATCTTTGTGTTCAGCAGACGCGCCGCAACCCGGAGCGAAGTCAGAGCCTCTGCATCGGTCTGCGCATCGGCAAGCACCAGTCCGGAAGCACTTTCAAATGTGCAAAGTGCATCGTACAGCTTATCGAATACTGCCGTGCGGGAAAGGCCCTTCAGCTGCTCTGCAGGCAGATACAGACCAACGCTGCACCCTGCCGCTTCCAGCCTTGCAAGCTCCTCGCTGCGCGCAGCGGCTTCTTCCGCTGTGGCGAAATAGGTCGCAGTTATATTCTGCTGCGTCAGAATTTCCAGTGCAGCATCCATGCCGTCCGCAGACGGCAGTGTTCTGATCGCCACACCTGCCTGCTTTTGATTTGTCAGACAGCTGCGGTAAATCGGAGCCATCTCGGCATCCGCTGCCTCCGCTTCGCTCCGCAGCACATCCAGCCCCTTTACGCGGCTAAAACGGCTTACATATTCCGTTTTCATATCCTGCGCTTTCAGTGCCTGCACCAGCCAGTTCACCTGTGTCAGAATATCTGCTTTTTCGTCTTCCGGCTGCTTGGTATCGTCCAGCTCCGGCTGCTTGTCGATGGCAGGCTTTTCAGCGGTGACAGCGTCTTCGTTCTGTATTTCTTCCGCTACGCCTCGCAGGTTGACCACCACAACGGCATCGCCCTGCAATCCGGCCACAAAGCTCTCCGCATCGGCGGCAGCTTCAAAGCTGCTCTCGCTCAGCACATGGCTGTCTGCCGCCTGCACCACCGCTTCATAGCCACTGACAGACGCCGCCCGCAGCACATCGCCGGTCAATGCGGTACTGCTGCAATACAGCAGCGGAACGCTCTCGTTCGCCGCTGTGGCAATAGCCTCGCGGGATTTAAGCATGGTGCTCACCATTTCCTGCGTGGTCCTGGTATGCAGGTTGCTTTCGCCCGCCGCGCCATTGCTCAGCAGGTCGTTCCCCTCCGCCAGCATATCCGTAAGAAAGTCCTCATTATCCAGTGCCTCGGCAGCTGAAAGGGCAAAGCTAGCCTTCAGTCCATTCTGCTTTATCAGCTCCAGAACAGCATGGTTCGTGTCCGCTTCCTCCGTCAGACCCACGAACACAAGACCCACGCGGGTGGTTTCACCCGGAGCGCCCTGAATGATATCAGCCGGAGCACTCTCGCTCAGACCCTTCAGCGCCAGCTCCACCGCATTACTTCCCGTCTCGATGGTGCCGTCCACATTCGCTACGGCATCCGAAAGATAGGTGCGATTGTGGTAGTACAGCAGCCAGACCACTGCAGCCGCAATGCACAGACCCAGCAGAACGCCCAGCAGCGCCAGGCTGCGGACCCGCCTGCGTTTCGTCACATTCTCCACCATGTAATTTCAAGCTCCTTCAACTGCGACACCGGCCATTCGCCTTTTACATCCAGCAGCACACGCTTTGCCCCGCCATCCGGGCGGAACAGTGCCATCAGTCCGGGCAATCCCATTTCACGGAACTGCCGGTGCGCCACCGCGTGCAGAATGCAGTCGGCGTTTTCCACCTGCTCCAAATCGGTCAGCGCAACGCCATATTCCTTCTGTACCAGCGCCTTGTCTGCACAGGGATCCACTACAACAGGGCAGATGCCGTACTCTTCCAAAGTATGTACAATGTCGGCCACCCGGGTATTACGGACATCCGGGCAGTTTTCCTTAAAGGTGAACCCAAGGATCACCACACGGGCCTGCGCCGGTGCAAGCCCGGCCTGCACCATCTTTTTTACCGCCATCTCTGCCACGAAGCGCCCCATGGAATCGTTCATTCTGCGGCCGGCTGCCACGATCTGACTTTCATAGCCCACCTGATGCGCCTTGTAAATAAAGTAATAGGGATCCACCCCGATGCAGTGGCCGCCCACCAGCCCCGGGCGAAAACCCAGTGCATTCCACTTGGTGTTCATGCCGTCCACAACTTCGTTGGTATCGATTCCAATTTTTTCAAAGACCTCCGCCGCCTCGTTCATGAATGCTATATTGATATCCCGCTGGCTGTTTTCTACCAGCTTGATCGCTTCAGCAGTTTTGATGGAGGAGACCGGGAAGGTACCGGCGTCAATGATCCTGTCGTAGACGTTCTTTACCTTTGTCAGTGTTTCCGCGTCCATGCCCGAAACGATTTTTTGGATGGTGCGCAGCGTATGGACTTTGTCGCTCGGATTGATGCGTTCCGGCGAATATCCGATCTTGAAGTCTGTGCCGCCCTTCAGTCCACTTTCTTGCTCCAGGACCGGCAGACAGAGTTCCTCTGTCACGCCGGGGTAGACCGTGCTCTCATAGACCACCGTTGCGCCCAGCTTCAGGTTACGCCCCACCGTACGGCTGGCCGAAATGACCGGGGTCAGATCTGGGGTATTGTCCGGGTGGATCGGCGTCGGAACTGCCACAATGACGAAATCCGCCTGCCGGAGCTCCGCTTCCTTTGCTGTAAAATGAACAGAGCTGGCCGCAACAGCTGCATCACCAACTTCTGTTGTCACGTCCTCGCCCTTGCAGTAACGTGCAATTTTCTGTGCATCAACATCATATCCGATCACATCCATGATCTCCGAAAAGGCAACTGCCAGCGGCAAGCCCACATAGCCCAAACCGACCACAGCCAGCTTGCCTTCAAAAGCTTCTGTTTGATGACTCATTTTACACTTCCTCCATTTCGAATCACTTGGTACCTTTTGATAGAGCCGATTATTATCTCATGTTCTCCTAAATTTTTTAAACACTGTATTTTTTTCATTATATCGCTTTTTTGCAGATGCCGCAAGACATTTTTTAAGCATCACATTACTTCCATACAGGGAATTCGCTTGTCGTTCCTCTTGTCACGGCCATGGGCCAGCGGATCAGCGCACTGGCCGAGTATGAGCAGCGCAGTTGATGGGCGTTTCTCTTGGGTTTCCAAAGGGGTGCGGGTCGCCAGTGGCGACCTCAAAATGCAGCGCATTTTGAAGCACCTGACCGAGCCGACAGGCGAGAGGCAGTACCCCTTTGGCACACGACTTTGCCTGCAAAGTCTAGTGTGTTACACCTTGGTTCCGGCTGACGCGGAAAAGGGGCTGCGAAAGGCTCCGGCAAGCACCTGTTCTGTGGCAGAAGGATGCGCGGATGGGCGTTGCTATTGACGGTCTCCGCCCGCCCAGCGCAGGCTTGCAGAGGAACCAATGGTGTACGTTCTCCCGTCCTGCCGCAGCAGCGTTTCCCCTATAAGGCGCAGGGCAAATGATCAGCGTCTGTGCTTGCCCCGGTTGCCTGCAAGTGTCCCCGGTTTCAGCATTGCCGTTTTATAAAGAATCTTCTTTATCAGCTTTCTTTCATCTTCTGTCAGCTTATCGTAGTTGATGCCGATCGCCTTCAATGCCGTTCGGATCTTCTTTTCATCCGCAGACCCTTCAAGTTTCTGTGCATCCTCCAGTTCCTTCATCAGGTTGTCGATCATTGCACCATCCGAAGTGGTCTTGTCCTTGCGGTGTTCCGTCTTGATGTTCTTCAGGATAGCCACCAACTCGTCATACAAGACCCGGCCAAAGTACTCATCTTCATCGATCTGCCCCAGCTTCAAGGTGCTCATGTACAGATCATTTTCATCTGCTGCATACTTCTTTTTCAGCATTTGCCGGGTCGCTTCCAGACCAGCATTGAGGTTTTGAATGTTTGCGCTGACATATCCATCCACATAGATTTCCAGATCGGTCATGAACCGCCGGAAATTCTCATGCACGATCAGTTCGCACAGCAGCCGATGATTGAATTTTCCATTCCTTAATACGTCCACTGCGCCATCGCTCAGATGCAAGTCCGAAAGGACTGCATCTGGGCGTTTTTTGTTTTCCGTCACACCCAGCAGGTAGTCGGTGGTCACGCCATAGAACTCAGCCAGCGTTGTCACCGCATAAATGCTGAGGTCGGTCACATCGTCGCTCTCATATTTCGACAGTGCCGATTTGGACAGACCCGTCTGCTCTGCCAGCGTTTCCAACTTCAGATTCCGCTCCACACGCAGGTCTTTGAGCCGTTCTCCCAGTGTCAGCTTGATGTTCATGGTCGCACCTCCGATGTTTTTTGCACAGTATACCACTTCCGGCGGTTCCTGTCCATAAGCGTGGAATTTTGCAGTTTCTGCACCTGTTTTCCGACATTATGGATATACGGCACAGCGGCCATAGAGGTGCTATCCTATAGACAGAAAGAAAACATATTAACTCCCCCGCAGCGAACATATTAAGGGCTTCCCGCGAAAGCCCTCTGAAATATCTTTCATAACAGGACCTTGACAACAGAATGACCGTCCGAACTGCCCAGACCGCCAAGACCTCCCATCGGGGGAGCGAGCGCCCTGCATGGGGCCGACACAAAGTCCAAAAAGATTTCCTGTCGGGAGGCAGCAAGGGAGACCGGCTTCACCGAAGTTCCCATTTGGGGAACACCGGTGACCTCGAACGTGGCAGGGATCAAAACGATCCGTGCCAAAGCCTTTGAGCAAAGGAGAAATTTTGAGTTTACAGAGTATCGAGGTTTTGAATGAACTCAATTTCTTTTCCTAAACTAATCCATTTTTCCTGTATATATTGAAAAGGACTATTTGTGTCTGGAAATCTCATCAACAATCCTTCTAAGAAGGTCGCATAGTTTCTTCTCAGCGGCTTTAACGACCTGTGCATTATTCTGTGATTCAATCCAGAATATGGGTAAAAATAATACCGAATATCAATAAAGCCTAATGCTGACAAATGCACCAGATATTCTTCAATCGCACAGCGGAGAAGATCTTCCTCGGGTGAAAATTTGACCTTTCCCTTCTTTTTCCAAATATAGACAAACTTTGGGTTCAACAGTCCTTCCCGACAGCCCGCAAAATAGCAATATATTCTCGCACTATTCACATCGTCATATTGCCATTGATAGAACACTTTTTCAAATAAAATCGTTTGCCAGATTCTCCGGTCACAATTAAACACGACCTCTCCAAAGACTGGGATATTCAAAAAGAAAGGTATCTCATCTGTTGTCTTAAACCTCAGATTGTAGATTCCCAGACGATTGATGCAATTCAGAACGGCAGTATCCGCCCCTTTGGTTTTAGCCTTGCAGCTCAAATAATACGGTTCATCCGTGTGAAGCCGTTCTACTTCAACATCGATCTGCTCCCGGAGCCTTTGCTGTTCTTGTATCCAACTCTCCTGCTGTTCCTCCCGCTTTTTCCGTTCTTCCTGCTCCTTTAGTATCTTTATGCGATTTTGTTGATATTCTATTTCAAGTTCTCGGTTTCGCTCACAGAGTTTTTTGATTCCCTCATTTTCGCTCGGGTGGTAGATCCATGTTTTGTTTTCAACGTTTTCTACCAGATTGTTCCTCAGTTTTTTCTCAAAATCATTTATCGAGTCTGTTTCTTCCTCTTTATAGTCTTTTATAAAATCAGCAATATTGATTTCTACTGTTGGCATCTGCGCCATTTTTATCTTGCTATATTTTTCCGCATCAACATAGTGCGTTACGGCAATCTCAATAAGGATATTTTTTCGCTCTCGAAAAATGCAAACATCCGGCTTGAATCCATCAAACGGCACTTCTGTTTTAGCATTTTGATAGTGAAGCTTAAACTTTTCTCCCAACAATAATGGCTCTTGCTGTTTATAGTCCTCCACATTGCGATCAGGATCATTTTGTTCCGATATCGTCACTGGGGGCAGCCAAATATATTCGCTCTTGCAAACGATTTCTTTTGCTATTTTATGAAGTCCGCTTTCATTTGCTTCATCTGCCGAACACGTTGTTCTTCCTTCTTCTGCCAAATGTGCAAAGTGTGCAGTCTTTTTTCCGCGCCCCAATTTAGCAACCAAAGGGTGACCGCAACAGAGACAAATGCACTCACACGCCTTTCCTCTATCTTTTTCCACCATCTCAGAGATGTGTACCACTTGATTAGATTCTTCTTTTAAGGCGAAATAAATCATTCCGCTATGATTCAATTCCATATTCTGCACCTCTGCAACGTTCCAAAGAAACCGTTTTTATCATTCTAACATACTTTTTCCTCTTGTCTATCATTTGATACTACTTTTCATGGGCATCGAGCCGCTTGTCCACCCCTGCCCGTAAAAAGTGCATTTTTTCACGGAAGAAGTTCGTACAACCTGTACGGTCTGTACTTGTACGCACCTGTACGGCGAATTGAAGCAAATTAAAACGTGTTATCGTTTATATTTCAGATTTCCGTACACCGTACAGACCGTACGGGTTATTTGAGGTCCGTACAGATTTTTTTGTACACCCCAAGAAGGAGCGTGATCTATGAAAGCCCAATACGGCATTTTAAGGTTCAAAAAGTATAAGGGGCCAGCAATCAGCCCCATCGAAGCCCACAACGAGCGCACCAAGGAGCAGTACGCCAGCAACCCGGACATCGACACGAGCCGGAGCCGCTACAACCTCCATCTGGTGCAGCCACAGGGCAGGTACCGGGAAGAAGCCGACCGCATGATAGCCGCCGCCCACTGCCGTGTCCGCAAGGACAGCGTGCGAGTGGTGGAAGCACTCGTCACCGCCAGCCCGGAGTTTTTCAAAGGCAAGACGCACAGCGAAGTCAAGGCGTACTTTGCGTACGCCCTGAAATTTTTGGAGGGCAGACAGCACCCGGATACCTTTCTCTCTGCCGTTGTCCACATGGATGAGAAAACGCCCCACCTGCACCTCTGTTTTGTGCCCTTGACCGCTGACGGGCGGCTGAGCGCCAAAGAGATCATCGGCAACCGCAAGAACCTTGTGAAGTGGCAGGACGAGTTCTGGCAGCACATGGTCAAGCAGTATCCGGAACTGGAGCGTGGCGAAAGCGCCAGCCAGACCGGGCGAGAGCACATCCCGCCCCGCATCTTCAAGGAGATGACCCAGCTGACCAAGCAGAAGGAGCAGTTGGATGCCCTGCTGGTGGGTATCACCCCCTTCAACGGCAAGAGCCGTGCGGCGGAGATCAGCAAGGTGCTGGACAGCTATATCCCCAACGTGGCACGGATGAAGGACCAGCTGCGAAAGTATAACGTAGCCTTCACCAAGACCGCCGCCGAAAACGAAAAGTTAAAAGAGAAGAACAAGACGCTCTCTGCCTCGCTGGACAAAGCGAAGGAAGGGAGCGTCTTGAAGCGTCTGGAGGATGCCAAGCTGCGGCAGGACTACGAAGCCGCCCTGAAAACGCTGGACAGCATCCCGCCGGAGGTCATTCGTTTTTATGAGAACCGCAGCACGCAGGAATCTGCGATGCGCCACGATAAGTAAGGAGAACTGCCTATGTGTAATAAAATGTACGAGAATGTGAAATCTTTTGATTATACGAAAAAGTCCTTGCAGTCGGACTCTGATCCGGCTACAATGGAGGTGGTCACTCGAACCAATGCCGTCAAGTCTCCGACCAACAGCCCTGAGACCACTAAGCTGGTGTACACGGTAAAGGAGGTCGCACAGATGCTGGCCATCAGCCAGCGCGCCGCCTACAACCTGTGCAACAGCACCACCGAATTCCGTGTCCTGCGGGCAGGCGGAAGCATCCGCATCCCGAAAGACAGCTTCGATGCGTGGCTCTACCGGGCAGCTTGATAAGGAGGCAAATCTATGGCATATATCACGAAACGCGGCAGTTCTTACAGTGTCCGCTACACCTATCAGGACGAGCACGGCAAGAGCTGCGACAAATGGGAAAGCTTTCCCACTAAGGAGGAGGCGGTGAAACGCCAGAAGCAGATCGAGCATGAGCTGGCGACCGGCAATTTCCTGATCCCGTCCGCCGTGACGGTGGCAGAGTTCCTGATGGACTGGCTGCCCAAGCAGTGCAGCAAGCACAAGTGGGCACCCAAGACCTACCAGTCCAATCTGGCGCTCATCCAGAACCTCATCATCCCCTATATCGGGGAGATGCAGATGCAGAAGCTGCGGCCCTACCACATCGAAGCCCTGTACGACACCCTGAGCAAGACCCCCTGCGGGCAGTATGTGGGCGGCAAGCGGCGAGACCTCTCGCCCAAGCAGCAGAAGCGCACCCTCTCCGGCACCACCCTCCATGAAGTCCACCAGTTGCTGCACAATTCCTTTCTGCTGGCGGTGGAGTGGGGCATCCTCATCAAAAGCCCCGTCCCGGTGGAAGCGCCCAAAAAGACCACCCAAGAGCGCAGCATCTGGGAGGTGGAGGAGATGCGGGCAGCGCTGGACAGCATGGAGGACCCCATCCTGCATCTGGCGGTGCACCTGACGCTGGTGGGTGCGCTGCGGGAAGGGGAGGTGGCAGGTCTGACCCCGGAGGACATCGACTTTGATGCTGCCAACGGCATGGGCACCTTCACCGTCAACCGTTCCATGCAGCGGGTGCAGAAGGACACGCTGGCGCAGGTGGACAAGGGCTGCATCCTCCGCATCTTCCCGGACAAGCTGGAGGGCAGCAAGACCTCCCTTATCCTGAAGGACACAAAGACGGAAGCCTCCTGCCGCACCATCTTTATGACCGCTGCCTTGCGGGAGGAGCTGAAGCAGTGGCTGGAACGGCTGAAACGGGAAGAAACCCTCGACCCGGAACGATACCGCAACAGCGGGATGCTGCTGCGGCTCCCCAACGGTCTGGCGGTAGAGCCGGTGCTCATCCGCAAGAAGTTCCTGAAATGGCAGGACACACACCCGGAGTTTCCTCGCATCGTGTTCCACGGTCTGCGCCATTCCAGTGCCACCTACCAGTTAATGATCTCCGGCGGCGACATCAAGGCGGTGCAGGGGACCACTGGTCACGCCAGTGCGGATATGCTGGTGAACACCTACGCCCATATCCAGCAGTCCTCCCGTGTAGAGCTGGGCAAGAAGTTTGAAAGCGGCTTCTATGCCAAGCCCGACACCTCCAGCCCGCAGGCTGTACCCGCCGCAGGCGAACCTACCATCTCCATGACGGCTCTTTTGGAATTGCTGAAGGATGCCGACCCGGAAATGAAGGCAAAACTCCGCTTAGCACTGCTCACCTGATGCAAAAAAGGGCACTGATTGCAAAGCAATACAGCGCCCTACATAATCGGACATGGAAAACACCGACCGTGCAAAAACCGTGCAGAAACCGTGCAGCCATGGCTTACAAAACAAAAAAGCCATGAAATCTTTCGATTTCACGGCATTTTCTGGTGCGATGGAAGGGACTCGAACCCCCGGCCTACTGATTCGTAGTCAGTCACTCTATCCAGCTGAGCTACCAACGCATACGTTCCGTTCGGAACATGATGTATTTTATCACGAAGTGCGGGGTTTGTCAACAGCTTTTTTAAAATATTTTTATATTTTCCAAAAAAGAACGTCTTTTCTTTGATTTTACTGCGTTTTTTCTGTAAACCTTCTGCCGTCCCGGCGCAAAAGCGGCATTTACAGCCGTTTTTCGCCCGCCGGGCGGGGGAGAGCGGGCGTGGTGCTCAGCCCTCCTGCGCCAGCTGGCGGGCAATCTTTACGCCGGTGGGGGTGGCGGCAAGACCGCCCTGACCAGTCTCGCGCAGGTCGGGGGAGAGCAGGCTGCCCACGCGGCCCATGGCATCGATGACCTCATCGCAGGGGATGGCGTAGTCCACCCCAGCCAGCGCCATGTTGGCGCAGGAGACCGCATTCACCGCGCCCACCACGTTGCGCTTGATGCAGGGCACCTCCACCAGACCGGCCACGGGGTCGCAGACCAGCCCCAGCAGGTTGCCCAGTGCCATGGCGGCGGCGGCAGCGCACTGCTCCGGGGTGCCGCCCTTCAGGTTACACAGGGCGGCGGCAGCCATGGCGCTGGCAGCGCCCACCTCGGCCTGACAGCCGCCCTCTGCGCCCGCCAGCGTGGCGCGGGCAGCGATGACCTGCCCGAAGCCCGCCGCAACATACAGTGCATCGCAGACGGTGTCCTCGTCTGCCTGTCCGGCGCGCGCCAGCGGCAGCAGCACCGCCGGCAGCACCCCGCAGCTGCCCGCCGTGGGCGCGGCTACGATGCGCTTCATGCAGGCGTTGCACTCGGCGGTCTTCAGGGCTTCCGCTGTTACTGCGGCCAGATAGTCATCGCCCAGCAGGCGTCCCTGCTGCCACGCCTGCTCTACCTTGGCGGCATCGCCGCCGGAAAGGCCGCTGCGGCTGCGCTGCGCGGGGTCGTATTCCTGACTGGTGGCCTGCATCACCTGCCACAGGTGCCGCATGGCGGCGCGGCTGTGTGCCTCGGTCAGGCGGCTCTCCTCCAAATCGCTGCGCAGCACCGCTTCTGCCAGCGTGATCTTCTGGCTGCGGGCAGCGGCCAGCATCTCTTCACAGGACAAAAATGCCATGGCTCATTCCTCCGTTTCTTCCGGCTCGTCCACGTTCAGGCAGGTCACCTTCAGCAGACCCGGCATTACCGCCAGCTGCCGCTCCAGCGCGTGGGGGATGTGGGAGTCGCACTCCAGCACCATCACCGCATAGCCGCCCGCAGCGGCGCGGAATACCTGCATGGACGCAATATTGATGCGCCGCAGTGCCAGCGCCATGGTCACCTCGGCAATGCAGCCGGGGGTGTCCTCGTTGTGGATGATGAGGGTGTTGCTGTCCCCGCCAAAATCCGCCGGTACGCCGTCAATTTCTGTGACACGGATGCGTCCGCCGCCCACCGACGCCGCCTTGAGCGAAAGCTGCCGCCCGGTGCGGCTGGTCAGGGTGAGCACGGCGGTGTTGGGGTGGGCAGAGCGCAGCTCTACCGGGTGGATGCTGAACTGCATTCCCTGCTGCGCAGCCAGCGCAAAGCTATCCGGCAGGCGGGGGTCGTCCGGGCGCAGACCCAGCAGCCCCGCCACCAGTGCGCGGTCGGTGCCGTGGCCCTTGCCGGTGGTGGCAAAGCTGCCGTACAGGCCGATGTCTGCCTGCGCCGGAACCTCGCCCAGAAGCTTTTGTGCGGTATAACCGATCTTTGCCGCACCGGCGGTGTGGCTGGAGGAGGGTCCGATCATCACCGGGCCCAAAACATCAAATAATCGCATAGGGGACAGCCTTCCTTTCCTGAGGGTTTTCCCACTTTTGCGCGGCAGCTGCTGCCGCAAAACGCGCTTTTTTCCTGTTTGAATGGACAAAAATTGCCAAAACGGCACATTTTTATCAAGTTTATTATACCGCTTTTGCTGCACTTGTGCTATAATAACTTTACTAATGTTTGAAAATGTCCCCAAAATGGCGTTCCGGCTGCTGCCTTGGCAGCGCCGCCCCGCCGCCAAGGGAACAACACGGAGGGTAGATCCTATGAAACTGGTAAGCGTGGAAACTCCTGAAAAGAGTGTCTGCAAAATGACCTTCAGCGCTACGGCTGAGGAACTGGAGGCCGCCTCCAACGCGGTCTATGAGCGCACCCGCGCCACTTACACCATCAAGGGCTTCCAGAAGGGCGAGGCCGACCGCGCACAGATCGAAGCTGACCGCGGCGAGCACACCTTCTGGTACGATGCCATCAACGACCTGATGGATCAGGATGTGCCTGCTTTGTACGAGGCTGCTTTAAAGGAACACGGCTTTGCGCCGGTGGATGATCCCAGCTATGATCTGGTAAGTGTGAAAAAGGATGAGGGCTTTGTGGCTACCGCCACCGTGGCGCTGCAGCCCGAGCTGAAGCTGACCAAGACCACCGGCTTTACCTCCCAGTGCGTCACCCCGGAGGTGACCGACAAGGAGATCGACACGGTGCTGGAGCGCCGCCGCAACTACGCCGCAGAGCTGGTGCCCCACAAGGGCCCCGCTGTAAAGGGCAATGTGGTGCACATGGACTTTGAGGGTCTTTTGGACGGTGTGGCCTTTAAGGGCGGCACGGCAAAGGATCAGTCCGTGCAGCTGGGCAGCGGCCGCATGATCCCCGGTTTCGAGGACGGCATTCTGGGCCACAAGGCAGGGGACGAGTTCGAGATCAACGTCACCTTCCCCCAGAACTACCCCAACAAGGAGCTGGCGGGCAAGCCTGTCGTGTTCAAGATCAAGCTGCATGACGTGTGCGTGCGTCAGCTGCCCGCCCTGAACAGCGACTTTGCCAAGAAGATGGGCAAGGAGACCATGGAGGAGTACCGCGCCTTCGTGAAGCAGCAGTTGTTTGACGGCCGCCACGGCGGTGCGCTGAACCACGCCAAGGACATGATCCTTGGTCAGCTAGCGGATGCTGCAGAGGGCGAGATCCCCAGCATTCTGGTGGAAAACGCCTACCAGCAGCAGATGCAGGTCATCCAGCAGCAGCTGCAGATGCAGCGCATGAGCCTGAACACCTACCTGAGCCAGATCCATGAGACCCGCGAGAGCTTTACTGCCAAGGTGCGTGCCGCCGCAGAAAAGAACACCCGCGCCCGCATGGCACTGCTGCAGATCGCACAGCAGGAGAACCTGCTGCCCACCGATGAGGAGATCGACAAGCAGCTGGCTGAGCGCGCCGAAAAGACCAAAAAGACGGTGGAGGAGATCAAGGCCAGCACCGACGTTGCCGCCCTGCGCCGCAACGAGGGCATCCGCAAGGCTGCCGACTGGGTCATCGACCACTCCACCATCGAGGAAAAGGTAGAGAGCAAGTAAGCGCTGACGGTTTGGAATGCGCTCCGCTTCGCTTTGCGCACACACAGCGGAATTATTATTTTTAATAGAGCAATGCCGGGCGGTCTGCGGACCGCCCGGCATTGCATTTTCACGGGAAAGGCCGTAAAGGAGAACTGCATTCCCTTCTGTGAAAAATGAACCGGGAAAATCCGCAGATTTTCCCGGTTCTCAAATTTAAAATTGTTTTTCCTCTATTGATGCGCAGAGCAGCGCGGCGCGCATTTAAATCGTTTTTCAGGTCAAGAGGTTGAAGCCCATAATGACCACGCCAAGCACCACCAGCACTACGCCGGTGGCGCGATTCAGGGTCTTGGGGGCAGCCTTGTTGGCAAACACGGCGGCAATGCGCGCCCACAGCAGGGTGAACACCACGCACAGCGCCCATACCAGCCAATCGGGCGTGCCGCCGATCATAAAGTGGGACACCGCACCGGTCAGGGCGGTAAAGGTCATGATGAACACGCTGGTGCCCACGGCGGTTTTCAGCTCGTACCCCAGCACGCTGGTGAGGATAAGCAGCATCATCATGCCGCCGCCCGCGCCGATAAAGCCGCAGATGAAGCCGATGAGCACGCCGCACACCACCGACTGCACCGCACGTTTTTGTGCGCTGACCCCCTGCATGGCTTCCTTGGTGGTCATCACCGGGCGCAGGATGAACTTGACACCCAACAAGAAGGTCATGAACACCGAGAAGCCGCCCATAGTGGCCGAGGGCACCTTGCTGGCCACCCAGCTGCCCACCACCGTAAAGGTAAGCACGCTTGCCATCATGATCAGGCCGTTTTTGATGTCCAGATTCTTGTTTTTATGGTAGGTATAGGCAGACACCGCGCTGGCCAGCACATCCGAGGAAAGGGCAATACCCACCGCCATGTAGGGGTCCATGTGCAGAAAGGTGATCAGCATGGGGCTGATGACCGCCGCCGCGCTCATACCGGCAAAGCCGGTGCCAAGGCCGGCACCCATGCCGGCAAAAAAGGTGACAAGCACCGTAAACAGCAAGTGCATTTTATCCATTCTCCTTTAAGATCTCGTCCAGATTTTTCCCGATGACCTCCATGGTGCGGAAAAACGTCTCCCGGGTGGGAGCGTCCGTGTTGTCCAGCAGGCGGGCAAAAAAGCGCTCCTGCACCTCGCGCCCCCGTGCGATGACCGGCTGCGCCTTTTCGGTGCACAGCAGCTGGGTCTTGCGGCGGTCGCCCGCCACGGCGCGGCGCTCCAGATACCCCTCCTGCACCAGACGATCCACGTTTACCGACACAAGGTTTGCTTTGATCTTGCGGATCTCCACGATATCCCGGGCGGTGGTACAGTCCGGGTTGTTGGCTAAAAACATCAGGATATCAAAGGCGGTCTGGGGCAGCTTGAGTTCCTGACACAGCGGCTTGCACATGGCGTTGTACGCCTGCGCAGTCTTGAAGCTGATCTCTATGGTAGGGTTCATGCGGCGCTCCTTTTGTTCTTATATAGACAGTTCATTTTTGAAGTATTATAGTACAGATGAAGGGAGATGTCAAGAGAAAAAAGGGTCCTGAAAAGCCTACGGCTTTTCAGGACCCAAAAATCGAACTAGTATTTCAGAACACCGCCACGACGACCAGGCGCACCAGCAGGGCGCACAGCCATGCCACGGCGCACTGGTTGACCACCATGATGGTAGCCCACTTGCCGCCAAGCTCCCGCTTGACCGACGCCACCGCCGCGATGCAGGGGGTGTACAGCAGGCAGAACACCAGCAGGGGTGCGGCCTGCGCCGGGGTAAGGGCTGTGGTCAGGGCAGCCGTAGAGCCGAAGAGGATGAGCAGCGAGGACACCACGCTCTCCTTGGCCATAAAGCCGGTGATGAGGGCGGTGGAGATGCGCCAGTCCGCAAAGCCCAGCGGGGCAAACAGCGGGGCAATATCGCCCGCGATGCGCGCCAGAATGCTGGCCTGCGGGTCGGCGGTCAGCCGCAGCTGCAAATCAAAGTTCTGCAGGAACCAGATGACGATGGTGGCGGCAAAGATGACCGTAAAGGCCTTCTGTAAGAAGTCCCGCGCCTTTTCCCACAGCAGCTGCGCCACGTTTTTCAGGCCGGGCAGGCGGTAGTTGGGCAGCTCCATGACAAAGGGCACGGCCTCGCCCTTGAACACGGTGCTCTTGAGCAGCAGCGCCGCCAGCACGCCCACCAGAATGCCGGTGAAGTACAGCAGCACCATCACAAGCCCCGCGTACTTGGGGAAGAACGCCGCCGCAAACAGGCTGTAGATGGGCAGCTTTGCGGAGCAGCTCATGAACGGGGTGAGCAGGATAGTCATTTTGCGGTCGCGCTCCGAGGGCAGGGTGCGGCTTGCCATCACGCCGGGCACGGTGCAGCCAAAGCCGATGAGCATGGGCACGATGCTGCGGCCGGACAGGCCGATGCGGCGCAGCAGCTTATCCATCACAAAGGCGACACGCGCCATGTAGCCGGTATCCTCCAGCATGGAGAGGAAGAAGAACAGCACCACGATGATGGGCAGAAAGCTCAGCACGCTGCCCACGCCGGTAAAGATGCCGTCGATGACCAGCGAGTGCACCGCCGCATTGACGTTCCAGTTGGTCAGGGCGGTGTCCACAACGCCGGTCAGGGCGTCGATGCCCATCTCCATGAGGTTCTGGAAGAACAGGCCGATGACATTGAAGGTGAGGAAGAACACCAGACCCATGATGGCGATAAACGCCGGGATGGCGGTGTACTTGCCGGTAAGGAACTTGTCGATACGGTTGGAGCGCAGCTGCTCCTTGCTCTCGTGGGGCTTGACCACCGTCTGCGCCACCAGCTCCTGAATGAAGGAGAAGCGCATATCCGCAATGGCGGCGGCGCGGTCCAGCCCGCGCTCCTGCTCCATCTGCACGATGATATGCTCGATCATTTCTTTTTCGTTTTGGTCCAGCTTCAGGGCTTCCTCAATGCGGGGGTCACCCTCCACCAGCTTGGTGGCGGCAAACCGCACCGGGATGCCCGCCGCCTTGGCGTGATCCTCGATGAGGTGCTGGATGCCGTGGATGCAGCGGTGCACCGCGCCGCCGTGGTCGTCCTCACTGCAAAAATCCATCCGCCCGGGGCGTTCCTGATACTTTGCCACATGGACGGCGTGGTCTACCAGCTCGTCCACGCCCTCGTTCTTGGCGGCGGAGATGGGGATGACCGGGATGCCCAGCATGGCTTCCATCTTGTTGATGCGCACCGTGCCGCCGTTGCCGCGCATCTCGTCCATCATGTTCAGCGCCAGCACCATGGGGATGTCCAGTTCCATCAGCTGCATCGTCAGGTAAAGGTTGCGCTCGATGTTGGTGGCGTCCACGATATTGATAATGCCGGTGGGCTTTTCGCCGATGATGAACTGCCGGGTGACGATCTCCTCGCTGGAATAGGGAGACATGGAGTAGATGCCCGGCAGGTCGGTGACTTCGGTCTCCGGGTGTCCCTTGATGGCGCCGCTCTTGCGGTCCACCGTCACACCCGGAAAGTTGCCCACGTGCTGGTTGGAGCCGGTGAGCTGGTTGAACAGGGTGGTCTTGCCGCAGTTCTGGTTGCCCGCCAGCGCAAAGGTCAGGGTCTTATCCTCCGGCAGGGGATGCTCCCCCTCCTTGGTGTGGTACTTGCCGCCCTCGCCAAGACCCGGGTGCTCCACCATTTTTTCCGCCACCGGGGCGTGCACCGCCGGGGTCTTTTCGGTGGGGGTCACGGTGATCTGTGCCGCGTCATCCAGACGCAGGGTCAGCTCATAGCCGTGGATGCGCAGCTCCATGGGGTCGCCCATGGGTGCCAGCTTTACCAGCGTGACCTCTGCCCCGGGGATCAGACCCATATCCAGAAAATGCTGCCGCAGTGCGCCCGCACCGCCCACAGCATCTACTATGGCGCTTTTGCCGATCTGTAACTCTTTTAACGTCATATCCGTCTGCCTTCTTTTATATGTACTGTTCCTGCATGTTAGTCTGTGTTAACAAATGTAGTATAGGCTAACTGGCAGCGGATGTCAATAGAGAATATGGGGGAGTTGCTCGGCGGGCAGCATCCTCGCCCTCTCCGTCTTTGCTTCGCAAATCCACCTCTCCCAAAGGGAGAGGCCTTGGCAAAGAGATAAACTTTGCGTGGACTGCCAAGGGCTCCCACTTTGGGGGAGCTGGCGCGTAAGCGCCTGAGAGGGCGAGCCCGCTAAAGTTAAAATGGTAACAAAAAAGCACCGCACACTCTCAGGCGAGAATATGCGGTGCTCCGGTTCAAATCATTATTACTTCATGGTATGGTAGCCATCGGGGTTGTTCTTCTGCCAGTTCCAGCTGTCGGCGCACATCTCATCGATGCCGTACTCAGCCACCCAGCCCAGCTCGTTCTTAGCCTTGGTGGGGTCGGCGTAGCACTCGGCGATGTCGCCGGGGCGGCGCGGGTCGATGACGTAGGGGATCTCCTTGCCGCAGGCCTTGGAGAAGGCGTGGATGACATCCAGCACGCTGTAGCCCTTGCCGGTGCCCAGATTGCAGATGAAGAGACCGCAGCCGGTCTCCAGCTTGCGGATGGCGCACACATGGCCCCGGGCCAGATCCACAACGTGGATGTAGTCACGCACACCGGTGCCGTCCGGGGTGGGGTAGTCGTTGCCAAAGACGTGTACCTTTTCCAGCTTGCCCACAGCCACCTTGGCGATGTAGGGCATCAGGTTATTGGGGATACCGTTGGGATCCTCGCCGATCAGGCCGCTCTTGTGGGCACCGATGGGGTTGAAGTAGCGCAGCAGCGCCACATTCAGGCTGGGGTCTGCATGGCAGACGTCCTGCAGAATGCGCTCGGTAAAGGCCTTGGTAGTGCCATAGGGGTTGGTGGTAGCGCCCACAGGGAAGTCCTCGGTGATGGGCACACTGGCGGGGTCGCCGTAGACGGTAGCGGAGGAGCTGAACACGAAGTTGTGGCAGTCATGATGGCGCATCACGTCCAGAATGACCAGCGTGCAGTTGAGGTTATTATAGTAGTACTCGATGGGCTTGGACACGCTCTCGCCCACAGCCTTGTAGGCTGCAAACTGGATGACAGCGGTGATGTCCGGGCACTCGGAGAAGATCTTCTCCACATCCTCATGGCGGGTCATGTCTGCATTGTAGAAGCGGAAGTCCTTGCCGGTGATCTGCTTGACCCGATCCAGAACCACGGGAGAAGCGTTATAATAGTTATCTGCCACTACGATATCGTAGCCAGCGTTCAACAGTTCGATGCAGGTGTGGCTGCCGATGTAGCCGGCACCGCCGGAAACCAAAATTGCCATAGCCGAGTACCTCTCTCACATAGTATTTCTTGCTTTTTCTCTTTGCGCCGGGCGCTGCCCGGTCTGCTTAAAGAATACCGCTTTTTGCCGCCGACTGCAAGGGGCGCTTTCTTTATTCAGATATATTTTTGTTGCATATTCGTACAGTACACATTTGATTGACAGAGATTTTTCGCATTATTCACATGGAGAGAATGCGCCGTTTGTGCAAAACATAGAAATGGAGAGGGAAACTCCCTCGCCCTCTCCGTCACGGCATACGCCGTGCCACCTCTCCCAAAGGGAGAGGCTTTGGCAGTCCACACAAAGTTCCCGGTTTTGCCAAGGGCTCTCCCTTTGGGAGAGCTGGCAAAGCCGACAGGCTTTGACTGAGAGGGCGAGCCCGCTATAAGCAACACCATTTACGCAAAAAACGCCTGCCGGAGCAGACGTTTTTTGCGTGATGTATCCTTTTTAAAGTTTTCCGCACTGCTTGCCGGTGAAGAACCGCAGGGTGGTGGTGGCGCGGAACACCTTGCCTGCGCGCAGCACCGTGGAGGGGAACTCCGGGTGAGAGGGGCTGCACGGATAGTGCTGGGTCTCCAGTGCAAAGCCGCCGTACTTGCGCAGGGGCTCGCCGCCCTTGCCCGGGGCGGGGCAGTCCTGCAAAAAGTTGCCGGTATACAGCTGGATGCCCGGCTGGGTGGTGTACAGCTTCATGCTGATGCCGGTCTTATCGCTGGTAGCCCATGCGCAGATGCTCTGGCTGGAGCCGCGTGCGCGGTCGATGACATAGCAGTGGTCGTAGCCGCCGCCCACCATGGTGGTCTGGGAGAAGCCGGTGTCGATTTCCTTGCCGATAAGCTTGCCGGCGGTAAAGTCCATGGGGGTGTTCGCCACGGGCAGGATATTGCCGGTAGGGCAGGTGGTATTGTTGCCTTCCAGATAGCGGGAAGCGTAGATGCGCAGCTTCTGGTTCAGCACATCGCCGCCGCCATCCAGATTGAAGTAGCTGTGGTTGGTCAGGTTTACAAGGGTGTCGGCGTCCGAGGACACACGGTAGTCCATGCGGAAGGTGTTGTCGTCGGTGAGGGTATAGCGCACCGCGATCTTCAGCGTGCCGGGAAAACCGTCCTCACCGTCGGGGCTTACGGCTTCCATCAGCAGGGTATCGCCGAAGTATTTCACCTCATAGATTTTCCGGGAAAAACAGCCGTGCAGGTGGTTTTCGCCGTTGTTTTTTTCCAGCTGGTAGGTCTTGCCGCCCAGCGTAAAGACGGCGTTTTCGATGCGGTTGGCATAGCGCCCCACAAAAGCACCGCAGCAGGTGCTGCCGGACGAGGTGAAGTCGTTTTCGTAATCTGCCATGGTGTCGTGACCCAGCACCACATCCACCGGGCCGTTTTTGGCCGGGACGATGATATTTTTGATCACGCAGCCGTAATCCAGCACACTGACGGACATTCCGCCGGGGTTCGAGAGGATGTACTCGGTAACATTAGCGCCCTCTTTGGTCACACCGAAGGGCTTAGAACGGATCTGTGCCATTGGGCCTCGCCTCCTAAAGCTTTTTTCGGAAATGCAAAAGGGGCAGACTGCCCCCTTTTGCATTTTGTCTGTATTTATGATTATATCACAGTTTTACAGTTTTGTGTTGGATTCCTTTTAGAATTACCATCCAATTTTTACGGCGATTTTTTGTTGGAATCATCGAAAGTGCCCACAATAGCGCTGCTGGCGGCGCGTCTGCGGAGAAAAAAATTGTTGTATAAGGGTAGCATCCTCGCCCTCTCAGTCATCTCGCTTTGCTCGATGCCAGCTCCCCCAAAGTGGGAGCCCTTGGCAGTCCACACAAACTTCATCTCTTTGCCAAGGCCTCTCCCTTTGGGAGAGGTGGATTTGCGAAGCAAAGACGGAGAGGGCGAGCCCGCTAAAATCCAAATCGTCCCGTCTGCGGGCAGACAGCCAAAAAGCGCCCCGCACTTCCGGTGGAAATGCGGGACGCTTTGGTGATACGGGCTGTATGCCTTATGCTTCCGGCTGAGGCTGTGCCGCAGAGGACTGGGCGGCAATGAACTCGGCGGCATCGTCCGGGATGTCGTCCAAATCCTCGTCGCTGCCGATGTCCACGTTGAGCGGCGGCTTCTTGAACAGGATATCGTACAGGATCGGCACGATATACAGGGTCATCAGGGTGGCGTAGCTCAGACCGCAGATGATGACGATGGCCATGCCGCTCATCAGCTGGCTTGCCATATCGTTGCTGAGCACCATTTGCAGCATCGCCAGCACGGTGGTCAGGGTGGTCATCAGGATGGGGCGCATACGGGTCTTGCCGGTAGCCACCAGCGCGGCGCGGCGCTCCATGCCGCCCATGCGCAGCTGGTTGGCGTAGTCCACGAACACGATGCCGTTGTTGACGACTGTACCCATCAGCACGATGAAGCCCATCATGGAGATCATGGTCAGCTGCTGGCCGGTGAGCAGCAAGCCCAGCAGACCGCCGGTAAAGGCCAGCGGCACGGTAAACAGCACGATGAAGGGGGACAGCAGGCTCTGGAACTGTGCCACCATGACAAGGTACACAAAGGGCAGAGCCAGTGCCATCCACTGGATCATTTCGTCAGTCATATAGTTGACGCTGTCGCTCTCGCCGCCCATGGAGAAGGAGCAGCCTTCCGGCATCTCGTCGGTGAGGGCAAAGGCATCCAGCGCCTTTTTCACGGCACGCGCCTGCACCGTGGTGTTGTAGCCCGGGGCAGTCTCGGCGGTGACGGTAACGTACTGGTTCTGGTTCTCGCTGGTGATGGAGTCCGGCGCGGTGCCGGTGGTCCAGCTGGCGATATCTGCCAGTGTGCAGGTACCGGTGGCGGTGGTGCCGTCTGCGGACATGACGGTGGTCTCAAAGGTCATGTCCATCATGTTTTCCTTGGTCAGCGGGTCCAGATTGTTGCTGATCTGCACATCCATAGTGGTGCCGTCCACGGTAACAGGGGTCTGTGCCGTGGTGGTGGTGGTCAGCTTTGCCGCGATCTGCTGGTACACCTGTGCAACGGTCAGACCGTAGGCACGCACCTTGTCGCGGTCCACCTGCAGGATGATGGTGGAATCACCCGCACCCAGACCGTTGGTGGCATTCTGGAAGCCATCGGTGTTGTTCACGATGTCCATGACCTTCTCGGACAGGGCGGTCAGGGTCTCGGCATCAGTGCCGTAGATCTTGATGGTCAGACCGGTGGACAGCTGGCTGGTCAGGTCATCCGTCATGCCGTACTGCTTGACGGTGGCGGTGCAGTCCGCCACCCCTGCCACGGCTTCCTCCATGGCTTTGCAGGCGGCGTCGATCTTGGAAGAGGAGAGATCCTCGTTGAGCTTGACGTTGATCTTATACTTGCCGTAACCGTTGGCGGCGTTCAGCAGGTCGGTGATGGCAGAGGGCAGGCCGAGGTTGGAAACATCCATGCCCGCCACGGTGTTGTCGGGGGTAATGCCTACCTCCTCCACGCCGTCCACGGCCATCACAGCCTGCACCACTTTACCGGCCACATCGTAGGACTCGTCCTTCGAGAGGGTGTCGGTAGTGGAAAGGGTGATCATGGCCTCGTTACTGGTGCTGGTGGGCAGCAGCACGATGCCCATGGAGACCACCCGCCAGCAGCAGAACACCAGCAGCAGCACAGCGGCTGCCAGCGGCACAAAGCGCTTTTGCAGCGCCTTTTCCAGACTGCGGCCGTAGGCGTCCTGAATTTTATCGAACCATGCCAGCTTTTTGGGCTGGGCGTTCTTCAGCACGGTAGCCGAAGCGGCGGGCACCACGGTCAGTGCCACGATGAGGGAAGCCATCAGGCAGTAGCCGATGCACAGGGACATGGGGCCCATCAGGCTGCGGATGAGGCTGGCAGAGAACACCGCCGGCAGGAACACGCACACCGAGGTAAGGGTAGACGCCACAACAGACATACCCACCTGACGCGCACCCTGCACCGCAGCGCGGGCGGCGGGCACGCCGCGGCCGCGCAGACGATAGATATTCTCGATGACGACCACCGAGTTATCCACCAGCATACCAATGCCCAGCGAAAGACCGGCCAGCGTCATAACGTTCAGGTCAAGCCCGGTGAAGTACATCAGCACCACGGCGCACAGCACCGACAGGGGGATACTGACACCGACCACCAGCGTAGGCTTGACGTCCTTCAGGAAGATGGCCAGCACGATGATGGCCAATGCGGCACCCACCAGCATACTGGTGAGGATGCTCTTGATCAGGATGCTGATGTAGTTGCCCTGATTGGACAGCACCACAACGTGCAGCCCCTCATACTGGGCTTCCAGCTCCTTGAAAGCGTCCAGACAGTTGGCGGATACGTCACCTGCGCTGGAGCTGTCGTCCTTGTAAATTTTCAGCACCGAAGCCTGCTCGCCGTTCAGGCGGGTGTAGCTGTCGGCGGCGTTGTCGATGATCTCCACGTCTGCCACGTCGGAAAGGCGCACGTCGCCGTAGCCCTCCACATGGAGCAGCAGTGCACCGCGGATATCCTCCACGCTGTCGTATTCCTCGCCCACCTTCAGCAGCCACGACTCGCCGCTTTCGTCCTTGACGTAACCGGCGGGCATGGAAAAGTTCTGGGCATAGATGAGGGTGGCAAGGGTCTTGATATCCAGCTGCTTGGTCACATCGGCGCTGGCAAGCGCCTTTTCCTTGGCGGTCTCGTACTGGGTCTTGGCCTCGTTGAGCTGCTTTTCGTACTCGTTCAGCTGCTCGCGGGCTTCGGTAAACTGCATATAGGCAGCCAGCTGCTGCTGGGTAAAGCTGCCCAGTGCGTTGGAGAACTCGGTCATCATGCCGGGCACGTTGTCCATGGCCTTGATGGTGTCCTCCAGCGTCTTATAGATGACATTCAGGCTGTCCTGCAATTGCAGCTCGTCTACCAGATCCTCGGCGCCCTCACCCTGTGCGCCGGTCTCGGTGTTGATGCGGTTCTGCAGGGTCTGCAAAGCAGAGGAAAGCTTATCGGTGATATCGCGCAGCTCGGACACGATCTCGATCAAAGAATCGATATCCCGCATACCGGTGCTGTTGAACTTATCCAGAACGCGCTGCAAGCCGGCCTGCACTTCGATGAGTGCCTGCTGCACCTCGGGCTCCTTGACCACGGCGATCAGGTTGTTGACGCTTTGCAGCAGCGCTTCGGCCTGTTTGCGCACCACCTCTACGGCGCTGCCGACATCAGAGCTCAGGGTGCCCATGACCGTGTTGGACACGGTATTGCCGAAGTTTTTGAACTGTTTATCGTATTCTGCGCGGCCGGCCTTGATCTTGGCCTCGGCATCCTCCAGCTGGGCGTGCGCCGCTTCCAGCTGGCTGTCGATGAGCTCCATCAGCTTTTCGTTGATGGCATCCACCTTTTCCTGATTCAGCTGCACCTGCACCAGCTGCTCCACAAGGCCGCTGGCGGACACGCTGGACACACCGCCCTTGCGCTGGACGTAGGGGGTCATGGTGTTCTTGATAAAATCAGAAAGGTCGTACACCGAACTGCCCTCGCGGCTGACAGCCACGGTCATAAAGGCGTTCATGTTCATGCTGTACTGCACGATAGAAGGAGTCAGTGCGGTCTCCGGCAGGTCGCTTTTGGCCTGATCCAGTTTGTTGGACACCTGCACCAGTGCGCTGTTCATGTCCGTGTCATCCACGAACTGCATCAGCAGCAGGCTGTAGTTTTCGGCCGAGGTGGCGGTGATCTTTGAAACACCGGGCACCGTAAGCGCATTTTGCAGCACGTCCGAGACCTCGGTCTCCACACGCTCCGGGCTGGCGCCGGGATACACGGTGACCACCATCAGGTACGGTGTGCTGACATCCGGCAGCAGGTTGGTCTTCATCTTGGTGATCGACACAAAGCCGAGCATCAGCACCATGATGACTGCAACCAGCACCGTAAATGGTTTTTTGACACTGAATTTTTCCATCTTATCCTACCGTTTCTCTGCCGCACCGCCCGGCGCAACAGTTCCTCCCTCTTTATGGGGCAATGGGTTCCTAACATTCCTATTATACACGCAAGGCGTATGCTTTCAATAGCGGGGCGGCGAATCTTTTGCGAAAGTTCTGTCAAAATCTGCAAAACGCACAACTTTGCCGCCCCAAAACCGGCATTCTGTCTGCTTTCCTCCCTTCTGCCGCCGGACAGAATTCCGACACCTTTCCCGTACTGCATACGGTTGAGCGGGGTGTATCATTGCAGGGGAGGGGAAAAAATTGGGGATGTACCCCGCAAGCGTCCTCGCCCTCTCCGTCACGGCTTACGCCGTGCCACCTCTCCCAAAGGGAGAGGCCTTGGCAAAAAGATGAAGTTTGCGGGGACTGCCAAGGGCTCTCCCTTTGGGAGAGCTGTCACCGTAGGTGACTGAGAGGGCGAGGATGCTAACCGCAGCGCCGCGCTTTCGCAGAAAGCGGCGCTGCAAATGCCGTTTTCCGTTACGACCCCTCCCGTGAAAATGCGTTTGGAGCGCTCCGCAGAGCGCGACAAACGCGAAATTTAAAATATTCTTTCCGCTGAATATGCGCAAAGCGAACGCGGAGGGCATTTCCAATCGTCCCGCCGTGGGGCGCAAAGACTTTTCTTTTTGCATAGAAATGTGCTTTTGATTATGGTATACTAACAGCATACTGAAAAAGTTGCCCCTTGTAAGGGGCTTATCCGATACAAAAACGAGGAACACTATGAAAAAAGTCATTTCGGTCCGTTTTAAGGAAAACGGCAAAAGCTATTATTTTGATCCCGGCGATGCTGCTATCCACACCGGGGAATACGTTATTGTGGAAACTGCCCGCGGCGTGGAGTGCGGCGAGGTGGTGCAGGGCGTGCGGGAGCTGGCGGATGCCGCCGTCCCCAAGGCGCTGAAGCCCATCACCCGCATGGCCGACAGCGTAGATATCCGCCGGATGCGCCAGAACCGCGAGGACGAAAAACGCGCCTTCCACACCTGTCAGGAGTGCATCGTCCGCCACGGGCTGGAGATGAAGCTGGTGGAGGCCGAGTACACGCTGGACCGCTCCAAGATCATGTTCTACTTCACCGCCGACGGACGGGTGGACTTCCGGGAGCTGGTCAAGGATCTGGCAGGCATCTTCCACACCCGCATCGAGCTGCGCCAGATCGGCGTGCGCGACGAGAGCAAGATGATCGGCGGTCTGGGCATCTGCGGTCAGCCTTTCTGCTGCAGCCGCTTTTTAAAGGATTTCCAGCCCGTTTCCATCAAGATGGCAAAGGAGCAGGGACTTTCGCTGAACCCCACCAAGATCAGCGGTGCCTGCGGCCGTCTGATGTGCTGCCTTGCCTACGAGGAAAGCGCCTACGAGTACCTGAACAGCATCATGCCCATGGTGGGCAGCACGGTGCGCACCCCGGACGGTCTGGGCACCGTGCTGGAGGTGAACCCGGTGTCCGGCTACCTGCGGGTGCGCTGCGGCACCGAGAGCCTTGCGCCCCGGTACTACAAGGTGGGCGTGTGCGAGTATGTGAGCGGCGGCAAGCGCCCGCCCCGCCGTCCCGACCCGGACGATGATTACTCCGGCGTGCGCAACCCCGCCCCGGTGGTGGCAAGCTCCGACGACGAAAAGCGCCCCGCCTGCCCCCGCCGCCGCGCAAGTGAAAAGGAATAAGCACCCATAGAGAGCGATTTTCCGGTAAGGGGCTGTTGTTGCACATGGTCAGCGGACTCGCCCTCTCAGGCGCTAACGCGCCAGCTCTCCCAAAGGGAGAGCCTTTGGCAGTCCCCGCAGACTTCATCTCTTTGCCAAGGCCTCTCCCTTTGGGAGAGGTGGATTTGCGAAGCAAAGACGGAGAGGGCGAGCAAGCTAAAGTAAAAGTATCTGCAAATAAATGCTGACTTTCTGGATTTAGGAGCGAATATAAAAGGGACAAGCGTTAAGCTTTGAGATGAACATCCGGGCGGTTAGTATTATAAAACTAACTAGGCTTCGTGATTTTCGCTAAAAATCTCCGGCAATTTTGGCTATAAGTTAGGCCGTGCTTTTGTGCAACCCCACAAAATATTTTATTTTGTGGTTGTGGCAGCACGGTTAGTCTTGCCTTTTCCGGCCTGCTTTGTTAGAATGCAGACAAGGATACAAATTCCGGGGGGCGTGCGTGGCCGTGCCAAGGTACGTTTCTTCATACATTACATCGGCACGGGATAAAAAAGGAGAGTTTATTATGGCACACAAGGTTTCTGACGCATGTGTTGGCTGCGGCGCTTGCGAGGGCGCTTGCCCGGTTGGCGCTATCACCATCGAGAACGGCGCTGCAGTTGTGAACGCTGATTCCTGCATCGATTGCGGTGCTTGCGAGGGTGCTTGCCCCACTGGTGCAATCGCTGCTGAATAATCAGTAGTTTTTGCTGAAAACGCATCAAAAAGGACTGCTGCACATCTGTGCAGCAGTCCTTTTTTGTGGTATCATAAAGTAAATTCATGAAAAACGCAGTTCGGCGCGTCCGCAGACGCGCCGAACTGCTGAATCAAAAACATTTTTCCGCCGCACATGGCCAAAGCACACGCGGTGGCCATTCCAAATCGTCCGCGCCAAAAAAGAGGCACTGCGCAAAACACTGCGCAGCCGCCCCGCTTTTTGTTTCATGCACAAATTCCGCAGGAAAATACCCTGCATTTTTTGGAAGGGAAACGGCACACTGTCTATGGAACATTCTACGGAAGTTTTGTATAATAGAACTATGGTCTACTGCGCCCCGGAGCACCGGTTCGGCTCGGATGCGCTGCTGCTGGCACGCTTCTGTGAGCCGAAACGCGGCCAGAAAGCCGCAGACCTGTGCTCCGGCTGCGGCATCGTGGCGCTGGAATGGCACGACCGGGGGCACCGCGGCCCCTGCACCGCGCTGGAATTGCAGCCCGAGGGCAGTGCCCTGCTGGCGGCAGCGGTGGAAGAGCAGCAGCTTACCCACATCACCCCCGCCTGTGCCGACCTGCGCACATGGCGGCAGGACGAGGGTCAATTTGACGTGTGTGCGTGCAATCCCCCTTATTTTACCGAGGGGCCGCAGAGCAAAAACGCCGCCCACGCCCTTGCCCGGCACGAAAACACCTGCGCTTTGGAGGATGTCTGTGCCTGCGGCTTCCGGCTTTTGAAGGACGGCGGGCGGCTGGCGCTGTGCCACCGCCCCGAGCGGCTGGCTGAGGTGCTTGCCGTGCTGCGCGCCCACCGGCTGGAACCCAAGCGGCTGGCCTTTGTGAAGAACGCCCCGGAAAACGCCCCGTGGCTGTTCCTTGTGGAAGCCCAGAAGAACCGTAAAACCGGCCTGCGGGTGGAGCCGGACGTGCTCATCCGCGCCGGTGCGGCGCTGTACGGACGATAAATTCAGGAGGTAATTATGGCAGGAACTCTCTACATCGTGGCGACCCCCATCGGCAATCTGGAGGATATGCCGCCCCGGGTGGCTGCCACCTTTGGCGCGGCAGACTTTATCGCCGCCGAGGACACCCGCGTGACCATGAAGCTGCTGAATTATCTGGGACTGAAAAAGCCCATGGTCAGCTACTACGAGCACGCTTTGCAGAAGGGCGAAGCCATTTTGCAGCGCATCGAGGCAGGGGAGAGCTGCGCCTTGTGCAGTGACGCCGGAATGCCCTGCGTGTCCGACCCGGGCGAGGTCATCGTGCGGGACGCGCTGGCGCGGGGCATCAAGGTGGTACCCATCCCGGCCGCTTCTGCCTGCGTTACGGCGCTGGCGGTCTCCGGGCAGGACACCTCCCGCTGGGTGTTCGAGGGCTTTCTGCCGGTGAACCGCAAGCAGAAAAAGGAGCGTCTGGCCGAGCTTTTGCAGGAAAAGCGCACGGTCATCTTTTACGAAGCGCCCCACAAGCTGCGCACCACGCTGGACGATCTGACCGCCGCCTTTGGCGCAGAGCGCAGCATTACCCTGTGCCGGGAGCTGACCAAGCTCCACGAGGAGATCTGGAAAACCACCTTGGGCGAAGCCGTGGAGCACTACCGCGCCGCCGAGCCCCGGGGCGAGTATGTGCTGGTGATGGCGGGTGCGCCCGCCGGTGCCGCCGAGGAAGAGGAGCTGACCCTGGAGCAGGCGGCGCAGCGTGCTTTTGCGCTGACCAGCGAGGGCTTCAGCGCTTCTGCCGCCGCCAAGGCTGCTGCACAGGGCACAGCCTATTCCAAGAGCGAAGTGTACAAGCAGCTGCTGCTGTTGCAGCAGGCTGCCGAATGAGTATAGAGGAGGATATCTTTCCGTGACAAAACTACTGGTCCTGAGCGACAGCCACGGCGCGCGTGACGCCATTAAGCGCATTTTGAGCAAAGAGCAGAACAACGTGGATGCCGTGATCTTTTTGGGGGACGGTCTGCGGGATCTGGAACAGGCGCTGGCCTTTTTCCCCCATCTGCGGGTATATTCCGTGGCCGGCAACTGCGATTTTGGTGCACTGGAGCCGCTGGACGGCTTGGCAGGCTTCGATCAGACGGTGGTTTTCTATACACATGGCCATATGTACGGTGTAAAATACGATCTGGATACGTTGGCAGACGCTGCCGCCGCCCGGGGCGCAGAGGTGGCGCTGTTCGGCCACTCCCACATCCCCCACGCAGAGCAGCGGGGCAATGTATTTTTGTTCAACCCCGGCTCCTGCGGGCGCTGCTACACCGGCCCGGACACCTACGGTCTGCTGACGCTGGAAAACGGCGCAGTGACCGCCTATGAGCACAAAGAGGTACCCAAGCAATGAGCATCAACGAGGTGCGCTATCTGCCGGAATGCGGCAGCACCAACGCCTATGTAAAGGAACATTTTGAAGAGTTCGGCCCGGTGGCGGCGGTGTATACCCAAAACCAGACCGCCGGGCGCGGGCGGCTTGGCCGCAGCTGGGTAAACGCCGAGGGCAAGGCGCTGTACTACACGGTGGCCATCAAGGAGCCGCTGGCGCAGCCCGCCACCCTGCCGCTGCTGGCAAGCCTTGCGGTGCGCCGCCAGCTGCAGCTGCGCTATGGCGTGGACTGCCAGATCAAGTGGCCCAACGACCTTTTGCTGAACGGTAAAAAGATCGTGGGCATCCTGTGCGAGAGCGTGAGCTACGGCTACCAGCAGCAGGGGCGCGGCATTTTGTGCGGCATTGGCATCAACCTTGCCCAGCCCCAGAGCTATTTTGACGCCGCCGACCTGCCCCACGGCACCTCGCTGGCACTGCAGGGCGCAGCGGTGGATCTTGCCACCGACCCCGCATGGCTGGCGGAGGGGCTGACAGATTTCGGCTTTGACCGCAATCTGTACACCTTTGCCCGGGACGGCTTTGCGCCCTTCCGGGAGGAGTACAAAGCCGCCTGCATCAATCTGGGCCGCCGGGTCACCTTTGACCTGCCGGACGGCAGTCAGGGCGCAGGCGAAGCCGTGGATGTGGACGCCGAAGGGCGTTTAGTGGTGCGCACCGATGCCGGGGAACAGCACGTTTTCACCGGGGAAGTGTCGGTGCACGGCATCTACGGAGCAGTATAAAGGATAAAAGCGCCTGTCCGGCTTCGCCGGACAGGCGCTTTACGCTTCCTATCTTCTCCGTTTCATCTGGCGGCGGCGCTGGTTGAGGGTCAGCCCGCCGCCGCAGCGCAGGGTGACAAAGCCCAGTGCGCACAAAATCAAAATCAGAGCGCAGAGCAGCAGCAGGGTGGCTTTGATATCGGTGCGGAAGTCCGACACATACTCCCGGTGGGTCACAAGGTCTACCTGTCCCACCTCGTAGCCGTCCAGATAGACGGTAGCGGTGCCCAGCTTCTGACCTTCCTTGACGGTAGCGGAGACGCGCTCGGGCAGGTCGAAGGAATAGCTTACCTTATCATCGCTGTGGCCGTAGCCGCTGACCGGCGCGGCGGCGTACAGCTCCACCACCGGCTCGGTGCGGCACTTGTTCAGGTCTACGGTGGTCAGCACGGTCTTGGTATCCACCAGCGGACGGTCGGCAAAGCTGGCAAACGCCCAGTCGAACAGGTCGTCGCACTCGGTAAACAGGTGCTCCAGCGTGTCGCAGCCAAGGATCACCAGCCCGTAGCTGTGGCCGTCCTGCTGGGCAAAGGCCACGATACAGCGGCCTGCCAGCGTGGTAAAGCCGCCCTTGACCCACTGGACATACTCCCGGTAGTTTGAGCTTTCGCTGTTCATCAGGCTGTTGGAGCTGCTGATGGTACGCTCTTCCTTGCGCAGATTGGTGGCAGGCATCACATAGCTGGCAGTGCCCGCCACCTGTGCAAAGGTCTGGTTCTCCGCGCAGGCGGCGGCGATCTTTGCCAGATCCTGCGCGGTGGACACGTTGCCGTAGTCAAACAGGCCGTGGGCACAGGTAAAGTTCGTGCCGGTGCAGCCCAGTTCTGCCGCCTTGGCGTTCATCTGCTGCACAAAGCCCACCACGCTGCCCCCCACGTCCCACGCGATGACGCTGGCGGCGTCGTTGGCGCTGACGATGAGCATGGCGTTCAGCAGGTCGATGCGGCGCACGGTCTCGCCGATGCGCAGCCCTATGGTGGTGCCGTTGGCGTTCTGGATATCCTTGAACTCCTGCGTCAGGTCGGTGGGCACGGTCACTTCACCGTTCAGGTCCTTGCCGCTTTCCACCAGCAGCAGGGCGGTCATCAGCTTGGTCAGGCTTGCCACATATTTCTGCTGGTCGGCGTTCTGACTCAGGATGGTCTTGCCGGTGTCCGCGTTGAACAGATACACCGACTCGGTCTCGGTAGCGGTCTGGACGGGCATGGGGTATGCCGCAAACCCCGGCAGCGCTGCCGAAAGAGCCACTGCCAATGTGAGCACCAGCGCCGCCAGCCGGCGGCAGAACGTGTTATGAAGCATGAGCGTACCCCCTTGAATCCCGCTCCGGCAAAACCGGCGCGCACATTTTTGTTCCTTACTTATAAGAATACCATAAAAGAACCAAAAGAGAAAGGTGGTTTTTAACAATGTTCTTATCCTTTTGTGGAAAAACGCCCCGCGATGAGGGCGCAGCTTTTGTAGCTCCCAGCGCCACCGTGCAGGGGGATGTGGTTTTAAAGCCCGGCTCTACCGTCTGGTACGGCGCGGTGCTGCGCGGCGATGACGGCACGCTGACCATCGGCAAAAACAGCAACGTGCAGGACAACGCGGTGCTGCACTGCGACATTGGCGGCTGCGTGACCCTTGGCGAAAACGTCACGGTAGGGCACTGCGCACTGGTGCACGGCTGCACCGTAGGGGACGGCAGTCTGATCGGGATGCACGCCACATTGCTGAACCACTGCGTGGTGGGCAAAAACTGCATCATCGGGGCAGGGGCGCTTGTGCCGGAGGGCATGGTCATCCCGGACAATTCGGTGGCGGTGGGCGTGCCCGCCCGGGTCATCAAGCAGGTGAGCGCGGCGCAGGTGGAAGCCAACCTGCACAATGCTGCCCATTATGTGGAGCACGGCAGACTGCACGCGGAGCAGATGAAAAACGGGTGAGAGTGCGGCGCTGCGCGGGGGAATCAACCTCGCCCTCTCAGGCGCTTTCGCGCCAGCTCTCCCAAAGGGAGAGCCCTTGGCAGTCCACACAAGCTTCATCTCTTTGCCAAGGCCTCTCCCTTTGGGAGAGGTGGATGCGAACGCAGTGAGCAGACGGAGAGGGCGAGCACGCTGCCCATCAGAACACGCGCGACTTCTCAAACGTTTCATTTTGTATTTTTTTCGCAGTGCGGTACAAAGTTTCAGGAACTTTTTTGATTTTTCACAAAAATGTAATGACTTTTTTCGTAAAATCGGGTATACTGTATCTTGCAGGGACAGTGGGGCCGCAACCACTTCCCCGCACATGATTCCTCCTCACACCAAAGCAATACCCCAAACAAGAACCCCCTCCGGTGTACCGCAAGCGCCGGAGGGGGTTCTTGTTGTTTCGTTATTTTTTCAAAGGGTACGCAGCTTTGCCGCAAACACCGAGAGCACCACTTTGGGGTTCACCTGTGCGCCCAGCCGCTGCAAGGCGGCATCTGCCAGACGCACCGCCTGCCGCGCCTGTGTGCCCTGCACCGGGGCGCGGGGACTGCTGCGCAGACCAGCTGCTGCCACGGCGCGAAAATCGGTCAGCAGGGCGGCTGCGGCGGCTTTATCCTTTTCGTAAGCGGCAAGCAGCACGGCGGCGGTGTAGCTGTCCCGGGCGGCGGCAGCGCGGGCAAGTTCCAGCGCCTTTTCTACCTGTGCGGCGCGGGCTTCGTCCCGGGCGACCGCCAGCACCGTGCCGATATGACCATCGAACAGCTCACTGTACAGTGCGGCTGTTTTTTTATCCACCCCCTGCGCCGCGCAGTAGCGGGTGCAGTCGGCGGGGGACACCGGTGCCACCGCAAAGCTGACGCAGCGGCTGCGGATGGTGGGCAGCACGCTGGCCAGCGAATCCGCCGTGAGCAGGAACAGCACCCCCTCCGGCGGCTCTTCCATGACCTTGAGCAGGGCGTTGGCGGATTCCTCGTTCATCCGCTCCACATGGTACAAAAGCACCGCGCGCCCCTCGGCGGAAAGGCTGGTGTTGAAAATTTCGCTGCGCATGGCGGTGACCTGACCGACCAGATACTTCCCGCCGCTGCCCATACCGGACACCGAGATGGCTTCCCGCACGATGCCGGTCTCCACCGTGCCGCTGTCGCGCTTACCGGCCTTTGCCACGGCGCGGCAGCACTCGCCGCGCAAAAGGGCTTCGGCGGCGGCACCGCCTGCCGGGTAGAGGTAGTCGGCGGCGATGCAGCGGGCGGCAAAGCCGGTGCCAAGACCGGCTTCGCCCACCAGCAGCACACTATGGGTCAGCCGGCGGGTGGCCAGCATCTGCTGCACGCTGGTTTTCAGTTCTGCGTTGCCTTCCATGCGGTCCAGCATCATGATGGGGGTACTCCTTTTGTGAGACGTAAGACGATTTAAAATGGCTTCCGCTGCGCTCTAGCCATGTTCAGCGGAAAGATTATTTTATATTTCGCAATTCTGGAAAATCTGCGGAGCTTGTCGGGGCAAAGCCCCTCCATCTGCTAACGCAGACCGCTCTGCCGCTTAAAAGCCCCACTGGGGCTTTCATTGCTACGCAAACGCGGATTTTCCAGAATTGCCTTTTCACGGGTAGGGTCGTGGAGGAAAACGGCAGCTGCCGCGCTTGTTTCCTGCGGAAACAGCCGCGCAGTGGGCAGCTGGCTCGCCCTCTCCGTCACGGCTTACGCCGTGCCACACTCCCCCTTTTGTCGCTGCGCGACATCTTCCCCCGGAGCGGGGGAAGTCTTTCCTCAAAGGGAGAGGCTCTGGCGAAACCGGAAACTTTGCCGCTATGCCAAGGGCTCTCCCTTTGGGAGAGCTGGCAAGCCCGACAGGGCTTGACTGAGAGGGCGAGGACGCTTCACGGGAGGATTTACCTTCTATTCTTCCTCTTCCACTGCTCCCGGCGCACCCATGCGCGGAGAGAGCGGTAGGCCATGGGGGCAAAGAAGAGCCAGACGTTGAGCATGGACAGCAGATAGTCCAGCTTGCCGGGCAGGGAAGCGCCCAGAAAGCTGAACACCCACAGCACAGCCGCAAAAATGCCGAAGTACTTCACCCGGATGGGGATGACAAAGAAGAGCAGCAGCTGCACCTCCGGGTACAGCATGGCAAAGGCCAGCAGCAGTGAGAGGGACAGGCAGTAGGTGCTGGCGGTCACGCCGGTGAGCAGACAGCCCAGCACTGTGCCCAGCACGCCGGACAGCAGATACACCGTGTAGCGGAAATCGCCCCACTCCCGTTCCAGCGCCGTACCGACGAACCATGTGAAGTAGATGCCCAGCACCACGCTGAGGATGCTGCCGCCGGAAAAGGGGATGAATATAAAGCTGATCACCCGCCAGATCTGCCCCTGCAGCAGCAGGCTGCGGCTGAGCCCCAGCCAGTAGGGGATGGTGCGGTCAACAAACAGCTCGATGGCCAGCACTAAGATCTGCCCCGCCACCAGAATATTGGTCAGGTTCGGGATGCCATAGCGGCCATACTTGCGCTCCAGCCTGTTCAGCCAGTTGTTCATGTGTTTCGCCTCCGTTGCGGGATGCCCCGCCAGTTTCATGTTACTCCTATTTTACCATGACAGGCCCCCGCATTCAAGAAAATCCACGCGGAAGGCGTTGAAATCAACTTTCGCAGCTTGCCCCAGAGCAAAAGCCTTCACCCCTTGGGGGGAAGGTGGCGCGTAGCGCCGGATGAGGGGTAACTACGGCAACAGCGCCCTCATCAGTCACCTGCGGTGACAGCTTCCCCCGTCCGGGGGAAGCCTTCAGCGGAAAACCGATTTTTTCACCCCGCAGCCGCCGGGGTGTGGAAAAGGCGGAAAAAACACAGCATTCATGCGGGTTTTAAGTCCCAAAACGACAACCGGAAATTGTATAGACTATCCGTTCTGGAATGAACTTTTCACTTTTTCCACCGGGTTTTCCACCGTTTTTGTGAAAAAGAAGCGCAGTTTCCAACGATGTTTTCCACCTTTTCCACATAGTTTTCCACATCCAGTGGAGGAAAGTCCTATACAAGCCGTAATGGATGCCGCCGCATTCTGGAAGTTTCTGGGCTAAAATGTGGGCATTCTGCCTTTTATAAAAAAGAAAGTCGAAGGTTTTTCTTTTGTTTTTACAGTTTACTCCGGCTTACGGTTTTGCTTTTCTCCAATCTGGAATTTTGCCCCGGGCAGTTTTCCACAAACCGCCGGGGAGAAAAACCCGGTGTGGAAAACGGACACAAACAGCGGTTTTCCACACTGGAAAAAGCTGCTGCACAAGGGTAGCATCCTCGCCCTCTCAGTCACCTTCGGTGCCAGCTCTCCCAAAGGGAGAGCCTTTGGCAGTCCACGCAAACTTCATCTCTTTGCCAAGGCCTCTCCCTTTGGGAGAGGTGGATGCGAACGCAGTGAGCAGACGGAGAGGGCGAGGATTCTAAAAAAGCACCCCGGACAAGCGAGTTTGCTTGTCCGGGGTGCAGTAGCTGACAGCTTACATCATATTGCGGAACACCAGCTGTGCGATCTGGAAATAGAGGATCAGGCTGCAGGCGTCCACAATGGTGGTGATGAAGGGGGTAGCCATAATAGCGGGGTCGGCACCCAGCTTTTTGGCGGCAAGCGGCAGCATACCGCCCACCAGTTTTGCCAGAATGACGCTGAAGAACAGCGACACGCTGACCACGATGGCGTAGCCCATCACGTTGGCGTACTGACCGGGGAAGAGGAAGGTGTACATCAGGTAGATGCGCAGGCCGTTCACAACGCCCAGCACCGCGCCCACGATGGCAGACACCCGCAGCTCCTTGGCCAGCACCCGCACAAAGTCGGCGGGCTCTACCTCGCCCAGTGCCAGACCGCGCACCATCAGGGTGCTGATCTGGTTGCCGCAGTTACCGGCGGTATCCATCAGCATGGGCATGAAGGACACCAGCAGCGGCAGGCTGACAAAGGCTTCCTCGTAGTGGGTGGTGACCATGCCGGTAAAAGTAGCGGACAGCATCAGGATCAGCAGCCACGGGATGCGCTGCTTGGCGTGGGTCCACACGCTGGTGCCAAAGTAGGTGGTGGCGTCGTCATCCGGGAGAATGGCGGCCATCTTCTGCATATCCTCGGTGCTCTCGTCGGTCAGAACGTCAATAGCATCGTCGATGGTGATGATACCCACGAACATCCCCTCGTTGTCCAAAACGGGCATGGCGGTAAAGTCGTAGCGCTGCATCTCACGGGCCACGAACTCCTGATCGTCGGTGACCTTCACGGTGACCAGATTGTCCTCCATGATCTCCGTGATGGGGGTCTTGGGGTCTGCCAGCAGCAGATTGCGGGCCGAGACAACGCCCTGCAGCCGGTTGCTCTCCACCACATAGCAGGTGTAGACGGTCTCGGCATTCTCGCCCTGCTTGCGGATGGCGGCAAAAGCCTGTTCCACCGTCATATCCATGCGCAGACGCACATATTCCGGGGTCATCAGGCTGCCGGCAGAGCTTTCCGGGTAGTTCAGCAGCTTGTTCAGGCTCTCGCGGGTCTCCCGGGAGGATTTTTCCAGCACCCGCTTGACCACGCCTGCGGGCATATCTTCCAGCAGGTCGGCGGCATCGTCAAGGCTCATCTCCTCGATGGCGCTCACCAGTTCCACGTCCGAGAAGGCGTTTACCAGATCGTCCCGGGCTTCGTCGGACATATAGGCAAAGGCTTCGGTGGCAACTTCCTTTTTCAGCAGACGGAACACCACCAGACGGTTGTTCTCGTCCAGTTCTTCCAGCAGCTCGGCAAGGTCGGCGGGCTGCTCTTCCTCGGTCACCTCGCGCAGCTTGACGTACTGCTTTTTGATCAGCAGCTTCAGCAGACGGCTCTTGGTCAGCATCTCGGGGTTTGCCTTGACCTCTTCGTCATTGGCTTCCTCCCGCTCTGCCTCCCGCATATCCTGCTTCAGATCCTCGGTGGCTTCCTCGTTCAGATCCTCCGCCAGCTTCTGACGCACCTCGGCGGGAATATCGGCGGGCAGCTCCTGCACCGGCAGGTTCTGTTCCGTGTTGGTTTCCAGCTTCTTTTCTTCCATTTCCATGGGCTACCTCCTCTGGGCACTATACGGCGCGGAGGGCTTTCTCCGCGCCGGAGGATGCAGCAGGTCGGGAAACAAAAAACGCGCCGCCCGGTGCCGGAATGCCGCAAAAGCAGCCGTTTCCGCGCACGCAAAGCCGCGCCTTTCCTATGCCGGGGGCTTTTTATAAGCCGCCGGGGGCAAAAAGGCGAACGCAGTACTTTTTGTTGTCCGATCTACCGCATCGGTGGAGCTACTTCGACTATGATCAGGGTCCATTGTCCTGCGTTCACCTCCCAGTTTTCGTAAATTCCGCAGCCGCAGCACCCGCGCCGGGCGCTGCATTGGCTATATCCTTTTTTATTATAGCGCCGCAAAAAAAGGGGGTCAACCCTAAAGCGAGGTTTTGCAAAGATTTTTATCGCAAGGCAAGAAATCAGTGCAACATTCAAACAGCATATTTGCGATATGCAATTCAACGTTGTTGCCGCTGCATTAAAAAGTTGAATTGCAATACGGCGTCTTACAGAAACAAAACACCCTTCTCCGTGTTGCGGCACACAGAGAAGGGTGTTTTGCTTGGATATTGCCTTGGTGTGAGGAGGAATCATGTTACTTGGGAAGTGGTTGCGGCCCCGCTTCCCATGGCAAAAGTATAACAGCTTTCACCATTCATTTCGTTAAGAAGCTATGAAGAAACTGTAAAAAGGAAGCGGAAAATTCTGGAAGATTTTGTGATAAGCTTTTTGGTTGACGTTCGGTTGCAGAGATGCTAAAATGAAACTGTAAAAGCAGCCATGAAGGAGGTACTCTTATGAGCGATTGTGCATTTTTGAACAACAGCGGTAATTTTACCGCGTTCACCTACAACGGCAGAACCATCCGGTTCCGCACACCTTCTTCGCTGGAACGTTACACGGATATTCTGGAATGGGACAAGGGCTATCTTGTAGTCATGGCAAAATACAAGGGTGCTCCCGCAGAAGAAGAGTATATCGATCTGGTTCCCATCCTGAACAATTTGTATATTGATGCCGATGCTTTTTTAAAGCCGATCCGAAAGGTAGAGTTGCAATATGCCTGATATTTTAAGCGTTGCTGACCACGCAGACATGATCGTAAATGGCTATGCCTTTTCAAAAAGCAATGATTCTGTCCGTGTTTTGAATTTGAATAACCCCGCAAGTGCCTGTGTACTGTCTGCCGATGGAAAGGTACTGGAAACCACCATGGATGATATTGAATTAGCCATTGTTCAGGACTATTACAGCCGGAACCGGAAGCATCTGGAGGAATCGTAATGCCGAAATATTATGATTTCAAAATTTGCGGTTACTATCTTTATTTTACCGCGCACTGCATCATTGAATGTATGCACGTCCATGCCAGTGACCGTAAATTGACTGAGGGCGGTTCTGCAAAATTCTTTGTAAAAAGCAATGGAGACACTGTGATACAAAATCGCGGGGTGCTGACCGACAGGGAACTGAGCAAGATTCAAAGTTTCATCAAAGACAACTATAAGGAAATGTACCTCAAGTGGGCATCTATGAGCGAAAATGGTTTCTTTGGCGAGAACTGATGCAAAATTAAATTCAGCAAGTGCTGCTGCACCGGACAACGTGCAGCAGCACTTGCTGTTTTTTTTTACAAAAAAATACGCCCCGGTCACCTTGCGGTGAGCGGGGCGCTAAAAACTGATGCAGTTTTTTCACTGAGACAAGATCCCTGCAAAGCAGGTCTTATGCCGCAGGCGGAGCAAGGTATCTGCACGCAGACCTTATGCTCCTGACACACGCGGGGTGTGCTCTCAAGGGCCCTCGCGGGCGCTTTGGTATCTCAAGCCCCTGCGCAAAAGGCGGGGAATGAAATCAGGTTTTTCGACCGTTCTGTCAGGTACAGGGCAAAACGTTCAGCCTGTTCTGTGCACGGCAAAGGCAAATTCCACAGTTCCGCACCGCTGCATTGCGCAGTAACCGCCGATGCGGGGCTGCCGCTCTTCACACGGGAAAGAGCAGGAGCCGCTGGTTCATTTGGTGTCTCTGCCGCTGCTTTGAAACAGCTTACTTGTACAGCTCGACCAGACGGGTCAGGTGCTCGTAGCGGTCGTTTGCAACCTCCTGGTTGCGAGCGAACAGCTCCTTAGCACGCTCGGGGAAGGCGCGAGTCAGACGGCTGTAACGGGTCTCGTTTGCCAGCAGAGCCTGATACTTCTCGTTGTCCACAGCCTTGGAGGTCAGGGTGAAGGGGTTCTTGCCCTGAGCCTTGTTGGCGGGGTTGAAGGTGAACAGGTTCCAGTAGCCAGCCTCGACTGCCTTCTTCATCTCGTTCTGGCAGTTGGTCATGCCGCCCTTGACACCGTGCAGCTCGCAGGGAGCGTAGCCGATGATCAGAGAGGGGCCGGGGTAAGCCTCAGCCTCGGCAATCGCCTTGACAGCCTGGTTCATGTTAGCGCCCAGAGCGATCTGAGCAACATAGATGTAACCGTAGGTCATTGCGATCTCGGACAGGCTCTTCTTGCTGATCTCCTTACCCGCAGCAGCGAACTGGCAGACCTCGCCGATGTTGGAGGCCTTGGAAGCCTGTCCACCGGTGTTGGAGTACATCTCAGTATCGAAGACCATCACGTTGACATCCTCGCCGGAAGCCAGAACGTGATCCAGACCGCCGAAGCCGATGTCGTATGCCCAGCCGTCGCCGCCGAAGATCCAGACGGACTTCTTGGCGATGTACTGCTTGCTCTTCAGGATCTCTGCAGACTTCTCGCAGCCGGCAGCAGCAGCCTTCTCCAGCTCAGCGATCAGGGCCTTTGCGGGCTCGTCGTTGGCCTTGGTGTTGTTCTTGGTAGCCATGAACTGCTCGAAAGCAGCCTTCAGCTCAGCAGAAGCCTTGTCGGAACCAGCAACCTCTGCGATCTCCTTGATCAGGTTCTCGCGGACGGTCTTCTGGCCGATGTACAGGCCCAGACCATGCTCTGCGTTATCCTCGAACAGGGAGTTGCACCATGCAGGACCATGGCCGCTGTCCTTGTTGACGGTGTACGGAGAGATGGAAGCGGTGCCGCCCCAGATAGAGGAGCAGCCGGTAGCGTTGGAGATGTACATCTTCTCGCCGAACAGCTGAGTGATCAGGCGAGCGTAAGAGGTCTCGGCACAGCCTGCGCAGGAGCCAGAGAACTCCAGCAGGGGCTGGTTGAACTGAGAGCCCATAACGGTGTCATCAGCCATCTTGGTAGCCTTCTTGGAGATGTTGGCCACGCAGTAGTCAAAGACTGCCTGCTGATCGGCCTGGCTGTCCTGAGGAACCATGGTGATAGCCTTGGTGGGGCAGACGGTGACGCACTCGCCGCAGCCCATGCAGTCCAGCGGAGAAACAGCCATAACAAACTTGTACTCGGGGGTCAGCTTGTTATCGCGGCTCTTGGTCTGGGCAGGAGCAGCTGCCAGCTCGTCAGCGGTCAGCAGGAAGGGACGGATGGTTGCATGAGAGCACACGAATGCACACTGGTTGCAGCCAACGCACTTTGCAGCATCCCACTCGGGGACGTTGACAGCAGTGCCGCGCTTCTCGTATGCAGAAGCGCCCTGCTCCCACTCGCCGTTTGCATTTGCCACGAAGGAGGAGACAGGCAGGCTGTCGCCATCCATACGGGCAATGGGCTCCATGACGTCGCGGATCTGCTTGACCAGTTCCGGACGGCCAGCCAGAGCCTTGGGTGCGGGATCAGCCTCGGGGTTGGACCAGGATGCGGGCACGTCTACCTTGTGGATAGCGTCAACGCCTGCGTCAATGGCCTTCCAGTTCATCTCAACGACGTCCTGGCCCTTCTTGCCGTAGCTCTTCTGAGCGGCCTGCTTCATGAAGTTGATGGCGTCATCAATGGGCATGACGTCAGCCAGCTTGAAGAATGCAGACTGCAGGATGGTGTTGGTGCGCTTGCCCATGCCGATCTCGATAGCCTTATCGATAGCATTGATGGTATACAGCTGGATGTTGTTGTCAGCGATATACTTCTTTGCCTCGGCGTTCAGGTGCTGGCCCAGCTCCTCATCGGACCACTGGCAGTTGATCATGAACACGCCGCCGGGCTTGACATCTTGGACCATCTTCATGCCCATGTGGATGTAAGCGGGGTTGTGGCAGGCCACGAAGTCAGCCTGGTTGATGTAGTAGGGGCTGCGGATGGGCTTGTCGCCGAAACGCAGGTGGCTGATGGTCACGCCGCCGGTCTTCTTGGAGTCATACTGGAAGTATGCCTGAACATACTTGTCGGTATGGTCGCCAATGATCTTGACGGAGTTCTTGTTTGCGCCGACGGTGCCGTCGCCGCCCAGACCCCAGAACTTGCACTCCTTGGTGCCAGCAGCTGCGGTGATGGGAGCGGGCTTGACCTCGGGCAGGGACAGGAAGGTGACGTCATCGGTGATACCCAGAGTGAAACGCTCCTTCGGCTGATCCTTCTCCAGCTCCTTGAACAGAGCGAAGATGGAGGACGGGGGAGTGTCCTTGCTGCCCAGACCGTAGCGGCCGCCGGTCAGAACGACATCGTTCAGGCCAGCCTCACGCAGGGTAGCGGCAACATCCAGATACAGGGGCTCGCCCAGAGAGCCGGGCTCCTTGGTGCGGTCCAGCACAGCCACCTTCTTGGCGGTCTTGGGCAGGACCTTCAGCAGAGCGGAGGACACCCAGGGACGGTACAGGCGGACCTTGATGATACCGACCTTCTCGCCCTTGGCGTTCAGGTAGTCGATGACCTCGTCAGCAACGTCGCAGATGGAGCCCATAGCCACGATCACACGGTCAGCATCGGCTGCGCCGTAGTAGTTGAACAGATCGTAGTTGGTGCCCAGCTTTGCGTTGATCTTAGCCATGTACTTCTCAACAACAGCCGGCAGAGCGTTGTAAACGCTGTTGCAGGCCTCGCGGTGCTGGAAGAACACGTCGCCGTTCTCGTGGGAACCGCGCATCTTGGGGCTTTCGGGGTTCAGAGCCTTCTTGCGGAACTCCTCAACAGCCTCCATGTTGCACATTTCCTTCAGATCAGCGTAGTCCCACTTCTCGATCTTCTGGTACTCGTGAGAGGTACGGAAGCCATCGAAGAAGTTCAGGAAGGGAACCTTGCCCTCGATGGCGCACAGATGTGCGACAGGGGACAGATCCATAACTTCCTGCACGCTGCTCTCGACCAGCATTGCAAAGCCGGTCTGGCGGCAAGCCATAACGTCGCTGTGATCACCAAAGATGTTCAGGGACTGGGTAGCAACGGTACGTGCAGAAACATCGAACACGCAGGGCAGCTGCTCAGCAGCGATCTTGTACATGTTGGGGATCATCAGCAGCAGGCCCTGAGAAGCGGTGAAGGTGGTGGTAACAGCACCTGCACCCAGAGAGCCGTGGACAGCACCAGCGGCGCCGGCCTCGGACTCCATCTCAACGACCTTGACCTGGTTGCCGAAGATGTTCTTCTGGCCGGCTGCAGACCACTGGTCCACAGAGTCAGCCATCGGAGAAGACGGGGTAATGGGGTAGATGGCAGCCACGTCCGTGTAGGCATACGCTACATGGGCGGCAGCGGTATTGCCATCCATAGTTTGCTTTGCTCTAGGCATTTTTCTTCCTCCATTATTCAGAATTTGGTACCTTTTGCGCGGGGCAATATGCCCGCTGGGACCGGAGAACCCCATAAAAGGCACTATTGCTTGTATACTATAATAGCAGATTCCGGCAATAAAGTAAACGCAAACCGCCCGACAAACGCACCAAAAATTAAGAAATTTTTTAGCGGTTTTGTACTTTCTTTAGTGCGCTAAAGCAAGCAGTGATGCTGATTTTCGGTTTTTGCCCACCGTCGCTTCCAGAAATTGTGATTTTTTTCGCGAAAGGAAACTCCCTCAGTCAAAACCTGACGGTTTTGCCAGCTCCCTCGGGGAGGGAGCCTCTGGCGCGCCCGCAAGCTTTTCGCTTTAGCCGGAAACTTTGCCGCTATGCCAAAGGCCCCATCTTAGAGGGGGCTGGCATCGCGCAGCGATGACTGGGGGAGTTCAGGCAAGCGTCCTCGCCCTCTCCGTCTTTGCTTCGCAAATCCACACTCCCCCTTTTGTCGCTTTGCGACATCTTCCCCCGGCGCGGGGGAAGTCTTTCCTCAAAGGGAGAGGCCTTGGCAAAGAGATGAAGTTTGCGGGGACTGCCAAGGGCTCCCACTTTGGGGGAGCTGGCAAAGCCGACAGGCTTTGACTGAGAGGGCGAGCCAGCTAAAGGTTTTCCCTCTCCTCTTGTATTTATCATATCTTTATTGACAACAAACCGCACTTTGCCGTAAACTGAGAGCATAAAACCGGCGCTGCGCCGGAAAAGGGGCGTAAAACAAATGAACGATACCGTACACTTTGAAAAAACTCTCTCCAGCGAGACCCTGTTCGAGGGGCGGGTCATCACCCTGACCAAGGACACCGCGCTGCTGGAAAACGGCAAGACCGCTACCCGCGAGGTGGTGCACCACCACGGCGGCGCCTGCATCCTGCCTTATTTTGCAGACGGCTCCATCTGCATGGTGCGGCAGTTCCGCTATGCCATGCAGCAGCAGCTGTGGGAGCTGCCCGCCGGTAAGCTGGAAAAGGGCGAGGACCCCTTTGCAGCTGCCAAACGGGAGCTGGAAGAGGAGTGCGGTCTGACCGCCGACAACTACATCTCGCTGGGCGAATTCTACCCCACCGTGGGCTACGATACCGAGGTCATCTACACATGGGTCGCCACCGGTCTGCACGAGACCAAGATGCACCTTGATGCGGACGAGTTCCTGACTCCCGACCGGGTGCCGCTGGAAAAGGCGTATCAGATGGTCATGAGCGGCGAGATCAAGGACGGCAAGACCATTGCGGGCATCCTGAAGCTGAAGGCTCTGCTGGCCGAGGGCAAGCTGTGATCTTATACGAGGATGCCGCCCTTGTGGTGCTGGACAAGCCTGCCGGGCTTTCCAGCGAGGAGGGCGTGCCCGCCGCGCTGCGCGCCCACTGGAACGCGCCCGATGCCTTTGTGGGGGTGGTGCACCGGTTGGACACCGGTGTGTCCGGGTTGATGGTCTATGCCCGCACCCCGGCAGCTGCCGCCGCCCTGAGCCGTCAGGTCACCCAAAGTCAGGACGCCTACGCCGTGCAGGATGGCCGCGCCGAGGGCAAAGCCGCCGCGCCGCAGTTCGTCAAGCAGTACCGCGCCGTCCTCGCCGGTGTGCCGGACGCGCAGCTGCCCGCCGCCGGAGTGCTGCGGGACTACCTGTTCAAGGACAGCCGCAAGGGCAGGGTGTTCCCGGTCAGCCGTTCCCGCAAGGGGGTGCGGGAGGCGGTGCTGGAATACCGCATCCTTGCCACGGCAGGGGAGAACAGCCTTGCCGAGATCACCCTGCACACCGGGCGCACCCATCAGATCCGGGTACAGTTTGCCAGCCGCAAACACCCGCTGTACGGCGACGGCAAATACGGCAGCCGCCAGAAGGGCAGCATCGCCCTGCAAAGCTGCGGCCTGCGCTTTGTGCACCCGGACACCGGCAAGCCCATGGCCTTTTCTCTGCCCCTGCCCGCCGCCGCACCGTGGAAGGAGTTTTTGGAATTAGGTGAGTGATATGGAACAGCAATACAAGACTGATGCCGAAATTTACGCCGTGCTGGAGCGGGAGATCATCGATCTGACCATCCGTCCCGGTTCTGCGCTGAGTGAGAATCCGCTGTGCACCCGGTTCGGTGCGCCGCGCTCCATGATCCGGGTGGTGCTGCAAAAACTGCAGGAAAACGGGCTGGTGCGCATCGTGCCCTACAAGGGCACCACCGTCACCCGGCTGAACCGGCGCATCGTGGACGAGCTGATCTACGAGCGCACCGCTGTGGAGGGGCGCATCCTGCGCGATTTTGCCCCCATCGCCACCCCGGCGCAGCGGGCGCAGATCCGTGCGCGGGTGGACGCATACGAAGCCCTTGCCCGCGCCGAGAACCCGGACTTCAACAAGCTGTACGAAGCCGACTGCCGCCTGCACGAGACGTGGTTTTCTGCCATGGACAAGATGTACCTGTGGAGCACCCTGCAGAACGCCCACGCCGATTACAGCCGTTTCCGTATGCTGGACACCATGACCACCGGCGGGTTGGACGAGGTGATTGCCGACCACCGCAACCTGCTGAACGCCATCGAGCGGTGCGACCTTGCCGCCTTTGAGCCGCTGGTGGAGCGGCACCTATACGGCGGTATCCGCCGCCTTGGCAGCAAGCTGACCAAGGAATACGCCGACTTTTTTGAGCCGGAGACCGTGAAATAATGCCAAATTGTTCCACGGGGAACAAAGACGAAAAACTCCCCCAGTCATCGCTACGCGATGCCAGACTCCCCCTTTTGTCACCTGCGGTGACATCTTCCCCCGGAGCGGGGGAAGTCGTCCTCTGGGATGGGGCCTTTGGCATGGCGATAAACTTTCCGGTCAAACCGTGAAGTTTCCGGTTCCGCCAGAGGCTCCCTCCCCGAGGGAGCTGTCGCGGCGTATGCCGTGACTGAGGGAGTTAAAGCAAAAAGCCCGGAGTGTCCGCAGACGCTCCGGGCTTTTTATATTCAGAACACCCCGGTGATGAAGATCTCCAGTCCGATGCCGATAAGGATGACGCCGCCCAGGATATTCGCCTTGCCGGAAAGCTGTGTGCCGAACTTTTTGCCGATGCGCAGACCCGCCATGCAGAGGATGAAGGTGACCACCGCAATGATGATAGCAGCGGTGAGCGCCATCAGCCAGCCGTATTCCGAGATGGTAAAGCCCACCGAGAGCGCATCAATGCTGGTGGCGACACCCTGCATGAACAGCGCCCCGGCGCTGAGCTCTGCCGCTTCTTCGGCTTCCTCGCCGTGGATACCGTCCATCAGCATCTTGCCGCCGATGTAGCTCAGCAGCGCCAGCGCGATCCACGGGATCAGGGTCTCGAAGGACGCAAACAGCTCCACGATGGTATGCACGCACACCCAGCCGATCATAGGCATTGCGGCCTGAAAAATGCCAAAAGTGCCCGCGATTTTGCACATCGTGCCCTTGTTCATTTTAGGGTCGTGCAGGCCGTTTGCCATGGACACCGAAAACGCATCCATCGCAAGCCCCACGCCCAGCAAAACGCTGTTGAGAAAAAACACAAAACTCCATTCCATTCTGTCTGCCTCCTGTTTGTTGACCGTAATCCAAACCAAAACAAAACCCGGCCCCGGGCGCATTGTACGTCCGGGACCGGGTGATTTTTTGAGATCCACTCCATGTGCACGGGCGCAGCAAACACGCACCAAAACACATGAGTCTCGCAAATGAAAGCAAGCCAGACTGAAACAGTCATTATGTTGACTTGCTGCGCTCTGCAAAGCGCCTGCTACTCCCCCACGGGTATTGTGATTTCGTTTATTCTAGCACAGTTCCAAGGGGAAGTCCAGACAAACCTGACGGTAGGAACGCGCAAAAAATGCGCTTTCCACCGGGCGAGACGATTTAGAATGCCCGCCGCGTGCGCTTTGGGCATTTTCAGCGGAAAAATCATTTGATATTTCGGGTTTCAGGAAAGTCTGCGGACTTTCCTGAAACCCATTTTCACAGGAGAGGGCGTAGAGGAAAACGGCAGTTGCAGCGCCGCTTTCTACGAAAGCGCGGCGCTGCGGGAAGCGTCCTCGCCCTCTCCGTCACGGCTTACGCCGTGCCACCTCTCCCAAAGGGAGAGGCCTTGGCAAAAAGATGAAGTCCGTGTGGACTGCCAAGGGCTCCCCCTTTGGGGGAGCTGGCAAATCCGAAGGATTTGACTGAGAGGGCGAGCCTGCTTCAGTAAAACAATCAACAGCAAAGAGTTCCTGTTTCAGCTCAATTATTCCTTCTCCTCGGGGTCTGCCTCCGGGGCTTCGGTGGCGGCAGCAGCATCGGCGGCTTCCATCTCGGCCAGCTGCTCGGCGGTGGGCTCGGCATCGGCTTCGGAAGCATCGATCTTCTCGGTCTGTGCTTCGTCGTCGTGGTCGGTGCGTGCCAGCACCATCACCTTGTCGTTCTCGCCCAGACGCATCACCCGCACGCCGGAGCCGTAGCGGCTCTGCAGCGGGATCTCGTTGGCGTGCAGGCGGATGATGATGCCCTCCTGACTGCTCAGCAGCACGTCATCCACGTCATCCACGATCTTCACGGCGGCAACCTTGTCGCGGCTCACATCGTAGTTGCGGATGCCCTTGCCGCCGCGGGCGGTGATGCGGTAGGTGTCGATATCCGAGCGGCGTCCCTTGCCGTTCTCGGTCACGGTCAGCACCGTGCCGCCCTCGCGGCAGATGCACACGCCGACAACTTCGTCGCCCTCTGCCAGACGGATGGCGCGCACGCCGTGGCCGTTACGGCCCATCGGGCGGGCGTTTTCCTCGTTGAAGCGGATGGCCTGACCGTTGCGGGTGGCAACGATGAGCATATCGTGGCCGGAGGTCAGGCGGGTCCATGCCAAGGCATCGCCCTCGTTCAGGGCAATGCCGATCAGGCCGCTCTTGCGGATGTTGGCGTACTGCTCCAGCGGGGTGCGCTTGATCAGACCCTGCTTAGTGACCATGGTCACATAGCCGCCCGACTGCTCGGCGTCCTTGCTCTGGCAGATCATATTGGTGACCTTTTCGCCCTCCGCCAGCTGCAGCAGGTTGACGATGTTCATGCCCTTGCTGGTGCGGCTGCCCTCGGCGATGGTGTAGCCCTTGATGCGGAACAGGCGGCCCCGGTCGGTGACAAAGAGCACATAGTCGTGGGTGGAGCCTACGAACATCTCCTGCACGATATCCTCTTCCTTGCGGGTCATGCCGGAGATGCCGCGTCCGCCGCGGCGCTGTGCCTGATAGGTGGCCTTGAGCTGACGCTTGATATAACCGGCTTCGGTCAGGGTGTAGACGCACTGTTCCTCGGCGATCAGATCCTCGATATCCACCTCACCGGTCACGGACTGGATCTCGGTGCGGCGCTCGTCGCCGAAGCGCTTCTTCATTTCCAGCAGCTCGTCCTTGACGATGGCAAGCACCCGGGCGTCATCCGCCAGAATAGCTTCCCAGTCCTCGATCTTGGCGCGCAGGCCGGCCAGTTCTTCCTCGATCTTCAAAATTTCCAGACCAGCCAGACGGCCCAGCTGCAGCTTGACGATGGCGTCTGCCTGCGGGTCATCAAAGCCGAACTGCTCCATGATGGCAGCCTTGGCTTCTGCCATGCCGCCCTTGCAGGCGCGGATGGTGGCGATCAGCTCGTCCACGATATCGGTGGCCTTCTTCAGACCTTCCAGAATGTGGGCGCGCTCCTTGGCCTTTTTCAGGTCGTACTGGGTGCGGCGGCGCACCACTTCATCCTGAAACTCCACATACTTCTGCAGCATCTGCTTCAGGGTGAGCACCTTGGGCACCTTATGGTCGATGGCCAGCATAATGACGCCCACGGTATCCTGCAGCTGGGTGTACTGGTACAGCTGGTTCAGGATGACCTGTGCATTGGCGTCCTTGCGGATATCCACCACGATGCGCATACCCTTGCGGTTGGTCTCATCGTTCAGGCCGGTAATGCCCTCGATGCGCTTTTCCTTGACAAGGTCTGCCATGTGCTCGATGAGACGCGCCTTGTTGACCATATAGGGGATCTCGGTAATGACGATCTGGGTGCGGCCGTTCTTGGTCTCCTCAATGGTGGCGCGGCCGCGCAGGGTGATCTTGCCGCGTCCGGTGGCGTAGGCGGCGCGGATGCCGCTGCGTCCCATGATGATGCCGGCAGTGGGGAAGTCCGGTCCCTTGATGTGCTCCATCAGGCCGGGCAGGTCGATGTCCGGGTCATCGATATAGGCGATGCAGCCGTCAATGACTTCGCTCAGGTTGTGGGGCGGGATGTTGGTGGCCATACCGACCGCAATGCCCTGACTGCCGTTGACCAGCAGGTTCGGGAAGCGGCAGGGCAGCACGCTGGGCTCCTTTTTGGTCTCGTCAAAGTTGGGGTCCCAGTCGATGGTATCCTTCTCGATATCGGTCAGCATCTCCACCGCCATGCGGCTCATGCGGGCTTCGGTGTAACGGTAAGCAGCCGGGGGGTCGCCGTCCACAGAACCAAAGTTACCCTGACCATCCACCAGCGGATAGCGCAGCGAGAAATCCTGTGCCAGACGTACCATGGCATCGTAGACCGATGCGTCGCCGTGGGGGTGGTAAGAGCCCAGCACTGCACCAACGGTATCGGCAGATTTGCGGTATGCATGGCTGGGGTCGTTGCCGCGCTCATGCATGGTGTACAGAATGCGGCGATGGACGGGTTTCAAGCCGTCCCGCACATCGGGCAGGGCGCGGGACACGATGACCGACATGGAATAATCCAGGAAGGCCGTTTCGATCTCCTTTTTGACATCGCGGATGATCTTTTTGGTTCCGCTGCCCGGTATCATCACATAATCTTCTTCCATTTGTTCCTCCGTAGGGTTTGACCCTCTCTTTTGTACAGGAAAGGGATTTTTTTCTCGGAAAACAGCCTCGCCCTCTCAGGCGCTTACGCGCCAGATTCCCCCTTTTGTCGCTGCGCGACATCTTCCCCCGGCGCGGGGGAAGTCTTTCCTCAAAGTGGGAGCCCTTGGCAGTCCACGCAAAGTTTATCTTTTTGCCAAGGCCTCTCCCTTTGGGAGAGGTGGCAGTGAGCGAAGCGAACTGACGGAGAGGGCGAGCACGCTTACACGTCCAGCTTTGCGTACTGGGCGTTGGTCTCGATAAAGCGGCGGCGGGGCTCCACCTGATCGCCCATCAGGATGGTAAAGGCTTCGTCAGCCTTTTCGGCATCCTCGATGGTGATCTGCACGATGACCCGGTTGTCCGGGTTCATGGTGGTCTCCCACAGCTGCTCGGGGTTCATCTCACCAAGGCCCTTATAGCGGTTCACCTTTGCGCCGGGCATCTCCTGCGAGAGGATGGCCATTTCCGCATCGTTGTAGGCGTACTTGATGGTGTTGCCCTTCTGCACCTTGAACAGGGGCGGCTGTGCCACATACACATGCCCCTGCTCGATGAGGGGGCGCATATAGCGGAAGAAGAAGGTCAGCATCAGGGTGCAGATGTGGGAACCGTCCACGTCCGCATCGGCCATGATGAACACCTTGTCATACCGCAGCTTGGAGATATCGAACTCGTCACCGATGCCGCAGCCCAGCGCCAGCACCACCGGCATCAGCTTGTCGTTGCCGTAAATTTTATCGGCGCGGGCCTTTTCCACGTTCAGCATCTTGCCCCACAGCGGCAGAATGGCCTGAATGGCAGAGTCGCGTCCCATCTTGGCAGAGCCGCCTGCAGAGTCGCCCTCGACGATGAAGATTTCGGTACGGCTGGGGTCTTTTTCGCGGCAGTCTGCCAGCTTGCCGGGCATCCGGCTGGTCTCCAGCGCGCTCTTGCGGCGCACCAGTTCGCGCGCCTTTTTGGCGGCGGCGCGGGCGCGGGCGGCCTGCGTTGCTTTTTCAAAAATAGCCTTTGCCACGCCGGGGTTCTCCTCAAAGAACTCCATCAGCTTGGAGTAGACCATGTTGGAAACGAGGGTGCGGATCTCGGTATTGCCCAGCTTTGCCTTGGTCTGGCCTTCAAATTCGGCTTCCTGCAGCTTGACCGAGATGACGCAGATCAGACCTTCGCGCACGTCTGCGCCGGACAGGTTCTCGTCCTTGTCCTTCAGCAGGCCGTGGCTGCGGCCGTAATCGTTGAACACGCGGGTCAGGCTGGCCTTGAAGCCCTCTTCGTGGGTACCGCCGTCCGGGGTGTTGACGTTGTTGGCAAAGCTCAGCAGCAGCTCGTTGTAGCTGGAATTGTACTGCAAGGCGATCTCTGCCACGCCGCGGTCGGTCTGCCCCTTGAGGTAGATGACGTTGGGGTGCAGCACTTCCAGCTTGCGCTTTTCGCCCAGATAGGTGACAAAGCTCTTGATGCCGCCCTCGTAGCACATCACCTCGGAGCGGTAGCAGGGGTCGCCCTCCTGACCGTCCTCCAGCACGGGGGTGTACAGCTGACGCTCATCGGTCAGGGTGATCTTGACACCGGCGTTCAGGAAGCTTTCCTCCCGCAGGCGCTTTTCCAGCGTGTCGAAGTCGTAGACGGTGGTGTCCTTGAACATCTCCGGGTCGGGCTTGAAGGTGACCCGGGTGCCGGTGACGCCCTCGGCTACCGTGCCGATGCATTTGAGTGCGCCGTCCGGGTCGCCGCGCCGGAAGGTCTGCTCGTACTCCTTGCCGTCGCGGCGCACATTGACGGTGAGCCACTCGGAGCAGGCGTTGACTACCGAAGCGCCCACGCCGTGCAGACCGCCGGCCACCTTGTAGCCGGAATTCTCGCCGCCGAACTTGCCGCCGGCGTGCAGGATGGTGTACACCACGGTGACGGCGGGCAGACCGGTATCGGCCTGAATGTCCACGGGGATGCCGCGGCCGTTATCGGTGACCTGAATGATATTGTCCTTCAGGATCTTGACCTCGATGTGGTCGCAGTAACCGGCCAGCGCCTCGTCAATGGCGTTGTCCACGATCTCGTACACCAGATGATGCAGACCGCGCTCACCGGTGGAGCCGATATACATACCCGGGCGCTTGCGCACCGCTTCCAGACCCTTCAGCACCTGGATCTCGCTGGCGTTATACTCGTGGTCGGTCGCGGTATCGGCATTTGTACTGGTAATGATTTCTTCTGCCATATCCTTTCTCCCTTTTGTTCATTTTTGCGTTTGTTTTTTCAAATTATAGCAAAGCGGGAACCGGTACACCATGGTGTACTTTTTTCTCGCCGTTTTGTTGTGTTTTCACGCGCTGCCCGCAGCGGGCGTTCCGGCTGGCACGGTGCAGCTTTCCGGGCAGTTCCGGGGCTTTCCCATCCCTCTTTTTTCTGTGGATCTTCCGCCCGTTTTCCGCAAATTTCACTCCACCATCTTTTGCGCTCTGCGGCGCATGGCGGCGCTGGACAGCTCCGAAAGATACACCGCATCCACCAGCCCTCCGTCTGCCAGCACATAGCACTGGGGCAGCTCGTCCGAAAGACTGACCACCGCCCCGTTCTTCTGGGCGTAATTCAGAAACTCCCGCCCCCGGGGAGAGGTGGTGGTGGTCTCCAGATCAAAGATGCCAATGATATCACGGTCGTTCAGGACATAGTCCCGCCCCAGATGAATATACATACTGTATTTTCTCCCGTGTCTTTTGTTTGCATAAAATCCGCGAAATTGTAGTTTTTATGCAATGCTTTCTGCAACATTCCTCTATGCCGTCAGACCCGGTTCAGCACCCCGCCGTCCATGCGGTACACCTCGCCGTCGGTCTTTAAAAAGTCCGTGTCATCGCAGCTGGTCACAAAGGTCTGCTTTTCCTTCATGCAGGTGAGCAGATACTGCTTGCGCCCTTCGTCCAGCTCGCTCAGCACATCATCCAGCAGCAGTACCGGGTGCTCCCCGGTGATCTGCGCCGCTGCTGCGGCTTCCGCCATTTTCAGGCTCAGCACCACGCTGCGCTGCTGTCCCTGACTGGCATACACCCGGGCGGGTTGGTCGTCCAGCAGCAGCTCCAGGTCCTCGCGGTGGATGCCGCACAGGCTCTGCCCGGCGCGCAGCTCCTCCTCCTGCCGCTGGCGCAGCAGTGCGGCAAGCCCGCCCGGTGCAAACTGGGCGGCATAGCGGATGCTCATCCGCTCCGCCCCATGGGAAAGTTCTGCATAGTTGGCACAGGCGCGGGGAGCAAGCAGTGTCAGATACTCCCGCCGCCGCTGCTGCAAGGCCTCGCCCTGCGCGGCAAGCTCGGTATTGAGCACCTCCAACAGGGTGCGCTTTTCCGCATAGGGGCGCTCCTGCCCGTTTGCAGAGTGGCGTAGCAGCGCATTTTTTTGCTGTAATACCCGCACATAGCGGCGGTAGCTGGCCAGATACCCGGGGTACAGCTGGCACAGCGCAGCGTCCAGAAATTTACGCCGCCCTTCCGGAGCCCCCTTGACAAGGCTCAGGTGGCCGGGGTCGAACACCACCGCCGGAAAGCTGCCCGCCAGTGCTGCCGCCCGCTTGGGCGCTGCGCCGTTTACTGCCGCATAGCGGCCGGGCTTTGCGGCTTCCGGGGTGCCCACGGTCATGCGGATATGGGCAGGCTCAGCGGGCTCGCAGCCCTCGGGCCGGTCCCGCTGGGTGTCGGCTTCCAGCACCGCGAATGCTTCTCCCCGGCGCACAAGCTCGGCATCCTTGCCGCCCCGGAAGCTTTTGCCGCCGGTCAGCAGCCAGATGGCTTCCAGAAGGTTCGTTTTACCCTGCCCGTTGTTGCCGCAGATGACGGTAAGCTCCCGGCCGGGCTCCAGCCGTGCCGCACAAATATTGCGATAGTTCTGTACTTCCAGCGAAAGCAGACGCATTTACTGACCCTGCCCGATCTCTACGCTCTGCCCGTCCAGCTCGATGATATCCCCGGCGCGGCACTTTTTGCCCCGCATGGTGCACACCTCGCCGTTCACTTTCACAGCACCGCCCTGCACCAGCTCCTTGGCTTCGCCGCCGGTCTCGCACAGGCCGGCAAATTTGAGCAGGGCATCCAGCTTGATAAACTCGGTATGAATAAGAATCTTCTGCATAAAACGCGCTCCTTAGTCGTTTTTAAACCGTACCGGCAGTACCAGATACAAAAAGTCGTTGCCCTCTACCGGCAGCACCTTCACCGGGCTCAAGGGGCCGCTGATCTCCATGCGCACCTGCTCGGTGCGGGCGTTGCGCAGCGCATCCAGCAGATAGCGGTTGTTGAAGCCGATCTCCACCTCATCGCCCTCGCAGGCGGCGCTGAACTCGTCCACCACGCGGCCAAGGTTCGTCTGGCAGCGCACCACGACTTTACCCTCTGTAAAGGAGATGCGGAGGGGATTTTTTAAACGCTCTGTAATAATCAGGGAAGCACGCTCGATGGTGGAGATGAAGTCCTTGGTGTCGATGGTCACCCGGGTGCGGCTTCCGGCGGGGATGACGTTGCGGTAATTCAGGAACTCGCCCTCGATCAGGCGGCTCATGATGGTGTAACCGGCGGTGGTGAACACCACATAGCGGCGGTTGGCACTGATGTGCACGTCCTCCTCGTCATCGTTGGCCAGCAGGTGGGACACCTCGGTCATGGTCTTGCTGGGCACGATGATGCGGATATCCTTCACGGCGGTGATGGGACGCTCCACGATGGCAAGGCGGTAGCCGTCCAGCGCCACCATAGTCAGCTTGTCCAGCTCGATCTCGAACAGCTCGCCGGTGTGGGCGGGTTTTTTCTCGTCCTGACTGACAGCGTACAAGGTGCGTTCGATCATGTCCCGCAGCACGCCGGTCTTGATGGTCAGGGTCTGCTCCGCGCCGGTGTTGGGCAGATCCGGGAAATCGGTGGCGGGCATGGACTGGATCTCGAACTGTGCCACGCCGCTCTGGATGGTGGTCTTGCCGTTATCGGCAGCCACAATGCTGATCTGACCTGCCGGCATCCGGCTGATCATGCTGCTGAGCAGCTTTGCATTCAGTACGATCTCGCCGGGCTCCTTGATGTTGGCTTCGATGGTGGTCACAATGCCCATTTCCAGATCGTAGCCGGTCAGGGTGAGCTGAAAACCTTCGGCCTTCAGCAGAATGCCCTCCAGCACCGGGATGGACGAGCGCATGGTGACAGCTTTGGAAACGCCGTCGATGGCTGCACTGAGCAGCGTTTTATCGCAGACGATGTTCAAAACAGTATCTCTCCTTTTTTCACACTTCCGGCGGAATATCTGTCCTTTGGGCTGCTGCCGGAAGGCAGTAATATATTGAACTTGTTGTAGTAACCGTAGTAGGGGGTGGGGAAGATGTTGAAAACCCGGAAATGTCTTGCCGGGATGCGGGGCTTTGGCTTTCCACCGGGTTGTGGAAGGCTCGTGAAGGAAATGTTGAAAGGTGGGGAACGGTGTTTCTTTCCACAGCCGATGTGAAGAACTGATGTTAAATGTTGAAAACTAAGTGGAAAGTGTGGAAAGCTTCGCCTTTTTGCCACAAGATATAGGCGTATTTTCCCCTTTTTGTTCCGGTTTCTCCCCATATTTTGGGGTCACACCCTGAAATGAGTATGACTTTTGTCCAGTTTTCCCCCGGTTTAAGCCTTCACGTTCTTGATGATATCGCTCACGGTCTCCCGCAGATGCTGGTCGTTCTTCATGTCCCGCTCCATGGTCTTGAGGGAGTAGACGATGGTGGAGTGGTCGCGGCCGGAGAATTCCCGCCCGATCTCCTCCATGCTCATGCCGGTGACTTCCCGCAGGATATAGATGGCAACGCGCCGGGCGGAAGCCACGTTGGCGTTGCGCTTGGTGCCCCGGATGTCGGCAGGGGACACGTTGAAGGTGCGGGATACCTCGCCGATGATCTTTTCGATGGTCACCGGCACCGGCTGGGTCTCGTTGAGGATATCCTTGATGGCGTTCTGTGCCACGCTGATCACCGGCTGGATGCCCTCCAGCATATAATAGGCGTTCAGCTTTTTCACTGCGCCCTCCAGCTGGCGGATGTTGTTTTTCAGGTGGTTGGCAATGAACTCTGCCACGTCCTCGGGCAGGTCCAGATGCAGCAGCTCTGCCTTGCGCTTCACGATGGCAACGCGGGTCTCAAAATCCGGCGGCTGCACATCGGCGGTCAGACCCCACTCAAAGCGGGTGCGCAGACGCTCCTCCAGGCTCTTGATCTCCTTGGCGGGGCGATCGGAAGCGATGACGATCTGCTTGTGGGCGTCATGCAGGGAGTTGAAGGTGTGGAAGAACTCTTCCTGCGTGGACTCCTTGCCCGCGATGAACTGGATATCGTCCACCAGCAAAAGGTCTGCCACGCGGTACTTCATGCGGAAGTCCTCGGTGCTGCCGGCGCGGATGGCAGCGATCAGCTCGTTGGTGAACTGCTCGCAGGTGACATACATGATGACGAAATCGGGGTGGGTGCGCTTGATCTCGGTCTGAATGGCGGTCAGCAGATGGGTCTTGCCAAGGCCGGAGCCGCCGTAGATGAACAGGGGGTTATAGGCCCCGGAGGGGTTTGCCGCCACAGCCTGCGCAGCAGCAAACGCAAACTGGTTGGACGGCCCCTTGATGAAGTTTTCGAAGGTGAACTCGTAGTTGCCCTGCGGGGAGGCGGGGTTTGCCTCGTACTGCTGGGCCAGCACTACTTCGTGGGGCGGGGTGCTGGGCACCACAAGGGTGATGTCCACATCAAAGCCCAGCACGGACTTGAAGGCCTCCTTGAGCAGGCCAAGGTACCGGTCGGTGACGATCTTGCAGATAAAATCGTTGCGCACCGACAGGGTGATATGGCTGGAGTCCTCAAAGCTGATGGGCTCCAACCCGTCGATATAGAGATTGTACGTTGGCTCGGCCATCTGCGCCTTGCAGTACATCTGGGCCGCTTCTAAAACGTCCTTGAAAGAATCCATAAAACATCCACTCCATTGAATCGGTCGAAGTTTTCAACAATGCTGCTGATACCACGTTAGTATACCACAAAAATCTCCCTGCGTCTATATTACTATAATGTAATTTATAATACATAAGATAAGATGGTACAGCAGCCTTGTGGAAAAACGCCAAAAAGACCACAATATCTGGTAGAAAAAAGTTTTCCACAGCAAAATGGTGAAAAAGTTGAAAAGCTTTTAACAGAAAAATCAGAAAAAAGTTTGCAGAAAACTGCAAAAAATGCTTGACAGAACGTCATACTATGCGATATACTGTTGAATTGCAAGCCTGTCCCCAATCTGGGACCGATCAAGACCCCATACCGGGGATAAGTTTTTACGGAGGATACAACCATGAAGAGAACTTTTCAGCCCAAGAAGCGTCAGCGCAAGGAAGTTCATGGCTTTCTGACCCGCATGAGCACCAAGAACGGCCGTAAGGTCATCAATGCTCGCCGTGCAAAGGGCCGCAAGAGCCTGACTGTCTGATCTCTGCCTTGCAGGTGAGATCCGGCGCAGAAATGAATATGCGCACAAAAGACCGCTGATATCCCATTGGCGGTCTTATTTTTTTACCCGTCAAAAGTTTTTTCGTAAAAATGCCCGGATGGGCTTTTAAACTGCAAAAATTTTTGATATACTGGCTAAAGAGTGCACCCATGTGCACCCGGACGAAAGGAGGTGCCGATGTTATGCGTTATCGTCCGATCCGCCGCAACAGCGAGTTTGGCCGTGTGTACGCCCGCGGCAAGTCCTATGTGAACCCGGCACTGGTACTGTATGTGCTCAAGACCCGCGGCCGCAACACCCGGGTGGGCCTGACCGCCACCAAAAAAATCGGCCACGCCGTGCAGCGCAACCGCGCCCGCCGCGTGATGAAAGCCGCCATCGACGAGCATCTGGATCACAATATCGGCGGCTACGATCTGATCTTCGTGGCCCGGGGCATGACCCCCAAGCTGAAAAGCTGGCAGCTGAGCAGCGTTGTGGCAAAGCTGTTTGCCCAGGCCGGTCTGCCGGATAAGGCCAAGCGCCCGGACGCAAAGCCGCCCGCCACCGTGCCCCCTGCCCGCAAACAAAAGCCGGAGCCCCGCGTGTGAACCGGCTGCAAATGCTCTGCCGCAGGGCGCTGTGCGTGCCCATCCGCATCTACCAGTACACCCTCAGCCCATGGATCGGCCGCAGCTGCCGGTTTTCGCCCAGCTGCAGCAACTACACCATGCAGGCCATCCTGACCCACGGCTGTGTAAAGGGCATTCTGCTGGGCGCATGGCGCATTGCCCGGTGCAATCCGCTGGGCAAGTGGGGTTACGACCCCGTGCCGCCGCCCGGCCGCTGGCAAAGCCCCGCCCGCAACCTGCAGCCCGCAAAGCTGTTTTACACACGGCACAAGCGAAAGGTGGAAAAATAGAGGTTTCCTGCGCAGAGCGTAGTCGCGTGTTTAAAATTTAATGCTTTTTGCAAAGTGCATCGCCGCCGGGTATGTACTCTTTTGCGCGCACAAAAGAGTACCAGAAAAGCGCCCGCTACTTTCGAAGCGCGGGAGGCACGAACCAGGGGCTGCTCGCCCCTGGTAACCCCAAAGCGGTTGGGCTCCATACAAAAAATCCAAGCCGCTGCGCTAGAGGATTTTTTGTGTTCCGCCGGTTTGAAGTCGCTGCGCGACGGCCACAGCCGGCCGCAGCAAATGCCGTTTTTCGTTACGACCCTCTCCGGTGAAAATGCAAATCGAAAAAATCCGCAGATTTTTTCGATTTGCGAAATTAAAATTTTATTTCCGCTATTTATGGCCAGAGCAAAGCGGCGGCCATTTTAGATAATAAAGCTTCTTATGACGCGCTGCACTGTGGGCGGCGTGTCCTACGATAAAAAATAATGCGTCCCGGGCCACAGCCGGGGCAGAATGGACAAAGGTATGAACTTCTTTTACATCCTGAGCGGTCCTCTCGGCTATGTCATGGAGTGGATCTACAAGCTGCTGCCGAACTACGGCTGGGACATCATCCTCTTCACCCTGCTCATCAACATCGTCAAGATCCCCCTGCAGACCAGCCAGCAGAAGAGCATGGCGAAAATGTCTGCTTTCCAGCCCATGATCGCGGAGATCCAGACCAAGTACAAGGATAAGCCCGAAAAGCAGCAGGAAGAGCTGATGAAACTGCAGCAGGACTTTGGCTATAAGCCCACGGCCGGTTGCGTGCCCATGCTGCTGAATTTCCTTGTCATGTTTGGTGTTATCGGCGTGGTGTATAACCCGCTGGAGCGTATTTTCCACATCAGCGCCGCTGCACTGGCCAGTGCAGGTGAGGCCTTGACCGCCGCCGGCATCTCCTTTACCGCCATCACCCGCGATACCAACATCATCGCCGAGGTGGTTGCCGGCAACAGCGGCGTGCTGGGCTGCTTTACCGCACAGCAGATCGCTACCATCACCGAGTTCAGCCAGCACATGAACTTCCTTGGCATCGACCTGACCCGCATCCCGCAGATCGGTCTGTCTCTGGACATCGTGCTGCCGCTGCTGTCGGTCATCACCATGTTCCTGTCCACCCATATCAGCATGAAGGCCTCCGGCCAGCAGATGCAGGGCAGCATGAAGCTGACCATGTACATGATGCCGCTGATGTACCTGTTCTTCTGCTTTACCTTCCCTCTGGCATTCTCTCTGTACTACGTCATTTCCAACATCGTTATGACCGTACAGACTCAGGTCATGCGCAAGTTCTACGACCCCGAGAAGATGCGCAAGGAAGTGGAAGCGGAGATCGCCGCCAAGCGCAAGCAGGAAAAGCGCGGTGTGAAGAACACCACCATCACGGTGACCGACCCCAAGACCGGCAAGAGCGTGGAAAAGAACCTTTCCGCCAGCGAGATGAACAAGCGTCGGCTGGAGTATGCCCGTCAGCTGGACGCCGAGCGCTACAAGGACGAGCGCACCGTGCCGCTGAGTGAGCTTGACAAGCAGGATAAACAGTAACAAGGGAGGTAAACGGTTATGATCCGTACACAGGAATCCACCGGCAAGACGGTGGACGAAGCCCGCGCCAAAGCCTGCGCCCTGCTGGGCGTGCAGGCCGACGATCTGAATGTCAGCTATGAAGTGCTGGAAATGCCCCAAAAGACCGGTTTTCTGGGCTTAAAGACCACCCCCGCCAAGGTGCGCGTGAGCGTGGAACTGCCGGATGCCCCCGCTGCTGCACCCGCAAAGCCGGTGGAGCCGGTGGCAGAGCAGCCTGTTGAGACTGCCGCCCCCGTGCAGGAGACTGCTCCCGTGGCAGAGGAAACGCCCGCTGCTGTGGCAGAGCCTGCCGCTCCCGCCGCAGAGCAGCCCGCCGAAGCTGCCGAGGAGGCAGAAGAGGTGGAAGTGCCCATCGTCATCGAGGAGAACGCCAAGGTGAAGGCCGCTGTGGACTATCTGCGGGAAGTCATCACCCTGATGGGCGTGGAGAACGTGACCTTCAGCGCCGTGCAGAAGGGCGAAGCCACCATCATCCGTCTGGACGGTGAAAAGCTGGGCGCCCTCATCGGCCGCCGTGGCGAGACCATGGAGAGCCTGTCCTATCTGGCAAGCCTTGTGGCAAACCGTCTGGAAGGCGATTACATCAAGCTGGGTCTGGACGTTGCAGGCTACCGCGATAAGCGCGAGAGCGACCTGACCGCACTGGCACAGCGCATTGGCGCCAAGGTGCGCAAGACCGGCCGCAGCTTTGCCATGGAGCCCATGAACCCCTACGAGCGCCGCATCATCCACTCTGCCATCAGCAAGATGGAGGGTGTGCGCAGCGAGAGCAAGGGCGAGGGCCGTGACCGCCGCGTGGTCATCTACTCCACCGCACCGGATGCTCAGACCGAGAATACCTACGGCGAGCGCCGTGGCCGTGGCGGCAACCGGAATGGCCGTCGTCCCGGCGGCAACCGCAATGGCGGTTATCGCGGTGAGCGCCGCAGCAATGGCGGCTACCGTGGCAACCGCAGCGGTGCACCCCGCGGCCCGCGTCCGTCCAGCGTGCCGGAGCGCACCTACGCCCCCCGCGACGCCGAGAGCGCAGCACCCGTAGCACCCAAGCGCACCGAGCGCGTGGACGACTTTGCAGATTTCAGCTTCGGCAAGATCGAGCTGTGATCGGCAGGTTTCAATAAAACCATGCAGCGCCCCGCATTTCCACCGGAAGTGCGGGGCGCTTTTTGATATTATGAGCGCACGCCGAGGGATGTTCTCTTTTGACACCAAAAGAGAACCAGAAAAGTGCCAGCGATTTCGACGCGCTGGAGCCACGAAAAAGGGGCTGCTCGCCCCTTTTAACCCCAAAGAAGTGGGCTACGCCGGAAAAAACTGAAGATTCACGCCTGTTCGGCGTGAAGATCTTTTAACCGTTTTTTCCGGCTCCGCCGATTTATAGCCCCTCAGTCGCTGCGCGACAGCTCCCCCAAGGGGGAGCGGGTACGCCCGCAAGCTTTGCGCTTCAGCCGGAAACAGTGACGCCATGCCAAAGGCTCCCTCCTCGAGGGAGCTGGCGAGCGGTAGCGAGACTGAGAGGGTTCGTTCTCAGGCAAGCATCCTCGCCCTCTCCGTCTTTGCTTCGCAAATCCACCTCTCCCAAAGGGAGAGGCTCTGGCGAAACCACAAACTCTGCACTTGAGCCTGAAACTATACCGCTATGCCAAGGGCTCTCCCTTTGGGAGAGCTGGCAAGCCCGACAGGGCTTGACTGAGAGGGCGAGGATGCTGCCCGCCATTTTCCATCCTTTTTTCCACAAACATTTTGGAAGATGTGGAAAAACCGCGCGGCGGGTGTATCTTTTTGCGCAAAAACGTGGTAAAATAAACTGTAAAATCAGAAAGTGTGCGCTGCGGCAGGTCTGCCGTACCAGGCGCACCAGCATAGCGCACCCGTAAGACGGGTGCGCGGAAAGGATGCAGTATGCAGGGATCGACCATTGCCGCCATCGCAACGCCCCCCGGGGCGGGCGGCATTGCTGTGGTGCGCCTGTCCGGCGCAGAGAGCTATGCCGTGGCGGCCCGGGTGTTCCACCCGGCAAACCCGGCAAAAAAGGTGGAACAGGCTAAGGGCTACACCGCACTGTTCGGGCATTTCGTGGACAGGGAAGAAGCCTTTGACGAGGGCGTCGCCCTGTTTTTCCGCGCACCCCACAGCTACACCGGCGAGGACGTGGTGGAGCTTTCCTGCCACGGCGGCAGCGCGGTGGCGCGGCGGCTGGTGGAAGCCTGCCTTGCAGCGGGCGCGCAGCCTGCCGCCCCCGGCGAGTACACCCGCCGTGCCTTTCTGAACGGCAAGCTGGGTCTGACCCAGGCCGAAGCGGTCATGGACTTGATTGCGGCAGACGGGCGGCAGGGGGCAGCGCTGGCTAACGCCGCGCTGGGCGGTGCGCTGGCGAAAAAGATCAACGCCCAGAAAGCCCAGCTGACCGCCCTGCAGGCGCATCTGGCTGCTTGGGTGGACTTCCCGGAGGAGGATGTGCCGGAGCTGGACCCCGCCCATCTGCGCACCGTGCTGGGCGCAGTGCAGCAGGAGCTGGACGGCCTTATCCGTAGTTACGATGCCGGTGCGGTGCTGCGCGAGGGTGTGGACTGCGCCATCGTGGGACGCCCCAACGCGGGCAAGTCTACCTTGCTGAACCTGCTGGCAGGCTTCGACCGTGCCATCGTCACCCCGGTAGCGGGCACTACCCGCGATGTGGTGGAGCAGGCGGTGCAGCTGGGGGATATCCGGCTGAACCTCTTCGACACCGCCGGTCTGCGGGAGACCGAGGACGCGATTGAAGCCGAGGGCATTCGCCGCAGCTGGGAAAAACTGGAAGAAGCCGGGCTGATCCTTGCCGTCTTTGACGGCTCCGAGCCGCCCAGCCGGGAGGACTTGGCGCTGGCGCAGCGCTGCGCCGGTCGTCCCGCCATCGCCCTTGTCAACAAGGAGGATAAGCCCACCCAGTTCGATGCGGAGCTCATCGCCCCGTATTTTGCCATGGTGCTGCCGGTCTGCTGTCGGGAAGAGGGGAGCCGCAAGGTCATCGCCGCTGCGGTGGCGCGGCTGCTGGGCACGGGCAGCATCGACCCCCACGCCGCCAGCCTGTCCGGGCAGCGGCAGCTTTCTGCCGCCCTCCGCGCCCGGGACGCCGTAGCCGGTGCACTGGATGCCGCCGGCGGCGGCTTTGGTCTGGACGCCGTTTCGGTCTGCGTGGATGACGCGCTGGACGCCCTCTGCGACCTGACTGGCGAAAACGCTTCGGAAGCCGTCATTGAACAGGTGTTCGAGCGGTTCTGTGTGGGGAAATAAATTCAAATCATTGATTAGAGGAAACCCGAAAGTATATGAACCACTTAGGAGATTATGATGTCATCGTCATCGGCGCTGGCCATGCGGGCATCGAAGCCGCCCACGCAGCTGCTGTGCTGGGCGCAAAAACGGCTGTCTTTACCATGAGTCTGGACGCCATCGGCAATATGCCCTGCAATCCCAGCATTGGCGGCACCGCCAAGGGCACGCTGGTGCGGGAGGTGGACGCGCTGGGCGGCGTGATGGGTCTGGCGGCAGACGCCACCTATCTGCAAAGCCGGATGCTGAACAAGGGCAAAGGCCCCGCCGTGCACGCGCTGCGGGTGCAGACCGACCGCCGCCGCTACAACGAATACATGAAGCACGCGCTGGAACAGACCCCGGGGCTGGCCATCCATCAGGCCGAGGTGGTGGCGCTGGAAGTGGAAAACGGCCATGTGAAGGGCGTTGTCACCCAGCTGCACGGCGAATACACCGCCAAGTGCGTGGTGCTTGCCACCGGCACGAACCTCGGCGGCAAAATTTTTGTGGGCGATGCGTGGTATGCCTCCGGCCCGGACGGCATGCACGCCGCCAACGCCCTGACCGACAGCCTGAAAGCCGCCGGTCTGCCGCTGCGCCGGTTCAAGACCGGCACCCCCGCCCGGGTGCACCGCCGCAGTATTGATTTTTCCAAGCTGGAATGCCAGCCCGGCGACCCGGACAGCGAATTGCAGCCTTTCAGCTTCCTGACCGATGCCCCCATGCACAACAAGGTAGAGTGCTGGATCGCCTACACGAACCCCGAGACCCACAAGATCATTCTGGACAACATCCAGCGCAGCCCGCTGTATGGCGGCATGATCGAGGGCGTCGGCCCGCGCTACTGCCCCTCCATTGAGGATAAGGTGGTGCGCTTCTCCGGGAAAGACCGTCACCCGCTGTTCGTAGAGCCCTGCGGCGAGAACACCGAGGAAATGTATTTGCAGGGTGCATCCAGCAGCCTGCCGGAGGATGTGCAGAACGCCTTTTATCACAGCATCAAAGGCTTTGAGCATCTGGAGATCATGCGCCCTGCCTACGCCATCGAGTATGACTGCGTAGACCCCACCAGTCTGGAAGCCACGCTGGAAAGCAAGGTGGTGCGGGGTCTGTACGGGGCAGGGCAGTTCAACGGCACCTCCGGCTACGAGGAAGCCGCCGCGCAGGGTCTGCTGGCGGGACTGAACGCCGCCCGCAACGCGCTGGGCTTAGAGCAGCTGGTGCTGCCCCGGCACACCAGCTATCTGGGCACACTGGTGGACGACCTTGTGACCAAGGGCGTCATGGACCCCTACCGCATGATGACCAGCCGCAGCGAGTACCGGCTGACCCTGCGGCAGGACAACGCCGACCAGCGCCTGACCCCCATCGGCAGGGAATACGGCCTTGTGCAGGATGACCGCTGGGCAAAGTACCAGCACACCCAGAACATTTTGGAAGCCGAGCGCCGCCGCCTGCACGAGACGCATCTGCGCACCGCAGACCTGCGCGCCGCCATGGAAGCCGCCGGTCTTGCCCCCGCCGCCGAGGGCGGCATTGCCGAGGAGCTGCTGCGCCGTCCCGAGATCAGCTACCCGCTGGTGGCGGGCATCATCGGCTGGGGAGAGGAGATCACCCCCATGCTGGCGGAGCGGCTGGAAACGGAAATCAAGTACGCCGGTTACATCGCCCGGCAGGACCGGATGATCCGGGAGGTGGCACGCCACGAAAAGACCCTCATCCCGGAGGATTTCGAGTATGCCGCCCTGACCGGCCTGACGCTGGAAGCCCGGGAAAAGCTTGCCCGCATCCGTCCCCGCAATCTGGGGCAGGCGGGGCGCATCCCCGGCGTTTCACCCTCCGATGTGGCGCAGCTGAGCATCGCACTGGCAGGGAAACAACAAAAATAATACGAAATTGCGATAAAATAAACGATTGTGCTACCCCAACCACCCGACAGAAAGGAAAACACCAATGATCGACAAACAGCGTCTGGAAGCAAAATGTTCCACATGGAACATCACCCTTACCGGCACCCAGCTGGATCAGCTGGACGCCTTTGCCCAGATCCTTGTAGACTACAACCAGAAGGTCAACCTGACCGCCATCACCGACCCGGAGGGCATCGAGGATAAGCATTTCCTCGACAGCCTGCTGTTTGCCAGCCAGCCGGAGGTTGCCGGGCGCATGGTGGACGTGGGTGCCGGGGCGGGCTTTCCGGGCATCGTGACCAAGATCTTCAAGCCGGAGCTGGAACTGACCCTGATGGAGCCCACCGGCAAGCGGGTGGAATTTTTGAAGTACGCCTGCGCCCAGCTGGGTCTGACCGGGGTGGAGTTTGCCAAGGAGCGCGCCGAGGAAGCTGCCCGCAAGATTTGGCGGGAACAGTTTGATCTTGCTTCTGCCCGCGCCGTGGCAGCCCTGCCCATGCTGGCAGAATACTGCCTGCCGCTGGTAAAAGTGGGCGGCAACTTCCTTGCCATGAAGGGCGCATCCGGGGAAGAGGAGCTGACCGCAGCCCGGGGTGCTATCAAAAAGCTGGGCGGCGAGTACCGCGAGACCCGCACCCTGCACCTGCCCGGCGGCGACACCCGCACGCTGATTTTGTGCAAAAAGATTTCGCAAACTCCGACAGCATACCCCAGAAACGGCGGTAAAATTGCAAAAAGCCCGCTGAAATAACGCATAACCTGACGCAACCTGTAAGACCCTGCCGAACGAAATTTCTGGCGGGGTCTTTCTTTGTGTGCTACACTGAAGCTGAACAGGTTTTCCACGATTTCCCGGAGAAATGTGGAAAAACCGAAGGCTTATTTCACAGGAAAGGGGCAGCATCATGTTTGAACGCAAGAAACCGTCCGGGAAATTACTCTCTCTGCCCATCGACCAGATCCACCCATCGCCCTTTCAGGCGCGGAAAAGCTTTGACGAGCAGGAGCTGACGGCGCTGGCGCAGAGCATCCGGGAAAACGGTCTGCTCCAGCCGGTCACGGTGCGCAAGGCGGCAGAGGGCTACGAGCTGGTGGCAGGGGAGCGGCGGCTGCGCGCCTGCCAGCTGGCAAAGATGACCACCATCCCCGCCATCCTGTGCAGCTACGCCGACGACCGCACCGCTGCGCTGGGTCTGCTGGAAAACATCCAGCGCGCCGACCTGAACCCCTTTGAGCAGGCGCAGGGGCTGCGGGATGTGATGGTGCTGTGGGACTGCACCCAAGCCGAAGCCGCCAAGCGTCTGGGCATGGCGCAGCCCACCTTTGCCAACAAGCTGCGGCTGTTGCAGCTGACGGCAGACCAGCGGCAGTTCGTGCTGGACAACAACCTCACCGAGCGCCACGCCCGGGCGGTGCTGCGCCTGCCGGAGAACCGCCGCAGCGAAGCGCTCATCACCATTGCCAAGCGCCGCCTGAACGCCCGCCAGACCGACAGCTACATCGAGCAGCTGCTGAACAGCCCGCCCAAGCCCGGGCACCGCATCTCCATGGTGCGGGACGTGCGCATCTTTGTCAACACCATCGACCACGCCATCCGGCTGATGACCGACAACGGCGTGCCCGCCACCGCCCACCGGGAAGAGAAGGACGGCTACATCGAGTACACCGTCCGCATCCCCACCGCCGCCGCGGAGAAGTGAATTGTTCCATGTGGAACAGGGAAGGAAAGGTTTCTGCTTGCCGCAAGCGTGCAAAGACGCTCCGCTGGGCCAGAGGCAGGGAGGGGTGTTCCGACTCCCCCCTCCCTACCTCTGGACTCCACCCACCCCGCAACGGGCCAAGGGCTGCACGCCCTTGACAATCCCAAAGAAGAAGTCGAAGCACAAAAAAGCTAGAGCTGCGGCAGTCGGCGCTATCGCTTTAACGCTTTTTTCGCTTCTCCATCCATAGCCCCTCAGTCGCTGCGCGACAGCTCCCCCCGGGGGAGCGAGCGCACCCGGAAGCTTTGCACTTCAGCCAGAAACTCTCCCGCCATGCCAAAGGCCCCATCCCAGAGGGGGCTGTCTGCGCAGCAGACTGGGGGAGTTTTGGCAGATACCCCCTCAGGCGCTACGCGCCAGCTCCCCCAAGGGGACGCCTTTGCGCTATGCCGGAAACTTTATCGCCACCGCTAAAAGCCGTCCTCTTGGGGAAGCTGGCATCGCGCAGCGATGACTGGGGGAGTTTTCTCCCGCGCAAAGCCTTTTTTCCGCTTTCCCACCCCCAAAAGTTAAAAATCCAGCTGAAAAACGCTCCAGATGGTTCAAAAAACAATTTGGATGTGTTATACTAGAAGCCAAGGTGCCTGCCGGACGGGGAAACCGGCGGGCACGACTGCGTGTTCCACGTGGAACAAATCTTTCCCCGGGAGGAAGAAAAGCGCGTGGCAAAAATTGTAGCGATCGCAAACCAGAAGGGCGGAGTGGGCAAAACCACCACCGCCGTCAACCTTTCGTCCTGTGTAGCGGCACTGGGCAAAAAGGTGCTTATCGTAGACCTTGACCCGCAGGGCAACACCACCACCGGCTATGGCATCCCAAAGCGCAGCGTGGAAGCGGGCACCTATGAGGTGCTCATCGGCAGGGCAACGGCGGCGCAGGCCATCCGGCACACCGAGTACCGCACCGATGTCATCGGCTCCAACACCCGGCTGGCCGGTGCCAGCTTGGAAATGATCGACCTGCCCGGCCGCGAGGGGCGTCTGCGCAAGGCGCTGGCTGAGGTGCAGAAGGACTACGACTTCATCTTTATCGACTGCCCGCCCAGTCTGGATCTGCTCACCCTCAACGGCCTGAGCGCCTGCGACAGTGTGCTCATCCCGGTGCAGTGCGAGTACTATGCGCTGGAAGGATTGTCGGAGCTCATCAGCACCCTCAAGACCATCCGCAAAAAGTATAACCCGTATCTGGATATCGAGGGCGTGGTGTTCACCATGTTCTCGCTGCGGTACAACCTGACCGTGCAGGTGGTGGAGCAGGTGCAGAAGTACTTCGGCTCCAAGGTGTACAAGACCACCATCCCGCGCTCCATCCGCATTTCGGAAGCGCCCAGCTACGGCCAGCCCATCAATTTCTACGAGCCGAAGGGCAAGGGCAGCGAAGCCTACATGGACTTGGCAATCGAATTTGTCAAGCACAACCGCCCGCAGGAACCTAAAAAGTCCCGCGCAAAGGCTGCACCCGCCGCAGAGCCGGCGAAAAATGCTCTGGAAGATTAAAACAGGGGGAACAAGGTAAACAATGGCAAGAGGAAAAGGAGGGCTCGGACGCGGGCTGGACAGTCTGTTTGAGGACGCAGCACCGGTCTTTGAGTCAGAGCACGCAGCGGTGGAAACATTGCCGCTGCGCGAGATCGAGCCGGACCCCGACCAGCCCCGCAAGACCTTTGAGCAGGAGACCCTCAGCGAACTGGCTGCCAGCATCGCCGAGCACGGCTTATTGCAGCCCATCGCGGTGCGTCCGAGACCTATGGGCGGCTACAGCATCGTGGCGGGCGAGCGCCGCTGGCGCGCCTCCCGCATGGCGGGTCTTACCGAGGTGCCGGTGGTCATCAAGGACGTGTCCGACGAGCAGGCCATGGAGCTGGCGCTGGTGGAAAATTTGCAGCGGGAGGATCTGGACCCGGTGGAAGAAGCTGCCGGTATCCGGGAGCTGATGACCCGCTGCGACCTGACACAGGAGCAGGCCGCCCGCAAGCTGGGCAAGAGCCGCAGCGCACTGGCAAACAGTCTGCGTCTGCTCAACTTACCGGAAACGGTGCTGGAGCTGCTGAAGAGCGGTTTTATCAATACCGGCCACGCCAAGGTGGTGCTGGGTCTGCCCACACCGGAATTGCAGGCCGAAGCCGCGCAGATCATCGCGGACAACCAGCTGAACGTCCGTCAGGCCGAGGCGCTTTGCAAAAAGATGGCAAAGCCCGCCAAGGAACCCCGCGAACCCGCACCCCGCGGCACTTTGCCGGTGGAGGTGGAAGAGAGCCTGAAACAGGTGCTGGGCAGCGAGGTGAACGTGGCCTACCACGGCGGCAAGGGCAAGCTGACGGTGCATTTTTACTCCGACGAGCAGCTGCGCGCCTTTGCAAACCTGCTGGGACAGTACCAGATGGAAACCGAATAATCATGCGATCCAAGGCGGGAACAGCCGCCTTTGAACGGCAGCGGAAAGCCGCAAGTGCACCGCTGCAAGCCCAATAGAGTTAAGGAGAGTCAATCATGCTGGATATCAAATTTGTCCGCGAGAACCCGGACGCCGTTAAGGAAAACATCAAAAAGAAGTTTCAGGATGCAAAGCTGCCGCTGGTGGACGAGGTCATCGAGAAGGATGCCAAGTACCGTGCAGCCCTGAAGGAAGTGGAGGCCCTGAAGGCCGCCCGCAACAAGCTGAGCAAGGCCAACGGCCCGTTGTTCGGCCAGCTGAAGAAGTGCACCGACGAGGCACAGAAGGCTGAGCTGCAGGCACAGATCGATGCCAACAACGCCGCCGTCAAGGCTGACGCTGACAAGATGGCAGAGCTGGAGAAGGAAGAGGAGGAACTGTCCGCCCGCATTCAGGAGATCATGTACTCCATTCCCCAGATGATCGACCCCAGCGTGCCCATCGGCCCGGACGATACCTATAACGTGGAAGCCCAGCGCTTCGGCGAGCCTGTCGTGCCGGATTTCCCCATCCCGTACCACACCGAGATCATGGAGAGCTTTGACGGCATTGATATGGACGCCGCAGGCCGTGTGGCCGGCAACGGCTTCTACTACCTGCTGGGCAACATTGCACGCCTGCACGAAGCTGTGCTGGCCTACGCCCGCGACTTTATGATCAACAAGGGCTTCACCTACGTCATCCCGCCCTTCATGATGCACGGCAACGTGGTGCAGGGCGTCATGTCCTTCCCTGAGATGGACGCCATGATGTACAAGATCGAGGGTGAGGATCTGTACCTCATCGGCACCAGCGAGCACACCATGATCGGCCGCTTCATCGACCAGACGCTGGACGAGAGCAAGATGCCCCTGACCCTGACCTCTTACAGCCCCTGCTTCCGCAAGGAGAAGGGCGCACACGGCATCGAGGAGCGCGGCATCTACCGTATCCACCAGTTCGAGAAGCAGGAGATGATCGTGGTCTGCCGCCCCGAGGAGAGCGCCGACTGGTACGAGAAGCTGTGGCAGATGTCCGTGGAGCTGTTCCGCAGCATGGAGATCCCCGTGCGCCAGCTGAACTGCTGCTCCGGCGATCTGGCTGACCTGAAGGTCAAGAGCTGCGATATCGAAGCTTGGAGCCCCCGCCAGCAGAAGTACTTCGAGGTCTGCTCCTGCTCCAACCTGGGTGATGCACAGGCACGCCGCCTGCACATCCGCATCAAGGGCAAGGACGGCAAGACCTATCTGGCACACACCCTGAACAACACCTGCGTGGCACCTCCGCGTATGCTGATCGCCTTCCTGGAGAACCATCTGCAGGCCGACGGCAGTGTGACCATCCCCGAAGTGCTGCAGCCGTACATGGGCGGGCTGAAGGTCATGGTCCCCACCAATAAGAAGGACTAAAACTGCACCGGGTTTTCCACAACCGGGCAGAAAAAGGTTGAAAAAAGCACCGCTTTCCGCACAGGGAAGCGGTGCTTTTTTCGTGGGAAGCGGGAGCTTAACTCCCTCAGTCAAAACCTGACGGTTTTGCCAGCTCCCTCTGGGAGGGAGCCTCTGGCGCGCCCGCAAACTTCGCACTTTAGCCGGAAACTTTGCCGCTATGCCAAAGGCCCCATCCTAGAGGGGGCTGTCGAGCGCAGCGAGACTGGGGGAGTTTTTCCCGCAAAACTGACAAGAAATCCTATATTTCAACGCACCTATGCAAATAAATTAAGAATATCAAAAAACTGCAAAATTTTTTGAAAATATGTGTTGACAAAAGGGGCATCTATGGATATAATAATAAAGCACCGTTCAAGTGCAAGCTAAATATGTGGCGGTATAGCTCAGTTGGCTAGAGCATTCGGTTCATACCCGAAGTGTCACCGGTTCAAATCCAGTTACCGCTACCACGTTACAGAGTTTCGCTAAGATAAGGGGGACGGTCGTCCGCAGTAGTGGACGATGAAAGTCGGAGGTTTTAGCGAAGCTCTGTATTTGTAAGGCCCGTTGGTCAAGCGGTTAAGACACGGCCCTTTCACGGCTGTAACATGGGTTCGATTCCCGTACGGGTCATAAAAACGCCTTTGCGCATTGCGCAAGGGCGTTTTTAATTTGACCCGTACGGGAATCGAACAGGGCGGCGGTGCGCAGCACCGCAACCAAAGCCCCAGTGGGGCTTTGGTTAGCCCGCGGGTCCCAATCAGTAGGAATGTCTACCGTGGATGCTGCAGCCCGCCTTTACGCCCTTTCTGTGAAAAAGGTGTAGCGGAATGTCCGCAGATATTCCGCTACACCGAACTATAAAATATTTTACCGGTTCCTCTCCTGCACATACCGCAGGATATCCTCCGGCACCTCTGCCAGTGCATCGGCACCGGCGGCGGTCAGCTCGGCGCGGCCGCGGAAGCCCCACAGCGCGCCCATGGCGGGCAACTGGGCGTTGTGCCCGGTGAGGATATCCACGTCGCTGTCGCCCACAAAAAGGGTGGCGGCGGGGTCTGCGCCCAGCTCAGCCATCAGGGCATACAGCCCGGTGGGGTCGGGCTTGGTGGGCACGCCCGGGCGGTTGCCCCGCACGGCGTCAAAGCGGCCGGTGCCAAAGTAGTGGGCAATGATGCCGCCGCACAGGGCATCCGCCTTGTTGGAGAACACCGCGCACTGGATGCCCTCGGCCTTCAGTGCGTCCAGCAGCGCCGGAATGCCGGGGTAGGGGGCGGTCTTGTCCTCCTTGTGGGCATCGTACCGGGCGGTGAACTGCGCCAGCGTAGCCGCCAGCTGCGCCGGGGTGCGGGCGTCAGCGGGGGAGAACCGATCCACCAGCTTGGGGATGCCGTTGCCCACCATCATCTTGAACTGCGCCACCGTAAAGGTGGGCCAGCCATTTTGGGCACACACCCAGTTGCCGGCATCGGCAAGGTCGTCGATGGTGTTCAGCAGGGTGCCGTCCAGATCAAATAATACAGTCTTTATCATAAAATAATCTCCGTTGATCTGTGATACAAAAAATGCCCCGCCGACCGTAGGTTCAGCGGGGCATCGCAAGTATACTTCTATATCTCCAGAAAATCAAGAGCCGCCAGCGGCACGCTGCGCACCGTGACCTTTTCTTTGCCGGGGAATACAAGGGTCAGATTGGCGCGCTGCACCGTCACCGCCCAAGGAGATTGCAACGCGGTAAAGCCGGTGTCCGGGTGGAATACGCACAGCTGGTGCAGATGGAACCGGTGCTGCCGACAGAGCAGCAGCTGTCCCTGCTGCTGCCATACGCCCTCCCGGTGCCAGCCCACGGCGGCAGCGCCCAGCAGCGCGGCAAACACCCCGGTGGGGATGAGCAGCGGCAGGGTAAGGGCAGGCAGGGTAGTGCGGGAGACCGCCGTCAGCAGCAGACAGAGCCCCAGCGGGATGCCCGCCGGCAAAAAGAACACCATGCTGCGGTCGGTGGTGTCGGCGCGGGTGTCCGGGGGCAGCTGCGCCATCTCGGGCAGCAGCTCCCGCAGCAGCGGGGTGCCCTCCCGCCAGACGAACAAAGGCAGCTCCGGGCGGCACGCCCCTGCCGAGACGAACACCGGGCAGTAATGCAGCGCCCAAGTGGCGGGGGAGCGGCGCAGGTCGGCGTAGTTCAGCTGGCTGAGCCGTAACCGCATCTCGTACCGGCGTACAAGCCCGCCTCGGCTGCCAAGCTGGGTATCGGTGCGCCAGACCGTATAATGCACCGCCTGCAAAGCGCTGCGCACCAGACTGATGCAGAACAGGGTGCCCGCCAGCACCAGCAGCCACGCCGCGCCCAGCGGCAGCCAGCGGGCGGCAAGCGCCGCCAGCTGTCCCAGCTGCGCAAGGGCAGCGGTCTGGGCGTCCGGGGCGTAGCTCTGGGTCTGGTGGATAGCCAGCCACCACAAAAACAGGGTGGACAGGCCGTTGGCACCCAGCACCGTAAAGGCCAGCTTTTCGCCGCCCTTGGGCGCGTGCCACAGCGGGTCTGTCACCGGCAGCAGCACATCGGCAAGCTCCTCGGCCTGCTGCCGGGTAAGATATAGGGTAATGGTCTGTGTCTGCCCCACAGGGTACAGCACCACCCGGCAGGCACCGGTCAGGCGGTAGACCAGCGGCTGCTCCAGCACCAGCGCCGCCAGTCCCTCGGTGCGCAGGGCGCGGTCCAGCCGCACGCCAAGCCGCCAGCTGACGTGCACTGTGCCCTCGGCATCCACCTGCCAGCGGCTGCCGTAGTACACCGCCCAGCACACGGCGCTGATAAACACCAGCAGCACAAGCTCCTGCCGCAGCGCCGCACGCAGGGCGTCCCAGTTGCGGTCAAAAAGCACCTGTACCAGCGGCAGAAGGTACACAAGCAAAGTCTTGCGCAGCAGATGCAGCGCCGCCAGCGGGTGGAAGTGCTTTTCCCGGTTCATACATTGCCCTCCATCAGCACCGCTGCCAGCGCGGTGGCCTGTGCGGCGGGGATGCCGGGCAGCACCAATTGCAGCCCCGGGCTGCGCACAAGGAGCACAGTGCACCCTGCCGCCCACAGCAGCGGGGTGCGCAGCAGCTGCACCCCGGTGACCGCCCGGCGCGGGATGCGGTGCAGCACAGGGATAGCCACTCCGGCCTGCACCGTGACGCTGTCTGCCGTCAGGGCGGCGACAAAGCTGCAGCAGCGCGCCCGGACAAGCGCCACCAGCGCCGCCCATACAGCGCAAAAGACCGCGCCTGCCCACACGCTCTGCCAGAAGGCAAAGGGCGCGCAGACCAGCCCGGGCACAGCTGCCCAGACGCAGAGCACCCGGCGGGCGCGGGGCGGCAGCACCAGCGCAGTGCGCAGCAGCTCCTGCTCGCTCATTTGTGGGAGGAAAGACCCCACGCATCCATCAGCAGATGCAGGGTGTCGTCCTGTGTCAGGCACAGCAGCCGGTCCCACGGCAGCAGCACCGTGCTGCCGTGAGGGATGATGAACTCGGTATCCCGGGTGATGCTGACCAGAATGGCATCGCCGGGAATGGGGATCTCCTTGATCTCCTTGCCCGCAAACTGAAAGTCCTCCGGCAGCAAAATTTCATTCAGGCTGGCAGTGCCGCCGCCCAGGGACAGCAGCTGCCGGATGGTGTCGGTCTCGATCTCCCGCTCCAGAATGTGGCTCAGGTTGTCGGTGCCGCACACCACGGTATCTACGCCCAGCGTGTGCAGGATGTCCCGGTTTTTGGGGTTGGAAGCGCGCGCCACGGTGCGGTTCACGCCGAACTCCCGCTTGGCGATCTGGCACGCCACCAGATTGGTCTCGTCGGTGTTGGTCACCGCCACAAAGGCGTCGCAGCTGGCCACATCGGCGGTGCGCAGGGTGTCAAAGCTCAAGGAGTCGCCGCAGATGACCGGGATATCCAGCGTATCCGCAAGGGTACGGCACAGCGCCTCCTGCGGCTCGATGATGGTCACCTTATGGCGGTGGGACAGCAGGCTTTGGGCAAGATACATGCCCACCCGGCCGCCGCCGGCAATACAAACTTTCATATCGTTACCTCATTCTACGGTCTGTAAAGCAAAAACAGGCTGTTTTACTTGGAAAGTGCCCGGAACACCGACTGCTCGGTCAGCACGGTGGGGCAGATGGTCTCCAGCTCGTAGGCCTTGTGGTATAAAATTTGCAGATGCGGGTCGGACACCCGGCAGATGACCTTATCCCGGCGGAAGATGTTCTTTGCCAGCTGCGCCGCCATCAGGTTCACCGAGTCCTCCTCGGTCACCGCCGCCACGGCGTCGCAGTTCTCCACGCCGCCCCGGCGCAGGGTGTCCGGGTCGGTAGGGTCGCCCACAAGGGCAGTGCCGTGAAAGGTATAATCGTCAAAGGCATCCAGACGCTTGAGCTGCTCGGGATCCTTTTCCACCACCGAGATATCATGGCCGATGCGTTCCAGATCGCGGATCAGCGCCGCACCTACCTGATCGCAGCCGATCACCAGTATGTTCATGAAGGTTCACCTCGTTGTTCTCAGAGCTTTCTGCGCCGGGCGCAGAAAGCGGACAGACTTCTTATTTTTATAGTATAGCACATTTCCCGGGGCAGATAAATACAGCGCCCGGGGGAAAATTTCTATAATCTGTATGCACAGCGGCTCATAGTATGGTATACTGGAACTGCTTTTGAAAAAACTACGCACCCAGCGGGGTGCTGCAGGAGGGATTTATTACGTTTTTCGAGATCATCAAAGCGATCCTGATGGGTATCGTGGAGGGCATTACCGAGTGGCTGCCCATCTCCTCCACCGGTCACATGATTTTGGTGGAGCAGGTCGTCAAGTTCAATGCCAGTGAAGAATTCATGTCCATGTTCCGGGTGGTCATCCAGCTGGGTGCCATTCTGGCCGTGGTGGTGCTGTTCTGGAATAAGCTGTGGCCCTTCGGGCTGCGGCAGGGCAAGGTCATCTCCAAGCCCAGCGTGTGGAACCTGTGGTTCAAGGTGGTAGCTGCCACCCTGCCGGTGCTGGTCATCAGCCCACTGGACGATTGGATGGAGGCACACTTCTATAACTACATCACCGTAGCCGCCATGCTGATCCTGTACGGCGTGCTCTTCCTTGTGGTGGAGAACCGCCGCACCACGCCCCGGGTCACAAAGCTGGAACAGATCAGCTACCGGGACGCGCTGCTCATCGGCGTGTGGCAGTGCCTTGCCATCATCCCCGGCACCTCCCGCTCCGGCGCTACCATCGTGGGTGGTCTGCTGCTGGGGCTCTCCCGCGCCTGCGTGGCAGAGTTCACCTTCTATCTGGCCATCCCGGTCATGGCGGGTGCATCCCTGCTTAAGGTGGTCAAGTTCGCGATTTCCAGCGTATCCATCACCGGCACCGAGATCGCTGTGCTGCTGGTGGGCTGCGTTGTGGCCTTTGTGGTCAGCCTTGCAGCCATCCGCTTCCTGATGGACTACGTCAAGCGCCACGACTTCAAGTTCTTCGGCATCTACCGCATCGTGCTGGGTGCCATCGTGCTGGCTGTGGCGGCCATCACCGCGCTGGCATAAGATATGATAAAACAAGGGGCTGTTGCTTGCGCAACAGCCCCTGTTTTGATAGGAACGCTCACTCTTCCGCTTTTTTCACCTTTACGCGCCACTTGTGGGACATATACTCCGAGCGCAGCTTGTTGGTAACAAAGGTCTGGCTGCTGTACAGGCCGTGGTGGCCGGAGAGCATAAAGCAGATACCGCAGCCCAGCGCGATGAGCTCCAGCCCCGCGCCGCTGAACAGCTCAAAGCCCAGCAGGATGGAGGGGATCAGGACGTTGGTGGCACCGCAGAAGATGGACACCAGCCCCACCGCCGCCGCAAATTCGGCGGGCAGACCCAGCAGCGGGCCGACCACGCAGCCGAAGGTAGCGCCCACAAAAAAGCTGGGCACCACCTCGCCGCCCTTGAACCCGCAGGCAAGGGTCAGCGCGGTGAGGAAGATCTTGCACAGAAAATCCCACGGCAGCGCCTGTCCCTGCTCCACGGCAGCAATGATGACGCCCATGCCCGCGCCGTTATAGCGCCCCACGCCGAAGAGATAGGAAAAGCCGATGACCAGCACGCCGCCCGCAAAGACCCGCACCCACGGGTTCGGGAGAAGCTTTGGCACAGTGTGCTCCATGAAGTGGAGGGTGTAGCAGAACAGGCGGGAAACGGCAGCGCAGGCCACACCCAGCACGATGACCAGCAGGGCGGTGCGGACATTCAGCTCCGGTGCAGTGAGGGCAAAGTGGGTGGGTGCGATGCCAAAGGCCAGCGAGCAGCCGTAGGCGATGAGGGCAGAGGTAAAGGCCGGGACAAAGGCAGCGGTAAAGGTCAGGCCCACATCCTCCACCATCATGGCAAAGCAGGCCGCCGCCAGCGGGGTGCCGAACAGGGCAGAGAAGAACGCAGCCATGCCGCTGATGGTGGCGGTGCGGCGGTCGTGGTCTTTCAGCCGCAGCAGGGTGCCGAGGTTCCAGCCGATGCTGCCGCCCATCTGCAGCGCAGCGCCCTCGCGGCCGGCAGAGCCGCCGCACAGGTGGGTGAGCACCGTGCCCAGAAAGATAGCGGGCACCAGCAGGATGCTGACCGGCTCGCCGCTCTGCACGGCGCGGAGAACGTTGTTGGTGCCCACACCCTCGCACTTTGTTACCTTATAAAGGGCATTGATGAGCAGACCCGCCACAGGCAAAAGGAACAGCAGCCAGGGCTGCGCGGCGCGCAGCTCGGTGGCGTGCTCGACAGCAAGGTGGAACAAGGTGCCCAGAAATCCACAGAGCAGACCCATGGGGACTGCCAGAAAGAACCATTGCAGCGCCACCCGCAGGGCGGCTTTCGCTTCGTGCCAGAATGTATCAAAATCGTTCATAGACATAACTCCTGTATCTTGACGTCCGTTCCGTTTTTTGGAACCGCTATAAGATAACACCGCAGGGCAGGGCTGTCAACCCCAAAATGGGCAGAGAAAAACGGCGCTGCTCCATTTTCTGTTTACACCGCTCGCCCGGGTGTGCTATACTGAAGGCAGTACCGCACAATTCCCGCCTGACGGCTCAAGCACCGTTCCGGCGGCTGCGGCACGGCATCTGCGTTGCCAAAATGCTCGATAATACACAAAGTATTATCTGCGCTTTTGGCTTAGCATCTGCCGCACCTCGCTCGCCGTATCGGCACTTGGAATCATGTGGTATTGCCTGAACAAAAGAGAGCCCGCGCGGCAGACGCCGCCGGAAAGATATGGGAGGAAAAACACCATGGAAGCATCCAAAGTTTACTATACGGATTTCCGCTGTCCGGTGGGCACCAGCCTGCTGGAAAAGCTGCGCCGGGTGTGCATTGCCGCCGGCATCAAGGACATCGACATGGACGGCCGGTTCGTGGCCATCAAGATGCACTTCGGCGAGCTGGGCAATCTGGCTTTTCTGCGCCCCAACTACGCCAAGGTGGTGGCAGACCTGTGCAAGGAGCAGGGCGGTATGCCCTTCCTGACCGACTGCAACACCCTGTACCCGGGCAGCCGCAAGAACGCGCTGGAGCACCTGAGCTGCGCCCAGCTGAACGGCTTCTGGCCCATGACCACCGGCTGTCAGGTGATCATCGGTGACGGTCTGCGCGGCACGGACGAGGTGGAAGTGCCGGTGCCGAACGGCGAATACTGCAAGACCGCAAAAATCGGCCGCGCCATCATGGATGCGGACGTGTTCATCAGCCTGACCCACTTCAAGGGCCACGAGTCCACCGGCTTCGGCGGTGCGCTCAAGAATATCGGTATGGGCTGCGGCTCCCGCGCGGGCAAGATGGAGCAGCACGCCGCCGGCAAGCCCGCCGTGCAGGAGGGGCTGTGCCGCGGCTGCCACCGCTGCGCCAAGGAGTGCGGCTCGGATGCCATTACTTACAATGCCGAAAACAAGGCGGTCATCGACTACGACAAGTGCAAGGGCTGCGGCCGCTGCATCGGCGCGTGCAGCTTTGACGCCATCTATTCTCCCAACGACTGTGCCAACGAGCTGCTGGACCGCAAGATGGCGGAGTATGCCGCCGCAGTCTGCCACGACCGTCCCTGCTTCCATATTTCTCTGGTGCAGGACATCAGCCCCAACTGCGACTGCCACTGCGAGAACGATGCGCCCATCCTGCCGGATATCGGCATCTTTGCGTCCTTCGACCCGGTGGCGCTGGACCAGGCCTGCGTGGACGCCTGCCTGAACTCCGCCCCGCTGCCCAACAGCCAGCTGGGCGCAAACCTTGCAAAGCCGGGCTGGAACTGCTACCACGACAACTTCAAGGACTCCAACCCCAACATCGAGTGGAAGGCCACCCTTGAACAGGCCGAGAAGGTGGGCATGGGCACCCGCCAGTATGTGCTGAAAAAGGTATAAAAATCAGAAACAGAAGGGATGCTGCACATGGTCAGCATCCTCGCCCTCTCAGCCATCGCTTCGCGATGCCAGCTCCCCCAAAGTGGGAGCCCTTGGCAGTCCACGCAGACTTCATCTTTCTGCCAAGGCCTCTCCCTTTGGGAGAGGTGTCACCGTAGGTGACGGAGAGGGCGAGCCCGCTAAAGAAAAAGCATCTGCAACAAAATCGCTGATTCTGAAATTCAGAAGCGATGGTTGCAGATGCTTTTTTGTTTTATTAAGCTTCGCCGTTCGTCTCCGGCACGATATCGTCCAGCACAGCTTGCAGCGCCTGCCAGTTTTTCAGGGTACAGCCGGGCAGGGTGTCAGCGTCCAGCCCTGCATCCGCGATGCGGTCGGTCATGCTGTCCTTGTCGCTGAGCAGATCCAGCGCGGCGTCCTTGATCAGCGGCCATGCTTCGGCAAAGCCCTCCTGCTGGTTGTCGGTCAGGCCGTCGTACCAGCTGTAAAAGGCATCCTGAATGGCCTCCGGGGAGCGGCTGGACATCCGCGCGTCCTCGGCCCAGTGCAGCAGCGATGCCGCCGCGATGACCGATTTCAAGGAGCAGCCGGATACGCCGGGCCCCCAGCCCAGACAAGGCGCAAAGGCGTTTTCTGTGTCGGTGATGGAGAACACCGAGTTCTCGTCAAAGTTGCCGGGGTTCAGCTCCCCGGTGTTGGCTTCTGTGGTGGAGGAGGGCAGCGTGCTGCTGCCGGAAGCGGATGCGCTGTCCGAGGCGGGCGCAGCGCTGGATGCGGGGCTGCTTGCAGAGCCGCCGCAGGCTGTCAGCAGACAGCCCAGGAAAGCGGCGCACAGCAGCAGCGCAAGGGAGCGGATATATTTCGATGTCATAAGAAAAACCTCCGTAACTGGTGCTCCGGCAAGCCGCCGGAGCAAAGCGGGATCTACACCCTAAGTATACGTTCTGCGCACGGCGTTGTCAATCGTTCTGCGCAGGACGAATTTCAAGCAGCACCTGTGCAGGATATACAAAAATGCAGCTTGAATTTCGGGCAGTTCCACGCATTGACATTCTCCGCGCTGGCTCGTATAATCAAAAGCAGACAAGTGAATTTATCAGTGCGTGTAACTGTTCGATCAGGCATGAGCATCAGAGGGAAGGCGGCAACGGCATCCCTTTGGTTCTTGTGCCCTTTTCTTTTTATAAAAGCTGCGGCATGGAAGCGGAGGAGTGCGGCGATGCAGGCTGTAAAGGTATTCAATAACAATGCGGTGTCGGTGGTCATGCCGGACGGCAGGGAAGCCATTCTCGTGGGCAACGGGCTTGGGTTTGGCCGCCGCCCGGGGGACGTGATCGACAAAAGCCGCGTTTCCAAGGTGTACTATGTGCAGAACGAGCTGCAGACCAAGTTCCTCAAGATGCTGGATAACGTTACCCCGCAGGTGATGCAGGCCGCCGAGCGCATCTCGCTGGCGGCAGAGGAGCAGGGCATCCTGCTCAGCAGCAAAAGCACCATCTCGCTGGTGGACCACATCAGTTTTGCGCTGGAACGTGTGGAAAAGGGCACCTTTCTGCCTAACCTCATGCTCTCGGAGACCCGGATGCTGTACCCGAAGGAGTACGCAGTGGGGCAAAGGGCGCTGGAACTTGTCCGGCAGTTCTGCGGCGTACAGCTGCCGGAGGACGAAGCGGGCTACATTGCCCTGCATCTGGTAGCCGGTGCGGCGGACGGTGCGCTGGCCTATGATACCGTAAAGTTCGTCAAGGCGGTCAAGGAGATCATCTGCGATACCTATCACTGCACCTTTGAGGAAGAAAGCCTTGAGACCACCCGCCTGACCGTACACCTCAAGTTTCTGGCGGCGCGCATTCTGCGGCACACTCCCTGGCAGGACGCCGGGCTGGAATCCATGTATACGGTGCTTTTGCAGCGCGACAGCCGCAACGAGGTGTGCTTACAGCGCATCAATGCCTATCTGCGGCAGGAATTTGATTACGAGCTGGATCATCAGGAGCAGGTCTATCTGCTCATCCACCTGACCAAGATCGTTGGCTAAAATGCTTCAACAGGGCGTCCGGAAGCCCTGCGGAATAGAAATCATCCCCCAAAACCGTCAAGTCAAAAAGTGAGGAGTATTACACGATGAAAGAAAAAGTCATGAATGGCTTGGAAAAGTTCTCCAAAGCCATGCTCTCACCGCTGTCGTATATCTCGGCAGCAGGCCTGATCCTTGTGCTGGGTGCATTGCTTACCAGCACAAGCCTTAGCGCGATGATCCCCGTTCTGCAGTGGACCCCCATCAAGCTGCTGGGACAGCTGATCTACAACTGCATCATGGTCATCATCAACAACCTCAGCCTGATGTTCTGCGTGGGCATCGCAGCAGCGCTTGCCAAAAAGAACAAGCAGCAGGCTGCCATCATCGGCCTGATGAGCTATTTTATGTACCTGACCGCCGGCAATGTCACCCTGACCCAGCTGGGTATGCTGGCAGAGCCTGACCCGATGGTGGGTCTGTACGGCACCGGTCAGTCCACCGTGTTCGGCATCCAGACGGTGGATATGGGCGTGTTTGGCGGCATCCTGCTGGGTCTGGTCTGCGGCTGGGTGTACAACCGCACCTGTGAAAAGCAGTTCAAGGGCATCATCACCCAGATCTACTCCGGCAACCGCTGGTCCTTTACCTGCATGGTGGTCTTTTCCATCCTGTTCGGCTTTGGCTCCTGCTTCTTCTGGCCGCCGGTGCAGAACGTGATCAGCGCACTGACCGACCTGATCGCCACCTCCGGCAACTTCGGCCTGTTCCTGTACGGCTTCTTGGAGCGCTTCCTCATCCCCACCGGCCTGCACCACCTCATCTACACCCCCTTCCAGTTCTCTGCACTGGGCAACAGCCTGACCGTGGGCGATGCCACCTACACCGGCTCCTACATCGTCATGATGATGGAGTACAGCATGGGTCTGCCCTTCTCGGACGGCATCGTGTGGATGTACACCGGCTTCACCAAGACCTTCGGCTACTTTGGCATCGTGGCGGCCTTCATCTTCTGCGCCCGCAAGGAGAACCGCAAAAAGACCGCTGCCGTTCTGGTGCCGCTGGCCTTTACCGCTTCTCTGGCTTCCATCACCGAGCCGCTGGACTTTATGTTCTGCTTCACTGCTCCCATCCTGTGGGTGGCACACGCCTGCATTTCCGGCTTGTTCATCGTGCTGCTGCACATCTTCCATGTCACCGGCTTTACCACCAACCTCCTCGGCTCGGTGCTGATGAACCTTTCCGCCGGTGCAGATAAGACCAACTATCCCACCCTGTACCTGCTGGCGCTGTGCCAGATCGCAGTGTACTTTGTGGTGTTCACCCTGCTGATCAAGGCCTTTAACCTGCACACCCCCGGCCGGGAAGAGGTGAGCACCGAGACCGCGGGGAGCGATGCACCCGCCAAGAAGGCAAGCGTGAAGAACGCTGCCGAGGTGCAGTGCGTCATCGATGGTCTGGGCGGCAAGGAGAACATCCTGTCGGTGGACAACTGCTTCACCCGTCTGCGGGTAAACATCAAGGACCCCGCAAAGCTGGACGAAGCTGCCATCAACAAGCTGCCGAACAGCGGCATCGTGAAAAAGGGTACCGATATCCAGATCGTTTACGGTCTGCAGGTAGCCGATATCAAGCGTGCTGTGGAAGCACAGCTGGAAAACCAGTAAACCGCTTTTCCGTGCCCCGGCGGACTGCGCCGGGCTAACCTGAAAATACAAAAAAGGAGCGTTTATACTATGGTCATTACCATCGCTGGCGGCGGTAGCACTTTTACCGCCGGTATCGTCAAATCCATCGCCCTGCGCCGGGAAGAACTGGAAGTGGACGAGATCCGTCTGTTCGACATCAACAAGGAGCGGCAGGACAAGGTTGCCGTTGTGGTGGACTGGGTCCTGCACAAGGAACTGAATACCGACATCAAGCTGGTGGTCACCACCGATGTGCAGCAGGCTTACACTGACACCTCTTTTGTGTTTGCCCAGATGCGCGTGGGCGGCTACGCCATGCGGGAGCAGGACGAAAAGATCCCCCTGCGCCACGGCTGCGTGGGACAGGAGACCTGCGGCTGCGGCGGCATGGCCTACGGAATGCGCACCATCTTCCCCATGATCAAGCTGATCGACGATGTGGAAAAGTATGCCAAGAAGGACTACTGGATCCTGAACTACTCCAACCCCGCCGCCATCGTATCCGAAGCCTGCCGCAAGCTGCGCCCGAAGGCACGGATCATCAACATCTGTGATATGCCCATCGCCATCATTGACGTGGTGGCAGCTGCCATGGGCATCCAGAACAAGAAGGAGATCGTTTACGATTACTTTGGTCTGAACCACTTTGGCTGGTTCACCTCCATCCAGTACCACGGCGAGGATCTGATGCCCAAGCTGCGCGCCTACATCAAGGAGAACAAGATCCTTCTGCCGGAAAGCTACCTCAAGGGCATGGGCGCGCTGACCTCTTCCAGCAGCCAGAACCGCCACACCAAGGGCAGCTGGTACTATGTGTGGAAGGGCGAGTACGAGATCATGGAAAACTTCCCGGAGTACCTGCCCAACACCTACCTGAACTACTATCTGCAGGCCAAGGAGTTCGTGGAGCACTCGGACCCGAACCACACCCGCGCCAACGAGGTGGAGGAGACCCGCGAAAAGAACCTGTTCGACGGCATCGACCACTACCTCAAGACCGGCGAAGTGGACGCCAACACCTTCTATGCCGGCAGCCACGGCGACTGGATCGCAGATCTTTCCGCTGCGCTGAAGAACGACACCAAAGCACGCTTCCTCATCATCACCGAGAACCGCGGCGCTATCCCCAATATGCCCTATGACGCAATGGTGGAGCTGCCCGCCTACATCGGCAAAAACGGCCCGGAGGTCATTGCCCGGGACAACATCCCGCTGTTCCAGCAGGGCTTGATGATGCAGCAGCTCAACAGCGAAAAGCTGCTGGTGGAGGGCTGCGTGGAAGGCAGCTACGAGAAGGTGCTGCAGGCCTTCACCCTGAACAAGACTGTGCCCAGCATGAACGTTGCCAAGGCCATTCTGGACGATATGATCGAAGCCAACAAGGGCTACTGGCCGGAGCTGCACTGAGCAGCCGACCTTACAGCCGCCGCAGGCATTGCCGCCTGCGGCGGCTTTTTTGTGTGCATTGACCTTTGCACAGCAAGGGCTTATAATGAGAAAAAACCAGTAAAAGCGAAAGGAAGCACACCCATGCAAAACCAAGTCCCTGTATCCCAAAACCGCCCGGTCACCGGGCGCTTTGCGCCCAGCCCCAGCGGACGGCTGCATCTGGGCAATCTGGCGTGCAGCCTGCTGGCGTGGCTCAGCGCAAAAAGTCAGGGCGGGCGCATCGTGCTGCGCATCGAGGACCTGGATGCCGAGCGCTGCCCCCGCGTTTATGCCGACTTGCTGGAACAGGATCTTGCATGGCTGGGGCTTACATGGGACGAGGGCGGCAGCACCGGCGGCGCACACGCGCCCTATTACCAGAGCGAGTGCGGGGACATCTATACCCAAAGCTACCGCAAGCTGGAGCAGAGGGGGCTAGTGTACCCATGCTTTTGCTCCCGCTCCCAGCTGCACGCCGCCAGCGCACCCCACACCTCGGACGGCAACGTCATCTACCCGGGCACCTGCCGGGGGCTGACGCCGGAGGAAATTGCGGAAAAGCGCAAAAAGAAAGCCCCTGCCTACCGCCTGATGGTGCCGGACGAGGCCATCACCTTTACGGACGGCTGCATGGGCATCCACACGGAAAACCTGCTGCGGGATTGCGGCGACTTCTACCTGCGCCGGGCAGATGGCGTGTTTGCCTATCAGCTGGCGGTGGTGGTGGACGATGCCCGTATGGGCGTCACCGAGGTGGTGCGGGGGGCAGACCTGCTTTCCTCCACGGCGCGGCAGCTGTACCTGTACCGGCTGCTGGGCCTGCAGCCGCCCCGCTTTGCCCACTGCCCGCTGCTGCTGGCAGCGGACGGGCGGCGGCTGTCCAAGCGGGACGGCGACCAGAGCCTTGAAAATCTGCGGGCAAAATACACCGCCCCGGAGATCATCGGTAAGCTGGCGTATGCCTACGGCTTGCAGCCGGAGCCCGCGCCCCGCACCCCGGAAAGCCTTGTGCCGGACTTTGCGTGGGCAAAAGTCCCCAAGCAGGATATCTGCCTGCCCGAGGGGCTGTTTTGACGATTTTGAATGGCCGCCGCGTGCACTTTGGCCATGTTCAGCGGAAAAATTATTATTATAATTTGTGGCTCAGAAACGCCTGCGGGCGTTTCTGAGCCACTTTTTCAGCGTGAAAAAAGGCTTCCAAAAAGTCCGCAGACTTTTTGGAAGCCAAAATAAAAACGATAATTCCGCTGATTATGCCCAGAGCAGCGCGGAGGGCATTTCAAATCGTCCCACGCTGCCGAAAAAAGAGTTTTATGCTCTCCGCACCTGGGGCAGCTGGCTGCGCTCGGCGGCGGTAAAGGCACTGTCCAGCACCAGTGCCAGCAGCGCACCCAAGGCTACGTCAATGCAGCTGTGCTGCTTGAGCAGCACGGTGGAGCAGACGATGGAAATGCACAGCACAGCGGCTGCGGGACGCATCCAGCGGCGGCGCGGTGCATCAAAAATGCGGCTGCGGTAGTACGCCAGCAGCAGCGTTACCGAGTTGAACACATGGATGGAAGGGCAGACGTTGGTGGCGGTGTCGGTGCGGTACAAAAAGCGCACCACCCGCGCAAAGATATCGCTGCCCGGCACCCAGTAGGGGCGCAGGTCCAGCGCTGTGGGCAGCACCGCGTAGCAGGCCAGTGCAATGGTCATGCCGGAGAACAGCGGCAGGCACAGCCGCCAGAAGTCCTCACGCGGGGCTTTCCACAGCAGATAGAACAGGGTGAAGGGGATCCATACGAACCATGCAAAGTAGGGGATCACCGCATATTTGCAGAAAGGGATCAGATCGTCCAGACAGCAGTGCACCAGAATGCTGCGCAGGGGGACGTTTGACTCCAGATAGTGAAAGACGGAAAGATAAAATATAGAATACAGCGCCATGAACCCGACCGGGTGGCGCGCAAGCCAGCTGCGTTTCATAGAATAGCCTCCTTTTGCAGAAGAGCAGAACTCGATAGCATTGAGAAATTATACGCCCGAACGATGAAGATTGCAAGAACGAAAGGTGAAAACTTTGTCAAGCGCTGAAAAAATAATTTGTGGAACTTGTAAAAAATACCATCGCTCTTCTGCTGATAATACGAATCAGAGCGGCGGTTTCCTGCAAAAAAGAAAAAATCAGATCACACTCTGCTCCAGCCAGCTGCCGCGGCGGAAGCGCAGATAGAAGCACAGCGAGCGGAACACCCAGTCCAGATACATCCCCATCCAGATGCTCAGCAGCCCGCCGCCGAAGCACAGCACGGCCAGATAGCAGAAGCCCACCCGGAACGTCCACATGGACACGATGCTCACGGTCATGGTAAACCGGGCATCACCGGCGGCGCGCAGGATGTTGGGCAGGGTAAAGCTGGACGGCCACACGAACAGGGAAACGATGTTGAACCACACCATGATGTCCAGCGCCATGGTCTGCGCTTCCGGCGAGAGGTTGAACAGGGACACCGCGAACCGGTTGGCGAAGAAGAAGGCCGACAGGTTCATCACCCACGCACCGCAGTAGGCGGTCAGCATCAGGCGGCGGGAGTAGTACACCGCCTGTTCCTTTTCGCCTGCGCCCAGACACTGGCCTACCACGGTCAGGGCAGCCATGCCCACGGCGTTGGCGGGGATGTTCAAAAAGGTGGTGGTGGTATTTGCCACCGCATTTGCGGCAATGGCTGCCGTGCCAAGGGTGGAGGTCAGGCTGGAGACCGACAGCTTGCCGATCTGGAACATCCCGTTCTCGATGCCGGCAGGGATGCCTACCCGCAGGATGCGCCGGATCAGCCCGCCGTTCGGAGCCATCGCCCGCAGGCTGTCCACCCGCAGCGCGCAGTCCGGCTTTTGCAGCAGATACAGCACCACCGCGCAGGCAATGGCGCGGGACACAAGGCTGGCAAGCGCCGCGCCCATGACCCCCATGCCGAAGCCGTAGATCAGCACCGCGTTGCCGCCGATGTTCACCACGTTCATCACCAGACTGGACAGCATACTGATCTTGCTGTTGCCCTGCGCCCGGAACAGCGCCGCACCGGCGTTGTACAGGCCGATGAAGGGGTAGCTCAGCGCCGAAAGTAGAAAATAGGTCTCGGCGTAGTGCATCACGTCCGCATCAATGGAGCCGAAGATGCCCCGCAGGATGGCGTGCCGCCCGCCGATGACCACCGCCGCCACCAGCACACTGAAACTGGACAGCACGAATAAGATCTGCGCAGCCGCCGCCTTGGCGTTTTTTGGCTCCTGATGGCCGATGTACTGGCTGGTGACCACCGCACCGCCGGTGGCCAGTGCGCTCATGATCTGGATCATCAGGGTGTTGAAGCTGTCCACAAGGCTCACGCCGGACACAGCGGCTTCGCCCACAGAGGATACCATCAGGGTATCTGCCAGACCAATGGTCACGCTGAGCGCCTGCTCCGCGATCAGCGGCAGCAGCAGCGCCACCAGCGCCTGCCGTGGAAACAGGGGAGTGGATGTGAATTTGGACGATTTCATGCTGTCCTCCGTTGCAAATAACAAAAAAGCTCGAATACCCCTATCATACAGCGGATGCGGTCGAAATGCAAGTGATGTATACAAGAATTTCCCTGCTCAGGCAAATTCTTTGCTGGGCACGGCAGGGTAGCCGTAGTAAACAACGTAGTCAAAGGGCACTGCCGGGTCAGCATTCCACTTGCCGGTGCAGCTGCGCACACTGGCGGCAAGGCTTGCCGGGGTAGGCGGGGTGCCGGGGTCTACCTTGTCGGTGCACACGGTGTTCCACACCGCCGCGCCAAAGGCGGCGCAGTTGTGCCATGCCGACCACTTGTCCGCCTTGGCAAGGGCGGCGTTCACAGCTGCCAGCTGCTCCGCGTTCATGGACAGCTGCAGACAGGTCAGGTTGACATAAAAATCCGGGAGATAGTGCGTATTATAGCTTTCGACGTTGTACCACAGCCCGGCGTGCTCCCGGTTGTTGCCCCGGGTGCCCATGGTAATGCTGGTGCCCGGCGCAATGGAAAGCCCGCCCACCGCAAGGTCGGCGTCAGTGTTGTTGGTCACCGCAAGAAACACATGACCGTCAATGTTGACGGGCGTATCCTTTTCCACATAGGTGGTGTAGAGCCGCAGCACCGCCACGGCATCCTCGGCAGGGGCGGTACCGGCGGCGTCTGCCGGGGTCTGCACCGCGCAGGGGGCAAAGCGGTAGGCTGTGCCGTGCTGGGCAAGGAAGGCGTAGGCGTTCCACAGCGAGGTCTCGGTGCCGGTGCGGGCGGTCAGGGTGCGGGGCTCCTTGGCTGTGGGCTGGGCAGCGGGCGCATCCTCGGCATAGGCGGTAAGGCTTATGCACAGCGCAAGGCCGAGGACAAGCAGCAGGCGGGAAAGCTTTTTCATGGGGGATTCCTCCGTATCAGCAATATTTTCTATAAGCTTAAAGCATTCTGTCGGTCAGGTCAAGCCGTTTGTTGCCCTTTACCCCCGGACGCAGTTGTGTTAAAATAAGGTTGCAGCCCGCCCCGCTGTGCAGGAGAGGGACGCTGCCTTGGTAAATGATAAGATATATGATAAGAAGGTAAGACCCATAAGGGGGTAAACTATGCAGCAAACTGCGCACAAGGTCGTTGTCATCGGGCACCGCAACCCGGACACCGACTCCATCTGCTCTGCCATTGCCTATGCAGAGCTGAAAAACAAGACCAGTGATCTGGTCTGCGAAGCCCGGCGTGCGGGCAAGATGAATCAGGAAACAGAATTCGTGCTGAAAAAGTTCGGGGTCACGCCGCCCCGGATGTGCACCGATGTCAACCCTAAAATTCGGGACGTGGATTACCGGCAGGTGCCCGGCATCTCTGGCTCCACCAGCCTGCGCAAGGCGTGGGAGATCATGCGCGACCAGAAGATCGATACCCTCCCCGTGACCAGCGAGGAGGACGAACTGCAGGGCGTCATCACGGTGAAGGATATCGCCACCGCCAACATGGACCTGTTCGACACCGGCATCCTTGCCAAGAGCCGCACCAGCTACCGCAATATTCTGGAAACACTGGGCGCTACCATGGTGGTGGGCAGCGAGGACGCAGTGTGCACCACCGGTCACATCCGCATTGGCACCGCCACCCCGGAAATGCTGGAAAGCAGCATGGAAAAGGGCGATATCGTCATCCTGACCAACCGCTACGAAAGCCAGCTCTGCGCCATCGAGAAGGAAGCTTCTCTCATCATCATCTGCAACGGCGCAAAGGTAGGCCGCACCATCCAGCATATCGCCGCCGAGACCGGCGTAGCCATCATGAGCGCCCCCTGCGATACCTATGCGGCGGCAAAGCTCATCAGTCAGTGTGCACCCATCTCCTATTACATGACCCGGGACAATATCATTAAATTCACCCTCGTCAGCCCGGTGGCAGACGTCACCCGCGTGATGGCAAAGGTGCGCCACCGGTATTTCCCCATTCTGGACGCAGACGGTAAGTACTGCGGCATGATCAGCCGCCGCAACATCATCAACCTGCGCAAGCGCCGCATCATTCTGGTGGACCACAACGAAGCCACACAGGCGGTGGAGGGCTTTGATCAGGCCGAGATCCTGGAGATCATCGACCACCACCGCATCGGCAGTCTGGAGACCAGCGGCCCGGTGTACTTCCGCAACCAGCCGGTGGGCTGCACCGCCACCATCGTCACCCAGATGTACGATGAAAACGGCGTGACCATCCCGCAAAAGACAGCCGGTCTGCTGCTGGCCGCCATCCTGTCGGATACGCTGGTATTCCGCAGCCCCACCTGCACCCCCATCGACGTGAACGCCGCCAACCGTCTGGCGAAAATTGCCGGGGTGGACATCAACGAGTTTGCCAACGAAATGTTTGAAGCCGGCGAAAAGCTGGACGGCAAGACCGCCGAAGAGGTCTTTTTGCAGGACTTCAAGGTGTTCATGTGCGGCGATATCCGCTTTGGCGTGGCGCAGGGCAGCTATATGACCCGCAAGAACCTGACCGCCGCCGAGGCGCTGCTGAAGCCGTATCTCGAGGAAGCACGCAACAAGCAGAACGTGGAAGATATCTATATGCTGCTGACCGACGTGCCCAAGGAGGAGAGCGTGGTCATCTGCAACGGACGCTATGCCGCCGAGGTGCTGTCCGACGGCTTTGACACCCAGCCCGCCGCCGATGCCAGCTGGACGCTGCCGGGCGTGGTGAGCCGCAAAAAGCAGTTTATCCCCGCTCTGATGACCGCTTATCAGGAGCTTTGAGGGAAAGGAAAGCTTCCTCGCCCTCTCAGTCTCGCTTTGCTCGACAGATTCCCCTTTTTGTCGCTTACGCAACATCTTCCCCCGGTGCGGGGGAAGTCTTTCCTCAAAGGGGGAGCCCTTGGCAAAACAGCAAACGTTGCATGGACTGCCAAAGCCTCTCACTCTGGGAGAGGTGGCATTGCGGAGCAATGACGGAGAGGGCGAGCCCGGTAAAGGTTTAAATGCTATGTTCAACTTTTCAAACAAAAAGGACCGCACCCCGCCCGTTCTGCCGGAAGGCACAGTGCGGCGGCGCTACACCATCACCGGACAGGTGCAGGGAGTGGGCTTCCGCTACCGGGCGCGGTACGCCGCGCAGACCCTTGACCTGACCGGCTGGGCGCAGAACGAGGATGACGGCAGCGTGACGATGGAAGTGCAGGGCGACCCGGACAAGTTCATCACCCTGTTCGCCATGATCCAGAAAAGCGACTATATCCAGATCACCGGCATCCGACAAAAGGACATCCCGCCCGACCCGTGGGAGCGCGGGTTCTCGGTAAAGGGGTATTAAAAAAGACGATTTGAAATGCGCGCCGCGTGTGCTGTGCGCATAAGCAGCGGAAAAATTATTCTAAATTTGCAATGCCGGAAGATCTATGGATCTTCCGGCATTGCCTTTTCACGGGGAGGGGCGACCAAAGGGCGTGACTGAGCGGGTGCAAGGCGCAAAAAGCCCCGGAGGGCGATTGCTCTCCGGGGAAAGATGTTGATATTATCAGGTCTTGGGGTAGTTGAGGTTCTTGACCTGAATTGCGATTGCAGCATAGCTGCCCTTTTCATTGGTTCTGACAACGACAGCAGCCTTTGCCCACTCGGTGTCGAGCTTCACGTTGCTGTTAGTAGCATCGATTTTGCCAAGCTTCTCAGTAATCAAATTGACAAAGCCGGCCACGAGACCTGCAGTCTTATAGTCTGCCGACAGGGTAACAGTCACATACTGCTCTGCAGGATTGACGCCCTTGACATCAAAATCAACAAGGAGAATGCCAAATGCACTGGTTTCAGCCTTGATTCGAGCATCCAGCAGTTCTGCAGTTTCTTTGTAGAGCTTGCTGTCATTCTTGACCTTGCCATCGTTATCGCACAGCTTTACAGCTTCGGCCTTTGTACCGAGCTGCTTCCGGATCGCTTCTTCCTTCTGTGTGTCTGCGCTGCCGCCACCGCCGGAACAGGCAGTAAACATCAGCATGGCCATTGCGCCTGCAAGCAGCAGAGCGACGATCTTTGAAAGTTTCTTCATAAGGGTATCCCTCCAATCAGCTTTTTGTGGTTATGTTTCTTTTTTCGGAAAGACTTTGCGTAACCGTTGTCGTCTTTCTGCCCTGATTATATCCGACCGGTGACGGTTTTGTCAATCGGGAATATAGCTAAACTTCCTGAAACAGTTTCGTGAAAAAGGATGAAAACAGGTCGGGTTTGTTGCAGTTCTGGTATATTTTCAGGCTGATTTTGTCGACAACTTTTCAAACGCCCTTGTCCCCGCCCCGGCGGCGTGGCTTTGCCGGGCACGGAAATACTTAAATTTGGACATATGTTGTGTCGAACCTCTATTTTGCCTTTTTACACATTTTCACCACGTTTTGGTGGTAAAATCATGTCCAGATTGAAACGAACTCGGAGGAAGTACCCATGCAACACTGTCCCGCCCGCGCGGCACAGCGGCTGGCGGCGGCAGTTCTGGCGCTGGTTTTGCTGCTGTGTGCCTTTTTGCCCCGTGCCCACGCCGCTGAGCTGAAGGAGAAAAACGGCATCCGGCTGCTCAGCTTTGACACCAGCCACATCCTTTCCATCGGCAACCAGACCTCCGGCAAGTGCAGCTTGTACGCACTGCGCTACGCCCGCACCATTCTGGACGGCAAGGTCTGCTCCGGCAGCGGGATGTGGTCAAACGGTGCGGTGTGGTCCGCTGCGGGCTACACGGGGTACGCCGGCACCCGCGCCGAGTGCCTGAAAAAGCTGTACAACGAGCTTGCCGCCGGGCGTCCGGTGATCGTGCACCTGAAAAATACCACGGTCAGCGGGGTAAAGCGCCACGCAAACCGCACCTCTACTTATGAATACCACCTGACCTCCTCCGGCTGGGACGCGGTGAACTACCCCCACATTGCCACCAGCAGCACCTACGGCCACTGGGTGTGCGTGGCGGGCATCTCGCCCACCGCCGACCCGGAAAACCTGACCGAGAGCGACTTCTACGCCCTTGACCCTGCCCGGGTCACCGCCAATGGCCGCCTTGCGGTCACCCGCCTGCTGGACGATACCCTATGGGTGGAAAATTCTCCCCTCAAAGTGCTGGGGTGAAATACGCTCCCAAAGCCCGCCTGCCCGGCGGGCTTTTTTGCGTGCCCTCTCAGGCGCTCCCGAAGAAACTCCCCCAGTCTCGCATTCGCTCGACAGCCCCCTCTGGGATGGGGCCTTTGGCATGGCGGTAAAGTTTCCGGCTAAAGCGCAAAGTTTCCGGGTGCGCCAGAGGCTCCCTCCCCGAGGGAGCTGGCAAAGCCGTCAGGCTTTGACTGAGGGAGTTTGCTTTTTTTCGCCTTTTTGTGACAAACCCCGCCCGCTGTGGTACAATAAAAGGGTATCGAACTCACACAGAAAGGACGTTTCCATGCAGCTGTTTGAACTGGTCAGCCCACGGCTGTTCCGCCCGCTGGCGGGGCCCAACCGGGCGTTTTATGCAGAGCTTTTGCTGCTGCTCTGGGAAGAGTGCCGCCATACGGCAGATTACAGCATTTCCCGCGCCGAAGCCGTCTCCCGCGCCGAGGATTATTTTGCCGCGCTGGCAAAGCCGCTGGCGCTGGACGCCGACGGTGCGGGCGATGAGGACGAGCAGCCCACCCGCGACCCCCACACGCTGGCGGTGGGCTTTTTGCTGCGCCTGCGCCGCACCGGCTGGCTGGAAGAGCAGCCCGGCAGCTACGAGACGGAGCCCACCCTTGCCTTTATGCCGGAGGTCACCCCGCTGCTGGATGCGCTGGAAGAGATCCTGAACCCCCGGGTGGTCACCTACACCGGCAAGCTGTACAAGGCGTGGCAGCTGCTGGGCAGCATCGGGCAGGAAAAAAGCCCCTACGAGAACGTGCTGCGGGAGGTGGCGGCAGACCTTGAGACCTTGAACAAGTCCCTGCGCGCCCTCAACGCTTCCATCGGGCATTATATCGACCGCCTGACCCATAACCGCACCCCGCAGGAGGTGCTGGAGCTGTTCGACCAGTACGAGGAAAAGGTGGTGGCGGCGGCGTACCATCGCTTTAAAACCAGCGATAACCTGTTCAATTACCGCGCTTATCTGGAAGAAGAGCTGGACGACTGCGAGCAGAACCAGCTGCCGCGCTTAGCGCTGGATTACGCCCGGGTGGAGCGCTGCGCCCCCGGCGAAGCTGCACCCCGGGTGCGTGCCCTCATCCAGCAGCAGCGGGACGCGCTGGAAGAGATGAGCACCCTGATGAAGGAGATCGACGCCAGCCACATCCGCTACCGCAAGCGTGCGGTGCAGCGGGCACAGTTTTTGCTGCTGAGCGACCGCTCGGCGCAGGGCAGCGTCACCGCCCTGCTGCGCCGCTATGCGGAGGACATCCGCAGCCCGGAGCAGCTGTTTGAGCCGGACGATGGCCCGGTGGCAGCGCGACTGCACCTGTACCCGGCGGCAGTGTTCGGCACAAAGCCGCTGTATCCCCCCGCCGCGCCCCGCACCGAAGCACCTCTTGCCCCGGTGCGCACCGAACCCCTGGACCCCGAACGGCTGCGGCAGGAGCAGCAGCTGCTGCTGGATTACGCCCGCCTTGCCGTCACCGAGGAAAACGTGGCGCTGCTGGCGCGGCAGGCACTGGCTGCCCGCGGGCAGGTGAACGCTTCCACCCTTGTGGAGGAATACCCGAACGACTTTACGGGCATCATCGGCCTGCACACCTATTCCCAGTCGCCGCACCGGGAGTATGATATCACCCTGACCGGAAACTGGGTGGAGCGCGGCGGCTTCCGGTTTCAGGATTTTGTCCTGACCCGCCGCAAGGAGGTAAACACGGATGGCAACCATTGATCTGCTGGAAGAGACCGCAAACTATCTGCTCAACCACTGCTTCGTGCTGGGCTGCGTAGAGGAACAGCGGGCAAAATATCTGTATATTCAGGATCACCTCAACGAGGTGCGCGCGGTGTTCAAACCCTTGGGCTACGCGGTGCTTTTGTACCCCGCGCCCATGCAGGCGGCGGCGCTGGTCAACGAGCACGAGGGCAGTCAGGCACGGCTGCTCAAGTACGAAAGCATTCTGCTGCTGGTGCTGCGGCTTTTGTACCTGCAAAAGCGGGAAAGCCTTGCCGCCAGCGCAGACGAGGTGCTGGTCACGGTGGAAGAGGTACAGGCAGAGCTGCAAAAGATGAACCTGCCCCGCAAGCTGGATCAGCAAACGCTGGAAAAGCTCATGCGCACGTTGCGCCGGTACAATCTGGCGCGTCCGGTGGGACGGCTGTCCGGGCTGGACAGCCGCATCGAGGTGTTCCCCACGGTGCTGCTGGCGCTGCCGGACGCCGACCTTGCGGATGCCGCCGCCGAGAGCGCCCGCACCCGCACCGAGCTTGGCCTGTATGAGCGCCCGGAGGGGGCAGACACGGAAGCAGGGGAGGGTGAAGCATGATCGAACTCAAACGCCTGAAACTTATCAACTGGCACAACTTTGAAAATACCACCTTCGACTGCGCCCGCCTGACCTATATGATCGGCGTGAACGCCGTGGGCAAGACCACCATTCTGGACGCCATCCGCTACTGCTTGACCACCAACCGCAACTTCAATGCGCTGGGCAATAAGAAAAGCGGCCGCACCCTGCAAGGCTCTGTCCACGCCAAGCAGCGCGGCGAAAACGCCTACCGCCGCCCGGGGCACACCGTGGCGTATATCGGGGCAGAGTTCTGGGACAGCGTCAAGCACACCAGCTTTGTCATCGCAGTGCGGGTGGAGTCCGAAGGCCCCATGCAGGAGCTGCACCCCGGCGACCAGACGTGGTATATCTCGGAGGACGGCATCACGCTGGAACAGCTGCCCTTTATCGACCCGCGCACCGGTGCGCCCAGCGCCAAGGAGGACTTCAAGCCCGCCGAGGGGCGGCTTTCCTACACCCGCAGCCCCAGCGAAGCGCGGGACCGCATCTGCCGCGCACTGGGCATCGGACGCGCAGCCAGCCCGCTGGGCAAAAAGTTCAACGAGGTGTTCCAGATGGGCACCAGCATGGACGAGATCCCGAATTTCCGGGAGTTTCTGTACCAGTACATTCTGCCCCAGCCGGAACTGGACTTGGAAGCCTTGCAGGGCGACCGCTTGGAGCTGGAAAACCTGCACGCCGTTCTGGCGGAAGCCCAGACCCGCGCCGATGCGCTGGACGAGATCGTCCGTTTTGGCCGCGAAGCCACCGAAAAACAGACCGAAGCCCTTGTGAACCGGGGTGCCGCCCTGCTGGCGCGGGCTGCTGCCGATGCCGGGGAAAAGGCTGTCTGGCAGGAGCGGGTAGACGCCGGACGCCGCCAGCAGGAGACGCTGCGCACCCGCTACGCCGAAGCCAAGACCGCCGAAGCGGAAGCCCGCCGCGCCTACCTGACCGCCCACAGCGCCGCCGGTGCCAGCGGCGAAGGCCGCGCACTGGACGCCCTCAGCGAGGAGCTGGCGCACCGGCAGACCGCACTGGATGCCGCCGCCCGCCGCGCCGATACCGCCGAAAAAGCCGCCGAAAAGACCGGCAACCTGCTGGCTGTGCTGCGCCGCAGCGGCTTTGCCGCCGGGCAGAAGCTGGCAGACCTGACCCCCGACACCCTGCCCGCCCTGACCGACTGGCTGACCGCACAGGAAAAGCCGCTGGAAGAAGCCTATTTTGCCGCCCGGCAGCACACCGCCGCCCTGCAGCGGCAGCAGACCGAGAAACGCGCCGAGCTGGACGCCGTGTCCGGCGGCAAGTGGGTGTACCCCCACGGGGACGCCGCCACCCGGGTGCGGGACGCCGTGAATGCCGAGCTGAAAAGCCGGGGCATGGAGCCGGACGCCCGCATCTTCTGCGAGCTGCTGAACGTGGAGGATGAGAGCTGGCAGGACTGCGTGGAAGCCTGTCTGGGCGACCGCCGGTTCGATATCCTTGTGCCGCCCGCCCACTACGCCGCCGCAAAGAGCGCCTTTGTGGCGCTGAAAGAGAAAGTCGGCCCCATCAGTCTGCTGGACACCCCGGGTCTGCGCAAGGCCAACCGCCGCGCCGACACTGCTCCCGCCGACAGTCTGGCGGCACAGGTCACCAGCGAAAACCCGCTTGCCGCGCAGTACGCCGACACCATCCTGCGCCGCATCGTCTGCTGCGACACCCCCGACACGCTGGAAAACTACCCCGACAGTGCCACCCGCGACCTTCTGCGCCACCACCCCTTCCGGTTGGAGCGTCTGCGCACTCCGCAGCGCTATATCGGCTTGGAAGCCCGCCGCGCCCGCGCCGGGGCACTGGCAGGGGAGATGAACGCCCTTGCCGAGGAGGTGCGCGCCGCCGCACAGGCGGAGCAGAACCTGAAAGCCGCCTACAGCCAGTACCAGACCCTTTTGCGCGGCACAACGCTGGAAGAGCTTGCCGCTTTGTGGGATGCCCGCGCCGCCCTGACCGCCGCCCGCGCGGCGGTGGAGGGACAGGCCGCAAAGCTGGCGGAGTGCCGCGAGAACCCGCTTTTGCAGCAGCTGTATAAGGAGGAAGAGGTGCGCGAAGCCGCATGGGAAGCCGCCCGCACCGCCGTGGAGCAGACCGGCGGCGACCTGCGCGTATGCGAAAAACAGATCTCCTCCTGCGAGACGGAGCAGCAAAAGGCGGTGGACACCGCCGAAAAGAGCGCACAGGCCGCAGAAAGCTTTTTTGCCGCCCACCCGCTGGTGGAGCCGCTCTCCCGCAGCCGTCAGCAGGCTCTGACCGGGCCGGATAAGTCTCCCCGCGCCGCCGCGCAGGCTGCCGAAAAGGCACAGGCCAAGCTGGACGATGCCCTGACCGTCTACCTGAACAGCACCCTGGAACCGGCGCAGCGGGAATACAACCGGCGCTACGTCTGCGATTACCCCTTGGGGCTTGCCGGGCTGGAACAGTACCGCGCCCAGCATGAGAGCCTTGTGCGCATCGACCTGGAGCGCTACGCCGCCCGCCTGGAGCAGGCGCAGCGGGACTGCAAGGACCGCTTCCGCAAGGATATCCTGTTCCGCATGAAGGACGATATCTTCAACGCCCGGCGGCAGTTCCGGGAGCTGAACAAGGTCATGGAGCAGCTGACCTACGGCGAGGAAGTCTACCGCTTTGAGCTGGAACCCAACCGCGACCCGCAGCTGGCGGCGTTCTATCAGGTCATCGTGGATAAGGGCAACCAGCAGATGACCGAGGGTGATTCTCTGGATAACCTTGCCGCCACCGCTGACCCCGCCTACGAGCGTCAGGTGGATGAGCTGATGGAAAAGATCATGGCAGACGTGGACGAGAACACCCGCGCCCGACAGGAGGGACGCACCGCTGCCGGTGTCACCCTTTCGGACTATGTGGACTACCGCACCTATCTGGACTACGATATCAAGGTGACCAATCAGGTCACCGGGCAGCAGGCGTATCTTTCCCGCGTCAGCCGCGATTCCTCCGGCGGCGAGAATCAGGCACCCTTCTATGTGGCCATCTGCGCAAGCCTTCTGCAAATTTACCAGAAGAGCGAAAACAGCATCCGTCTGGTGCTGCTGGACGAGGCCTTCAGCAAGATGACCAGTGACCGCATCCGCCCCATGATGGAACTGTTCCGCCGCCTGCAATTGCAGGTGCTGCTCATCTCCACCGTGGAAAAGAGCACCGCCATCCAGCCCTACTGCGATATCACCTACTCCATCGTCCGCCACGGCGATGCCAACGCCATCGCGCCCTTTGTCCGCGTTGCGGCGGAGTGAGGTGCATAGCAGAATAAACAAAAAAGAAGCACGCAGCCGCGTGCTTCTTTTTTGTTTTACGCCTTTCGGTAATGGAACGTCTTATCCTTTGTAAGAAACATCGCCACGGTCACCGCCAGCGTGGCCAGCTCGGCGGCTGTGACGGCCAGCCACACGCCGTCAATGCCCCAGAGGGCGGGCAGGACGAGCAGCGCGGCCATCTGGAACAGAAACGTGCGCAGAAAGGAGATCAGGGCGCTGGTCACGCCGTCGCCCAGCGCTGTGAAGAAGGAGGACGCATAGATGTTGAAGCCCTTGATGAGGAAGCACAGCGCATACAGCCGGAAGGCGCGGCTGGTCAGTGCCAGCAGTTGGACGTCGTAGCCCACAAAGATGCGCGCCACATAGGGAATGATCACCATGGACGCCGCCGTCAGGGTCACAGACACCACAGCGATGAGGCGCAGGCTCTTCTGGTAGAGGTTGTGCACCTCGGCATGGTTGCGCGCACCGTAATGAAAGCTGACGATGGGTGCGCTGCCCACGGCATAGCCCACGAACACCGCCACGAACAGGAAGGCGGCATACATGATGACGCCGTAAGCCGCCACGCCGTCTTCCCCGACCAGCCGCAGCAGCTGGAAGTTATACAGGATATTGACCAGCGACATGGAAAGGCTTGTCATCAGTTCAGAAGAGCCGTTGATGCAGGCATCCCATAGCACGCGGCCGTAAAACTGTGTTCTGCACAGGTGCAGACAGCTGGTGTTGTTGTGGTCGATAAAATAAAACACCGGCAGCACGCCGCCCACCAGCTGGCTGATGAGGGTGGCAAGGGCAGCGCCCTCCACGCCCCAGTGCAGCATCCCCACCATTACCACGTCCAGCACCATGTTGGTGCAGCCTGCACCTACGGTGAACCAGAAGCCCAGAAGCGGCTTTTCGGCGGTGACAAAAAAGCTCTGGAACAGATTCTGCAAAGCGAAGCCCGGCAGCGCCAGCATCAGGATGCGCCCGTAGCGTACGGCGTAGTCCAGCAGCTCGCCCTTTGCGCCCAGCAGCACGGCGACCGGCCGCAGAAACACAATGCCCAGCACGGCCAGCACACCGGCCGAGACGAGCGCTGCCCACATAAACATGGAAAAATAGCGGTCGGCTTTTTTCCGGTCGCCCTCGCCCAGCGTGATGCCTACGATGGCGCTGCCGCCGGTGCCCAGCATAAAGCCGACAGTGCCCAGCATCTGCGGCAGCGGCATGATGAGGTTGATCGCCGCAAAGGCCGTTTTGCCCACAAAGTTGGAGACACACAGACCGTCCACGATGCCGTAGATGGAGGTGAACAGCATGGTACCGATGCATGGCAGCACGAACCGCAGCAGGCGGGAATAGGTAAAGTGGTCGGACAATTGGATGGCTTTCTTTGGCATAAAAATCCTTTCGGTTATTTATCGGGAAAAGCCTTAAAAGGTATACTCCACCAGCTGGCAGTTTTTGATGCCCGCAGCGGCGTATTCCTCGTTGGTCATATCGTAAAAATAGGAGTGCACCACCCGGGCAATGCCGTTGTGCGCTACCAGCAGGTAGGTCTTGCCGGTGTCGGCTTTCAATTCGTCCAGCAGGTTGTAGATGCGCTGTGCCAGCTGCATCATGCTTTCGCCGCCCACATAGCGGTCGGCAAAGTGGGTCTTGGAGATGCGGAACTCCGCACCGTCCCGGGGCGTGCCCTCGTACTTGCCAAAGCACTGCTCCCGCAGGCGGGGCTCGCAGCGGGCGGGCAGACCGGTAGCGGCGGCAATGGCCTTTGCGGTGTCGGCGGCGCGGGAGAGGGGAGAGTACAGGATCTCGTCGATGTGCAGGCCGCTGTCCCGGACAAGCGCGCCCAGCTGCCGTGCCTGCTGTTGCCCGCGGGCGGTCAGCGGGCTGTCGGTCATGCCGCAGATCTTATTTTCCACGTTCCATACCGTCTCGCCGTGGCGGGTGAAATAGATATTATGCATAAAATTACTCCTTACAGCTTGTGCAGGGTGCCGTCCGGCAGCAGACAGACGGTGTCCCCCTCGTCGATGCCCAGACGCGTCAGTTCTTTGTCCGGGTAGGGCAGAATGCGGGCAGCCCCGGCGGCATCGGTCAGGGTCACATCGCACAGCACCGGCTGCCCGGCGGGCAGCTCCTCGCAGCCGTACAGCTGCTCGTCAATGCGCAGCACGCGGTATTCCGGCATGGTACAGCCCCTCCTTTGTGTTTTTCCTTATTATATAGCACCCGGGGGCTTTGGTGCAAGGGGGAACGAACTCCCTCAGTCAAAACCTGACGGTTTTGCCAGCTCCCTCGGGGAGGGAGCCTCTGGCGTGCCCGGAAACTTTGTGCTTTAGCTGGAAACTTCACCGCTATGCCAAAGGCCCCATCTCAGAGGGGGCTGGCATCGCGCAGCGATGACTGGGGGAGTTCGTCCCCCCGCTTGACAGCGGCGCGGAGAAATTGTTACAATACGATTACGACTGCAAACCACGCGGAGGGGTTCATGAATATTACGGAATTGCGGTATCTGGTAGCCATCATGAAATGGGGGTCGGTGTCGGCGGCGGCAAAGCAGCTGTACGCGGCGCAGCCCAATGTCAGCAAGGCGCTGAAAAATCTGGAAGAGGAATACGGGGTGCGCATTTTCGAGCGCTCCTCCACGGGCATGATCCCCACCGAGCAGGGCAAGCGGTTCATCGCGCAGGCGCAGCGGGTGCTGCAGCAGGTGGACGAGCTGAAGCAGGAGGCGCACCAGCAGCGCAGCTGCGCCGAGCTGCGGGTGGTGCTGACCCATGCCACCTACGCCTCCTATGCGGCGGTGGACTTTTTGCAGCAGGCAGCCCGCAGCGAGCAGCTGCGGGCACATATCCGGGAGAGCGGTGCCATTGAAGCCTTGGACTTTGTGCTGCGGCAGGGCTACCACATGGCGCTGCTGCGCTATGCCGCCGAGGACGAGGACTACTACCTGCGCTACTGCCAGCGCCACGGTCTGCGGCAGGAGCCTATCATGGAGTTTTCCTATCTGCTGCTCACCAGTCAGGACAGCCCGCTGGCACAGCGTCAGGTGCAGAACCTTGACGAACTGAACGATTACATCGAGGTGCTGCACGGCGACACCCATCTGCCCGGGGACGAGAGCACCGCTTCCCGCTGGGAGGTGAACCCCAACCGCCGCATCCATGTGTACGAGCGGTGCAGCCAGTTCTCCATTTTGCAGAACCTGCCCACGGCCTATATGTGGTCGTCCCCCATGCCGCAGCGCGCGCTGGAGCAGTACCATCTGGCGCTGCACGGCTGCCCGGCACAGAAGCAGCAGATGCGGGACGTGCTGGTGTACCCGGAGCGGGAACCCCTGCAGCCGGAGGAGCAGCTGTTTGTGCAGCTGCTGCACAAGCAGGCGGATGCCACCATCAAGGACAGCGGGTGGAAGAAGATTTGAAATGCGCACCGCGTCTTCCGGGTTGCGGCACCCAGCATCCGCATCGTGCCTTGGGTGGCACGCGCGTCTTGCTGGCCGCTGCCCCAACAACTCCTCCCTGTTTCCGCCGCAGGCGGCGGTCGTCGTTGTTGCAGCGGAAGAATTGTTTTTATTTTCGGGCTAGCGGAGCGTCTGCGGACGCTCTGCTAGCCCATTTTCACGGGTGCCCCGCCTGAGAGGGCGGATTTCCCTTCTTTTCGTCCCAAATTCCACGTTTTGGGGAGAAAATCGCAAACGATTAAGCAAAATGCACAAAAAGGCGGCGCAAAGTTTGGCGGGGACGCTTTTGACCGTTCCTAGAAGAATGTTTTTGAGAAACAACAGAGAAAATTAAAACGAATTATCAATATAAAATGCAAGTTTGAATAAACAAACAAAATAAGCGGCCATATACTTTTTGATATGGGAACCATACCTAAAAAATATTAACACAATTATGAAAAAGGTGTTAACATGAAGCCAGAGATCGGTCATAGCCGCAGTATGGCATAAGCTGTCGGCGGCTGAAATTCAAAAGGAGGTTTCTGGTATGATTAGTTTCTTACTGTGTCTGGCGCTCCTGATCGTAGGCTACTTTGTCTATGGTAAGATCGTGGACAACACGTTCGGACCGGACGACCGCGAAACTCCTGCTGTGCGCATCAACGATGGCGTTGACTACGTTGTGATGCCCCAGTGGAAGCTGTTCCTCGTCCAGCTGCTGAACATTGCAGGTCTGGGCCCCATCTTTGGCGCACTGCAGGGTGCTCTGTGGGGTCCCGTGGTGTTCCTGTGGATCACCTTCGGCACCATCTTTGCCGGCGGCGTACATGACTACTTCTCCGGCATGATGAGCGAGCGCAACGACGGCGCTTCCATCGCTGAGGTCACCGGCCGCTATCTGGGCCCCGTGATGCAGAACATCATGCGTGTGTTCTCTGTGGTGCTGCTGATCATGGTCGGTACCGTGTTCGCTGTCGGCCCCGCAGGTCTGATCGTTACCCTGTGCAAGAACGGCGGTATGTCCGGTGTGATGACCACCACTCTGTTCTGGCTGATCATCATTCTGGTGTACTACTTCATCGCAACCTTTATCTCCATTGATGCCATCATCGGTAAGATCTACCCCCTGTTCGGCATCTGCCTGATCATCATGGCTGTGGGCGTTATCTTTGGTATCTTTACTAACCCCGCTTACACCATCCCCGAGATCTGGGCAAACTTCAGCAATATGCACCCCTCCAACACTCCTATCTGGAGCTTCATGTTCATCACCGTTGCCTGTGGTGCTATCTCCGGTTTCCACTCCACCCAGTCGCCTTTGATGGCTCGCTGCATGAAGAGTGAGAAGCAGGGTCACTTCGTATTCTACGGTGCAATGGTCAGCGAGGGCATCATCGCTCTGATTTGGGCTGCTGCCGGCTGCGCACTGTACACCATCACCGATGGCAAGATGGTCGGTCTGGCCGAGGCTCTGGCTGCCGGTCAGTCTGCCGCTATCTACGACGTCTGTCTCAAGACCATGGGTAAGGTTGGCGTGGCACTGGCTATGATCGGTGTCGTTATCTGCCCCATCACCTCTGGTGATACCGCCTTCCGTTCCGCTCGTCTGACCTTGGCTGACTGGCTCAAGATCGATCAGGACAGCTACGCAAACCGCCTGAAGCTGTGCATCCCCGTGCTGGGCGTTGGTGCCTTCCTTGGCATCGGCAACGCACTGGGCTTCATCAACTACACCGTCATCTGGCGTTACTTCAGCTGGACCAACCAGACGCTGGCTATGATCGTCCTGTGGGCTGCTTCCATGTACCTGTTCAAGGAGAAGAAGAACTTCTGGATCACCGCCGTGCCTGCAACCTTCATGAGCGCTGTGTCCTGCACCTACTTCGTGCTGGCTCCCGAGTGCCTGGGCAAGATGATCAACACCTATGCGGACGGCAAGCTGGTGGCTTACAACACCGCTGTTGCTTACCCCATCGGCATCGTCTTTGCCATCGCAATGCTGGCTCTGTTCCTCCATGCTACCAAGAAGCATACTGCTTCTAAGGCATAAGGAACTGACGGCTCCATATTTCCGTAAGTAACCTGCGCCCGCCGCTGCCTGACCGTACAGCGGCGGGCGCTGTTTTTTAAGCATTCAACGCAGCGCTTTCCCACCGCCGCAAAAAGCCGTCCCCTTGGGGAAGGTGGCACGGCGATAGCCGTGACGGAAGGGGTGGCCTTGCAAGCGGCTTTACGTTTTAGCTGGGAGCTTGTACCGTTGCTGAAGCCTTCCCCCAGCCGGGGGAAGGTGGCGCGCAGCGCCGGATGAGGGTGCGGGCAAGCAGCCGCTGCCGGTGCGCCCCCAACCGTCCGGGGAAAGCCATAACGCGAAATGTTTTTTGAAAAAATCAGGGCTTGCAATTGCCCCCGTCCCGTGGGAAAATAGGGGCGTAGAATTTAAAGCAAAGAAGGGAACTACCCATGATTTTCAAACCCGCACAGCTGGGCATGGCAAAGCTTGACCCGCAGGAGCTGGAGGCAGACAAAAAAGCCTGCCGGAAGATCGGCCCCTGCGGTGTGGGCAAAAAGGCGCTGTACCTGAACAGCTTTTACATCGACCGCCGCTATTATTTGCCTTACGGCAGCATCACCCGGGTGTTCAAGCGGGTGGCTATGAGCTCCGGCGGTTTTTCCGGCAAGGGCGTGTTTGCCTCCATGGCCTATCTTGTGGTGGAGTACGATGGCGGCAAGCAGAAGCAGTGCAACTTCAAGGACGAGCGGGACGTGGACGCCCTGCTGGCAGTGCTTGCCAAGGAGCAGCCGCAGCTGCACCTGCTGAGCGCTGCCGGAGAGCAGGCGCTGGAGAAAAAGGCTGCAGAAAAGGCCGCCCGCAAGCTGCCGGAGCTTTCCGAGGACGCACAGCACAGCCTTACCGTGCTGCGCCGGGCAAAGGAGTATCTGGACGCAAAGCCGGAGCTTTCCGCCGAGCTGAGCGCTGCCCAGCGCCGCAAGCGTGCGCAGCTGCAAAGCAAGCCGGTGTACCGCTATGTGGCGCTGGCCATCTTTGTGCTGGGCGTTGCAGCTGCGGCCTACGGTCTGTATTCCGTGTTCAGCCACACCGGCAGCTACGGCGTGTACTTTGCGCTGTTCGGCTTTGCGGCCATCTTCCTGTTTTCCAGCTACAATATGCTGCCCACCGCCCACAATAACAACAATGCCATCATGAAGCGTGCGGACAAGGCGGAAGCCGCCATGGCGGAGTATGTCAAGCACTACCCCCACGGCGCATTCCCGGTGGCAAGCTGGTACGCCCACCCCATCGTGCTCAAGCGGATGATGGACGCTATCGAGGAAGGCAACGCCGTCACCGTGCCGGAAGCACTGGATGCGGTGAAGGCGCGCCTGAAGAGCCTGAACGCGGACGTGCAGGTGGAGCAGGAGGAATACGACGAGGTCGTGGTCATCAAGGCCCTGTTCCTCAACCACGATTATCAGTAAAACCTTGTGATGACACAAAGCCGGACAGTCCGTAGACTGTCCGGCTTTGTGCTTTTTCACGGGAAACTTTTCCGTTATACCAAAAGGCACCCCCTTGAGGGCCGACTTTCCCCGCGCCGGGGGAAGATGTCACCGCAGGTGACAAAAGGGGGAATCTGGCGCATTAGCGCCTGAGGGGGTTTAAATCAGCGTCTCCATCAGCAGCGGGTCGTGGGGATGGGCGTACTTCTGCTTGGCGATCTCGATAAAGGACTGCACCTCCAGCCGGGGCGCGTGGCGCATGGCGGCGATCTCCACCGTCACCGGGGGAAAATCCAGCAGCGGCACCTTGACGATGCCCGGGATCACCGCCGTGGACAGGCAGGGCACGATGGACATGGCAGTGCCCATCTGGATCATGATCAGCGCACCCTCAAAGCTGGGAGAGATCTTGCTGCAATCCACCCCCACCTGCGCCAGCTGCTCCAGCGAGGGTCCCTGACAGGCGGACAGAAAGTTGTCGAACGCGCCGGAGGACACCACGCTCTGTCCTTTCAGGTCGGCCAGATGCAGCGCCCGCCGGTCGGCAAGGGGAGAGTTGGGGTTCATCAGCACATGATACCCCAGCGAGAACAGGGGCGTAAAGGAGATATCCCGGTCGCGGGAGTGCTCGGTGGCGTAGAAAAAGCCGATGTCCAGCTGCCCGGAGCGCAGCTGTTCCAGCGGGCGGCGGTTGTCCTGCGGCACAACGTCCACGCAGGCGTTGGGGAACTGGTGCTGGAACTCGGCAAGAATGCTGGAAAAAGTGCCGTAGTCGAACAGCTGCCGCAGACCCACCGTCAGGCGGGAGCGGTCGGCTTCCTGAATATCCTGCGCCTTTTTCAGCGCCTGCCTGCCAAAGCTGGTCATCTGCACCATGTCCAGATAAAAGGACTGCCCGGCGGCGGTCAGCTTGGTGCGGCGGGTGGTGCGCTCGAACAGGTGCAGCCCGGTCTCCTTTTCCAGCGCGTTGATCTGGTAGGTGATGGCGGGCTGGGTGGTGAACAGCCGCTCGGCGGCGGCGCTGAAATTCAGCTCCTCCGCTACGGCAATAAAGCACTCTAACTGGTAAATCGTCATAGAACGGCGCGCCTCCTTGGGTAAAAAGATGGTCATCTTTATTATACAGGATTGCTGACAGGCCGTAAAGAGAATCGATTTATAAAGAGATTTGATAAATGAGGATGCAAATTTGTATTTCACACTGGAACGAAACTTTGCTATAATCGTATCAATGTTCAAAATGCACGAAGGAACAGGAAAAACGCAAAAAAGAAGAGAAAAGAAAAAGAAAGGCGAACCTTATGGCTAAGATCTCTCGTCGCAACTTTATGCGCGGTGCCGCTGTGGGCACCATGGGCGCAGCTGCTGCCGGTCTGCTGACCGCCTGCGGCAACTCCGCTTCCAGCACCACCAGTGCTCCCGCTTCCTCCGCAGCTTCCTCTGCTGCTTCCTCCGCTGTGACCAAGCCCTCCTCCCCGGTAGACGGCAAGTACGTCACCAAGGCTATGGGTCACGAAAGCTGGGTGCACGTAGCTACCACCTTCTTTGACGGCAAGATCACTGCCTGTGAGGTGCTGTCTCACGAGGAGACCATCGGCATCGGCAACTACGCCTGCTCCCGCATCCCTGCCGCTATCGTAGAGCACCAGAGCGTCAACGTGCCCAACCTGCGCGGCTCCTCCATCACCTCCATGGCTGTCAAGGCAGCCGTGAAGGAAGCCATCGAGCTGGCCGGCTATAACGTGGACGACTTCTCCAAGGAAGTCACCATTGCAGCTTCCAACGAGGTCATCGAGGAAGAGGCTGATGTCGTCATCATGGGTGCCGGCACCTCCGGCCTGACCTGCGCCTGCCGCCTGCTGGAGGCCGGCTACAGCGTCATTCTGGTGGAGAAGCGCGATATCCCCGGCGGCTCCATGTCCATGACCTACGGCGGCGTTGCCACCGCAGGCTCCAAGCTGCAGTACAACTACGATGTGGACGGCAGCTTCCGCAGCTCTGCCATGGGCACGCTGGAGGGCATGATGAACTTCTGGCAGACCATGGAGAAGTACCACCGCACCGAGTTCTTCAACGGTGAAATGCCCTACATGACCAAGCAGTACACTGTCGCCGGCGATCTGGTGGACTGGATGGCAGGCATCGGCATCGGCTTCAACACCATGGGCAACTACGAAAGCGCTACCCAGTACGGCGCTTCCACCCCGTATCTGGCACCCGGCTGCTACGAGGGCGGCGCAGGCTACGCCATGATGTTCATGGCACAGCGCGTGGAAAAGTACGAGAAGGGCAAGATCATCTACTCCACCAGCGTCACCGACCTGATCAAGGACGAGAGCGGCCGTGTTGTGGGCTTCCACGCCAAGGGCGAGAACGGCGCAAGCTATACCCTGCGCGGCAAGGCGGTCTGCCTTGCTTCCGGCGGCTTTGCCAAGAACCCCGAAATGCTGAAGAAGTACAGCCCCGACTACGCCGATTTCTTCTTCAACTGCGCTTCCAGCATGACCGGCGAGGGCATCCAGATGGGTATCGACGCCGGCGGCTATGTGGAGTGCGAAAACCGCGCTCTGCCCGCCTTCCTGTCCAGCTACAAGAGCAAGTTCGAGCTGGCCTTCATCCACCAGTCTGCCCCCGGCATCATGGTCAACATCAAGGGCGACAACATCGGCAACATCGTCTCCGATAACCACTATACCATGGCTAAGGCAAAGCTGAACAAGGACAACGGCGACACCTTCTACTATGTGTTCGACGAGTCCTCTGCCGTCAAGCTGCGCGACAGCGAGTCCTACGGCTTCAACGGCTACGTTGCTATGTTCGAGAAGGGCGAGGCTGTGCACTACGACAGCGTGGAGAAGGCCTCCGAGGAGCTGAACCTGCCCAATCTGGCAGACGCCATCGAGGCAAACAACGCCGCCGCTCTGGCTGGCGAGCCCGATGAGTTCGGCCGCCGCAACTGCCCCTACATCGAGACCCGCGACGGTCTGTGGGCCATCCGTGTTGACCCCACCTTCTACCTGACCACCGCAGGTCTGGCCATCGACACCGATTGCCACGTCCTGACCGAGGACAAGAAGGCCATCCCCGGCCTGTACGCTGCCGGTGACGTCTGCGGCTCCATCGAGGAGAAGGACGCCAAGCAGTACGGCATGGGCTTCGACGCTGCTCTGACCTACGGCTACATCATGGGCGAGACCCTGAAGAAGGAGATCTGAGCTGCGCTCTGACCCCTGACCTATAAAAAGCAAAAGGCTGCTGCACAAAACCGTGCAGCAGCCTTTTTGCGTGGGAGAACAAGCGCGGCAAATGCAGTTTGCCTTTATGTCCCCTCCCGTGAAAAAAGGATACCGGAGTGTCCGCAGACGCTCCGGTATCCCGAAATTAAAAATAATTCTTCCACTGAATATGCGCAAAGCACACGCGGCGCGCATTCCAAATCGTCCCCTTACGCCGCCGCGGGCTTGCGGAAGATAGCCATGGCACGCTTGTAGCAGCTGGCAAAATAGGCGATTTCCGCCAGCGCGGTCAGCGTCCAGCTGCACGGGTACAGCAGGTACAGCGCCGGGATGGTGTGGAAGTGGGCAAAGATGGTGTACACCCAGATCACCCGGAATACGCACGAGCCCAGCACCACGATGACGGTGGGCACCACCGTCTTGCCCAGCCCGCGGGAGGCGGCGATGGTGCAGTCCATAAAGGCGGAGACGCAGTAGGCAAAGGCCATCACGGCTACGCGCTTCATGCCGGCGTCAATAACGGCGGCTTCGGTGGTGAACAGCGCAAGGAAGGCCGGCCCGCAGAAGAACAGCGCCGCGCCCAGCACAAGCCCCACGCCGAAGGAATAACCCAGACTGATGAAGTAGCTCTTCTTCACCCGGTCAGGCCGTCCCGCGCCGTAGTTCTGGCTCATAAAGCTGGCGCAGGCCATGTAGAAGGCCGCCATGCAGTCGTAGATCAGCCCATCCGCGTTGGCGGCGGCGCTGTTGCCCTTGACCATCAAAGAGTCAAAGGAGTTGACACCTGCCTGAATGAACAGGTTGGCAATGGCAAAAATAGCGTTCTGCAGCCCGGCGGGCACACCCAGCGCAAGGATGCTCTTGGCCTGCGCCGGGTCCAGCTGCAATTTGTGCGGGTCCAGCGCGTAGCAGTCCTGCACCCGGGTCAGCGCCCGCAGGATCAGAAAGGCGGAAACGCATTGGCTGATGGCACTGGCCAGCGCCACGCCTACCACGCTCAGATCGCACACGATAACAAAGAACAGGTTCAGCAGAATGTTCAGCGCCCCGGCAATAGAAAGGTAGAGTAGCGGCTTTTTGGTGTCACCGATGGAGCTGAACACCGCGTTGCCGAAGTTGTACAGCGCCAGCGCCGGCATACCCAGAAAATACACCCGCAGATACAAGATCGCGCCGGGCAGCAGATCTTCCTTGGTGTTCAGCAGCCGCAGCATGGTGGGGGAGCCCAGCAGACCGATGAGCAGCAACGCCACACCGGCAACGGCGCTGATGATGGCTGCCGAGTGGACGGTCTTTTCCACGTCCTTGGGATGGCGCGCGCCGTAAAAACGCGCCACCAGCACATTGATGCCGTTGCTCAGACCAATGAGAAAGCCGGTGAACAGGGTCACCAGCGTGCTGGTGGAGCCCACAGCGCCCAGCGCCGTGGAACCGGCAAAGCGCCCCACCACCGCCACGTCCGACATATTGAACAGCACCTGCAGCAGGTTGGAAAGCGCCAGCGGCAGACTGACCAGAAAGATCTGCTTGGCCAGAGGGCCTTCCGTCAGCGTATTCGTTTGAGAACTCATACTCTTTATTTCCTTTATCCTATACACTCCTAAACCGTACCCGCGCACACCGGGGCACAGCCTCTATTATAAGGCACTGTGCTGCTTTTGCAAGATGGATTCGATAAAATAATAAAAAGGACTGCTGCACAAAACCTGTGCAGCAGTCCTTGGTGCGACCGGGAGGATTCGAACCTCTGGCCTTCCGGGTCGGAGCCGAACGCTCTATCCAGCTGAGCTACGATCGCAAATGCCGTACCCCTTTGGTGGGTACAACACAGTATAACACATCGGAATGCAAAATGCAAACGAAAATCGTCAACCCTTCCGGTTTCGCAGCCAGATGCGATGCAGGCCGTCGGTGATCAGGGTCTCGCGGTAGTGGATGGGGGTGCGGCAGGCCTCCCGGATGGAGCGGGGCAGGTCGCCGGTGGCGTAAAAGGCGGTCTGTGCGCCCAGCTCGGCGCAGAAGCGGTCGGCCAGACCGTCCAGCAGGCTGGCTGTGCCCAGCACAAAGCCATTTTGCAAACAGGCTGAGGTGCTTTTGCCCAGCACTGAGTCCGAGGCACGGGCGGCAGGGTCGATCTGGGGCAGCTGCGCGGTCTTTTGCACCAGCGCATTCATGGAAAGCTGCGGCCCGGGCAGGATCACGCCGCCCACAAGCTCCTGCTTGGCGTTCACCGCCATCAGGGAGATGGCCGTGTCTGCCGAGATGACCACCAGCGGCCCGGGGCACTCTGCCAGCGCCGCCACCGCGCCGCACAGCAGCTCTGCACCCAACTGCGCGGGGTTGTCCAGCCGCAGCTTGATGCCGCTTTTCAGCCCCGGCCCCACGGTCAGGATGCGTGCCTTGCACAAGAGCTGTAAAGCCGCCAGCACCCGCCCGCTGAGCATGGGCACCACGCTGCCCAGAATGCCGCCTTCGATCTGCGCCGGGGATGCTCCGTACAGCTGTAACAGATTCACCAGCCGGATGGCGTATTCCTCCACCGTGGCAGCGGGGTCGGAGTGCAGCCGCCCGCAGAAGATGAGGGTGTCTTGTTCGTAGCCGCCCACAGTAATGTGGGTGTTGCCGATATTGACGGTGAGGATCATGGGTCAGGGCTCCTTTCGCAGCGCTCTATAATGTATATAATATATAATAGCGCACCCGCCGCCGATACGCAAGGCTTTTGGTGGGGGGTGTGGAGAGGACGCCGCCGGAAAAACTCCCCCAGTCATCGCTGCGCGATGCCAGCCCCCTCAAGGATGGGGCCCTTGGCATAACGGTACAGTTTCCGGTGTAAGCGTAAAGTTTCCGGTTATGCCAGAGGCTCCCTCTCCGAGGGAGCTGGCAAAGCCGTCAGGCTTTGACTGAGGGAGTCGAGCCCCTCCGCAAAGAATTTGGAAAAAACTTGTCAAAAAGTGTTGACAACTGCCCCGGGGTGTGGTATTATACTTGAGCGCCAAGCGCTGAGACAAAAGAATGACTTCTGAAAGCTCAGCAGGAAGCCCTTGAAAAGAACCAATAGACGCTGAAAAGTTCCGGCTGATACCGAGAAACTGAAAGCGCTCCAAGTTCACAAAACTTCAAAAGCTTCTCAAAAAAGTGCTTGACAAAAAACCGCTTCTGTGGTAAAATAATCAAGTCGTCAGCCGCAAGGCTGCGGCGCACAGGACCTTGAAAATTGAACAATATCGAAAGAACTTGTAACGGAACCTATTTTCGTGTTGGAA
>NZ_PRLD01000012.1 GCF_003287405.1 Faecalibacterium prausnitzii
ACGCTCCGCTGGGCCAGAGGCAGGGAGGGGTGTTCCGACTCCCCCCTCCCTACCTCTGGACTCCACCCACCCCGCAATGCAACAACTGCGACCGCCGCCAGCGGCGGAAACAGGGAGCAGTTGTTGGGGCAGCGGCCAGCAAGACGCGAGTGCCGCCCAAGGCACGAAGCGGATGCTGGGTGCCACAACCCGTCGTCAAGGGCTACACGCCCTTGACAATCCTAAAGAAGAAGTCGAAGCACAAAAAAGCTAGCGCTGCGCCAGTCGGCGCTATCGCTTTAACGCTTTTTTCGCTTCTCCATTTATAGCCCCTCAGTCGCTGCGCGACAGCTCCCCCGAGGGGGAGCGAGCACACCCGGAAACTTTGCAGTTTAACCGCAAACTTTCCCGCTATGCCAAAGGCTCCCTCCCAGAGGGAGCTGGCAAAACCGTCAGGTTTTGACTGAGGGAGTTTCCTTACCATCCTATGCAGCGCCATTACTCCTCATGCGGTGCGGGCAGCGGAGATTTATCGGGGTCGGGTGCGGGAAGGGGTTCCAGCGTCAGCCAGAAGTCCTCCTGCTCCTTACGATCTTTTTCGTTGGGGGTATTTGTTTTATCCATACAGCATCCCTGCCTTTCTGCATAAAGGGTCGCCCGTTGGGTCATGCTTTATGCACAAAAAGGAGGAAAGAGCCATGAAACACGCAAAACGCAGCGGCTGGCGTCCCTTCTGGGCGGCGCTGTGCGCCGCCCTGCTGGTGCTGCTGCCGCTGGTGGGCGGCACGGTGCTGCTCAGCCGCGCCCAGCTGCGCAGCAGTCTGCGGCAGGCCGCAAAAAGCCAGAGCGGGGTGCCCATCCGTCTGCCCAAAGCCACAGACCAGTGCACCGTGCTGCTGTGTGTGGCAGACGAGACTCCGGGCTTTGTGCTGGCCTACCTGAACGCCGGGCAGAACTGCATCCATCTGCTGGCGGTGCCCGCCGCGCTGGAAGTGCCCTTTGGGGGCAAAAACGTCCCCCTTGCGGATTGTTACGCAGCCGCAGGACCCGCCCGCTGCCGGGAAGCGCTGGGCGAGGTATTCGCCCTGCCGGAGGACGCCGACTATCTTGCCATCGCCCCTGCGGTGCTGACAAAACTGGCGGCGCGGTACGGCGCAGTGCGGGTGGGCTTTACCGGGGCGCTCACCCCGGAGCAGCTGGCGCGGTACGGCAAGGGCACTGGGGTGCAGGGTATCTCCGCCGCCGATGCTCACGGCTTTTTAGCGGCGCTGGATGCCGACACTTCTCTTTCGCCCCGGCGCAGCGCCGCCGCCCGGGCAGCGGTGTGGGATGCGTTTTTCCGGCAGGCGCTGGAGCTGCTGCCCACCACCCTGCCGCAGGGTCTGCGGGAGGTGAGCAGCAGTCTGCTGACCAGTCTGACCGCCGTAGACCTTGCTACACTGGAACGCACGCTGGAATTTTTAGCCACCAGCGCCGAGCCGGTGGATATCACCGCCGACGCCCTGCCCGGGGACTGGGCGGGCGGGCACTATACGGTGTCCGATGCTTCCCGGGCGGCGGTGCAGAGCTTTTTTAACCTCTCCCCGGCGGCGGCGCAGTCCGCGTCCGGCAGCGAGCCGTAACCCAGCACCAGTGTCCCGGCGGCAGAGTGTGCCGTGCCGGTCAGGTCGTAGTCGCTCAGCAGGGAACAGCGCACCCCGTACTGCCGGGCAGCAGCCCGCAGGGCGGCGTCCGGCGGCGGGTTTTTCAGCTGTGCCAACAGGTGCAGACCGGTGTGCAGCCCCGCAAGGGTAAGCTCTTCCGGTGCAAAGGAGGTGCGCAGCGCCGCCGCCAGCGCATCCCGCCGGGCTTTGTAGGCGGTGCGCTCCCGCGCCAGATGTCGGGTGAAATAGCCCCCGGTGATAAAGCGCGCCAGCGTCTGCTGCTCAAACCGTCCCACCGTGCCGGAGTAGAGCCGGTATTTTTCCTGCCACGCACCCAGCAGCTGCCGGGGCAGCACCATGTAGGCAATGCGGATGCCCGGGGCAAGGCTGCGGGAGCAGGTGGACAGGTACACCACCGGGCCGTCTGCGCCCGCCATGCCCTGCAAACTGGGCAGCGGGCGGGTGTCAAAGCGGAACTCCGAGTCGTAGTCGTCCTCTATGATGTACCGCCGTCCCGGGGCGCGGGCTGCCCAGTGCAGCAATTCTGCCCGGCGTCCGGCGGGCATGGTGACCCCGGTGGGAAACTGGTGGCTGGGGGTGACGTAGCACACCGCCGCATCGCTGGCAGAAAGAGCCGTCAGCGACAGGCCGTCCGCGTCCACCGGCAGGCAGCAGCAGGGCACGCCGTTGTTTTCCAGCACTTGCCGGGCGCGGGGGTAGCCGGGGGTCTCCACGGCGGCGGGGCCGGGCAGCAGCGGTGCCAGCAGCCCCAGCAGATATTCCAGCCCTGCGCCCACCACCAGCTGTTCCGGGTCGCACTGCACGCCCCGGTACTCGGCCAGATACCCTGCCAGCGCCTGCCGCAGGGCGGCATCGCCCCGGGCGTCCCCGGGGGTGAGCAGTTCCGGCGCGGAGTAGAGTAGTTCCTTTTGCAGCCGCGCCCATGTGCGGAAGGGGAACAGCCCCGGGTCCACGCCCCGGGTGGACAGGTCGAACTGCACCGGCGGGGCAGTGTCAGCGGGGGGCGCTGCCGCCGGTGCAGAGGGTGCGGCGGGCGGCTGCGTCCCCTGCGGCAGGGCAAGATACTCCTGCACCGTAAACCCGCTGCGCTCCCGGGCAGTCAGGTAGCCCTCGGCTGCCAGCATCTGGTAGGCGGTGTCCACCGTGTTCACCGAGACCGACAGCTCCGCCGCCAGCCGCCGCTTGCCGGGAATCCGGGTGCCCGCCGTCAGGGTGCCCGCCCGCATCTCGGCGGCAAGGCTGCGGTAAAGCTGCTCGTACAGCGGCACCGCCGAGGCCGGGTCCAGCGCCGTGGTCAGATGTACCATAGAATGTCCCTCCCGTGTAGGCATTTTGTCAAACTGACCCCATAAAAAAACTTTATTCTGGGTATTTTCATAGGGTCAGTTCTGCGTATAATAGGAGCATACCCGCCGGACACCCAAATGTCAAGTAGTTTTGTGGGGTTATCGGCGTGATTGGAGGGAAAGTATCATGTCTACTACTGCAATGTGGCTGCTGCTGGCAGTCGTCGTTATCCTGATCCTGTTTTTCAGTGTGCTGTACAAGCGCCGCTTTACGGTGCACGAGCTGGCGCTTACCGGCGTGATGGCTGCGCTGAGCCTTGTGGCCTACCTGTTCTTCCGCATCCCGTTCTACGGCGGTTCCTCGTTCCATCTGGGCAACACCTTTACTGCCCTGACGGCGCTGCTGCTGGACGGCGTGTCCGGCGGTCTGGCGGGTGCCATCGGTCTGGCGCTGGCGGATATCCTTGCCGGTGACCCGGGCTACGCTATTACCACCTTTGTGCTCAAGTTTATCATCGGCATCACCTGCGGTGCCGTGGCACATAAGGTGTTCAAGCTGCGGGATCAGGATCGTCACAGTGCCGGGTATCTGGTCAAGGTGATCGTCTCTGCGGGTTCCGGTCTGCTGCTGAACGTGTTCACCGACCCCTTCCTTGGCTACTTCCGCAACGTGTACATCTTTGGGCAGGAGTACACTGTGGCACAGGCGCTGACCAAGATCGCCGGCGGCGTCACCTTTGTGAACAGTGTGGCTTCCACCGCCTGCGCCGTGGTGCTGTATCTGGCACTGCGCCCCGCGCTGGAGCGTGCAAAGCTGCTTTCCAAGGGCGAGTAAAAATAAAAAGGGCTCCTGAAGCGCCAGCTGGCGCTTCAGGAGCCCTTTTTTTGTTACCGTTTTCGGCTGCAAAGGTGCTTTGCGGCGTCCCGCCCGGCGGCAAGGCCGCTGCCGAACGCCCAGTGCAGGTTGAAGCCGCCGCAGCTTCCGGCGCAGTCCAACGTTTCCCCCACGAAGTACAGCCCCGGACAGCCCTTGAACTGGAAGGTCGGTTCCACCTCGGTCAGGGCAAGCCCGCCGCCGGTGGTCTGCGCCTGCCGCCAGCCGCAGGGGGTAAGCCCCTCGCACCGCCAGTGCTTGGCGGTGCGGGCAAGCTTCTGCCAGCTGCCTGCAGGCAGGGCGTGGGGGGCAGTGTCCGGCAGGGCGGCGGCAGCCCAGAGGGCACGGCCAATCTTGCCGTGCAAAAGCCCCAGCCAGAACGCCGCCGCCGTGTCCTCGGCAAGCAGCGGCGTCCGCGCCGCAAACAGGGCGGCAAGCTCTGTCTCCGGCACAGCGGGGAAGAGATCAAGTTCTACCGCCGGGTGCTTCGGGCTGCGCCCGGGGGCAAGCAGGCCGGACAGCTGCATGATGCAGATGCCGGAAAGCCCGTAGTCGGTAAACTGCACCTCGCCCATCTCTTCTGCCAGCATCCGGTCGCCGTCCAGCAGGCGGGCAGCGGCCTTGGCGCGGATGCCCGCAAGGCTCTTGTTCGGCTTTGCGCATTGCAGGGCGGTCAGGCAGGGGTAAAGCGGGCGCATCTGCCCGCCGCAGGCGGCGGCAAAGCGGGTGCCGAAGCCGTCCGTGCCGAACTGCGGCCCGGCAGCACCGCCCATGGCGCAGATAACGGCATCTGCCCGCAGGCTTTCGGTGCCGCCCTCGGCGGTGGTAAACTGCACCGCATAGCCGCCCTTGCTCTGCCGCAGGGTGCTTACCGTGCAGCCGGTGCGCAGCTGTACCTTGTGCCGCTGCAAATGCAGCTCCAGCAGCGCCAGCACGTCGGCGGCCTGATTGGAATAGGGGTACACCCGCCCGGCGTCATCGGTGCGGGTGTACAGCCCCAGCTGCTCGAACCACGCCAGCGGCGCGGCGGCATCCACCGCCGCCAGCAAAGGCCGCAGCGCGGCGGGGTCGGCGGTGAAGTATTTTTCCGGCGCAATGGCGGTGTTGTCCAGATTGCAGCGGCCGTTGCCGGTAGCCAGCAGCTTTTTGCCCACCTTGGGGTTGCGCTCCAGCACCGTGACGCGGGCAGAGGGCGCGGCCTGTGCAGCCGCCAGCGCAGCGGCCAGTCCGGCGGCACCGCCGCCCAGAATAAGGATGTGTGCCATGCGGACACCTGCTTTCTTTAGGTTTATTCCTATTTATTGTAGCAGAACCCCGCCCGGAACGCAATGCGGCGGGCAAAGCAAAAAATGCGCTGCCGGTATAATTTGCCGCCGCTGACAGATACTACATACAAAGGAAACCAAAAGGAGGACACTATAAATGAAAGCAACCGGTATCGTGCGCCGCATCGACGAGCTTGGCAGGGTGGTGATCCCCAAGGAGATCCGCCGCACCCAGCGCATCCGGCGGGGCGACCCGCTGGAGATCTTTACCACCGGCGACGGGGAAGTGATCTTTAAAAAGTACTCGCCCATGGGCGAGGTGAACACCCTTGCCGCCCAGCTGGCGGAGGTGCTCAGCCGCCAGTTTGCGCTGACCGCCTTTGTGTGCGACAGGGACCGCATTCTGGCGGTCAGCGGCAGCGGGCGGCGGGAGCTGGCAGACCGCAGTATCAGCCAGCCGCTGGAAAAGCTGATGGAAGCCCGCAAGCCCTACCAGAGCCCCGGCAGCCCGGAAAAGACCCTGCTGCCCTGCGAGGGCGCACCCCGGGTGCTGCTATGCGCCGCACCGGTACTGGCGGGCGGGGACGTGACCGGCGCAGTGGGTCTGCTGACCGAGGATCGCGCCGCCTGTCCGGAGGACGCCCAGTGCAAGGCAGTGGCGGTGGCAGCGGCCTTTCTGGCAAAGCAGATGGAAGAGTAAGGCGGAGCGATTTTAAATGGCCTCCGCAGAGCTCTGGCCATCATCAGCGGAAAACATTTTATATTTCGGGGTACAGAAACGCCTGCGGGCGTTTCTGTACCCCATTTTCACGGGTTGGGGCGTGGGAAACAAACTCCCCCAGTCATCGCTGCGCGATGCCAGCCCCCTCTGGGATGGGGCCTTTGGCATAGCGGTAAAGTTTCCGGCTAAAGCGCAAAGCTTGCGGGCGCGCCAGAGGCTCCCTCCCAGAGGGAGCTGGCAAAGCCGCAGGCTTTGACTGAGGGAGTTCACACCCCCCCTTTATGACAGAATTATGAATCTTTATAAACATTTTTGCAAAGGGCTTGACAGCAGGGCAAAAACGATTATAATGGTCTTAGCACTCAGGAACAAGGAGTGCTAAACAAACAAAAGCGATACAAAAAGGAGGCAGGCGCTATGACGATGGATGCACGCAAGCAACGGGTCTTGCAGGCAATCGTGGCGCTGTATGGCCTTGAGGGCGAGCCGGTGGGCAGCAGCGTGCTGGCAAACTACTTTGATATGGCAGTGTCCAGCGCAACGCTGCGCAACGAGATGGCGGCGCTGACAAAGCTGGGCTTGCTGGAGCAGCCCCACACCAGCGCGGGGCGTGTGCCCAGCGCCAAGGGCTACCGGTATTATCTGGACAACCTGCTGACCGACGATCAGCCGCTGGACCGCGTTACCCGCGCCCGGGTAGATGCGGTGTTCGCCAGTCTTGACCACGAGCCGGAAAAGCTGGCACAGGGTGCTGCCAAGGCGCTGGCCGCCATCAGCGGCTGCACCGCCGCCGTCAGCACTCCCTGCGCCGAGGATCTGTGCATCGCCCATTACGAGGTGGTGCAGGTGGGCCGCAGCGCAGCCGCTGTGCTGGCTGTGACCACCGCCGGTTACGTCCGCACCCGGGTGGCGCGGGTACGCACCGGGCTTTCCCGGGAAAATGCAGCCGCCCTTGCGGCGCTGCTCAACCGCAACCTTACCTTTGTGGCACCGGTGGATCTTTCCACCCGGATGCTCAGCGAGCTGTGCAGCCAGATCGCACCGGAGCTTGTGCCGGTGGTCAGCGCCGCAGCCGCAATTTTGCAGGACAGCGTAAAGCCCCATGTATTTCTGGGCGGCGAGCAGTACCTGCTGGACTGGCCGCAGCTGGACGGCCGGGTGGGTGATATCCTTACCCTGCTGAACGACGAGGAACAGGCCGCAAGCCTGATCGCACCCCCGGAAAACCGCAGCGAAAGCGTGCTGCTGGGCGAGGATCTGGAACCGCAGATCCCCGGGCTGTGCATCGTGAGCGACCGGTATCTGGTAGGCGGCGGGCTGTGGGGCTCCATTGCCCTGATCGGCCCCACCCGGATGCCCTTCCAGAAGCTGATGCCCCTGCTGCACGAGTTTGCAGACCAGCTGGGCGAGGGCATGAGCGGCAAACGAAAAGACACCCCGCAGGCTGCCGTACCACGGCGGACTGTGATCTATAAGGAGGATCTGGAATGAGCGAAGAAGCAAAGAACACGGTGCCCGAGACCGAGCAGCCGGAGACTGCCCCCGAGGAAAAGACCGCTGCTGCAGCGCCCGAACAGGCTGCTGCCGAAGCTGCCACCGAAGAGGACAAGAAGAAGGACGGCGGCTGGTTCAACAAGAAGGCCCGGGAGATGGAAGCCGTTAAGGCAAAGCTGGATGCAGCGGAAAAGAACGCTGCACAGGCCAAGGATCAGCTGCTGCGCATGGCTGCCGAGTACGACAACTACCGCAAGCGCTCCACCCGCGAGGCCGACCAGAAGTTTGGCGACGGTGTTTCCCACGCAGTGGAAAAGATCATCCCCATTCTGGATACGCTGGATATGGCTGCCAACGCCCCCACCACCGATGAGAACTACAAAAAGGGCGTGGTCATGACGCTGGATAAGGCGGCAAAGGCACTGGAAGCCCTCCATGTGGAGGAGATCGAGGTGCTGGGCAAGCCCTTTGATCCCAACTTTATGAATGCTGTGCAGCAGATCCCCGCCCCGGATGGGCAGGAGAGCGGCACGGTGGTCACCGTTTTCCAGAAGGGTTACAAGCTGGGTGACAAGATCATCCGCCATGCAACCGTTGTGGTGGCCGAATAAACAAGCCGAACCTCCCGCAAGGGAGTTTGCAATAACATCCGCTTGACATCATCATAAGCATCATATAAACAAGATTTGTTCTTTCGAGAGGAGACTTCATTATGAGTAAGATTATTGGTATCGACCTTGGTACTACCAACAGCTGCGTGGCTGTTATGGAGGGCGGCGAGCCTGTTGTCATCGCCAACTCTGAGGGTGCCCGCACCACCCCGTCCGTTGTCGGCTTCACCAAGACCGGCGACCGTCTGGTAGGTCAGGTTGCAAAGCGTCAGGCTATCACCAACCCCGACAACACCGTTTCTTCCATCAAGCGTCAGATGGGCACCGACCATAAGGTGACCCTGAACGGCAAGGAGTACACTCCCCAGCAGGTCAGCGCTATGATCCTGCAGAAGCTGAAGGCTGATGCCGAGGCTTATCTGGGCGAGACCGTCACCGAGGCTGTCATCACTGTGCCTGCCTACTTCAACGACAGCCAGCGTCAGGCAACCAAGGACGCAGGCACCATTGCCGGCCTGAACGTCCGCCGTATCATCAACGAGCCCACCGCAGCTGCTCTGGCTTACGGTGTGGATAAAGAGGACGACCAGAAGATCATGGTCTACGATCTGGGCGGCGGCACCTTCGATGTGTCCATCATCGAGATGGGCGACGGCGTTACCGAGGTTCTGGCCACCAACGGCGATACCCATCTGGGCGGCGATGACTTCGACCAGCGCATCATCGACTGGATGGCAGACGCCTTCCAGACCGAGAACGGCATCGACCTGCGCAAGGACAAGATGGCTGCACAGCGCTTGAAGGAAGCTGCCGAGAAGGCTAAGATCGAGCTGTCCAGCGCAATGAGCAGCCAGATCAACCTGCCCTTCATCACCGCCGATGCTACCGGCCCCAAGCACTTGGATATGACCCTGACCCGCGCAAAGTTCAACGAGCTGACCGCTGATCTGGTGGATCGTACTATGACCCCCGTGCGCAAGGCTCTGCAGGATGCAGGTCTGCGCGCTTCCGACCTGAAGAAGGTGCTGATGGTCGGTGGTTCTACCCGTATCCCCGCTGTCTACGACGCAGTGAAGAAGGAACTGAACTGTGAGCCCTTCAAGGGCATCAACCCCGATGAGTGCGTGGCTGTCGGTGCTGCTATTCAGGGCGGCGTTCTGAACGGCGAAAAGAAGGGTCTGCTGCTGCTGGATGTCACCCCGCTGAGCCTTGGCATTGAGACTCTGGGCGGCGTGTGCACCAAGATCATCGACCGCAACACCACCATCCCCACCCACAAGAGCCAGGTGTTCTCCACCGCAGCCGACAACCAGCCCTCTGTTGAGGTCAACGTGCTGCAGGGCGAGCGTGAGTTTGCCCGCGACAACAAGAGTCTGGGTGTGTTCCATCTGGATGGCATTGCACCGGCTCCCCGTGGCGTGCCTCAGATCGAAGTTACCTTCGATATCGATGCCAACGGCATCGTGAAGGTCAGCGCCAAGGATCTGGGCACCGGCAAGGAGCAGAACATCACCATCACCGCTTCCACCAATATGTCCAAGGAGGACATCGACAAGGCTGTGAAGGAAGCTGAGCAGTTTGCTGCCGACGATAAGAAGAAGCGTGAAGAGGTCGATATCCGCAACGGTGCCGACCAGATGGTGTTCCAGACCGAAAAGATGCTGAAGGAGAACGGCGACAAGCTGCCCGCAGACGTGAAGAGCGATGCCGAGGCAAAGCTGGCTGACCTGAAGACCGCTGTCCAGTCCGGCAACGTGGACGACATCAAGGCAAAGCAGGAAGCCCTGAGCCAGGTGTTCGAGAAGATGTATCAGGCAGCCGCTGCCGCACAGCAGGCCGCCGGTGCACAGCCCGGTGCTGACGCAGGCGCAGCCAACGAAAAGTCCAACGATGACGGCGTTGTGGATGCCGACTTCAAGGAAGTCTAAGTCTGAAACAAAGCGCTGTGTCCGGCCAAACCGGCGGGCATACGCGCAATAAAGCAAAAGCCGCTCCGGTTTAGGCCGGAGCGGCTCTTGCTGGTTTATAGAGTGAGGAACCGACCGGGGCGTTACCCGGGGAGGGCGTTCCCGGAGAGGTGAGTGGATATGGCACAGGAAAAGCGTGATTATTACGAAGTGCTGGGGGTATCCAAGGGCGCAAGCGATGCCGAGATCAAAAAGGCATACCGCAAGCTTGCCATGAAGTACCACCCGGACTATAACCCCGGCGATAAGGACGCCGAGGCAAAGTTCAAGGAGATCAACGAGGCAAACGAGGTGCTTTCGGACCCGAAGAAGCGCCAGCTGTACGACCAGTACGGCTTTGCCGGTGTTGACCCCACCTACGCAGCACAGAACGGCGGCGGCCCCGGCGGCTTTAGCGGTTTTGGCGGCGATGGTGTGGATCTGGGCGACATCTTTGGCGATATCTTCGGCGGCGGCTTTGGCGGCTTCGGCGGCTCGTCTCGTCAGGCAAATCCCAACGCCCCCCGCAAGGGTCAGGACATCCGGGTGCGCATCACCCTGAGCTTTGACGAGGCCGTGCACGGCTGCAAGAAGAACATTACCATCACCCGTCAGCAGGAGTGCACCGAGTGTCACGGCTCCGGCTGTGCCGCCGGCAGCAGCCCCGAGACCTGCCCGGACTGCGGCGGACGCGGCTTTGTCATCCGCCAGCAGCGCACCCCCTTTGGCGTGATGCAGACCCAGCAGCCCTGCTCCCGCTGCGGCGGCAAGGGCAAGCTGGTAAAGAACCCCTGCAAGGTCTGCCACGGCAGCGGCAAGGTGGCTACCAAAAAGACGCTGGAGGTGTCCATCCCCATGGGCATCGACGACGACCAGAGCTTTGCACTGCGCGGCATGGGCGATGCCGGTACCAACGGCGGCCCCGCCGGTGATGTCATCGTCATGGTCAGCGTGCGCCCCAGCGAGGTGTTCCAGCGCGACGGCTACGATGTGTGGGTCACCGTGCCCATCACTTACAGTCAGGCTGTGCTGGGCGACAGCGTCACCGTGCCCTCCATTGACGGCAAGGTGGAGTACACCGTGCCCGAGGGCACCCAGAGCGGCACCACCTTCCGCCTGCGCGGCAAGGGCATCCAGTACCTGAACGGCCGTGGCCGCGGTGATATGTACGTCAAGTGCGAGGTGGAGATCCCCAAAAAGCTGAACAAGACCCAGCGCGATGCCCTGAAAAAATTTGAGGGCACTTTGAAAGAAGAAAACTACGAAAAGCGTAAGGGCTTCTTCAAAAAGCTGAAGGATATGTTCAACGCATAAAATACCAAACGGCGGCGCGTTCCATCGGAACGTGCCGCCGTTTTTTGCGTGTGCGCAAGGCCGATTCGTCTCACACACTTGCGCTTTCGTCTAAAATAGGGTATGATTGAGACGAAAGACGGGCATCATGAGACAAAAGAACCGCCGGAAGAAGGAGGAAACACAGTATGAGAAGCTTTGACTACGGACAACTGGCAGACCGGATGTGGGATATGGAAACGCTCTCGTATGTGGCAAAGATCCATGAATGCAAAGGCCGACAGGAGCTTTATGTGCGCCAGAAACCGGCAGAACTGGATCGTTTGGTGGAGATTGCCAGAATACAGAGCACAGAGGCTTCCAATAAGATCGAGGGCATCGTAACGACCGATACCCGCATGAAGCAGCTGCTGGCCGATAAAACCACACCGCGCAACCGGGACGAAAGCGAGATCATGGGGTACCGAGAGGTGCTGAACACCATCCATGAAAACCATGATCTGATCCCGGTCAACTCCAATTATATCCTTCAGCTGCATCGGGACATGATGCAGTATGCAGGCGTTTCGTACGGAGGACATTTTAAGAACGTACAGAACTATATCAACGAGACCAGACCGGACGGCACGCAGGTGACCCGGTTTCAGCCGGTGGCACCCTATGAAACGCCTGCGGCGATACAGGCCATCTGCGAGAGCTATAATCAGACGCTTTTACAGGAAAAGGTGGACCCGCTGCTGGTGATCCCGGCGTTTGTATGCGATTTTTTGTGTATCCACCCTTTTAACGATGGCAATGGTCGGATGAGCCGTCTGCTGACGCTGCTTCTGCTCTACCGCAGCGGGTACGAGGTGGGAAAGTATATCAGCATTGAAAAGCAGATCGAAAAAACGAAGGATACCTACTACGAGGTGTTGCAGCAGATCGATCAGGGCTGGTATGAGGGAACGAATGACCCGGTGCCGTTTATCCGGTATATGCTGAAGATCATTTTGGCTTGCTATGCTGAGTTTGAACAGCGCGTAGGGCTGGTGAACGCAGAGGGAACACGGAGCACGGCACAGCAGATCGTGGAGCATTATGTCAACGGAAAAATCGGGCGTTTTACAAGTGCAGAGGTGATGGCAGCCTGCCCGATGATTGCAAGATCTACAGTGCTGCGGGAACTGAAGGAGCTGACCCGGAAAGGCGTTCTGCAAAGGCTTGGCACAGGCAAAAACACCTGCTATGTCCGCAGGGATGCGCTGGAGAAGTAAGGCCGATTCGTCTCATACACTTGCACTTTCGTCTAAAATGCACCCTGTTTTAGACGAAAACTTGGATACATGAGACGAAAGCTAAAAGAGAACCCTATAAAAACAGCGGAGGCGCTGCCCTTTCGGGCAGCGCCTCCGCCTGCTTTGTTCTTTGGTGTACTCCGAGCCGGTCTTATGAGATAAGATGGATCAGAGCAGAACGATCGCTGCGTTGATGATCAGGCCGACACCGGTAGCGCTGGTGCTGATCATGTAAGCGGTGCAAGCGATGTCACGGATGGCATTGGCAGTGCCCTTGTTCATGTCGGCAGTCAGAGCATCCAGACCGGTCTCGGTCCAGGTGTTGGGGTTCTTACGGCGGTAGTCGCGGACAGCGGTCACGCCTCTGAACCAGCCATACGGCGGGATCAGCCAGCACAGCAGAGCCTCGGTCATGGTGGCAGTAGCGCCGCCTTCGGTGTAGGTCATTTCCTCAGTGGACAGTACATTGTAGTACGCGGGCATCATCATTTTTTCCATAATAACACTCCTTTTGAAACAAAGCTATCCAAAACGGTGCACCCAAACGCACCGTTTTATCTGATTAAAAGGCTCAGCGCACGATCAGCAGGATGGCGCTCAGGGGAGCCAGTGCCACTACCGTGGTGGCGGAAACGGCGTCCCGTACAAAGTTGCTGGCAGATTTGCCCATATCGGCGGCAATGGCATCGGTAGCGCGGCCCAGCACGGTAAAGAAGTTGCCGTCTCTGTTGCCCTCCTGCTGCAGCCATGTGCGTGCCTGCCCAATGCCCCAGACATAGCTGGAAGCCAGCACCACAGCGCCTACGACCGTTGCGGCAGTAGTGGCAATCCCGGCAGCATCATCGATCGTGCCGCCGCCTGTGGTATAGGTCATTTCTTCGTTGGAAAGCACCGCATAATCTGCGGGATAAGTCATCTTTTTCATCTTCAATACTCCTTTGTCAAGGGGAAATGCCGCATTGCATCCCGTTCCCACGGCGTCTATATCCAAGTGCCGATAGAGCATTGTTCTCTATATGGTCATTCTACAACAGCAGTCGGATTTTATCAAGGGGTTTTGGCACATCTGTGCAAAAACTGGCGGGACGCATGAAATTGCGGCTGCAAATTTGTGAAAATAGACTGCAATAATTTCGGCATTTGGCAGTTTAGCCTTTTACCCCGGCGCGGTAGAGGTAGGGGTCGCTCTTGAAGCTGTCAAAATTGTACAGCACAAGGATCTGGTCGTAGCCGTTATCGGCGATCAGCTGATCCAAGCCGTAGTTGTAGTTGCGGAAATCCACCACGTCAATGTCAGCGTAGTTGGCGGTCAGGTAGGGCACAAAGCAGTTGGCGTAGCTGTCCTTGATGACAAGGATGCGTCCGCTGCCGTTGCCCTGCACCCGGCTCAGGCCGTTGTTGCCGTGCAGGAACATGGCGTACTTGTCGTAGACGGAAAGCTTCTCCGTATCATACAGGCCGGTGGTCTGCCCCTCGGCGGGCTGACCCGCCGCCGTCACGTTCCATACCGTCAGGGTGTTGGCAAGGTCGTAGTAGGTGATCACGTCCGGCACAGCGTTCCATGTGCGCGCCTTGGCGTAGTGGGTGCCGTAAAAGCCGTCGGCAGTCAGGGCGGTATGGGCGGTGGTATCAAAGGGGGCAAGGTCAAGGGCATCGCACAGCTGGCTGTAAGCGTAGTAGGCGCCAAGGCTCGTCCAGTGGTGGTCGGTGCGGTAGTAGATATACTCGCTCTTGTGGGCGGCAAGGGTCTGGCGCACGTCCACAAAGCTGCCGCCTGCAGCCTGTACCGCAGCGGAAAGCTGGTCAAGGTAACCGTCCTCGTCCAGCAGGGGGGCGTTTGCGGGTACGTTCTCCTTGTAGATATCGCTGGCGGCGGGTGCCAGCAGCACATTCACCTTGCCCGGGTAGCGCTGGCACAGGCTGGTGAGCGCGGCGGTGTTCTTGGGCAGGGTGCGCTCCTCGCTGGAAAGCAGCCCGTAAGTGCGGGGGAACATCATGTGCTCTTTGCCCAGCAGGATGCCGCCGTTCTGCTGCTTTTGCAGCAGAGTGGTCTCCACCACGCTTTGCAGGCTGATCCACTGGTCGCGCCCTGCCACCTGATCCTTGACGTATTTGGTGTAGGCAGTAAAGTAGCTGTTCAGCCCCTTGGCGGTGAACTGGGTCAGCGCCGGGCGCTGGCTCAGGGTGGTGTTCTCCAGCTCGCTGTAACTGCGGTCCGGGGTGACCATATCCAGCGCGAACAGCCCGATGAAAAACAGGCTGAACACCACCAGCACCGGGTAGTGCAAAAGGGAGGAGGTCTTTTTCTCGTGTTTGGACATCTTCCAGCCTCCTTAAAAGTTAAAGTACAGGAACGGGCTGTTGGTGCTGCCCACCACATAGGCGGTGGAGACCACCAGCAGCGTCAGGATGGCGGCGCAGCGGGTGACCACGTTTTTGCGCAGCACATCCCACAGCTTTTCGATCAGCGGGGTGCAGCACACCACGCTTACCGCCAGCAGCACGCCGTAGTTCCGCAGGAAATACAGCGGCGACACCCCGCCGGAGGGGACAAAGAGCTTTTGGAACAGCAGCCCGAAGGACACGCCGGTGTCGTTGCCCACGAACATCGCCCAGCCTACCACCACAAGGAACAGGGTGTAGAAATGCGGCCACACCTTACCCTTTTTCAGGTAGGGCAGCAGGAACAGCTTTTCGACAGCCAGCAGCACAAAGTAGTAAAGACCCCAGCAGATAAAGTTCCAGTTCGCGCCGTGCCAGATGCCGGTGAGCAGCTCCACGATGAACAGGTTCAGGATCTGCCGCTTAAGCCCCTTGCGGTTGCCGCCCAACGGGATATACACATACTCGCGGAACCAGCCGGACAGGGTCATGTGCCAGCGCCGCCAGAACTCGGTGATGGAAGCGGAGATATAGGGGTAGTTGAAGTTTGCGGGGAAGTCGAAGCCCAGCATCTTGCCCATGCCGATGCCCATCAGGGAGTAGCCGGAGAAATCGAAGTACAGCTGCAAACTGTAGGCGATGATGCCCAGCCACACCAGCGGGGTGGAAGCGTTTGCCAGACCCACAAAGGTGGTGGAGGGGCTGTCGGCTACCCCGATAATGTCCGTCCACAGCGCGCCCACGGCGTCCGCCAGCAGCACCTTTTTGGCAAGACCGAAGGTGAACAGGGTCATGCCCTCTTCAATTTGCTTGAGGTTATAGCGGTGCTTGTAGACGTGCAGCTGGTCGGAGACGTCCCGGTACTTGACGATAGGCCCCGCGATGAGCTGCGGGAACATGACCACATAAGCGCCGAAGTCGATGATATTGCGCTCGGCTTTTACATCCCGGCGGTAGACGTCGATGGAGTAGGAAAGGGTCTGGAAGGTGTAGAAGCTGATGCCCAGCGGCAAGGTGCCGATGCCTTGTATCTCGGCAAAGGCGGTACCCAGCAGGGCGTTTGCGCTGCGCAGCACAAAGTTTGCGTACTTGAAGTAGAACAGCATCCCCAAGCTGCCGACAAGCGCCACCAGCAGAAAGAAGCGGCGCAGCGCGGGCTTTGCATCAAAGTATTCGATGGCAAGGCCGCTGAGATAGTTGATGAGGATAAGCGCCACCATGACCGGGAAAAAGCGCACTTCGCCCCAGCAGTAGAACACCAGACTGCATAAAAACAGCACGGTGTTCTTGAGTTTTGCGGGGGCAAGATAGTACAGCGCCAGCGTGATGGGCAGAAAACGGAACAGGAAGATGATGGTGCTGAAAACCAAGGGGTCAGCCTCCTTTTTTACACGGAATTACAGACTCAGCCTTCCCCCGGCCGGGGGAAGGCGGCATGACGGATGCGGGCGCATCTTCAGCAGAAATACCCCTCATCAGGGGCTTTTCTACTGAAAAAAGCCGATGCCGCAGATGGCACCGGCTCAGAAGGTCAGATTCAGCTGTTCAGGGCGCTGTCCACAGCACTGTTCAGGTCTGCGGTGCACGCGTTGGAAGCGATCACCATGACCACACGGTCGCCCTTGGAGGAGATGATGGCGTTTTCCACGTTGCTCTGTGCCTGTGCAAACTCGGCGTAGTTGCCGTAGAAAGCCACCTGATCCTGCTTGTAGCTCTCCAGCGCGGTCACCACGTCCTGTGCCTTGCCGGAAGCAGCTTCCACCACCAGCACAAGGCCGGCATCGCCGTTGTCGTTGCTCTTCACGCCCTTGTAGGCGGCTACGTCCTCCGCTTTCAGGCCGAAGTCGTACTCGATGTTCATGGCGGCGATCTCGAACTGGTTGGAGATGGGGTCAGCAGCCAGCAGGCTTTCCACGACGCTGTCCAGCGCGGCGGTGCCGTTTTCAGCGGTATCCGCTGCCGGGGCGGCAGTGCTGGAAGCCGGTGCAGAGGTGGCGGCGCTGGACACGGAGGACGGCGCGGAAGAAGCGCTGCCGCCGCAGCCGGTCAGGGCAACAGCCAGCACGGCACTGACGGCGATCACAGAGAGTTTTGTGCGGTTTATCATAAAATATTCCTTCTTTTGTTGAATTCATTTGTCGGGGTGCGGGGCTGCACCGCGCACACGGGCAGACTGTATTTATCTTACCATAACGGCGGGTAAATTGCAACGCACCCCACAGGGTTTTCCGGCAGTTTTCATCGGATTTTAACCGGTCACGGTCTCCCCGGCGGCAATGCGCTGCAAAACGGCTACCGCGTCCTCCAGACACAGGCCGCTCTGGTTGAGCAGGGCGGCGTTTTCCGCGCCCACATAGCGCCAGTGCCACGGCTCGTAAGTGATGCCGGTCACGCTTTCGGCTTCCTTGGGGTAGCGCAGGATAAAGCCGTACTGTTCCGCGTTCTCGCACAGCCAGCGGAAGGCGGCGGTGTCGGCAAAGCCGGTGTCAAGGGTGGTGTGCTCCGGGCTGTTCAGGTCGGCGGCAAGGCCGCAGTTGTGCTCGGAGCAGCCCGGCGGGTTGACGATGACAGCCGCCTTTTCCCGGGCGGCGGCTTCGCTCAGACCCTTATCACGGTAGTACTGGGTCTTGTTGTCGTACAGCTTTTTCTGGTAGCTGACGCTGCGGTAGCCGCTCTGCATCCGCACATCCACGCCGTCCTTGGCGGCAGCAGCCTGCATGGAGAGAAAGGCATCGGCGGCTTCAGTCTGCAAAGTCTTGTTGATGGCGGTAGCCGAGCCGCATTCCTTGGTCTCGACAGGATAGTCCTCCGTTATCGGGTGGGTGCGGCTGACAAGGATCATGCGGGGGTCATCCAGGATGGCCTGTGCCTGTGCGGCGGTAAGGGTGCTCTGCTGCACGCCGTATTCGGCGGGCTGCGCAAGGCTCTCGGCAGGCAGCTCGGGCAGCTGCGGCACGGCGGCCTTGCGGGTGCAGGCGTAGGCGGTGCCGCCCGCCGCAAAGCAGAGCAGCGCCGTCAGGCAGAGCAGACGGCGGGCATGATGTTTATGGTGGTGGGAAGAATACATAGAACCTACCTTCTTTCACAAAAAAGGATAAGTGCCCGCCGCCCCGGGCAGACTATCCGCAAAAGGGGGCGCGGGAAGATGAAGATGACAGCGCAGGAATACGCACGCCGGGTGCAGAAGGCCGGGCCGCACTCGCCGCTTTTGGCAGACTGCCTTTGGGCGTTCTGCGTGGGCGGCGGTATCTGCCTGCTGGGCGAAGGGCTGCGGCAGCTGTTTCTGCGGCAGGGCGCGGACGCCGAAGCGGCGGGCACCCTGACCAGCTGCACCTTGATTTTGCTCTCGGCGGTGCTGACCACGCTGGGCTGGTACCAGAAGCTGGCGGCAAAGGCCGGGGCGGGGTCGCTGGTACCCATTACCGGCTTTGCCAACGCGGTGGTCAGTGCGGCCATCGAGTTCAAGGCCGAGGGCCGTGTACCGGGCACGGGAGCCAAGATGTTCCTCATCGCCGGGCCGGTCATCGTGTACGGCACGCTGGCGGCGGTGGTGTACGGTGTGGTGCTGTGGCTGCTGGGGGCTTCTGCCTTATAATACGGAACAGCCCCGCCGGATATTGCAGTGCTACAGCACCAGTATAGCACGTTCCGGGGCATTTTTTGCAGAAAAGGAGAAATTTTTTATGACAGAGCGCCGGGGCGATACCCTGTTGTTCCATACCCCGCCGGTCATCGCCGCACAGGCGGCGGCGGGCGGCAAAAAAGAGAGCGAGGGCCCGTTGGCAGCGGGCTTTGACGAACTGACCACCGACAATCGGCTGGGACAGTGCAGCTGGGAAGCCGCCGAAAAGCAGTTGCAGCTGCGGGCGGCGCGGCTCTGCCTGCAAAAGGCTGGCTTGCCCGCAGAGCAGGTGGACCTTGCGCTGGCGGGAGATCTGCAGGCGCAGTGCACCGCCTCCGGCTACGCGCTGCGGGAACTGGGCGTGCCCTTTGCGGGGCTGTTCGGGGCGTGCAGCACCATGGCGGAGGCGCTGGCGCTGGGCGCGGCGCTGTGCAGCAGCGGGGCGGCGCAGAACCTGCTGGCCATGACTTCCAGTCATTTCTGCGCGGCAGAGCGTCAGTTCCGCACCCCACTGAGTTACGGCGCGGTGCGCACCCCTACCGCCCAGTGGACGGCTACCGCCGCCGGGTGCTGCCTGCTGCGTCCGGCAGGGCAGGGGGTGGGCATTGCCGCCGCCACCTTTGGGCGGGTGCAGGACTATAACATCAAGGATATCAACAACATGGGCGCAGCCATGGCACCGGCAGCAGCCGCTACGCTGCTGCAGTATCTTGCCGACACCCATGCAGAGCTGCGGGATTTCGACTGCATCTACACCGGCGACCTTGGGCTGGTAGGCAGTCAGATGCTGCGGGAGCTGTTGGCAGCAGAGGGTCTGCTGCTGAAAAACCACGCGGACTGCGGCTGTCTGCTTTACGATGCCGGGGAGCAGCGGGTAAAAAGCGGCGGTTCGGGCGCGGGCTGCTGCGCCGCCGTACTCTGCGCGCATATCCTGCCAAAGCTGCTGCGCCGCGGCAGCCGCCGGGTGCTGTTTATCGCCACCGGGGCGCTGATGAGCCAGACCACCTTTTTGCAGAAGGAGAGCATCCCGGCGGTGGCACATTTGGTAGAGCTGACCGCGCCGGAAAAGGAGAGCTGAAATGAACTATCTGTGGGCATTTTTAATAGGCGGCGCCATCTGCGCGGTGGGGCAGTTGTTCATCGACCTGACAAAGCTGACCCCGGCACGCATCCTGACCGGCTATGTGGTGGCGGGAGTGGTGCTTTCGGCGGTGGGGCTGTATGCGCCGCTGGCAGAGTTTGCCGGTGCGGGGGCGACGGTGCCGCTGCTGGGCTTCGGGCATCTGCTGGCAAAGGGGGTGCGCACCGCCGTGGCGGAAAAGGGCGCTGTCGGCATCCTGACCGGCGGGCTGACTGCTGCCTCTGCGGGCATCACCGCAAGCCTTGTCTGCGGCGTGGTGTGCAGCCTTGCGGGCAAAAGCCATGACCAGAACTGAATAATAGGATGCGTTTGCGGGCAGCATCCTTGCCCTCTCAGCCATCGCTACGCGATGCCAGATTCCCCCTTTTGTCGCTGCGCGACATCTTCCCCCGGCCGGGGGAAGTCGGCCCTCAAAGTGGGAGCCCTTGGCAGTCCACACAAACTTCATCTCTTTGCCAAGGCCTCTCCCTTTGGGAGAGGTGTCACCACAGGTGACGGAGAGGGCGAGCCCGCTAAAGAAATACAAGAGAACATCATCACTTTGTCCGCGCTGCTTCGCTATATTTTGCGCCCGGCGGCTGGTAAACTGGGGGCAAAACGGAGGTGAAGCGGATGAAACACAGCGGTCAGACCGTATTGTGGGAGCTGTGGGCGGCGCTGTGCCTGTGCACGGCGCTGGTGCTGCCGCCGGGCAGCCCGTGGCTGCACGAGCCGGCGCTGTTGTACCCGGGGCTTTCGCTGGCAGTGCTTGTGCCCGCCGCGTGGGCGGCGTGGTGGATGGCGGTGCCGCCGCAGCCGTTGCCGCCGGAGCAGCTGCTGGAGCCGGTGCAGCGGCAGAGCCTTGCCGCGCTGTGTGGGACATAACAGCGGAAAAAACAAAAACCCCTGTGCCGGGTACCCGGTACAGAGGTTTTGTTCGTCAATCAAACTGCGCGATCAAGCGTTCTTGTTAGCACGCTTTGCCATACGGCTGATCTTGCGGCTGGCGGTGTTCTTCTTGATGACACCCTTAGCGCGAGCCTTGTCGATCGCGGAAACAGCAGCCAGGACGGTTGCGTCCTTGTCAGCGGCATTCGCATCGATGGCAGCGTCTGCCTTCTTGACGACTGTTTTCAGGTTGGTCTTAATGGCCTTGTTGTGAGCCTGCTCTGCAGCAGCCTGCACGACGCGGTCCTTCTGAGATTTGATGTTAGGCATTCGTTCCACCTCCTTGGCTACCTATAACAGCGCACCCTATGATACCATATTTCGCGTACCAGCGCAAGCGTTTTTTTGATTTTTGTTTGGAAAAGTTTTGTTTTTCCCATACTTTCCGGCAATAAGGCGGGCTTTTGCCCCAAAAAAGGAACGGAGAGTGTGGAAAATGCGTACTACGGATATGGCTGACGAGCTGTTCAGCGGCGCGGCGCAGCCGCTGCCCGCAGGGGTGCGGCTGGCTACCGCCCGCCACGGCGGGGTGACAGTGACCCGGGTGGAGATCGCCCGCGAGGGGCTCAGCCGTCCCCGGGGCAGGTATGTGACGCTGGAAATGCCCAGCGTCAGCGTGCTGGACGAGCGGGATGCCGCCGTCATCGAGGTGTGCGCCCGGGAGCTGCGCGCCCTTTTGCCGCCGGAAGGGCCGGTACTGGTGCTGGGGGTGGGCAACCGCCGCATCACCGCCGATGCCCTTGGCCCGCGCACGGTGCAGCGCATCCTTGTCACCATGGGCGCGGGCGCTGCCCCGCCGGTGCGGGGCTTGCGGCCGGTAGCAGCCGTTGCGCCCGGGGTGGCGGCAGCCACCGGGCTTTCGCTTCAGCAGCTGGCGGCGGCGCTGGTGGGGCAGCTGCACCCGGCGGCGGTGGTCTGCGTGGACAGTCTCTGCTCCGCCGAGGGGCAGCGGCTGGGGCGCACGGTGCAGTTTTCGGACACCGGGCTTTACCCGGCGCAGGCCGACCACACCCGCCACCTGACCCGGGACACCCTTGGCGTGCCGGTGGTGGCGGCGGGCATCCCTACCCTGATGCAAGCGCAGGAGGGCGCAGACCTTGTGGTCACGCCCCGCGCGCTGGACAGCGTCATCGCCCACGGCGCGGCTCTGCTGGCGTGTGCGGTCAACCGCGCCTTGCAGCCCCGCCTTACCGTGCAGCAGCTCTGCTGGCTGACGGGGTGAAGAAAGGAGGTCTTGCCATGCGCAGCAGAGAGCCTTGGCGTCTGCCTGCGGGGCAGAGCAGGGCAGTGCCCTTTTTGCAGGCCGCGGTGCTGTTTGCAGCGCTGTGCATCTTTGCCCGCAGCGCCGCGCTGGTGCTGGCGGCCTTTCTGGCAGCGCCGGTGCCTGCCGCGCAGACTTTGCTGCATCTGGGACAGCAGGCCGTGGAGAGCCGCGCTGCGGCATCTGCGGAAAGCGTGCCGGAGGACGTGTCCGCGCCCTCTCCGGCGCAGGAAGCTGACGTCCCGGTGCAGACCGGGGTGGAGCGGTATTTTGTGGCGCTGCAGCCGGACGAAGCCCGCCCTGCCGATGCCGGCACGGTGACAGAGCAGCAGTTCGGGCAGGGCAGCGGCGAAAAGTACATTCCCTGCGGCGCGGGCAGCATCAAGAATAACACCCGGCAGACGGCGGCAGACATTGCCGCTGAGGTGGCGCAGCCCCTGCCCTTTGCCATCGAAAAAGACAGCGCCGCGCCGCAGGTGCTCATCATGCACACCCACGCCACCGAGGACTACCGCCTTTCTGCCGGGCTGTGGTTCACCCCCGGGGACGGGGCGCGCAGCACCGACCGCAGCATCAATATGTGCGCGGTGGGGCGGGTGATGGCCGATACCCTCAATGCGGCGGGCATCTGCACCCTGCACGACGAGACCCTGAACGACTACCCCAGCTACACCGGCAGCTACGCCAACAGCCGGGCGGTGGTGCAGCAGTATCTGGCGCAGTACCCCAGCATCAAGGTGGTGCTGGACGTCCACCGCGACGCCATCGAGCGGGAAAACGGCACCCGCTGCGCCCCGGTATGCACCATAGACGGACGGCAGGCGGCGCAGGTGATGATCATCTGCGGGTGCGACAACGGCACCAGCGTGCAGCTGCCCGCATGGCGGCAGAACCTGCGCTTTGCCGCTGCGTGGGAGCGCAGCATGGAAGCAAAATACCCCGGCCTTACCCGCCCGGTGCTGTTCAGCTACCGGTTCTATAATCAGGACCTGACCACCGGCAGTCTGCTGATCGAGATCGGCGGGCACGGCAACAACCTAAATGAGGCCCTGTACGCCGGATATCTGGCAGCACAGGGCCTCGCGGATGCATTATTAAGCTGAATCAGCCGCCAAGGCTGGAGATCATGCTGCTCTTGGCAGACTGATAGTAGCTCCATGCCTGATCGGCCACGGTCTCGGGCTGGTTATACTGCCGCAGCACGCTGCGCATCTCGCTGACCACCGAGGAGACGGCACTGTCGTAGGTGCTCTCCACAGAGGAAAGATGGCTGTAGGCGATGCTGACCTTATTGGCAAAGGTCCGCTCTTCGGCGGGCAGAGAGTGGTACTCATCCTTTGCGCTCTGGATGGCGCTGCTGACATCCGACCGTGCCGAGGACTCCAGTGAATACAGCTCGCTCATCAGAGAGGAGATCTTGGCATCGCACTCGGGGTTTGGCGGGTCGTAGACGTGGCCGGGGTCACTGGCAGTGCTGCTGCCCGGTGCAGCCGACTGGGAGGCGCTTCCGTAGGCGGGAAGCCAGTCGCCGAACATGAATTCCTTGTATCCGGCAATGAATTCCTCTTTGGTGCAGCCGCTCAGCAGGGCTGCCAGTGCGCAGCTGACCACGGCAAGGGTCAGCAGGCGGATGATATGGTGTATGTGTTTCATGATTTCCTCCAGAATCTGTTTTTGCGGAATACCGCTTTTTCCCAGTTTACCAGAGAAAAGGCGGCCTGACAAGAAAAAATGCAGAATTTTACCGGATTCCGCATGGTAAGGTTGACAAAATGCCGCCAACGTGCTATTTTAAAACAACAAATGCAAGGAACGGGAAAAGTAGCGCGGGCCGTCCGGCCCAGAGAGTGCGGCACAGCTGAGAGCCGCGCCCGTGCGCCGCGTGAACGAACACCCGGGAGCAGCAAACTGAACACGGCAGCGCGTCTGCCGCTAAGTAGGTGCGCCGCAGGTCCAGCGTTATAGGGACAGCGCTTAAACAAAGAGCGCGTGAGCGACCGGGCACTTCCGGTAATTCAGGTGGCACCGCGGACATTACAAGACAGCTTGTTCGCCCTGAACTTTCAGGGCAAAAGCTGTCTTTTTTCTTTGTAAAGGAGAACTATTATGGAACGTACCGAGATCCTTTCGCTGTTCAAGAACACCCCGGCGGACGGCACCGAGATCACTGTCTGCGGCTGGGCAAAGAACATCCGCGACTCCAAGAACATCGGCTTCATCGCCCTGTCGGACGGCGGCTGCTTCAAGACCCTGCAGGTGGTGCTGGAAGCCGGCAAGCTGGCAAACTATGATGAAGTCATCCACACCGGTCTGTACAGCAGCCTGCGCATCAAGGGCAAGCTGGTGCTCACCCCGCAGGCAAAGCAGCCCTTTGAGCTGAACGCCGAGAGCGTGGAGATCCTGGGCGACTGCCCCGCCGACGAGTACCCCCTGCAGAAAAAGAAGATGAGCATGGAGTATCTGCGCACCATGCCCACCCTGCGCCCCCGCACCAACACCTTCAACGCCGCTTTCCGCGTGCGCAGCGTGGCAGCCTACGCTATCCACAAGTTCTTCCAGGAGAACGGCTTTGTCTACGCCCACTCTCCGCTGATCACCGCCTCCGACTGCGAGGGTGCCGGCGAGATGTTCCGCGTGACTACACTGGATCTGGACAATGTGCCCAAGACCGAGGACGGCGCTGTGGATTACAGCCAGGACTTCTTTGAAAAGCCGGTCAACCTGACTGTTTCCGGTCAGCTGGAAGCCGAGGCCATGGCCATGGCATTCGGCAAGGTTTACACCTTTGGCCCCACCTTCCGCGCCGAGAAGAGCTTTACCACCCGCCATGCTGCGGAGTTCTGGATGATCGAGCCGGAGATGGCCTTCTGTGACCTGAACGGCTACATGGACAACGCCGAGGCCATGATCAAGTACGTCATCCGCTATGTGCTGGACAACTGCCCGGACGAGATGGCTTTCTTCAACCAGTTCATTGATAAGGGTCTTGTCGAGCGTCTGGAGCTGGTGGCAAACAGCGATTTTGCTCGCATCAGCTACACCGAAGCCATTGAGATCTTGGAAAAGAACAACAAGAAGTTCCAGTACCCCGTGGAGTGGGGCGTGGATATCCAGACCGAGCACGAGCGCTACCTGACCGAGGTGGTGTACAAAAAGCCGGTCTTTGTCACCGACTACCCCAAGGAGATCAAGAGCTTCTACATGAAGCAGAATGCCGACGGCAAGACTGTGGCAGCAGCAGATATGCTGGTGCCCGGCATCGGCGAGCTGATCGGCGGCAGCCAGCGTGAAGAGGACTACGGCAAGCTGGTGGCCCGCATGGACGAGCTGGGCATGGACAAGACCAACTACGAGTGGTACCTGAATCTGCGCAAGTTCGGCGGCGTGGAGCACGCAGGCTACGGCTTGGGCTTTGAGCGCATGATCATGTACCTCACCGGCATCCAGAACATCCGTGACGTGCTGCCCTTCCCCCGCACCGCATACGGCTTCTGAGAAGCGCGCATACTGTAATCAAAGAAAGCCGCCGCCTTTGCGGCGGCTTTTTTGGTTGAACGGGAGCGCCTTCGATGAACGGCCTCGCCCTCTCAGTCACCTTCGGTGACAGCTCTCCCAAAGGGAGAGCCTCTGGCGAAACCGGTAACTTCGCGTGGACTGCCAAAGCCTCTCCCTTTGGGAGAGGTGGATTTGCGAAGCAAAGACGGAGAGGGCGAGGATGCTAACCGCAGCACCGCGCTTTCGCAGAAAGCGGCGCTGCAAATGCCGTTTCCCTCTACGACCCCACCCGTGAAAATGGAGCAGCGGAACGCCCGCAGGCGTTCCACTGCTCCGAAATAAAAATAATTCTTCCGCTGAATATTGCCAGAGCGAAGCGGAGACAATTCTGAATCGTAAAAACGCCTATCTTTTCAACAAGGAGCACAAAACAAGTGGAAAACATTTCGCCTGCCCTCTTGGACTGGTTTTACAAAAACCGCCGCAGCCTGCCCTTCCGGGAGGACCCCACCCCCTACCATGTGTGGCTCAGCGAGGTGATGCTGCAACAGACCCGGGTGTCGGCGGTGCTGCCGTATTACTACCGCTTTCTGGAAACGCTGCCGGATATCCCCGCGCTTGCCGCCTGCGAGGAGGAAAGGCTGCATAAGCTGTGGGAGGGGCTGGGCTATTACAGCCGGGTGCGCAACCTGCAAAAGGCCGCAAAGCTCGTCTGTGCGCAGTACGGCGGGCAGCTGCCCGCCGACTACGCCGCCCTGCGTGCACTGCCCGGCATCGGGGAGTACACCGCCGGAGCCATCGCGTCCATCAGCTTCGGACTTCCCGTGCCCGCCGTGGACGGCAATGTGCTGCGGGTGTTTTCCCGCCTGTATAATGACCCGGGCGTGATTACAGAACCGGCGGTAAAAAAGGCCTTTACAGCCCGGGTCATGGAGCATCAGCCGCCGGAAAAGGCCGGGGACTACAATCAGGCGCTGATGGAGCTGGGTGCGCTGGTCTGTGTGCCCAACGGTGCGCCTTTGTGCGGGCAGTGCCCGCTGGCGGAAAGCTGCCTTGCCCGGGCGGCGGGCACCACCGCCCAGCTGCCCCAAAAGGCAAAGCCGAAGCCCCGCAAGCTTGTGCCGGTAACGCTGGCACTGGTGGAAAGCCCGGCGGGCTTTCTGGTACAGCAGCGGCCGCAAAAAGGGCTGCTGGCCGGGCTGTGGCAGCCGGTGCTGTGGGAGGACGAGCATCTTTTGCAGGCCGAGGTGCTGGCGCGGCTGGCGGCACTGGGGCTGGACACCGGCACGGCAACTCCCGCCGCCCTGCCCGCCGCAAAGCACATCTTTACCCACATCGAGTGGCTCATGTCCGGCGTGCAGCTGCACGTTGCGGCGCAGAGCGCCCCGGCGGGCTATGTCTGGGCAAACCGGGAGCAGCTGCGCACCACCTACACCCTGCCCGGGGCGTTCCGGGCGTATAAGCCGCTGCTGCTGTGACTTTGGCAATTTGCTGTAATGAACCGCGCCAAAACCGGCACACTGCCCAAACTGCGCCCCGCAGCACCTTCGGGGCGTGAAAATTGGGGTGCAACGGTTGTAATTTTGGGCGGGAACGGGTATAATAAAAGCTACAAAGCGGCGCTGACTGCCGCTTGAATCAAGATCCTTTTGCGGGACGCCCGCTGGAAAAATCAAGCTGAAACAACGTTTCAACTGCAAAAAGGAGTGTACTGAATCTATGAAAAAATCTTGCTTGGTCGCTGTGATCGCTGTTCTGGCTGCTGTGGCTGGTGCGCTGGCTGCTGTGGCACTTTACCTGAACCGCCGCGAGAAGGAGCTGGACGAGTACGAGCGCCTGCTGTTCGGCGAGGATGACGCAGAAACCGTAGAGCCGGAGGAAGCCGCTGCTGAGGACGAGGCAGAATAATTCCCCAAAATACCGGAAACTGCCGGGAAGATAAGCGCATCGGGGCGCACGGAGCAGTCTGTCTGAACGGACTTGCCCCGGTGCGCCCTTTTTGTACATAAGGAGAAGGAACATGAAGCGTTTTTTGCTTTGGCTCATCAGTGTGGCGCTGGGTGTGGTGGTGCTGCTGGCGGCTGTGATGGGGGTAAGCTATGCCTTTACCACCGAGGGCGGCTGCCCGGACGGGGCGGCGCAGTACGGCGGGCAGGCGCTGGAGCCGAACGGCTCCTGCTGGCAGGTGCCGCTGCTGGGCGGGCAGCTGGATAAAGTGTTCGCCAGCCCCGCCACCCTGACCGTGCAGAAGCTGGGGGTGCTGTACACCGCCCACCCGGAGCTGACGTTGCCGGACTGGACGGGCTACACCGCCCTGACCATCCAGAATGCGGCGGGGGATGTGCTGTTTGCGGGCAGTGCGGGGGAGTACCAGAACTTTCTCTTCCCCGCGAACGGCGAGTATAAGGCGGAGCTGACCGCATGGCGTGTGCCCAAGGGCGGGGTCATCACCCAGTTCGAGGGCGGCAGCACCGGGCAGCTGCGCAAAAACTTAGGTCTGGAGCGCCCGGCCAAGCCCACCGGCTGGTACCGGTACAGCTTCCGGTTCACTTTGCAGGCCAGTGCGGAGGTGGAGCTTTCCGCCGAGCGGGTGGAGCAGGGCGGCACGGTGGGCGTGCGCATCTCCGGCATGACCGGAGACGCCGTGCCCATCATTGAGACCGACCTTGGCAGCGTGCAGTGCGTGCGCGCCGCCGAGGGCTGGCGCGCCTATATCCCGGCAGCCTATAACGCTTCCTCCGGCGGACACGAGGTGAACATCACGGTGAACGGCGAGACCATCACCCGCACCCTGACCGTGCTGCCGAAGGACTTTGGCACGGTGGAGGTGGAAGCCGAAGAACCGGCTGCGGAGAGCGCCAACGCCCAGTTCCGCAGCGCCATCTGGCCGCTGTACGAAGCTGCCGCCACCGCCAAGCAGTGGCAGGGCGGCTTTGTGCCCCCGGCTGAGGACTCCATGACCCTGGTGGACTACGGGCAGATCAAAGTAACGGACGGCCAGCAGGGCAGCCGCTCCAACTCCACAAAGCTGTACACCATCCCCGGTGCGCCCTGCCGCGCCGCAGCCAACGGCACGGTGGTGTTTGCGGGCGATCTTGCGCTTACCGGCAATACGGTGGTCATCGACCACGGCTGCGGGCTGCGCAGCTACCTGTACGGCTTGCAGGAGATTTCGGTCAGCAGGGGACAGACCGTGGAAAAGGGGCAGGCTGTGGGCGCACTGGGCGAGGAGCTGACCATGGACTTCAAGCTGGGCAGCAGAAGCGTGAACCCGCGCCTGCTGTTCCAGACCTCCGGCGGGCTGTTCTGGAAGGAAAACTGAACAAACTCCCTCAGTCTTCGCTTCTGCGTGGCTGGGGGAGTTTTTTGAAAAAACCTGTAACGTTTTTCCTCTTTGTGCGTTATTGGGGTGAAAGGGCGCACGAAAGCCCGCAAAGGAGGAAATGACCATGAAGCTGGAATGTGACGTGATCCGCGATCTACTGCCCCTGTACGCCGAAAAGCTTGCCAGCCCCGCCAGCAGTGCGCTGGTGGAGCAGCACCTTGCAGCGTGCCCTGCCTGCCGTGCAGAGCTGGAACAGATGGAAAAACCGGTGCCGGTGCAGCCGGAACCCCAGCCGGATGCACCGCTGAAAAACATCCGCAGCAGCCTGAACCGCCGCCGTCTGCGCACCATGCTGTGCAGCTTTGCGGCAGCGCTGGCGCTGGCGGCGGTGTGCGGCTTTGGCTGGTACGGCTACACCGCCTGCGACCGGGTATCCTTTTTTGATGCACGATTGCAGGCTTCCTACCAGCAGGCGGAAAACGGTGCCAACGGCTGGGTGCTGGAGACCCGCGCCGAGGACGTATATCTGAAGCCGACCTATGCCGACAGGCACTACGAGGTCATCCGCTACCGCATTCCGTGGGTGCACGATGCCCTTGACAAGCTGCTGCAAAAGGACACAGACCTTCTCCGCTGCACCGGATGGATGCGCACTGACCGCTCGGCGGTGGTGGATGCAGCGGATATGACGGTGGCGTTCAACGGTCAGGACGGCACATGGTATGCGCTGGGCAGCGCCCCTGTGGCATGGGATGAGGTTGAATGGCCGGAGTGATGCCTATGGACATTGAAACCATCTACCGGCTCTACTTCCGGGACGTCTGCCTGTTTTTGCAGGGGCTTACCCGCAGCGAAGCGCTGGCCGAGGAGCTGACGCAGGAGACCTTTTTCCGAGCGCTGGACGGCCTTGAGGACTATGACGGCAGGCAGGATGTGCGGGCGTGGCTGTTCACCGTGGCGCGCAACGCCTACTACGACCACTGCCGCCGCGCAAAGCACGCCGCCCCGCTGGAAGATGCCGAAACAAAAGCCGCCGACAGCCCGGACATCGCGCAGCTGTTGGTGGACAAGGACGCCGCTTTTACGGTGCACCAGTGTCTGCACGCGCTGGAAGAACCCTACAAGGAGGTTTTCAGCCTGCGGGTGTTCGGCGAGCTGCCCTTTGACCGCATCGGGGCGATCTTTGGTCACAATGCCGCATGGGCGCGGGTGACCTATTACCGCGCCAAGACCCGCATCCAGACCATGCTGGAACAGCAGAAATAATAAAACAACACCGGAGCGTCCGAAGATGCTCCGGTGTTGTTCTGTTTATCCTCAGGAAATTGCGTCCACATCCCACTTCATGCGGACGGCATCGGCGCCGTCCAGCTTGATGTGCATGGCACCGGCGTTATCCAGCACCTGCTCCGGCTTGCGGGCACCGCACAGGACGTGCAGCCCCGGGATCATGCGGGCGGTCATGGCGATGACCAGCTGCGCCATGGTGCAGTTGTACTTTTCGGTCAGGTCGCTCCACTTTGCCAGCAGTTCCAGCGCCTGTGCCCGGCGGGTGGGCTGGAAACAGGGGTTCGTGTTGCGGGTGCTGCCCTCCGGGTAGGTGGTGTCCATGGTCACCTTGCCGGTCAGCAGTCCCTGCTCCAGCGGGGAGTAGGCCTGCACCGAGACGCCCAGCTCCTTGCAGGTGGGCAGCAGCTGCTTTTCAATGCGGCGGGTCAGCAGGCTGTACTTTTCCTGAATGACGTCCAGCTGGCCGTACTTGCAGTAGCCCCGGATGATGTCGGAGGTGACGTTGGAAGCGCCGATGGCGCGGATCTTGCCCTGCTCCTTCAGCTTCATCATGGCTTCCATGGTCTCTTCCAGCGGATATACGCCGAAGTCCGGGCTCTGCCAGTGGGTGTACAGCACGTCCAGATGGTCGGTGTGCAGACGGCGCAGGCTGTCCTCCACGTCCTCGATGATGCCCTTGGCGGAGAGGTCGCGGTACACCTGTACGCCGTCCACTACCTTGTGCAGGATGGGGGACTCGTGCCGCCACTCCAAGCCACACTTGGTGGAAAGCACCACCTTGTCGCGGTCGATGTGCTTCATGGCTTCGCCCACCACTTCCTCGCTGTGGTACAGCCCGTAGATGGGCGCAGTGTCGATCCACTGGATGCCCTGCTCCACGGCGGTCTGAATGGCCTTTACCGACAGTGCATCGTCGTTATCGCCCCACCATGCACCGCCGCCGATGGCCCATGTACCCATGCCCAGAAACGGCACGGAAATGCCGCTTTTGCCAATGTTGATGTTCTGCATATACTTTACCCTCCATGCCAGCAGTGTTCCCCGCAATGGGAACCCTCATTCCAATGTCTGGCATACTTTGTTGTGTTTTTTATTCTATAAAAAAGAACTGCGGAGCGCAGGTGCACTCCGCAGCGCTCTTTTATCAGATGTTGCCGAACTCGCTCAGCTGCAAGCTCTCGTTGTGAGTCTCTGCCCAGCGCACCGCCCAGTCGGAGGTGAACAGCAGCAGACGGTTGCCCTTCATGTCCTCCACAGCCTTGGTGTCGCTGGTCAGGTCCAGATCCCGCAGGTTGTAGGTGTCGGGATCGTTCTGCACCCAGCGCAGCTGCTCAAAGGGCAGCTGCTGCATACGGATCTCCACGTTGTACTCGGTGTTCAGGCGGTACTCCAGCACTTCCAGCTGCAGCACACCGACCACGCCGACCACCACTTCTTCCATGCCGCCGCCGACCTCGCGGAAGATCTGGATGGCGCCTTCCTGCGCGATCTGCTCCATACCCTTCACGAACTGCTTGCGCTTCATGGTGTCCTTCTGCTCAATGCGGGCAAAGTGCTCCGGGGAGAAGGTGGGGATGCCCGCGAACTGGACCTTCTTTTTGCCGGTGCACAGGGTATCGCCGATGGAGAAGATGCCCGGGTCGAACAGGCCGATGATGTCGCCGGCGTAGGCCTCGTCCACGATGGCGCGGTCCTGCGCCATCAGCTGGGTGCCGGTGGCAAGCTTGATGTTCTTGCCCTCCTGCACATGGTAGGCTTCCATGCCGCGCTCGAACTTGCCGGAGCAGATGCGCATAAAGGCAATGCGGTCGCGGTGGGCCTTGTTCATGTTGGCCTGAATCTTAAAGATAAAGGCGGAGAACTCGTCCCGGCAGGGATCCACCGGCTCGCCGGTCAGGCTGTCCACGCGGGCCAGCGGGGCGGAGGTGAGCCGCAGGAAGTTTTCAAGGAAGGGCTCCACGCCGAAGTTGGTCAATGCAGAGCCGAAGAACACGGGGCTCAGCTCGCCGCGCAGCACCTTGTCCAGATCAAACTCCTCGGCAGCGCCGTCCAGCAGCTCGATCTCGTCCACCAGCTGCTGGTGCAGGTAGGGGGTCAGCAGCTCGTCCAGTGCGGGGTCGCCCAGCTCGGCTTCGGTCTCGCTGACCTTCTTCACGCCGTTGGCGCGGCCATCGCTGGAGAAAGCCAGCACCTTGCGTGCGTTGCGGTCGAACACGCCCTTGAACTCCTTGCCGCAGCCGATGGGCCAGTTCATGGGGTAGGTCTTGATGCCCAGAATTTCTTCGATGTTCTCCATCAGCTCAAAGGGGTCGCGGGCTTCGCGGTCCATCTTGTTGATGAAGGTAAAAATGGGGATATGGCGCAGGGTGCACACCTTGAACAGCTTGATGGTCTGCGCCTCAACGCCCTTTGCGGCGTCGATGACCATGACGGCAGAGTCTGCCGCCATCAGGGTGCGGTAGGTATCCTCCGAGAAGTCCTGATGGCCGGGGGTGTCCAGAATGTTCACGCACTTACCGGCGTAGTTGAACTGCAGCACCGAAGAGGTGACCGAGATACCACGCTGCTTTTCAATGTCCATCCAGTCGGACACGGCGTGCTTGGCGCTCTGCTTGCCCTTGACGGAACCAGCCTGATTGATGGCTCCACCGTACAGCAGCAGCTTTTCGGTAAGGGTAGTCTTACCTGCGTCGGGGTGGCTGATGATGGCGAACGTCCTGCGGCGTTCGATCTCTTCACGATTTGTCATAGATGATAGCTTCTCCTATAAAAATTGCCTTTGCAAGGCAGAGAATAAACGGCAGACAGATGGTGTCTTACATGGGAGCCTCCATCCTGCTTTCTGAGAAAACCCTCTCCGGCATACTGTCAGTCGTGACGGAGAGGATTCTTGTTTTTACACATACGCACCTTATTCTATACGAAAACGCGTGATAATGCAAGGGTTTTCGTTATTTTTTCAGGATCAGGCAGGGCAGAGGGGCAGTTTCGGCCCAATTGGCAAAATCACACACCAGAACGGTGAAACTTTTCAGTGGAAGTGCCCGCAGAAAACGCAGCACCGCCTGTTTTTCGTCCGAGCCGATGACCGCCCCGCTGTACAGGATGGCACTCACGATGCCGCCGGGGCGCACCGCCTGCAGCGCCGCCTGCAAGGCGGGGATGCTGCTCTGCGCGGTGGAGAACACCCCGTGGTCCGCCCCCGGCAGCCAGCCAAAGTTGAACATGACTGCATCGGCAGTGCCGGGCTGCACATACTGTAATAAGTCGGCGTGGCTGCCGCAGATGAGCTTGTACCGGTCGGCGGGCACATTTGCCTGTTCCAGCCGGGCGCGGGTGGAGCGGATGGCTTCGGGCTGCACGTCAAAGGCCAGCACCCGCCCGGCGGGGGCGGTCAGATTGCACAGAAAGGCGGTGTCGCCGCCGTTGCCGCAGGTGGCGTCCACGCACAGCTGCGGGTGCACCAGCCGGGCGGCTAAAAAGTCCTGCACGAACTTGACCGCCGTTAAATCCGGGGTGCGGCGGCGCACCAGCTGCCCGCCCTCGGCGGCAAAGCCGAATTTGCCCCAGAAGGCAAGCTCGGCGGCGTTTTCCGGCAGCGGGGCGGTAAAAACGGTGGCGGTTTCCCGGTCATAACCGCCAAAGCTGCGCAATACTTCTTTTAACAGGTAGGAACCGTAGCCCTTGCGCCGCCACCGGGGCAGGATGCACAGGGCGGCAAGCTGTGCGCCCTTGGGGGCGGGGGAGAGGGTGCACTCTCCGATGCAGTCCTTTTCTTTATACAGGGCAAACCCCTGTTCGGTGCGGCGCAGTTCCATAAAAAGCTCCTCCTTGACGGGCCAATATTCTTCCCTTACAATAGCAAGCGGCGGCGCAGCTGTCAAGGGCAGAAAAGCAGGACCGCATTTCACATATTCTTCACGGCGCAAGCGATTGATTTTCACATTTGACGGTTACAATAGGGACAGTTCAAAGGAACAGATGTCCCTGCGGACCGGCCTTTGAGGGAAGGATGTAGTAACATGGAAAACGAGAACAAGTGGGAATACGATTATTCCGCTTCCAATAACGAGACCGGCTACCCCAACGTGGGCAGCAGCGGCATGAACACGGCAAACCAGTATAACGAGCCGGAAGCACAGCCCGTGCGCCCGGCGTATACCGCCCCGGCAGACGGCGGCAGCGTGCCGCCCACCCCGCCGGAGCAGCCGCAGTACAGCGCCCCGCAGCAGCCGGAAAAGCCCCGCCGCAAAAAGAAGAAGTTCAATGGCGGAAAGCTGGTGCGCAGCGCCGTGGCGCTGGTGCTGGCAGCTGCCATGGGCTTTGCGGGCGGCTTTGTGGGTGCAAAATACGGCGGCGGCAGCAAGGTGGTCATCCAGCAGGTGGAGCGCCCTGCCAGCTCTGACAGCAGCACCGACAGCACCGGCAATTCCATCAGCGCCACCAGCGGCACCGGCCTGAGCACCGCACAGGTGGCAGAGCTGGTCAGCCCCAGCGTGGTGGTCATCACCACCGAGCAGGTGGTCTACTCCCAGTGGTCATGGTACGGCCAGAGTCAGGTGGAGAGCGGCGCGGGCAGCGGCGTCATCATCAGCTCGGATGGTTATATCCTCACCTGCGCCCATGTGGTGAGCGGCGCTTCCAACATCACTGTGAGCATCGGCGACAAGGATTACCCCGCTACGCTGGTGGGCGAGGATACCACCAGTGATATCGCCGTGGTGAAGGTCGACGCCACCGGCCTGACCCCCGCCACCGTGGGTGACAGCGATAACCTGAAGGTGGGCGAAAGCGTCATGGCCGTGGGCAACCCCTTGGGTGAGCTGGGCGGCACCGTGACCAGCGGCATCGTCAGCGCCCTGAACCGCAGCGTCAGCATTCAGGGTTCCAGCTCTGTCAACACTATGTCCCTGATCCAGATGGATGCCTCCGTCAGCCCCGGCAACTCCGGCGGCGGCCTGTTCAACATGAACGGCGAGCTGGTGGGCATCGTCAATGCAAAGTCCTCCGACAGCGATGCCGAGGGTCTGGGCTTTGCCATCCCGGTAAATGACGCCGTCAAGGTGGCGCAGGAGCTGCTGGAAAACGGCTATGTGACCGGGCGTCCCTATCTGGGCATCAGCTACTATGCCGTGACCGACGCCCAGACCGCCGCCCAGCTGGGCGTGAACGCCTACGGTGTCTACATCGTGGAAGTGGTCAAGGGCGGCCCTGCCGACAAGGCGGGCCTGCAGGCCGGTGACCGCATCGTGAGCGTAGACGGCAGCGAGGTTGCCACCCAGAGCGACCTTGGCACCCTGATGCAGGACCACAAGGCCGGCGACACCATCGAGATCACCGTGGCACGCGGCGGTCAGATGCAGACCGTCACCGTCACCCTTGGCGAAAAGGGCGCAGAGAATAACTGAAAATAGTAAAAAGGCTGCTGCACGGAATGTGCAGCAGCCTTTTTTGGTTGTGGGAAAAACTCCCCCAGTCGCCTACGGCGACAGCCCCCTCTGGGATGGGGCCTTTGGCATAACGGTAAACTTTCCGGCTAAAGTGCAAAGCTTCCGGGCGCGCCAGAGGCTCCCTCTCCGAGGGAGCTGGCAAAACCGTCAGGTTTTGACTGAGGGAGTTCGTTCTTTATTTACACCGCACCAAAAACAGTCGCGCTGTACGGCGCAAGGGGGGCTTTGTTTGTAAAAACGCGGCTTGCCCCCCGCCACAGGCTGGAAGAAGTGCCGTCGCTCAGTAGCTTCCACTGCCCGGCGGGCAGGGGAACGGTGCAGGCGGTTTCGGTGGGGTTATAAAAGACGCACAAAGCGCTCCACGCCGCGCCGTCTCCCCAGACGGCGGGCAGTGTCCAGCCCACCAGCGGCTGCTCCAGTGCAAAGAACTGCAAGGCCTCCGGGGCGTGACGGTCGGTGCTGCCCAGCCGGGGAAAGGCTGCCCGCAGCGCCAGAAGCCCCCGGTAGTAGTCCACAAGGGCGTGGTACTGCTCGGCGCGGTTCCAGTCCAGACGGTTCAGGGCGGGGGAGGAGCGGTAGCTGTTGCCCACGCCCTTTTTGGTGCGGGCGAACTCCTCGCCTGCCTGCATGAAGGGCAGGCCGAAGCTGGTCAGGTAGATACCCGCCGCCAGCCGGTTCTGTGCCAGCGCCACGGTGTCCCGGGCGGTGAACTCCGGCTTTTCGTACCGGACGCAGAGCAGCTTGTCCCACAGGGTAAAGTTGTCGTGGGTGGAAACGTAGCTCACGATCTGGCTGGGCGCGTGGGGCGGCAGACGGTCGCTGCGGCACCATGCCGCCACCGCTGCGCCGATATCCCAGAAGCTGCCGGGCTTGCCCTCCACATAGCCCGGCTCCCGGGCATCGAAGCAGCCGCCCTTGATGGCGTCCCGGGTGTCATCGCAGAAGATGCCCACCCGCTCGTTGAGCATGGCAAGGTTCGCTTTGTTGGCTTCGTACCGGTGCAGCTGGCTGGCACCGCCCTGCCACGGCTCGCCGTACAGCAGGATGTCCCGCCCGCCGGGCAGGCTGTCCAGCGCAGCGCGCACCGCATTGATGCTCTCGGCATCGTACAGACCCATCAGGTCGAACCGGAAGCCGTCGATGTGGTACTCCTTCGCCCAGTAGAGGATGGAGTCGATGAGGTACCGCCGCGCCATGGGGCGCTCGCTGGCAAACTCGTTGCCGCAGCCGCTGCCGTTGGAAAAGCTGCCGTCCGCATTCTGCCGGAAAAAGTAATAGGGCACGGTATTGTTCAGGGGATTTTCGGTACGGTAGGTGTGGTTATACACCACGTCCATCACCACCCCGATGCCCGCCGCATGGAGGGCGGCGATCATCTCCCGGCACTCCCGGATGCGCACCTCGCCCCGGGTGGGGTCGGTGGAGTAGCTGCCCTCCGGCACGTTGAAGTTGGTGGGGTCGTAGCCCCAGTTATACTGCCGCAGCAAGGGCTTTGCTTCGTCCACGCTGCCAAAATCGAAAATGGGCATCAGCTGGACGTATTTTACCCCCAGCCGCTTGAGGTAGTTCAGGCAGGTGGGGTGGATGCCATCGCCGTGCAATGTGGTGCCCTGCTGGGTAAAGGCCATATATTTACCCCGCCACGCCGGGCGCACCCCGCTGGCGGCATCCTGCGAGAAGTCCCGCACGCTCACCTCCCACACGGCGCGCTGCGCCGGGGGGATAACGGGGCGCACATCCCGCTCCCACCCGGAGGGCGCGGTGCGGGCAAGATCTACGATCATGCTGCGGACGCCGTTTACCCCCACCGCCCGGGCGTAGGGGTCGCCGGTCTCGCGGGTGATGCCGTTTACGGTAACGGCAAAGGTGTAGTAGCGGCCGTGCTGCTCCCCGGGCAGCCAGATGCTCCACACCCCATGCGCCCCGCGCACAAGGGGCTCTGTGCCCAGCACGGCGCCGCCGTCTCCCTTGTGGTATAAGGTCACGGTAACTGCTTCGGCGGTGGGTGCCCACAGCCGCAGACAGGTGCCGCCGGGGGCGTAGTCCGGCCCAAGAGGGCCAGTATAGTAGTTTTCGCGGTGGAAGGGTACGTTTTCAAACAGTGTTTTCCACTGGGCAGGCGTTTTTGCGGCCATGGTCAGCTTCATTCCTTCTTGTAAGATTCATTATATTCAGTGTATCGGACAACGCGCTTTTTTTCAAGAGGGAATCCCTTGCAAAATGCCGCGCAGTTCACTATACTGGAAGAAAAACACCGATGGAGGGCAGCACCATGGCATATACCGATGATTGGGAAAGCTTGATGAACGGCGTGTTCGGCGCGGGCGGCAAACTGAAGTTCGGCGGCGCACAGCCGCAGCCGGAAAAGCCGCAGCCCAAAAAACCGGCGGGCAGCGGCCTGCCGGATCTGAATGCGGCGCTGCTGGAACAGCAAAAGCAGCTGGACGAAATGCTCAAGCAGCAGAACGCCCGGCTGAAAGCGCAGGATGCCGGGGTGCAGACGGCGCTGGAGGACAGCCGCCAGATGCTGCGGGATATGGAAGCAGACGGCTTGCTGGCCAAGGGCACGGCGGACACAAAGCCGGAGCAGCTGGGCAGCTTTGAGGGCCTTGCCGCCGAGGTAAAAAAGACTGTCCTTGGGCAGGATGCCTTTGTGGACAGCGTGGTGCGGGCAATGCGCCGCCCCTTTGTGCTGGGCACCGAGGGCGCAGCCGCCCACAACGTGATCCTGCTGTGGGGCGCACCGGGCACGGGACGGCACTTTGCGCTGGCAGAGACTGCCCGCATCATGGCGGCGCGGGGGCTTTTGCAGAGCGACCGGATGGCGGTGATGGATCTCGCACTCTACCCCGACCCCGGCGCGGAAAAGCTGTTTTTGCAGGACTTGTACGCTGCGCTGCACGCCCCGGGCGAGATCGTGGTGTTCGAGCACTACGAGAGCTGCCACCCCGGCTTTCTGCGCATCCTCTCCGACCTCGCGGTCAAGGGCAGTGCGCCTTTGTCCAGCCGGTATCTGGTCAACAAGGAGGGCATTCTGGTGGAAGCCGGCACGGCGCTTGCCCCCGGTGCAGTGAGCCGCATCGACCCCTGCGGCAAGTACCTGATCTTCTTCTCCCGCAAGGGACGGGAAGCGCTGGCAGATAAATTCGGCGCGTCCTTTGTGGCGGCGGTAGGGGATGTGTGCCAGACCGCCCCCTTCACCCCGGAAGCACTCGCCGCGCTGGCGGCGCAGCAGCTGAACGCGCTGGCGCAGCGGGTGCACAGCCGTCTGGGGCTGACCCTCACCGCCGGGGCGGAGGTGCGGGACTATGTGGCAGCGCAGTGCTCCAAGGAAAAGGGCGCAGAGGGGCTGGCAGACTGCTGTGAGCGCATTTTCCGCGCCCTGAGCGAGTATTGTTTGCAGACCGATGCAAAGCTGTCCGGCACGGTGGCGCTGACCGCCGCGCCCGAAGGGCTGCAATTTGCGCTGAACGGCGCTGCGCCCGCAGACCTGTTCAGCCTGCTGCCGGCGGCCTACACCGGCGCGGTGGAGCAGATCCGCGCCGAACTGGATGCGCTGGTGGGGCTTGCCCCGGTCAAGGAGTATGTGTTCGGGCTGGCAGACAATTTACAGGTACAGCAGCGCCGCGCGGCGGCGGGCTTCAAGACCGCAAGCCTGTCCATGCACATGATCTTTACCGGCAACCCCGGCACCGGCAAGACCACCATTGCCCGGCTGGTGGCAAAGTACCTCAAGGCCATCGGCGCGCTGGGGGGCGGGCAGCTGGTGGAGGTGACCCGCGCCGACCTTGTGGGGCGCTACACCGGGCACACCGCCCCGCTGACCAACAGCGTCATCGAGAGCGCACTGGGGGGCGTTTTGTTCATCGACGAAGCGTACAGTCTGTACCGCGGCGAGCAGGACAGTTTTGGGCTGGAAGCCATCGACACCCTTGTAAAGGGCATGGAGGATCACCGGGACGAGCTGGTGGTCATCCTTGCGGGCTACACCAAGGAGATGGAGGTGTTCCTCACCGCCAACAGCGGCCTTGCCAGCCGCTTCCCCAACAAGATCGAGTTCCCGGACTATACGGCGGACGAGCTGCTGGACATCACCGCCGTGCTGGCAAAGGGCAAGGGCTACCGCCTTGCCGAGAGCTGCACCTTCCCGCTGCTGGGGTACTACAAGCGCCGTCAGGCGCTGGACAGCCGCACCGCCGGCAATGGCCGTCTGGCGCGCAACACGCTGGAAAAGGCCATCTTCAACCAGAGCCGCCGCCTTGTGGCTGAGCCTGCCGCAGAGCTTGACCTCATCCAGCCCAGCGATCTGGAATTTGAAGAATAAAGAAAACACCATGCCGGACAGCCTGCGGGCTGTCCGGCATGATGTTTTTACGGTCAGAACCTTTCGTTCTGCAACCCGTCCAATACTTCGTACAAATCGCGGCACTCGGCGGTGTACAGACGGCGCATCTCGTCATCGGCGGGGGCCATGTCCGGCACCATCACGGTGACAAAGTGCCCGGCGGCACCGGCGCGCACGCCGTTGTAGCTGTCCTCCAGCACAAGGGTGCGGCCGGGCACAGTGCCCAGCGCTTCCGCTGCCCGCAGAAAGATCTCCGGGTCGGGTTTGGAAGCCGAGAACTGCTCGCCGGAGACAATCACCTTAAAATAGTGGGTCAGACCCCAGCCGTCCAAATGATGCCGGATAGACGCCATCCGGCTGGAGGAAGCCACCGCCATGGGGATGTGCTGCGCGTCCAGCCATGTCAGAATTTCGTCCAGTCCGGGCTTTTTGGGCGGCGGTGCCTGAAACGCCTTTTCCGCCTGTGCGTGCAGCGCCTCGATGATAGCATCCGTGTCGCAGTTTTCCCCGTAGAAGCGGCGCAGCACCGCCCGCATGGTGTCCCCTGCCGTGCCGCGGGCGGCAACGTCCAGCCCTTCCTTATAAGAAAGCCCAAGGGTGGCCAGTGCCGGCTCCCACAGGGTCGCCCACACCCGCTCGGTGTCAAACATCAGGCCGTCCATATCAAAAATAACGCTGTCGATCATGGCAGTATGCTCCTTCCATAGAAAAGCGGGGCTGTGCTCCGCAAAAGTGCTCTGTGCCCCTATTGTACCATAGATTTGGCAGTTTGCACACCACTGTGCTCATAATTTGGTGCAACTTACCGGGTGGAAAGATGAAACATTTTGTGATTCCTTGCAAAACCGGCTGGGAATATTATAATAGAAACCAACATTTGTGTCATAAAGCGCCGGAAATCGTGCGCACGCGCATAAAAGGAAAGAGGGAAACTCACTATGTTGGATATCAAGATCACCCGCACGGCTGCGCCCAAGGCAAAGCCCACCGATGAGACGAAGCTCGGCTTCGGCAAAAAGTTCTCCGACCATATGTTCGTCATGGATTACACCGAGGGCGAGGGCTGGCACGATGCCCGCATCGTTCCCTACGGCCCCTTTGAGCTGGACCCCGCTACCGTGGTGTTCCACTACGCACAGGAGATCTTTGAGGGCATGAAGGCCTACCGCACCGCCGATGACACCGTGCAGCTGTTCCGCCCGGACTGCAACGCCAAGCGTTTTCAGGATTCTGCCGACCGTCTGTGCATCCCCAAGATCCCGGTAGAGGACTACATTCAGGCCGTTGAGACTCTGGTGGATGTGGACCGCGACTGGGTGCCCCACACCGACGGCGCTTCCCTGTACATCCGTCCCTTCATCTTTGCCAATGATGTGGGTTTGGGCGTGCACGCTTCCAAGCACTATATCTTCTGCATCATCTGCGCTCCCTCCGGCGCTTACTACGCCGAGGGCATCAACCCCGTGCGCATCTACGTGGAGGACGAGTACATCCGCGCCGCCCCGGGTCTGACCGGCTTTACCAAGTGCGGCGGCAACTACGCCGCTTCCATCAAGGCCGGCGAGCTGGCCGAGGAGCAGGGCTACGCACAGGTGCTGTGGCTGGACGGCGTGGAGAAGAAGTACGTTGAAGAAGTGGGCAGCATGAACATCATGTTCAAGATCGACGGCAAGGTGTACACCGCTGCTACCGTGGGCACCGTGCTGCCCGGCGTTACCCGCCGCAGCTGCATCGAGCTGCTGAAGGACTGGGGCTACGAGGTCGTTGAGGGCAAGATCGCCATTGCCGACATCATGGCAGCTGCCCGCGAAGGCAAGCTGGAAGAGGTGTTCGGCACCGGTACTGCCGCTGTCGTCTCCCCCGTCAAGGAGCTGGTCTGGAAGGGCGAGCACGCCTTTATCGGCGACGGCAAGATCGGCCCTGTCACCCAGAAGCTGTACGACACCATGACCGGTATGCAGTGGGGCAAGCTGCCCGATACCAAGGGCTGGATCGTGCCTGTGGAAAAGAAATATTGAGCCGCCTGTCACCCTACGGCTTTTTAAGGGACTGCTGCACACCGTCTGGGGCAACAGTCCCTTTTGCATCACCGCAGATGCCGTTTGCTGCTTTAGCTGGCTCGCCCTCTCAGGCGCTTACGCGCCAGCTCTCCCAAAGGGAGAGCCCTTGGCATGGCGGTGCAGTTTCCGGCTGAAGTGCAAAGTGTACGGTTTCGCCAGAGGTGGCACGGCGTAAGCCGTGACGGAGAGGGCGAGCACACCGACCACAGCGCCGTGCTTTCGCAGAAAGCGGCGCTGTAGATGCCGTTCACCGTCACGACCCCTCTCGTGAAAATGCGTTTGGAGCGGCCCGCAGGCCGCGACAAACGCGAAAATAAAATAATTATTCCGCTATTTATGCGCAGAGCGAAGCGGAGCGCATTCTAAATCATCCCGCCGCCCCTTTGCGCATAAAGATTGCATTTCCCGCCGCATGGTGCTACACTACCTATAAAGGGCGTGGGCTTGCTGCCTGTGCCCTTTGCAGGAAGATTTGAGAGGAAAGAAGCACCATGATCAAAAAATGGAGCATGAGTTACCCGGCGGTCAACGGCACCGAGCAGCGCCGGGTGTATGTCTACCTGCCCACCATGTACGAAGCACAGCCGGAGCGCCGGTTCCCCGTGCTGTATATGTTCGATGGGCAGAACGTGTTTTTCAACGAGGATGCCACCTACGGCAAAAGCTGGGGCGTGGCGGATTATCTGGACTATACCGACACCCCGCTGATCGTGGCGGCCATCGAGTGCAACGCCGGGGCAAACAACGAGCGTCTGGTGGAGTATTCCCCCTACCGCTTCGATGACCCCACCTACGGCCACTTTGACGGCAAGGGACAGGCCACCATGAGCTGGTTCATCCACCGGTTCAAGCCTTTGATCGACCAGAATTTCCGCACCCTGCCGGACAGGGCAAATACCTTTATCGGCGGCAGCAGCATGGGCGGACTGATGAGCCTGTATGCCCTGCTGCAGTATAACGATACTTACAGCCGTGCCGCAGCACTTTCCCCCTCCATCTGGGTGGCGCCGGATAAGCTTTCCGGCCTTGTGGGGCGTGCAAAGCTTTCCCCCGGCACGGTGCTGTACATGGACTACGGCTCCCGGGAGATGGGCAACCACGAGGGCATCCGGCGGGAATTTTCCAACTTGAGCGGCAAGCTGATGACCCGGGGCATCCACCTGACCAGCCGCATCGTGCCCGGCGGCACCCACAGCGAAGCCAGCTGGGAAAAACAGCTGCCCTTCGTGTTCCACACCCTGCTGTATGAGGTAGAGGAATAAAAGAAGGGTAACACCATCACCACACCAAAGGAGGAAACACCATGGAGATGCAGTATTTCAAGGAGTACAGCCCGGAACTGGGACGGGATATGGAGTGCAAACTTTACGGCCACGCCGGCCGCCCGATGCTGTATATCCCCTGTCAGGACGGCCGTTTTTTCGATTTTGAAAACTTCCACATGACCGACACCCTTGCCCCGTGGATCGAGTCCGGGCAGATTATGGTGCTTTCCATCGACACCATGGATCAGGAAACATGGTCGGACGCACAGGGCAACCCCTATTGGCGCATCCGCCGCTATGAGCAGTGGCTGCACTATATCACCCGCGAAGCCGCCCCGATGCTTCAGCATCTGGCGCAGCAGCGCAACGGCTGGAACGATCTGCCCGGCATCATCGCTTTCGGGTGCAGTCTGGGCGCTACCCACGCGGTAAACCTGTACCTGCGCCGCCCGGATATCTTCTGCGGCTGTCTGGCACTCAGCGGCATCTACACTGCTCACTACGGCTTTGGCGACTACATGGACGAGCTGGTGTACATGAACTCCCCCGTGGACTACATGAAGAACTTCCCGGAGGATCACCCCTATATGCAGCTGTTCCGCAATCAGAAGGCGGTCATCTGCTGCGGTCAGGGCGACTGGGAACAGCCGGACACCACATGGCTGCTCAAGCGCATCTTTGAAGCAAAGCATATCCCCATCTGGGTAGACCTGTGGGGTCACGATGTCAACCACGACTGGAACTGGTGGTACAAGCAGGTGGCGTACTATATGCCCTACATTCTGGGCCAGCAGTGACCCATCCCGTGAAAATGGCACAACGGCGCGTCCATGGACGCGCCGTTGTTTCCCAATATTAAAGTCTGTCCCGCCCCGCAGGGGCTTTTGCAATAGAGGTAACGGAAAGAGGAATCAACAAATACTATGCAGAACTTTATTTTTATCTCCCCCAACTTCCCCACGAACTACTGGCAGTTCTGCCGGGAGCTGAAGAACAACGGCCTGAACGTGCTGGGCATCGGCGACCAGCCCTACGAGGAGCTGAAGCCGGAACTGAAGGCAAGCCTGAACGAATACTACAAGGTGAACAGTCTGGAAAACTACGACGAGGTGTACCGCGCCGTGGCCTTTTTCACCTTCAAGTATGGCCGCATCGACTGGCTGGAGTCCAACAATGAATACTGGCTGGAGCGGGATGCCGCCCTGCGCACCGATTTCCACATCACCAGCGGCTTCCAGACCTCTGATATGCCCCGCATCAAGTACAAGAGCAAGATGAAGGAGTACTACCAGAAAGCCGGTATCGCCACCGCCCGCTACCACATGGTGGATGACCTTGCAGGCTGCAAGGCCTTTGTGGCACAGGTAGGCTACCCGGTGGTGGTCAAGCCGGACAACGGCGTGGGCGCTTCGGATACCCACCGCCTTTCCAGCGACAAGGAGCTGAAAGAATTTCTGGCCTACAAGGAGAAGGAGCACCCGGATGTGGCCTACATCATGGAGGAATTCGTCCGCGCCGAGGTGAACAGCTACGATGCCATCATCGACGCCCACGGCAACCCCATTTTTGAGGCGGGCAACGTAAGCCCCGTATCCATCATGGACATCGTGAACAACGATGACAACTCCATCTACTACATCATCAAGGATCTGCCGGAGGACACCCGCGCCGCAGGCCGTGCCGCCGTCAAGAGCTTTGGGGTGAAGAGCCGCTTTGTCCACTTCGAGTTCTTCCGCATGACCGAGAATCAGGCCAGCATGGGCAAAAAAGGTCAGATCGTGGCGCTGGAGGTCAATATGCGCCCCTGCGGCGGCTTTACCCCGGACATGATCGACTTTGCCCGTTCCACCAACGTGTACAAGATCTGGGCGGACATGATCGCCTTCGGCGGCACCGATATGCCGGTGGGTGAGCACTATTACTGCGCCTTTGCCGGCCGCCGGGACGGCAAGAGTTTTGTTTACAGCCACGAGCAGCTGATGCAGAAGTATCAGGACAATATGCGCATGGTAGACCGCATCCCCGAGGCACTGTCCGGTGCCATGGGCAACCAGATGTATGTGGCTACCTTCTCCACCCGTGACGAGATGGAAAAGTTCTACTCCGATGTGCTGGCCGTCACCGATGCCACCAACGCCAAGGTGCAGGCCGAACTGACGAAGGTGCTGGCTCTGGGTGAGCCGGAGACGGTAAAGGCTGAGAAATAATTGGTGTGCTGGAGTGCGCTCCCCCATAAGCGTCCTCGCCCTCTCCGTCACGGCTTGCGCCGTGCCACCTCTCCCAAAGGGAGAGGCTCTGGCGAAACCGCACACTTTGCACATGAATCGGAAACTGTACCGTTATGCCAAGGGCTCTCCCTTTGAGGAAAGACTTCCCCCGTTCCGGGGGAAGATGTCGCACAGCGACAAAAGGGGGAATCAGTCACCGAAGGTGACTGAGAGGGCGAGCCCGCTGCCCTCCCGTGAAAACACAAGCCCGGAAAGTCCGCAGACTTTCCGGGCTTGTTCTATTTCATTACACCTTTGCAGCGCCACGCTCCAGAATACCGTTGAAGCGGGAGAAGAAGGTGATGGTGGTAATGGTAGCCGCCAGAATATCGCTGACCGGCTCTGCCAGAAAGACGCCGAATACCGGGTTCGGCAGCAGGTGCGGCAGAATGAAGATGAGCGGGATCAGCAAAATGATCTTGCGCAGACAGGCCAGCAGCAGGCTGACCTTGGCCTGACCCAGCGCCATAAAGCTCTGCTGACAGGCGATCTGGAAGCCCATGGCAAAGATACCTGCCATGTAGATGCGCATGGACCATGTGGTGTAGTCGATCAGCGCCGTATCCGAGGTGAAGATGCCCGCCACAGCCCCCGGCGCCAGCATCATGAGCAGCCAGAACAGGCAGGTGTAGCAGCCGCACAGCAGCAGCTGGAAGTGGAACGCCTCCTTGACGCGGGACTTTTTGCCCGCGCCGAAGTTGAAGCTCATCACCGGCTGACCGCCCTGACAGATGCCCTGAATGGGCAGGGTGCACAGCTGGGAGGCGCTGGTGATGACGGTCATGGCACCCACAGCCACATCGCCGCCGTACCGCGCCAGACTAGAGCTGAAGCTGATGGACAGCAGGCTCTCAGTGGACATCATCACAAAGGTGGAGATGCCCAGCGCCATCACTGGCAGGATGACCTTCTTTTCCGGGCGCATACAGTCCTTGCGCAGGCGCAGGATGGTCTTTTTGCCGGTAAGGAAGCGCAGAATCCACACCGCGCCCACCGCCTGACTGAGCACGGTGGCAATGGCAGCGCCCCGCACGCCCAGACCCAGACCAAAGATCAGGATGGGGTCGAGAATAATGTTGATGACCGCACCGATGACGGTGGTAAGCATACTGGTCTTGGCAAAGCCCTGCGTGGTGATGAAGGGGTTCATGCCCAGCACCAGCAGCACGAACACCGAGCCCAGAATGTAGATGCGGCTGTACGCCAGCGCATAGGGCAGGGTGGCGTCACTGGCACCAAAGAGCCGCAGCAGGGTGGGTGCTCCGGCGTAGAACACCACGGTCAGCACCACCGAAAAGAGCAGCAGCATGGTAAAGCTGTTGGAGATGATCTTTTCCGCCTGCTCCTTGTCGCCCTGTCCCAGCGCAATGGCGGTGCGGGGTGCGCCGCCCGCGCCCACCAGCATGGCGAATGCGTTCAGCAGCATAAGGATGGGGGTGAACAGTCCCACGCCGGTCAGCGCTGCCGCGCCGATGCCGGCAATATGTCCGATGTAAATGCGGTCCACAATGTTATACAGCAGGTTGACCACCTGTGCAACGACCGCCGGGATCATGAGCTGCAGCATCAGTTTTTTTACGCTGCCAGAGCCCATATCCTGTTTTGCCTGTGCCATGGATGTGATTCTCCTTTTTATCGCAATTTTCAAGAATAGCGCCTATCAAAACGGCATATTTGCGATATGCAGTTTGCGGATGTTGCCAAGGCATTAAAAACGCAAACTGCTATACTTCAAATTTGAACTATCTCTTCTCTATTATACTCAAAACCCGCAAAAATACCAGTCCCTTTTTGCAAAATTTTCCGTGCTGCGCAAAAAGCTGAAAACCCCGGGACTGCTGCACCGCAGCCCCGGGGTTTGGAATGCGAAAAAGTGTTGACGCCAACAGGCTTTTTTGCTATACTATATAAAGTTTATCATGGAGATGTATCGAAGCGGTCGTAACGAGAACGACTCGAAATCCAAGTGGATGCTTCGCCGGATGTCTCCATATCACACGAGGAAACGTCAATTTTGATGTCCTGGCAGGCTTCAAAGCCTGTCTGAACAATGCGTTTTCTAACAATATTCTAACAGCAAATATTCCAAGTTTCAAGGCCGATTTGCGATATACAAATCGTAAATTTGCTATGAAAATATACTTGGAGATGTATCGAAGCGGTCGTAACGAGAACGACTCGAAATCGTTTTGTCCTTAACCGGGCACGTGGGTTCGAATCCCACCATCTCCGCCAGAAGTCGCAGATTCAAACGAACCTGCGACTTTTTCTTTTGCATCAAGCAAAGAAAGACCGCTTTTTCCTCATCACAGTATGCTTTATACATGAACGATAAATCCATAATTATTTGGGGAGCTTGGATTCTCCCAGAAGGTTCGCAATGACCCCAGCAGACCCCTGTTTGCTTTTGTAATCGAGATGTGCGTAGATGTCAGCGGTGGTAGAAAAGGTGCTGTGCCCCAGCCATTCCTGAACCTGCTTCATAGATACGCCGTTCATCACCATCAGGCTGGCGCAGCTGTGGCGCAGATCGTGGAAACGGATATGCTTCAGCCCGTACTTGGTCAGAAGCCAGTCGAAGTGCTCCGTCACGAAGTTCGGGCGGATCAGCTTGCCTTCCTGATCGGTGCAGACGAAATCCAGATACTCAGTGCTGTAGCTCTTCTTGAACAGCTTGCGGTAAAGCTGCTGCCTTTCCTTCTGCTTCAGAAGTTCTTCTTCCACAGCCGGGATCAGCGGCAGGGTGCGGCAGCTGGTCTTGTTCTTCATCACATCGCTGACCACAGGAACGTACTTGCCGTTCACCAACTGTTCCGTCACCTTGTGATTGATGGTGATGGACTTGCGCTCAAAGTCGATAGACGACCACTTCAGCCCAAGCACCTCGCTGCGGCGCAGACCGTAGTAGGCTGTAATGAGGATGCACAGGTGCAGGGGGTCATCCTGCGATACTTCCAGCAGCTGCTGGACTTCATCCTTGGAGTAGAAGTTGGGCCGGAAGCTGTTCTTCTTCGGGCGGTCAACTTTCAGCATCGGGTTGGTTTCCAGATAGTCCTTGCGGACGGCATCCTTAAACGCTTTACCGAAGATGGCGTGGTAGTGAATGACCGTGTTAGTGGTGTAGCCCTCCAGCAAGATCTTCTCCTGAAACTCATCCAGCACCTGCGGCGTGACCTCGCACAGCTTCAAGCCCAGCGGCTCAAAATACTGCGTGATGCGCCCGGTGATCATCTGATTGTAGCTGATAAAGGTTGCAGGCTGGATGGATGCTTTATGGACTTGCACCCACTCGTTGAGATAATCCAGAAACAGCATCTCCGACTTGCTGACGGGTTGGAGATGCTGCGGCAGGGGCTTGGCGGTTTTAGCATCTACTTTTTCGTAGGCTCCGCCCCGCCCTGTGGGCAGCTCCCCGGTCTCATCATAGTGGAGCAATACTTCCCGGAGCATGGATTCTGCCTTGCGCTTGTTGCCTCGGACGGTCAAACCTGTGGAGATCCACTTGATCCTCCGCTTGCCGTTGGCATCATAAAGATTGATCACGAAATAGAAACGTCCATTTTTCTCTTGGACAGACCCTGTAGTTTTCATCATAAACCTCCTTTGGGTCAACAGGCGTGCTGTCCGTTGCTGCACCCACAGCATACCACATCCAGCGGCGGATTTCCAGCCGGGAAGGTGCTCTGCCCGGTGAGCAGGAACTCGATCACACTCAGCTTCGGGATACGATAGGTGCGGCCGATTTTAAGCGCAAATAGGCGGCGGGAACGGATCAGTTCCCCAACTGTATGGCGGTTCAGACCGAGCATCTCCGCAGCCTGCTGAAGGCTGACGGCATCGGGGTAACCGGGAAACATCTGGGAATAGGCATTGTTAAACTTCATAGGCACTCCTTCAGCATAAGTAGTCTAAGGTCAAAAAGTGTGTTACCTGCGGTTATATCCTTTGCAGCAAAGCTGCGGTCAGGTGGCAATGTAAAGAGAGCTGACAGTAGTTTCAACTCTCGCATCGCAGATAGACTTGCAGCCCATCTGCGTCAATATGATATAGGTCTCCCATATTCGCCCTCGGCACCCTAGGAGTGGGGAATCGTCCGGCAGCGGATTCACACCGCACCATTGGCATTTCAGCCACCCCGTCTTCGTTATGACCGGGCTGCGAGTTACAGAAGTACCTTTTGTGAAGTGCCGGACGATTGAGCTATTCTGTTTTCAAAGAACAGAGTATTATAGAAAATCTTCGGAATTTAGGGCTTCCGAAAATTATCCCTCTAATTGGTAGCCGATGAAAAAGGGCTTTTTGTTACCAGAAAAAGAAATTCGTTAAAAAGTTCTTGGAAAATATAGCCGAAGTAGCTTCTTGGTTAAAATAACGTCGGTCCATGGGGTAACCGATGGAGGGCGAAACTTTGCAACAATGGCGGTGCCTGAAGTTGAAAGTGGTCTTGAAAAAAGATGCCCTCAATAGGTAGCCGACGAAAAAGGCCAAAACGTAGCAATGTTTTTGAAAATTAACAAAAAAGTCACAATTTGCATTTGCAAATCGTGCGTCTGCTATTAAACGGAATTGTCATAATAATCATACGAGTACAAGCAAACCTTCGTGAAAGAAGATACTCCGAAGAAATACCCCTCTATATACGAGCCCACGAAAAGGGCTATTCTGCACCCACCACTTACAATCTGTAACCAAGATGTAATCGTTCAAATTGATACTAGCCAGAAGAATCCTTCATAGCGTCAAAAAGTGTGTCACCTGCGGATAGGTGGCAATGTAAAGAGAGCTGACAGTAGTTTCAACTCTCGCGTCGCAGATAGGCTTACAGTCCATCTGCGTCAATATGATATAGGTCTCCCATATTCGCCCTCGGCACCCTAGGGGTGGGGAATCGTCCAGCAGCGGGCTTGCACCGCTTCATTGGCATTTCAGCCACCCCGTCTTCGTTATGACCGGGCTGCGAGTTACAGAAGTACCTTTTGTGAAGTACCGGACGATTGAACTGTTCTGTTTTCAAGGAGCCGCTTTTTATAGAAAATCTTCGGAATTTAGGGCTTTTGAAAAATCATCCCCCTAATTGGTAGCCGACGAAAAAGGCCATTCTGCACCCACAATTTATAACTTGTAACCAAGATGTAATCTCTCGAATCGATATTCGCCAAAAAAAGAAGCCTTCATATACGAACCCAGTTGAAAGGCCAAAATACAACCACATCTTCGAAAGTTAACAAAAAAGTCACAATTGGCACTTATGAAAAAAGAAGACTGGATTTCTCCAGCCTTCCAAAAGTATGTATCAATGGTTGCAGTTCAAGATCTTCTCAAGCGTGTCCGCAAACCTGACATTCTGCTCCTTCGTCCGCTTTGGGCTCCCCTTGGGGTGCTTTCCGGCACGGAGGAGCTTTTTGTTTTCATACCGCCGCAGCATGAGAGCGTCTATGTTGTCGGCGGTGTATTCCAGACCATTCTGGTTCAGCACCCGGGCGCACTTGGCAAGGCACATACTCGCCAGCCCGTAGTCCTGTGTTACGACAACATCCCCCGGCTTTACCCGGTTGACAAGCGCAAAGTCTACGCTGTCGATACCCTTGTCGAATACCATCGTCTGTGCACCCTCACGTTCGATCTGGTGCGAGGTGTCGCACAGGATAATGACAGGAACGCCGAACTGCTTTGCAATCTGCAATGTCAAATCGACAACCGGACAGCCATCTGCATCGATCAAAATGGTCATGCGTGTTCCTCCATCACCCACCGAAAGGCTTTCGCAGTGCGCAGGTCGGCGTCTTTGAAATGCCCGCCGCTGTTCCATTCAAGGGTGCAGTCTGCGCCACGCTCTGCAAGCCGACTGTGCAGGGTGCGGATATTATCCCCCACCGCAGCCATGACAGCGTTTTTCGTGCGCTCTTCCTTGTCGCCAAGGCTCAGATAAATGTGCTGTGCCTGTATCGGATGCTGCTGTTCAAACTCCATCCAGCCCGGAAACCAAACAGAGGGGGATGCGGCGGCGACACCATAGAACAGATCAGTCTGGGTGGATGCCCACAACGCAAACAGCCCGGCCAGTGAATAGCCGCCCAGAATGATTTTGACGTTTTCCGGGAGATGAAACTGCCGCTTCAGCGTGGGGATGACCTGTTCTATCAGAAAGCGCAGGGTGTCCATAGCATTGCCGCCAAATCCTTGCGTTCCCCACACAGCAGGGGCTTCCCACGGAGAAAGTGCATTGTTCCAGCTTTCCACGGGCACGGCCGCAAACAAAAAATTCCAGCTGCTCTGCGCAATCACTGTCACTTCATGGTCTATGCTCTGCAACTCATGTTCGCCTGTCATTTGGAGCAGTAGGTATTCTGCATGGGGCTCGCCGTAAATGCGGCAAGGTTTGTTCCCGATTTGCATTGTCTGTGCAGTCATTGCGGCGTCCTCCCGAAAAAACTTTGATAAGCCCAGTATAGCAACTGAAAAATTGTTTTGCAATTCAAAAGGCGTTCGCATTCGCAGCAAGCAGTGCTTCGTGGTACCATTCTGGAACACCGAAGCTGTCTTGCAAGCAATGTCTTTGTATATACAAAGACTCTTGCCTTGCAAGAGCTTGTTGGGCGCAGCCCAAACCCGTTGTTCTGCCTCGTGCCGATGCAGGCTTCGCGTTTCTGCAAAACGCTCTTTCAGCACTCTGTAAGAGTGCACAGCCATCACGGTTCCGTGATGTTCACAGGGATTGGGACTGCATCCCAACAAGCAGAATACGCACGGCAAATTTGCAATGCCATGCGTGTTTGAGCCTTTGTATATACAGAGGCACTGCTTGCTGGAGCAATCCAAAATCCAAAACTTGTTTTTTGTGGAAAGAAGAAATTTTGAAACTAGCAACCATTATTACGCTTTTCAGACAGTAATGAGATAGCTTCTCCGAGAAGATTGTGAATCTCAGGTCGGTCTGCTATTTTAGCATATAGACCCTTCATATTTAGCAGAAGATAGTCTAGCCGACAGATTTGACGATCGAGCTCTAATTGCTTATAGAAATCAGTTACTTCGCTTGGTTGTCCATCCACAACCCTTATGTAATATAGTTCATCTCTAAAAAAAGCATTCCGTATACCATCGTGATCTGGATGTAATAATGATCGAATCTCAGGTTCTATTAAGAAGTCGCTCTTATTATGGTTGCATGTCTGACAAGATAATACGATGTTGCTAATATCCCCTGCAGCCGCTTTATTAACAAAGCAGTCTGCTGATTGGGGGATAAAGTGATCGATTTCAAACATTGTCTTTGGAATGATTTTTATCGAAGTACCACAATAGGCACACTTTCCATTGTAGATTTTTATAAAGTCTTTCTTGTAGGTGCCCTCATTCTTTGAAACATACGCATGAATATCCTTTGCACGTGGGTGCTGTGTACGGAATGAATCCATGAAAATTTTCTTGTCTTCTAATATGTTGCCATATCCGGGACAATATTCTGTATCTCTGTAATCTTTACTCATTGATTATTTTTGACATCTCCTGAAAAGCGAGTACAAGTTTATCGATATCTGCTGCGGTAAGACTATCATATGCTGCGGTGCCATTCAAGGAACCAAGTACCCGTTCTTTTATAATCGGCTCCCAACTGTCGTTGCTCTTAAATCGAATTGCCAAATTGCGATAAATTTTCACTTGTTCAATTGCATGTTTGATAATATCAGGAAGAATATGATCATAGTATTCCTTTGCAGCTAATCCACATTTGGGATTGAATTTTGCAATGGTTTTGACAGAATCATCCTCACCATTTTGAGTAATAACTACAACTTCGATAAATGGAAATTGCTTTTTTAAAATAATCTTGAACTCTTCTCCGGAAAATTTCCCATCGGTTGCAGAATTGTTTTCAAAAAGCCGCGAGTCAATCAGAATGATATTTGCCGTAGCCACTTGAGGATTTTCTAGTAGACTTTTGTATCCTTCAGCTGGTTTGAATTCGTGTTCAGATATATTAAGGACTATATCACTTTGCAGAGCGTTTTTTAAGTCTTTGTCTAAATATTCGCTTAGTTGTGAATCGATGTCATCATCGATATAAAGTAAATTATATTCCTCCATTACAATGAACCTCCAATTGAAAACTCGGCAAAAAATCCTTTTGTACCGCGAATATCCAAAATTTGACCACCAGACATATTTACGGTGTTATTGACGATCCACATTCCGAGACCATGACCGTTTTTTCGGGTTGTTTCGTGAACCTCTAAAATTTTCATAGGATTGTTCTGATACTTTCGGGCTAAGCCTACACCATTATCGGAATATGAAAATTTCAGCAAACCATCTTCTAATGAACCCTGAATTATAATATTCAGATGGTTGCTCTTTTCATTTTGCTGAATACTATTTAGTATAAGATTGTCAAAAATAACATGAAGCACGTCCTCAGATAGATAGTACTCAATATCAGAAGCTACTCTAATACATATCGATATCCACGCATAATCTCGTTCCCAACTCTCTTTTATACGGTTTAAAAGTACTATTATAGACTGCATTCCAGGCTGAAATTGACGCTTTTCGATTTCTGAAAGCATTGTATCCATAAAAGAAACAATCTTAGCACATTTTTCACGTCCCTTTTCAAGAAGTACGGGAACATTTTTATACGCCTTCCTTGTCTTTTCTGGCGATAAAAGCTCATCCCACATTCCATATTCTTGCAGTGCGGCAATAATATAATCTGTATTCGCTGAAATCGAATTACGATCGTTTCTCATTTCATGGGCAATAGAAGAAGCTTTCAGGCCGGTTGTTGCAAGCACATTTAGAATACGGATGTCATACTTATAACGTTCCTCTACATTCGTCCGCTCTTGGCGAGCATCTTGGCTTTCTTGGCGGTAGTTCTTGATTTCGTCAACGAGTTGCATAGATTCTTGCACGGTAAGCGTAGGAACCAATTTTGGATTTTGAACGACTTTATCTGAAACGGGAGTTTTAGCAGGAATGGAAACAGATTCATTCTTGACATTAATATGTCTCACGATATCTTGACGGTACCGCTCAAACTCCTTAAATCCCAGCAAAATAATATCAACAAAGAGCTGATAATAAATATTTTCATCCAGACCTTGTCTATTAGATAAGTCTTGAAGCATCGCGTTGCGCCTTTTGTCGATTTCTATCTTTCCCGATATCTGGTTTTCACGAACTCTCCAAGCTCCTGTGGGATGTGAAGCTGCAGCGGGTGATTTACGGGAACGTTTTCCAAAGCCTAACCAATCTTTTTTTCCGTCATAGGCGGATATACTGAAGGCATTTCTATACAGAATCACTCCGCCTGGCATTGGCGCAGGTAAACCGTGATGTTTATACAAAAATTTTTCACATTCAATGGATGATGGCTTCATACAAAAGAAAAAAGTGCCTGAGAAATCACCTAATTGAGATGCAATGTCTTCCAATTGTTCTTCCGTTAAATCATAATTGGGTAATCCGGTTAGCTCGGTAACGATATCAACTTCACTTTCTTTTCTTTGGAGATTTATATTTGGACAATAATCCTGAGCAGAATCCAAAAATTCATCCGAATCAATTACTGTGTTCAGTGTTTTTTCATGGCTGTTATAATTTATAGAAATGCAAGAAAGACAATTCACGCCAAGAACTGGTTGAGGAAGATAGAAGGGAATATCGCCAGAAAAGTCTGGATGTGTCACAGAGATGTTCATAGCCCTGTCATTATAGGTTTTCGACAAGAAATTGACGAGATTTTCAATTTTCTTTTTGCCCCACTTTTCGCGCAATCCAGAGATTTTGATAGTAGTTCCCACGGATAATTTTGTTGAATCCTGCCGCATGGAAGATGAATTCCAATCTGTTTCCCAAATTATTCCTGCATTGGAATCCTTCTTTGTTTGAATCATTACATGATTGCCGAGTCGTGCCAAGGCAAAACGACCAACGCCTTTTGATCCGGCCAGAACTCGCTTCCGATTATTTGCATCAAAAATTTCATAAGATTTATCGCTTTTTCCAACATGCATCCATGCCGTTCTGATATTATTTTCGTCCATTCCTTGTCCGTCGTCAGCAATAACAAGCTGATCTCCTGAAAAAGAAATGTTCACATGCAGAGCTCCGGCGTCATAGGAATTTTTGACTAGTTCAAGAATAGCGGATTCGTCGTTTGTGAAGTTGTTCACACCCAGCAGATACGCAATTGTGCTGTCTTCAATTACATATTGTAAATGTTCCATGAAATCAAATCTCCTCAAACTGATAGTCGTTGATATCTTTGCAAGTTATTCGCTTGGATTTTCCACTAACACTTAAGCCTTGGTTTAAAATATACTCCAAAAAATCTTTGCTTTGAAGGATTGTTAGCGCGTCTTGTAGACTGGATTTACCATCGGAAACGGTTATATAGATACCGGAATATGGGATGTCATCAGCTGCCAAATAATATACCTCAACAGTATTTGTTACTACTGTTGAGAGAAGAAGTTTTTCCTGATGGAGATGGCTTAAAGCCTGTGAGCGACCATATTCGTACCACTTTGCTGATTTGTCAGCATCACGCACAATGAGTTTGTCTTTGAAAGCGAGTAGGTGTTCGTATGTGTTTGGAAATCGAGATTTAAAATCATCTTCTTCATAGCGCATCAGGGTATCTTTTTCATCATAATAGTACGGGAAAATTATTTGTTCTTTTACATTGCGCCGGAGAGAGCGTGGAGCGGCACCTTTTCTTAAACATCCCGGTTCAATAGAGGCTTCTTCTTTTACAATAAATGCCTTATTTAATTGAGTTGCAACGGCTATAGATGCGTGATACCTGCTACCAAACCGGATTGTTCTTTTTCTGTTAATATCAGTATTCAAAAAAACCCATTTATCGCCTAAAAGTTTTTTTTTCACTTGAACGCTATTTGCTTTCGATGTGGCACGATAATTAATAGTTGCTATATTATCTCTGCTTTCATAAACCAGAATGCTGCTTGATGTAAGCGTATCTTCAAATAATTGACTATTGGGATATTCCCATACGGTGCTGATGCCAGGAAGAAGTTTTTTTCGTATATCGTCTGCAAAAACATTCTTGTAAATATTGCTTGGAATCAATTGAACCATCTTTCCACCAGAAGCAAGTAAGTCGACACCTTTTTCTAGGAAAGCATAGCAGTAGTCGAATTTCCCCTTTTTACAAGTTCTAAAATTTTGACGGATGAATTTTCGATTTGTTTCATCAATATCGTGATATGAAATATACGGAGGATTTCCAATAATAAAATCAAATTTAATATCTGGAGTCCACTGAAGTGCATCTGTGCACACAAACGACCAATTGACGGTTGAAATTCCATAACTCCTTACGATTTCATTGAGATCGCTGATGCATTGATCGTACAATTGTGGATCAAGTTCAATACCATAAATGTCAGCAGACAGTCCAGAGGAAATATTATTAACATCGATATTCTGCGTGAGAGCATCCTCAACGTATCGCTTGACAATTTGTTTGATAATATTACCAGATCCAAATGAATACTCTAAAACTTTTTTCCCAAATAAGTCACGAGAATAACCTGCCAAATCGAGCATGTCGTCTACTTTGTTTAAGGGGGTAAACTTTTGGCACTTCTTTTTATTGCGTTCATTAGCTATAATTGGATTCATGACTTACCTCGAACTCTCAAATGTATTTCGCTTTTTACATGTATGAATCGACAAACAAGAAATCATTGATGCAAAATTTTCTATTAATAGTTTTTTGTTGACTTTTGAATTACATATGTCAACCGGCATAGAAAGGTGCACTATTATAGTATTGCTTTTTGAATCTTTTCCAGAATCGTCTGATCAGCCGGGAGCCACGGAACAGAATCAAGCTCCTCTTTAGTCAGCCAGCGTGCAGCCTCGGCTTCTTTCAGCACCAGTTCGCCGGAGACCACCTCACACCAGAAACAGTCCATGGAAAGATGGAAGGCGGGATAATCGTATTCAATGGTGCCAATCAAATCGCCTACCGCGATCTCGGTGTCCAGCTCTTCCCGGATCTCTCGTTTCAGCGCCTGCTGCGGGGGTTCACCCGGCTCGATTTTGCCGCCTGGGAATTCCCATCCGCCCTTATATTCGCCGTAGCCGCGGGCGGTGGCATAAATTTTATGTTTCGTCTGAATATCGTCGCAGATCACAGCTGCAACAACGCGAACAACCTTCATGATATTCTCCTTTTAACCGACCACCAGCTTGTTGGTCTTTTTGAGGAACTTTGCAGGAATCGGGCGGTCCAGCTTCCATGTGATGTTCATGGGGCGGGAGCCCTCGTGCTTCACATAATTCACCGTGCCCAGATAGGTATACGCCCCTGCACCGCCAAAACGGGCATCTGCCTTGAACTCGCGCACGAACAGCAGAACCCGGCTTCCTTTTGCCCGGTGATGGATGTACCGCTGCCCGGTGGCAGAGTTTTCGGCGGTGGTGCTCTGGCTCTGCCAGTGGAACAGGCTTTCGTTAATGGAATAATCCTTGTACATGGTGCTGGGAGAGTAATCCTTGTCCGCTTTGTTCAGGGTCACAAAGAATACGTCCAGCTGCTTTTCCGGCAGCCACTTCACGCCCTCGCGGACGGTAGCAGGCTTCAAAAAGTCCAGTGCTACCAGCAGCTGGTCGCGGGTATAGGTGCAGTGCAGGTCCAGCGGACAATCAAAGCCTACATCCACAGGTTCGTCGATAAAATCAATGCGGTCATATTGATACTGCAAAAGTGCCTGCAGTTCCCCCAGCAAAACGGGACTATCTGAAAGTGCATACAGGTTGTCGAGCACTTCCTCGCCGTTCCAATCTTCAGCGGTTTTGCCCCAGACAGTGACATAGAACATCTGCAACATCCTCTGTTCAACAGGCGGCAAAGCTGAAAAATCCGTATTGTCCAGTTTGGGCAAAAGGTCCAGTAAAAATTGAATCCACCGGCGGGAATCTACTACCGCGAACCGTGCAAAGGCTTTCGTCATAATCTCTTCAAGCGGTTCCGCGAAATCGTCCGTTACACCGGCGCGGACACACAACCGTGCAAAGCAGAGCTTCTTGCTGTAAATTGCACGCGGGTCAAGATGATAGTAATCGAGAAAATCGCCAAGGGTCAGCGGCAGGCCGGTGTCCTCTGTAAAAGATGCCGCGCGTGCCACAAGGCCGGAAGTGCGGTCATAGGAAGAGCTGATATTATCCAGCACATATTTTGCCGCGATCTTTTCCAGCTGGATATAACAGCCCTTGGGCGCAGAGACAAAACCCTCTTTAATCTCTCGGCTGACGCTGTGGGTGGTGTTGGAGAGCAGGGCCGTAAACTTTTCCTCGAAATTGTACTTCTTGTTTGCCTGCCCGATGAAGTCCAGCACGGTCAGGCATTCCTTGTTTTCAGCCAGACGCAGGCCGCGGCCCAGCTGCTGCAAAAACACGGTCAGCGACTCGGTGGGGCGCAGGAACAGCACGGTGTTGACTTCCGGGATGTCCACGCCTTCGTTGTAAATGTCCACCACAAAAATGAAACGAATCTCCCCGGAAACGAGCTGCTGTTTGGCGGTGTTGCGCTCCTCATCGGAAGAATCGCCGGTCAGCGCTATGGACGGGATGGCGTGGGTGTTAAAATAGTCCGCCATGAACCGGGCGTGCTCGATGGAAACGCAGAAGCCAAGCCCCTTTACCTCGTCAATATCGGTGACATATTTCAGGATAGAATTAACCACAAGGTCAGCGCGGCGCTGTGCCACCATGCCGCTGAAGGTGTACAGGTTGGACAGTTCGGCCTTATCATAACCGCCGGTGCGCCATTTCAGACTGCTCAGGTCGGCCGTATCGGTCACGCCGAAATATTGGAACGGGCACAGCAGTTTCCGGTCAATGGCTTCCGGCAGGCGAATCTCGGCGGCAACGCGCCCACCGAAATAATCCAGAATGCTCTTGCCGTCCATACGCTCCGGTGTGGCAGTCAGGCCCAACAAAATATGTGGCTGATAATACTCCAACAGCTTCTGATAGGTGGGCGCGGCGGCATGGTGGAATTCGTCCACCACGATATAATCGTAGAAATCAGCCCCGGTCTTGGCGGTAAAATCCTGCGAGTTGAAGGTTTGGATGGAAATAAACAGGTATTCAATGCTGTCCGCTTTGTAATTGCCGACCAACAGTTCGCCGAAATTGGCATCTTTCAACACGGCACGGAAAGTGTACAGGCTCTGTTTCAGGATTTCTTCCCGATGCGCCACGAACAGCAGCCGGCAGGGCTTGCCGGGATGCTGTTTACAGAACCGCTTGTAATCCAGCGCCGAGATGACCGTTTTGCCGGTGCCGGTGGCGGCAACCACCAGATTGCGATTGTGCCCGCGCACGGTGCGTTCGGCTTCCAGCTTGTCCAGAATTTCCTGCTGGTAGGAATACGGCAGAATGTCCAGCGTGTAAATGCCGCTGTGGTCGGTCTCGCTGTACTTTTCGGCTTTCAGGGCCCGCGCAAGGCGCTCCCGCTGACCTTCGTTGTAGTACTCAAACTCGCCGGCGTTCCAGTAGCTTTCAAAGGTGGCGGCAATCTTATCGATGGTCTCCGGTAGGTCTTTCCGGGTCACTTTGACGTTCCATTCCAGTCCGCTGGAAATGGCCGCGTTGGACAGGTTGGACGAGCCGACATAGGCTGTTGTAAAACCGGTGTCCCGGTAGAACACATACGTCTTTGCGTGGAGCCGGGTGCGCTTGGTGTCGTAGCTGACCTTGATTTTCGTATTAGGCAGCTGGCGCAGTTCTTCGATAGCCTTTACATCGGTGGCACCCATGTAGGAAGTGGTAATGATACGCAGCTCTCCGCCGTTCTGGGTAAACTGCCGCAGCTCGTCCATAAGCAGGCGCAGACCGCTCCACTTGATGAAGGACACCAGCATGTCGATGTGGTCGGCAGACACGATCTCCTTTTTCAGTTCAGTGTACATCTGCGGCTCGTGGATGGCACCGGTGAACAACGAGCTTTGCGCAAGAGGCGTTTCCGGCCGTTCGATGTCTTTGGCCGCTTTTCCGGTGGCAAGGCGGGGGTCATTTTCCCGTAAAAGCGCAAGAAGCTGCTCTGCACGCTGGTCAACGCCCAGCGCGGCAAAGTCAGGTTCTTTGGTGGTAGTCTGGATGGTGCTTACGATCTGGTTTGCCAGAGCAATCTGTGCTTCGATGCCGCCGCCATTGTCCTGTACGTTGTCGAGGCCTTTCTGTACCACTTCGGTCAGGTACTGCGCCAGCACTTTAGAGGCTTCTGCCGTGTCGATGGGCGCAGTGGATTTACGAGCTTCCGGAACCTCCGAAAGCTCACGGTTCAGCGCATTGTTAATGACCTGTTCGTACAGTCCGGGGTGAAGCATGATGACACTTCCTTGCAGTTTTCTTCTATTATAGCGCGGACAAAAGCCCTATTCAATGCTCACAATACGGATGAGACATTGCTTAACCACTCAAAAAGAACAATAAACAGGCAGGCTGCTGACATATTTCTGTACTAATCTCTGGAAAGAAGTCAGAAAGTGCTCTATAATGAACTTATAACGAATTCGGATTCTACAAAATACCCAAAGAGGTGTGCTCTATGGAACCATTAAAAGCAACCAGCGTCAATAGCCGTACGGAAGAACTGTTTGTTCAGCTGTTCTGTGAAGCATTCGGCCCGGAGAAAACAGAAAATTTGCAGGTTCAGTATCCGTGTGTTGATATCTATGGTCGGCATCGCTACATCGACTTTGCGTTGGAATCGCCTGAATCCAAAATTGCAATCGAGATAGACGGAGAAACTTACCACAACCCAAGTAAGGTTTCCGAGAACAAGTATGCAGATGACCTTCTGAAGCAGAACAGTCTGGTTTATGATAACTGGAAGGTTTACCGCTGGATTTACAGTCAGCTGGAAAAGCAGCCGGAAAAGGTCAAGGATGAGCTGATTACATTTTTGGGCAGCAGCCCAATGTTCAAGGCATTTGAAGCAGACCTTCCGGTTCAGATGGGTCAGACAATCGAACTCCGGGATTATCAGCAGGAAGCCATCGAGAACCTGAAAAAGGTGCGGGACGATGGGAAAACCATCGCATTGCTGTACCATGCGACAGGCGTAGGAAAGACCATTACCGCAGCGACAGATGCGAAAGCCGTGGGCGGGCGCACGCTGTTTCTGGTAAATGCGCTGAAACTAGCATCTCAGGCGAAGGATACCTTTGCGAGGGTGTGGCCGGAGGCGACACTTGGCGAGTATACCGGTGGACAGAAAGATGTTTCACAGACCGTTATTTTTGCAACTGTCCAGAGCATTTCCAAAGATTTGGAAAAGTTTTCGCCCACAGCGTTTGACTACCTGATTGTTGACGAGTGCCACCATGCGGCAGCGAATACCTATCAAAAAATCTTTACATATTTTCACCCGAAGTTCATTCTTGGCCTGACAGCGACCCCGGAACGCAGCGATGGCGAGGATATGCTGGAACTGTTTCAGAATGTGGCGCACAAGGTGGATTTGAAAACAGCAGTGGAACGTGGCGTGCTGGTGCCCATCCGCTGCATCCGGGTCAAAACTAACATCGATCTGACGGACGTGCGCATCAACGGTATCAAGTATAATTCGCAGGACTTGGAAAGCAAGCTGTTTATCCCGGAACGGAATCAGCTGATCGTGGATACCTATCTGAAATATGTGAACGGAAAAAAGACGGTGATCTTCTGCGCCAGCGTAGACCATGCTGCGGAAATCGCAAAGTTGCTGCGCGACAATGGAGTAGACGCAGAAGCCGTTTCTGGACGTGACCGTGTGGAGATTCGGGAGAAAGTCCTGAAGGATTACGAAACAGGGTCAACGGACGTATTGTGCGCCTGCGATTTGCTGAACGAAGGCTGGGACAGCCCGCATACCACCGTTCTGTTTATGGCACGGCCAACGATGTCCAAAACTATCTATATGCAGCAGCTTGGTCGTGGTACGCGCCGTTGTCCGGGCAAGGATGACTTGCTTGTCATCGACTTCGTAGACAACGCCAATATGTTCAATATGCCGTATAGTCTGCATCGTGTGCTGAACATTGCCAAATATCAGCCGATGGCCTATGTTCTGGCACCGGAAAATAAACGGAAATTGGATCAGGATATGCTTTTCAAAGGCGAGAAGCCCGAAGCATGGCTGGATGTTCCGATTGATGTGGATAACTATGAAATCATTGACCTGTTCAACTGGCAGAACAGCGTCAAAGATATGATTTCGCAGATTGAGCTTGTCCGCATGGTCGATGTTCAGTCCGAAACGGTTGAACGCTATATTAAAGACGGAAAAATCAAGCCTGATCTTTCCATTCCGTTTGGGGATAAGCGGATGTTCCACTATTTCCGGGAGGAAAGCATCCGAAATATCGCTAAACAGTATGGCTGGGATTTAATTACGCCGCAGAATATGGCAGACAAGTTTATGAAGTTCATCGAAACAATGGATATGAGCTATTCCTATAAGCCGGTGCTGCTCAAGGCAATCTACGAGTATATGGACAGCAACGGTCGGGTAGCTCTGCCGGATGTTGTGGATTATTTTATCGACTTCTATGAAGATCGTAAAGCGCATGGGATGATAGCAGAAAAGCCGAACAGCATCTATCAGAAGGGTGGATACACCCGGAAAGATGTGGAGAAAAATGTTCTTTCCAATCCGTTCAAGCGGTTTGAGGATATGCGTTTCCTGATGCGCTGCAAGGATGTGGAAACCATTGAAGTCAACCCAATCATTTTCCGCAAGCTCACGAAGGAAGATTGGCTGCATATCATAAGGGTCTGCGATAAGAGTCTGGAAAAGTATTATACGAGAATCTCTTGAAGTTAGTATAGAAAATATCGATTTGGGGTGGCGATAACGATGAAGATAAATCAACTTTTAGATGAAATAGATCTTCCTGAAAGGTACTTTAGTGAGGCATTTATCATTGGTGAAAAATTCGAAGAGGAAGCAAGTAAATACCTAACACTTCTTGACAATTGTGATGAGTGTGATCTTGATGCCGATAAAAAAGCTGAATTTAATGAAAAATTAAATGAGTCAAAAAGGGTTGCCGCTGAGATAAGTACAAAAATAATTGCTGTCTTCGAAAGCTATGAAGAATCGAATTATAAGGTATCGCAAGAACTATTCGATGAAGTCATGGAAATTTTGAGACCAGCTCTTTTTATAAGTTTGATGAACGGGAGAATTCTTGTATCTGCTGGAGAAAAAACAATCTGCACATGTATGAGACTGTTTGGAAGTTCTAATGGGGGACGATACTTTAGAATTAGGGCTGTAGATGGCCGTAGTCAGACTATCAAAAGTAATCCAAATGAATTGTTTCATATTCCAATGAATAAGCGAGCATATTCGAGTAATGAAAGATTCAGCTTAGCAGGATTTCCATGCCTGTACTTATCTACAATGCTCCCTCTCGCTTGGCAGGAATGTAATTATCCCTCAAAATATTATTATTCTGAATATCAATATATTTGGAGTGAAAGCCAGGATAATAAAATAGATCTGAGCAAAGAACTGAAATTATTGGCATTATATTCTCCCATGGAGATAAAAACGTGGGGATTTACGGTAAAATACAATGATTTTGAAGTGTGGAATGAGGTGATCTGTCGGTATCTTAAAATGTATCCGTTGATTTTGGCATGCTCATTTATAAATCAAAGTGGCAACACACCATATAAGCAGGAATATATAATTTCACAAATGCTGATGCAGTGGGTTAAGCGAAATCATGAAACCGTTCAAGGGATAGACTATTTTTCTTGTGTAGATATGTTCTTTGATACATCTAAATGGTGTGCTAATAATATCGTGATTCCGGCTTTTCCTAACTATGAAAATGGTATTAGTGTTCCTTTGCGTGAAAAATTTTCATGGACAATGCCTGCTTTTTGTGAGCTTCCGATTGTTTCAAAAAATAAAACGGAACGGGATCGAAAATTCATATATGAATTCATGGAGCAAATCAATCATGCGCTTCGGGTACGTCGGCCCATGCCTGATATGTATATTAGAGTCCTTCAGAGCATGAAGGAAACAGCGGATTGCCTTCTGAATTTAATGGCAAATGACAATATTTGCGACATGAGATTGATGTTGAAAATTTTAAAATCGCTTGGTTCAAATGTTGCGGATATTTCACGGATGAATTTATTGGAAAACATTGAGGATAAAATATCAGAAGCTGAAGATGGAAAATGGTCAACGGAAGAGGTTAAAGCGGCCAGTGTTGAATTTGAAAAATTGTATAGAGACTTCACAGGGCAGGATAATAGTGTTAAGTCTATAATCGATAAGCATCAAGATTTGATATGGAATCACCATGAGACTCAACCAACGTTGGAAATATTGTATCAAGGTGCACACGAAATCATTGGTTTTAAAGATCTGCTTCACAATGCTCATCGCCTATTTGGATTTAGTGAAATCAAAGACAACGAGGATACATTTAATAACCTGACGAGACTCGCACAGGATGCAGGTGTTCCGATAGGAACGTTTTGGGAACAAGAAGGAAAGGACGACGTGTGGCTAAGAAATCATATCATAGAAATAAAAAGTCCAATATTGATTGAACGGAATAACACAAGTATTTATTCAGATAAAAAAGTTAAGTCACAACAGATTCTATGCATTGGATGTACTGAGAAAAAGCTAAAAGAAATATTACAAAAGTAAATGCTCGGATGCACATCTGTAAATTGGGAAACAGAAAGATGCGAATTATTATATCGAACAAAATCCGTTGCAAACGCTGTGGAGACGTCATCGAAAGCAAAAGCCATTACGATTTGGAGAAGTGCAGCTGTGGTCTCTGTTGCGTAGATGGCGGCAAGGACTACGTGCGGCGCGTTATCAGGACCACCGAAGGCGGAAAATATGCGGACTACTGCGAAGAACTTTCAGAGTGGGTAGAAGTTCCTGACCCAAACGATGATGACGGAACTTAAATGAATAAGACCCACAGATTGGAGGCTCATTCCAATCTGTGGGTCTTGTTGTATCCATTGGCTGATACCTATTGATACCAATTAGTATCAATATATTAACAACCAACAAAAAAATTATATAAATAGGACTGCTTCAAACCTTACTCAATTATGCTTTCCCTTAAAATCGGCTGCATTTTAAGGGAAAAGCAAAGCGATTAAGGGATTCTGCTCTAAAAAAGCTGGACATTCGAGAAGAACCAGTATATACGGCAGCAATGCCGCCTTAAAGTGAGGGGTCGATGGATTGAGCCCTAGTATTGATACTAGTTGGTATCAGCTGACTTCTGATATTCGGCCATGATCCTTCTTGCCCTGCCGCGGGTGGTATCCTCAAAAGTCTCAGCTTCGCTGAAATGCAGCCAGAAAGGGTCCTCCATCAAGCAGGCATTGGTGCGCTTGACGATTTCCCACGCATTGTAGTCTGGCAGGCCCATCATCTCCAGAATCTCCTTGCAGTCCATCCGGTTTCGGGGGAAGATGCGCTTCTTTGCCCAGACGACCACATCGACCAGTGGGACTTTGCGGCTGCTGCCGATAAAGAGGTTCAAGGGCAGGTCGTACTGTGGCACCCCCTCATTGGCGCAGAGATACTGCCCATCTTCGCTCAAATGAGCGATTTCCTTTTCATCCAGCATCAATTTCAGGTAAGCCATAAAGACACCTCTCAAACTTTGGAGTTCAGGTATTCGACAAGCTCCCAAACGGTTGTTAGTGGATTGCTTTGTCGAGATATCAGCTCTGTGTCTTGATTCCGGACTTGTTCAGCCCGTGCTTTTGCCCGCTGGATTGCAGTGGATTGCAAAGGCTTCAAAACGTCAAAGTAATCCTTGCTCTTCTCATAATCGGGGATTCTGTTCGATTGTTTCAGTAAGTGAATCAATGCTTGACAATCCTCAACTTCTGCCTGTTGATTTACAAAATGTAGTAGGAACCACAACTCGAAAGATGGGTTAGAATAGGCCAGATGGTAGCCTTCCTTTTGAGCGGACTGTTTGGCACGCAGAAGAACCTCGTTGGAGTTATCGTCACGGTCAAATACGCACCAGATGGAGTCACCATCTTCCGGATAGTATGGATTATTGCCCATCGTTGCTTTGGCCTTTTGCACAAGCCTGTCGGCAGACTTATACTGAGAAGAAATCGGGATAATGTCAATATTGCATCCTCGACCGCGGAAACGCTTGAAATAGCGGATCTCGGTTTCACTGCCCTCGCAGATAAGATACACGACCGGGTTGCGCTTTCTGGTGTGGGCAGACTTGCGGCTGATCTCTTTTATTCTGCCCATGCCGCATTACCTCCAATGAACGGAATCGCACCGTAGCGACCTTGTAAATAGCCCTTGGAGATATTCTCACCTTTCCGGGGAGAAAACTCGGTCAGGGCGTAAATATCGGTCTGCATGGTCTTTTCGTTCTTCTCTGCAAACCAAATCTGATCGCGCCGCAGCAACGTCAGGTCGAGAAGTCCGGTATCGTGTGTTGTAAAGATGAGTTGTGCATGGTTTGTATTGATAGCGGCATCCTGCACCATCTCGATCAGATGCCTTGTCAGCAGCGGGTGCATACTGGATTCTATCTCGTCTACTACCAAAACAGAGCCTGCTTCTAGTGCAGTGAGCCACATACCGATGCGAGAGAAGAAACGCTGTGTCCCAACGGATTCCTGACCCAACGGGAGCCAGAAACCCTTAGAAGTGCCATCTTCGGCATCGAGGGTGTGCAGTGCGGAAATGATAGGCTCTTCCTTGGAGCCTGTAATGCGGATGTCCTTGATACCGAGGTCTGCATACAGCATTTCATGCAGGATACGGCTCTTTTCAGAGCCACCCTGCCGAATGGCAGATAATGTAGCATCCAGCCGCATTTCGGTTCCCATAAAGCCTGTCAGCTTTTCAAAGAACCACAGATACGCTTTTTCGGTCTGGGGGCAGTTCCACTCGTTCGAGCTGGACAGATAAAGGCGGTTTTCAGCAGTTCGTCCAGCAAGCGTGAACTGCTCTTGAATATTCTCGCGGAACTGATAGCCATTGTTTTCTCTTGAAAAAATCAAGGCTTCTCGGCCATTCGGCCAGTGATAGAGATATTCGGTCAGGACTTTGGACTTGTCAAACGAGAACCCATAGGCATACTTGATGCCGCCATAAAAATAGATGGCTTCAAAGCTGGTCGGCTGTGTGGGCTGGTCAGTGAAAGCAAACGGCTCCTGCGGAAGGGACTCACCTTTCAGCAGCTTGGCATATCGGCCACAGACCATTTCCCGCATGAGCAGGAGGGCATGGAGAACATTGCTCTTCCCGGCTGCATTTGCGCCGTACAGTGCCAGCACAGGCACAAGCTGTTTCTTCTCGTCCGGCGAAATCAGGCAATCGGACAGACTTTTATCCGTAGATGCTTTCAAGCTGATGATAGCTGTATCTTTGATGGAACGATGGTTGGTGACTGAAAATTGAAGCAGCATCGCAATTCCTCCCAGATGATTTTCTGAATTCAGTGTACTCTATTCTGAGCGGAAAGTCAAATTTTGATTTTGAAATTCGAAAATATTCCGCAAAAATCAAGAATAAAATCTAAAAAATCGGCTTTTGATACCGTTCGGATGCTATCAGAGATCATTCTGCATACACGACTTCCCTCACCACCACTTCTTCCGCCTGCGCTTTCAGCCCGTTCATATGGGCCGCCCAGAAAAGCTGTGATCGCTCTTTGTCCGGCGCAGGGAACTTGTCTGCCAAGGCCGCAATCGTGCGCTCCAGCTGTTCTGAGGCGGCTCTCTGGACTTCCTGCAAATGCGGCCAGAGCGTACCGTTCAGCAACATCCGGTTGTACAGCACAGGACGCTGATTCTTGAGATAGGCCAGCCGCATCCGGCCATACTTGCCCAGCGGTTCGGTATCATCGGTCTGCGGCAGGGTGAGCAAGGGCAGCTGATACTCCCCAACCTGTGCGTAATGGATCTCGGTGCGGACAGTGTTTGTGCTCTTCATGGAAATTCTCCTTTGCATTTTCAATGCGTTTTGCGGTCTTTGCGGAAAACAGCGCTCACTTCTTCCGATTCTGTGCGGTCAGCCAGTTGCCCTGCGCCTGATAGTAGTGCTCCATCGTGGTGGGTGCGTTCAGGATGGTGGTGCGCAGATAGGCCATGATGTTCTTGATGGGCTGGGTGGTGTTGGACATCACATCGAAGATGTACTCAACGTGCTGGCTGGTCAGCTTGTCCAGCCGCAGCCGAATGGCTTTAGTGGTCTGCGGCTGCTTGCCGACGTACTGAGTCTGTCGTGGACAGCAGTACATCTCCACAATGTTGTCCAGCAGTTCCTCCAGCTTGTCGGGGTCGTACCGCTGGGCAAGGGTGTCGATCTCCAAACGTTCCCGAAACTCCTCCCGCACCTGTGCTTCCATCTGGTCAAAATCTGCGGATTCGTCTGTCTGCCCTGATAGATTAGTACTTTGTCTTTTAGTATTTTGTTTATTAGTATTTTGTTGCGTTGCCTTTTCCAAATTGGGCTCAGCCAAATTTGGAAAATCCAAAAATGGTGAAGAACAAGGTTTCATGCGACTTTTGGTTGCGGACGGGTCCGACGGATCGCCTTCCTTGCCGGGAACGGCAGGAGCGTCCTCAACAGGCGATTCATAAACCTGATAATCGTAGTCGATGATCTGCCCTTTGGCATTGCGGACTTTCTGACGGCGGACGTAGCCGTGTTCTTCCAGTTCCAGAACAGCGGTGCGTACACTGTCCAGACCATCCTTGCAACCAACGGTCAGTCCCTTCAGGCTATAATCCCAATCGTCCGGCAGGGAGAGCATATAGGACAGCAGTCCCTTGGCTTTCAGGGACAGCCTCTTATCCTGCAGGTGGTGGTTGCTCATGACGGTGTAGTTAACATTTTTATTGACGCGGAATGTTGACATGGCGGCTTCCCTTTCAGCCCAATGCGGGCAAGAGAAAACGCAGCATTTCCCGGCTTTCGGGAAACGCTGCGTTCAGACAGGGAAGCCTGCTGTGAGCTGGCACAGCAACGGCAGCACTGCATAATTCAATCGCAAGTTTAACGGCAGCTTTCAATCCAAACAGCTTATTTGCGATATACAATTCGCAGTTGTTGCCAACGAATCAAAATGCGAATTGTAATAACGGACATCTAACACAACTACACCTGAAATGCAGACGCTGACGGCCCGTGTGAAAAAGGCTTTTTCTAACGTCATTTCGCAAAAAGCGGCTGATTTTTGCCTGCAAATTGCGGTGTGACGTGCCTTTTTTGAGGTTACAAAAATGCCCTCAGCTGCCAATGACGGCCGCGCGGGACCAGCTTCATCCAACAATTTTAAAGACTCGAAATCGTTTTGTCCTTAATCGGGCACGTGGGTTCGAATCCCACCATCTCCGCCAACAAAAAGCATCAGCTCAGGCTGGTGCTTTTTTTGCGGCAAAGATGGTGAGGATGAGAACAGGGCGGCGGTCCGCAGACCGCAAGCAATCAGCCCAGTGCAACGACGACGACCGCTGCCTGTGGCAGAAACAGGGAGGAGTTGTTGGGGCAGCGTTCTGATTTTTCAAAGCCCTGCCAAGGGGCTGCGGAAAAATCAGCAAACGCAACCCGTTGCTGTTGCTTAGCCCGCGGGAGAATATCCACCATCTCCGCCAACAAAAGGCATCAGCTCAGGCTGGTGCCTTTTTATGTTCTCCAGCCATTAAAAAGAATGTATCAATATTTTTTGCTCAGAATCTTCTCAAGCGTATCCGCAAACCTGACATCCTGCTCCTTCGTCCGCTTTGGGCTTCCCTTGGGGTGCTTTCCGGCACGGAGGAGCTTTTTGTTTTCATAACGCCGCAACATGAGAGCGTCTATGTTGTCGGCGGTGTATTCCAGACCGTTCTGGTTCAGCACTCGTGCGCACTTGGCAAGGCACATACTCGCCAGCCCGTAGTCCTGTGTTACGACAATATCCCCTGGTTTTACCTGGTTGACGAGAGCAAAGTCTACACTGTCAGTCCCTTTATCGAACACCAGCGTCTGCGCACCTTCTCGCTCGATTTGGTGAGCTGTGTCGCACAGGATGATGACCGGAATGCAAAACCGCTTTGCAATCTGCAAAGTCAAATCCACCACCGGGCAGCCGTCTGCATCGATCAAAATATTCATCGGCTTTCCTCCATCACCCACCGAAATGCTCTTGCGGTACGCAAATCGGCGTCTTTGAAATGCCCGCCGCTGTTCCATTCAAGGGTGCAGTCTGCGCCACGCGCGGTAAGCCGACTGTGCAGGGCACGGATGTTATCGCCCACCGCAGCCATGACGGCGTTTTTCGTGCGCTCTTCCTTGTCGCCAAGGCTCAGATAAACGTGCTGTGCCTGTATTGGGTGCTGTTGTTCAAACTCCATCCAGCCCGGAAACCAAACCGAGGGGGATGCAGCGGCGACACCGTAGAACAAATCGGTCTGGGTGGATGCCCACAGCGCAAACAATCCCGCCAGCGAGTAGCCGCCCAGAATGATTTTGACGTCCTCCGGGAGATGAAACTGCTGCTTCAGTGTGGGAACGACCTGTTCTGTCAGAAAGCGCAGGGTGTCCATAGCATTGCCGCCAAACCCTTGCGTTCCCCACACGGCAGGGGCTTCCCACGGAGAAAGTGCATCGTTCCAGTTTGAGACCGGAACGGCGGCAAACAGAAAGTGGTGCGCACTCTGTGCAATAGCGGTAATCTCGCTTTCCATGCTTTGCTGCTCGTGTTCACCGGTCATTTGGAGCAGCAGGTATTTTGCATGGGCTTCGCCGTAAATACGGCAAGGTCTGTTCCCGATTTGCATTGTCTGTGCGGTCACTGCGACTTCCTCCCGAAAAAATTTTGATAAGCCCAGTATAGCAACTGAAAAATCATTTTGCAATTCAAAAGGCGTTCGCATTCGCTGCAAGCAGTGCAAGTTGGTCAGAACGTTTCCCATATCAAATACACTACTTCCTCACCTGCGCTTCGATCTCTCCGGTAAACTGAAACCATCCATCCTCATAGTCCATAACAAAGTCTGCGTGATACTTGTTCAGAATAAGTTTTATATTGGAAAGCCCGAATCCATGAAGACTTGCATTCGGTTTTGTCGTCTGGATCGTATCATTTTTTATTTCGACCGGAAGGGTCGTATTCCGAACAGAAAACAAAAAGCTTTGTTTTAACACTGCAGAAACCCGAATCACCCGATCGCCCTCGATTTTTTCGCAGGCTTCAATGGCGTTATCCAGCAGATTGGAAAACAGGACGACCATATCCGATACATCAAAAGGCAGAGCCGATAAATCGTTCAGCTCGAAATCAATGTCGATCCCCTTCTGGATCGCTTCCGTTGCTTTCGTATTGAACAGTGCATCCAAGATCGCATGGTGAGAGTTGACGAGGAACGATCGGTCTGTCTGTTCCTTGGATACAGAATTCAAATATTGCTCTGCCGCATCATATTCCTGATTTTGCAAAAGATCTTGAAGTGTATTGAGATGTGCCTGAAAGTCATGTACCTTATGGCGCTGAGCCGTATAGAGCTGACTTGCGGCTTCCATATTTTTAGCCTGAAACTGGAGCTGCTGTTCCAGCGCCAAAACTCTTTCCTGATTTTCAACGGTCTTTTCCATTCGTTCCAAAAGATACAGCACTGCCACATTTGCGGCAAAAATCAAACCGCATACCGCAGCAATCACCATTTCGCTTGCGCTTTTACCAGTCGTCATGTACAGCAAAAGCACCAGCATCACAAAAGATGTTCCCGGAAACAAAAAATAAAGACCTGATTTTACGCCCGTCAGCTTGTTGGGGGTTCTCAAGCTCCTTCTTCTCCGCATAAGCTTTCGAAATGTGTATGCCAGAAAAAGCTCTGCCGAATAGTTGATAACTCCATAGCTTATCATAAGCGGAAAACTTGTTCGAAAGGACGCTCCGTCCATTCCACAGATAAAAGCACCTGCCATGCCAAGCCCAAAAGACAAACAGTAGGTCATGAGATATTCTATACAGACTAAGAGCAGCAGCATTCCGCTGGAGATCTCTCTATACAATGCTCTTGCGCTCAATGTGTACGACAAAAGGATCATGCCGATCTTTACAGCCGGATCTCGGCCAAAGAAAACAAGCGGAACTTGCAGGATCCAGAAATTCAGAGCAACAAGGCACCCGATGCCCAACGTAAACTTCCAATTATCCCATCGTCTTTGGGCAAATGCATCCAAAAAGAAGATCAAAGACAGTGTATCGACCACCGTATAAAGAAAGCTCAAGAGATCGCCCATCGATTTTTCCCTCTCCACTTCAAGTAATGCTGTTTTAATTCCTTGTGGCTTTTAGCGCTTGAGGGCAAAACGATCCCTCCGCGTAAGTGCACCTTTTCATACTGCATCTGTTCGATGTACTCCATATTTACCAGAAAGGACTTTTGGATACGCAGAAACCCAAGGTCTTCCAACTTTTCCGATAAATCTGTCATATTTCCATAAAACCGATATTCGGTCCGTTCGTCGTGGATCAGGTGCATGATAACGATTCTCAGATTTGACTCCAGATAGAGAATATGATTTACCGGAATATCGATCAATTCCGAATTGACGGAGATCGTAATGATTTGTTTTTTTCGGACCACTTCTTTGACTGCATCCTCAAAATAGGATACCAGTCTTTCCTGCATATTGGTTTTCAAAAGATACCGAAACGCCTGTACTTCAAACCCTTCCGGCGCATACTGGATGAAGTTGGTCAGAAAAATGATCACGATCCCCGGTTTTTCTTTCCGAAGTCTCCACGCCAGATCGATGCCGCTGAAGTCTCCCATATCGATATCCAGAATCGCGATATCGCACCCCGCAAGGTCTTTGATCGCACAGGGATCATCAAACAGGTGAAACCGCACCTGCATTCCATTTTCTGCGCAATGCTTTTGGAGCAGCTCTGAAACCTGCTCTGTAACACGCCACTCATCATCACAGATCAATACATTCATCTGAAATTTCCCCCAAGATAAACGAACCGGCTTTTGGTTATTCAAAATATCTCATCCGCTCTCACAGCGATTATAATACGATTAGGTTGAAATCGCAAATAGTGCACTCTATAGGACAGAGCCGTGCCTTTTCATGACAGAAAAACCGTTTTTCGTTACCATAATGTGGATTTTTTCGTGGTATGAGCGTAAAACAAAACCACCTTCCCGCATTATAAAATACCAAGGAGTGTCGTCATGAAAGCACCGCGATATAACAGCAGTTTGCGCAAGAGGTTCCTCGCTTTCGCAGCTGCTCTTGTCCTTCTTTTCGCTCTTGTGTTTGAACTTTATCCAAGAAGCGCTCAGATCATCGATCTCTCCACCGGTTCCGGGCTTTCCAGAATGCTCCGATACGATGACGCGCAGGTCTATATCTTTGGCGAGATTCATCGAAAAGTAGAATACCAAAAGTTCCGCAATGTGCTATTCAAGTATCTTGTGGAGAAAAAAGGTGTGCGTGTCCTTTTGATGGAGCATGGCTATGCAAGCGGCTTTATCGAAAACGAAACGATACAGAACCGGATGACCTTTTCCGATGCGTTCGATCAGTTTACGATATCCCAAGAGGACTACGAATTATTCCGGTGGATGTCGGAATTCAACCGAAACAGACCGGACAATGATAAGATCTCCATCGTTGGCGCAGATATCACGGATTCGATTGAGATGCTCTGCACCTTCTGCAAGTATCTTCTGAAAGATTGTGATTTTTCAGCAGCAGACAGAGAGACACAGATGCTTTTGATCGGCATCCAGAAATGCCGGTTGCAGTATCGTTTTCAAAACAGTCTGCTGCCACAGCTGATCGAGCAGATGCAGACTCGGCCGGAACAACTCGAATTAGTGCTGGGCGATAAGATGATCCATCTGGAGCGTGCTCTTCTGGGCTGGCAACAGGAGCTGACGTGCAATGAACTGAACGATTATCAGGCAGAGCTTCAACCTGGCGGCAAGGCTATGGCTTATCGGGAGGATGCCCTGTATGCAAATCTCCAGCGGATCTATCAGGAAAATCCAACTGCAAAGTATTTCGGTTCGTTCGGGGCAGCACACGTCCAAATGACACGCTATGTTGGCGATGGAACGGTTTATTGGATCGATGATTGTTTCGTTTCACGGATGGCTGGTGAAGAAAGCTTCCTTGACGGCAAACTGACCGTCATTGACGGCATCGTGACCTATGAGATCGGAGATCTGGGCGAATCTGATACGAACCATATCATCTTGTATAATACCGCCCGCGCAAAGAATCCCGCCGCTGAAAACGGAAAGTTCTTTGCGGGAGCCCCTGACATCCCGGATGAAAAAATTGCGCAGTATGCAATATTGTTTGAGCACCCGGATCAGATCACAAGCAGCGAGGAGCATCCGGGCTGGTATTGGCTCAGCCATAGGTAAAATTTTCCCCAAAGCAAAATTTGGTATTGACAAATCCCAAATCCGTGCTTTAATATAGGCAAATTCAATACACTAAACCGTTGAAGCGGAGATAACGGCGAACCATGCCTGTACAGAGAGCCTGCGCAGCTGAGAAGCAGACCGGAAACAGTTCGTCAAGGAAAAGGCGGCCTTGCGTCGCTTTTTCCTGAAATGGACCGCTGAGGGTGCAGGGAACTGCGGTGCTTTTGCCGCACAGTATTCTGCAACGTAGGGCATACGTCAGTTGCCGGGGATGTGTTGGCATCCCGCCAAGTGCATGGGGTCGTTCCCATGAAGTCAGGGTGGCACCGCGGATCAAAGGCCAAGCTTTATTCGTCCTTGACAGAAGAAGGTTTCTTCTGTCAAGGGCGTTTTTCTTTTACACTCCTCCGGCAGAAGCGCCGGGCTTTTTGTATATCGTGTCCAGCCTTGGCGTCACCGGCACCCGCAGTGAGATCAAAACCGACCTTGCCGCCATTGTAAAGGTGGTGCGGGAGAACACCAAGACGCCCTGCGCCATCGGTTTTGGCATCTCCACCCCGGAGCAGGCCGCAAAGATGGCAGGCATCGCCGATGGTGCCATCGTCGGCTCGGCCATCATCAAGCTGCTGGAGCAGTACGGCACTGCCGCACCGGAGCAGATCGGTGCCTACGTCAAACGCATGAAGGACGCCGTGCGCGGATGACCGCGCACAAACAAAGAACATAAATAAAAGCATCGGCAGCTTCCGCTTCTGAACCTCAGAAAACCAGCGGAGTTTGCCGATGCTTTTTGTTCTTTTTTGCAGCTTGCTCAGACGATGCGTTTGCCGTCCAGCACGGCCTGCTTCAGGGTATCGCCGTCATACACCAGCTTGAGGGAAAAGTAGGGATGCTCTTCCTCCAGCAGACGGAAAAAGAGCTTGTCTCCCTCCCAGATGGGCAGCGTTTGCACCTCAGACTTCTGCACCCACTGCAGTTCTCCCTCGGCGCAGGCATCACCCCGGATCATTTCGCCCTCCCACCGGTCGGCGGTGTACAGATGGATGAACTCGGTCATATTGCCCCACACAAAGGTCAGCAGTCCCCGGGCGCGGTAGCGCGTCAGGGTAAGGCCGGTCTCCTCCCGCACCTCCCGCACAAGGCAGTCCTCCGGGCTTTCAAACCGTTCAAATTTGCCGCCCACACCCACCCATTTGTCGTGGTTGTAGTCATCCTGCTTTTTGATGCGGTGCAGCATCAGGTAAGCGTCCTCCCGCTCCAGATAGCAAAGGGTGGTGCTGAAGATGGGAAATTCCGGGTCCATAAATGCGCCTAAGTTCATGGGGAGTTCTCCTTTTTTGTCCGATGTTTTTTGTCAGTATGCTCGCCCTCTCCGTCTGCTCACTGCGTTCGCATCCACACTCCCCCTTTTGTCGCTGCGCGACATCTTCCCCCGGTGCGGGGGAAGTCTTTCCTCAAAGGGAGAGGCCTTGGCAAAGAGATGAAGTTTGTGTGGACTGCCAAGGGCTCCCACTTTGGGGGAGCTGGCATCGCGTAGCGATGACTGAGAGGGCGAGACCGCTGACCGTATCTCTTTTCATAAGAAAGGGCTGCTGCATGAAACGCTGTGCAGCAGCCCTTTGGGAAGTGTCTCCGCTGCGGATGCCCACAAAGCAGCGGAAGCGTTTTTCGATTTATGCCTTGCGTTCGGCGCGTCCCTTGCCTGCGCTGTTCAGCTTGCGCACCAAATCGTTCTGGTGCTTGCGCTGGCTGGGGGTGGGCTGGGGGTCTTTGGCTTCCCCGGCACGCTTGCCGGCCTGGGCAGCGTCGGGGTCGATGCGCTCCAGCGTCCACTCCTGATTGCCGCCCGCCACATAGTTCCAGATCTGCGCCTGCGCGCCGTTGGCAGTGTTCATGCCCACAAGGTCGATGTACTTATCCGACAGCACATTGCGGATGCGGGTGCGTCCGCTGCGGGTAGGTTCCAGCGCCCAGCACTGGCTCAGCCCGCTGGTGCGGCTCCACTGGTGCAGCCATGTGCCCTCCACCACGCCGCCAAGCGCCAGATCGATCATCTTGCCGGTAAAGCGGTTCTGGATGCGCCAGCGTCCCTCGCCCGCGTCCACAAACTGCCACTGCTGCCACGGATGCCCCGCATAGCTCCACAGCTGGATGCCGGCGCCGTTCTCCGTGTTGAAATCCTTTACTTCCAGTACCTTTCCGTTGGGGGACTTGATAATGTAGTATTCCCCCTCCATAATGACGACCTGCGATGCCTTTGCCATAGAGCACAACTCCTTTCCGCTATGGTAGCCCTATTATACCCGATTTGCCCGCTGGCAACAAGAATGCTTTTCCATAATCTTTCTTTTGTTTTTTGTGCATTCTGTCGTGTTTTTGCAGCGCAAACGTTTTCGGAAGCCAGCAATGTTTTTTACCGGCGGGCACTTTGCACTCCGGCGCAGGTTGTGGTACAATAAAGCCATCCACTATTAAGGAGGGGATCTTTCATGACCAACGAGACTTTACAAACCATTCACAGCCGCCGCAGCTGCCGCGCCTACAAGCCCCAGCAGATCACGGATGCAGAGCTGGACGCCGTGCTGGAGGCCGGCACCTACGCTGCCAGCGCTATGGGACGCCAGAGCGCTAAGATCGTGGTCGTGCAGGATGCCGCTACCCGCGCCCAACTGACCCGGATGAACGCCGCCGTCATGGGTGCCGACAGCGACCCCATGTACGGCGCACCCACCATTCTGGTGGTGCTGGCCGATGCCCACGCAAACTGCGCCGTGCAGGACGGCAGCCTTGTCATGGGTAACCTGATGCTGGCTGCCGCATCGCTGGGGCTGGGCAGCTGCTGGATCAACCGCGCCCGGGAGGAGTTCGACTCCGCCGAGGGCAAGGCACTGCTGAAAAAGTGGGGCATCGAGGGCGACTGGATCGGCGTAGGCCACTGCATTCTGGGCTACCCCGCCGCCGAACCCAAGCCCGCCGCGCCCCGCAAACCGGATTACATCGTAAGAGTATAAGGAGTTTTATGAAGCCTGATTACAAGCTGGTCGCAAAGGCCAAATACATCCACAACACTGCCGACCTTGCCAGCGAGCTGTGGCACGAGGTCTACAAGCGCTACTACCCCGCAAAGCAGCTGGACACCCTTGTGGAGGAGCTGCAAAGCGCCGACGCCATTGAAGCGGACATCGACAATGACGTGAACTATTTTCTGGTGTTTCTGGGGGGCAAGCTCATCGGCTACTTTGCGTGGAAGATGGAGAACACCGCCCTGCACCTGATGCACCTGTACCTCAAGCCGGAATACCGCGGCAAAGCCATTGGCCGGGACATCGTGCAGACCTGTGAGCGGCTGGCCAAGGGCGAGGGCAAGGGCCGGGTGTGGTGCACCATCCACGCCAAGGCGCTGCCTGTGCAGCAGTTCTTCAAGGCGCTGCGCTACCGCGAGCTGCGCCCCGCCGAGCAGGAGACCGGCACCATACCCCGCAACGAGCTGGTGTATGAGCATACCCTGAGCTGATTTCCGAAAAATCACAAAATAGCCATTGAAATTTATCCGCGTTTGTACTACACTGATGTAGTGTAATAAAGCCGCTGTCTGCGGGCATTCTGTGCAAAAAAGGAGACTATCATGGCGAAAGATCATCCCACCGGCAACTCCGGCCTGTACCGGGCTTTTCTGCAGCTCAAGACCCCGGAGGAATGCTATCGTTTTCTGCAGGACGTGTGCAGCTATTCGGAGCTCAGCGCAATGGAGCAGCGCTACAACATTGCCGAGCTGCTGGCCGACAAGCGCATCTACACCGAGATCATGGACAAGACCGGTGCGTCCAGCGCTATCATCAGCCGGGTCAGCCGGGTGCTGAGCGCGGACGACAGTGTGCTGCGTGCGCTGCTGGAAGCTGAAAAAAAGGCCGCTGACTGATCCAAAGGCCGCGTACCGCCAAAAGGGCATTGCCCAAAGCTGCGGCACGCGGCTTTTCTTTTTGATATTTGATATGGGAGGTTATTCTTATGGCAAAAGCTGTTGTATTTTTTGCAGAGGGCACCGAGGAGTGCGAGGCTCTGCTGGTGGTGGACCTGCTCCGCCGCGCCAAGGTGGAGGTGCTGGTTGCCAGCGCTTCCGGCAGCCGGGAGATTTTGAGCAGCCATAAGGTGCATATCACCGCCGATGCACTGGCAGAGGAGGTCGATTATTCCGACGTAGATCTGGTGGTGCTGCCCGGCGGCATTCCCGGTACGCCGAACCTTGCCGCCAACAAGACGGTGACCGACACCTGCGTTGCCTTTGCAAAGGCAGGCAAAAAGGTAGCCGCCATCTGCGCCGCACCCAGCGTGCTGGCAGCACTGGGTCTGCTGGAGGGCAAAAACGCCACCGCTCACGCTGCATTTCAAGACAAGCTGGCGGGTGCCCATGTGCTGGACACCGAGGTGGTCGTGGATGGCAACATCACCACCAGCTACGGTCTGGGCGGTGCCATCCCCTTTGCGCTGGAGCTGGTGCGCCAGCTGGCCGGAGAAGCGGAAGCCGACCGCATCCGCAGCGCCATCGCCTACCGGCACTGAGAGGAGGGGCACTGTATGCGTTTTGTCACCTGCCGCCTGCCGGACGGTGTGGAGGACCCTGCCATCCTCTCGCAGGACGGCACACAGGTCTGGCCGCTGAGCTGGCTGGGGCTCTCCTACGAGACCCTGTCTGACGCCATCCCCTTTCTCACCCCGCAGGTGCGGTTCGGTTTGCAGCTGGCCATCAGCGGCATCCCGGCGCTGCCGGTGGAAGCCGTCACCCTGCAAAGCCCCATCCCCAGCCCTGCACAGGACGTGGTCTGTCTGGGCATCAACTATATGGCGCACTCGGATGAGGCCGAAAAGTATTCTGCGGACGCCTTTTCCACCCAGCATCAGGACGCCATCTACTTCTCCAAGCGGGTCAGCCGCGCGGTACCGGACGGCGGCTTCATCGAAGCACACACCGACCTTGTGCAGAAGCTGGACTACGAGTGTGAGCTGGCGGTGGTGCTGGGTAAGGACGCCAAGGATGTGCCCGCCGGGCAGACCCAAGACTATGTGTTCGGCTACACCATCCTGAACGACGTCTCCGCCCGGGACGTGCAGACCGCCCACAAGCAGTGGTATTTCGGCAAAAGTCTGGACGGCTTTACCCCCATGGGGCCCTGCATCGTCACCGCCGACGAATTTGACACCTACCCGCCCGCGCTGCCTATCCGCAGCCGGGTGAACGGCGAGCTGCGGCAGGATTCCAACACCAAGCTGCAAATTTTTGATATCGACCACGTCATCCACGAGCTTTCGCAGGGCATGACCCTGAAAGCCGGTACCATCATTGCCACCGGCACCCCTGCCGGGGTGGGCATGGGCATGGACCCGCCGCAGTTTTTGCACCCGGGCGACACCGTGCAGTGCGAGATCGAGGGAATTGGCACGCTGACCAACACCGTGCGCTGAATCTACTTGTGGAACTGCCCAAAATTTTACATGGATTTCAGTCCGATTGCACGAAATGCCGCCGCAGCACTGCTCTTTTGCGGAAAAATATGGTATACTATAAAATACTGATAAAAAATGCGGCGCATCCGCATCAAAGGGGTAAATGACATGAAGGAATACGCATTTGGCATTGATCTGGGCGGCACTACTGCCAAGGTCGGCCTGTTCACCACCAGCGGCAAGCTGCTGGAAAAGTGGGAGGTAAGCACCGATACTTCCAATAATGGTGCTCACATTCTGGAAAATCTGGCTGCTGCCGTGCAGCAGAAGATGCAGGAAAAGGGTCTGTCCGCAGACGAGGTCGAGGGTGTCGGTCTGGGCGTGCCCGGCCCGGTGCTGGATTCCAGCATCGTGCCCATCGTGTGTGCAAACCTTGGCGGCTGGGGCAACCGCAACGTGTCCATTGAACTCAGCGAGCTGCTGGGCGGCATCCGGGTGCTGGTGGGCAACGACGCCAACGTGGCTGCGCTGGGCGAGATCTGGATGGGCGCGGCACAGGGCTGCCGCAGCGCCGTCATGGTCACGCTGGGCACCGGCGTGGGCGGCGGCGTCATCGTGAACGGCAAGGTCATCGATGGCGCTCACGGTGCCGGCGGCGAGATCGGCCACATCACCGTCAACCCCCACGAGACCGCCGTCTGCGGCTGCGGCAAGCGCGGCTGTCTGGAGCAGTATTCCAGCGCCACCGGCGTTGTGCGCTGCATGAAGAAGCTGCTGGACGCAAACCCGGACACCGCCTGCACCCTGCGCGGCAAGGACTTTGAAGCCAAGGACGTGTTCGACGCCGCCCGCGCCGGGGACGCACTGGCCGCCCGCGAGGTGGACGAGATGGCTTCTACGCTGGGCATGGCACTGGCCAACATTGCCGCCACCACCGACCCCGAAATGTTCATGATCGGCGGCGGCGTGGCCCGCGCCGGGGAGATTCTGTTCAACCCGCTGGTGCGCCACTACAAGGAGTACGCCTTCCAGTCCTGTAAGGAGACTCCCATCAAGGCCGCCAGCCTTGGCAACGATGCCGGCATCTACGGTGCCGTGCGCCTGATCGTGGGTGCCTGATAAGGAAAATAGCCCGCCTTCACCGTACCGATCGGGCAGAAGGCTGAAAACATAAGATCAAAGCAAAAAGAGATAGGCAACCCCTTTCGGGGAAACCTATCTCTTTTTTGTTGGTGCTGTTTTGCAAAAGCCCTTAGTTGAACTTGAAGATCTTGCGCAGCTGGCGGTAGGTGGAAATGACCACCTTATCGCCGCCGGGGAAGCGCAGGTCGGTCAGGCCGCCAAGGTTCACGCGTACGGCGCGGTAGACGCCGGGGGTAACGTGATCCTTGAGGTACTGCCACAGCTCTGCCTTTTTGGCGTGTGCTTCGGCGCTGCCGTCCAGCAGCAGGAAGATGTCGCTGACCGCCATCATCACAGAGAGGTAGTGCACCATGTAGGCGCGCAGACGCTTCTGACCCTTGAGCGCGTCCAGATCCTGACAGTCGATCATGTGCTTTGTGACCCGCAGCTGCTGATCCACGCGGCCGATCATCACGCTCTCGTTCACGCTCTGGTCTGCGCGGCCGATGAAGTAGCGGTACAGATCCAGATCCATATAGTACATACTCTTGACGTAGGGCAGGGGCTGGTACACAAAGATGTTGTCCACATAGAAGGTGTGCTTGGGCAGCACCATGCCGCACTGGCGCAGCACCTCGGTGCGGTACATGACCGAGTGCATCAGCAGGTTCTGATCCGGGCGGAAGTGCCGGACGTGCACCCAGTCGAACAGACGATTCTGCGGGAACACGTTGGTGTAGCGCACGGTGTGGCTGGTGCCGTCCTCCACGTGCTCGTACACATAGTTGCAGATCATCAGATCCGGCGCGGTGCCGCGGGCTACCAGCGTAGTCAGGCGCTCCAGCACCTTTTTCAGGGCGTCGGTGTCCAGCCAGTCGTCGCTGTCCACTACCTTGTAGTACAGGCCGGTGGCGTTGCGGATGCCCTGATTGACGCCCTCGCCGTGGCCGCCGTTCTCCTGATGGATGGCCTTGACGATGGTGGGGTACTTTGCGGCGTACTCGTCGCAGATGGCGGGGGTGTCATCCTTGACGGAACCATCGTCCACCAGAATGATCTCGGCCTGCTCGCCTGCGCTCAGCAGCGTTTCGATGCAGTGACGCATATAGGCTGCCGAGTTGTAGCAGGGCACGGCAAAGGTGATAAGTTTCTGCTGCATATTATAAATGCTCCTTTTTACATTGCATGATCCATGCCGGGCAGTCTGCGGGGGTGGCATGGAGATATGTGTTCTCATTATAGCATTTTCGCGCCTGAAAAGCTATCCTTCCCGGGCAGAAAGAGTGGATATCGCACATTTTTGCGCAAAGTGACGCTTTTTTCTGCCAAAAGTATCGGTTTTGTGGTATACTGATAAGGTTTTGAGCGATCGGCGCGTCAGCGCACCTACTTATATAACGGAGGAGACCATGGAAAACCCGCACAGTATCCTGAAAAAAGTTTTCGGCTACGACAGCTTCCGCCCCGGGCAGGAGGAGATCGTCAGCCGCCTGCTGGCCGGGCAGGATGTGCTGGCGGTCATGCCCACCGGCGCGGGCAAGTCCATCTGCTATCAGGTACCGGCACTGCTTTTGCCGGGCATTACCATCGTGGTGTCCCCGCTGGTCAGCCTGATGAAGGATCAGGTGGGAGCGCTGGTGCAGGCGGGCGTGGCGGCGGCTTTTCTGAACAACAGCCTGACCGACAACCAGAAGGCGCTGATGCTGCACCGCGCCCGGGAGGGCTGGTATAAGATCATCTATGTGGCTCCGGAGCGGCTGGAGATGCCGGGCTTCCAGCGGTTTGCGCAGGAGCGGCAGATCAGCATGGTCACGGTGGACGAGGCGCACTGCATCAGCCAGTGGGGACAGGACTTCCGCCCCAGCTATCTGCGCATCAAGGCATTTGTGGACAGCCTGCCCGCCCGGTCATAGGCGCATTCACCGCCACCGCCACCGCCCATGTGCGGGAGGATATCCGCACCCATCTGGCGCTGCGAGATCCTTACGAGGTGACCACCAGCTTCGACCGCCCAAATCTGTACTTTGAGACCCGGCGGGCGCTGCCCAGCCAGAAGCCCAAGGAGCTGCTGGAACTGGTGCTCAAGGAGGGCAATCATGCGGGCATCGTGTATTGCAGCACCACCCGGCAGGTGGATGAGACGGTGCAGCTGCTGCAGAGCCGCAGCATCCGGGCGGCAGCCTACCACGCAAAGCTGGATGCGGACACCCGGCGGCAGAATCAGGACGATTTCCTCTACGACCGGGTGCAGGTGATGGTTGCCACCAATGCTTTCGGCATGGGCATCGACAAGCCCAACGTGCGGTTCGTCATCCATTATAATATGCCCAAGGATCTGGAAAGCTATTATCAGGAGGCTGGACGCGCCGGGCGCGATGGTCAGCCCGCCCGGTGTACCCTGCTGTATTCCGGCACAGATGTGCGCACCATCCGATTTTTTATCGACAAGGAGCGGGAAGCCGACAACGGTCTGCCCGCCGATGTAAAGGCCGAAGCCGCCCGCAAGGCAGAGGAGCGGCTCAAGTACATGACCTTCTACTCCACCACCCAGCACTGCCTGCGCGGCTTTCTGCTGCAATACTTCGGGGAAGCAGCGCCCAAAAAGTGCGGCAACTGCTCCTGCTGCCTTGCCGCCGAGCAGGAAGCGCAGTTGCAGGTGGAGTACGCCCGCCGCCGTGCCGCCCAGAGCGCCGACCGGCTGGAAAAGCCCCGCCGCGCAAAGCCCGCCGCAGCCGGCAGCCTGAGCGAAGCGGACGAAAAGCTGCTCAACGCTCTGTACGCTGTGCGCAAGCGCCTTGCGGGCAAGCAGAACCTGCCCGCCTTTATGGTGTTCAACGATGCCACCCTGCGGGAGATGGCAGAGAAAAAGCCCATGAGCATCGACGAGCTGCTGAACATCAGCGGCGTGGGCGAAAAGAAAGCCGCCCGCTACGGCAACGCCTTTCTGCGCGTCATCGAGGACGCCGTGGGCAGCCGGGAGTGAGAAACCCCCATTTTTCTACGTCAGAGCAAAACTCTGTGGAAAATGGGGGCGTTTTGCATTAAAAAAGAGAGCCGAATCTCTCCGGCTCTCTCAAGTATGCGTCCGGAAGAACGCATACCCCAATTAGTAGATATATTATACTCCATCGCACTGGAAAATGCAACTGTCAGATATAATTTTTCAGAATGTTCATTCTGGAAGGAAGATCAGGGTGGATAACAATTGCGGAAACAGCGGGATCGACAGAATTGCGATAGGTTTCTGTGATCCGCGTAAAGTCCCGAATGAATGCGTTGATTTCTGTTTTGGGTGTGTGCAGAAGTTTCAGGTAATAGCACATCAGGATCAGATAGTCGCCAATCGTTTTGAAATTTACATACGGCAGGCCGATCGCAGATTTCAGACAGGTGCTCATGGCCTTTGAGGGGTCAAAGGTACGGAATCTGGTATCGAACACAACGGCATTGTGCGCGATTGCATTGCGCAGATCCTTTAAAGCGTAGATATACCGAAAAAGCAACTCGCAATTGGTATCGTTGGAAAGATCGATCCCGATTCGCTGAGAGATATCCTTCCGCACGGGCTTCGTCAGACAGGAGAGAAGATAACCAAGATCGCCCATCGTCATGATCTCAAAATAAGCCCAAATGGGCACCCCGGAATACAGGGGATTGTTATAAAAGTGGGTGATTTTGGGGTTTCCTTTTTCATAGGCATTTGCAAGACTTGTCTGAATAGAACGCTGAAGATTCAGCTTTCGCTGCTGAGCACGTTTTTTCTGCTCCGGCGTAAAGTCAGAGGGAGAATTGTTGTAGCTGCACACTACACGATCCAGCATATCCTGAATGCTTTCGGAATTCGCGTTTTCCAAAATACCCTGCAAGGCGATGTTTTTGACAGCAGTTTCAATGAACATCATTCTGCCGTAAAAAAGCGCTTTTAATGCAGAATCGTATTCAATGGTGGCAGATAGCTCCTGATAGGAAGAAAAGGGCAACCGAGTTCCGGCAGAACGGAAAAAGCGATACCCTTTGTACCCGTGATAGTAGCCAGTGTTGATTAACTGCCGTTTTTGTACACTGCCGGAAATTGCAATGCCGTTGCTGCGCAAATGACGCATCAGACCATCAATCGTTTTATAACTCATGTGCATCACCGTTCCATGGTATGGGTGGCGAACACCTTTTCGTCCTCCCACCACACGGGCTGCCCGGCGGCAAGGGACTTGGGTACGTCCAGCAGGCGCTGGTTGCGGCTGCCGCGGAAGCGCAGGGAGATGTCGTGTTCGGCCTGCACGAATCTGCCGTCCACCAGCACATCCAGCAGTGCCAGCAGCTCGTCGGTCACCTCGCACCGCGCGGGACTGGGCTCTTTGCCGGTAAGCTGTTCCCAAGTGTAGCCGGAATAGCACCACACCGTTTTGGCAGGGTACAGCGCCTTGAAGTTGCGCACAAAGGGCAGCAGCTCCCGCTGGTTCTCCGGCTCAAAGGGTTCGCCGCCCAGCAGGGAGAGCCCGGCGATATAGTCCGGCTGACAGGAGACGAATACCTCGTTGCGCACGGTCTTATCAAAGGGCTGACCGTAGGCAAAGTCCCATGCTACGGCGTTGAAGCAGCCCGGGCAGTGATGGCGGCAGCCGGATACAAAAACGCTGGTGCGCACCCCAGGGCCGTTGGCGATATCGTAATACTTGATGTTTGCGTAGTTCATGCTAATGTTCCTGTCGTTTGCTGAAAAGATGTTTGGAGCGGCCGAAAGACCGCTCCAAACATCAAATCAAAAATAAAGTTTTGCTGTTTTTACAGATGCAGCACGCGGTCCTTGATCTCCTGCGTGCGGCCCTGATTCCAGAACTGGGTGCCGATATAACCGCAGGTGCGGCGGGCAACATTCAGCTTGTTCTGGTCGCGGTTGCCGCACTTGGGGCACTCCCACACCAGCTTGCCGTCGTCCTCTACGATCTTGATCTCGCCATCATAGCCGCACACCTGACAGTAGTCGGACTTGGTGTTCAACTCGGCATACATGATGTTGTCGTAGATGAACTGCAGCACGCTCATGACGGCTTCCAGATTGTCCTGCATATTGGGCACTTCCACATAGCTGATGGCACCGCCCGGGGACAGGCGCTGGAAGTCGGCCTCGAATTTCAGCTTGGTAAAGGCGTCGATGGGTTCAGAGACATGGACATGGTAGCTGTTGGTGATATAGTTCTTGTCCGTGATGCCCTCCACGATGCCAAAGCGCTTTTGCAGGCACTTGGCAAACTTGTAGGTGGTGGATTCCAGCGGGGTGCCGTAGAGGGAGTAGTCCATGTTCTCGGCCTTCTTCCACTCGTTGCACTTGTCGTTCATGTGCTGCATCACGCTCAGGGCAAAGGGCTTGGCACCGGCGTCGGTGTGGCTCTTCCCGGTCATATACTTCACGCACTCGTACAGGCCGGCATAGCCCAGACTGATGGTGGAGTAGCCGCCGAACAGCAGCTTGTCGATCTTTTCACCCTTCTTCAGGCGTGCCAGCGCACCGTACTGCCACAGGATGGGGGCGGCATCGCTGGGGGTGCCCAGCAGCCGCTGATGACGTGCCTGCAAAGCGCGGTGGCACAGCGCCAAACGCTCGTCAAAGATCTTCCAGAACTTTTCAAAATTGCCGCCGGAGCTCAGGGCAACGTCCACCAGATTGATGGTGACCACGCCCTGATTGAAGCGGCCATAGTACTTGGGCTTGCCGGTCTCGGGGTCCACATAGGGGGTCAGGAAGCTGCGGCAGCCCATGCAGGTGTAGCAGTGACCCTCGCCGTTCTTGTCCACCTTGAGTTCCAGCATCTTCTTTTCCGAGATATAGTCCGGCACCATGCGCTTGGCAGTGCACTTGGCAGCCAGCTCGGTCAGGTAGTAGTAGGGGGCGCCGGGGCGGATGTTGTCCTCTTCCAGCACATAGATCAGCTTAGGGAAGGCGGGGGTGATCCACACGCCTGCCTCGTTCTTCACGCCCTGATAGCGCTGCCGGATGGTCTCTTCAATAATGATGGCAAGGTCGGCCTTTTCCTGCGGGTTGCGGGCCTCGCCCAGATACATGAATACAGTAATGAAGGGTGCCTGACCGTTGGTGGTCATCAGAGTGACCACCTGATACTGGATGGTCTGCACGCCGCGGTTGATCTCGTTGCGCAGACGGCGCTCCACGATCTCCTTCTTGCGCTCGGCAGAGACGTCCAGACCTTCCATCTCCAGCTCCACCTCAGCGGCGATCTTCTTGCGGGAGACGTCCACAAAGGGTGCCAGATGGGTCAGGCTGATGCTCTGGCCGCCGTACTGGTTGGAGGCCACCTGTGCAATGATCTGGGTGGCAATGTTGCAGGCGGTGGAGAAGCTGTGCGGCTTTTCGATATAGGTGCCGGAGATAACGGTACCGTTCTGCAGCATATCCTCCAGATTCACCAGATCGCAGTTGTGCATATGCTGGGCGAAGTAGTCGGAATCGTGGAAGTGGATCAGACCCTCCTGATGCGCCTTTACGATCTCCGGGTCCAGCAGCAGACGGGCGGTCAGATCCTTGGAGATCTCGCCGGCCATATAGTCGCGCTGCACGCTGTTGACGGTGGGGTTCTTGTTGGCGTTCTCCTGCTTGACCTCTTCGTTCTGGCACTCGATCAGGCTCAGGATACGCTCGTCAGTGGTGTTGGTCTGGCGCTTCAGGCTCTGGACGTAGCGGTAGGTGATATAGTGGCGTGCTACATCGTGCGCCTGAATGTCCATCAGCTGGTTCTCCACCAGATCCTGTACTTCTTCCACGCTGACCGCGCGGTTGAGCTGCTGGCACTGGTCGGTAACGGCTGCGGCGATCTGGGTGATCTGCTCCCGGCTCAGACGAGCCTGACCGCCCACAGAATCGCTGGCTTTGGTAACGGCGGTGATGATCTTGGTAATATCAAAAGGAACTTCTGCACCGTTTCGTTTGATGATCTTCATCGGTTCTCCTCCTTCTATATAGGCGCATTGTGAACGGGTATCCCTTACCCTAAGAGATACCCGTTTGCGCACAACGATATCCAACAAACTGAATGTAGCTCTATTTTATCATTATCTAGTGGCAAGTCAAGCGAAATACCACTATATTTTGCGTTTTGTAGCAATCGCCAAAAATCGCAGATATTTTTCGGGACAAAATTTTGCACGGAAAGTCTTGACAGCGCAGTACGCTTTCCGGCGGGTAATATAAGCCGCTGTCTATACCCGTTTGTACATCACGCTGCCTATATAATGTAATAATATAGGGCGGGAGACACCACCGCTGCCGGAGACGTCAAAACACCCGGCGGTTCCCGGCGGAAAACTGGCGATAGTTCACAAAGCGCAAAAAAAGGCGAAAAAAATGTAAAAAAGGCTTGCAAAAGCGGTTGCGGTATGGTACTATATGTGAGCGCCAAGCGCTGAGACAAAAGAATGACTTCTGAAGTCCCAGCAGGAAGCCCTTGAAAAGAACCAATAGACGCTGAAAAGTTCCGGCTGATACCGAGAAACTGAAAGCGCTCCAAGTTCACAAAACTTCAAAAGCTTCTCAAAAAAGTGCTTGACAAAAAACCACTTCTGTGGTAAAATAATCAAGTCGTCAGCCGCTAAGGCTGCGGCGCACAGGACCTTGAAAATTGAACAATATCGAAAGAACTTGTAACGGAACCTATTTTCGTGTTGGAA
>NZ_PRLD01000051.1 GCF_003287405.1 Faecalibacterium prausnitzii
AGCTTGGACATTTCTTCGTTGGTGAACTTCACTTCACCGGAAAAGACTTTCTGCTTGATGCCGGGAGAGAGGTTGTCTGCGATGTCGATGCCTCGTGTATAGTGGCTGGCGCGGAGAACGGAGGCACGGCTGACACCGTTTTCTTCTGCGATTCGGTCGCAGGTTTTCTTGCCGGAGTGGTGGGTATCATCGTGAGACCCACCACTTTTCTTTGCTAAAGTGTACTGGTTGCCGTGAAAGATTTTCTCGGCTTTCTTTTCAGATTCGTACTGCTTCCCCAGCAGGTAACGCTTTTGTTCGGGGGAAAGATTGCGCCGCCCCAGCTGATTCTTGCAAATCCAAGCGAGGGCTTCCTCACGGTTCGCAAAGCGGAGCGGCATGGTAGAAAAGCAGATTTCGGGGTGCTTCTGAAGAATCGCATAGCGATTGTGACCGTCAACAAGGGTATTGCCCCAAACGATCAAAGGAGAGAGCAGCTTGCCTTCCTTGAGGATATTTTTTTCAAGCTGCTTAAATTCATCATCGGTCAGAGGGGGAATCTGGGACTGAAACTCCGGGTCGATTTTCAGATTGATCATACGCACACTCCTTTATCTCTCCTGCTGCGCCGGTTCTTCCTCCCGGAAAAAGGACGCAACATTCTGCTTTGCGGTTTTCAGTTTGAGCAGTTCCTCTTTAGCTTCCTTGTACTGCTCGTAGAACTTTGCCTTTTCGGATGCCAGCTGCGCATACTCGGCTTCCAGCTTTTTCGGGCCGGGCAGCTTTGTGATGTTGCTTGCCTTGAAATAGGCTGCTGCCGCCCGGTACGCTGTCAGCTCTGCACGGTGCTGCTCCTCAAAGGCTGCAGAGCAATCTTTTTGTATTCCTATAAATAACAATCAAGAGGGCGACAGCTTTTGTTGTCACCCTCTTGATTGTTATTTATTTTTCCCACGTTTTGGCTTTTTGTCGGACATTTATAATTTGGAGCTGGTACAGAATGCTGGGAATTGCAGAAACCAATGAAAAAATACCCAAGGCAATAGAATATTTGATAATGGCAAACAGTGCAAATAGGAGCAGCAGGAATAGCCATGGGTTACGCAAATTGCGGTAGTATTTTTCTTTATCGGCATAGGAGGTGTGGAGTTCAAAAGGCTTTCCGTCGTTTGCTTTTTCTACGATCAATAGTTCTCGGTTAAAAGTTGTTGCGTTTGTTGCAATATAACCGCCCATTTCCGCCCATGGACGCAATCGAACTTTTCCGACAGAATAGTTTAGATTGATGTTCTTGAAAAATACC
>NZ_PRLD01000013.1 GCF_003287405.1 Faecalibacterium prausnitzii
GGGCGGGTAAAACGTATCTTGGATATGCCGGCAATGTTCGTTTGATATTTCAAAGAAGAAAATACGTTGCGTTTTTGGCGGCTCTGTGGCACGGTTGAAGATATCGGTGGACAGCCGGTATGCAGACATGGAGCCGCATATCGGCTCGGAACAGGGAGGAAAACGTCCTGTGGTGGTTCTGCAGAACAACATTGGAAACCGTCATTCGCCTACATTGATCGTAGCAACCGTTACAACCCGGACGGAAAAGAAGAAAAACCAGCCCACCCATGTGCTGGTGGATTCCAACCCGGCCTTTGAAGAACCGTCCATGATTCTTCTGGAACAGATTTTTACGATCGATAAATCCCGCATAGAACGCTTTATGGGCTATGCCAGCAAGGCTGAAATGCTCCGCATTGATATGGCTTTGCTGGTCAGTCTGGCTCTGAACGTTCTGAGCGGAAACCGCAGCGAATAGCGGACAACCAGTAACCCGTAAAAATGAGGTGATAGCGATGTAATCGGAGGTGAGTGAGCCATGCGAAAGAGTGCCCCCATTGAAGTGGTGGTACATTACCCCAAAACGAAAGAGGGATGGGACGAACTCGGAAAACGGGTCGCAACCGCCCACGCCAACTATGTGATCGAAAAAATCGACCGTCTGAACTGCCCCACATGGCAGAAACTCGAATTGCTGCAGGCGGTGATCGATACTACCAAAGGAACTTACAAACCCAAGGAACACCAAAAGCCCGGCTGGCAGCCCAGCCGGTAAATAAAGCCCCACGCTCAACATATGCTTTTCTGCTCTGACCAGAGACGGTCAGATTTAGAGGCAGTGTTGAGCGTGGGGCTTTTTGTGTTACATAAGTGTTTTGAAATGCGGCTGACACAACAAAACGGTTGATTGCTGGCGGCCAATATGGTATCCTATGGCATTGCATAACACTCAAAACAGTTCCACTTTTTGCTGAAAGAGCGTATCGAAACCGTCCTGATGGAGCAGCAGAAAAAGCTTTTTGAAAAGTAAAAGCTCTTGCGTCCCGTGAAAAAAGAAGGTAATATAAATACAGAGCAAGACACAGAACGCAGGGAGGGATGAAAACCATGTTTTACGAGATCATGCACCGGGAAAGCTGTGTGGCACAACTCAGCACGACAGGGGAGTGCAGGGTCTGCCTCGAGGATTTCATGCCCTATGATCTGGTTCTGGTGGAATCGGATGATTTTGACGAGCGCATCAATAATGTAACGAACTTTTACTATTGGTGCGCCTCCCGGATGTTGACGTTGGATCGCACCTACGCCAAGGAAATCCTGAACAGTATCGGTGCATCTCAGAGTGTTACGGACAGGGAACGAGCACAGATTGCATTATCCTACCATTGTCTGTCTTTGCTGGATGTGTTCTGGGTGAAAGAAGAAAACGAGAAGATTCGATTCGAGGATATCAACCTTTTTGCACACTCCTTAAGCAATGCGCTTGTGGATATTGCGCTGCGGGGGCACCAAATGACGGTGATAAACGCCCATCTTCTGGCAAATGACCTGTCTACGGGCGGCTTGTACCCCAAGGCGTGGGTGCGAAAAGAGGATGGCTTCTATCTTTACAAGGATGGTGGCAGGGAAGCGGTGGAACGTGAAGTGCTGGCAAGCAAAATCTGCCGGTGCTTTGACTGCCATCAGGTACTGTATGAGCAGGGGATGTTTGAAAATGAGCCGGTTTCTATCAGCAAAATCATGACATCTCAGCGATACAGTCTTGTGACCTATGCAGCCTATGACGTCTACTGCACGAACCATGATTGGAACACGCTGGATAAGATCTTAGAGTTGGATGCTCCCAGCTACTATATGATGAACATTCTGGATTATCTGGTGGGCAATGCCGACCGTCATTGGGAAAATTGGGGTCTGCTGGTAGACAACGAAACCAATCAGCCCATCCGTCTGCATGACCTGATGGACTTCAACCGGGCGTTTCAGCAGTACGACACGCCAGAAGGCGCAAACTGTCTGACCGTGGGAAAACGCCATCTGAGCCAAAAAGATGCTGCAGTGGAAGCGGTGCGGAACATCGGACTGAACCAAGTCCGTCAGGTGGAGCACACCGTATTCTCCGAGCATCCGGCATGGAAAGCAACGTTTGAAGAACGACTGCGTGTTTTACGGAACGCCATGTAAGTCAGAGCGAATATCAGAATAATTGAAACAGAATGATTCCATAACGAAAGCCCGTCTGCGCTGCCACATATCGTGGCTTGCAGACGAGCTTTTTCGTTTGACCGGAGAAAAATTACCATAGCATTTTCAATGCAGCGGCTTGCATAGGTGGAAAAACGCGCCTTGCGTGTGGCATCAAAGGTATCTACCGCTTTCATCAGCCCGATGGTGCCGATGGAAACAAGATCCTCCTGATCGCCCGGCAGGGCGTAATATTTTTTTACGATGTGCGCCACCAGCCGCAGATTGTGGCGGATCAGCTTTTCCCGGGCGGCGGCATCTCCGGCGCGCAGGGCACTGAAGGCGGCAGCTTCCTCCCGGGCTGTGAGCGGACGCGGAAAGCAGCCGCTTTCCAGATGGAGCGCCAGAAACAGAAATTTTGTGGCGAAAAATTGCAGTAAGGTCAGCAACACACGATATCCCTCCCGGTACATAGTTGTTAGATTGTATGAGCCGGGGCGCGGATAGTTGCCGGAGAGCCTTTTGTGCGCGGTATCTTTTCCGCAGGGAAAAAGCGTGGTATACTGAGGGCGGCAAGTCGGAAGTTATGGAGGTACTTTATGAACGAGAGAGAAAAAATTATCCGATTATGGTTTGATATGTGGATTAAGAAAGCAGATTTAGGAATTGACAATATTTTTACAGAGGATGTTGTATATACTGAGAGTTGGAGTCCTAAATATGAAAACCGCAAAACGGTAAAGCACTGGTTTGACGAATGGAATACACGCGGAAGTGTTCTTGTCTGGGAGATTAAGCAATTTTTTCATCAAGGCAATCAAACAATCGTGGAGTGGTATTTTAAAAACAAAATGAATAATGGAAATGTTGAAGAATTTGACGGAATATCTTTAATTGTATGGACACAGGATAACAAAATAAAATCATTAAAAGAGTTTGGTTGCAATCTTCATAATTACAATCCATATCGAGATAGTGATATTCCCGTATTTCGAGAAGAAAAAGCAAATTGGTTTTGAGAGGACTATAAATTCCAGTTTGTCGGGCAAACAAATCATTCTGTACCCTTCAGCGGACGATCCAAAACGGTCGGCCGCTTTTTTTATACCCACGTAGCAGGGACGAACCGCCCGAAAAACTGCCCATGGCGGCGTATGGAAGAGTCAACGGGCCAACAGCTCAAAATGATTCCGTTTGGTGACCAGCAGCCCTTCCTTTTGCAGCTTGGAAAGCTCTGCCGACATGGCAGCGCGCTCCACGCAGAGAAAATCCGCCAGCTGCTGACGGTCAAAGGGAATGTCAAAGGAGAGGGACGATTGCCGGATGGACTCGGCAGACAGGTAGGACAGCAGCTTTTCCCGTGTGGTCCGCTTGCTGACATGGGTGATCTTATCGTTGAAAAGCAGTATTTTGTTTGCCAGAACACTGACCAGATTGCGGATGAGCTTCTGGTGATGGTCGCAGGCGGTGGGGCAGGCGGTGAGCAGCCGCTTGACGTTGAGCAGCAGGATCTCGCAATCCTCCTCTGCCACCACGCTGATGTTCAGGATGGCACCGGGAGTGGCGGCGTAAGGCTCGCCGAAAAAATCTCCGGTGTTGCACTTGGACAGGATGTTGCGGTGTCCCCAAAGGTCCTCCTGTATCACAAGGGTGGAGCCGGACAGCATAAGTCCCATGACCTCTGTGGAATCTCCGGCACGGAAGATATAGGAGCCCCGGGGCCGGGTGATTTTTGTTGCACTGACGCAGTGCAGAATGGACAAGATCTCATCGTCGGTAAGCCCGGTAAAGAAGGGGCAGTTCCGCAGAACAGGAAGATATTTTTGCATAAAAGTTCTCCTTGTTGGAATTCGAACATACAAGATGGCTTTAGTATACTATAATAAGGCTGCAAATGCAAAAACACCCACAACAGGAGAGTATAGATATGATTCGGAAGATCATCCATATTGACGAAGAAAAATGCAACGGCTGCGGGCTGTGCGCGACCGCCTGCCACGAGGGAGCCATCGATATCATCAACGGCAAAGCAAAGCTGGTGCGGGAGAATTTCTGCGATGGCTTTGGCGACTGCCTGCCGGGCTGCCCCACCGGTGCTATCACCTTTGAAGAGCGGGAAGCCCCTGCCTACGACGAGACGGCGGTGCAGGAGAACAAAAAGAAGAAGGAATTGCAGGAGAAGATGAAGCACCTCCACGAGGGCGGCTGCCCCGGCTCCCGGATGCGGATGCTGGAACAGCCGGAGACCGCCGAAAGCGTGTCTTCTGCCCCCGTGCAGCCCGTTTCCCGCCTGCGCAACTGGCCGGTGCAGATCAAGCTAGCACCTGTCCATGCGCCCTACTTTGAGGGTGCAAAGCTCCTGATCGCGGCGGACTGCACGGCATACGCCTACGCCAATTTCCATCAGGAGTTCATGCGTGGTAAGGTGACCCTCATCGGCTGCCCGAAGTTGGACGCTGTGGATTACAGCGAAAAGCTTACCGAGATCCTGCGCAATAACGACATCCAGAGTGTGACCATCCTCCGCATGGAGGTGCCCTGCTGCGGCGGCTTGGAGATGGCGGCAAAAAAGGCACTGCAGACCAGCGGAAAGTTCATTCCGTGGCAGGTGGTCACCATCTCCATTGATGGTAAAATTCTGGATTAAGCAAATAGAGAGGAACTCAAGATGGAACATAAAATGTTTTGTTTTCAGTGCGAGCAGACAGCGTCCTGCACCGGCTGTATCGGAAAAGCGGGAGTATGCGGCAAGACCGCCGATGTCGCACAGCTTCAGGACGAACTGACCGGCGCTCTGGTTGGACTGTCCAGAGCCACGGACGGCGGTATGCAGGCAACGCCAGAGATGTGGCGGCTGATGATCGAGGGACTTTTCACCACAGTCACCAATGTGAACTTCAACGAAAATACGATTCGGGAACTGATCGGCCGGGTACATGCCGAAAAGGCGCGGCTGGCACCCGACTGCTCAGGCTGCGCTGCCCCTTGCGGACGCACCAGCGACTACGACATGAACCTGCTCTGGAGCGCCGATGAGGATATCCGAAGTCTGAAATCTCTTATTCTCTTTGGCGTGCGCGGCATGGCAGCTTATGCACATCACGCCTTGGTCTTGGGGTATACCGATGATGAGGTGAACCGCTTCTTTGCCAAGGCGCTCTTCGCCATTGGCGAGGACTGGGGCATGGAGGAACTGCTGCCTATCGTGATGGAGGTTGGCGAGAAAAACCTCAAGTGCATGGCGCTTCTGGATAAGGCCAACACCGAAAGCTACGGAACGCCCGTGCCTGTTACCGTTCCGCTGACCGTGGAAAAGGGACCGTTCATCGTCGTCTCTGGCCATGACCTCCACGACCTGAAGCTGCTGCTGGAGCAGACTGAGGGCAAAGGCATCAACGTCTATACCCATGGTGAAATGCTGCCCGCTCACGGCTATCCTGAACTGAAAAAGTATTCCCACCTCAAGGGCAATTTCGGCACGGCATGGCAAAACCAGCAGAAAGAGTTTGCAGAACTTCCTGCGCCGGTGCTGTTCACCACCAACTGTCTGATGCCGCCCAAAGCAAGCTATGCCGACCGGGTGTTCACCACGTCGGTGGTATCTTACCCCGAAATAATGCACATCGGAGCAGACAAGGACTTCGCCCCGGTGATCGAAAAGGCTTTGGAGTTAGGCGGTTATTCCGAGGATAAATCCTTCACCGGCATCAACGGCGGCAGCACGGTTATGACTGGCTTTGCCCGCGGTACGGTGCTTGGAATGGCAGATCAGGTCATCGAGGCGGTCAAGTCCGGCGCGATCCGGCACTTCTTTCTGGTTGCCGGCTGCGACGGCGCACGCCCCGGCCGCAATTACTACACGGAGTTTGTAAAGCAGACGCCCGCCGATACCGTAGTGCTGACCCTTGCCTGCGGCAAATACCGCTTCAACGACCTTGACCTTGGTAGCATCGGCGGCCTGCCCCGCCTGATGGATGTCGGACAGTGCAACGATGCTTACAGCGCCATCCAGATCGCGGTTGCCCTTGCGGATGCTTTCGGCTGCGGTGTGAATGACCTGCCACTGTCCATGGTGCTCTCATGGTACGAGCAGAAGGCAGTGTGCATCCTGCTGACGCTGCTGTATCTGGGTATTAAGAATATCCGTCTTGGTCCTACGCTGCCAGCATTCATTTCACCGAACATCCTTAACTTCCTGGTAGAAAACTATGGCATCGCACCGATTACAACGCCGGAAGAAGATTTGAAAGCATTGTTGAAATGATAATGATGACCATTGCACAGATCATGGAAAAGATGATCGCCTTTTCCGAGGGGAACATTCACGATATCACGCACCTGAGCTGCGTGTGGACTTATGCCAAGACCATCGGTGAACTGGAAGGGCTGGACGCAGAGACCCAGTTTATTCTGGAAGTGGCGGCGATCACCCACGACATTGCCTGTCCGCTCTGCCGCAAGAAATACGGCAACGCCAACGGCAGCTATCAGGAGCAGGAGGGCGACCCGCTGGTGCGGGAGTTTCTGGCAGATACCGGCATGACGACTGCACAAATTGATAGGGTGGCTTATCTGGTGGGGCATCACCACAGCCCGGCGCAGATCGACGGCATCGACTACCAGATCCTGATCGAAGCGGATTATATCGTCAATGCATCCGAAAGCGGGTACAGCCGGCAGGCGATTCAATCTTTTATGGAGCATACCATGAAAACGGCGGCAGGCATCCGACTGACGAAAACGGTGTTTGGCGTATAAAGGAAAAGCTTGCCGCAAAACACAAAAAAATAGATTCCATAGCGAGTGATCTGAAAAGGTCGCTCGCTTTTTCTTTACCATGAACTTGAAGGGAGGAACGCTATGCCAAGCAAAACCGAAGAATATCTTGCCCTTGCCCAGCGCCCCGATGCCACCGCCTGCGCCGACTACGATGTTTGGAATAAAACCGAATGAACCGCTATGTCAGGCGTGGCTCTAAGGGCATCGCTCTGCTGGATGAATCCAGCGGATTCCCGCGCCTGCACTACGTTTTCGATGTGTCGGATACGGGTGTGCGCCGCAATTCCCGTGACCCCGACCTGTGGCAGTACAAGGAATACTCTTACTTGTCAATCTGCTGTAAAAAATCACCTGAGTTTGGGTAAAATTGACAAAGTGAAAAAGAAAGCCGCTTCTATCTTGACACTCCACAAAGAATATGGTATTGTAATCAAGCATAGAATAAATTTCCATTCAAGTGCTTAATTTGTTCGTGCATTACAAAAAAGAAAATTGTACGTGAGCAGCGTCGTTGGATTGTTACCGTTTGGCGGGCTAGACCAACTCTGCATAGCACAAGCCGAAAGCGTGTTTCAGCCTTCGGTATGTTTGCTGTGTCAAGAGTGGTCTTTTTTTATTGCCTTTTTCAACCTGAGGAGGAGAAACAATGCAATATACCGTCAAAAAACCGATCAACAACAACATTCTGCGCGTGGTGGACCCCACGGGCTGTGAGCTGATCGTCACCGGGCGCGGTCTGGGCTTTGGTGTTAAGCCTGGCTATAAAATCGAGGCTGAAACCGTGGAGCGCAGCTACCGCATGACCAGCCCTGCCGTACAACAGAAGTTGGTGGAACTTCTGGAACAGATTCCCTATGAGCATCTGCTGCTCACCGACGAGCTGGTGGCAATGATCCGCAGCCGGGTGAACTACCCACTGAACGAAAGCCTGCTCATCACGCTGGCAGACCACATCAGCTTTGCCATTCAGCGCAGCGAACAGGGGATTCGCTTTTCCAACCCGCTGATGGCTCCCATTCGGGAATTCTACCCGGAAGAGTATTGCCTTGGCATGGAGTGCCTTGCTGCCATCCGCCAGCGCTGCCATGCAGTCCTTTCGGACGACGAGGGCGGCTTCATTGCGCTGCACATCGTCAACGCAGAGCTCAACACCACCATGAGCGTGGTGAACGATGTCACTCGCTTTGTGGATGGCTGCGTGCAGGTGGTGGAATACTTCTACAACTGCCATTTTGACCGGGATGCACTGGATTTCAGCCGCTTTACAGTGCATTTGCGCTTTTTTGCGCAGCGCGTATTTCAAGGAAAACAGGAGCAGGAAAACGATACCCACGACGAAGTGTTCCGCGCCCTGATCGCCCGCAATTGCAGCGAACACTACAAATGCGCCTGCTGCATTGCGGAGTATGTGCGCAACACCTGGCACAAGGAGCTTTCGGACGAGGAACTGGTGTTCCTTACGATCCATCTGAAACGGATTCGGATGGGGAAATAAGCTTTCTTGCTTCACCTTTGATTCTCCACAGGTCTTTCCTGTGTGGATATATATGCTGGATACGAACTTGAGAAAAGGAGAACTGAAGATGAAAGACAAGATCTTTGGCGTGCTGCAGCGCGTGGGACGCAGCTTTATGCTGCCCATTGCACTGCTGCCTGTAGCGGGCCTGCTGCTGGGTATCGGCAGCTCGTTCACCAACGAAACCATGCTGGCGGCCTATGGCCTGAACAGCGTCATCCACCCCGGTACCCTGATTTACACCATTCTGGACGTGATGAGCCAGACCGGCAGCGCCGTGTTCAACAATCTGGCGCTGCTGTTCGCCATGGGCGTGGCCATCGGCATGGCCCGGAAGGAAAAAGAGGTGGCTGCCCTGTCCGGCGCAGTGGCCTATATCATTATGAACACGGCCATTCAGGCCATGATCAACGCGGCAGGCGGCGTGGACGCAATGCCTGCCAACTCCACCACCACCATGCTGGGCATCACCACCCTGCAGATGGGTGTGTTCGGCGGCATCGTGGTTGGTCTGGGCGTGGCGGCGCTGCACAACAAGTTCTATAAGATCGAGCTGCCGCAGGTGCTGGCCTTCTTTGGCGGCACCCGCTTTGTGCCCATCATCAGCTCCATCGTGTATCTGGTGGTCGGCATTGCCATGTTCTATATCTGGCCGGTGGTGCAGAGCGGTATTGCCGCGCTGGGTGCACTGGTGCTGGCTTCCGGCTACGCAGGCACCTTTATTTACGGCCTGCTGGAGCGTGCGCTGATTCCCTTTGGACTGCATCATGTGTTCTATATGCCGTTCTGGCAGACCGCTGTGGGCGGCACCGCCATCATCGATGGCGTTACCGTGACCGGCGCACAGAACATCTTCTTTGCCGAGCTGGCCTCCAAGTCTACCACGGTGTTCTCGGTCAGCGCTACCCGTTTCATGGCCGGTAAGTTCCCCTTTATGATGTTCGGTCTGCCCGGCGCGGCGCTGGCTATGTACCAGTGCGCCAAGCCGGAAAAGAAAAAGGTTGCAGGCGGCCTGCTGCTTTCCGCAGCCCTGACCGCCTTCCTCACCGGCATCACCGAGCCGCTGGAGTTTACCTTTATCTTTGTGGCACTGCCCATGTACGCGGTGCACTGCGTGCTGGCCGGTCTGTCCTTCATGCTGATGCACATTCTGAATGTGGGCGTGGGCATGACCTTCTCCGGCGGTCTCATCGACCTGGTGCTGTTCGGTGTGATGCAGGGCAACGCCAAGACCCACTGGGTGTGGGTGGTCGTGGTCGGTGCGGTGTACTTTGTACTGTACTACATCATTTTCCGCTTTATGATCTCCAAGTTTGACTACAAGACCCCGGGCCGTGATGATGCCGAGGAAGTCAAGCTGTACACCCGTGCGGACGTGAATGCCCGCAGCGCCGCTTCCGGCAGCACCGCCCCCGCAGGGGATGATCCGGTCAGCGCCCTGATCGTAGAAGGTCTGGGCGGTGCCACTAATCTGTCCGACGTGGACTGCTGTGCCACTCGCCTGCGCTGCACCGTCAAGGATGCGGCATTGGTCAAACAGGATGTGCTCAAAGCCTCCGGTGCCTCTGGCGTGATCTGCAAGGGCAACGGTGTGCAGGTGGTGTACGGCCCCAAGGTGGCCGTCATCAAGGCAAAGCTGGAGGATTATCTGGAAAATGCATCTAAGACCCCGGCGGCGACCGCAACACCCGCCCCGGCGGCTCCCGCAGCAAAGGATACCGTGCTGTCTGCCTGCCTGAACGGCACTGTAGTGCCGCTGGCCGATGTAAAGGATGAAGCCTTTGCCAGCGGTGCACTGGGGGAGGGCATTGCCGTTGAGCCCACCGACGGTGAACTGGTGGCACCTGCTGACGGTGAGATCTCCTCCACCTTTGAGACCCACCATGCCGTGGGCATGACTACGGCTGACGGTGCCGAACTGCTGATGCACATCGGCATCGATACGGTCAAGCTGGGTGGCAAGCACTTTACCTACCTCGTCAACGAGGGTGACAAGGTGAAGAAAGGCCAGCCGTTGATCCGCTTTGAACTGGAAGCCATTAAGGCCGAAGGATATCCCGTGACCACGCCGCTCATTGTCTGCAATACTGATGACTATGCCGCTGTCGCGGCTAAAGCCAGTGGTGCCGTAAAGCAGGGCGATGCGCTGCTGGAACTGAAGCACTAAGCGTTTCTCCCAAACTGTAAGGCAGGGTTGTTATAAAGGGGACTGTTGCAAAATAGCCCCAACGAAAAAATGAGATAGGTTTCCCCAAAAGGGGTTGTCTATCTCATTTTTTTGTTGTAAACTGAAACTGCAATGAACCGACTACAGAATGAACAGTATACTCGACGTCCTTTAGTTTATATAGTAGCGGTCCTGTTTTTCGAGCCAATCTTCACACAGCCGCTGGGCTTCGTCCTTTGTGCAGCAGGTGCAGTTGAAAAGTTTGCCACGGATGGAACAGTAAGTGTAGTGTACCTTCGGGACTCCATTGGCATCTCGAAAATTAACGCAACGTTCCTCACCTGGCAGCAGATAGATCGTATCCACGTTCAGCAGCTCCTTTTACCTTCGTTCATGTGCTAAGGGCACAACGTTTGCTACCCAGCGCAGGCGGGAAAAAGCCCAGTATCAGGGCGCACCCTTTGTGGATGTGTTTCAGGTGGAACTGATTTTATCGGAGGAGGACAGCGACCGGGCTTGCATCGTGGATGTGGGGGATACCGGCATGAGCTATGTGATCCCGTGGAGCAGCATCCCGCAGGAGCTTCAGCAGCCGCTGCGCCGCTATGTGGCGCAGGCAGACGGAAAACTTTGCGGCTATTGCAAAGAGGACCTCTGCAACACCGAAAATGGACGGATGATCGTGGAGCTGTATCTGGGCAAGCAGGAACATCACGTTTCGAGGATCTTGTATTGAAATAGCTGCACAACCGCAGCGATTGGGTTGAAAATAAGGCTGAAGCCCCAATTGTTCCAGCCAATGTCAGAGTTTCTTATCGCAAGTCAAGAAATTAGCGCAACATTCAACAGCATATTTGCGATATGCAATTCAACGTTGTTGCTGTTGCATTAAAAAGTTGAATTGCTATAATTGTCCATCAAAAATACGTTGGTTCGTTTTACACTGTGACGATTTAAAAAACAAAGGAGAGATATTTTACTATGATCTACAAAAAGCGATACGGTCAACCGTTTGATACCGAAAGTGTAGTGGGTTCTTTTTTGCCCATGATGGAAACGATACCCTATTTGACCAAGGAGCCGGATGGTTTCTCCTATGCCATGGAACCGCAGGATGTTCTGTATGGTCTTGGCGAAAACGTCCGTGGTATCAACAAGCGTGGGTGGGTGTACGAAAGCAAATGCTCCGATGACGGCAACCATACCGAGGGCAAATCCTCGCTGTACGGTGCTTATAATTTTATGATCGTGTCCGGCAAGGATACATTTGGCATTTTTATCGACTACCCGGGCAAGGTCACCTTTGACTGCGGCTACACCGACATGGATACCTTACGCATCACGGTGGCCGAGGAAAATTACGATCTCTACATCATTGAGGGCGAAAGCCTGATCGATATTGTGCACCAGTTCCGCCAGTTGGTGGGGCGCAGTTATATTCCGCCCAAATGGGCTTTTGGCAACGCCCAGAGCCGCTGGAGCTACATGAACGAGGATGAGGTCCGCGAGGTGGCGGCAAATTACCGTGCCAATAATATGCCGCTGGACGCTGTGGTTCTGGACATTGATTACATGGAGCGTTACAAGGACTTTACGGTGGATGCGCAGCGCTTCCCGCGTTTTGCAGACTTTGCTGCCGAGATGAAAGCGCAGGGCATCCGTCTTGTCCCCATCATCGATGCAGCAGTCAAGGTCGAAGAGGGATATGATGTGTACGAGGAAGGCGTGAAAAACGGCTACTTCTGCACGAATCAGGATGGCACCCCCTTTGTAGCCGGTGTGTGGCCGGGACGGGTACACTTCCCCGATATGCTCAACCCGGAAGCCCGTGCTTGGTTTGGCAGTCAATATAAAGTTCTGCTGGATCAGGGGATCGAGGGCTTCTGGAATGATATGAACGAGCCTGCTATCTTCTACGCAGAGGAAAGACTGAAAAAGACCTTTGCTAAAATTGGGGAATACAGCAAGCAAAACCTGGATATTTCCAGCTTTGCTGCTTTTACCGGCATGGTGGCAGAGCTTTCCAACAACGAAGACGATTATAAGATGTTCTACCACAACACCAAACAGGGGCGTATGCGGCACGACATTGTACATAATCTTTTTGGTTATAACATGACCCGTGCTGCAGGCGAGGCTTTTGAGCGGCTGGAGCCGGACAAGCGCATTTTGATATACTCTCGTTCTGCCTGCATCGGGATGCACCGGTATGGCGGCATCTGGACTGGCGACAACCATTCTTGGTGGAGCCACATTCTGCTTGCGCTGCGCATGATGCCCTCCCTGAATATGTGCGGCTTCCTGTACGAAGGCCCCGACATTGGCGGCTTTGGCAGCAATACCACAGAGGATCTGGTGCTGCGCTGGTACGGCATGGGCATCTTCTCTCCGCTGCTGCGGAATCACTCTGCCAAGGACACCCGCCGGCAGGAACCCTACCGCTTTAAGAACAAGGCCGCCTTTGCCGGTATTTTACAGCTGCGCTACCTGCTGCTGCCCTACATTTACAGCGAGTACATGAAAGCTGCCCTGCACGACGGCATGTACTGTATGCCGTTGGCGTTCGCCTTCCCGGAGGACGACTTTGCCCGCCGGGTGGAGGATGAGGTGATGATCGGTGAAAGCTTGTTGATCGCCCCGGTATATGAGCAAAACGCCCGGGGGCGTTATGTTTACCTGCCGGAGGAGATGCTGCAGGTGCGGGTAAAGTGCAGCGAAAGCAACCGCATCGAAACCAGCGTGCTGCCAGCAGGCCATCATTACATTCCGGTGGAGCTGGATGAAGTGGTGTTCTTTATGCGCAAGGGACACCTTCTGCCCCTTGCCAAGGACGGCAAAAAGATCCAGAGCGTTGCCGACGTGGACTTCACAGACCTGCGTCTGCTTGCCTATGCTCCCGATGGTGCATCCTATGAATACTATACCGATGACGGCGAGACAAAGGATTATGATAAGCCGGAACATTTTGTGCATATCACGCTGGATGCGGATGGAAACGCAAAGAGCGATCGTGCTACGGTCAAAGTAGAAGGATAATCGTCAGTCATTACGCAGTTCCTACAGAGTGACAGCGTTTCAGCTTGAAATGCTGCCACTCTTTTTTGTTGTCTATATCACAGATAAAATAGCGTTCCATCTTGAAAACAGCGTAAAGATTTATTATAATAAGATAAATAGTTGTTGCTCTTGCAAAGGAGGGCTGAATCATGGCAGCGCAGCGCACCTATCTGGCAATCGACCTGAAAAGTTTCTATGCCTCGGTGGAGTGCGTGGACCGCCATCTGGACCCTCTGACCACCAATCTGGTGGTAGCGGATGCCTCCCGCACCGAAAAGACCATCTGCCTTGCGGTGTCGCCCTCTCTGAAAGCCTACAAGATCCCCGGCAGAGCGCGGCTGTTTGAAGCCGTTCAGCGGGTGAAAGAAGTCAACGCCCAGCGGCTGCAAACTGCCATCCGGCAGAAAAAGGCAGTCCGGGGAGAAGATGGCAAGTACCACTTTACCAGCACCTCTTTCGATGCCAACGTCCTGAACGCAGATCCTGCACTGGGGTTGAGTTACATTGTTGCGCCGCCCCGGATGCAGCGGTATCTGGATGTGTCCACCCAGATCTACAAGACCTACCTCAAATATGTGTCCCCGGCGGATATCTACCCCTACTCCATCGACGAGGTTTTCATTGATGTGACAGGCTATCTGCCCTACTACCACATGAGCGCCCATGAACTTGCCATGACCATGGTGCGGGAGGTGCTGTACAACACCGGCATCACCGCAACGGCAGGCATCGGCACCAATCTCTACCTTGCAAAGTTGGCCATGGACATTGTGGCAAAGCATATCCCTGCGGACAAGGATGGTGTCCGCATTGCGGAGCTGAACGAGCAGTCCTACCGGTATCTGCTGTGGAACCACAGACCACTGACGGATTTCTGGATGACCGGCCCCGGCACAGTGAAAAAGCTGGAAGCCCACGGCATTTATACGATGGGGGACTTGGCACGGTTCTCCATCCACGGGGAAGATCGGCTATATGAGATTTTTGGCGTGGATGCGGAAATTCTCATCGACCACGCATGGGGCTACGAACCCTGCGGCATGGAACAAATCAAAAGCTACAAGCCCAGCACCAACAGCATCAGTGAGGGACAGGTGCTGACCTGCCCTTACCCCAACGATAAGGCCAAGCTCGTCGTCCGGGAGATGGCGGAAATTCTGATGTTCCGGCTCACGGAAAAGAAGCTGGTGGCGGAATCCATCACCTTGGAGGTGGGCTACGACCGGGAGAACGTGGACAAGGGCGGCTACCGTGGTCTGACCCAGACCGACCGCTACGGCAGAATCATCCCCAAAGCGGCACACGGCACCGTCCGATTCGATGCTCCTACCAATCTAGGCAGCACCATCATCAACGAAAGCGCAAAGCTGTTTGAGCGCATTACTAACCCTGCGCTGACGGTGCGGCGCATCACCCTCAACGCCAACAAGGTCACGCCGGACGAGGGTATCTATCAAGTGGACTTTTTCACTGACACCAAGAAGCTGGAAAAGGAGAAAAAACTCCAGCAAGCCATGTTGGGCATCAAGAACAAGTACGGCAAAAACGCCGTGCTGAAAGCCAGCAGCTACGAGGAAGGTGCCACCATGCGCCAGCGCAACGCGCAGATCGGCGGGCACAGCGCGGGAGGTTCGGATGGAAAACTACAAAAATAGCAAGATCGGACAAGAGACTGCCCAAAAGTATGGGGACATCATAGAGATGGAACGCCCCCAGACCGAAGAATCCCTTCGCAAGCATCCCCGCATGACCTTGCAGAACCGGGCAAAGATTTTCTCTCCCTTTGCAGCACTGCGGGGTTATGATGAGCAGCTTGTCGCAGAAAAGCAGCGCACCGAGCGTGTGCCCAAGCGCAGTCTGACCGAGGAAGAAATGTCGGCGCTGTCCGATCGGCTGATGCAGGTCACCAAGGGCATGACCATCACGGTGCGGTACTTCAAGGAGGACACCGCCCACCCGGAGATTCCAGCAGTGGGCAACTACATCACACTGACCGGAAAAGCAGACCGCATCGACCCGGTGTTCCGCACCTTGCAAGTGGGCGACACCGTGGTGCCCTTTGAAGATCTGGTGGAAATCAGCGGGGAGGGCATCATGGACATTGATGTGTATCTGGGCATCGGGGAAGAATGAGATGACAAGAAATGCTGAAAGAGATGTTTATAGGACAGCTCTTTCAGTAAAATGACCTCAGAAGAAGCAAAACACACTTCGGACGGAGGAAAACACAATGGCAAACGGTGATTATGGCTACTTTGGCAAAGGCGACACGGGCTATGCCCAGTACATGACGGCCTTCAACCGCAACTTTGGCGGCTCGTCCGGCGGCGGCGGTGGCGGTGGCGGAGACGGCAGCGGCTGCGGCTGCCTCATCGCCATTGCGGTGGTAGTCGTGCTGGTGCTCCTCGCCATGGGAAGCTGAGGGCATCCCCACGGAACAAGGCTGTCTTGCGTGACCCGGTCACAGAAAATCTAACTAGGAAATGTTATCATATAGTCACAGAAAACACTAACAACATTCCGATGGAGGATTTGAATATGAAGGCAAAGTTTTATATCTGTGAGCACTGTGGCAACCTGGTCACCACCATCCACAACGCAGGCGTTCCGCTGGTCTGCTGCGGCGAAAAGATGAAGGAGCTGCTCCCCAACACGGTGGAAGCCAGCGGCGAAAAGCATCTGCCGGTGGCAGAGCTTTCCGGCAGCACTCTCATCGTCACGGTGGGTGCAGTGGAGCACCCCATGGTGGATGTGCACCACATCCAGTGGCTCTTTGTGGAGACCGAAAACGGCGGACAGCTCCGCTACCTCGCCCCCGGGAAGGCACCCAAGGCGGTGTTTGAGCTGGGCAGCGAAAAGCCGGTGGCGGTCTACGCCTACTGCAATCTGCATGGTCTGTGGATGACGAAGCTGTAAGAAATAAACGGGCTCCTGCCAGTGGTTGATGCTAGCAGGAGCTTTTTTGCGTGCAGACGCTTTTCCGTGGAAAGAAAGCATGACACCGTTATTATGAAGAAGAATCTCACAGAGCTTGTTTTTATCCTTGACCGCAGCGGCAAGTCCTCGTCAAAACTCCGGGTGCCATTCATCCCGGATGCCAATGTCGGCGCAGACGATTTTTCCGCACAGCGGCGCAGAAGTTTCTGCGAAATGCAGCGGCTTATAGCTGTCGAAGGTTACGGTCAGGTCTGCATGAGCAGCACCCTCGGCAACCTCGCCGGTATCCGTATTGATGCCGCTGGGCAGGTCTACGGCCAGCACAAAGGCACCGCTCTTGTGCAGACGGCGCATCAGCCCGCAGGCAGCAAGACCGGAAGGCCGCAGTTCACCATGGAACCCGGTGCCATAGAGGGCATCCACAACGGCAACAAAGCGCTGCATTTCCAGTACAGAACCGTCGGCGCAGATGTGCACCGGCAGGGAGTGCAGACGCTCAAAATTGCGGATGGCGTCAGCAGTTTTCGGCTCGCTCTCAGCCAAAAGAACGGTTACGTTCCAGCTATCTTTTGCAGCGGCGCGGGCGATCACAAACCCATCGCCGCCGTTGTTGCCCTTTCCGCAGACCACCAGCAGCCTGCCGGGATGAGGGAACTGCTTTTGCAGCTCGGCGTAAGCAGCCAGCCCGGCGTTTTCCATCATTTGCAGGTAAGGCAGACCGTGGGCATCCCCGGCCCGTTCGATTTCCTTCATCTGCGCAGCCGTCACAATGCGATGTTTCATGTTGGCACCTTCTCTCTATCTCTATTATAATGGATGAGAATGTTTGGAACAAGATGAAAGATACCGGTGCATAGAATCTGTCCCCGGAGAGTTGGAACAAGCCCTCCGGGGATATTTTTGTTTTTGGGAATCTTTTCCGCAAGGGAAAATCATGGTATACTGAACGCAACGAATCCAAAGTAATAAACCGGGAGGTACCGTTATGAAGTGGGGAATTTTAGCGACCGGCACCATTGCCAAAAAATTTGCGTCTACGGTGGAACAGATGGGCGCAGAGGGAGAGCAGCTTGTTGCCGTGGGCTCACGGCATCTGGAAAGCGCACAGGCGTTTGCACAGCAGTACGGCATCCCTCGCTGCTATGACTCCTACGAAGCCCTTGCCGCCGACCCGGAGGTGGAGGTCATCTATATCGCCACCCCCAACACCCTGCATTACGAAAACTGCAAGCTCTGCTTGGAGCAGGGCAAGCACGTTTTGTGCGAAAAGCCCTTTACCATTAGCCCGGAACAGGCGCAGCAGCTGTACCGTCTGGCAGAGGAAAAGCACCTCTTTCTCATGGAGGCATTCTGGATCTGGCTGCTGCCGCTGTACGACCGCCTGCGCCAGATCCTTGCGGCTGGCACCATCGGGGAGCTGAAGCAGATCACCTGTCAGTACGGCTTTGTTGCCTCCGGTGCCCGGAAGGACCGCAAGTTTGATTCCGGTCTGGGCGGCGGTGCGCTGCTGGATATCGGTATCTACAATCTGGGCTTTCTGCGCATCCTCACCGGACAGGACCCGGAGAAGGTGGAGACCAAAGAGGTTCACATCAACGAGTACGGCACCGACGATTACAGCCGCCTTGTGCTGACCTACCCCGGCGGCTGCAAGGCGGAGTCGGTCCAGACCATCGGGCAGGAGCTGGAGCGCAATGCCCACATCGTTGGCACCAAGGGCAGTATTTTCCTGCCGGATTTCCAGCACGCCGAGACCATGACGCTGGAAGTGGAGGGCAAAGAGCCGGAGGTCATCCACTGCCCGGTGGACATCAACGGCTTTGAGTACGAGATCCGGGAAGCAAGCCGCTGCGTCAAGCTGGGGCGTACCGGCAGCGACCGCTACACCCCGCAGGACAGCCTTGCCCTGACCCGTCTGATGTATGATATCCGCATGAGCTGGGGCATGAAGTTTGCGGGCGAGGTGTAAGCACGCACCTTGCTGCGGGTCTTTTGCGTGCAAAAACCATGGGACACTAAGAACGACAACTTGGAATTTAATGGAGGGATGTTTCTATGAAATCTTTTGTTTGCAGTTTGTGTCACAATGGCATAGTTGGAGGAGGTCTGTACCTCGACAGTCAGTCGCTTACTTACAAGACAAACAAGCTTACAGTTGGCAAAAAATACAGAAATTTAGTTTTGCCGATGCAGGAAATAAAAGAAATCTCTTGGAAGTGGATAGTCTTTCCAATTGCAACAGTTAATATGAAAAATGGAGAACTATATAAATTCATTATTTTCAATAAATCACGCTTTGCAAAATGGTTTCAAGAGTATTCTCAATAAAAATACAAAGTGTCAAGTTCCAGTTTGCCGGGCAGACAGGCAACTGAAAACCACACAAAAAACGAAGGAGCAGCCATGGTACTTTATTTTACGGGAACCGGCAACAGCCGGTATCTGGCGCGGCGCATTGCCGAAGGGTTGGAGATGCCGCTTTACGACCTGAACGCCTGCATCAAGGCAGGGAATACCGCCCCGGTGCAGACTGGGCGGGACGTGGTGCTGGTAACGCCTACCTACGCATGGCGTATCCCCCGGGTGGTGTCGGAGTGGCTGGGCAAGACCGCGCTGACCGGGGCAGAGCGTATCTGGTTTGTGATGGACTGCGGCAGCGAGATCGGCAATGCGGCAAAATATAACCGGCAGCTTGCGGCGCAAAAACACCTGCATTATATGGGGACTGCCCAGATCATCATGCCGGAAAACTACATTGCCATGTTTAATGCACCCCAAAAAGAGCAGGCCCGGAGCATCGTGGAGCAGGCAGAGCCTGCACTTCAAAAGGTGCTGACCCAGCTCAAAGCCGGACAGGAATTTCCTCCGCCGAGAGAAAACCTCTACGACCGCTTTATGAGCGGCCCGGTGAACCCGGTGTTCTATCGCTTTTTTGTAAAAGCCGATGCCTTCCGGGCAACGGATGCCTGCATCGGCTGCGGTAAGTGCGTGGAGCTGTGCCCGCTGAACAACATCCATCTGGAAAACGGCAAACCGGTCTGGGGCAAAAACTGCACCCACTGCATGGCGTGCATCTGCTATTGCCCGAAAGAAGCCATCGAGTACGGCAGAAAGAGCAAAGGGAAGCCCCGGTATCACTTTGAAGCACTGGAAAAGAAGCAGGACGTATGAAATTAAGGGGGCCCCGGCAGTGGGCAACCGGTTGACGAAATGGCAGATTTGTCTTTGAAAGAATAAACCTATTGACATGGTGCGAAAATGGGTTTATACTATCCCCAACACAAGGAAGGGAGCACAGGCAGATGAAACGTACAACAGATGCCCGGCACAGACTGCCCGGGCGAATGCGCTGCTCCCAGACAAATTTCCGGCAGACAGACTGAGAAAAAACAGGAAGATGCCGTTGTCTGGGAGAAGTGCCCGAACATACATCGTCACAATAAAAGGAGAACCGACAATGGCTGATTATAAACTGTGGAATGCACTGAAAGACGCTAAGAAATATCGCTGGGTGGAACTTTCTCACTCGCTGAACAACGAAAGCCCCTACTGGTCCGGTATCCCGGAAGGCTCTGTGGAGCTGGCAAAGACCGTGTGGGACTGGGGCAAGCCGGAACTGGAATGCCTGATCCAGACCTTCAAATTCCCCGGACAGTTTGGTACCCATATCGACTTCCCGGGTCACTTCATCAAGGGCAAAGCGCTGTCCGAAAAGTACGATGTGAATGACCTGATTTTCCCGCTGGTGGTCATCGATATTTCCGAGCAGGCCAAGAAAGACCCCCGCTACGCCGTGACGGTGGAGGACATCAAGGCCTATGAAGCAAAGTACGGCCCCATCCCGGATGGTGCGCTGGTGGCTCTGCGCAGCGACTGGTACAAGAAGTGGCCGGATATGGATGCGCTGTCCGGCATCGACGCAGAGGGCAAAGAAAATGCCCCCGGCTGGTCGCTGGAAGCATTGGAGTATATCTACAAGGTGCGCAACGCCGCCGCCAACGGCCACGAAACGCTGGATACCGATTCCTCTGCGGTGGCGGAGGAAAAGGGCGACCTTGCCTGCGAGCGCTATGTTCTGGACAACGACAAGCTGCAGGTGGAGGTGCTTGCAAATTTGGATAAAGTTCAGCCTGCCGGTGCGGTAGTCATCGTTTCTTATCCCCGCATTGAAGGTGCAACTGGTCTGCCCGCACGGGTTTGGGCCATTACCGAATAAGAGCGGAGAAGTGGGAAAATGTCCTTTGAAAAAGCAAAAGCAGATCTGGAAGAAAAAGGCTTGGGAGACCATGTCATTGTGCTGAGCGAGTCCTCGGCAACCGTGGCCGAAGCAGCCCACGCATTGGGCGTGGAGCCTGCCAGCATCGCAAAAACGCTGTCGGTTTTGCAGGGCGGAAAGCCGGTGCTCATCGTCACCGAGGGCACGGCAAAGCTGGACAACCACAAGTACAAGAGCCTGTTCCACATGAAGGCTAAAATGATCCCCTACGATGAGGTGGAGACCTATGTGGGTCATGCGCCCGGCGGCGTGTGCCCCTTTGGGGTGAACGAGGGCGTGGCGGTCTATCTGGACGAGAGCCTGCGCAAGTTCGACACCGTCTACCCGGCAGCGGGCAACGGACACACCGCCGTCAAGCTGACCTTGCAGGAGCTGGAAGCCGCCGTCGGAGCCGAGGGCTGGGTGGATGTCTGCAAGGAGCCGGAAGGCGAATAAGGCATCATATAATAAACGCAAAGGGAGTTCTGCCCGGACCTTCGTCCGTGACAGAACTCCCTTTTTGCCGGAGCCATGCTGTATGTGGTGGTGGAAGAGCTGATCCCGGAAATGTCGCAGGGACAGAACTCCAACGTTGGCACGGTGTTTTTACGGTGGGCTTCAGCGTGATGATGGTGCTGGATGTGGCACTGGGGTGATGGTTGAGGAATTCCGAAAGCGAAATCTACTTCAAAATCTCCGAAAATGCCGAAACTTCTTGACAGAGACAGCAGCAGGGCGTATTATTTTGGCAGAGAGACCGCTGAAAAGCGGCTTTTTATAGGATTGAAAGTTAGCGCTATCTAACTTGTGACACAAGAATTGCCGGTCTGTCACTCGGAGCAGTGGGCGCATCTGGTAAAAAGCATTGCATTGTGAATGGTAAACAGAAAGAGGGTAGGGCTATGTCCTTTTTTGAAAACACCCGCAAGCCCGTAGGTCTTGGTGGGAAGATCATGGTTGCTATGATGAACTTTGGGCACAGCGCAATGGCAGCGTGGGGATTGCATTTTTTGCAGCCTGCCCCGGATGCTATGGTGCTGGACTGCGGCTGCGGCGGTGGGGCGAACATCAAAACGATGTTGAAACTTTGTCCCAACGGCAAGGTGCAGGGTATCGACTACTCAGCCGTCAGCGTGGAAAAAGCGCGAAAAGTCAATGCCAGTGCCATTGCGGCAGGGCGGTGTGCTGTGCAGCAGGCAAGTGTGGCAGAGTTACCGTTTGAAGCGGAGCAGTTTGATGTGGTGACCGCCTTTGAAACGGTCTATTTCTGGCCGGAACTTGTGCAGAATTTCAGAGAGGTCTATCGGGTGCTGAAGCCCGGCGGAACCTTTTTCATCTGTAACGAAGCAAACGGCGAAACAACAAAAGACGACAAATGGACGAAAATCATTAACGGTATGACCATCTATACGGATGCTGATCTGAAAGTGTATCTGGAGCAAGCAGGCTTTGGCAGGGTTCAGAACCACAAAAATAAAAAGGGCTGGCTGTGCATCACAGCACAGAAATGAGGTGCGATCATGAATGTGAGTAAAGAGAAGAAAGCAATCGTCGCGGGTATGGTCGGTTGCTTGCTCTATGTGATTGGCGACTTTTTGTTTTCGGCGACCGGGAAAAGCCAAAGCACAGAATCCATTGGGCTGATGGTCAAGGTAGCCTATCTCGATATGGCGACATGGCGCATGGTGCTCAGCATTATCTGCGGCGTGCTGGGAACAGCACTTTATTACATCGGCTTTCACCAGATGTGGAAACTCCTGAAGCGGCATCTCTCCCAACCGAAACAGCGGAAGTGGGTCAAGATGTTTCAGGCTGCATATCTCACCGGTACGGTCTGCTGGGGTTATGTCCACGCCATGTTTATGAATGTGGCACTGATCTTTAAGTTTACCTTTGTGCAATACGACGATATGCGGGCGGCGGCTGAAATTGCCAACAAGGTGTTTTACTGCAATGCCGCGCCGCTGCTGGCATCGTATATTCTCTGCGATGTGCTGCTTTCCATCGTGATGCTCGTGCTGATCTGGAAGCGAATGCTCCCATTGAAAAGCACAGGACAGCGGATACTGGCGTCCCTCTGCAATCCTATCGCCTTTGCCGGGATCGTGGGCAATCTGTTCACGCTTCTGCCGTGGCCGCTTAATCAGATCGACCACGGAACGGAATCCACCGGGCACCTGCTGGTTCTGGCGCTTGGACTGGTTCTCCTGCGAGAAATGACAAAAAGCGGAGAGTTAAAAGAGGTGGAGGTCAGACGATGAAGGAGACTTATCTTTCCCGTGACTTCCGGGAGACTGCGGCACAGCGCTTTCCCACGCAGGCAAAGCAGCTGAACGCCGCTTTTGATGCACGCCTGAGTGCGCTGCTGGCTGAAAATGCAGGTGCAAGCAAGGAAAAGCAGTACCACCTCAAGCGGCAGATCTTACCGGGCATTGCGGCCTACGAGACCTTACAGCGGGTCATGCCGAAAGAGGAAGCACTGCAAACCGTTCACGGCTATGTGGAGCGCTTGGCGAGAACGAGCCACAAACAGCTTGCCGCCCTGCTGCACATACCGGGGCTTTACCGCCTTGTTCCCGGTGTTTTCGTCAAATCCACCCGGAGCGTTTTCGGCCCGGCGGCGGGCTTTGACCCAAAAGAGCTGCAGACCGGCAACGGCATCTGGCGTGTGGATATGATGAAGTGTCCCTATCACGACACCTGTGCAGAATACGACTGCCCGGAGCTGTGCCGCTGCTTTTGCGACAGTGATGACATCAGCTATACCGGCCTGCATCCGAAGCTGATCTGGGAGAGAAGCATGACGCTGGGGCGCGGCAATGACCGCTGTGATTTTTGCATGAAGGTTCGATAATAGCGGGGAGATATATTGGCATGGAGCACTTTCTGGCAGACGGCGAGACAGTGGCAGATGCGCAGCAGAATCAGGAAAGTGAAATACAATGAAAGTTACAACATTAGACGAGAAATCCATCCGTGATATCGGCCATGCCTTCGGCTATTATGACTATGGAGAGGAAACAGGAATGTCCGCTGCCTTTTCCGGGAAAGAAGCCACGGCAAACTATATCTGCGCTTATGTGCGCGGGGTGCTGCGGGGCGGCTTTCTGCACACCACCAGCGAGCGGGGCGAGGGCTATATCGCCTACAAGCTGCCGAAGGAGAAGATGGGGCTCAAGACCATGTGGCCCATTGCCTGCGGAATGCTGCACAACTCTACTCTGAAGCGCCTTCTACGGTTTGGAATCGCCATCAAGCGGGGCGGCGCTTCCCTGCAAGACCGCATGGACAGGGAAAAGAAGCCTTATATTTTCGTTGGCCTTGTCTGTGTGCGGGAGAAATATCAGGGGCAGGGTTATATGCGCAAGGTGCTGAACTTTGCATTTGCCGAGGGCGACCGGCTGGGCGTGCCGGTGATTCTGGAAACGGATGCCAAAAGTAAGTGCGACAAATATGTGCATCTGGGCATGGAACTTGCCGGGATGCACGATCTTGGTGCATTTGGCAAGCTGTATGATTTGATCAGGTACCCGGAGCCGACCAAAGCAAACGGGACAGTGTGAGGAAAGGACGGCGGCGCAATAAAGAAAAAACAAAACGGTTCATCCGCTGGTGCATACGGTAAAACCAAAGGGAGTTCTGCCCGGACCTTCGTCCGTGACAGAACGCCCTTTTTTCGCTTTATAGAAAAACCATAAGTCATCTGCCACGCTCAGCGGAGCAAAAACCACACGCCCAGCAGAATCGCAAGGAAAATCAGATTGGACAGGGTGAACAGCCCGAAATACTGTCTCTTCCCCTGTGGCAGCTCCCGTGCGATCTGCCGGTAGGAAATAAGACTGGCCATGGATGCAATCAGAGTGCCAAGACCTCCCAGATTGGTGCCGATAATGAGGGCTTGTGTCTCTGCCGTGAACCCGGACAGCAGCAGGGCAGCGGGAACATTGCTGGTGACCTGCGAAGCAAGAACCGCTACCAGAACTTCCCGACCGGTCAAAAACTCCTGCAGCCAGCCGGAGAAAGCGGGAATGCGGCCAAGATTGCCAATGAAGATGAAAAAAGCTACAAAGGTCAGAAGCAGGGAATAGTCCACCGTCCGCAAGGTGCGTGGGTCAGCAAAAAGGGCGCAGACGAGCACAGCGGCAAAGGCAATGCCATAGGGCAGCACCCGGATCACGGACAGCAGGCAAACGGCAAACAACACCAGATACAGCAAGATGATTTTCTGATCTCCCTGAGATGCAGAGGAAGAAACAAGCTCGTCCACGGAGAGGGCGGCAGAGGTTTTCCAGCAGACCATTGCTGCCCAAGCCAGCAGCAGGAGCAGAGAGACCAGGGTGTAGGGCAGCATAAGAAGCACAAAGCCTCCGATGCTCATGCCGCTTTTTCCGTAAAGATAGAGGTTCTGCGGGTTGCCGATGGGAGTCAGCATACTGCCAAGGTTTGCCGCAACGGTCTGCATACAGACCACCGGGATCAGAAGAGCGCGGCGGACATCTGCTCCCAGACGGTTCAAGACCACGAATGTAAAGGGAACGAAGGTCAGCAGGGAAACATCGTTGGTGATGAACATACTTCCGAAAAAGCACAGCCCGACCAATACCATCGTCAGCTGAAAGGTGCTGTGAGTGCGGGACAGCAATGTGCGTCCCAGCCCATCAAAAAAGCCTTGCCGCCGCAGCCCGGCCATGACCGTCATCAGGGAAAACAAAATCGCCAGTGTGCGCAGGTCGATGTAGCCGATATACTGCACATCCGGCGGAACAAAGAAGGCGGAGACAACGGCCAGAACAGCGGCTGCGGTGAGAACCGTTTCCTGCTGGAGAAATTGTTTGAGTTTCATAGAGACACATCCTTATAGTTGCAAAGGCAGTCCTGATGCGGTGCCGGACGGCCTTTTTGGTATTTCAGAACAGCAGCTTTTGCAATTCATTTTTGCAGCACCATCCTACTCCATTAGCGGGGCATCGTCAAGAGAAAACAGAAAAAACGCGATTTGAGCAAGAAAAAACGGATGGCTCCGCAGAACCATCCGCTAAAATTGGTATACTTAGTCTTTCCGATACTTATACGCACCCTCAATGGCGTCAATTTCCGTGGGAATACAGAAGTTTACGTCCTGATACATGGAAGAGTAGCCTTTTAAGCAAGGATCCCGGTGGACTGCAAAAACAGCACCAGCATCATCACCGGGGTAACATAGCGGATCATCACCCGGTAGAGCTTCTTGCGGCGGAAGGTCTCGCCGCCCCGCTGCATCTCGTCAATGACATAATCCGGCGTCATGACCCAGCCGATCAGGATGGTGGACAGCAGGGCAATGAAAGGCATCATGACGCTGTTGCTGACGTAGTCCATGATATCCAGCAGCTGAGCCGCAGAGCCGTTGGGCAGCTGTACCTCAAAATAGAAAATGCTGTAACCCAGCGCAATGATGGCGGAAGCGGCCAGATAAATGACCGCCAGCACAAGCACCGTCTTTTTGCGGCCCGAGTGGAAGATCTCCATGCAGTTGGCGGTGATGGATTCCAGCACCGAGATGCAGGAGGTCAGGGTGGCAAAAATAGCGGTGACGAAGAACAGGATGCCCACGAAAGTACCGGCCTTGCCCATGGCGGCAAACACCTTGGGCAGAGAGACGAACATCAGGCTGGGGCCTGCGCTCATGCCCTCGGTGCCGGAGAACACATACACGGCGGGGATGATCATAGCACCGGCCAGCAGAGCCACGCCGGTATCAAAAATCTCGATCTGATTCACCGCCTTGTTCAGGTCTACGTCCGGTTTGACGTAGGAACCGTAGGTGATCATAATACCCATGGACACGCTGAGAGAGAAGAACAGCTGGCTCATGGCGTCCAGCAAAATCTGCAAAAAGCGGCTGACGGTCAGCCCTTCCATATGCGGGGTCAGGTAGTAGCGCAGACCTTCCAGACCGGTGCGCATCTGCCCGGAGGCGTCCTCGTGGCGCAGGGTGAGGGCGTAGCCCGCGATCACGACCACCAGCACCAGCAAAATGGGCATCATATAGCGGGACACCCGCTCAATGCCGCCCTCCACGCCGTTGTACACGATGAAAGCCGTCACGCCCATGAACAGCAGAGCGAACACCACGGGCGACACCGGCGAGGTGATAAAGCTGGTGAAATAGCCGTCCTCGGCAGCGGCAGCAGACTGCCCGGTGAGGTAGACCACCGCATATTTCGTGATCCACCCGCCGATGACGGCGTAGTAGGTCATGATCAGAACCGGCACCAGAAAGGTGAGGATGCCGAGAAATTTCCACTTGGGGCGCATGGTCTCGTAGGCGCGGATGGCACTCTGCTTGGTGCGGCGTCCGATGGCGATATCCGAGGTGAGCAGGGTGAAGCCAAAGGTCAGCACCAGCACCAGATACACCAGCAAAAACAAACCGCCGCCATCCTTTGCGGCAAGGTACGGAAACCGCCACAGGTTGCCGACACCCACCGCACTTCCGGCGGCAGCAAGGACAAATCCGATTTGTCCGGAGAAATTGCTTGCTTTCTTTTCCATGATTCTCAAACTCCTATCCTAACTGCAATCCAGCATTTTGATTCGTTGGCAACAACGGCTGGATTGCGTGTCGCAAAAGATGCTGCTTGGAGCAGGCATCTTGTTTATCTTGCGACGAACTATTGTAATATAGGATAACATGAAGTATCATATCAGTAAACACAATAAAATTACTACGACCTATAAATTTTACTTATGGAGCATTTGCGATGCGGGAACAGAAAGACCGATACGAGATATTTTTGAAGGTATGCGAAACGGGCAGTTTTTCCAAAGCAGCGGAGGCACTGAACTATACCCAATCCGGCATCAGCCAGATGATGGCGGGGCTGGAAGAAGAACTGGGGGTGCAGCTGTTCGCCCGCATCAACCGGGGCGTGACCCTGACCGATAACGGAACACGTCTTTTGCCCTACATCCGGGAACTGGCAAACCAGAAGACCCGGCTGCGGCAGGCGGCGTTCAACATCAACCACAAGGTGGAGGGCAAACTGCGGGTGGGCAGCATTTCCAGCATCACCACCCTTTGGATGCCGGAAGTCGTGCACTATTTCAAGGAGCATTACCCGAAGGTGAAGATCGAAATTCTGGACGGCAACTATGATGAGATCCGGGAATGGATCATCCGTGGACAGGTGGACTGCGGTTTTCTCTCGTCCATTGTGGCAGACGACCTGAAATTCTACCCGCTCTGGGATGACCCGCTGTGTGCTGTGTTCCCGGAGGGGCATCCGCTGGCTGCACAGCCCAGTGTGACCCTGCCGCAGCTGTTTCAGACTCCGCTTATCATCGAAACCCCCGGCTGCGACAACGATATCCAGCACCTGATGCTCAAGTGCCCGGTGAAGCCGAATATTGCATACAGCTTCCGGGACGATACCCTCATCATGGCCTTCGTGCGCAGCGGGCTGGGCGTGACCATCTCGCAGGAGCTGGTGATGCAGGCATTCGGCTGCCCCGGTGTGGTGTCCCGCCCGCTGGAGCCTGCCTGCTGCCGGACGCTGGGGCTGGCGTTTTCCAAGACGGCAAGCTCGGTGGTGAGCCAGACGCTGCTGGAATATCTGAGATCCACCCGGCAGCGAAAGGATACACCGCAGATAAAATAAGAACGAAAAGCGTGATATACTGAGTGGGAAAACTAGGAATTGCGGGAGAGAACACGATATGAATTTAAAATATAAGAGAGCAACGCTTGAAGATATCGATATATTGACAAAAACGAGAATAGAGGTGTTAAGAGCGGCTAATAAACTTTCTGCTGATACGGATATGAGCGAAGTTGAAAGACGATCCTATAATTATTATCAAAAAGCGCTTTGTGACGGCTCTCATATTGCATATTTGGTTTTTGACGGAAATCGTTTTGTAGGGGCTGGTGGTGTTAGTTTTTTTCAAGTAATGCCGACTTACCACAATCCAAATGGAAACAAGGCTTATATCATGAATATGTATACTGATCCTGAATATCGAAGACTGGGAATTGCTTATAAAACATTAGATATGCTGATTAGAGATACTAAAAGCAAGGGTATTACAGCTATTTCATTAGAAGCAACTGAGATGGGACGACCATTGTATGAAAAGTATGGATTTGTAAAAATGAATGATGAAATGGAATTGCCAGAGTGATAACTTCGCGTTTGTAGAGCGAAGCGGAACATGAATGCCCCAGTGGAAGGCAATTACTCTGCGTTCTCCGGTTTCTGTTCCGCAGGCTTTATGGTCTTGACCCGCAGGGTGAAGTACAACAAATGGCAGACCCACACCACGGCAATGCAGACCCTGCCGATGGGCGCATTTTTCATGCAAAGAAAGCCGATGGCCATAACAGCGGTGACCATTGCGATGATCTTGCATTTTGTTCCGGCGGTCATGGCTTTTTTCTGAACGAAGCTGTCCAGATGTTTTTTATATAAGTTCGTACCTACGAACCAATCGTGCAGTTTTTGGGAGCTTTTCGCAAAGCAGAGCAGGGTTGCCATGTAGAAGGGGACGGTGGGCAGAATGGGGAGCACGATCCCTACGGTGCCCAGAACCATGCAAAGAAAGCCCAGTACGATCCAGAATGCTTTTAAGAGTTTTTTCATCATCTTCTCCTGTTGATTTTTTGTGTTGCTGAACGGCAGTGCAAAGCGAGCGTCTCCGTCACAGTTTCAAAACGAAGATCTTAAATGTTAGTGATAACTAACTTCCTGTCTTATGAAAAACCGCCCGTTGGCGACTTTTCTGGGGAGATAATACGATATTCTGGAAACTTTGTCAAGATATACTTTGCGGAGCGCTGCGCCTGTTACCCGTATATTTTCCCTACGATCTTTCCGCGCGCAGCAGCGGGCAGAAGCTTGCACAGCAGGCTCAGGAATTTATACTGTGCACCGGCAACATAAACGACGGCGGGTTTCTTTTTCTCCACAATGCCGGCAATGTACCGTCCGATGTCTGCCGGGTCCATGCCGTTTTGCTCGTCGTGCTCCATCTGACTGACGCTCCGGGAGATGCGTCCGCCATATTCATCATCGCCGAGAATACTTTTCTGGCGTGCTTTTGTAAATCCGGTGCAGATGTCTCCCAACTCTACAACGGTAACATGGATGCCATAGGGCTTGACTTCGTTTGCCAGAGCGTAAGAGTAAGAAGAAACGGCAGCTTTGCTTGCAGAGTAGAAGGTCTGGAATGGAATGTGCGCTACGGCGGCAACAGAGCTGATGTTCACAATATGCCCCTTCCCCTGACGGCGCAGGAAGGGGAGAACTGCTTTATAACAGATAGCTTTCCATAAGCGGGCGACCTGAAAAAGGCTGCTCGCTTTTTTATCGTCATCGCAGTATTTTTGAGGGAACGGCTTTTTGCCGGTAAGGGATAAACGCGTGTCGTAAAAATAAGTGCTCTTTACGAAAAAATTCTTGAAACGCTTTTGTTATAATGTTACTATATAATGGTAATGGTATATATTCAAAAAAGCTGCTGACAGCAGAACGAGAATGATATTGCAAGCACTTTCCTGAAATCGGTGAAGTGAAAATAAAGCCGGAATGAGACCGTCTGGGGCGGAGAAAGATTGGATAAAATGAAAAACTCTGGAATGAGCGAAACCATGCAGACCTTGATGCGGAAAAGCGCCTGTGTGATGCTGAGCCTGCTGCTGTTGCTGTCAGCCGTGCTCCCTGTGAAAGCTGCCGCAGAGACTGCCCCTGCAAAGGTCGTCAGTGTCGGCTCGTTTGAGGATACTTTCAACTATGTCAACGAGAAAGGCGCAAGAAAAGGCTACGGCTACGAATTGCTGGAGACCTTATCCGGCTATACGGGCTGGCAGTTCGAGTATGTGACCTGCGACTGGTCAGACTGCTTTGAAAAGCTCGAAAACGGCGAGATCGACATCATGGGCGATATTTCCTATACGGAGGACCGCGCCGGGGAGATGCTGTTTTCAGACGAGCCGATGGGAGTGGAAAAATATTACCTCTACGCCGATCTCTCACGCGCAGACATCTCCGCCTCCGATTTCAAAACGCTGAACGGCAAAAAAATCGGCGTTCTGATGGGAACGGAACCGGAAGTGATGCTGACCGAATGGGAAGAAAAATACGGCCTGAAAACGGAACACGTCAACGTCTCCAACAACGAGGATGTAAAGCAAAAACTGGCAAACCACGAGATCGACTGCTTTGTTTCGCTGGAAGAATCCTTCTGGGCAGAGCGTGGCATCTCGACCATAACCCGTGTGGGAGAATCCGGCATCTACTATGCGATCAACAAAAACCGGCCTGATCTCAAGGAAGAACTGGACAGTGCGATGCGCGCGGTGGAGGACGAGGCTCCTTTTTATACGGCAGATCTGTACAAAAGATATTTCTCAATGGATTATACGCCCATCCTTACGGGGGAGGAAAAGGCGTGGCTCACAGAGCATGGCGCGATCAGGATGGGCTTTCTGACGAGCGACAGCGGCGTCAGCACCTTTGACCCTGCCACCGGGAAGCTTACCGGGGCAATCACGGATTATATTCTGTTTGCAGCAGATTGTCTGGGCAATCAGGAACTGGAATTCCATCTGGTCGGCTATGACAGCAAGGAAGCAGAACTGGATGCGCTGAAATCGGGCGAGATCGACATGATCTTCCATTGCGACCAGAACCCCAATCTGGCGGAAGAGTATCACATTGCCCGTACCAACACAACGTGGACCTTCAACCTGATGGCGGTCACGAACAAACAGTACTTTAACGAAAACAATGTAAACCGCATTGCCGTTCCCCAAAACAAACTCTCCCTGAAAAAGTACCTTGCGTTTTATTATCCGCAGTGGGAGATCGTGGACTGCGATACACAGGAGGATGCCGCAAAGCTGGTCAAAGACGGACAGGCGGATTGCTTTGTTACCGGGATCAGCAGTGAGAATAAATACAGCAAGAAATACAGCTTTTACAGCGTTCCGCTGGTAAACCCTGTAAGATCCTGCTTTGCGGTCAATAGCGGAAACCGCAGCCTGTTGTCCATCCTGAACAAAACGATCAAGGCAATGCCTGTTAATATGCTTGCCGGCGCGCTTGCGATGTATAAGAGCTCCGCGCGGAAGGTTACCCTGAGCGATTTTATAAAGGATAACTTCTTTATGGTTATGCTGATCAGCAGCATTGCTGTTGCAGTTGTTCTGCTCACGATTTTGATGCTGCTCCAGAAGGCGCGTAAAGCCGAAGCTGCTGCAAGGAAAGCCGCAAACGATACGCAGGAACTGAATGCAAAACTGCAGGTCGCTGTGGAAAAAGCAGAGAGCGCGAACCGCGCCAAATCCACCTTCCTGTTCAATATGTCCCATGATATCCGCACCCCCATGAACGCCATTATCGGCTATGCAGACCTTGCCTCCCGGCATCTGGACGACCCTGCAAAGCTGGAAAAATACATGGAGAATATTCAGGTATGCGGACAGAACCTGCTGATGCTGCTGAACAATGTGCTGGATCTTGCCCGCATTGAAAACGACAAAACGGAGATCGAATATTCTGTTTCGGATATCGAAAAAGATTTCCGCAACTGCATTGCGATATTCCAGAATCAGGCAGACAGCAAGGGGCAGACGCTTATGGTGACGACACAGCTGCTGTATCCGTATGTCTATGCGGATATCCCGCACCTGACCGAGGTGTGCACGAACCTTGTCAGCAACGCGGTCAAATACACCGGTGCCTGCGGCACGATCTGCTGTGATATCACGCAGAAGCCCGGCGAAAAAGAGGGCTGGTGCAATACGGTGATCACGGTTGCCGATAACGGCATCGGAATGTCGCAGGAGTTCCAGAAGCATATCTTTGAGCCCTTTGAACGAGAGCGCACCTCCACCGTCAGCAAGGTGGAGGGCAGCGGCATCGGAATGGGCATCGTGAAAAAGCTGGTCGGGTTGATGAGCGGCACCGTGGAAGTGGAGAGCAAGATCGGTGTGGGCTCCACATTTACTGTCACCATTCCCAGCCGCATTGCCTCGCAGGAGGAAACACAGGCGAAACGAGAGACCACTCCTTCGGACGAAAAGAGCCTGTGCGGTGTAAAGATCCTGCTGACCGAGGACAACGACCTGAATGCAGAGATCGCCACCGAACTGCTGCAGGAAGAGGGCTGCACGGTAGACCGCGCAAAAGATGGCGTGGAATGCGTGGATATGCTGGAAAAGGCTGCGAACGGAACTTACCGGCTGATCCTTATGGATATCCAGATGCCGGTGATGAACGGCTACGATGCGGCAAAAAAGATACGGCAGATGGACGGCCCCCAAAAGGCAGACATCCCCATCATCGCTATGACTGCAAATGCCTTCTCCGAAGATAAACAGGCGGCGCTGGATGCCGGGATGAACGACCATGTTGCAAAGCCGATCAATATAAACATCCTTGTGCCGACCATCCAGAAATATCTTTGATGCGGACAGAAAGCTTTGCATAAGGATGCTTGCAGACCGCAATACACTCGCTAAACGAATACCGCCGAGGATGCTTCCCGTTTTGGGAGACATCCTCGGCGGTCTTTTGTATATTTCCGCATTCTCGCTGGTCTATCTCAAAAAGGCCTACGACCACTGTCTGGAGCTGGGCATCACACGCAAGGAACTGAGCAACGTGATCAAATCCAGCCTTATTTTTTCCGTTGTGCCCAGCCTTTCCATCGTGGTGGGCCTGTTCGTGCTCATTGCGGTGCTGGGCAGCGTGTGGGCTTGGTGGCGGCTGTCGGTCATCGGCTCGCTCTCGTATGAAACCATGATCTCCAGCTCCATTGCGCAGGTGCTGGGCTACGCATCCTCTGCAGAAATGCTGGAAAGCGCCACCGGACGGCAGTTTGGCGTGGTGATGATCCTGATGAGCGTGGGTATGCTGAGCGGCTTTCTGATCCTGCTGCCCTTTGGCAAAAAGCTGTGCAAAAGCGTGGACCGCTCTGCAGCCGAAAGCGGCGGCAGCACTTGGAAAAACGTGCTGTCCGGTGTGTTTATGCTGGTGATGTTCTCGGTGTACATCCCCATCCTGCTGTTCACCGATAATGTGCAGGCTGCCGTTATGATCACCGGTCTTGTGATCGCCATTGGTGTGGGTGTGCTGGCAAAGCGCCCGGGTCTTGCATGGCTCAATAACTTTGTGATGGCATTTTCCATGCTGGGCGGCCTTGTCTCGTCGCTGGCATGGGTACGGATCTTCGGTTAAGGAGGGAAACGGACATGAGTAAAGCAAAGACTGAAACCAAAATGGACTCCTTCCAGAGCTGGGCGCACCGCTGGGGACGCGTGGGCACCCTGATCGTCCTTATTTACATGGTGGCGCTGCCCTTTGTGGTGCTGGCTGCCTATGACAGCATCCCGTCTCTGGGCGAGGTGTTCAACGTGAACACCTTCTCCATCCTGCTCATCTACATCCCGGTGGGCTTTTCAGAAGCACTGAGCTACACCCCCATTCTGGGCTGCTCGGCGTATCTGGCGTTCATCACCGGCAACATCATGAACCTGAAGCTTCCGGTGGCGGCAAACGCCATGAACCTGACCAAAAAGCAGCCCAACACCCCGGAGGGTGAGGCCATTGCTTCGGTGGCTGTTGCGGTCTCTTCCCTGATGACCGTTGCCATCCTGACGCTGGCAGCGGTGTGTGCCTCCTTCATCAGCCCGGTGTTCGAGCTGCCCGCCGTCAAAACTGCTTCCGGCTACCTGCTGCCGGCTTTGTTCGGCTCCATGGCGCTGGGTCTGTTCGCCAGCTCGTCCAGCGGCAGCAAGGTGGTCAAAGGCGGCATCAAGGGCGTGCTGCCGGTGCTGATCATCATGACGGTGCTCTCCCTCGCCGCACGCCTTGCAGGCTACGGCTCCGTGCTGGGCGGGCTTGTGGGCATCTTTATCATCGTGATGCTGCCCATCGGCATCCTGACCTCCTATGTGCTGTGGAAAAAGGGCAAGATCCAAGTGGTGGACAAGGAGCAAAAGGAAAAATAAGCTAAAAAGTCTCCTGACGAAAAAAGTCGGCGGATGACTATACTTTAACAAACGAACGGACTTCTGCGCGTGTTTGGACGCCTGCAGAAGTCCGTTTTGCGTGCAGAGACTTTTCTGCGGGGAAAAAGCATGGTATACTGAAGGCAGTGAACCGGAACGGATCAATGAAAGACGAGGACTGTAAAATGAACATCGAAGAACGGGCGGCACAGGCTGCCGCATGGAAAGCAGCCGGACAGTGCAACTGCGCACAGGCAGTGCTGAAAGCATTCGAGGACAAGCTGCCGGTGGACACCGACACCCTGATGAAGCTGGGCGCAGGCTATGCCGCCGGTATGGGCTGCATGGAAAGCACCTGCGGCGCATTGATCGGCGCAGTGATGGTGGCAGGCGTCGTCACCAACGGCAAGGGCACGCCCCGTATCTCCAAGGAATTGCTGCAAAGCTTTCAGGAAAAGTGCGGCGCTACCATTTGTAAAGACCTGAAGGGTGTGGAGACCGGCGCACCGCTCTGCCCCTGCCCGGAGTGCGTCCGTAACGCCGTGCTGGCACTGGGCGAGGTGCTGGGAGAGTAAAATGAAGAAGGTGCTGTTTGTCTGCCACGGCAATATCTGCCGCAGCCCTATGGCAGAATTTGTGATGAAGGATTTAGTGGAAAAGGCCGGGCTTTCCGCGCAGTTTGAAATCGCTTCGGCGGCCACAAGCACCGAGGAGATCGGCAACCCGGTCTATCCACCTGCCCGGCGCAAGCTGGCAGAGCACGGCATCTCCTGTGCAGGCAAGACCGCCCGGCAGATGACCCGGCGGGACTATGAGACCTACGACTATCTCATTGCCATGGATCACAACAACCTGCGGAACATGGAGCGGTTTGTGGGCAGCGACCCGGAGCACAAGGTGTCATTGCTGATGGACCACACCTGCCGCCCCGGCGACGTGGCAGACCCGTGGTACACCGGAGACTTTGAAGCCACATGGCAGGATGTGCTGGAAGGCTGCACCGCCTTGCTGGAAGAGCTGCGATAAAAGAAAGTACTTTCAGAAAGATCGCCTTAAAGAAAAAACAGCGCCCCGGAGAGTTTTTTTATCGCTCTCCGGGGCGCTGTTTTATTGCGGTGTTTCTTTTGTGCGCAGACGCCGGCAGGCGTCCTCTTTCACAAGCTCAATGACCACCGCCGTCAGGGGGATAAAGAAGATGATGCCGATGATGCCAAAGAGCTCTCCGCCGATCATGGCGGCAACAAGGGTGTAAAGCGGGGAAAGCCCTACGGACTTTCCCACCACACGGGGATAGATGAACTGGTTTTCAATAAACTGTACGGCAAGATACACGATAAGGCAGCGCACGGCCAGCACAGGGTCAACCAGCAGCACAAGGAACACGCTGACTACGCAGGAGATCAGTGCACCCACATAGGGGATGATGGCGCAGATGGCGGTTAGCACCCCCACCAGACTGCCGTAGGGAATCCTGAAAATGGAAAACGCGAGAGCCATCAGAACGCCAAGGATCACCGCTTCGCTGCATTGTCCTGTCAGAAAGCTTGCGAAGGATTGACGGAACAGCCGGCAGAATTTCAGGACTCCGGCGGCGTGGTCGGGCTTCAGGTAGGCACACACCAGTGTGCGGGCGTGATGGCCAAGGCTCTCCGTCCCAAGGGACATATAGATGGAGATGATCAGCGCAAACGAGGCAGTCACCACGATATTCACCGTGGCGGATACTGCCCCTACTGCATTGACCAGCACAGTGTCGATGCCTGCGGTGATCTTGTGCAGCAGCTGTTCCCAGTTGATGCCTTCCAGCCAGCTCATCAGCCAGCCCATGTCGGTATTCTGTGCGCTGAGATAGGCGGTCCAGCGGGGGATGTTGGCTTCGATCTGCACATAAAGGCTGTGGAAGGACTGTACCAGCTCCGGGATCAGCAGGGTCAAAGCCAGCACCAGCACCAGAGCAACACCCAGCAGGGTGATGAAAAAGCTGAGAAGATGGATGGCTTTAGCCGAGGGCTGCTTTTTCGCCTTGCGGAACAGGCTTTTCAGCCGCTTTTCCAGCCCGGTCATGGGCACATTGATGAAAAGCGCCAGAATACCGCCCGCCAGAATGGGCAGCACCAGATCTATGAGCTTTGCGGCAAAGGCCAGAACGGCAGAGAGCCGCAGCAGCGCTACAAAAAGCGTTACCCCTACAACGGTAACAAGCAGATACTGTTTTGTTTTTGGTTCCATGCAAAGATCCTTTCCCGGAGGTTTGTGGCAGCAGGCTGCAAAAAGACCGTCTGCGGACTTTTTATCGTATTTTTTAAAAATAGTGCCTGTCAGAACGGCATACTTGTGAGATGCAGTTTGCGGATGCTGCTTGTGTATTTATAGTATTGTAATCAGAAGAAACAGGCTTGTCAAGACGATGCAAAATGGCTGCGCAGCTTTATGACAGTACCATTCCGCTCTCTTGGGAGGAAAATATAGCTGCGGTACTGTTTTTGACGATATTGCTGCCGGAGCAGCGCGAATTTTTTTAAAGCTCCGCCTCCAAAACTGCGTATTTTGGATATGCAGCTTTGGGGCGTTTGCGTGAAAAAATGCAAACTGCTGCAAAAAGCCGCGGTACCGTAAAAAGGGGAAATAAAAGGACTGAAAAGCAGGCTGCGGAAAGGTACGGGGACTGCTGTGCCTGTGCTGCAGATGCATAAAAATCGGCTTTTTTCGGCAGGGGAACAGCCTGAACGGCGGCGTGGACAAAAGCTCCCCAAAATAAATGATAGGGACAGATTGTACAAAAAGGTGCTTACCGTCAATATCCCGCTGGGGCCGCTGAATTTCCTGCGCACCCTGGTGGACATGATCTAAGGAGGGAGCACAGCTATGGATTTTAATCTGCTTCTTTCCAGCTACGCTGCTGTCTGGTCCAACCCTGAGGTCATCCTTATGACCTTTATCGGAGCTTTGGGCGGCGTTCTGCTGGGCGCGATCCCGGGCATGACCGCCACCATGGGCGTGGCGCTGCTCATTCCGTTCTCTTTTGGTATGGATCTGATCCCGTCCATCGGCCTGCTGCTGGGCATCTACTGCGGCGGTATGTACGGCGGCTCTATCTCTGCCATCCTGATCCATGCCCCCGGCACCCCGGCTGCTGCCGCCACCCTGCTGGACGGTTACCCCATGTGCAAGAAGGGACAGGCCGGCAAGGCTCTGTCCGTTGCAATGTTCGCTTCCTTCTGCGGCGGCGTCATCGGTGCTCTGGTCATGACCTTCCTCTCTCCGCTGGTGGCTGATATGGCCATGAACTTTGGCCCTGGCGAAATGTTCATGCTGGCTGTCTTTGGTCTGTCCGTCATCGTTGCCATCTCCGGCAAATCGGTGGCAAAGGGTCTGATCAGCGCCTTCTTTGGTATGCTGCTGTGCACCGTAGGTCTGGATCCCACCAATGGCATCCCGCGCTTTATCACCACCAAGCAGACCGGCCTGCTGGACGGCTTCCAGTTCATCCCCACGCTGATCGGTCTGTTCGCCGTCTCCGAGGTCATCGCCGGCGTGGAGCGCATCATCCGCGGCGAGGAGCAGGAGCAGAAGTCGAAGGAAAAGATCACCAATGTGCTGCCGGATCTCAAAACCATCCGTCAGATCTGGCCCAACATCCTTTCCGGCGGCCTTATCGGCACCTTCATCGGTGCTATCCCCGGTGCAGGCGGTGATATTGCGGTGTTCGTCTCCTACGGCGCCAGCAAGTCTGCCAGCAAGCACCCGGAGCTGTACGGCACTGGTATCCCCAACGGCGTTGCTGCTACCGAGTCTGCCAACAACGGCTGCTCCGGCGGTGCTATGATCCCGCTGCTGTCTCTGGGCGTTCCCGGCGACTCCGTCACCGCGATCCTGCTGGGTGCCTTTATCATGAAGGGCATCACCCCGGGCCCCATGATGTATGTCACTGAGCTGCCCACCGTTTACCGCGTGTTTGCGGCTCTGATGCTGGCAAACCTCTGTATGCTGGCTGTAGGCTGTCTGGGCGTCCGCTTCTTTGCCAAGATCGTTTCGGTGGAGAAAAAGATGCTGTACCCCATCATTCTGGTCATCTCTCTGCTGGGTGCCTTCTCCATCAACAAAAATGCCTTTGATGTGGGCGTTTGCGTAGCCTTCGGCATCATTGGCTGGCTGATGAATAAGTACGAGTTCCCGCTTTCGCCCATTCTGCTGGCTCTCATTCTGGGACCCATGTGCGAAAAGAACTTCGTCCGCTACATGAACATCCAGCGCGGCAACTTCTTTGCCATCACCACCTCTCCCATCGCCATGGTCTTTGCCGCTGTGGCCATTCTGGTCATCGTGTTCTCGATGTATAATCAGAGCAAGATCAACAAGAAAGCAGCCGCTACTGCACAGGAGAAAGCATAACCTCCTGACAAGCACTGCCGGATAAATAACAAAAGCGCAGCTGTCCTGTTTTTGCAGGGCGGCTGCGTTTTTGTTATACGCTGCGGCTGTAGAAAACAGATGCAGTGCGAACTGCGGCGTACCCATTGAAACCCGTTGGCATTTCAAAAAAGCGCTGATGATCGCCGGTAGGCAGCGGCAACGATTTTGCTTCCGTTGTCTTTATAGCAATTCAAATTTTTAACCTATATGGTAGCAATTCAACTGTTTAATGCGTTGGCAACAATGTGGAATTGCATATCGCCAATATGTTGTTTTAACGTTACAATGTTTTTTGCCCTGCGATAAAACCTCTTGACAACGGGAATATTTTTGATTATAGTAGAACTAACAAACATTAGTTAGCGAAGGGCGGAGAAAAATGGAAGACACCAAACAGCGCATTCTGGAAAAATCTCTGGAACTGTTTTCGACCAAAGGGTATGATTCCGTCAGTGTTGGCGAAATTGCAAAGGCGGTCGGTATCAAGGCACCCTCGCTGTACAATCATTTCCCCAGCAAGCAGGCGATTTTTGATGCCATCGTGGAATCAACGGCTGCCCACTACGAAAAAGATACGGGCAGGATCGACATTCATGTGCAGAATGTAAAGCAGGACTGCCCTACGTTTTCTCATATCCCGGAGCAGGCTCTTGCGGACAAAGTTCGGCAGATCTTTCTGTATTCTTTGCATGATAAGCAGGTCAGTCAGTTCCGCCGGATGATGACGCTGGAGCAGTTCCGCTCCCCGGAGCTTGCAGCACTGTTCTCAGAACGCTATGTGGACCGTATGATTGCTTACCATGCAGGAATTTTCCGCTCCCTGATCGCAGGTGGTGAAATTCGGGACGAGGACCCGGATACATTGGCATGGATGTACGTTTCCCCGGTCATCACCCTGCTCGGCGTCTGCGACCGCCAGCCGGAACGGGAAGCCGAAAGCCTTGCAAAGCTGGATGCCCATGTAAAGCTGTTCTTCCGTACCTTTAACATCGAGGGAGGTGAAAAATAAAGGAATTTTTAAAATTTTTATTGAAGTAGAAAAATGTCACAAATGCTAAAATCAAAGGAGAGCTTTTTGAAACATACAACATTTGCACTGGGACTTGTGGACTGACCGGGAGGTCTGGCAAATACCACAAGTCATTCCTCCCGAAGACGAACAGACACAATTCTTCAGGAGGACGATACCATGAATCGTGAAAATAAACGCAAGACCTTTGAAAAAGGTTACTATAAAACCCACGCCTGCAACGATACCTTTACCTGCAAAGTCTGCGGACGGGTCTGCACCCCGCAAAATGCCGGCAGCGACCACCGCAACCATTGCCCCAACTGCCTGTCCAGCCTTCATGTGGACGAAGAACCCGGCGACCGTGCCTCCGACTGCGGCGGCATCATGGAGCCGGTGGCCGTCTGGGTACGCAAGGGCGGCGAGTGGGCCATCATCCACCGCTGCAAACGCTGCGGAAAGCTCAGCTCCAACCGGGTGGCGGCAGATGATAACCCCATGAAGCTCATGAGCATTGCCATGAAGCCGCTGTGCTCTCCGCCGTTCCCGCTGGACTATATTGAGGAAATGACCGCCTTGATGGGCGGCGATGGACGGATGCGATAAGCCGTAGGAGAAACTACAAGATGGACTATATCAGAGTTACCAAGGAAAACATCGACAAGGAACACATCTGCTGTGCCATGTCCGGCAAACAGAGCCTTGCTAAGAAGGAATGGCTCAAGCAGCGCTTTGAGGATGGACTGGTTTTTTACCGCAGTGCAGAGCGCGGCAAGTGCTTTATCGAGTACATCCCGGCAGAAAACGCATGGGTGCCCATTGAGGCCGATGGCTGGCTTTATATCAACTGCCTGTGGGTCTCCGGCTCCCTGAAGGGTCACGGCTATTCCAGCGAACTGCTGGAAGAATGCCTTCGGGATGCCAAGGCGCAGGGCAAAAACGGCGTTTGCATTCTGTGTGCAGAGGGGCGCAAACGAGAGTTTCTCGCTGACCCCAAGTTTTTGACCCATAAGGGCTTCAAGGTTTCGGACGTCTCCGATTGCGGCATTAACCTCATGTATCTGCCCCTTGCAGAGAGTGCCCAGCCGCCAAGATTCAAAGACTGTGCCAAGCATCCCAAGGTAGAGGAAAACGGCTTTGTCCTCTACTATACAGACCAGTGCCCCTACACCTATTATTGGGTGCCAAAGGTGCAGGAGATTGCAAAGGAACATGGAATCCCGTTCAAAGCCATCCACATCACCGAGAAAGAGACGGCTCAGAATGTTCCTGCACCGGTCACAACATACGCATTGTTCCGGGATGGGAAGTTTGTGACCCAGAGCATCCAGTCAGACAAGAAATTTTTGAAATTAGCAGGCGCAGCGGATTGAAGGATTCAGGAGAAAAAAATGAAATACGATCAAACGCTTATAACCCCAAAAGGACTGGCAGTCCACATCCGAAACGGCGTGGCATCCGATGGAAGCGCCGTGCTTGAAAACTTTAATCTGGCACACGCAGAAACCGATTATCTGCTGAGTTATCCTGATGAAAATCACTTTGACGCTGAACAGGAAAGCCGCTACTTAGAGAAAAAAGAAACCAGCCCGAATGAGATCGAACTGATCGCCTTTGTGGATGGTAAAGTGGCAGGAACTGCCGGGATCGATGCAATTGGACCGCAGTATAAGGTGGCGCATCGTGTTGAATTTGGCATCAGTATCCTGAAAGAGTATTGGGGTCTGGGGATCGGGCGAGCCTTGATGGGAGCCTGTATCCAATGTGCTAAAGCCGCCGGATACGCTCAGTTGGAGCTGGAGGTAGTGGCGGAGAACGCAAGAGCAATCTTCATGTACCAGACGGCAGGATTTGTGGAATATGGCAGAAACCCAAAAGGTTTTCGCTCTCGGAACGCTGGATATCAGGAACTGATCTCCATGCGGCTGGAATTATAAATTTTATCATTGATCAAGACGCCAGACGCAAAGACGCAGTGCAGAACTTGTGAAAACAAGCTGCCCTGCGTCTTTTTGACACCGGAAAGGACTTTCTGTGAATTTTTTGAGATTGATTTTTGGAGAAAAAGAGCAATGGATCGAATTTGAAACTCTGTACTCCACCCCGCGGCTGAAGCGTTTGCGGATCTTTATGGCGGAAAACAAGATTCCCTACAAGGTGCGGGCGGCACTGCTTCCGGTGTCGCTGAATACGCCGATGCCTACCGGAGCAATGGCTCAGTCCTTGTGGTACGTTGCAGTTCGTTCCGGGGATGTCCACCGGGTGCAGCACTATCTTCGCACAGAAAGGGATATCTAAGATGGAGCAGTTATTGGTACGTCTGCTGTTAACGGCTGGCATCCTGCTGCTGATCGCAGGGGTGATTTTTGTCATTCTCCAAGTATGGCTCTATACTGGCCTTCTCTGGGCGGGTGCGTTTGGATGCCTGATGGCAGCTTTGAACTTTCGAAATTTCAAAAACGATGGCGGCTAAAGCACACGGCATCCCCGGTAGACATTCCTACTGGCAGGAACCCTAGCCAGCTGCGGCTGGCCGCCTTTCTTCAAATCCCCTCTAGGTCAGCATAAAAAGCAAAACGCCCTGCCGGGATACGGCAGGACGTTTTGTTTTTATGGACCTAGAGGGATTCGAACCCTTGACCTCTCGGATGCGAACCGAACGCTCTCCCATGCGGACCTTAAAGAAGCCCCCAAAGGACAAAACATTTCTTTTGGAAAATGGCAAAAAACATAGGCGTAATGCGGGTTTTCGGACGAGCATTGCTTTCGAGAAAAAATTGCTATTTTTGCTTCAATGTAAAAAAGTCACACTTCAGGAGCAATGCGTTTCAGATGCGATTTGAATGGGCGACCATCTGAATACTTCTTGCGGATCATGCACCGTATGGGGATGATTCGGATGATATCCCCTGTGCAATAAAATTGACGAGAAACAGTTGGATTTTTTCTGGCTGTTTCTTTTTTATTGCATGAATCGGCGAAAACAGTGCTAACAGCTACGCACCCAACGAAGATGCAAATGCCCAAAAAAGCCATCAAATATTGCCTTGCTTTATACAAAATATAGCAAGCGGTATACGCGCCACAAAACATATACGGTATAACGTCGATTTTTCGTACATATTCCGACTGAAAGACTGGAGGTGAGTTTTCAAAATGCCTGTTATTTATGTTGCAAAAAAATCTACCCACGCACGAAGAATCACATTCGTTTCAGAACAGATAGTTGAAAAACAGCATGATCCTTGATTATTTCTACGGGCAAGCCGGAGAGCTGTTTTCGTTCTACCGCATTCCGAAAGCTCTGTTTCAGGAGTCACGGTTCCAGAGCCTGTCAACCGATGCCAAAACACTGTACGGTATTCTGCTGGATCGCATGAGCCTGTCCGTGAAAAATGGCTGGCTGGACGAGCAGAACCGGGTGTTCATCCTCTTCACGATTGAGGATGTCAAGAGGGCACTGTGTTGCGCAGACAACAAAGCGACCAAGCTGCTCCGGGAACTTGAAAAATTTGGTTTGATTGAACGAAAACGCAGAGGTCTGGGAAAGCCAAGTTTGGTGTATGTGAAGAACTTTTCAGCAGAATCGTCAAAATCAATATTCCAGAATCGTGATTTTCACGATTCTGGAGGCTTCAAAACCACAAGTCAAGACCCTGCAAAATCACGATGTAATAAGACTAAAGAGAATTATACTGAAATGAGTGAGACTAATCCTTCCTATTCTGAAGAATCGGATGGGATGAGCAAACGCACCCAACTGGAAGAATATTTTTCACAGTCTTTGGAGGTAGACCTTCTGCTCCGGCTCTGCCCGGACGATGAGGATACCATCTATCAAATCGTGGATTTGCTGGTGGACACCTGCGCCACCAACCGCAAGACGCTGCGCATTGCCGGGGACGATAAGCCCGCCGAGGTAGTACGCAGCCGGTTTATGAAGCTGAACGCCGACCATATCCGCTTTGTGCTGAAGTGCCTTGCAGAGAACAGCAGCCCAATCCGCAACATGAAACAATATCTGCTCGCTTCTCTGTATAACGCACCCACCACGATGCAGCTTTCCTATCAAAACCAAACCAACCACGACTTAGCGAATCGGAGATGATGAAAATTTCAAAGAAAGCAACCACGATTGCCATCGTCAACCAGAAAGGAGGTACTGGCAAGACCACAACCTGTGAAAATCTGGGCATCGGGCTGGCGATGGAGGGCAAAAAGGTCCTGTTGGTGGACGCTGACCCACAGGGGTCACTTACCATTAGCATGGGCTGGCAGCAACCCGATGAACTGCCCACGACCCTTTCCACCCTGATGGCAAAAACCATGAACGACCAGAGCATTCTGCCCGGTGAAGGCATCCTGCACCATACGGAGGGCGTTGACCTGATTCCGGCGAACATCGAACTGGCAGGGCTGGAAGTGTCTCTTGTCAACACCATGAACCGGGAAAAGATGCTGAAACAGGTGCTGGAAGGTGCGAAGCATGAATACGATTTTATTCTGTTGGATTGCACCCCTTCCCTTGGAATGCTGACCGTCAATGCCTTGGCAGCGGCGGACACCACCCTGATTCCGGTGCAGGCGCAGTACCTGTCTGCAAAGGGTCTGGAACAGCTTTTGCAGACGGTACAGAAAGTCCGGCGGCAGATAAACCCGAAGCTAAAAATCGAGGGTATCCTGCTCACCATGACCGACAGCCGCACCAACTACGGACAGCAAATCGATAATCTGATTCGGGGTGCCTACGGTAGCAAGATCAAGGTGTTCGACCAGACCATTCCCCGGTCTGTCCGTGCTGCGGAAATCAGTGCTGTGGGCAAGAGCATCTTCCAGCATGACCCCAAAGGCAAGGTGGCAGAAGCCTACCGCTCTCTGACGAAGGAGGTGATGGCGAATGCCGAAAGGCAGCTTAAGCGTGTCGTTGAAAGAGGCAGATGACATTTTCTCCACGGAAGAATCCCGGCAGGAACAGCAGCGAGAGCAGGTGCAGCAAATTCCTATCGGTGAACTGTTCCCCTTCAAAAACCACCCCTTTAAAGTCTTGGACGATGAATCCATGCAGCGCACGGTGGAAAGTGTGGAACAATACGGTGTGCTTTCTCCGCTGATTGCCCGCCCACGCCCGGAAGGTGGCTACGAGATCATCTCCGGGCACCGCCGTCAGCACGCTGCACAGCTTGCCGGGCTGGATGCGCTGCCTGTTATCGTCCGTCAGATGGATGATGATGCCGCTGTTTTGCTCATGGTAGACAGCAATCTTCAACGCGAAACCATCTTGCCAAGCGAGAGGGCTTTCGCTTACAAGATGAAGCTGGAAGCCATGAAGCATCAGGCAGGACGACCTACGCAAGATAATTATTCCCAAGTTGGGAATAATTTCGGTGCACTATCTAGTGAGGAGATGGCTGAAGAACTCGGAACTAGTAAGAATCAAATTTTCCGCTATATCCGTTTGACCAACCTTGTCCCGGAACTGCTGGACATGGTGGACGAAAAGAAAATTGCTTTTAATCCCGCTGTGGAACTGTCCTATCTGGACGAAAGCCAACAGCGGGATTTTTTAGAAGCGATGAACGACACCCAAAATGCGCCATCCCTTTCCCAAGCGCAGCGGCTTAAAAAGCTGGCGCAGGAGGGGCACTTCTCGTATGATGTTGCCTTTGCCGTCATGGGCGAAGAAAAAAAGGACGAACTGGACAAAGTGGTCATCAAAAACGACACCCTGCGGAAATACTTTCCACGCAGCTACACCCCGAAACAGATGGAGGACACCATCATCAAGCTGCTGGAACAGTGGCAGCGCAAACTGCAACGGCAGAATGAACGCTGACAAATACCGTAACGAAAGACCCGATGGGGTCTTTTTCTTTTTCAAACAAAAGGAGAAAAGCCTATGAAAAACAACGCTACCCGTACCATCCGCTCCGAAGAGATCACCATTGATGTGCGTATCTGCGCTGCACTGGCGGCAAACCGGGGCAGCGGTGAGGTCTATCTCGCAGCCATTGCCCCGGATATGGAGTTGACCATCATCACACTGGATGAGGCTCCCGGTATCCTGCCCTGCTTTGAGGAGGACGATGCCTGCCTGAACATCCCTGACACCTCGCTGCTGCTCTGCTATAATCCGGCGCAGGTGCTGAAGATGGGCGGCAAGCACTACCTGACCGGCCCGGTGATTCTGGTTCGTACCAACATGGACGGCAGGGTCATCTCTCTGACCATTGATGAGGTCTACCTGTTCCAGAAGTATCTGGCAAGCCACAGCATCACCTTGATGGCAGATGACCAGAAGCTGCCCTGCATCTGCATGGAGTGAGGTGTGCCATGCTGAACTTTTTTATCGGTATCGCATTTTTTGAAGCTGGTGCCTTTTTCGGCTTCTTTGTGGCAGCTCTGATGCAGGCGGCACGAAGCGGCGAAATCGGGCTGAACGGAAAGGAGGATTCGCATGGAAGAGAACACCTTGTCGGTGCTGAAAATTGCGCCGGGGCAGTATCCGCAGCTGGTCGAGATCGATAACGATCTGAAGGCTTTGCAGCAGGTGGTGGGCGGCTCCATCGGCGCAAGCTACCCTTTTGAAGATCCGGTTGCCATCGTCTATAACGATGACGGCAAGCTTATGGGTCTGCCGCTGAACCGTGCCCTGTGGGACGAGGACGGGCTGATGTACGATGTTATTGCCGGAACCTTTCTGGTGGTGGGGCTGGGAGAGGAGGACTTTGTATCGCTCTCCCCGGAGTTGGCGCAGAAGTATGAAGAAGAATTCCATCAACCCGAAGCTTTTCTCCCTCTGGGGCGTCGCCTGATGGTCATTCCGGTGCCGGACGAATCGGTTCAGAATGACGCAGAAAAGGCTGTGAGCAAGCCCCCGGCAGAGCATGACCGCTAAGACGATTTTCTGCACAGGAGGTGGTAACGATGCAGGAAGAAATCGAGCATAAGACGGTCAACCTTGCCATCTCGACCACAAAACTGTCTGCCCGCACCCTGCTGCGTGGGATGCAGTTTCTGCTGCGGCAGTACGATAAGCACGCTGCGCAGGGCAAGCAGTCCATGAAGCGACTGGTACGGCAGAACCGTGGCGTGACCAATGTGGAGATCCAGAAAACAGGCATCAAGGATTTTGACCGCTATGCTAAGCGGTATCACATCGACTACTCCATCCAGAAAGACCTATCCTGCAAGCCGCCCCGGTATCTGGTCTACTTCAAGGCACAGGACACGGATGCCTTGAACGCAGCTTTCAAGGAATATTCGGCATCGGTGCTGGATAAAACCAAGCGTCCTTCCGTGCTGGCAAAGCTGCATGATCTGGCGCAGTCCGTTGCAAATCTGCCGGACAAAGTGCGGCACAAGCAGGAGGAGCGTGGCCTATGAGCAAAAAGAAGCTTTCCAAGCTGCTGGCGCTCTATCTGCCCTATGTGGTGATTGGGCTTGTAGCTACCAATCTGGGCGAGGCATGGCGGCTGGCTGCGGGTAAGGAACTTGGCGACAAAATCGTATCGCTGATGGATACGCTCCCGGTTGCATTTTCAAATCCGCTGCCCAGCCTGCATCCACTGGATCTGCTGGTGGGTTTATGCTGCGGTGCCGCGATGCGGCTGGCGGTGTATCTGAAAGGTAAAAACGCCAAGAAGTACCGTCACGGCATGGAGTACGGCTCCGCCCGGTGGGGCACTCCGAAGGACATTGAGCCGTTCATGGCACCAAAGTTCGCCGACAACATCATCCTAACCAAAACGGAACGGCTGATGATGAGCAACCGCCCACCGAACCCCAAGAATGCCCGGAATAAAAACGTGCTGGTGGTGGGCGGCTCCGGCAGCGGTAAGACAAGGTTCTTTATCAAGCCGAATCTGCTGCAATGTGATTCCAAGAATTTTCCGGTATCATTCGTAGTTACAGATCCGAAAGGTAGTATCGGCGTGGAATGTGGAGAAGCCCTGTTAAAGCACGGCTACAAGCTAAAATTCTTCAACACCATCAACTTTTCCAAGAGTATGCGCTATAACCCCATGGCGTACATCCACAGTGAAAAGGATGTTCTGAAACTCGTGACCGCACTGATGACCAACACCAAAGGTGAAGGTCAGGGCGGCGACCCATTCTGGGACAAAGCGGAACGGCTTCTGCTCGTTTCGCTGATCGCATACCTCCACTACGAAGCCCCTGTCGAGGAGCAAAACTTCGCAACATTGCTGGAAATGCTAAACACTATGCAGGTGTCTGAGGACGATGAAACTTATCAGAATCCGGTAGACCTGTTGTTTGAGGATCTGGGCAAGAAGAAGCCAAAATCCTTTGCCGTGCGGCAGTACAAACTTTACAAGCTAGCTGCCGGCAAAACGGCAAAATCCATCCTTATTTCCTGTGGCGCAAGGCTGGCTCCATTTGACATTGCGGAGTTGCGTGACCTTATGGCCTACGATGAAATGGAACTGGATTTGCTGGGGGATCGCCGCACGGCCTTGTTCGTTATCATCTCCGACACGGACGATACGTTCAATTTCGTGGTGTCCATCATGTACACCCAGCTTTTCAATCTGCTTTGTGACCGTGCAGACGATCAATGCGGAGGTCAGCTGAAGTATCATGTGCGGCTGCTGCTCGATGAGTTTGCGAACATCGGGCTGATCCCGAAGTTTGACAAACTGATCGCCACCATCCGCAGCCGCGAGATTTCGGCATCCATCATCCTGCAGTCGCAGAGCCAGCTGAAAACCATCTACAAGGATGCCGCAGAAACCATTATCGGAAACTGCGACACCATGCTGTTCCTCGGCGGCAAGGAAAGCTCGACACTCAAAGAAATTTCCGAAACGCTGGGGAAAGAAACAATCGACCTATATAACACTTCTGACACACGCGGCCAAAGCCCATCATTTGGTACAACCTACCAAAAAACTGGCAAGGAACTTATGAGCCGGGACGAACTTTCTGTCATGGATGGCAGCAAGTGTATCCTGCAGCTGCGCGGTGTCCGGCCATTCCTGAGCGACAAATTCGACATTACCAAGCATAAGCGGTACAAAGAACTGTCGGACTTTGATAAGAAGAACGCTTTCGATGTGGAACGCTACCTGAAGCATGAATTGCAACTGCGGATGGATGAAGAATTTGATTGCTATGAGGTGGATTTAACTCCAGCAACCGAAAAAGAAGCAACCGCATAGAAAAGGAGGCCATTATCCGAAACAAGTATGCTCGTCCACCTGTCCGGGCAGACCCCGTGGCAGGTGACTTGTCCGACTGATCTCTACATTTTTGCGATTCCAAAAGGCTGATTTTTATGAAAATGAAAGGAGAAGCCAGAATTGCAGGAAGCAGGCAGCACCGAAGATGTGCCAGCCTGTTTTTCTTTTGGAATCGTGTTTTTTATCAATGCTGCAATCTGGCGAAAGTACATATATGGAATTCTTCAATCAGGCTATTACCGTTCTCCAGACTCTCGTTGTTGCCATCGGCGCGGGCCTTGGTGTTTGGGGCGTTGTGAACCTCATGGAAGGATATGGTAACGACAACCCTGGCGCAAATGCTCATGTACGGTAAGGAAGCAAGCAACCGAAAACAAGAGATAGACCGCCAGCACTACACTATTCCGAACCAAAGACCAAAAGATAAGCATTGTGGGAAAATCTAAACTTTTGGATTTTCCTACAATGCCAACTACGGCGGAATCCCTCCCACTCCTTATATCTTTCTGTATACATTGAATTTGTATTTAGTAAAATGCAGACAACACCACGGATCGGCTTTTGGTTGGACAATTCCAACCAAACACCACAGCAGACAGCAGAAAACATTCTGAACGCTAGGAAGCCGGTATGATTGTTACATATAAGGGGAAGAAAAATTTCTTTTAGGTACTTGCTTTCCTAAAACTGATGTGATACAATGATTTAATCCAGAAAAGGAGTAAAAAATATGCGGCAAGGTATTCTTAAATAAAACTATAATCAAATAGTGGGAACAAAGGATTATGATAGCTCCTTTTGTAGGGGCTTAGTTTTTTGTACCCAATTTAAGAATACTTTTGCCTTATCAATTTTGACATATCCCCAAAAACAGCAATCACAAACAGGTGTATGCTGTATATGTGTATGTCCGCAACTTATAATCCCCAGTGGTAAAAGTATTTTACTGCTGGGGATTTTTATGCCCTTTGGGGCTGTAAAGGGAGGACAATCACATGAAAATAATCAATATTGGAATTCTTGCCCATGTAGACGCTGGAAAGACGACCTTGACGGAGAGCCTGCTATATGCCAGCGGAGCCATTTCAGAACCGGGGAGCGTCGAAAAAGGGACAACGAGGACGGACACCATGTTTTTGGAGCGGCAGCGTGGGATTACCATTCAAGCGGCAGTCACTTCCTTCCAGTGGCACAGATGTAAAGTTAACATTGTGGATACGCCCGGCCACATGGATTTTTTGGCGGAGGTGTACCGCTCTTTGGCTGTTTTAGATGGGGCCATCTTGGTGATCTCCGCTAAAGATGGCGTGCAGGCCCAGACCCGTATTCTGTTCCATGCCCTGCGGAAAATGAACATTCCCACCGTTATCTTTATCAACAAGATCGACCAGGCTGGCGTTGATTTGCAGAGCGTGGTTCAGTCTGTTCGGGATAAGCTCTCCGCCGATATTATCATCAAGCAGACGGTGTCGCTGTCCCCGGAAATAGTCCTGGAGGAAAATACCGACATAGAAGCATGGGATGCGGTCATCGAAAATAACGATGAATTATTGGAAAAGTATATCGCAGGAGAACCAATCAGCCGGGAAAAACTTGCGCGGGAGGAACAGCAGCGGGTTCAAGACGCCTCCCTGTTCCCAGTCTATCATGGCAGCGCCAAAAATGGCCTTGGCATTCAACCGTTGATGGATGCGGTGACAGGGCTGTTCCAACCGATTGGGGAACAGGGGGGCGCCGCCCTATGCGGCAGCGTTTTCAAGGTTGAGTACACCGATTGCGGCCAGCGGCGTGTCTATCTACGGTTATACAGCGGAACGCTGCGCCTGCGGGATACGGTGGCCCTGGCCGGGAGAGAAAAGCTGAAAATCACAGAGATGCGTATTCCATCCAAAGGGGAAATTGTTCGGACAGACACCGCTTATCAGGGTGAAATTGTTCTCCTTCCCAGCGACAGCGTGAGGTTAAACGATGTATTAGGGGACCAAACCCGGCTCCCTCGTAAAAGGTGGCGCGAGGACCCCCTCCCCATGCTGCGGACGACGATTGCGCCGAAAACGGCAGCGCAAAGAGAACGGCTGCTGGACGCTCTTACGCAACTTGCGGATACTGACCCGCTTTTGCGTTGCGAAGTGGATTCCATCACCCATGAGATCATTCTTTCTTTTTTGGGCCGGGTGCAGTTGGAGGTTGTTTCCGCTTTGCTGTCGGAAAAATACAAGCTTGAAACAGTGGTAAAGGAACCCTCCGTCATTTATATGGAGCGGCCGCTCAAAGCAGCCAGCCACACCATCCATATCGAGGTGCCGCCCAACCCGTTTTGGGCATCCATAGGACTGTCTGTTACACCACTCTCGCTTGGCTCCGGTGTACAATACGAGAGCCGGGTTTCGCTGGGATACTTGAACCAGAGTTTTCAAAACGCTGTCAGGGATGGTATCCGTTACGGGCTGGAGCAGGGCTTGTTCGGCTGGAACGTAACGGACTGTAAGATTTGCTTTGAATACGGGCTTTATTACAGTCCGGTCAGCACGCCGGCGGACTTCCGCTCATTGGCCCCGATTGTATTGGAACAGGCATTGAAGGAATCGGGGACGCAGCTGCTGGAACCTTATCTCTCCTTCATCCTCTATGCGCCCCAGGAATACCTTTCCAGGGCTTATCATGATGCACCGAAATACTGTGCCACCATCGAAACGGCCCAGGTAAAAAAGGATGAAGTTGTCTTTACTGGCGAGATTCCCGCCCGCTGTATACAGGCATACCGTACTGATCTGGCCTTTTACACCAACGGGCGGAGCGTATGCCTTACAGAGCTGAAAGGATATCAGGCCGCTGTCGGTCAGCCGGTCATCCAGCCCCGCCGTCCAAACAGCCGCCTGGACAAGGTGCGCCATATGTTTCAGAAGGTAATGTAAAGATACATAATCGTCAAGACGGCAACAATCAGAAGTTATGGAGGGTAACAATGGAATATAGTAAGGAAGATTTAATGGAAGCAAAAAAGCAAATTTGGGGAGTGGGAGAGAACATGGGAACAGAGGAAAGTAAAAAAATCTGGGAGGAGAACGCACAATTTTGGGATAATGCAATGGGTGACGAATCTAATGAATTTCACAGAGAGGTAGTGCGTCCCAAAGTAACGGAACTTCTATCTCCTAATCCTGCGGATTACATTTTGGATATTGCGTGTGGCAATGGAAATTATTCTTCGTATCTTGCACAAAGAGGCGCTTCGGTTGTCGCTTTTGATTACAGCAAAAAAATGATAGAATTGGCTAAAAGACGGCAATCACAATATGCAAAACAAATTGAATTTTGTGTGGCGGATGCGACCGATAGAAAAAGTATATTAGAATTAAAAAGAAATCGAGCCTTTACGAAAGCAGTTTCTAATATGGCAATTATGGATATTACGGATATTGAACCACTTCTTATGGCTGTTTATGAACTGTTGCAGGAAAGCGGAATTTTTGTCTTTGCAACGCAACACCCTTGTTTTGTCACGTTGACTGAAAAATATATGACACCGCACAGTTACTATGATATAGCGATTGAAGGGCAACCGAAAGAGCAGATTTATTATCATCGTTCCATACAAGATATTTTTAACCTTTGTTTTAGAGCTGGATTTGTCATTGATGGATTTTATGAAGAATGTTTTAAAACCAACAAAGAAATTCCTATGGTAATGATAGTAAGGCTTAAGAAGGTAAAACGTGATAGCTTAAAATAAATTCAAGTTTGTCGGGTAAATAGCAAACCCAGCCGAGCCAGTCAACGGTCAAGATGAACGGCGCATATGCGCAGCCGTTGACAGCCCCGCCCGCCTTTGCTGGTAGGCAATCAAGGGGCGACAGCAAGAAGTGCCACCGCCCCGCACTATTATTCAGAAAGGGGAATTTCCATGACCGACCAGATAGCCTATCAAGAATATATCCAGCGCAGGTACAACGCCTTTTGCAAGACTGTTATCCGCTGTGCCGCCTTGGACAAGATTTTGAAGCTTAAACGGCAATGGGAACGGCAAGTTTCCCTTGACTATCTGATGAACGAGAAGTTTGTCCAGTTTGCCGCGTCGGAGCCGGACGAGGAATACCCATTTACCGTCTGCGGTCAGACCGTCCTGCTCTGCAACGCCGCCCTTGCCGACGCGATCTCTGTTTTGCCGGAGCAGACGCGGGAAGAAATCCTGCGCTATTACTTTCTGCGCCAGCCGCAGCGCGTGATCGGCGCGTGTATTGGCCGGTCACGCAGCACAGCGGGGCGGCATATCCAGCTTGCCTTGCAGCGGCTACGCGAAGAAATGGGGGTGAGCCGGTATGAGTAGACTTCTCCCCTATGAAACAATCCTCAAAGCCCGTGAGGGCGACCCAGAAGCCGTGAACGCTGTCCTGCTCCACTACGCCGGATATATCCGCTATTTCTCAAAAGTGAACGGGCAGGTCAACGCCGAGGTGGAGGACTATGTAAAGCAGCGGTTAATTGACTGTCAATTCAAGTTCCGGCTTGACGAACCACCGGACAAGTCATAAAAACTGAATACCAGCCGCCACCGACGCGGCCAGCGAAAGCAGTAAGTCTTGAAAAAGATTTACTGCTTTTTTTGTTGTCCGGCTCCGCTCCCGGCCATTTTGCCCCCTGCCGGTTGTAGTAGTAAGCGAGGAGGGAATTTTTCTGCCCTGGTGTTTGGCATTTGGAGCATTTACCCGTAGTAGAGGGCAAAGAGAAAGGATTTCTCCAACACCGGGTAGAAACCACTGCGTCCGGTGTCATTTTAGCGAAAGCGGGCAGGAATGCCCTTTACAGGATTAGTAGTAGCAGAAAAAGAGAAACAAACTTTTGTGGTTGCAGTTTTCCAAAAAAGTGGCGGACGGAAGTGAGAGAAAGTTTGCAGTCACGGAGAGCAAGTTTCTACCACGGTGCCAAAATCCGCAATTCTGCGGTTTTGCCCCTCGCGGGAAACTTGTTGGGGAGTGCCTTCCCCAAACCCTGCTATGGCGGCTTGCGCCGCAAAAATATTTCCGTCCGGCAGGCCGTTTTTTTGCGAGAACTGCCCCGGAAATACCTAACAGACCAGCCTATTTTTTGTGATAAGTGAAAGGAGGTTTACAGCCCATGCCGAAGCGATACAACACACCTCACCGCAGCCGCGTTGTGAAAACCCGGCTGTCCGAAGATGAATACGCCGACTTCACAGCGCGGCTTGCGCCCTATGGTATCAGCCAGTCCGAATTTCTCCGGCAGGCGATACGGCGCACCACCATACGCCCCATTATCCATGTGTCGGCGGTCAATGATGAACTGCTTTCCGCTGTCGGGAAGCTGGCCGCCGAGTACGGCAGGATTGGCGGCAACCTCAATCAGATTGCCCGGTATCTGAACGAGTACGGCGCCCCCTACAATGCGCTGTCCGGCGAGGTACGCGCCGCCATAGCCGACCTTGCCGCCCTCAAGTATGAAGTTCTCAAGAAAGTAGGTGACGCAGTTGGCAACACTCAAGCATATCAACTCTAAAAACGCCGACTACGGAGCTGCCGAACAATACCTGCTTTTTGAGCATGACGAGTTTACCATGAAGCCCGTCCTTGATGAAACCGGCAGGCTTATCCCCCGCGAGGACTACCGGCTGTCCACGCTGAACTGCGGCGGCGAGGATTTTGCCGTTGCCTGTATGCGGGCAAATCTCCGCTATGAGAAAAACCAGCGGCGGGAAGATGTGAAAAGCCACCACTATATCATCAGCTTTGACCCACGGGACGGCCCGGACAACGGCTTGACCGTAGACCGGGCGCAGGCATTGGGCGAGAAGTTTTGCGCTGAGCATTTCCCCGGCCACCAGGCCCTTGTATGCACCCACCCGGACGGCCATAACCACAGCGGCAATATCCATGTGCATATCGTTATCAATTCGCTGCGGATAGAGGAAGTCCCGTTCCTGCCCTACATGGACAGGCCAGCCGACACGAAAGCCGGTTGCAAGCACCGCTGTACTGACGCGGCCTTGCGCTACTTCAAATCCGAAGTTATGGAGATGTGCCACCGGGAGGGGCTTTACCAAATCGACCTCTTGAACGGCAGCAAGAACCGCGTCACAGACCGGGAGTATTGGGCGCAGAAAAAGGGACAGGCCGCGCTGGACAAGCAGAACGCCCCCATGATTGCAGGCGGTATCACGCCCCGGCAGACCAAGTTTGAAACGAACAAGGAGAAGCTGCGGCAGACCATACGCGCCGCGCTGTCTGCGGCAACCTCATTCGAGGACTTTTCCTCTCTGCTGCTGCGGGAGGGCGTGGCCGTCAAGGAGAGCCGGGGGCGGCTATCCTATCTCACGCCGGACAGGACAAAGCCCATTACTGCCCGCAAGCTGGGTGACGATTTTGACCGCGCCGCTGTCCTTGCCGTTTTGGAGCAGAACGCCCAGAGGGGCGTAACAGTTCATTCCGTCCCCCAGCCGCAGACCCATGCCGCCGGAGCCGCAGAAAAGACCGAAGCCCTGTCTATCAAAGACCAACTACGGGCAGACAGAGCCGCCAAGACCGCCCCGAAAGAGGACGGTGTGCAGCGGCTTGTGGACATTGAGCAGAAAATGGCCGAGGGCAAAGGCCGGGGCTATGAACGCTGGGCGGCCATGCACAACCTCAAACAGATGGCCGCGACGCTGAATGTGTATCAGGAATACGGCTTCACTTCCCCGGAGCAGTTGGAAGCCGCCGTTGATACCGCCTATCAGGAAATGCGCCAGACCAGCGGCGAACTGAAAACGCTGGAAACCAAGCTGCAAGGGAAAAAGGAGTTGCAGCGGCAGGTGCTGGCCTATGCCAAGACCAAACCCGCCCGCGACGGGCTGAAAGCGCAGAAATCCGAGAAAGCCCGCGCCGCATACCGGCAGGCGCATGAGAGCGACTTTATCATAGCCGACGCAGCCGCCCGGTACTTCCGGGAGCATGGCATTACCAAGCTGCCCGCCCGGAAAGCGTTGCAGGACGAGATTGAGCAGCTTGTTTCCAAGAAATCCGGCCTGTATAACACCTACCACGAACAGAAGCAGCGGTATGCGGAGTTGCAGACCGTCAAGCGGAACATCGACCAGATTTTGCGCCGGAGCGAGCCGCGCCGCAGAAAGGAGCAGAGCCATGAGAGATAAATTTACAAGGAGCGAACTGGAAATGGTTTACCAGTACGCCGCCCCCACCAAAGAGGAAACCCTTGCGGGGCTGAAAGAGATTGTCCCCGTTATCCGGGATGCGCAGACAAGGGCGGTTGTCCAAAGCACCATAAACCGGCTGGAACAGATACCGGAGCCGCAGTGCAGCAAGTTTATCGCTGATACAAAAGCGCGTTTTCTGGAAGAACGGGACAGGTCAATCCGCCGCCGGATAGCTGCGGCAAAGGAGCAGGCGGTCAGAGCAAATCAGCCGCGCCGGAAAGAAGCCACACGGAAAAATCCGGGGCTTGACCGCTGAAAGGCGGTGAACGCCATGAGCGATAAGCTGCCCCGCATGGACTACCGCCAGCACCGGCGGGCGCGGCGGCTGGTGCATGAGTGCTGTAACTATGACGAGGGAAACTGCCTGCTGTTGGACGACGGGGAGCCTTGCGTGTGCGTCCAGAGCATTTCCCTTTCCCTCATGTGCCGCTGGTTCCGTGTGGCTGTCCTGCCCCTTGACGGGGAGCTGGCCGCAGCCCTCTTATACCGGGGGAGCCGGAAACGGTGCGCCGTCTGCGGCGCGGCCTTTGTCCCCAAATCCAACCGGGGGAAATACTGCCCCGGCTGCGCCGGGCGCATGAAGAAAATCAAAGCCGCCGAGAGAAAGCGGAAACAAAGGCAGAAATGTCACGCTTTAGAGCCTTTCAAACCCGCATAAATCAAGGCTTTTTTCGTGGGTGTCAAAGGGTACGCGATACATTTATCCTTTTCCCCCGGAAACGCCGTCCTAACGCGTGACAAACCGCCAAAATCAACCCGAACACAGGGAGGTGATACTATCGCTGATTATATCATGGCAGACACACCGCTGCCCAGCTATCTGCCTTACCCCCGTTTCCTGTTCAAAATGGAGATTTCCCAGACCGCCAAGCTGCTGTATGCGCTGCTGTTAGACCGTTCCACCCTCTCCCAGAAGAACAAGTGGCAGGATGATGAGGGCAGGATTTATATTATCTATCCCATCGCGGAGATAGCAGAAATACTGGATAAAGGCAGCACCACCATCAAGGGGGCGCTGAATGAACTGGACGCGGCGGGGCTTTTGGAACGGGAACGGGGCGGCTTCTCCGCACCGAACCGGCTGTATGTGAAAGTGCCGCGTGTGCCACAGGTACAGTTTTCCGACCAACTGATGGCCGGAAAACCGACCCTCACAGAGCCGGAAAACCGACCAACTGATGGTCAGAAAACCGACCTTATGATGGTCGGAAAACCGTCCCCTAACCAAACTACTATAAACAACCTTACAGAGAACCAAACAATGGGAGCGAGTGGGGAGCCACCCGCATCCTATGGCCGATACCAGAATATTTTTCTGTCCCAGACCGAATACGACGAGTTGCAGGCAGAGTACCCCGACAGGCTGGAACGGTTCATCGAGGAAATGAGCCGCTACCTTGCCGCCAGCGGGAAAAGCTACCAGAATTATGCCGCCGCCCTGCGGATATGGGCGGGGAACGACAAAAAGGGAGCCCCGAAAAAGGGCATACCCGACTACTCATGCAAGGAGGGCGAGAGTTTATGAAGAACGAAATCAACGCTGTTTTGGAAAATATGACGGCTGCCACCCCGGAGCCGGAGGACTATACCGGCGAGGACGGTTTACTGTACTGCGGCAAGTGCCGTAAGCCGAAAGAAGCCTACTTTGCGCCGGATAAGGCCGCTATCTTTGGCCGTGACCGCCACCCGGCAGAGTGTGACTGCCAGAGAGCCGCCCGCGAGGAACGGGAGGCCGCCGAGAAGCGGTGCAGGCACCTTGACACCGTGGAGGAACTGAAACGCCGGGGCTTTACCGACCCCACCATGCGGGACTGGACTTTTGAGAACGACAACGGCAGGAACCCGCAGGCCGGGATTGCCCGCCGGTATGTGGAACACTGGGAGGATATGCGAACCGACAATATCGGCTGCCTGTTCTGGGGCGGCGTGGGAACCGGGAAAAGCTACCTTGCGGGCTGTATCGCAAACGCCCTCATGGAGAAAGAAATCCCCGTCCACATGACGAACTTTGCCCTTATCCTCAATGACCTTGCCGCCAGCTTTGAGAACCGCAACGAGTACATTTCCCGCCTTTGCCGCTATCCGCTGCTTATCCTTGACGATTTCGGCATGGAGCGCGGCACCGAGTACGGGCTGGAACAGGTTTTCAATGTAATTGACAGCCGTTACCGCAGCGGCAAGCCGCTGATCGTCACGACCAACCTCTCGCTGGACGACCTGCGGAACCCGGAGGACACCGCCCATTCCCGGATTTATGACCGGCTGCTTTCCATGTGCGTCCCGGTACGCTTTACCGGCGACAACTTCCGGCAGGAAACCGCGCAGCGGAAAATGGAGAGCATGAAGAAACTGATTACCGACTGAAAGGAGTATTGCCTATGGCAGATAACAAGCAGCACGACACCCGCACCGCCCGCCGCCCCGACTGCGTGACGGAAATCCGCATGGGCAATTCCGTCCTTGTTGTGTCCGGCTATTTCAAGAAAGACACGACCACCACCGCAGCCGACAAAATGGCGCGGGTACTGGAAGCGGAAGCCGCTGCTACACAGGAGCCGACTTATCCGGCATGAGCCGGAGCATGGGAAAAGCGGTCACGCTGGGGAGCGTGGCCGCTGGAATATCAGTGACAATTTTATTTTTTTCGGAGTTTTAAGACAATGCCTTTATTGGCAGCTATATCCTGTAACTGCTTTGCGATAATAGAAGCCTGCTCTTTTTTACTCAAACCCTGAAACTCTTTATCGGATTTAACTGCTTGCAATATATTTTCAATCTCGCCAATCTCTAAGAGATTGACCGCAATACAGAATAGGTTTTTTCTGCGTCCGTCATTATAGCTTGCCAAGAGGAAATCTAATATTTTTCGCTTTTCTTCCTGTTCAGCATTATAAGCAGGAATCCCAATTTGCTGGGCTTTTCCCATGTCATTCATTTGATTTTGATGAGTTATAAAAGAATCAAAATCATCTATGTGAGCGTATTTGTCACAAGGGAAACTGCCGCATTGAAAGCAGTATTCGATTTTCTCATGTTCAATGCTACACTTTGCAATTTTACAGGATTGATTGTCAACGCCGCAGCCGGAACAATATCCCGCTAAATTCATGGGACAGAGTTTGCAATTTAGACCACAAAGCGAAAGGTACTGATTATTACGGACAAATCCTTTCATTGCCACACCCCCTTGTATTGACTAATCTCATTTTACCATAAGGACAAGGGTTTTTCTACTACGGAGCCACAATAACTCGCTACACAAAAATCGGCAATTTGACAAGCTGTAAAGAAGCAGATTTGACACTTTTGCCGCTATACAGCCCGCACTATTCCGTGGTACAATGAAACCACGGAATAGTGGGGCTGGCTGTCGGAAACGGAGGATTTTATGTTAAGACAAGCCACCCAAAACCTCATTACCGCCCTTTATCCGAGATTGTCCCATGAGGACGAATTGCAAGGCGAGAGTAATTCCATATCGAACCAAAAACGGATACTCGAAGCCTTTGCAAAACAAAATGGCTTTACCAATCTGCGCTGGTACACCGACGACGGCTATTCCGGCGCGAACTTTCAAAGACCCGGTTTTCAAGCCATGCTTGCAGACATTGAAGCCGGGAAAGTGGGTACGGTCATCGTCAAGGACATGAGCCGGTTAGGGCGTAACTACTTGCAGGTAGGGTTTTACACGGAAATGCTGTTCCCCCAAAAGGGCGTGCGGTTTATCGTTGTCAACGACAATGTGGACAGCGCAAACGGCGGCATGGACAACGATTTTACCCCTCTGCGAAATCTGTTCAACGAATGGCTGGTGAGAGATACGAGCAAGAAAATCAAGGCAGTAAAACGAGCAAAAGGCATGAGCGGCAAGCCTGTTACCAGCAAGCCGGTCTATGGCTACCTCATGGACGAGGACGAGAACTATATCGTTGACGAGGAAACCGCGCTGGTAGTCCGGCAGATATACCAGCTTTGCCTTGCCGGAAACGGCCCGACCAAGATTGCCCGTATGCTGTCGGAGCAGCAAATCCCCACGCCGGGGACGCTGGAATACCGCAGAACGGGCAGCACCCGCCGCTACCACCCCGGCTATGAGTGCAAATGGGCGACAAATACCGTTGTCCATATCCTCGAAAACCGGGAGTACACCGGCTGTCTGGTAAACTTCAAGACGGAGAAGCCTTCTTACAAGGTCAAGCACAGTGTAGAGAACCCTATCGAGAAGCAGGCCATTTTCCCGAATCACCATGAGCCGATTATCGACACGGAAACATGGGAGCGTGTGCAGGAGTTACGCAAGCAGCGCAAACGCCCGAACCGCTATGACGAAGTGGGGCTGTTCTCCGGTATGCTGTTCTGCGCCGACTGCGGCCATGTGATGTACCAGCAGCGGTATCAGAACAAGAACCGCAAGCAGGACTGTTACATCTGCGGCAGCTATAAGAAGCGCACCCGCGACTGTACGGCGCACTTTATCCGCACCGACCTGTTGACCGCCGGTGTCCTTTCCAATCTCCGGCAAGTGACCGAGTATGCCGCCAAGCATGAGAGCCGCTTTGTGAAGCTGCTTATCCAGCAGAACGAGATCGGCGGCAAGAGAAAGACCGCCGCAGCCACGAAGCAGCTTGAACAGGCACAGGAGCGTATTTCCGAAGTGAGCCGCATTATTAAGCGGCTGTATGAGGACAATGTGAACGGCAAAATCAGCGACGAGCGTTTCATGGAACTGTCGGCAGACTACGAGCAGGAGCAGCGGGAACTGAAAGACCGCGCCGCCGCTTTGCAGGCCGAACTGGACAAGTCGCAGGCCGCCACCGTCAACGCGGAAAAGTTTATGGGGATTGTCCGAAAGCACCTTGCCTTTGAGGAATTGACCCCCACCCTCTTGCGGGAGATGATTGAAAAAATCGTCGTGCATGAGTGCAGCTATGACGAGAACGGCACCCGCAGGCAGGACATTGAGATTTATTACAGCTTTGTCGGCAAGATTGACTTGCCCGAAGCCTAACGCCCGACCTATCCGACACAATGGCCAAGTGCCGGATAGGAACGGCAAAAATTTTTACACTTCTATTACTTCTTTATCGCACATCAGTAAAGTCGCAGGGCATGAAGCAGCTTATGAGCGGCGGCGGTGTCATTCTCATCGGCACTCAGCTGATTCCGCTGCTCTCTGGTCTGTTCGGCTAATCAACAAGCGATAGGAGGAAAACCCGCCATTGTTCGATAATATTTTCGCAGCAATCGAAAAATGGATGAGGGAACTTCTTTCCGGCATGGTGGAGTCCAACCTGAGTACGATGTTCACAGCGGTCAACCAACAGACCAGTGAGATCGCTGCTCAGGTCGGGCAGACACCGCAAGGGTGGAACAGCAGTATTTTCAGCATGATCCGTAACATTTCGGATTCGGTGGTGATTCCCATTGCAGGAATCATCATTACGCTGATCCTCTGCTACGAACTGATTTCGATGCTGACGGAACGGAACAATCTGCACGATGTAGACACATGGATGTTCTTCAAGTATTTCGTGAAGATGTGGATCGCGGTCTATCTCGTCAGTCATACGTTCGATATTGCAATGGCGGTATTTGACATTGGGCAGTCGGTGGTAAATTCTTCCTCCGGCATTATCCGTGGCAATACCGCCATTGATATTAGTTCTCTTTCCATGCAGATGCAGGCGGCAATGGCAACAATGGCGATTGGCGAACTGGTGACGCTGGCATTGGAAACCCTTGTTGTAAGCTGGTGTCTGAAAATTCTGTCGGTAGTTATCACGGTAATTATGTACGGCAGAATGATAGAAATATACCTCTACACTTCGCTTGCTCCGATTCCATTTGCAACCATGAGTAACCGTGAATGGGGTCATGTGGGTACGAACTACTTCCGAGGGCTGTTTGCTCTGGCATTTCAGGCGTTCCTGATGATGGTCTGCGTGGCAATCTATGCAGCCCTCATTGGCAGCATCCGGGTATCTTCGGATATTCACTCGGCTTTGTTCGGCACGATGGCCTACACGGTGATTCTTTGCTTCTCGCTGCTCAAAACGGGAAGTCTGTCCAAACAGATCTTTGGCAGTCACTAAATCCGGGAAAATCCAACGAAAGGAAAAGACAGCAGACAACGCCGTTTCCCGGCGGCGGTCTGGCTGTTCTGGTGATCAATGGCCTATGTAACGATTCCCAAAGACCTTTCCAAAGTGAAGAATAAGGTCTTTCTGAACCTAACGAAACGCCAGCTTGTGTGCATGGGTTTCGCAGCAGGAATTGGTGTTCCGTTCTATTTTCTCATGCGCGATACGCTGGGAACGAGCAATGCAGCGGCAGGCATGGTGCTTCTGATGCTGCCGAAATTTTTCTTTGCACTGTATGAGAAAAACGGGATGCACCTTGAAACCATCCTGACGAATTTCATTAGTGTCCGCTTCAAACGTCCTGCGGTACGCCGCTATGAGGTCGAAAACCTGTATGACAGGGAACTGGAAACTGCAGCACCGACCCAGAAGAAGGGAGGTATCCTTGGTAAAAAGTGAACCGAAGAAGAAACCGCAGTTCGGCGGCTTCTTCCAGAAGTTCTTTCGGAAACCCGAAAAGAGCCAGAAGGAACAGCAGTTGACTGTGCAGCGTTCCATTCCATATCTGGAAATGGGGCGCGACGGTATCTGCCGGGTGGAGGAACATCTGTATTCCAAAACTGTCCGATTCTACGACATTAACTACCAGTTGGCGCAGAACGAGGATAAAAACACCATCTTTGAAAGCTGGTGCGACTTCCTCAACTACTTCGATGCCAGCATCCGTTTTCAGCTGTCGTTCATCAACCATAAGAGCGACATGAGCGAGTACAACAAGGTCATCCAGATCGAGCCGCAGCACGATGCGTTTGACGATGTGCGTATGGAATATGCGCAGATGCTGAAACAACAGCTCGCCAAGGGCAACAACGGTCTGGTTCGGACGAAGTATATTACGTTCAGCATTGAAGCAAAGAGTGTCCGGGAAGCAAAGCCCCGGTTAGAGCGTATCGAAACCGATATTCTCAACAATTTCAAGGTGCTGGGCGTGAAAGCCTATCCGCTGAACGGCGTGGAACGGCTTCAAATCATGTACGAAACCTTTCATCAGGAGGAACAGCAGAAATTTGATTTCAGCTATGACCGCATCCTGCAGAGCGGCATGACGACCAAAGACTTCATTGCCCCGACCAGTTTTCTGTTTAAGAGCGGCAAGGACTTTATGATGGGCGACACCTATGGTGCTGCATCCTATCTGAACATCCTTGCCCCGGAACTGACGGATAAGGTGCTGGCCGAATTTCTGGACATGGACAAAAATCTGGTGGTCAGTATCCATGTGCAGTCGGTAGACCAGTTGAAAGCCATCAAACTTATCAAGGGTAAAATCACCGACCTTGATCGTATGAAGATTGAGGAGCAGAAGAAAGCTGTGAGGTCTGGTTATGATATGGAAATTATTCCGAGCGACCTTGCAACTTATGGCGGCGAGGCCAAGAAGATTCTGGATGATCTGCAAAGCCGCAATGAGCGTATGTTCCTTGTTACGGTGCTGTTCCTCAATACAGCCAAGACCAAGCAGGAGTTGGATAGTGCTGTGTTTCAGACTGCTGGTATCGCTCAGAAGTTCAACTGCACTCTGAACCGTCTGGATTATCTGCAGGAGCAGGGTCTTATGAGCAGCCTGCCGCTGGCAAATAACCTCGTTCCCATCAAGCGCGCACTGACCACCACTTCCACCGCCATCTTCGTTCCCTTCACCACGCAAGAGCTTTTTATGGAGGGCGATTCCCTCTATTATGGTCTGAACGCAGTGTCCAACAACATGATTATGGCAGACCGGAAGCAGCTGAAAAACCCGAACGGTCTGATCCTCGGCACACCGGGAAGCGGTAAGTCGTTCAGTGCAAAGCGTGAGATCACCAACGTGTTCTTCACCACAACGGACGATATTATCGTTGCAGACCCGGAAGGCGAGTATTATCCGCTGGTGGAAGCGTTGGGCGGTCAGGTCATTCACATCTCGTCCACCAGTAAGGACTACATCAACCCGATGGACATTAACCTCAACTATGCGGACGATGATAACCCGCTGGGCATGAAATCGGACTTCATTCTTTCTCTGTGCGAACTTATCATGGGCGCACGGGATGGCATGGAGCCAGAAGAAAAGTCGGTTATAGACCGCTGCCTGCCGCTGGTATACCAGAAGTATCTAAACGATCCGAAGCCGGAAAATATGCCGACGCTCGGTGATCTGTACGACTGCCTGCGGGAGCAGAAGGAACGGCAGGCGCAGCGTATCGCCACGGCACTGGAAATCTACGTCAATGGTTCGCTGCGTGTGTTCAACCACCAGACCAATGTGGAACTGGATAACCGCATTATCTGTTTCGACATCAAAGAGTTGGGCAAGCAGCTGAAAAAGCTGGGTATGCTTATCGTTCAGGATCAGGTCTGGAACCGTGTTACCATCAACCGCAACAGTAAAAAGAACACGCGGTACTATATAGACGAGTTCCACCTCCTGCTGAAAGAGGAGCAGACGGCGGCATACAGCGTCGAAATCTGGAAGCGGTTCCGAAAATGGGGCGGTGTACCGACAGGAATTACACAGAACATCAAGGATTTGTTGGCCAGCCGAGAAATCGAGAACATCTTCGAGAACAGTGATTTTATTTATATGCTTAACCAGGCATCTGGCGACCGACAAATCCTTGCGAAGCAGCTGAATATTTCGCCGTTCCAGCTGTCGTATGTAACGAACAGCAACGAGGGCGAAGGACTGCTGTTCTACGGCAACACGATTATCCCGTTCAAGGATAAGTTCGATACTTCGCTGAAACTGTACAGCCTGATGACCACGAAGCCCAATGAAATGGGAAAATATAAGGAGAAAAAGGAAACATGAACACACCGAACATTTTTGACCGACTGAGCCGCAAGATTCATCATCACTCTGACATGGAGCCGCACGAAAGTGATTCCGGCCCGCCTTTTGATGAGGTGGAGCCGCTCAACTTCCACGATGAAGAATCGGTAGTGCATACGGTGCTGGAGGACTTTTACGCCGTTGGTACACTGGCCGATGAACTGACTGACGGCTTTCACATGGAAGCCCACGGTTATCTTGACCGTGAGGAAGTGAACGCCCGTCTGATCGCCTTTGCCCGGAAGCTGGAACAGGTGCTTGATAAGTGGGAAACCCACGCAGCCCTGCTTGCATGACGGTTTCTGCCGGAAGGAGGTGATTTCCATAGCAGACAAAAAGTTCCGGGGCAGAGATAAAATCGTCCAGAAAATGACCAAGGATGGTCTGGTGGATGAAAACCTCCGCACCGGGGAACAGAAGTCCGCAACCGCAGAAGAAAAGCCAGAGCAGGAAGATTCGGCAAATGAAACTGCGGAAAAGGAAACAGATGAAGAAGCTATCGTGGAAGAAGAACGGTGCATGGATGCCGGGGACGGGGAGGAGGATGCACTCCGGCATCACAGCACCGCCAAGCAGAGCGCGGACTATTACAAAGCCCATCAGGAGGAGGGCAAGCCGAAGGATGCGCCTGCGGAATCGGATGCAGAGCCGCAGACCAAGAAAGGACGACTTTCCTTTGAGGATGAAAAAGGCGGCATTGTCCGTGGCGTAGGAATGGGTGTTAAGAAGGTGGCCAAGAAAGGAGTGGATACCGCCACCGGGTTCGCCCATCAGAAAGTACATCAGGTAGAAAAGGATAATTCCGGCGTGGAAGCTGCTCACAAGTCGGAAGAAGCCGCCGAACGCCTGCACCACTTTGTCAAAGGCAGAAAAAAGCCCAAAGATAAATCTGCCAGAGCGGAGAAAAGAGGTGGCGAGGATCAGAAATCCAGCCGCCTGAAATTCTCCGAGAGTGAGGGAGGCACTGCAGAAAAAGCAGCAGAACCGCAGCTGAAAAAGAAACAGCCCCAGCCGCCACCGACTGCCGCAGGAGGTGAAACAAAAACAGTCGGTGCGAAGTTTTACCAGAAAAAGCAGTATAAGGATGCTTATGCAGCCGCCAAGCGCGGTCAGAAAGCCGGAACTGCTGCCAGCAAGCAGGCGGCAGCGGCAACCAACACCATTGCGGAGAAAGCGAAAGCGGCGGTGCAGGAGATCGTCGTGCAGAATAAAACCCTGTGGGTCAGTATTGGTGTGGGCATCCTGCTGGTGATGGTCATGCTGGGGGCCTTTTCAAGCTGCGGCGCAGCAATTCAGGGAACAGGCAGTACCTTTGTGGGAACGACCTACCCCAGCAAGGACGCCGATATGAAAGGTGCGGAAGAAGATTATCTGGAACTGGAAAAGGAACTGGATAAGCAGATTCGGCAGATGGAGTCCACCCATCCGGGCTATGACGAATACCGCTATCAGCTGGATGAGATCGGGCATGACCCGTATCAGCTGATTTCTCATCTGACAGCGGTTTATGAACAGTTCACCAGAGGACAGGTCAAGCCTGTTATCAAAGAACTGTTCAAGCAGCAGTATCTCCTGAAAGTGTGGGAAACCATTGAGATTCGCACTCGCATGGAAACCAGAGTAGGAATTCGGCCAACGATTGACGCTTTTGGAAACATCAGCATGGAAACCTATACCTATCAGGAAGAAGTGGAGTATGAGTACAAAATCCTTAACGTCCTGCTGAAAAATAAAGGCTTCGACACCATCGCGCGGAAGAACATGAACCAGAAGCAGACCGGGCGATACGATGCCTACAACCTGACCTACGGCAACCGCCCCGAACTGTTCGGCGCAGGATCACCGACTTACAGCGGCGGCACAACGGGCAGTATCGGCACAGGTGGTGGTGCTGGTGGCTCCGGCGGTGGCTTCAAGTACGACATTCCCTCGGAAGCCCTTTCGGATGAAAAGTTCGCAAGGATGATCGAGGAAGCCGAAAAGTATCTCGGTATGCCGTATGTGTGGGGCGGCAGTTCCCCAAGCACCAGTTTTGACTGTTCCGGCTTCGTATGCTGGGTCATCAATAACTGCGGCAATGGATGGACCGTTGGACGAACAACGGCCAACGGTCTGCGTGGAAAATGCAGCTATGTTTCTCCTGCGGATGCGCAGCCCGGTGACTTGATCTTCTTTGAAAAAACCTATAACACCGTTGGCGCGTCGCACGTTGGCATCTATGTCGGCAATGGTATGATGATCCACTGCGGCGACCCCATTTCCTACACCAGCATTAACTCGACCTACTGGCAGAGCCACTTCTTAGGCTTTGGCAGAATCAACTAAGGAGGGACGATGGGCAAGAAATTACAGAAATATCTGGATGAAGCCGAAAAGACAGAACAGCAGATCGCGGAACTGGAGGAACGGCTGAAAACCATCCGGGCAGCACAGAAAAAGGAAGAGGACAGCGAGATCATCCGTGCCATCCGCAGCACCAAGATGGGCGGGCGCGAACTGCTGGCTCTGCTGGACAACATTCAGGCGGGCAATGTGACGTTCCTGACCGCCGTAAACAACGCTTCGGGAGAAGCAGAAACGGAGGAAACGATTGAAAAAGATGCTTAAACGGCTGGGTGTTGTTATTCCCAGCACAATTCTGACCCTACTGATGGCAGTAGGCTTTTCGACCCCGGCCTTTGCCTTTGTGGACACCACCGAGGTGGCGGAGGAACCCGTGCAGGTGATCGAAGAAGCAGAGCCGACCGAGGAAGAAAAGATTCCGTTCACCATCGCAGGCAACGGTGAGGTGGAGGACAACATGGTGGATGACCCCAGCAAGGAGTTCTTCACGGTCAAGACGAAGGGCGGCAACACGTTCTTTTTGGTGATCGACCGGGCGAGGAACAGCGAAAACGTCTATATGCTCTCGATGATCGACGAATACGATTTGCAGGAGTTTCTGGATGATGAAGAGCGGAACGGCCAGCAGGAAGAAGAAACGCCTGCGGTAGTTCTGCCCGAAACCAAACCCGAATCTACCCCGGATGTGGAAATCGAAGAACCGAAAGAGGAATCGAGCGGTGGCATGAATAAGATTCTGCTGCTGGTATTCGTGGCGGCACTGGGCGGTGCAGGTGCTTTCTTCTACTTCTACATTTATAAGCCGAAGCCGAAAGAAGAAACGCCGCAGAGTGAAAATCTGGAAACCGACCAGAGCCTTGCGACGGTGAACGAGGATAATCAGTCCGGCAACGAAAATGGCACATAAGAAAACCGTAACATAAGGATGCAGGGGTAGTCGAAAGGCTATCCCTGCTTTTTTCAAAAAAGGAGAAAGCGTTGAAATATCTGGTGATTGCAGAAAAACCGAGCGTATCGAAATCCATTGCAAAAGTGATCGGTGCATATCGGCAGGAGGACGGGTATCTGGAGGGTGGGGATTGCGTGGTAAGCTGGTGTCTGGGGCATCTGGCAGAGTATGCAGCCCCGGAGCATTACGATGAACGCTATGAAAACTGGCGTTTTGAGGATTTGCCGATTCTCCCTGTTGAGTGGAAACTGCTGGTACACAATACCAAGAAGCCGCAGTTCAATGTTCTGCGCAAACTGCTCCGCAGCAAGAAATTTGATTATGTGGTGAACGCCTGCGATGCAGGGTAGTGCGGTTGGGTGACTTAGGAGAAAGAAAAAAGAGACCTCATCTCGTTGAAAATCAAATTTCAAAATCATTAAAGGAGCTATTCAAATGAAACGAAATCAGAATTTCGACCTTAATCACTCTCAAAAAGCGCTTTCCTGCCGCTACAACATGGACACCAACCGGGTGGAAACCCGATTTGAAGATGGCACAACCCTTTCCATTGATTGTATCGCCATTGAGGACGAGTACGGCAATACCCCGGCACAGCGAGCTGAACTTGATTGGCTGCTATACAACAATCCGCTGGAGTACGCACGGATGGTGCTGAGCGGGGAGATAGAGCACTACCTCACGCTCGGTTGTGACCATGGCAAACTGAAAGACTAACCTCTAAATAGGCCAAACAACCCGCTACTTGCAGTCGCTGCAAATGGCGGGTTGTTGGCTTATTTTAAGTTTTTCCTTTGCTCATAGTAGTGCAAAATCAATGGCCCAACGGTCAAAGAAATCACAAACATCAGGCAAATCTACTGGTTTCTTATAAATGTCGTTCTAAAATTCAATGGATTTTGCTATTTCTAGCACTTGTTTTTTTCGACACGAAAGTCGATTCAACCCTATATCTTATGTATCTCTCGATGATTTCAAGTTTGCCATTTGGGTGGCTTGATTATTGAGAAAATTCTAAATTCCTAAAAGGTCTATCATTTTCATCAATCGCATCGTTATTGAGAATAAGCACTGCACCACCACTTAACAGAGGAGACAGCTGTAAATAGCCTATATTATTTATTGAGAAAATGAAACGCTATTGCAACAGTTGAATACTGTATATTTTATCAAATTGATACGGATCTGATAGCAACACCTTACCGTTTGATATCACAAGAATGCTTTCGCCTTCTTTAAGATACGACAACTGAAGATTTCCTTTCAAGTAGTTTGATGCGCCATAAATTATATAATTGTCATCCGTATCATATAATTGATTTTTTGCAGTCGCATAAATACAATTGTTCTTCAGGTCAACTTCTTCAACTATAAGTTCCGATTTTTTTCTTCCGGATGTATTCAATTGAAATAGAATGCAGAGAGCCACTGCCACAAATGCTATGCCAACCATAATCTTCCGTTTGCATTTCATTTTATCAACCTCTGTATGAAAGGAACAGCGTATAAAGCGATTGTGTTATTCTCAATGCCCCTGTATAAGAAGTCGGATATGAAGAACCATCAATTGTGCTTCCATCTTTATGGATTCCGATAGCTACATACCCAGCTCCAGAAATATATTCTACAAGAGGACCACCACTAAAGCCACCTGTCAAATCCCAATCGCCCTTGAGATATTTTGAAGTCTGACTTCTAATATACCCAGAAGATTTACACATCCGATATCTCGCATCGGCACCATTTATTTGGCTCGGATAGCCATAAGCATACACCAACTGTGATGATGAATAATTGCTAGACTGCCAATGTAACCCAAGCCATCCCGTTTTCGTTCCTAAATTATTCTTGAGCGTAATAATTGCCCAATCCTCTGAACTTGTTCCAGCAAGATAAGAACCACTAACAATCATCGAACTTGCCGATACATTTTCGCTTCCAAAAGGTTTACTATTATCAGATCGAGCAGGTGCGACATTTACCGACTTAACGTAGGCTTTTTCCTTTATACTATATAGATTATGTGCTGCTGTTGCAAGTGCATTAGGCCCAATCATAAATCCAGAACCATAATTTGTCCCTCCATTATTGGTCGTTATCTGTAGGCATACCGTGCTACAATATGGTGTTGCTGTTGGATTATCAACAACAGTGATATCATTGCTTCCGATAATCGCATACAGATCGGGTAGATCAATATCCGAAATCTTTCCATTTGGAAAATAGCCTGCAGTTGTCTCTCCATCCGTGAAGGAATTGGTTTCAACTATAATTTCCTCTATAGATTCTTCTTTTGTATCAAAATCGTATCTATGGTATCTCTCGATATGAGATTTTCTTCCATCACTTTGATTATCTGCAAAAGCAGTCAGCCCAGAGTTAAGCTCCATTGAAGAAAGAGCCACAATCCCACTTGCTTTCAAAAAAAATTCTACGAGATATTTTTTCACTAGCCATTTTAATTTTCCTTCTTTACTTTTAGAGTATACACAAGATTTCTTATACATCAGTTGCTCTGCATTGGAAACGCCTCCGTAAAATTTTTCATACGTTAGAGCCATCCTTATTTTAGGTTTCAACTTTTACTTTCGTAAAAAATAAATACCACTGATTTTTTATCCAATAGCCGTGCTAAGATTTATCTCTATGGGATTCAACACATGCGTCTGCTGGCACAACCAAGCCCAATTGTTCACTGTAGTAGTAAACAAGTCGTCATAGTTGTTGTCATATGCAAAATCAAATGTGTCATGAACGGTAATCAAATAATACATTATAGAATTACCAATCATGAAGCCTGTTCCAGAGGTGCTTACCCTATGCAATGCATAGAATAAATCTGCATTATCAGACTTTTGAATTGTAAAAGACCAACTTCCTCCGCTAAAATCTTTCAAGCCACTATTAAGTACTTTGTTTTTATAATTATTAAAAACTGTTGTCGTGTTTAACTTGTCAAGCAATGGCGTCGAAGAGTCCGTCACACTCTCAGAATAGTCAATATTATATACAGAGAATTCAACCATAAGAGCCGCACATTCATATCCCTTATCCCGTGCAATTTGCGCAGCTGCCAACCATGCAAGCTGTGTATTATTTAACAAATTTCCAGATGCGCGTGTTTGATCTTCATCTTTCATCTTATCGATAAACTTATTTAATTCATCTATCGACATTCCCGAAAAATCAACATGATACTTATCATTCATGCTTTGAATAACAGGATTGCTAGCTTTACGGCTGCTTGTATTAGCAGCATAAGACACAGTATTTATCGAAAACAAAAAACACACCGAAAGAACTAATGATACGAACCTCTTCATAACGAACCTCCTTAAATTCTGTACTCTACTATATAAATTGTGTGCTTCTCATCGTCCCAGACAACGAGACTAAAATTCACATCTTCAGAATGTAAAAGCAATGTATTCATTTCGGCTTCCGAGCATAGTTCCTTATGTTGACTATTATCATAAAGAAAAAAATTTCCACTTGCAATTTCAGGAATCTTAAAATCCAATCCAAAATATGACGACACATTTTTTAATATAGAAGATATAGTTGGGGAATCATTAATTTTCTCCCATGAATCGAGTTGATGAACAATCTTGGTTGCATCCACATCGTAGTATACCGCTAACATTATCCCATCATTTTGCAATCCGCCATAAGCCTCATATATCAACGATTCAGAGTATGTTGCTTTTCCAATTTTGAATTGTTTCAAATAATCTCGTTTTTCATATTTGCTTTTTCTTCCAAGCATAAAGCCCAAAAGCAAGCACAGTGCGACTATAGCTAGGTATCGGATAACGTGCGTTGATCTCGCCTTTATAATTACCTCACACCTTTCTAACTTGCTGAAATATATAACAAGCTTCACTTATCTACTGGTACTTCCAGTAATGGTTTCACTCCGCCCATCGGAATAGCTAAAGGTTGCAGAATACTCCAGCCTGTAAGATTTTCCAGGCTTAGTGTTAAAGTTACCGCTCCCCACGCAGGTTGAGGTCGTGCTGCTGTTTGAGCAGCTGCTTACTTTTTGCCATGTTCCAATTGTTCCCTTTTCATAGAGAACGCCTGAAACGCTGATTTTCTTTACTCCAGTTCGTGTCTGGGCATCAACTTGATAGTATGTTTGGTAAATAGATCCGTTGACCGTACTATCGCCTACATACCGCTCAGACTTTTCAACGGCCATTGCGGTGCAAGCAAAACTCAAGAGAATCACCGCTGAAATAACAATGGACAACAAACGCTTTTTCGACATAGACATACACCTCCGTTTTTTCGCTCCTATCAAGAGCCTTTGTATAATCAACGTAATTCGCATCCGCTTCGTTTCAATTTTCAGGAGAAATTTTTTCAAATTTTCCATCTTTGTAAGTTCAGACAAAAAGAAAACCGGACATTTGTGAACTCTCACAAGTGCCCGGCTTTCTTATCGGATGCCTTTTGCAATTTTCATAATCTCATCGTATGGAATGTTTCCCATAACGGTATGTGTAATCCCCCGATGTTCCCAACTTAGAGTATAAACATTCTTTCCATGTTCATCCGTACTGGTTCCAAGTACACCATCTGCTTCTCCGACCTTTACGGTTTCGTACACTGTATGCTCATTATCAAATAGGGACTGCTGCCCCGGCTGGATAATTGAGCAACGGACAGTGTAGCTTTCTTCTGCTTCTTTTGACGAGTAAACATGTAAAAAGTTTTCTGCTCGTTCAAATTTCTGCGCATTGTCCATTTCAAAGCCGTCCGGCACATAATGATCGCTGTATCCATCCGGCAATCGTTCCAGCGGTTCGCCATCCACCTGATAAGTCAACTGCATCTCAATGGGCAGAAACTTTTGAATCATCGTGTAGACTGCCTTGCGGAAGTATGCGCTGACCGCAAGTGCGCCAAGGGTCAGCACCACCAGCGTCAAGGCTGCAACCAACACCCGTTTCAACATCGGACGGTGTTTTTTCCTCCGTAATGCCACTGCCATTCGTTCATCCCATTGAGAAGTATCCGGGTAAAGTTCTTCAAGTTGTTCTGGTGTTGGCAGTGTATCCAGTTCCTTTTGTGCATCTGCACGAAGTGCAATCATCAAGGCCGCTTCAAATGAAATGTTTGTCTGCTCACTCATGGTTACTCAACTCCTTCCATAATAGTTTTCTCCCTCGAAAGAGCCGTGTTCGTACCACTTCGTCCGTTAATCCCAGCGATTTCGCAATCTCACGATTTGTATATCCCATTGCCAAAAGGCGTAATGGGTCACGATATTTCGGTTTCATTTGTCCAATCAGTTCTGTCAACCTCTCGATATTGTCAACACTGATTATTGCATCATCTGGCACTGGCGCATTATCCTCAATATCTGGGATTTCTTCCAGCGATTCTTCGCGCCGCTTGCGAAGCTGATCATACGCACGGCTTCTACTACAACTAACGAGATAGGCAGCGAGTTCGTGACAGTTTTCTCGATGAATTTTAGAAAAATTTTTTGCAACGTACAAAAACACCTCTTGTAGCACGTCCTCTGCCAAATACGAATCATCCATGATTTTGTAAGCGGTATGGTAAACCAGCCGTTTGTATGTATTGTATACCTCGGTAAACTCTTCTTCAAAGCTTCGATCATCAAGCACACTTAGATATAACGCAAGCAACGCAATCACCTCTATCTACATTGATTGTGTGTAGTGTACCACGAACCAATAAAAATGTCGAATACCACTAATATTGTAAAGGAGCGTGATGCCATGACTCAACCCAAAACTGACCTTGCCTACCTCCGCAGCGAGAAAGCCAAAGCGGAGCAGCAGCTTCGCTACTACAAGCACCGTGAGAAAATTCTGGAACATCAGATACCGGAGTTGACCCGAAAAGCCCGTGTGCATCGTCTGTGTACCCGTGCCGGAATGCTGGAAAGTTTTCTGATTGCACCAGAAGATCTCACCAACGATCAGGTGATGGAGCTGCTGAAAATTGCATTCCGTCAACCAGAAGTTGCGCTGGCTCTTGCAAAGATGATTCACGACCTGCACGAGAGCCGCAGCGTTCCGAACCCTTTAGAATAAAGGGCGCAATTATACACCGTTCCGGTGAAATTGCGGTCTTGCAGACGGCTCGATGAAATCGAAGCTGGCGTTTGTGCGCCAGCCCGATTCCATCCCAAGGAAAACTGCATTTTCCTTGCGCTGCTTTGCAGCTATCCTTTTGCGGTTCCCGCCTAAGACCGAAGCGCACGGCACTCCGGTCTAAGGCGGCGAGCACAACCGAATACGATTCCAGACCGTTCACAAGAGCAATCTTGCTGGGCGGTCTTTTTGTTTGGGGGTGATGCCTATTCCGTGTCCGCATTTCAAAATTACCATCGTCAAGCGTAGCCAAGGGCAGTCCGCCGTTGCCGGGGCCGCTTACCAGAGCGGCGAACGGCTGTTCAGCGAGTATGACCAGAAAACCAAATTCTACAACAAGAAGAAAGAGCTTGTCCATGCCGAGGTCATGTTGCCGTCCCATGCGCCGCCCGGATATGCAGACCGTGCCACCCTCTGGAACGCCGTGGAAGCCGTGGAAAACCAGTGGAACTCCCAGCTTGCCCGCCGCATCGTGCTGGCGTTTCCGGTGGAGGTGCCGCAGGAGCAGTATCTGTCCATGATAAAAGAATTTTGTCAGGAGCAGTTTGTTGCCAAGGGCATGATTGCCGACTTTGCCATTCACGACAAGGGAGATGGGAACCCACACGCCCACATTCTGCTGACCATCCGGGCAATGGATGAACACGGCAAGTGGCTCCCGAAAGCTAGAAAGGTGTACGACCTTGACGAGAACGGCGAGCGCATCCGGCTCCCCTCCGGCAACTGGAAGTGCCATAAGGAAAACACCGTGGACTGGAACGACCAGAAGTACGCCGAGGTCTGGCGGCATAGCTGGGAGACCATCATCAACCGCTATCTGGAAGCTGCTGGCAGACCAGAACGTGTTGACCTGCGCTCCTTTGAGCGGCAGGGCATCCAGCAGATACCGACCGTGCATCTCGGCCCTGCTGTGCACCAGATGGAAAAGCGCGGCGTGGAAACTTTTCTCGGCAACCTGAACCGAGACATTCGAGCCGCCAACAGCCTGATGCAGTCCATCCGCAGTGCCATCCGTGGGCTGCAACGCTGGATCGCAGACCTGACTGAAAAGAAGCAGCTTCTTCTGGACGCACTGGAAAAGGCGAAGGAGCCCACGCTGTCCGACCTGCTGGTGGACTACTTCAATCTCCGCAACGAGCAGCGCAGCGATTGGTCTGGCAAGGCAAAACTGAAATGCACTGTCCGGGACTTTGAGGAGATTCGGCAGGCGGTGGACTACCTGAAAGCCCATTCCCTGAACACCATCGAGGATTTGGACACTGCAATTTCTAACCTGAACCAAACCGCCGTCCCACTCCGCAGACAGTTGAAGCAGAACGAAAACCGTATGCGGGCAATCGCCCAGATCAAGGACGCTGATACCATCTATGCCAAGCTAAAGCCCATCCATGACACCTTTATCAAGAAGAACTTCAAGCTGACCAAGGACGCTTACGCCGCCCAGCACAAAGAGGAACTGGACACCTTCAATAAAGCTGTCCGCACCCTGATGAAGCTGAACGGCAGTACAGCGGTGGATTTTTCGGCATTGGATGCCGAATTTTCTGCGCTGCAATCGAGCAGCGCAGAGCTGCGCACCCAACTGGAAACCTTGCAGCCGGACATCTCTGCCCTGAAAAATATCCGCAAGTATATCGACATGGTGCTGAATAAACAGCAGCTTTCTGCACCGGGCGGTAAGATGCCGGAGAAGGAATCGGTGCTGAA
>NZ_PRLD01000043.1 GCF_003287405.1 Faecalibacterium prausnitzii
TGAAGGACGTGCCTTCAAAACTGAATAATCACTGCTAACATTTTTTCGTTGACTTAAAAGTCTCAAGCGAATTGTGGTCAAGCCCTCGACCTATTAGTACACGCTTGCTGAATGGATCACTCCACTTACACATCGTGCCTATCAACCTTGTAGTCTTCAAGGGGTCTTACTTGTTTAAAACAATGGGATATCTTATCTTTGGGTCGGCTTCACGCTTAGATGCTTTCAGCGTTTATCCGATCCGTACATAGTTGCCCAGCTATGCCCTTGGCAGAACAACTGGTGCGCCAGAGGTACGTCCGCTCCGGTCCTCTCGTACTAGGAACAGCTCCCATCAAATATCCTGCGCCCACGACAGATAGGGACCGAACTGTCTCACGACGTTCTGAACCCAGCTCGCGTACCGCTTTAATTGGCGAACAGCCAAACCCTTGGGACCGAATACAGCCCCAGGATGCGATGAGCCGACATCGAGGTGCCAAACCTCCCCGTCGATGTGGACTCTTGGGGGAGATCAGCCTGTTATCCCCAGGGTAACTTTTATCCGTTGAGCGATGGCATTTCCACTCACATACCACCGGATCACTAACTCCAACTTTCGTTACTGCTCGACCCGTCAGTCTCGCAGTTAGGCTCGCTTCTGCGTTTGCACTCTTTTGCTTGATTTCCGTTCAAGCTGAGCGAACCTTTGAACGCCTCCGTTACTCTTTAGGAGGCGACCGCCCCAGTCAAACTGCCCACCTAACAATGTCCCCCGCCTTGATTCAAAGGCGCAGGTTAGAATTCCAATATCGCAAGGATGGTATCCCAACGGCCACTCCACAAATGCCAAAGCACTTGTTTCCCAGTGTCCCATCTATCCTGTGCATGCAACATCGAAACCCAATATTAGGCTACAGTAAAGCTCCATGGGGTCTTTCCGTCTTGTCGCGGGTAACCGGCATCTTCACCGGTACTACAATTTCGCCGGGCGGGCTGTCGAGACAGTGCCCAAATCATTACGCCTTTCATGCGGGTCAGAACTTACCTGACAAGGAATTTCGCTACCTTAGGACCGTTATAGTTACGGCCGCCGTTCACTGGGGCTTCGATTCAATGCTTGCACATCTCCTCTTAACCTTCCAGCACCGGGCAGGCGTCAGCTCGTATACGTCATCTTTCGATTTAGCACAAACCTGTGTTTTTGGTAAACAGTTGCTTGGGCCGATTCTCTGCGGCTCTATCTCTAGAGCACCCCTTCTCCCGAAGTTACGGGGTCAATTTGCCGAGTTCCTTAACAACCCTTCTCCCGTTGGCCTTAGAATCTTCTTCCTACCTACCTGTGTCGGTTTGCGGTACGGGCACCGCAGAAATACACACAGCTTTTCTCGCCATCTTCCATCCCGGACTTCGGTACTAATTTCCCTCGATCGCTACCGGAACCAACACCCGGCTCCGAGACTTCAAATGTGTCCCTGTGTTTAACTCTTTTGGTGGTGACGGAATCTCTACCGTCTGTGCATCGGCTACGCCGTTAGGCCTCACCTTAGCTCCCGACTAACCTGGAGCGGACGAACCTTCCTCCAGAAACCTGAGGCTTTCGGCCATGCAGATTCTCACTGCATTCGCGCTACTCATTCCGGCATTCTCACTTCTATACACTCCACAGCCGCTTGCGCTACTGTTTCACCGCGTATACAACGCTCCCCTACCCAATACATTGCTGTATTGCCTAAGCTTCGGTGTCAGGTTTAGCCCCGTTAAATTCTCCGCGCAAAGACGCTCGACCAGTGAGCTATTACGCACTCTTTGAATGTGTGGCTGCTTCTGAGCCAACATCCTGGTTGTCTACGTATCTTCACATCGTTTTCCACTTAACCTGACTTTGGGACCTTAGCTGTAGATCTGGGCTGTTTCCCTTTTGACAATGACATTTATCTGACACTGTCTGACTCCCAAGCATCAATACTCTGGCATTCTGAGTTTGATAAGCTTCGCTAACCTCTCGGCCGCTAGGCTATTCAGTGCTTTACCTCCAGGTATCTAACTTGAGGCTAGTCCTAAAACTATTTCGGGGAGAACCAGCTATCTCCGGGTTCGATTGGAATTTCTCCGCTACCCACAGTTCATCCGCCGCCTTTTCAACGGAGGTCGGTTCGGTCCTCCATGGAATTTTACTTCCACTTCAACCTGACCATGGGTAGGTCACCCGGTTTCGGGCCCATTGTATGCAACTTAACGCCCTTTTCAAACTCGCTTTCGCTTCGGCTCCAGACCTTAAGTCCTTAACCTTGCTGCATACAATCGCTCGCCGGACCGTTCTACAAAAAGTACCCTATCACACTTTGACGTGCTCTAGGTGCTTGTAGGCACAGGGTTTCAGGTTCTTTTTCACTCCCCTCCCGGGGTGCTTTTCACCTTTCCTTCACAGTACTATACGCTATCGGTCACTGGGTAGTATTTAGGGTTGGAGGGTGGTCCCCCCGTATTCCGACCAGGTTTCACGTGTCTGGCCGTACTCTGGATTCTGCGCAGCTCTCTCCGTTTTCACCTACGTGGTTCTCACACTCTCTGACCGGCCTTCCCATGCCGTTCGGTTAACAGATTGAGTCCTAAAAGCAGTCCGTACCCCGGAAGTATTTCTACTTCCGGTTTGCCCTCTTCCGCGTTCGCTCGCCACTACTTACGGAATCTCGTTTGATGTCTCTTCCTCGCCCTACTTAGATGTTTCAGTTCAGGCGGTTCCCTCGATATACCTATTTTTAAGTTCAGTATAACGTACCTGAGTATGAACCCAGGTGAGTTTCCTCATTCAGAAATCTCCGGATCAATGCTTATTTGCAGCTCCCCGAAGCTTATCGCAGCTTATCACGTCTTTCATCGGCTCCCAGTGCCAAGGCATTCGCCCTGCGCCCTTGTTCGCTTGACCTTTCAAACGTTCTTTTGGAACATTTGGTATCCTCTTGATTCTCTCTTGCCAACGAAGATTATTGTTACCCTTCCTTTTGAAATTGTAATATTTCTTAAAAAAGAACTTACTATAATCTTTGTTTCGCAGTTATTATTCAGTTTTCAAGGTACGTCTT
>NZ_PRLD01000014.1 GCF_003287405.1 Faecalibacterium prausnitzii
GGTGGGTGGAGTCCAGAGGTAGGGAGGGGGGAGTCGGAACACCCCTCCCTGCCTCTGGCCCAGCGGAGCGTCTTTGCACGCTTGCGGCAAGCAGTTACTTTCCCCGCGGAGCGCTAGGCGTTTCTTTTCTGGTTCTCTTTTGGTGTCAAAAGAGAACATCCACCGTCTAACAGTAATTTTCACCATCAAAGGAGGGCCACAGGATGCCAGAGCGGTTCATGCGGGGAATCGAGGTCGTGAACGGCATCGTGTGGGGGCCGGTGGGGCTGGGGCTGCTCTTCGGCACAGGGCTGCTGCTGACGGTGCGCACCGGGGGCTTCCAGCTGCGGCGGTGGGGCTACTGGATGCGGCATACCCTCGGCGCTATCCTGACCGACCAGAGCGTCACCGCCCATACCGCCCGCGAGGAACAGGCCATCAGCCAGTTCCAGAGCCTGTGCACCGCGCTGGCGTCCACCATCGGCACCGGCAACCTTGTGGGAGTGTCTACCGCCATACTTTCCGGCGGGGCGGGGGCGGTGTTCTGGATGTGGGTCATGGCGCTGCTGGGCATGATGACCAGCTACGCCGAGAACGTGCTGGGTATCTACTACCGCCGCAAAGACCCGGCGGGCGGCTGGCGCGGCGGGCCGATGTACTACCTGCGGGACGGCCTTGGCGGCAAGCCGGGGCGGGTGCTGGCGGTGCTGTTTGCCGCGTTCTGTGCGCTGGCAAGCTTTGGCATCGGCAACCTGAGCCAGCTCAATTCCATCGCGGGCAATCTGCGGGCGGCTTTCGGTGTACCGGAAGCCGTCACCGGCGCAGTGCTGGCGGCAGTATCGGCGGTGATTTTGCTGGGCGGGCTCAAGCGGGTGGCTGCTGTAGCGGAAAGGCTTGTCCCCGCCATGGCGCTGCTGTACATCGTGGGTGCGCTCACCGTGGTGGGGGTGCACATCACCGCCGTCCCGGCGGCGCTTGCCGCTATCGTAAAGGGTGCGTTCGGGCTGCGCGCCGCCGGTGGGGGCATCGTAGGCTACGGGCTGTCCCGGGCGGTCACATGGGGCTTCAAGCGGGGTGCTTTTTCCAACGAGGCGGGGCTTGGCTCCTCGGTGATGGTGCACGCGGCTTCCAACGTAAAAGAACCGGTGCAACAGGGGATGTGGGGCATTTTTGAGGTGTTTGCGGACACCATGGTGGTGTGCACCCTGACGGCGCTGGTGGTGCTGACCTCCGGCTTTGTGGATCTGGACACCGGGCGCATCGCCGCCGGGGCGGCGGGCAGTGCGCTGGTGGGGCTGGCCTTTGACGCCGTGTTCGGCACGCTGGGGTCAAAGCTCATTGCGGTGTGCATTCTGCTGTTCGCCTATTCCACCACCCTTGGCTGGAGCTGCTACGGCTGCAAGGCTGTGGAGTATCTTTTTGGTGCGGGGGCAGGGGCAGGCTACCGGGTGCTGTTCGTAGCGCTGATGCCGATGGGCGCAGTGATGCGGCTGGACCTTGCGTGGACGCTTTCCGACACCTTCAACGGCCTGATGATGCTGCCGAACCTCATCGGCGTAATTGCGCTGTCCGGCACGGTGGTGCGCATTACCCAAAACTACCTTGCCCGTAAGCTGCACGGCAGCCCCGCGCCGCCGCTGTTGTCGGCGGGCGAGACGATTTAGAATGCGCTCCGCGTTGCTCTGCGCATCATCAGCGGAAAAAAGATTTTTAATTTGTGGGTTCTGAAAAGCCTGCGGGCTTTTCAGAACCCCTTTTTCACAAGTGGGGTCGTAACCGGAAGCAGTCGCGCCGCGGTTAGCGTCCTCGCCCTCTCCGTCATCGCTGCGCGATGCCACCTCTCCCAAAGGGAGAGGCCTTGGCATGGCGGTAAAGTTTCCGGCTTAAGTGCCAAGTGACCGGTTTCGCCAGAGGCTCTCCCTTTGGGAGAGCTGGCGCGTTAGCGCCTGAGAGGGCGAGGACGCTTTCGGGGGAGATGCCCCTTGTCCCAAGGCGGGGTTTGTGCTATGCTAGGGGGTACAAGCGATTTTTTGCGCTGAGAGGAGGAACCCCATGGCCGCCGTAAAAACACGGAATACCGCTACCCTTATGACCGAGGGCAGCATTGTAAAAAGCCTGCTGCTGTTTGCCCTGCCGCTGATCTTCGGCAACCTGCTGCAGCAGATGTATAATACCGCCGACAGTATCATTGTGGGCAATTTTGTGGGCAGCAATGCCCTTGCCGCCGTGGGCTCCAGTGGTTCGCCCATCTATCTGCTCATCGGCTTCAGTCAGGGACTTGCCGTGGGTGCGGGCGTGGTGGTGTCGCAGTATCTGGGCGCAGGCGACCACAAGGAGACCCGCGAGGCGGTGCACACCTCCCTTGCCATTGCGGTGGTCATGGGGCTTTTGCTGACCGTGGGCGGCGTTGCCTGCGGGCGCGCTTTGCTGGTGGCCATGAACACCCCCGCCGAGGTGCTGGCAGACGCTGTGACCTATATCCGCATCTACTTTGGCGGGGTGCTGTTCAGCGTGGTGTATAACATGACCGCCGGCATCCTGAACGCCGCCGGCAACTCCCGGCGCTCGCTGGTATATCTGGCATGGGCGTCGGTGACCAACATCGTGCTGGACCTTGTGTTCATCGTGGGGCTGCGGATGGGAGTGGCAGGCGCTGCCATCGCCACAGACCTGAGCCAGCTGGTGTCCTGCGTGCTGAGCCTGCGCTTTCTGATGAAAAGCGAGGACGCCTGCCGGGTGGAGCTTTCCGCCATCCGGCTGCATCGCAAAATGGCAGGCCGCATTATCCGGGTGGGTCTGCCTACCGGCATCCAGAACATGGTCATCTCCTTTTCCAACGTGCTGGTGCAGGCCAGCGTGAACAGCTACGGTGCCGCCGCCATGGCGGGCTTTGCAGCCTACATGAAGATCGATGGTTTCAACATTCTGCCGGTCAGCAGCATCAGCATGGCCGCCACCACCTTTGTGGGGCAGAACTACGGCGCGGGGCGTCTGGACCGGGTAAAGCGCTCGGTGTGGGTCACCCTTGCCATCGGGGTCATCTACACCCTTTGCACAGGCGCTGCCCTGCTGGCCGGACAGGATGCCATCCTGCACCTGTTCACCGCCGACGAGGCCGTGGTCACCTACGGCAAGCTGGCCATGCGGTGGTTCTGCCCGTTCTACTTCCTGCTCAGCATCCTGCACGGCCTTGCCGGTGCCGTGCGCGGCACGGGTGCCAGCATCCCGCCCATGGTGGTGCTGCTGGTCTCGCTGTGCCTGTTCCGGGTGGTGTGGATCCAGTTTCTGCTGCCCTTCTTCTCCGGCATCGAGGGCGTGTTCATCCTCTACCCCGTCAGCTGGGGTCTGGGCGCATTGCTCATGATCCTGTATGCATGGAAGGGCAAATGGATGGAGTACCATACATAACCATTTTTATAAACAACGACCCGCCGCACTGAAGGAGGTGCGGCGGGTCATTGTTTTTTCAGGAACTTCTGTCAGGACAGCTTACCATGCAAAGCCCACGGAGTCCATGTCGATCTTCTTTTCCACCAGACCCAGACGGCTCTCGATAAAGTTCACCGCCATATCCGGCCACTGGGCGATCTGGGTGTAGTAATCCACATAGCCCTTGGTGCCAGTGCCCAAGCCCACACCGTGGGGCGCATCGGGTGCCAGATAGAAGCTGAAATCCTTGAAGGTATTCGCGCACTCCGGCAGAGAGGGCAACATCATAGCGCTCAGGCCGTCCTTCTGCCCCACAACACCAAAGACCGGGGGCAGGTTGGGGTTCTTCGTGAAGTCCAGACCGGTGACGAACAGTCCGTAGATGGGGATCGCCACATTCAGGTCAGCGCTCTCATAGTCCACAGCATCGCAGACGTAGCTGGGGTAGACCTTATCCGGGGTATTCGTAGTGCCGAACTGGTCGGCCACCACCTGCATCACATTCATGCCGCCAGCAGAGAAGCCCACAGCGATCATGATATCGGTCTTGCCGATGTGTTTTTCAGAGGCGTTGTGGCGGATGTAGCGGATAGCGCGTGCCAGATCCAGCCGCTGATCCACAGCGGCATAAGGGTTGACGCGGCGCTGCAGCACAAAGGCGTTGTAGCCGTTCTTGTTGAAGAACTCGGCCACAGGATAGCCCTCCACCACGTTGTTGCGGTGGGTGCTGCCGCCGCCTGCAATAATGATCACGTTGCCCTTCACCTTGCCCTGATCTCGCAGCAGGTACGGGTTCAGGAAGGGACGGAAGCCCTCGTTATCGTAGCAATTTTCCCAGTTGGTGGGCAGCGGAGATTCCACGGCCATCTGATCTCCCCAAATTTCCCAAACGGTGCTCTTGGGGTCCTTGATCTGGCGCAGCGCCTTGCGGGCATTGGTCAGAGCAACACACATATCGTAGTGAGAAGCATTGATGCCGGGCGCAGCTGCACCATCCACCTTCTCGTACTGAGCGCGGGACAGCTTGTGGAACAACACATAGAACTTGTCAAAATCGCCCCGGAAAGCAGCCGGATAAAAGGCCACCTCGCGGGAGAGACGGAGTTCCTCTGCCACCATGGCCTGCACCTCAGCATCGGTGTGCACGCCAGCGTTCTCAGCAAAGGATGCGGGCGCCATGCCAGCCACTGCGCCCATGGTCACGGCAGAAGCGGCGGAAAGCTTCATAAAGTCTCTTCTGTTCATCATCATTTCTCCTTTTAAATGCAGACGGCTCATTTGTGCAGAACAAAGCCGCCCGAAGCTGTACAGCAAACGCCCTGCTGCCGGGTCCAACGGACATTTCGACAGTATCGCGCCGTCGGAATCTGTGCAAAGCGTATCACAAATCAGATGGATTGTAAATAGATTTCATCGCTTTTGAGCAAAATTGATATATTAGTATGCCAGTTCTTGTGAAAATCGACAGGCGTTGGACGGGCACAAAAAAGGATTGCCGTACATCTGCACGGCAGTCCTTTTTGTATCTTATTACAGCTTTTCAAACACCAGAAAGCGGAAGGCGATGGTGGTGGTGAGCTGCGGCAGAGCCGCAAGGCGGGCGGCACCATCGCGGGGCGTTTTCCAGTAGTAGGGGGTCATGGCGAACAGGGCTTCCAGCTGGGCGGCGGGCACGGTGATGGTGCCCTGCACCTCCCGCTCGTCGATGGCGCGGAAGCCCGGGTACTCCACCTGCTGCACCGGGTTCTTGTAGGGCTTTTCGTAGAGCACGGCCTTCATCTGGTACAGATGCTCTGCCCCCGGCACAACGTAGATCATGCGCCCGCCCGGGCGCAGCACCCGGCTGAACTCCTCCTGTGCAAAGGGCGAAAAGCAGTTCAGCAGCACATCTGCCCAGCCGGTGCGTACCGGCTGGCTGAAGCTGGACGCCACCGCATACTGTGCAGTGGGCAGCGCCTTTGCAGCCAGCCGCACGGCGGGCTTTGCGATATCGAACCCGGCCAGCTGCAGCGGCTTTTCTGCCGCCGCGAACTGCTGCGCGATGCAGCGGTCGTACCAGCCCTCGCCGCAGCCTGCATCCAGCAGATGCAGCGGGGCGTCCTTCGCGGCGGGCACGCCGTGGGCAAGGCACAGTTCCCCCAGCGCCTGCCCAAAGATGCCGTAGTATCCGGCGTTCAGGAAGGCGCGGCGGGCGGCTACCATCTCCTTGCTGTCCCCGGGGGCTTTGGTGCGCATACTCTGCACCGGCAAAAGATGCCAGTAGCCCTCCCGGGCACGGTCAAAGCAGTGGCCTTTTTCACATTTCAGGTCATTCTCCCCTTGCAGCGCACCGCCGCACAGGGGGCACTGCCACGGGGCAAAGGCTTCGTTCCGGCTCATACTTCTTCGCTGTGATCCTCAATGGGTGCGGTAGCACCGCCGTGGGCGTCCATATACTCCTCAAAACTGGTGTACTTCTGCTGGGGCGGGCGGCGGCTGATGAGCATCAGCCCCGGGTCCTCGTCCCGGGCGGCGGCATTGCGGCCGCGGCGGGCAGGCTCGGCCTTGGGGGCGCGGTTCTGATTGCCGGCGCTGCCGCGCTCATTGCGGGCAGGACGGGCGTTGTTGCTCTGGGCTGCGGGGCGGGCATTGCGCTGTTCACCCCGGTCGCTGCGGTCGTTGCGGCGGCTGCCGCTGCGGTTTGCGTTCTGGTTATTCTGGGGCTCCTGTGCGCTGCGGATGGCGGGTGCTGCCGGGGCGGCAGGGATCTTGCGTGCCGGGCGCAGCGGGGTGGCCTCCGGGGCGCTGACAAAATGGGGGTCAAACTTGGGCTGGGCGTTGCTGCCCCGGGCGGGGGCGGCATTCTCGCGGCGGGTGCGGGGCGCTGCCGTCTCCTTGGGGGCGTTTGCGCCCCGGTTGTTGGCGCGGCGGTCGTTGCGGATCCCGCGCTTTGCGTTGCTGTCTTGCATCAATGTTTCCTCTTTTTTCGGTTTTGCAGGCACCGCGTTCTTTGCAGCCTTCGGTTCCTGCTTCGGCGCGGGCGCAGCTGCCTTTGCAGCTTTTGCGGGCGCAGTTTCGGCCTGTTTTTTCGGTGCTTCGGCCGGTTTTTCTGCTTCGGGGCGGGGCTTTTTGCCGCGCACGGGCAGCACCGGGCGCACCGGGGCGGGCACGCCGTCCCACGGATGGCCGGATACCACCGGGATCTTGCGGCGGTTCAGCTTTTCGATGCCTGCCAGATACTCCTGCTCCTCCGGGGCGCAGAAGCTGACGGCGGTGCCGTCTGCACCGGCGCGGGCGGTGCGCCCGATGCGGTGCACATAGGTCTCCGGCACCTCGGGCAGGTCGTAGTTGAACACATGGGAAAGCTCGCTGATATCAATGCCGCGTGCGGCGATATCGGTCGCCACCAGCACCCGGGTCTTGCCGGACTTGAAGTCCTCCAGCGCGGTCACGCGGGCGGTCTGGCTCTTGTTGCCGTGGATGGCGGCGGCGGGGATGCCCTGCTTTGTCAGATCCTTTGCGATCTTATCCGCGCCGTGCTTGGTGCGGCTGAACACCAGTGCGTTGACCACCGGCGGCTGCAAATTTTTGATGAGCCACGGCAGCAAAAGCTTTTTGTTGCCCTTTTCCACATAGTAAAGGCTCTGCTGGATGCGGTCGACGGTGCTGGACACCGGGTCCACCTTGACAAAGGCAGGCTCGTGCAGGATACCGGCGGCCAGCTGCTCGATCTCGGCGGGCATGGTGGCGCTGAACATCAGGTTCTGGCGCTGGGCGGGCAGCTTTGCAATGACCTTTTTCACGTCATGGACAAAGCCCATGTCCAGCATCCGGTCGGCCTCGTCCAGCACAAAGATCTCCAAAGCGGACAGGTCGATAAAGCCCTGTCCGATCAGGTCGTTCAGCCGTCCCGGACAGGCGATGAGGATGTCCACGCCCTTTTTCAGTGCTTCCACCTGCGGTGCCTGTCCCACGCCGCCAAAGATGACGGTACTGCGCAGTTTCAGGTACTTGCCGTAGGCTTCAAAGCTTTCGCCGATCTGCAAGGCCAGCTCCCGGGTGGGGGTCAAAATCAGGGCGCGGACAGCGCCCTTGCGGCGGGGCGCATTGGCGGTGAGCCGGTCCAGCATGGGCAGCGCAAAAGCCGCCGTCTTGCCGGTGCCGGTCTGGGCGCAGCCCATCAGATCCCGGCCTGCCAGCACCGGCGGGATGGCCGCTGCCTGAATGGGCGAGGGGGTCTCGTAGCCCGCTTCCTGCACAGAACGCAGCAGCGGGGCGGACAGATTCAGTTCTTTAAATGTCATGGTTCTCCTATTTTATTCTGTGATCTTCCGGCACTCGATGTAATAGCGCTTTTCCTCCGCGTGTCCCATGCTGAAGGTCTTGCGGGGCAGCACGCCGCCCATCACAACGCCGCGGAACAGGTCGCTCTTGGCGAAGGGCGGCATCAAAAACGCCACCGCGCCCTGCTTGCACAAAGCGCGCACAGCCGGTTCGTCATGCACATAGTCCACCTTTGCTTCCGGGTGGCGCTCGATATAGTCCGAAATAAAATCGTCGATGGTGCCCACGGTCAGCGGCTCGGTGGGGTCCTCAAAGCTGAGCACATTAGCCATGTGGGGGCCCGCCAGCGTAAAGGGCTGCTTTTTGCTGCCGCCAAAGCAGCAGCCTGCCATGTTGGCGTCGCTCCATGTAATGAGGCTCAGCAGCACGGTGGCGCAGTCCACGTTGAACAGTACCCGGTGGATGGGCTCGATCTCGATAGCCGGGGAGTGCACGTTGCACACCTCTGCCAGACACCAGCGGGCAGGGTGGTTCTCTGCCTGCTCCGGGGTCAGGGTCTTTTTCAGCTCCTCCCAGCAGGCTTTTGCGGTAGCCAGCGAGTGGTTGCCGTCGCCCACTGCCAGCGTCAGCGGGTCGCGGCGGGTGGCATCGGGGTATTTCTTGTCAAATTCTTCCTGACTGCCCAGCACGGTCAGCGCGTTTTCGATCTGTGCGATGAGGGCGGGGTCCTCCACCGCCCAGCCGGCCACATGACCGCCGCCCAGCATCAGCTCGCCCTCGTACACCTTGGGCAGGCTGTCCTTGTGGGCGGCAATTGGCTCGATGAGGGTGCAGTCCGGGTCATCCGCCAGCATCATGATGTGGGGCGTTTCCAGCGCAGCGCCGGTGCGCACCTTCATGCGGGGCGGGATGCGGCTTTCCACGGTGCACTCGCTGGGACGCACGGTGCATTTTTCGCCACGGCGGTAGCTGTAAGCCTCTAGGTCCACACGCCCTACAAGCCCCTGCCGTACCCGGCCGCTCTGCTCGGTGCGCTCCACATAGATAAAGCCGTCCACCGCCCGGGTGAGCACGTTCTGGGCGTAATCCTGCATGGTGGCGTGGATCTTTTCCACCCGCGCGTCAGCGTCTCCGTCCTCCAGATACACCTCCGGCAGGATCAGGTTCAGGGTGCTGGGCGCACCCGCAGCGGTCTTTTCTGCCCGCTGCCAGTAGCTGCGGTCACTGGTAAACTGGTCACAGGCAATGCAGCCCCACTGCTCCAGCGGCACCTGCTCCGAAGGCAGCAGGATGTGTGCAGGTGCAAAACAGGTAGTCGGTTTCATAGTCGTTTCCTCCCCTCTTTATTGCAATTCAACTTTTTTAATGCAACAGCAACAACGTTGAATTGCATATCGCAAATATGCTGTTTGAATGTTGCGCTAATTTTTGACTTGCGATAAAAGCCGCTTCTCAGCGGAACGCTGCGGTGTCGTGCACTACAAGATGCTGCACACCGGCGTCGGCAGCGGCCTGCTCCAGCGCAGCGCGGCTGTCCGCATCCAGTGCGGTACTGCTGGTGACCAGCAGATTTTCCATGCCAAGGGACGTGCCGGTGGTGCCAAGGGCATCGGTGGCAGCGGTGCACAGTGCGTCCGGGTAGCTGACCCACAGGGTCACGCTGCCTGCAAAGCGGGTCTGCCACGCAGCGATATCGGCGGTAAGCTGGGCGGCGCGTCCCTCCCGGCTCTTGCCGCCGGAAGCGCCGAAGTCCTGCTTGCGGGTGATGATATTGGGGAACTGCACCCCGGTAAGCACCACCTGCTCGTAGCCCATGCCCTGCACCTCTTCAATGAGGTCGCCGACATACTGCACCGCGCTTGCGGCAAAGGGGTTCATCCACGCCTTGCCGCCCTTGGCTGCGCTGACGTTGTCCAGCCAGAGGCTGTTGCCGTCGTAGTGCACGCCCATGCTGCGGTCGGTGTACACCGACACCGGGTCGGTAAAGGCGGCAAGCTGCGCCGCCGGGATAATGCCTTCTTCCCGCAGGATGGCGGCGATGCTTGCCGCATCCACCGGGCTTTCGGTGATGCTTTGGGCGGCATTTGCCACCCCGGAAGCGTAGTACACCGTGCCAGCGGCGTCCTTCAGGGTGACAAGGGCATAGTCTGCGCCCTGCTGCTTCAGCTGCCGGGCAGCGGCGCGGATGGCGGCTTCATCGGTCAGGGCTGTCACGTCCAGCTCTGCCCAGCTGCCGCCGGTGATGGCCTTGCCGTCCAGCGGCTTTTCCTTCTCCGGCTCCGGCTCAGACGCTGCCTGCGAAGCGGCGGCGCTGCTTGCCGCTGCAGAGGAAGCTGCTGCTTCGGCGCGGGAAGCGCTTTCGGCTTCCAAGTCCCGATCCTTGACCACGGTATACCATGTGTGGGTGGCCCAATCCAGCACATGGGGTGCGGCAAACCATGCGGCTGCCAGCACTGCCGCCACCAGCACAACAATGCCGATGCCGCGCTTTACGCGCGTTTCCCGGCTGTAAAAGCTGCGGTTATAATGCTTGACCTTCTGACGTTTATTCTTAGCCATGGTATCCTTTCCTCCCTGTCTGCATTACAGGATAACGGAATGTCCGGTAAAGCCATAGATCGCCAGCGCCAGCACGCCGATATACACCAGCGTGATGGGCAGGCCGCGGAATGCCTTGGGGATGGCTTTGCTGCGCAGGCGGTGGCGCGCTTCGGTAACCAGCAGCACCGCCAGCACATAGCCAAGGCCGCTGCCAAGGCCAAAGCCAAGGCTCTGGCCAAGGGTAAAGCTCTGGGTGCGCTCCACCAGCACCGTGCCCAGTACGCCGCTGTTCAGCGCGGCCAGCGGCACGATGCGCAGCAGCTGGGCGCGGCGGGGCAGGCTGCGCAGCAGCCACAGCACCAGATGCTCTGCCAAGCACACCACGGCGATGCTGGCGATATACACCAGCGGGCGCAGCTGGGCGCGGTTATCCAGCGGGGCGATGAATCCGCCGGCAATGAAAGCCACGGGTGCTACCAGCACCTGCGTGATGCACAGCATCATGCCGAACAACGCGCTGCTGGTGCGGTCGTCCCCCACCAGCTGCACCATGCGGGACACGCCCAATGCACGGGTAAAGACAGCGTTCTGTGCAAAAATAGCCAGCAGTGCATAGCTGAAAAACACTGCCGAGCTGCTTACAACTTCCTTCACGGTTCGCGGTCCACCTCCTTCTGGTAGTGCACGGTCAGGGTATCCTGCGCTTCCTTTTTCAGAAATTCCCTGCGCTTTGCAGCAGCAGCGCGCCAGATGGCGCACAGGATGCCCAGCACGATAAAGCCGCCCGCCGGCATCTTAGCCAGCGGCAGCAGCGCCCAGCGCCCCACCGGGGCACCGAACACGGTGCCAAGGCTGAGCCACTCGCGCACCATGCCGATCACGAGCAGCAGCAGCGCGTAGCCCACGGTGATGCGCACGCCCTTGGAAACCGCCTTGTGCACCGTCTCCTGCACGCGGCCGAAGCGGTAGGTCAGAAGCGGCTCCACTACCAGCATGGGCAGGTAGATGCCAAGGTTCAAAAGACCGGTGCCGAACACAAGGTTCAGGATGGGATACGCCGCCAGATACACCACAGCGGCGCTGGCTGCGTACAGTATAGCGCGGGGCAGCAGTTTTTTCTGCAGCTGTGCGGGCGAGGGTTCCTCGTCCCGCAGGGGCACAAGGCGGCTGAGCAGGCAGGCCAGCACGCGGGAGGGCACCAGCAGCAGCGCCACCGCCGCCGCCAGCATCAGGCTGTTCTGACCGGTGGTAGCCACGACCACCAGCGGTGCCAGACCCATGCCCTGCATGACCACCGGGTTATTCAGGAACACGCGGTCATGATGGGCAAACTTTTCGGGATCTTGCAAGATCAGTTCCGCAGTACGCTTTTTCATTCCGCAGCCTCCTTTCGTTCGGACGGCAGACGGTGCAGCAGACGGTACAGCCGCTCCTCGGTGCGGTCGATGAGCGCGGACACACTGTTGACGGCCAGCAGTGCAAAGCAGACGCCGGTCTCGTACACGCCGAAATAGCGGAAGCCCATGGTGGCAGCACCCACCAGTGCGCCGTACAGGATGCGCCCAAGCCGGTGATGCGCACAGGTGTATGGCTCGTTGAGCAGGAACACCGCGCAGAACAGCATTGCACCCGTGTGCAGCTCGTCCCGGACGCCCTGCAGGCGGGGCATCAGGCTGCTGAAGAGGGTGCTGTCTGCCAGACCTACCTGCCGCGGGAAGAAGAAAGCGATGAGCCCGCAGGTGACCAGAAAGCTTACGGATGCGGCGATATGCACGTCCTTCTGGGTCCACAGCACAAGGCCGCAGGCCAGAATGACCAGCGCCGCGCCGGTGCCCATGGGGGCGGCAAACTCGCCCAGCGCGATGGCAAGGGAGTTCAGGTTCAGGATGCCGCCGCTGCGCAGGGTATCCTCGATGGTGCTGCTCACCGGCACGGCGGAGGCGTTCCACAGGGGCAGCGGGGTATAGGGCTGCGGGTAGCGCACTACCTGCTCCGGCCACGATACCGCCGCCACGGCGTAGCCCACGGCAGCGGGGTTGAAGGGGTAGCTGCCGTAGCCGCCAAAGACCTCCTTGCCGATGAGCACGCCCGCCAGCACTGCCACCACCAGCACATAGATGTCCACGGTGGCGGGCATGAGCAGGGCGATGATGAGACTGAAGCTCTCGTTGGAGAGATCTTTATTGGTGTACACCCGATGGCGCAGCAGCGCCACCAGACGGTCGCACAGGTTGCCGGTAAGCAGGGCGATGCCGCACAGCAGCAGCGGACGCGCGCCGTAGAAATAGCAGGCCATGCACAGCAGCGGCACACACAGCCAGAAAACGTGCTGGTAGTACCGGCCGGTCTTTTGCAGCTGCCGCTCCTGCTCTTGGATCAAAGCTTCATCCATATACAGCCCTCCTTACAGGCTGGCCAGTGCGCCCACAGCCGCAGCGGGGTCGGCAGCGCCGAACACGGCACTGCCCGCCACCAGCACGTCGGCGCCGGCTTCCACGCACAGGGGTGCGGTGGCGGCATCCACGCCGCCGTCCACCTCCAGCAGGTAGGAAAGGCCGCGTGCTTCCCGCTCCGCCTTGAGCCAGCGGAGCTTGTCCAGCGCCGAGGGCATGAACTTCTGCCCGCCGAAGCCGGGCTCCACGCTCATCACCAGCACCAGATCCAGCTGATCCAGCCACGGTGCCAGCGCCTGGGCCGGGGTGCCGGGCTTGATGGTCAGACCCACCTTGCAGCCCAGCGCACGCACTGCATCAATGGTGGCCTGAATATCATCCTCGCACTCCAGATGGAAGTTATACAGGGTCGCACCGGCCTTGATGAAAGGCTCGGCGTATTGCAGCGGGTGGCTGATCATCAGATGCACGTCGTAAAAGGCATCCGGCAGCGCCTTGTGCAGGCTTTTGAGCACCGGCACGCCAAAGCTGATGTTGGGCACAAAATGCCCGTCCATCACGTCGTAGTGCAGCATCTGTGCGCCGGCATCCAGCACCATGCGGCAGTCTGCACCCAGCTTGCCAAAATCAGCAGAAAGAATCGAAGGACTTACGATGGCCATAATATTTCATTACGCTCCGTTATTTTTAGCAGTTTTTATCCCACGCGTTGTGCATTTTGCGGGGTTTTCCCGCCCGGAAAACACACGGGCATGGTTACTCTTTAGTTTACATGAAAACGGCCAAAAAATCAAACCCGCAGCCGTTTTTTTCACTGAAAAGTCGTAAATAGCGCAAAAAGTCCATCCGGCGGGCTCGCCCTCTCAGTCACCTTCGGTGACAGCTCTCCCAAAGGGAGAGCCCTTGGCATAGCGGCAAGGTTTTCGGTCAAGCCGTGAAGTTTACCGCACCAGAAGGTTTCAGCATCGCAAGGTTTCCGGTCAGAATATAAAGCTTACGGTTTCGCCAGAGGCTCTCCCTTTGGGAGAGCTGGCAAGCCCGACAGGGCTTGACTGAGAGGGCGAGCCCGCTGACCGGTCACCAGCGTCGCCCCCCCAAGCGCCAAAGCAGCCAGACCGCCCGGGCGGGGCAGTCTGGCTGCAGGTCTTATTCTACCGGCTTCATGCTGGCGGGGTCTTCCACCGCGCCGGGCTGACCGGCGGCGTCCGGCAGGCGCTTCATGCCGCCGGGGTTGGGGGAACAGGTGGGCAGGGTGAACACAAAGCGACACCACTCGCCCTGCTGGCTCTCCACGCGGATCTGCCCGCCGGCCAGATTGACCAGCACCTTGCAGATGTTCAGCCCAAGGCCGGAGCCGCGGGCGTGCAGACCGCGGGAGCGGTCCTCCTTATAGAACCGCTCAAACACATAGGGCAGCGCCTCCGGGCTGATGCCCTGCCCGGAGTTCCAGATGGAGATCTCGGCTTCGGGGCCAAGCTTTTCTACGCTGAAGCGGATGGTGCCGCCCGCCGGGGTGAACTTGATGGCGTTGTCCAGCAGGTTATACGCCACCTGATGGATCAGGTCAGGGTCGGCGTAGACCAGCACCTTTTCGTCCATGGTCAGGCCTTCCAGCTCGATCATGCCGTCATTGATGCGCTGCTCTGCCGCCAGCGCCACGCCGGTCAGGGTCTCCCAGATATTGAACATCCGGGCGTTTACCTGATACTCCCCGCTTTCCAGCTTGGAGAGATCCAGCATATTCTGGATGAGCCGCGCCAGACGCCCGGTCTCCTCGCTGACCAGCTGCAGATAGTGGTTCTGCATCTCGGGCGGGATGGTGCCGTCCAGAATGCCGTCCACAAAGCCCTTGATGGTGGTCATGGGGGTGCGCAGCTCGTGGGCGATGTTGCCCATGAACTGTCCCCGGGAGTTATCGTTGGACTGGATGTTCTCTGCCATCTGGTTGAAGGTGCGGGCAAGGTCTGCCACCTCGCCATCGCCCTCCACGCCCTCCACGCGGACGGAGAGGTCGCCGCCGCCAAAGCGCTGGGCGGCATCGGTGACTTTTTGCAGCGGGTCGGTGAGCTGACGCATCAACAGGCGGGTCAGCACGCTGGCGCACAGCAGCATCACGCAGGCAGACATGAGGAAGTTCGACCAGAACTGCTGCTTGAAGTCGGTGAGCTGCGCGCCGGAGGAGCACAAAAACAGCCAGCCGCTGAACAGGCTCTGGTCGTCGATGGTCTCCACCGCCGCGATATAGCTTTTTTCGGTCAGGGCACCGCCCAAATCGCCGAAAGCGTGGTAGTGCCGGGCGTCCGGGTCAGCCACTGCGTTGGCGCGCTGGCAGATATCCAGCGGCACGGTGTCGGTGGTAAGCTTTTCCGGGTCGGAGGCAATGAGCACATTGCCCTGCCGGTCGGTGAAAAACAGATACGCCTCGGCGCTCTCGCCGATGATCTCCAGCTTGGTGTTCAAAGCGTCCAGCTCTGCGCCCTGCGGCATGGTCTCGCTGTTTACCAGATATTCTGCGGTGCGCTTGGCAACGTTTACCACCTGATCCAGTGTTTCGTATCGATCCTTCGCAAAATAATTCTTGAACAGCACCCACTCCGAGCAGCCCATCAGCACGATGCCCAGCACCATCAGGGTGGACACCATGGAGAAAAAGGCTGTGGAGATACTTTTACGCATTACTGACGCACCTCGAACTTATAGCCCACGCCCCAGACGGTTTTCAGCTCCCACTTATCAGAAGCCCCGGCCAGCTTTTCGCGCAGGCGCTTGACGTGGACATCAATGGTGCGGCTGTCGCCGTAATACTCAAAGCCCCACACCTCGTCCAGCAGCTGGTCGCGGGTGTACACGCGGTTGGGGTGGGATGCCAGACAGTTGAGCAGCTCCAGCTCCTTGGGGGGAGCTTCCACCACCTTGCCCTTGACCCGCAGCTCGTAGCTGTTCATATCCAGCCGCAGGTTGTCGAACTCAATGACACCCTCGGTGCTCTCGGCGGCAGCGGAGGTAGTCTGGCAGCGGCGCAGCACCGCCTTGATGCGCGCCACCACCTCTTTTGCGTCAAAGGGCTTTACCATGTAATCGTCTGCGCCCAGCTCCAAGCCCAGTACCTTGTCGAAGGTCTCGCCCTTGGCGGTAAGCATCATCACCGGGGTGTTGCCCGCCTTGCGGATGCGGCGGCAGACCTCAAGGCCGTCCATGCGGGGCATCATCACGTCCAGCAGCACCATGTCCGGCTTGACGGCGTTGAACTTTTCCAGTCCCTCTTCGCCATCGTTGGCCACAGTGACCTGATAGCCCTCCTTGGTCAGGTACAGCCGCAGCAGCTCGCAGATGTTGGCGTCGTCGTCCACCACAAGGATCTTTTCGTTTGCCATAAGTGTTTCCTCCCCTTTTATGCAGGTTTTTGTAGTATTTGCAGCCCTTCCGGGCGTTTTGACAGTCTCTTACCCTTCTATTATACGGAACAGTTATGACAAAATAAAGAAGGAAGTGTAGTTTTTTTCACATTTCTGCCTAGGGTACACCTTACGCAGCCGCGCTATCGGCAAAAAGCATTCACAATGGAACCTCTGAAATTTGATTTCTTGCCGATAAAATGGTATAATCGTTTTACTGGGAGGTGTTATCATGAAGTACCATTCTGTCGCTGATACGGCAAAATTATGGAATATTTCAGAACGAACTGTCCGCAACTACTGTGCTACCGGCAAGATTCCGGGCGCAGTGCTTACCGGCAAGACTTGGAACATTCCGCAGGATGCCAAGCGCCCGGCGCGCACCAACAAAAAGCCGGAAACACCCCGTACCCTGCTGGATATTTTGCAGAACGAGATGACCGGGCAGGTCAAGGGCGGCATCTACCACAAAATCCAGATCGACCTGACCTATAACTCCAACCATATTGAGGGCAGCCGCCTGACCCATGACCAGACACGGTATATCTACGAGACCAATACCATCGGCATGGAGAATGGTATTGTCAATGTGGATGATGTGGTCGAAACGGCCAATCACTTCAAGTGCATTGACCTTGTCATCCGGGATGCAAAGAAACCCATCAGCGAAGCGTTTATTAAAAAGCTGCACCTTACCCTGAAAAGCGGCACCAGCGATTCCCGCAAAGACTGGTTTGCTGTCGGTGAATATAAAAAGCTCCCGAACGAGGTCGGCGGCAGAAGCACCACTGCGCCAGAACTGGTTGCCCCACAGATGAAAGAGCTTTTATCTGCGTACAATCAAAATTCTGCCAAGTCGCTGGAAGACCTGCTGGAATTTCACTATGCCTTTGAATCCATCCATCCGTTTCAGGATGGAAATGGCCGTGTCGGGCGGCTTCTGCTCTTCAAGGAGTGCCTGCGGAACAACATCGTGCCGTTTATTATCACGGATGACCTCAAAATGTTCTACTATCGGGGTCTGCACGAGTGGAAAACCGAACGCGGGTATCTACTGGACACCTGCCTGACCGCGCAGGATCAGTTCAAAGCCGTCATGGATTATTTCAGGATTCCTTACTTTAAGATAGCCCCTCCCCCTTGCGCTGGCGGGGTTCATCGCGTATAATGGTAGATGTATCGTTATGCCAAAAAACGTGTAAGGAGCGTATTTTATATGAAGTTAGGTATCGTCGGCCTGCCCAACGTGGGCAAGTCCACTCTGTTCAACGCCATCACCTCCACCAAAAATGCTGAAGCTGCAAACTATCCCTTCTGCACCATCGAGCCGAACTCCGGCATCGTGGCGGTGCCGGACAAGCGGCTGGACAAGCTGGCTGAGATCTGGCAGACCAACAAAAAGACCCCCGCCATCGTGGAGTTCGTGGACATTGCGGGTCTGGTGAAGGGCGCAAGTCAGGGTGCCGGCCTTGGCAACAAGTTCCTTGGCCATATCCGCGAGTGCGACGCCATCGTGCACGTGGTGCGCTGCTTTGACGATGACAACATCATCCATGTGGTGGAGGACGTGACCAAGGCCGAGGCCGTGGACCCCATTGCCGATATTGACGCCATCGACTACGAGCTGATCCTCTCCGACCTTGAGGTGGTGCAAAACCGCGCCGGCCGCATGGCAAAGGCTGCCAAGAGCGGCAACAACAAGGGCGCTGCCGCCGAAGCTGCTTGGCTGCAGCAGCTTGCCGACCATCTGAGCACCGGCAAGCCCGCCCGCAGCTTTGATTTCGACCCTGCCGACACCGAGCAGCAGACCGTGCTGCACGAGATGGGTCTGCTGAGCGCAAAGCCGGTGCTGTACGCCTGCAACGTGGGCGAGGACGATCTGATGGAGGGCATCGAGAACAACAAGTACGTCCCGCTGGTGGCTGCCCGCGCCAAGGAGGAGGACGCCCGCTACATCCCCATCTGCGCCAAGACCGAGGAGGATATCGCGGATTACAGCCCCGAGGAAAAGAAGGCGTTTCTGGCTGAGATGGGCATCGAAGCCAGCGGTCTGGACAACCTCATCACCGCCAGCTACGACCTGCTGGGCCTGATCTCCTTCCTGACCGATGGCAAGAAGGAGTGCCGCGCATGGACCATCCGCAAGGGCACCAAGGCTCCGCAGGCTGCCGGTAAGATCCACAGCGACTTCGAGCGCGGCTTCATCCGCGCCAGCGTCATCGGCTACAACGATCTGGAAGCCAACAACTTCGACTACGCCGCCGTCAAGGCCAAGGGCCTGCAGCGCACCGAGGGCAAAGAGTACGTTGTGCACGATGGCGATGTCATCGAGTTCCTGTTTAATGTCTGATATCTGAATAGCAGCCCTGTAAAACTCTGCCGGGCTCGCCCTCTCCGTCTTTGCTTCGCAAATCCACACTCCCCCTTTTGTCGCTACGCGACATCTTCCCCCGGCGCGGGGGAAGTCTTTCCTCAAAGGGAGAGGCCTTGGCAAAGAGATGAAGTCAGCGTGGACTGCCAAGGGCTCCCCCTTTGGGGGAGCTGGCAAAGCCAACAGGCTTTGGCTGAGAGGGCGAGGTCGCTATAAGAAAGCAATCCTACCATAAAAGGAGTCCACCATGATCTTTGGTATTATGGGCGCTATGCCCGATGAAGTAGACCAGCTGTGTGCAAAGCTGGAAAATGTCACCGTTGAGCCCTACGGCGGCGTGGAGTACCACAAGGGTACGCTGGCCGGCAAGCAGGTGGTGGTGTGCTGCGCCGGTATGGGCAAGGCCAACGCCGCCGCCACCACGCAGGTGCTCATCACCAAGTTCGGCGCAGAGAAGATCATCTTCTCCGGTATTGCGGGCAACATGACCAGCAAGATCGGCATCGGCGATGTGGTCATCGGCAAAACGGTGCTGTACCATGACGCCCAGCTGGATATGATCTGTCAGAACCCGCCCTTTTTGAAGGAGTACACCGGCGACCCGGAACTGATCGCCGCCGCCGAAGCTGCCTGCGCCGAAGCCGGGGTAAAGGCACTGGTGGGCAAGATTGCCACCGGCGACCTGTTTGTGGGCGACAGCGAGACGAAAGCCGCCATTGAAGCCAAGTGCGCCCCGGACTGCGTGGAGATGGAAGGCGCTGCGGTAAGCCAGATCGCCGCCAAGAACGATGTGCCCTGCGTCATCCTGCGCGCCATGAGCGACAACGCCGATGAGGACGGCCACGAGGTACTGGTGGTGAAGAAGTTCAGCATCGGGGAGTATGTCGCCACCGCCACCAAGATCGTGGCAGCGATGGTGGAAAAGCTGTAAAAGCGGCGGATCTGCCGCGCACGGCAAAAACAAGCTTGCATTTGGGGAGTCCTGAAAAAACGCCTGCGGGCGTTTCAGGGCTCCTTTTTTTGCGAACGGGTCAGCAGCCTTGTATTCCGCCGCACAAAGGCGTATACTGGGGCAAAAAGGAGGTGTTTGCCATGTGGTTCGTTTACGCGCTGGGGTCTGCGGTGTTCGCTGCCCTTACCTCGATTCTGGCGAAGATCGGCATCGAGGGGGTCAACTCCACCCTTGCCACCGCCATCCGCACGGCGGTGGTGCTGCTGATGAGCTGGGGCATGGTGTTCCTCACCGGCACCCAGACCGGCATTGCGGATATCTCCCGCCGCAGCTGGCTGTTTCTGGTGCTGTCCGGCCTTGCCACCGGCGCAAGCTGGCTGTGCTACTACCACGCCTTGCAGGTGGGTGCAGCGTCCAAGGTAGTGCCCATTGATAAGCTGAGCGTGGTCATCACCCTTGCGCTGGCTTTTGTGGTGCTGCACGAGCCCTTCACCGCCAAAAGTCTCATCGGCTGCGCCCTCATCACCGCCGGTACGCTGTTTATGGTGCTGTAACGAGATATGCAAAACGGCTGCTGCACGTTCTTGTGCAGCAGCCGTTTTATCGTTTTTATTCCTCGCCTTTTTTCAGGATGTCCAGTTCCGGCATCAGCTCGGTGCTCACGATGGTAAGCATCTGTTCCAGCTTAGCGCATTCCGCGGGGGTAAAGCGCTGCCGGGCACGCTCCACTACGGTGTGCAGATACGAGTAGCTGATGTTGTAGTAGTCGATATACTTCTGGGTGGGGCGCAGATGGTACTCCCGCCGGTCGGTGGTGGACTGGATCTTTTCCACATAGCCCTTTTTCACCAGACTGCCGATCTTATACGCCGCATTGGGGGTGGAGATCTGCATCATGCGGGAAAACTCCGCAATGGTGGGCTCGCCCATCGCCATGATGCCCTCCATGCAGAAGGACTCCACCGTGGTCAGGGTAGCCTCACGGGTGGCAAAACGCTGGAACACGTTCTGATAAAAATGCAGCTTGAATTTGGTGTAGACGTCCTGAAAAGCTTTTTCCAGCATGGGTCATGCGCCTCCGATGCTTTAGTTTTCTTGCTATACGGCTAGTATACCACGAAAATGCCCCGCTGCATAGCGGAATTTTTACACAGCATCCCCGGAAGTTTTTGCCCGGGTGCGGGCGCGGATGACGCCGAGCACCGCCAGTTCCAGCACGATGGCAACCACCAGCAACACCAGCGAGGTGACAAGGCTTGCGCGGCTGCCCAGCACCGCCTGTGCAAGGCCGGTGATGATGTAGCACACCGCCGAGCAGGCTGCCGCCGTAATGGCGTAGGGCAGCTGGGTGGAAACATGGTTCACATGGCTGCAATGTGCGCCTGCCGAAGCCATGATGGTGGTATCCGAGATGGGAGAGCAGTGGTCGCCGCACACCGCGCCGGACAGGCAGGCGGCAATGGACACCACCAGCATCTCGCCGTCCGGGAAGGCCTGACAGACGATGGGGATCAGGATGGAGAAGGTGCCCCAGGAAGTGCCGGTGGCAAAGGCAAGGAACACCGCCACAAGGAAGATGATGAACGGCAGCAGATACTGCAAAGCCGCCGCAGAGCTGCCCAGCAGATTTGCCACATAATACTTTGCGCCCAGCAGGCCGGTCATGCCGGACAGCGTCCATGCAAGGGACAAAATCAGCATGGGGCTGACCATGGCCTTGAAGCCCTCGGGGATGCAGGCGGCAAAGTCCTGAAAGGTCATCACGCCGCGCACCCGGTAAAATACAAAGGTGAACAGCAGGGCGATGCTGCTGCCCAGCACCAGACCCGCCGAAGCGTTGCAGTCCGCAAAAGCGGTGATGAAGTCCACGCCCTCAAAGAAGCCGCCGGTGTACACCATGCCGAAGATGCAGGCCGCGATCAGCACCAGCACCGGTGCGATCAGGTCGATGACATGGCCGTTGGTATCATTCCCATCGTCCACATCGTCGCCGTAGGGACGGTCGGCGGTGGTAAACAGGTCGCCGTTTTTGGCGTTGTCCTCGTTCAGCTTCATGGGGCCGAACTCCGCCCCGGTAAAGATGAGGAACAGGCTCATCACAACGGTCATGACGGCGTAATAGTTATAAGGAATGGTGCGCAGGAACATGGTGAAGCCGTTGATGCCGGAACCCGCCGGGACGCTGGAAGTGACCGCAGCCGCCCAGCTGGACACCGGCGCAATAATGCAGATGGGCGCGGCGGTGGAATCGATCAGGTAAGCCAGCTTTGCGCGGGACACCTTCTGCCGGTCGGTCACCGGGCGCATCACCGAGCCCACGGTCAGGCAGTTGAAGTAGTCGTCCACAAAGATCATCACGCCCAGCAGCAGGGTGGCAAACTGTGCGCCCGCCCGGCTGTGGATGTGGGTGGACGCCCAGCGGCCGAAGGCTGCCGAGCCGCCCGCCTTATTCATCAGCGCCACCAGAATGCCCAGCATCACCAGAAAGGCCAGAATGCCCACGTTGCCGGAGTCCGACAGCTTGGTGATCATGCCGCCGTCCTCGTTGAAGAACAGGGTGTTCAGCGCCAGCTCAAGGTTGCCGTTGGCATACAGCAGCGCACCGGAAGCAATGCCCACCAGCAGCGAGGTGTACACCTCCTTGGTGTTCAGCGCCAGCACGATGGCAATGACCGGCGGCAGCAGGGAAAAGAAGGTGCTGTACACCGCACAGGTGTAGGTGGCGGGGTCGGCCACCTTGCCGGGGGTCACCGCCGTGCACCACAGCAGCAGGGCAAAGACGAACAGCGCCCCCACCCAGGATAAGTTTTTGTTTTTCATAAGCTCCTCATATCAGGTGTCAATCATTGTCTGCGGGGTTCGTCCGGCGTATCGGGGCGCAGGCTGCGGGGCAGACTACCCACAGAAACGCAAAGGGGGTGTGCACCGTGCCGGATTACAAGGCCATGTACTTTGAGCTGTTCCGCGCCAGTGTGCAGGCTGTGCAGCTTTTGCAGGACGCGCAGACCCGCGCCGAGCAGCAGCTGCTGGCCGCAGACTTGCCGCCGTTGCGGCTGGACGAAACAGAACCGGACGATCCTTAGCCCTTTTTGGCCTCGGCCTTAGCGGCAAACTTTTCCTCAAAGATGATAAAGCGCTCATGGGTGCCGCCGCCCACAGGGCCTTTCTCATCCGCAAGCGTCACCTTGAAGGTCAGCTTGCGGCCCTCTACGGCCACCAGCTCGCTGTGGCAGGTCACGGTCATGCCCACAGGGGTGGGTGCGGTGTGCTCCAGCTCCAGCTTGGTGCCCACCGTGCCGCTGCCTGCTTCCAGTGCAGGGGCAACGCTCTGCCAACAGGTCTTTTCGGCCAGTGCCACCAGTGCGGGGGTGGCAAACACGTCCAGTGTGCCGCTGCCCATGGTCTTTGCGGTATTCTCTGCGCTCACGCGCACGCTCTGCTCGCCGCAGATCCCGGTTTCCAACTTCATATACAGTTCCTCCTTATGCGTCCTTTAAACGCAGTTGTGTTATTTGTGGTTACACACCTTTATAAGATATCACAAAACGCGCCGGAATGCACTATTTTTTGCATAATTTTTCAGGGGGCTTTATACCCCCTCAGGCTCACTACGTTCGCCAGCTCCCCCAAGGGGACGCCTTTGCGCTATGCCGGCAACCTTCCCGCCATGCCAAAGGCTCCCTCCCAGAGGGAGCTGGCAAAGCCGTCAGGCTTTGACTGAGGGAGTTCAGGCGCCCCCTTGGGGGAGCTGTCGCCGCAGGCGACTGAGGGGGTAAACCCGCACCCCATTTGCAAATTAAATTTGCATCTTTTTTGCGTTTTACGGCGATTTTCAGCAATTTTGCGGCAATGTAAAAAACTTTGCGGATTTTGCTTGACAGGGGGCTGTCTGCGTGTTATCATGAACACATGAACAGATGCTCATGTATCGAAACGAAGGGGGAGGACAGCATGACCGGTCTAGAACAAGCCGCACCGGAAAAGGAAAAGCAGCCGGTGGAGATGCCGGATGACGAGGTGCTGTACGAGCTGGCAGATCTGTTCCGCGTGTTCGGCGATTCCACCCGCATCAAAATTTTGTATGCCTTACATGACAGCGAACTTTGCGTGCAGGATATCGCGGACGCCGTGCAGCTGAGCCAGTCTGCCGTCAGCCACCAGCTGCGGGTGCTCAAGGACTCCAAGCTTGTGCGCTTCCGGCGGGAAGGCAAAACTGTTTTCTACGCACTGGACGATGACCATGTGCGCAGCATCCTCTCCATGGGGATGGACCATATCGAAGAATGACCGGGCACACGCCCGCACAAAAAGAAAGGCTGGTACTTATTATGAAAAAGACCTACAAGATCGAAGTGGACTGCGCCAACTGCGCCCAGAAGATGGAGGATGCCGCCAACACCGTAGCTGGTGTGGAAAAGGCTACCGTCAGCTTTATGACCCAGAAGATGAAGGTGGAGTTCGCCGAGGGTGCCGACCCCCACGCCACCATGGAGAACGTGCTGTCTGCCTGCAAGAAGGTAGAGGACGACTGCGAGATCTTTGATATCTGATGTGCGGCAAAGCTCTCCCGGTCGGTACGGACTGGGGGAGTTTTTCTGTGGAAAAATCCGCCACTTTTCAACAATTTCCACCGGGTTTTCAACACGCTTTGCGAAAAAAGAGAAAAAGAAGCGTGGAAAAGCGCTTTTTTACAGGAAAACTGTGTGGAAAACGCGGGTAAAACTGTGGAATACCCATTTTTCGCTGAAAAACTTGTGGAAAACCACCCGTTTTTCACCCGATGCACCCCAAAACGAGGAGCGTTGCTTATGAACAAGAAACAAAAAAAGACCCTTGAGCGCATCCTGATCGCTGTGGCGCTGGTGATCGTGCTCAAGCTTTTGCCCGCCCTGCCCATGCCGGTGGAGCTGGCGCTCTACTGCATCCCCTACCTTGTGGTGGGCTGGGATGTGCTGCGCAAGGCGCTGAAGGGCATCAAGAACCGCCAGCCCTTTGACGAGTGCTTCCTGATGGCAGTTGCCACCGTGGGCGCGTTTGCGCTGGGCGATTATGTGGAGGGCTGCGCCGTTATCATCTTCTACCAGATCGGTGAGCTGTTCCAGAGCGTGGCGGTGGGCAAGAGCCGCCAGAGCATTGCCAGCCTGATGGATATCCGCCCGGACTACGCCAATATTGAGGACGAGGACGGCAAGCTGGAACAGGTAGACCCGGATGATGTCGAGGTGGGCACCGTCATCGTGGTGCAGCCCGGCGAGCGGGTGCCCATTGACGGCGTCATCGTGGAGGGCAGTTCCGCCCTGAACACTGCCGCCCTGACCGGCGAAAGCCTGCCCCGTGACGTGAACGCCGGGGACGAGGTCATCAGCGGCTGCGTGAACATGACCGGCCTGCTGAAAGTGCGCACCACCAAGGAATTTGGCGAATCCACCGTCTCTAAAATTCTCGACCTTGTGGAAAATTCCAGCATGAAAAAGGCCCGGGCGGAAAACTTTATCACCCGCTTTGCCCGGGTGTACACCCCCGCCGTCTGCTACGGCGCACTGGCGCTGGCTTTCCTGCCGCCGGTGGTGCTGCTGCTTATGGGACAGCCCGCCCGCTTTGGCGATTGGGTCTACCGCGCTTTGACCTTCCTTGTCATCAGCTGCCCCTGTGCGCTGGTCATCTCCATCCCGCTGAGCTTCTTCGGCGGCATCGGCGGCGCTTCCTCCTGCGGCATCCTCATCAAGGGCTCTACCTATCTGGAAGAGCTGGCAAGCACCGGCGTTGTGGTGTTCGATAAGACCGGCACCCTGACGCAGGGTGCATTTAAGGTCACTGGCATCCACCCCGCCGAGGGCGTGACCGACGCTGCACTGGTGGAAGCCGCCGCGCTGGCGGAAAGCTGGTCCAAGCACCCCATCTCTCTGAGCATCAAGGCTGCCTATGGCAAGCCCATCGACGCCGCCCGGGTCACAGACGTGCAGGAACTGGGCGGTCATGGCGTGACCGCGAAGGTAGATGGCAAGACCGTTGCCGCCGGTAACGCCCGCCTGATGGAAAAGCTGGGCATCACCGTGCCCGCCGTAGAGGGCGTGGGCACCATCGTGCACGTTGCCGTAGAGGGCAGCTATGCGGGCTATCTGCTGATTGCGGACGTGGTAAAGCCCCACAGCGCCGATGCCATCTGCGCTTTGAAGGCTTCCGGCGTGCGCAAGACGGTCATGCTGACTGGCGATGCACAGCCGGTGGCGCAGGCGGTGGCGCAGCAGCTGGGTCTGGACGAGTACCACGCCGGTCTTTTGCCCGGCGACAAGGTAGACCAGATCGAAAAGCTGCTTGCCGCAAAGCAGCCCAAGGAGAACCTTGCCTTTGTGGGTGACGGCATCAACGATGCGCCGGTGCTGTCCCGCGCAGACGTGGGCATCGCCATGGGTGCGCTGGGTTCGGACGCCGCCATCGAAGCCGCAGACGTGGTGCTGATGGATGACGACCCCGCCAAGATCGCGCTTGCCATGCGCATTGCCCGCCGCACCCTGCGCATCGTGCACCAGAACATCGTGTTCGCACTGGGCATCAAGGCGCTGTGCCTGCTGCTGGGTGCACTGGGCATTGCCGGAATGTGGGCAGCCATCTTTGCGGACGTGGGCGTGATGGTCATTGCCGTGCTCAACGCTACCCGCGCCCTATATACCAAAGACCTTGCCGGAAAGTAATTGGCAGGGATTGCATCTTCAGCAAAAAGAATATTTTTTGAGGTTCAGGAAGGTCTGCGGACTTTTCTGGACCTCTTTTTTTAACAGAAGCAGCCGTGCAGCGGGGGATCTTTCTGCTGTCCGTTTCAAAAAGCGACGAATCAGCCAAAACTAACCGCAATGTGTTTCAAGAAGTAACATATTGCGACAAGAAAATTGAACAAACTCTGAATATGTTTCAAAAAAGAACGCAACAAACCAAAAAATGATTGTGACGCACAGCGGAAAACTATATACTTTTAATCAAGAAAGCCGCAGCAGAATTGTGCAAAGGGTCGGGCTCTTGCGCAACAGGTACTGCGGACACAAAAAAGGAGGACACGTTCTATGACACTTCCCATGATCATTGCTCTGGCAGTGACTGTCCTCATGATCATCCTGATCATGGTGGATAAACTGCCCTTCGGTGCACCCCCGCTGCTGGCACTGCTGCTGCTGGTGGTGTTCGGCGTCACCGACATCAAGACCGCCTTCGGCGGCTTCGCAAACCCCACCATCGTCATGCTGGCATCCTTCATGGCCATCATCGCGGCTCTGCAGAAGACCAGCTTCATCGTCAAGTTCAAGCAGACCATGTTCAACATGGCCAGCAAGGGCGGCTTTAAGGCATACGTCCTGCTGATCCTCATTGTTATGCTGGGCTGCAGCCTGTTCGGCACCGGTTCCACCGCCTACTATGTGCTGGTCATCGGCCTGCTGTCCACTCTGCCCTACTCCAAGCAGCTGCCCCCGTCCAAGGTGCTGATGCCTGCGGGCTTTGCAGCAAACCATCCCCTGCTGCCCTTCAACACCGCTCTGCAGTACGGCATCGTCATCGCCGTTCTGCAAAGCGCAGGCGTTGCGGCAAACGTCAATCTGGTCAAGTTCTCTCTGGTCAACCTGTGCCTGTCCATCGGCTTCCTGGTGTGGTGCATCCTGGCTTACAAGATCATGCCTGACCACCCCATTGCCGAGGCCAAGGAAGAGGCTCTCCACGCCGGTGAGCAGAAGGTTGCCCTGACCAAGAATCAGGAGCTCATCACCTACTTCAGCTTTGTGCTCGCCGTTGTGGGCATGATCCTGCAGAGCAAGATCGGTGACGCAGGCTACGCCATCACCGGTCTGGCCGTGGGCGTCATCCTGATCTCCGGCGTTATGGACTTCAACGAGATCCGCAACTCCATCAGCGCACCCATCATCCTGATGTCCGCAGGCGTCATCGGCATCGCCGATGCTCTGGGCAACACCGGCCTGACCAGTCTGGTGGGCGAGACCGTTGCCAAGATGCTGGGCACCAACGTCAACCCCTTCGTGCTGATCTTCGCTTTCTGCATCCTGACCAGCCTGCTGGCAACCCTGACCGGTTCCACCATCGGCACCGTGTACGTCTTTGCTCCCATGGCCATTGCCACCTGCGTCAATCTGGGTCTGGACCCCACCGCAGCCGCTGCCGCTATCGTGGTCTCCGGCTGGTGCGGACACTTCCTGCCCATTGACGGTATGCCCGCCATGATCATGGGCGCCGGTGACTACAAGATCACCGAGTTCTGGAAGTTCACCATTCCGCAGTATTTCATCCGTCTGCTGGCGCTGACGGTGGGCGCTGTGCTGATCTTCCCCATGAAGTAACAGGAGAAACACCAAATGAAAAACACGTTTGAGCTGGAGCACGTCGGCATCAACACCGACAACGCAGGCGAGGCCGAGCAGCTGGCGCTGCTGCTGTGCAAGCTGTTCAACTTAGAGCCCCGCCACGGACAGAAGTCCGAGTTTGCCGGCAACTATTTCGAGTGCATGAAGAGCCCATTTCTGGGCAAGAACGGCCACATCGCAATGCGCACCCCCGACCTGAAGGCTGCGATGGAGGAGCTGGAGGAAAATGGCTTTAGCTTCCGCATGGAGACTGCTGCCTATTTTGAGGACGGCCGTATCAAGAACGTATATCTTGACGGCGAGTACGGCGGCTTTGCCATCCACATCATGCAGAAATAACGCCAACTGACCGATCTTGTGCAGAACCGGGGATGGAGCGATCCGTTCCCGGTTCTGCAGGTTCATGCCCCGCGAAAATTCAGAGGAGAAAAATTATGCTGGTTCCTGTATTGTTATTTATCGTCGGTCTGCTGTTCCTGATCAAGGGCGGCGACTGGTTCGTGGACGGTGCTTCGGCACTGGCACGGCGGTTCCACCTGCCGGAGCTGCTCATCGGTGCAACGGTGGTGTCCATCGGCACCACCCTGCCGGAGGTCATGGTATCCACCATGTCCGCTGTCTCCGGCCATGGTGAGATCGCCTACGGCAACGCCATCGGCTCGGTCATCTGCAACTCTGCCCTGATTGCCGCCATCACCATCGCCGTCCGTCCGGGCAAGGTAGACCCCAAGACCCTGCGGGTGCCGGTAGCCTTCTTCTTTGCCGCAGCCGCCATCTACTGCGTGGCTGCCTACGCCATGGGCGAGTTCACCCGCCCGCTGGGCTTTGTGATGCTGGCCATGTTCGTGGCTTACATGGTGGCAAACGTATTGCAGATGAAAAAAGCCCCTGCCGCCGCCGAAGCGGAGGCCGAGGCCGAAAATGCCGGGGAAGAGATGTCCCTTGCCAAAACACTGGTGCTGCTGGTGCTGGGCGCTGTGCTGATCGCACTGGGCGCAAACCTGCTGGTGGATAACGGCACCCTCATCGCACAGGCACTGGGCGTGCCGGAGTCGGTCATTGCGCTGACCTTTGTGGCGCTTGGCACCTCCCTGCCGGAGCTGGTCACTGCCATCACCTCGCTGGTCAAGGGCTGCAGCGATCTGTCCCTTGGCAACATCGTGGGCGCAAACGTGTTCAATCTGGTGCTGGTCAGCGGCGTGTCCGTCACGCTGGCACCCTTCACCGTGCCGCAGAGCTCTACTTTGTTCGGCATCAATTCCAGCCTTGTGCTGGAGATCCCGGTCATGCTGGCTGTCATGGCGATCATGACCCTTCCCGCACTGAAGCGCGGCAAGCTGTCCCGTGCGCAGGGCATTATCCTGCTGTGCATCTACGCCGCCTTCTGCGCCATCCAGTTTACCATGTGACATTCCCGGAGATACTTCCTGAAAAAAGGCTGCTGCACTTTCGTGCAGCAGCCTTTTTGTGGTTCTCTGGTTTTCAGCCCTTGCAGCCCTGTTCCTCCCAGTCGCCGAAATCGTTGGCATCGGCGATCTTGGTGGCGTCGATCTTGCCGTTCTCGTCCCTGGGGGCAACGGCGGGGCCGGCCTCCACGGGGTTGGCGTTCGGAGCTTCGGGGTCGTACACCGGGCGCTCTTTGGCGGTCTCCGGCTGGGTCTGGGGTGCGTTCTCAGCAGGGGCGGGTGCTTCCGGTGCGGCTTCCTCGGCAGCTTCTGCGGCGGCATCGGCAGCCTTCGCCTCTTCCTTGGCTTCAGCTTCCGCGTAGGCTTCGGCGGTCTTTTCGGCCTCCTCGGCGGTCTTTTCGGCTTCCTCCGGGAACTCGACCTCCTCCACATGGAGCGGGTCTTTCTGGTTCAGGATCTTGTCCAGCACCACGATGGCAGCGCCGGTGACGGCCACGGCAGCAGCCGTGCCAAGAATACGGAACAGAGTTTTCATACCAGAACCTCCTTGTTATAAAGAAACGTTAAGAGAACGTTACGACCTCTTCCAGGGGCTTTTCGGCGGGCTCCACCGACACGGCGGTCAGCACCGGGCCCTTGCCCCGGTAGATGTTGTGGAACTTGTACCCCACCTTGGCGGTCACCCGCACCCATGCGCGCTGCTCCAGCGCCTTGTAGCCATCGTAGCTGCAGGGGAAGCCCACAAACTGGATGTCCTGCACGCAGCAGGTCATGGCAAAGCGGCCGGGCACAAAGCTGTTTTTGCCGGCGCGGTTGGTCTGGCAGACCTGTGCCAGAAAACGCACCGTCTTGCCGGTGTACTTCTGGGGCTCGTCCTGACAATCCATGTACCAGATGCCGAAATCGTCATCCGGGATGTCGATGGGGTCGGCGTTGATATCAAAGGGCAGCGGGTCGGGGATATCATCGTAGGCTACGCTGCCGTCCTTGAACTCGTAGGCGATATCGCACTTGCGGGAGGCCTGCCGCACCAGCTTGTGCAGCTCCTGCCGGGCGTCATCGTTGTTCACGGCTTCGGCGCGGTTGAACACGATCAGCTCGCTGCGGGCGATCTTGTCCAGCATCAGGCTGCGCATGGAGTTGTCGCGGGCGTAGGTCAGGGCGGTGGTGCCGTCGGCGGTGGCGATGCACTGGTACACCAGCCAGTTCTCGGGCAGGGCATCCGCTAAATCCTGCAGCAGCCACATTCCGTTGTACTCGATGACCACGCGGCCTGCGTCTGCTTCCTTGCCCAGCTTTGCAAGGTTCTGGGGATTCAGCTCGGACTTATCCTCCAGCACCTTCACGGTCACGCCGGGAAAGGCGAACTTCTTCTCGTTGTACTCCTCTTCGCCCTCCTCGCAGATCAGCAGCAGGGTCTTGTCGCCGGAGTCGAAATTGGGGTCTTCAAAGGTCTCCTGAATAAACTTGGTCTTGCCGCTTTCCAGAAAGCCCACAAACAGGTAGACCGGGATCTCTTTTGCCATAATAAATGGTTGCTCCTTTTATCAATGATAGGCGCCCCCCTTGGGGGAGCTGGCAATGCCGTCAGGCATTGACTGATGGGGTCAGCAGCCGAACAGCTGGGCGATGGCGGTCTCGTTCAGCTTGGAGCCGATGACCACCAGCTTGCCGCCCACGTCTGCGCTGCGGCTGCGCACTTCCCACTCGCCGGGCACATAGTCGAACTCCAGCCAGCCGTCTGCGCCGCCGTCCACGATGCCCTTGCTGCGCAGGATCATGCCGTAATTGCCGGTATCCAGCTCGGTGAGGGCGTGCTCCACTTCAGCCTTGGTGAACTTGCGGGCAGTCTCCACGCCCCAGCTGGTGAACACTTCATCGGCGTGGTGGTCGTGATGATGATGACCGCAGCAGCAGTGGTCATCATGGTCATGCTCGTCATGATCATGGTGATGATGCTCATGCTCGTGCTCGTCATCATCTTCATCATGATCGTGGTGGTGACCGCAGCAGCAATGGTCATCATGATCGTGCTCGTCGTGGTCGTGGTGATGATGCTCATCCTCATCGTCGTCATCGTCGTCATGGTCATGATGATGGCCGCAGCTGCACACACCGTTCTCATGGTCGTGATGATGGTGATGCTCGTGCTCTTCTTCCTCGTCCTCGTGGGCGTGCTCCTCGTTGGCCTTGGCAGCCATGGCGATCAGCTCGGCCTTGAAGTCGTCCTTGGTGGACATGGCTTTCAAGATCTGCTCACCGGTCAGGTGATCCCATGCGGTGGTCACGATGGTGGCGGTGGGGTTCTTTTCGCGCAGCATTGCCACGGCAGCGGCGATCTTTTCCTCGCTGGCGGTCTGGGTGCGGCTGAGCAGGATGCAGCTTGCATGGCTGATCTGGTCATCGTAGAACTCGCCGAAGTTCTTCATATACATCTTGACCTTGTTCACATCGGCCACGGTGACAAAGCTGTTCAGCTGCACGTCCAGATGCTCGGCCACGCCCTCCACGGCGCGGGTCACATCACTCAGCTTGCCAACGCCGGACGGCTCGATGACGATGCGGTCGGGGTGGTACTGCTCCACCACCTGCTGCAGAGCGGTGCGGAAATCGCCCACCAGAGAGCAGCAGATGCAGCCGGCGTTCAGCTCGTTGATCTGGATGCCGCTTTCCTTCAGGAAACCGCCGTCAATGCCGATCTCGCCGAACTCGTTCTCGATCAGCACCACCTGCTGGCCTGCAAAGGCTTCGGTGATCAGTTTTTTGATCAGGGTGGTTTTGCCGGCGCCAAGGAAGCCGGAGAAGATATCGATTTTAGTCATGTTCCAAATGCCTCTTTCTTTTTATCGCAATATTCGCAATTGTTAGCGCAAAGGGCCGCAGAGTGCTGACCCATAAAAATACTACACCTCTATTATAACAAGGCTGTCAATGGGAAACCGGCCTTTTTCAAGAAAAAATTGTAACTTTTTTTGCAAATTGACGGCGTTTTACCCCCTCAGGCACGGCTTTGCCGTGCCAGATTCCCCCTTTTGTCGCTACGCGACATCTTCCCCCGGCCGGGGGAAGTCAGCCCTCAAGGGGACGCCTTTGCGCTATGCCGGGAAGTTTACCGTCACCGCTGAAGCCGTCCCCTTGGGGAAGGTGGCTGCGACCAGCGGGAGCAGACGGAAGGGGTGCTCTCTCCCGGCAGCGGGCTCGCCCTCTCCGTCATTGCTGACGCAATGCCACCTCTCCCAAAGGGAGAGACTCTGGCGAAACCGCACACTTTGCAGTTCAACCGGAAACTATACCGCCATGCCAAGGGCTCTCCCTTTGGGAGAGCTGTCACCGAAGGTGACTGAGAGGGCGAGGATGCTGCCCGCAGAGCGCATTCCAAATCGTCCCCGCATTGCATTCTTCCCCGCAGAATGATACAATAGCAGCAGCAAACCATCGCCGCCGGACGTTTTTCCGGCAAATGACAGAAAGAGGGCTTTTGTTATGAGTATGAACACAGTTCCCGAGCGTCTGGCCGCGCTGCGTGCCGCTATGAAGGCAAACGGCGTGGACGTCTATCTGATCCCGGTGGGCGACCCGCATTCCAGCGAGTATCTGCCCGACCACTACACCTCCCTGACCTACTTTTCCGGCTTCCACGGTGAGAACTCCAACTTTGTGGTCACTATGACCGAGAGCGCCGTCTGGGCAGACGGCCGGTACTTTGTGCAGGCAGAGAAAGAGATCGCCGGCACCGAGATCCAGCTGATGCGCATGGGCGAGCCGGGCGTGCCCACCGCCGAGGAATACTGCGGCAAGGTGCTGCCCGAGGGCGGCACGCTGGGTCTGTGCGGTCTGACCGCCAACTGTGCGCTGGTCAACAACCTGAAAAAAGAGCTGGAGCCCAAGCACGGCAGCATCAAGACCCTGTTCCTGGAGGACGAGCTGTGGGTGGAGGGACGCCCTGCCCGCCCGGCTACCCCGGCATGGATCTTACCCAAGGAGTACGCAGGCTTCTCCCCGGCAGAAAAGCTGGAGCAGCTGCGCGCAAAGCTGAAGGAGCAGGGCTGCACCGCCCAGCTGGTTGGCAAGCTGGATAATCTGGCTTGGCTTTTGAACCTGCGCGCCATGGATATCGAGTGCACCCCCTACGCCATGGCCTACTGCTATGTTACCCCCAGCCGTGCCGTGCTGTTCATCAATCAGGCACGGGTCACCCCGGAGGCAAAGGCAGAGCTGGAAGCCAACGGCGTGACGCTGGCCGACTACGACAGCATTCTGGACGTGATGGCCGCCGAGACCGAGCCGCAGACTGTGCTGGCCGAGAGCGCTACTGTGAACTACGCCGTGTATCAGGTGTTGGAAAACAACCCCGCCCTGACCGTGAAGGACGCCGCCGACCCCCTGCTTGCCATGAAGGGCGTGAAGAACGAGGTGGAGCTGGCGCACCTGCGCGAGTCCCATCTGCGGGACGCCGTGGCCATGGTGCGGTTCCAGATCGAGCTGGAGAACCGTCTGGCTTCCGGCGAACAGCTGACCGAGCTGACCGTGGACGAGATCTTGCACAAGTACCGCAGCGCGGATGACAAGTTCCTTGTGGAAAGCTTTGGTACCATTGCAGCCTACGGCGGCAACGCAGCCATGATGCACTACCACGCCACCCCGGAGGATCACGCCGTCTTGCAGCGCAAGGGCTTTTTGCTGGTGGACAGCGGTGCTACCTACATGGACGGCACCACCGACATCACCCGCACTTACCCGCTGGGCGAGCTGACCGAGGACGAGCGGCTGTTCTATACTTGGACGCTGCAGTGCCACATCGACATCGCCAAGGCCGTCTGGCTGGATTACTGCGACTGCCATATGCTGGACACCATCGCCCGCGAGCCGCTGTGGCGTCACCTCATCAACTACCGCTGCGGCACCGGCCACAGCGTCAGCTTTGTGGGCAACGTCCATGAGGGCCCCCACGCTTTGAACGGCCGCAACACCACCCTGATGCGCCCGGGCATGATCGTCACCGACGAGCCCGGCGTGTACGAAGCCGGCGAGGTGGGCATCCGCATCGAGAACGAGATCGAGTGCTACCACAAGGCCGACAACCAGTACGGCACCTTCCTTGCCTTCCGTCCTATCACCTTTGTGCCCATTGCTACCTCTCCCATCGTGCCCGGCGTGCTGGACAAGGAGCAGATCGCTTGGCTGAACGACTACCACCGCAAGGTGTTCGAGCAGCTGGCACCCCGCCTGACCGAGGACGAGCGCGCATGGCTGGCCGAGAAGTGCGCCGCCATCGGCTGCTGAAAGCAGCTGCCGCTTGTGCGTTGAAGTGTAAACTGCTATAAAAAATCCGAACGGTCTGAATCCTATATGGCACAGGGTTCAGACCGTTTTTTTGTAAAATATCTCTTTACGGCAAAACGTTCCTTGACATTATCGGTTTTATCCGATAAAATATAGATAGAAAGATTCGGTGTGAGGATGTAAAAATGCGGGGATATGATGTTGACTTCTTCATAAGGGAGAATGGCGATTGCCCAGTAAAAGAGTTTTTGCTCTCCCTTGACAAAAAGATGCGGGCAAAGCTTTTGGTGGAACTCGACCTGCTGGAAGAAAACGGTCCCCAGCCCAGAGAGCCCTATTCAAAGCATCTTGAGGACGGGATCTTTGAGCTCCGGGCAAAGCAGGGGTCGGACATCACGCGCGTGCTGTACTTCTTTTTTGTAGGAAAGAAAATCGTCCTTACAAACGGATTCACAAAGAAAACCCAGAAAACACCCCGCGCTGAGATAGCGACCGCGAAAAAATACCGTGCGGAATACATAGAGCGAAAGGAGAGTCTCTCATGAGTGATTTTAGAAAATTCCTTGATGAACAGCTTGAGGACCCGGAGTTCAAGGCTGAATGGGACGCTTTGCAGCCGGAACGCGCACTGGTTCAGGCCATGATCGATGCACGCAAACGCACCGGCATGACGCAGCAGCAGCTGGCAGAAAAAACCGGCATCTCTCAATCCGACATCAGCAAATTCGAAACAGGCGGCGGCAACCCTTCCATCAAGACCTTGCAGCGTCTGGCGGCAGGCATGGGAATGATCCTTCAGGTTGAGTTCAAGCCTGTCACAAGCGCCCACTGAGCTGCGGACACGTTTCCGTTTTGACAGACATTGTTTTTGAAAATTGCGGTAGATCGTCTACCCTGCAAAGGAAACCAAACCATGATCTTTCACATTGCGATATGCAGTCCGGACGGGGCGCTGCGCAGCCGGCTGGAGCACCAGTGCATGGAGTTCTTCGCCCGGCGGGAGGACGCCTGCATCGTGGAGCAGCTGCAAAGCCCGGATGCGCTTTTGCAGCAGGATGCCGCCGGGCTGCGGTACGAGCTGTACCTCATTGAGCTTGCGGCGGTAGCCCGGCCCGAAGGGCTTGCGGCGGCGGCAGAGCTGCGCCGCCGGGGCCGCCGCGCTCCGCTGGCCTTTGTGGCGCGCACCCCGGCCCACGCATACAGCGCCTACCGGGTGGACGCCATGCAGTATCTGCTGCAGCCGGTGCACCAGACGGAGGTCTCTGCCCTGCTCAAGCGGGCGGTGGAGCCGGAATACGGCCCCACACTTACCGTGACCACCGCAGACGGCGTGCGGGCGCTGGCCTATGCCGAGCTTGAATATCTGGAGTGCACCCACCATATCGTGCACTTCCACCTGACCACCGGAGAGGATGTGGCTTCCCTCTCGCTGCGGGTGCCCTTTTCCGCCGTGGCGCAGCCGCTATTGGCAGACGGACGCTTTGTGCAGCCGCACCGCTCCTATGTGGTCAATCTGGAAGCAGTGCAGCTGCTTTCCCCCGGCGAGGTACGGATGCGCAGCGGGGCACGCATTCCCATCCCCCGCGGACGGGAAACCGCCGTCCGGGAAGCCTTCTGCGCCCGGTTGGGATAAAAGCAAAAGCCGCTGCACAGCGTTTGTGCGGCGGCTTTTTTGCTTGACGATATAATTGCCTTTTCACGGGAAAGGCCGTAAAGGCAAACGGCATTTGCGGGTTCAAAGCGTCCCGGCTGTAAATGGCTTATTCTGTCTTATCCCGGGGCTTTTTGCGGCGGGCGTGCTTTTTGGGCTTTCGCCGGGGCTTTTTGCGGGAGGGCTCGGGCTGGACGGAAGCATCGTTCAGGCGGGACACGGCATCCAGCAAAGCGCCCTGCAGGCTGTCCGAGGGCACACCGCTTTCCGAAAAGGCGAACAGGAATTTGTAGATCTGGGGCTGCAGCTCCTCGTACAGTCCAAGGCGGGTGTACACCTCCTTGAACAGCTGAAAGACCTGCGTTTTGTTCTCCACGATCCCGCGCAGGTCGATCTGGGTGTGGCAGATGCTTTTGGGGTTCTGGATATAGTGATACCCGGCATCGGGGATGGAAACGAACACCTCCGCGTGTTCGAGATACCCCATGTTGAAGAGCAGATCCTCTGCCCAATGGACATCGGGCGCAAAGCCAAGCTGGTTTTCCGCGATGATCTCCCGGCGGTAGAGTTTGTTCCACAGCACGCCGTAGTAAAAGGAGGCGGGCTGCTGCATCAGGCGGCGGGCGTAGTCCTCCCGGCTGTAAACGCCCTGCGGCAGAAAGCCGTACTTGTGCACCTCGGTCTTGGGCGCTTCCGGCTCGATGCCCAGCGATTCCTGCAATGTTTCCAGCGCGTGCCCGGTCTTGCTGGAGTTGGAGGGGATCACCATCCAGTACGGGGCGATCACTAGATCCGCGCTGTGCTGCAAGGCGGCCTGCACAAGGTTCTGGGTGTAATCGGGGTCCAGAACATCATCGCTATCCGCAAACTGGATATAGTCGCCCTGCGCAAGGGCAAGCCCGGCGTTCCGCGTGCGGGAAACGCCCTCGTTCTCCTTATCCACCACCACGAGACGGGGATCCTTTGCCCGGAACTGCTCGCAGATGGCAAGGCTGTCGTCCGTAGAGCCATCATTCAACACGATGATCTCCAGCTCCTGATAGGTCTGGCTGCAGATGCTTTCCAGACAGCGGGAAAGCCCCTTCTGGGCGTTGTACACGGGCACGATGATGCTGACGAGCGGATTCGTCATGACAGGGCCTCCTTTTTCACGACAGGATTTGAGTATTATTATTATCATACTCCTGCGCCGCCCGGATTACAAGAGCGCTGCGCTGGGAAATATTACACCTGCGCCCAGTCCAGCGCGGTCCAGTCCGGCAGGAACTGGTCGCATACCCGGCGCAGGGCGGGGGCATCGGCAGCGCTGGTGGTGTCCTGAATGCCTACCAGATAGAAGCCGGCATCGTGGGCAGTCTGGGCGGCGTAAATGGCGTCCTCGCACACGGCGCACCCGGCAGGGCTTGTGCCGCCAAGGCGGTGCAGCGCCTCCATAAAGGGGGCGGGGCTGCTCTTGCTCATCGCGCCCCGTGCTTCGATGTAAAAATCAAAGTATTCGTCGATGCCAAGGCGGGTCAGCACGGCGCGGCACTGGCTGCTCCATGTGTTGGAGCAAATGCACATCCGCGCGCCCTCGGCCCGCAGCCGGGCAAGGGTGTCCCGCACGCCGGGCTTCAGTTCCACCTTCTCGTACAGCTGGGCGATCACCTCGCGCATTACGTCCAGATAGCCGTTCCTGTCCAGCGGCAGCGCATATTCCCGGATGAGGTACTGTGCGCCGTCCTCCATGCCCATGGTCAGCAAGGTCTCGTGCAGGTCTGCCTTCGGGGTGCGGCCAAAGCGCGCCAGCAGCGCCTCCGGGGCACCCTCCCATACTACCACCATGCTGTCGGTCAGGGTGCCGTCCATATCAAAGATCCATTGTTTGCAGTGCATACTTTCCTCCTGTTGTGCGCCCCTCCGGGCCGCAGTGATACACGTCTCTGGCTAGTATAGCACGAAACTTTCACAGGAAAAAGGCATGATCTCCGAAAAATCGGGAGAATTTTACCTGAAAGTATGGTATAATTATGACAATTTTAGAAAATACCGGGAACGTGCACGGGAGGGTTTGATATGGAACGCAGAGATCCCACGCAAAAGGCGCTGGTGCTGGCAGGCGGCGGCGCGCGCGGCAGCTATCAGGTGGGCGTCTGGCGGGCTTTGATGGAGCTGGACTGGCACCCGCAGATCATCACCGGCACCAGCGTGGGCGGGCTGAACGGTGCCATGTTCGTGCTGGACCGTTACGAGACTGCCCGGGATATGTGGCTGACCATCCGCAGCCGGGATGTGATGGAGCTGCCGGAGGAAAACGCCGACCTTTCCGCCCTGCACCAGTTTCTGCGCCGGGTGGTAAAGGAAGGCGGCATGGACGTGACCCCGCTGGAGGAGATCGTGGAGCGGGTGCTGGACGAGGACGCGCTGCGGGCAGCGCCTATCCGGTTCGGCATCGTGACGGTGGAGCAGCGCGGGCTGCGCCCCCGGGAACTGACGCTGGAGGATATCCCCGCCGGGCAGGTGCGGGACTACCTGATGGCTTCGGCGGCCTGCTTCCCCGCCCTGCGGGCGCGGCAGATCGACGGGGTAAAGTTTCTGGACGGCGGGTACAGCGATAATATGCCCACCGGCCTTGCCAAGACCATGGGTGCAGAGGAGCTGGTCTGTGTGGACCTTGAGGGCGTGGGCATCACCCGCCCCAACCTGACCGGCCTGCCCACCACCATGATCCGCAGCTACTGGGAACTGGGCGATATCCTCCACTTCGACCCCGACACCGCCAAGCGCAACATGGAGCTGGGTTATTACGACACCCTGCGCGCCTTTGGCCGCATCCGGGGCTGTGCCTACGCGGTGGACAGCGGTGCGGACAGCAGCGCCGATGCCGAAGCCTTCCGTGCCGCCTTTGACGCGGTGCAGAAGGAGGTGCGGGAGAAGTACCCCGTCACCCTGACCGCAGATGCCGCTTTGCTGCTGGCACGGATGAAGGACGCCCAGCTTGCCCCGCTGGAAGCCGCCGCCGAGGATGCCGGGGTGGACCCCACCCATTTTTATACCACCCGGACGCTGGCCCAGGCGTTTCTGGCGGCGTGCGACAAAGACCGCATGGAAAGCTTTGCCCCGCTGTTTACGGGCAGCAGCACCGCCGGGCAGGCAGCGCTGGCCGCGTTGCTGCCCAATACATTCTTACAGGCGCTGGTGTGGCGCACTTTGACCGCATCGGCTTTGCCGGAGGTGACAGAAGATGAAGGTTTATAAAGGCGTATCCGCATCCCCCGGGTTGGTGCTGGGACAGGTGAGCCGGCTGGAACATCATGTGGAGACCTTCAGCCACGGGCCTTTCAACCCGGAGCGGGAGCTGCGGCTGCTGGCAAACGCCGTGCACACGGCGCAGAATGAGCTGGACTCCATGGCGGAGCGCGCCGCCCCCACCGAGCAGGCCATCTTTTTGTTCCAGAGCATGATGCTGGACGATGAGGGCATGATGAACGAGGTGCGTTTTTGCATCAATGCGGGCATCAGCGCTTCGGCGGCGATGCATCAGGTGGGGCAGCGCTACGCCGACCAGCTTGCCAACATGAAGGATAACCCCTATATGCAGCTGCGCAGCGTGGATATTCTGGACGCCACCCGCCGGGTGATCAACATCCTGACCAACCGCCCCCGGGTGTGGCTGGCGCTGGATCATCCGGTGATCCTTGCCGCCGACCGGCTGATGCCCACCGACCTGTTCAGCGTGCCCTCCGGCATGATCCTGGGCGTCATCACCGCAGAGGGCAGCGGCCAGAGCCATGCCGCCATCATTGCCCGGGCAATGAACATCCCGGGTATCGTGCAGGTGGGCAAGGATTTTCTGGACGACTGCGACGGCCGCACCGTCATTCTGGACGCAACCAACGGCAACTGCATCCTCGACCCGGATGCCGTCGCCCGCCAGCAGGCAGAAGCCAGCATCTGCCAGCTCCAACGCGAGGACGCGGAGATGAAGCAGCTGCACAGCCTGCCGGACGAAACGCGGGACGGCGAACCCTTTGAGCTGCTGGCCAACTGCTTTGGCCCGGAGGATATCGACACCGCCATGCAGTCTGGTGCCAAGGGCGTTGGGCTGCTGCGCAGCGGCTACATGATGCTGCCCGGGCGCATTCTGGACGAGCAGGAGCAGTATTTCTTCTACTGCTCCTGTCTGGCAGCCGCAAACGGCTGTCCGGTGACCGTGCGCACCTTCGACTTTGGCTCCGACCGCACCGTGGCGGATGCCAATCAGGGGCCGCAGTCCTCCAAACTCGGTCTGCGCGGCATCCGCAACAGCCTGCGCCAGCCCCAGCAGTTCCAGACCCAGATCTGCGCTTTGCTGCGCGCAGCCGCGCGCGGCCCGCTGCGGGTGATGTTCCCCATGGTGACCGAGGTGGAGGACTGGGACGCCGCCATGAGCATTGTGGAGCACTGCCGCCAGAGCCTGCGGGAGCGGGGCGTGCCCTTTAACGAGAATACCCAGTTCGGCGTGATGCTGAGCATCCCCGCCGCCTGCCTGACCGTGGAGGACTTTATAGCCCACGGCTGCGATTTTCTGGTCATCGGCACCAACGACCTGACCCAGTACACCCACGCCGCCGACCGGGAGCTTGCCAGCGCAGAGCACTACTACCGCCCCGCCAGCCCTGCCATGAAAAAGCTGATCACCATGGTGATGGATGCCGCGGGTGCGCACCACGTCCCGGTGACCATCTGCGGCCTTGCCGTGGGCAACCCCGCCAACACGGCGCAGTACCTGCACCTTGGTCTGCGCAGCTTCTCGGTAAGCCCCCAGAACCTGCTCAAGGTAAAGCAAGCCCTGCTGGACACCGATGCCCACCCGGACGCAGGGGAAAAGGACTGAGGGCGCTTTACAAAGCGTAATATAATGCAAAATAATAAGAGGCTGTTGCACAAACCTTTGTGCAGCAGTCTCTTTGGCGTTGTGTTTTTAACTTTAGCGGGCTCGCCCTCTCAGGCGCTAACGCGCCAGCTCTCCCAAAGGGAGAGCCTTTGGCAGTCCACGCAAACTTCACCTCTTTGCCAAGGCCTCTCCCCTTGGGAGAGGTGTCACCGTAGGTGACGGAGAGGGCGAGGACGCTGACCGCGTGCAGCAATTACTCCAGATTCCCCGTCAGGGTCATGACGGCGGAGAGCACCGCCAGCGGGGCGGTCTCGCAGCGGAGGATGCGGGGGCCAAGGCCCACCGTTTTTGCCCCGGCCTTGGCAGCCATTTCGGCTTCCTCGGCGGCAAAGCCGCCCTCTGCGCCGGTAACGATGGCAAGGCGCAGCTTCTGCCCGTCGGCGGGCTTTGCTTCGGCCAGCAGCTGGCGTAGGGGTGCGCCGCCGCACTCGTAGCAGAACAGCACCAGATCGTACTGGTCAAAGCTGCGGCACACCGCCCCAAAGTTCGGCAGCGGCAGGGCTACGTCCGGCAGAACGCCCCGGCCGCACTGCTTGGCGGCTTCCAGCGCAATGCGGTTGTAGCGCTCGTTCTTCTGCTCCTCTTTTTTGGGGGCGGCCACGCAGTAGCGGCTGAAGAAAGGCACGATGTGGGCAGCGCCCAGCTCTACCCCGTGTTTGATGATCTGTTCCAGCTTGTCCTGCTTGGGGTAGCCCGCCAGCAACGTCACCTCCACGGTGGGCTCGGCGGCGCTGGGGTAGCCCGGCTCTACGGCAAAATCCACCCTGTCCTCCCCAAAGCCGGTGATGGTGGCGGTGTACTCTACGGCGTTGCCGTCGCAGAGGATGACGGTATCCCCCGGCTTTGCCCGCATCACCCGGGCAAGGTGATGGGCATCCGCACCCCGCAGGGTGGCGGTGCCGTCAGAAATCTCGGTGGTAAAGTAGCGGTGCGGCATACTGTGCGCTCCTTCTCATAATGTATGGATATCAGGCCTTTTTGCAGACGATGCACTCCCAGCCGCGCTTTTCCTTCACTTCCACAATGGCAAGCCCAGCCTTTTCCAGCCCGGCGATCACCTCGTCCTTGCGGCTGTCGATGATGCCGCTGGCAATAAAGGTGGCACCCTCCGCCATCAGGCCGGGCACGGCGGGTGCAAGGCTGAGGATGGCGTTTGCCACGATGTTGGCGGTGATGATGTCATAAGTGCCGCTGGCTTTATCGGACAGGTCGCCCACCAGCACGGTGAGCTTATCCTGCACGCCGTTCAGCGCAGCGTTCTCCCCGGCGGTGCGCACCGCCACAGGGTCGATGTCCACGCCCTCGGCGCTGGCAGCGCCCAGCTTGAGGGCGGCAATGGCAAGGATGCCGCTGCCGGTGCCGATATCCAGCACCCGCTCGCCGCCGCGCACCTGCTCGTCCAGCGCTTCAAGGCAAAGGCTGGTGGTCTCGTGACCGCCGGTGCCGAAGGCAAGGCCGGGGTCAAGGATCAGCTTGACCCGGTCGGTGTCGTACTGCTGCCACGAGGGCACCACAGCCAGACGGCTGCCGATCTCCATGGGGTGGTAGTATTTGCGCCAGCCGTTCTGCCAGTCCTCCTGCTCCACGCCCTCGGTCTCCACGGTGTAGGGGATGCCGGCGGCTTCCATGCGGGCGGCGATAAGCGCCAGCGTTTCCACCTGAGAAGCGCCCGGCTCCAGATACAGATGGATGATCACGGTATCCCGGGGCTTGTCCAGCAGCTCCTGCTCGATCAGATCCACGTGGGCGATCTCGGCCACCTGCTGCTCGATGTCGCTGTAATCCTCGATGTAGATGCCGCCCTCGGCGATCAGGGTAGCAACGGCTTCGGCGTTTTCGGCATCAGCCTTGGCCACAGTCAGGCGGATATCGGTCCATTCCATAAGGCATTCTCCTTTTACGTTGTATCCATGCCGCCCGGCGGGGCAGATGGAAAAAAGTTCTTTTATCTGTATAGTACCCGATTCTGCGCTGGGATGCAAGCATTTGGACAAAATAGACATAAAAAGAAAAGATTTTTCAGCACTTAAATCAGAACGCGTGCAGAAAAAACAAAAAATACTGACAAGCGTACCGTTAAACAAGGACTTTTGGTGCATTTTAATAGAAAAAAGAAAAAACCACTTTCTTTTTTTGCAAAAATATGTTACTATTCTGTTACGGAACTGTGGACAGCCTGCAACCAGAGACTGTCTGTAAACACAAACATTCTTTAAGGAGGAATGTGTCTTATGATGAAGTATCTCCAGAAACTGGGCAAAGCTCTGATGCTTCCCGTCGCTGTGCTGCCGATCTGCGGCATCCTGATGGGTCTTGGTTATGCCCTCGCTCCGGGCGTTATGGGCGTTCCCGGTGCTGCAACCTCCGGTGCAGCTTACACCGTCGGCTTCCTGCTGGTCAAGGCAGGCGGCGCTCTGATCGATAACATGGCATGGCTGTTTGCCATTGGTGCCGCTGTCGGCCTGGCTGACAACGACGGTACCGCAGGTCTGGCCGGTCTGGTCAGCTACCTGATGATGCAGCAGCTGCTGAGCCCCGGCGTGGTCGGCATGGTGCGCACCCTGGAAGAGGGCACCGCTACCTACATTGCCTTCCAGAAGGTCGCCGGCAACTCCTTCATCGGCATTCTGGCCGCTGTTGTGGGTGCTGCCTGCTACAACAAGTTCAAGAATACCCAGCTGCCTGACTGGCTGGCATTCTTCTCCGGCAAGCGCTTCGTTGCGATCGCTACCGGTCTGATCTCCATTCTGGTGTCCGTTGTTCTGCTGTTCGTCTGGCCCGTCATCTTCGACGCACTGGTCGCTCTGGGCAAGGGCATCGCCGGCATGGACGGCATCGGCGCCGGCATCTACGCCTTCCTGAACCGTCTGCTCATCCCCACCGGCCTGCACCACGCTCTGAACAACGTGTTCTGGTTCGATACCATCGGTTTGGGCGACCTGAGCCACTTCTGGGCTGGCGAGACTTCCGCTGATGTGGGCTGGAGCCTTGGTATGTATATGTCCGGCTTCTTCCCCTGCATGATGTTCGGTATCATGGGCGCTGCTCTGGCTATGGTCAAGACCGCTAAGAACAAGAAGGCCGCTATTGGTCTGGTTCTGTCCGCTGCAATCTGCGCATTCGTCTGCGGCGTTACCGAGCCCTTCGAGTTCGGCTTCATGTTCCTGTGCTTCCCGCTGTACGTTGTGTACTCCGCTCTGTACGGCATCTTCACCATCATCACCTACTACACCGGTTTCCGTGCTGGCTTCTGCTTCTCCGCAGGTGCTACCGACCTGATCTTCTCTGCATCCCTGCCCGCAGCTGCTAAGACCTGGATGATCATTCCTCTGGGCATTGCAGCATTCCTGGTGTTCTACTTCGTGTTCTACTTCGCCATCACCAAGTTCGACCTGAAGACCCCCGGCCGTGAGGATGACGACGAGGAAGCTGAGAAGAAGGTCGTTCTGGCTAACAACAACTACACCGAAGTCGCTTCTGCTGTTCTGGCTGCTGTCGGCGGCAAGGAGAACGTGAAGGACGTTGGTTACTGCGCAACCCGTCTGCGTTTTGAGGTGAAGGATAACGCCAAGGTCGACGAGAAGGCTGTCAAGGCTGCCGGTGCTGCCGGTGTTATCCGTCCCAGCAAGAACGCTTGCCAGGTCATCATCGGCACCAAGGTGCAGTTCGTGTACGACGAGCTGAAGAAGATGCTGTGATCCTGCACTTCTGAAAAGAATGAACTGCAAAAGTCTGGTTGATTTTGCAGTATGAACCGGGCCGCCGGGGGCGGGGTGCACAGCGCCCCCTCCCGGCGGCTCGCTCTTTTTGCACAGCGGTACAATGTTCACACAAAAGGACTTTTGAAAAAACACCCGGCGTGCTATACTGGGTGAAAAGCAAGAAGCTGTTTTCGTAAGCGGGGTGCAATGCTTATGAAAACGGCTTCAAGGAAAGAACGAGGTGTTTTGTATGATCCTTCAGAATGCACTGGTCTATACCCCGCGCCACACCTTTGAGCGCGGCACCATCATCATCCGCGATGGCCGTATCGTGCCCTTTGCCGCCCCGGAAGAGGGCGAAGAGGTGCTGGACGCCGAGGGGCTGTACGCCCTGCCGGGCCTTGTGGATATCCACTTCCACGGGGCAATGGGCAAGGATTTCTGCGATGGCACCGAGGAGGCCATCCAGACGCTGGCGGATTTTGAGGCCAGCAAGGGCGTGCTGGCCATCTGCCCCGCCACCATGACCTACCCCGAGGAGATCCTGAACAAGGTAATGGACGCCGCTGCCGCCCATAAAAACGGCAAGGGTGCCGACCTTGTGGGCATCAACATGGAAGGCCCCTTCATCAGCCCCAAAAAGGTGGGCGCACAGAACCCGGAGTATGTGCAGGGCGCAGACGCCGCCATGTTCCGCCGTTTGCAGAAGCGTGCAAACGGTCTGATCAAGCTGGTGGACGTTGCACCCGAAGAGCCGGGCAATCTGGACTTTATCAAGGAGTGCCATAACGAGGTGCGCATCTCCATCGCCCACACCTGCACCGACTACGACACCGCCGTCAAGGCCTTTGAAGCCGGTGCCACCCACATGACCCACTTGTACAATGCCATGCCCGGCATCACCCACCGTGCGCCCGGTCCCATCATTGCGGCCATGGAGCACGATGCCGAGGTGGAGCTCATCACCGATAACGTGCACATCCACCCCGCCGTGGTGCGGTTCACCTTCAACACCTTCGGGGACGACCGCGTCTGCCTGATTGCAGACAGCGCTATGTCCTGCGGCCTGCCGGACGGTCAATACAGTCTGGGCGGACAGGCCATCACGGTCAAGGGGCCCCGCGCCACCCTGACCGAGCACCCGGACACCATTGCGGGCAGCAACACCTGTCTGTACGACTGCATGAAGCGCGCCGTGCTGGAGATGAACGTGCCGCTGGAAAGCGCCGTCCGCGCCGCCAGCGAGAACCCCGCCAAGAGCATTGGCGTGGACAACGACTACGGCAGCCTTGCCGCCGGACGCTACGGCAACGTGATCCTTGCGGACAAGGAGCTGAACATCAAGGCTGTCATCCAGAAAGGAAACCGGATCGTATGAGAGAGCCTGCGTTTATCTGGCGGCTGCTCACCGGCCCGGAGCTGACCGATGTGTATCTGAACGAGATGCGCCGGGACTTTCCTGCCGGGGAGCTGAAGCCCCTGAGCATGATCCTGAACAGCGAAGCGGATGGCACTGCCCACACATGGGGCGTGTTTGACGGGGACACCCTTGCCGCCTATCTGCTGATGGTGCGTCCCGAGGGCTGCCGGATGAGCCAGCTGGATTATTTTGCCGTAGTGCCCGCCTACCGCGCCCACGGCATTGGGGCGCAGCTGCTGGCGCAGCTGCCCGCCCACGAGGACACCGCCGAGGCCATTTTAATTGAAGCCGAAATGCCGGAAAAGGCCGAGGACGCAGCCATGGCAGTGCGGCGGCTGGGCTTTTACGCCCGCTGCGGCGCGTGGGACACCCACTACACCGAGCATCTTTTTGACGCGTGGTTCCGCATTCTGGTGCTGGACTGCCCGGGCTGCGCGCCCCTTGCCCCGGAGACTGCAGTGGAAGCCCTGACCGACTGCTACCGCCGCACCATCAGCCCTACCCAGTGGCAAAAGCACGTGCAGTTCTTTGCCCCGGATGGCAGCGTGTGCGGCTGAGGGCAAAACGCACATAACCATAACATAAAAGAATGCCCGCCCACCGTGGTTTCCCACAGGTGGGCGGGCATTTTGCGGTTTATCGTTTGTGCGCTGTAAAAGCGCTCAGAGGGCGGCGGTCTGGGGGAGCAGGCGGAAGAGCATTACGGGAAGCCCGCTGTTTGCAAAATCCAGCGTAAAGATGAGTTTGCCGTTCTTTGCTTCAAAAGGCATCTCCGTCTGCGTGCCGTCCGGGGCAATGCGCACAAGCGTTTTGCCTTCCAGCAGTCCGGCGGGCAGCGCAAGCCTTACCAGACCGGTGGGCTGCGTCAGACTGCCGGCAGTCTCAAATGCCACACTCAGGTATTCCCCGTTCGTCCGTGCGGTCACATCCTCCGCAGAAAGACTGCCGCTGATAGTCCACGCCGTTGCGGCTTCGATCTTTTCCAGCTGCGCGGCGTTTTCTGCCTGCCCGCACACGGGGCAGAAGGTCAGCGTTTCGCCTTCCGCAGTGCGGAAAGTAAACTTCCGGCAATCAGTGCTGCCGGTGTGCGCGCAGCCCTGCCGCAGACAATCGGCGCTCTGAGCGCCGGTTCCGTTCGGGGACCATGCACCGAACTGGTGTCCCAGCTTATCGGTCGGGTCTGCGGTGTAGCTGTCTTTGCAGCGGGAGCAGGTAAAAACAGTATAGCCGTCTGTTTCACAGGTGGGGTCTACGGTAACAGCCTGATAATCATGATTCAGTGCGGGCAGCTCCGCATAGGTGGTATGGTCGCAGCGGGAGCAGGTGTCGTAAGCGTTCCAGCCGGGTTTCGTACAGGTGGCGGCTTTCGCTTCGTGAGGCACCAAATCATGGTTCAGTGCGGGCACCTCTGCATAGGTGTTATAGTCGCAGCGGGAACAGGTTTTGTAAGCATCCCAGCCGATTTCCTTACAGGTGGCGGGTTTTGCTTGGTGGTACACAAAATCATGTTTCAGTGCGGGGATTTCTCGATAAGTGGTATAGTTGCAGCCGGAGCGGGAGCAGGTGTCGTAAGCCTTCCAGCCGATCTCCGTACAGGTGGCGGCTTTCGCTTCGTGATGCACCAAGTCGTGACCGCCGTCGTACTGCCCTTTGCAAGTGGTGCACTTTCCCTTCGTGATGCAGGTCGCGTTGGGGTCGCCGCCGCAGGGTACGTTCTCTTCTTTTGCGTCGCAGTTGGGGTTCGTGCATATGCGGGTGTGCGTGCCGTCGCCGTTAGGATTCCACTCGCCCCATGCGTGACCGGGGATGTCGTATTCCGCGCCGCAATCTTCACAGATTTTGCCCTCGGTGCAGGTGGGACCTTGGGTACCGCCGGTATGTACCTGTAAATGCGTAACATTGCCATCCTTGTGGCAGTTCTGGCATGCATCTACACAAACCTTATGATAGGCCGAATCATATTTTTCGTATCTGCGAACCTCACGTTCTTCCCTAATCCCACAGAAGGCGCAGTACACCGGGACTGTTTCTGCCGCCGCTTTTAACACGATCCCCGGTATCAGGCACACCATTGCCAGCACCGTCAAACACCGGATCAGCCATTTTTTCATGTTGCTCCCTCCTTGTCATCAAACCTTGTTATCCTTTCAGATCAAACTGCACGGACAGCGATGCAAGCACGGCATCTACCACCTTCCGCGCCTGGGCAAGCATATCGATCTCCGCCACAAAAGCGATGACCTGCTCGCGCTCCTGCGCGGGGACCTGCAGCGCACTCAGGCTCATGCTCAGGAACCGCCGTATTTTGCGCTCCAGCGTAAAGTAGGGGTCGCACCGCCGTGCCATGTAGCCGCGCATCATGCCAGCCGTGCCCAGCTCCATCTCGTAGAAATCGCACTCGGCGCACCCGGGCAGATACGCGCTGAACGCCGCCTGCAGCTCGGCCGTGGTGCTGCGGTGAATGATCTCCGCCGTGGCGGGGAAGGTGTACGCTTCCACATAGATATCCCGCAGATTCTCGCTCAGCTCGGTCATCGCCAGCTGCAAAGCCGTTTCCACCGCGTAGAGGTACACCGGCGAGGGGGCGTTTGCCGCCAGCGGCCTTACCGCGCCGAACTGCCTGCTGAACATCATGCCGATCAGCTCGGTCAGCACACCGTCCTTGGTGCGGAAAATATTCTGGAACGACCCGGCAGAAACATCTGCTTCCTTTAAAATTTCTGCAACCTTGGTGTTCGTGTAGCCTTTTTCCAGAAAAAGCCGGACACAGGCGGTCAGTATCCGCCGTTTTGCTTCTTTGCTGTCGTATCTGCGCGCCATTGGAAATCATCCTTTTCCATAATTGGTTTCTAACCCAATTATATATTGATTTTAAAATCACGTCAAGTAAACTTTTCAGGGCGTATTTTGGGCAGGTTGACGAGGGAGAGCTTTCTGCGGGTGCGCATCCGGGCAAAACAAAGCCCAATGGACAAATCAACCACCGGTTTTATGGCAGGGTTTAGGACATCCGAACAGACACCGTTTGATATAGAAATGAGGTTCACCATGAACAAACTGCTTTCCTGCCGCTTCAATATGGACACCAACCGGGTGGAAGCCCGGTTCGAGGATAGCACCACTCTTGCCATCGACTGCATCGCCGTGGAGGACGAGTACGGCAGCACCCCCGCACAGCGGGCAGAGCTGGACTGGCTGCTGTGCAACAGGCCGCTGGAGTACGCACAGCTTGTGCTGGGAGGAGAGATGGAGCACTATCTCTCGCTGGGATGCGACCACGGCAAGCTGGAAGATTGATTACTTCGAAAGGCCATTGCCATTTGAGTACCAATCGAATATACTATAAACAGGAGAGCGGACGTCACTCCGCTGGTGTGGCTGACACCTAAAATCCGATCTGATGCAAGACGTAAGGGCTTGAGGCTGGCGGGCAGCGATAAAACCCGAAAGCGATGCAGGGCATAGGAGCCTGAGGTTGGCGGACAACAATAAAATCAGTCGCAAGGGACATTGGACAGCACCACGGTGTAGTAGGTGTCCCTTTTATATTGCTGCTATCCAGTTCGCCGCCGAATAGCAAAAAATATCCGCCCACCTATGGAGCTAAGGCCCCCTGGTGAGCGGACATTTTGCGTTTTCATTCGATTCAGGTAAATCTATTCGGCTTGTGGTTTTCGCTAAACCCACGGTTTGGCTCTACAACAGGCTGATGCCGAACCAGTCTATTGCTTCAATGCCACCGATAGCTGGTCAACGCCGCTATCCTCTAAAAGTATTATACACCGTTGATGTGGCATTGCAAGGAAAAAACGCGATACACGATAATATGCTCAATCGAAAGTCGATACTTTTGGGGAACGCAATATATCGAAAGCGATACTTTCTTCGTCAATGTCGATACTTTTTACAAAAATATAGCGAGTTCCCGCACTCCACGGGATATGCTTGCTCGCTAAACATAGTACGCAGGACATATCCAAACAATATAATCCTAATTATGATAATTCAAATTATATTGTTCTCATAAACAGTGTCTTCCTGAATCAAAATCAAGTTCGGATTCTCTGCAGCCATCTCCACCAGTCGATCTGTAAAGCCGCTCTTGGAGAACAGCCCGTACACAATTTCGTAGCCCTTAAACGCCGTTGTAAGTTCTTTGGACTGCCCCTTTTCCTGCAAAGCAGAGTAGACCGCCACATCCACAGGTTTCGCATGGTACTTGCACTCACCGAGGAACAGCCGCTTATGCTGATTATCCACCGCAGCAACGTCGATCTCCGTATCGCCCTCATTATCATTTCGCCAGTAAGAGCCAATGCGTGAGGGCGCAAATTCGATCTGCCCCTTTCGGCACAGTTCCGCAAAGATATTCCGGCAGATGCTCTCATAAGCGAAAGCCACAAATTTTTGCTTGAAGTCTTTGCCCATCTCGTCCAGCACGATCTGTTGGTTGTCCAGTTCCAACTCTCCCTTGAACGGGTACACATAGCGGAACCAGAAGCGGATGAAGTTGTCCGAAACATAGTACAGGCTTTTCCGGGAACGCTCTGGATTCTTTTCGGTGATGGGAACGTTCTTGATAACAAAACCAAGGTCGATCAGTGTTTTCAGGTACGGCGTAATAGCTGACGTGTCCTGCTCCATCGTCATACCGATCTTGCTCAGCTTGTGGTTGCCGTCCGAAATCGCTTTTAGCACGGAGAAATAGTTGATAGGCGTCTGCACTTCCTCGTTGAGCAAGAAATCCGGTTCTTCATACAAAAAGCCATTTTTCGACAGTACCACACGCCGAATCTGCTCCACCAGCGGCTCGTCCGTCTGGAAAAACTCCATATATTTCGGTACGCCGCCCGTGATGGCATACTGCTCCACAGCCTGCTCAAACGACAGGTTCTGCGCCGCATACACATCCGTAAATTGCAGCGGCATAAGCCGAATCTGTGCCGTTCTACGGCCATAGAGCGGACTGTCGTAGGCAAGTGCGTGTTTTTTCATCATGCTGATGAGGGAACCGCAGAGAACCAGCATCACGTTATGGTCTTTCAGCACTTCATCCCATGCGTTTTGCAAGATGGACGGGAAATCCGGGTTCGTCTTGACCAGATACGGAAATTCATCAATGACAAGCACCTTTTTCTCGTCCGGGTGGTCATCTGCTACCACTTGGAATAAATCCAGCCAGTCGGTGAATGTGACCTTGCTGAGCATGGGGTTCTTAGTAGTGCGGGAAAGCACTCCGGCAAACCGCTTCATGCTCTGGGCTTCACTTTCTGTGGTTGCCAAAAAGTAGAACGCGCGTTTATCTTTGATAAACTCTTTGATCAGCGTCGTTTTTCCAACACGCCGCCTGCCGTAAATCACCACAAAGCCGCTGCCGTGCTCTAGCTCCGCATTCAGCGTTGCCAGTTCGGATGTTCTGCCAATGAAGTCCATACCGTGCACCTCTCGCTTAATATAATTTGAATTATGATAATTTCAATTATATTATAGCTGCTCTGCACAAAACCGTCAATAGGACGAAACGTCGAATTTTCAACATCAAATTCATACAATGTAGAAAACTCCGGGCTTTTTCAGTTTAACTTATGCGGCTGAGAGAAGTCTGTGGACGTTTTTGATTGCAATAGGGCTACCAATTGCTATTCCAACTACACTAAAAGATACTACGGCAAAATAGAGTACGTTTTGCCAACGCTCCTGATTTCTGCGGTCGTAATTTCTGTCCATAGCATCCAGCTGTTCTTGGGTGTTCATGTCATCGGCCGACACAATTAATTTTTGTTTTGTTATATATTTCTCTTCTGATGTGGCTTCGGCATCGATTACTGCATCAGAAATTTTTTGACAGACTTCATCGATGACTATGTTCTGAAGAGATTTCGTTTCGCCGAGTGGCTGCATAGTATTTTGTTTGTTCATAGATAACCTCCTAAATATATGTTTGTCTGGGATTGACAGTTCCTTGGTGTAGCTATATCATACTACTAGATGACGGATGAATCAATCTTTAAAATCGTCTGTTTCAATCGTTTGTAAACATAAAAAAGATAAATATGTCTTTAACGAGGTGATATAATGGCATTCAAATCTATAAATCATGATAATGAAAAGATTTTCTATAACAGATTGTGGAAATTGATGGAGGAGCGAAACCTTTCAACGGCAAGAGAATTAGCGCAGGCTTTATATGCCGAGGAGATAGTCCCTGTAGACAGTGCATCTGAAGACGAGATATCTATAATAGGAAGTATGACGCGCAGAATACAGGAACACTTAAATTTAGAAGGTACAGATAAATTGCAGGGTAGATATGTCAAAGCGTATTGTGATTTTTTTGGATGTTCAGCAGATTACCTGTTTGGCTTATCTTCAATTAAAAGTGAAAATCCAGATGTTATTAGATTCTGTGAAGCAACAGGGTTATCTGAAAAATCGGTCAGAAGGCTAATAGAAGATTTACCGGAAGATATAAAAAGAGATTTAGTTGGGTTTTGGTCTAATGTTTTAGAAAGCAATTTGTTTTATGAAGTACCTTTAGAATTCCATCAAATGTGCTATGAATTGGGACAGTACAGAATTGCACAGGACCAAATAAAGGCAATCAATATGGCGGCTAAAAAAATGGACAATTCAGATACATTTGTCGATACTTGGAGAGCGATGATGGAGAGTAATTATCTAAAGGAAGCTCAGCCGCATGAAGGGTCCTACCATATGCATCTGAATGAGCTTTTAGTGAATGTGACAGCGTGTTTGGAAAATTGGGTGGATGAATATGTTCCTACCCATAAAAAAGAGATTCAACAATATTTCTATGGCGACTTAAATAAGAGACTTCAGGAGAGTTATGATGAATTTTTGAAAGCAACGCGATCCGAATAATATCACAGAAAAACCGCCTTACTACCGGAGTAAATCCGATGGTGGGGCGGTTCTTTTATACCTTGATTTCTTGACCGTTCTTGAAGGTGAAGCGAATATCGTCAGTGCTGTAAGCAGGTCAACGCCAACGCAATCACAGCGTAATAGAATATTTTTTGAGACGGTAAAGGGGATTTTATCTGCTTTGCCGTTTTTTCACATCTGGACTCCAACATGCCTTTGTGCTATTCAGCGATTCCATCGCGCAGCCTGCGTCGGGACGGTGCAGATTTGAAAGGGTTTGGGATTTCCCAACAAGTATTTTGCAACGCAAAATGGTCTTTGTATATACGAAGACACTGCTTGCGGGTCTGCTGGTCATATACCCTTCAGCTCTCACCACCACAAAACGTTTCATATTTTTGACTCCATTCAAACTGTGCATTTTTGTCTAACAGCTTTTTGCGTTGCTGCCAATCTGGCATAAGTGTCGACAGTATAGCATAAAAATCCTTCGAGTGGTTTGGGTACAGAAAATGACAAAACTCGTGCAATACTACATATTCAATGCAACTGACGGGCATTTCGAGCAAGTGCCGGTTCAATGTAATGATAGCTTTCTGTGGAAGACAAGATCCCCAGCGAGTATCCATCGATCGAATATGGATTCGTGGAAATGGCACATCATATTTCCGAAATATCGGATAAAGCTGATCCACCGTCTGCTGAAATATTTCGCGACACATCTTATTCAGATAACGGTCAACAAGACGCTTTTTTTGTTCCTGATCTTCTGTGTCTTTTACGGTAAGATAGAGATAAACGCCATCGGAACGTATATCGTCTTTTTTTCCTTGCTCTACCCGCAGACGCAGACTGCGCCCCAAAACGGAAAAGCTTTCCCCACTGATGTAATGTCGAGGCTGCGGTGCATACTGTTGGAATTCCCGAAAATGCTGCTGTGCCTCTGCAATGTAACGGCTGTGTCGTTTCACGAATTGCGTAACAACGCTTTCCGGAACATCTTTCGGAGCAGAAATATAAACAGAGGCATCTGTCCGAATCCGAAGGTTGATATTGCGTACATTTTTTCGTTCCAGCTGATAGCAGATACAACCATGCTCCGTCTCAACCGCACAAATCTGTATCATGCAAACCTCCGCAACGCAACTGTTTTAACATTTTCAATAATCATGTCAATCACATCAAAAGAAAGTACCAGGCCCATTTCTTTTTGGTAGCGGTAAAACAGATCATCAATATCCTGCGAGATTCGATCATGGATCGTCAGATTGTGGGTCCAGTCTACCTGGCTATGTTTTTCGATGATTGTCGTGATATCCAGTGCCATCTCGGCGGCAAAATCAGGCTCCACTGACAATTTTTCATTGGAGAAAATCGCGGTCAGTACACCATAGAACGCCTGTGCATGGACATTGGCTCGGATACGATCCGGGTATGCGATAGCGCTTTTTCCCGTGCGGTAATCCTCCAGAATATCCCGCATCTTGGCCAGATATTCTGCCTCCGTTATCGTCCGGGCTTTATACAGCTCAAGCGCTTCCTTGATGCGCTTGGAAAAATTTTCATAGTATGCTGGGTTCTCCTGATACTTCGTATTGATACTCTTGGCGAGCCGTGTGCGAATCGCATCAGCTTTGGCACGCAGTGAGCCCAACTCGTTTAATTCCTTTTCAAACGCATCTCTGTCCAGAATGTCTACCGGCTCGGTGATTCGCTTCAGACCCTCTACTGAAAGGTGTACGTCCAGCAGGTTTTGCATCAGAGGTTCGTATTCCCGATTGTCGATTGAATCCCCATAACGAGGTTTCACACTGCGCCGTACCGCAGAGAAAAAGCCAAATGCTTTGATATATTTTTCCCGCTCTTCCACTGCCAGTGCCTCATAGGTTTTTTCGGAATTCAGAACAAGATTCAAGGAGCGACCAAAGTTACACAGCCGTTTGTAAAACTCTTCCCGCTTCGAACTATCCGCTAAGAAAACCTCTACCGCCTCTGCATCGGTTCCGGCAAGTGTCAGACCGGGAACAGCCGAAAGCAACTCCATCAGTGCAGAATAATCGCTGCGTACCGTTCCAATCGCAGAGAGCACGTCCACCACAACGCCTTTCAGATCATGCCCATCAAAGTTTTCCAGCCCAGCACCACTGTAAAGCTCCATTGCCTCATCCAATTTTTTGATCAGGCCCCGGTAATCCACGATCATTCCATAGCTTTTTCCCTCGCACAGGCGGTTTGTGCGGGCAATGGCCTGAAGCAAACCGTGCTCCTTAAGTTCTTTGTCCAAGTAAAGCACTTGGCAGAGCGGCTCATCAAAGCCGGTAAGCCATTTGCTGCACACGATCACAAGATCCAGTTCTCCGGCATGATACTGTGCCTTGATTGCTTCTTCATAATCATCGGCACTGCCATAGCGCTGCATCATCCGATTCCAGTAGGCAACTACCTTGTCGTCTGCTCCTTCATCTGCATCATCCACACTTTCGCGCAGATCCGGAGCCGAGATCACGACAGCGCAGTTCAGATCGCCAAATTGCTCAAAGCATTCCAGATACCGAACGGCATCCCGCTTGTAATTGGTGGCGACCATTCCCTTGAAGCCTGTATTTTTATAGGTTCGGCAAAAGTCCTCGTTGATGTCCAAAGCGATCCGTTTGATGCGTGCATCCGTAGAGGTCAGTCGTCGGATGCTGCTCCATTTCCGGGCGAGATCATCCCTCTGTGATTCCGTCAGACGTTTTGTTGTTTGCTGAAACCATAGGTCGATGTTCTTTTCGTCAACTTTCTGTTCCACAAAGCGGCCTTCATAGATCAGTGGAACAATTGCACCATCGGCCACACCGTCCTGAATCGTATACTTGTGAATCAGTCCGCCAAACTTTTTCAAGGTGTTCTTCTCGCTCTTCATCAAGGGCGTTCCTGTAAAACCGATATAGCAGGCGTTTGGAAAAACCGTCCGCATTTTACGTGACATTTTGCCGTAATTGGAGCGGTGGCTTTCGTCCACAAGAACAAAGATGTCCCGAGATTTGTTGCAACCGTCCAGCCGTTCGGCAGTGCTGAATTTGTTGATGATGCTGGTGACGATGTCCACCCGCTCATCCGTAACCAATCCCAGCAGATGCCGCCCGTTGGTAGCACGCGCAGGGCGAAGCCGCGTGTGCGCGAATGTCGCTGTGATTTGCTTATCCAGCTCTTTTCGGTCGGTGACGATCACTACACGTGGATGGTCTGCCTGCAGCTCCAGCAGCAAATATTTCGCCACCATCACCATGGTCAGACTTTTTCCGCTGCCCTGTGTATGCCAGATCACACCGCCGCACCGGTTTCCTTTTTCATCACGCTGTTTGACTGTATGCAGAATTTCCTTCACCGCAAAATATTGCTGATATCGGCAGATCTTTTTCACATTGTAGTCAAACAGCACGAAATACTTTGTCAGTTCCAACAAACGGACCGGTGTAAACAGAGAAACAATATCTTTATCCTGCACCGTTGGTGTCCGATCCGGGATCAGCTGAGCCATTTTCCGGTTCAGGAAATCTGCATCCTGCTCTTTCCAGATGCTCCAAAATTTTTTCGGCGTTCCCGTTGTCGCATAGCGCACCTCGTTTTTATTGGTCGCCATTACGATCTGCGCAAACGCAAAAAGCTGGGGGATATAGTGAGGCTGCTGGTTACGGCAGGTTTGCTCAATGGCCTGTTCCACCGGGATATCCGGAGCCTTGCATTCAATCACCGCAAACGGAATTCCATTGACAAACAGCACGATGTCCGGGCGGGCATCATGCTGTCCATCGGCGCTTTCCACCGCAAATTCTTCCGTGACATGGTAAAGGTTCTGCGTCGGGTCCTCCCAGTCAATGTACTTCAAGTTGAAGTTCAGCAGCCTTCCTTCGCCTACAGTTTCGGGATAGCTTGTGCCCAGCATAAGCGCATCATAGATTTTCTCGCTGGTGCGCACAAGACCGTCCGTCAGCGGTATTTCCAGATCATCCATGGCGTGCTCAATGTTGACTGCAGAAAATTCATTTTCCACACCGCCGTAGGTATAGCGGTTTAGTTTCCGCAGCTGACCGCGCAGCACATCCCGCAACAGCACCCGGTAGCCACTTCCGCGCTGCTGACGGCATTCTTCTGGGGAGAGATATGTATACCCCATGGCCTGCAGCAGTTCCAGCGCAGGCTTTTTGCTGATGTTGGCTTCGGAGTAAATGGATTTATCGAGGTTCATGGTGACCTCCTTATTTTTTGACAACTGTATCAAATGTCATCTTTTCAAGCGAGATATCATCCGATTTCAAAATATGCTGATTTGACGTATTGATTGTAATACTGTTTCCGTTTATTTCAGCTTCTTCAAGAATATAAAAATTTTCATTACAAAAAATTACGACTTCTGTTTTTTTCGGAGTGACAAGGCATTCAAATATTCGTTTATCTTTTGCCATTTCACGCCCACTTAATGCGGCAGCTATAACAAGAGCAACAATTATATAGATATATATTAAGAAAAAGCGTTTCCATGATGTTATTGAGAACTCGAATCTTTCACTTTTGAAAATTTTTTCTTCATCTTCTTTTATCTCATCCACAAAAGAGAGTGTGTTATTATTGTTTTCAATGGCTTTATCCAGTTTCGTCTCGACAGCTTTTTTCCCAGAGACTTTTAACTGTGAAACGGACCCCAATAATGCCATTGCTATGAATTCTATCATATATAAGGCACTTAAAATAGTAACCATTACGAAGTTTACAATATCAGTTAATGCAACTAAAACGATCCAAAATAGAATGGCTACTAGCCCCCATACGACCAGTATTTCAAATGCTCCTTTGCAAATTTCTTTCCAAAATAATATTTTTTCAAGTTTTCGTGCTTTCTGAATTAACTCTTTCTGGAGATAGATAGACATTCTTCGTGCATCAAGTCTAGCCAGATGGACTCTATCATCCGCAGATGCCCTTTTATCGTTCCAAAACTCGGCGTACATACTTTTTAATTCTTTATCTTCTTTGTTTATTCTATGACTGAGTATCCGAAATACTTGATTACAACATCTGCCCGTTGTAGTATTATGGATGAATTTTGAAACCGTATTTTTTACGACGAACATCGATATTGTTCCGCATAGCAAAAAAATAAAAGATATCGCAAAAATAGATCCAAGATTCGGTACATTATATGCCGCATATAAGGTATCAATATTCCAGTATCTTAGGAAAGTGACTGTCGCTAATCTGCACGAAAAGCTCATAATTGCCGATGTCAGCGTGACGATCGCCGACACAACAGCAATTATCAATGACGGATTTTTTCTCAAATAATTCCATGCTTTCTTTCCGAAATCCACGTTATCCGTCTTGTCTTTGCTCATCCTCTACTCTCGCTTTCCCCATCAGTAGCAATTGCATCAGTGCTTTTTTCTTCTGCTTTTCGGCCTCAATAGATTTTTGTAGCAGGTCAATTTCATGGTCAGCAACCCTTAAAATTTTAGCAATTTCTTTCTGCTCTTCGGTTTCTGGCATTGTAATTTTGATTCTGAAGAAATCATCAACAGCAATATTTAACATTCCGTGATTTCTTGCTCCCTCTTGAACAATTGATTGAATTTCTCGATTTATAATACTCGTCTCAAAATATTGTTCCAGAAAGTCAAGGGACGCCAATTTCTTGTTTACTGCAAAGCAAATATAAAGGGGCGAAACAACGCCTTGGACATATCTCTTCAAGCGTTTTATTGTGCCGTACGGATAGCCTTTCGAGTAACTTCTATTGTATGCGAATTCGTCTTTTGAAAGCAAGTAGTAGTTGCTTTTATCGTCACTTGCAATTACTTTGTCAAAAAATTCCGTCTGATTTATCAATCCATACTGCGCCGATATTGTAAGAACGTTGTTATTTCCAACCGTATTTTTGGTTTCATTACGGCATGAAATTTCATTCAAGTGAATAGTTTTCCACTCACCCCCAAATCCCGGCAGCCGCTTTTTCCCGGTCAGCAACTGCTGCATCAGATATTTTTTCTGCTGCTGTTTTTGAGCAAGGAGCTTTTCTTTCAGCTCAATCACTTTGTCCTGTGTGGAAAGGATGGCAGCAATCTTTTGCTGCTCAGAAAGGGGAGGCAATGTAATTTTACTTTTCAGAAAACGTTCCTGCCCTAAGGTTCGGTTCCGTCCAGCCCCACCTGGAGATGCCGCTTCCAGAATATCTGTTCCTCTCTTAGTTAGAAAATAATAAATCAAGTAATCAATATCTACCAAATCATTCTTCGGGCGATACATTGGAAAGCGGTGGGAACCAATCATACCAATTTCATTTTCAGTCGTTTTTGTGATTGCCTGTTCCCATGCAAATACCACGTTAAGAATAAAGCAATTGGGCTGAATCCAGAAAACCTGCTTGTTTCCAAGAGCCTTTCCCAAAACTGGTTCTTTATAAAATAAGCCCTTTCCGTGAGAGCGAATACCAATTTGGACATATTTTTTGTTTGATTCAACATTAACAGGGACTTCAACGCGTTCGAGAATATCACGGAATAAATAAACATTCCAATTTTTTGGTTCCATAATCACGATTATTTTCCTCGGATATAAGATAAGTCCATTCCATATTTCTGAAGCTTCTTCTCCATATTGCAAAGTTCATTTTCTGCTCTTTTCCAATACGGAAGACATATTTTTTCATAAAACCCATCTAGCTTTTCTACGCAAATCGAATGGTATAAGGCTTTACCTGCTTTTGTAAAGATTGCTCCGCCAACAGCAATTCGCTTTGTTTCAGATAAAGGGTAGATTTCATCAAAATATTGAACTGTAGTTTCACCTGTTTCACTTGCTAAAAAATATGAATTGGAATTTGTATTAATAAGTCCAAGTGATGTTAAGTCGATTAACGTATCAAGTGCAAGGCCCCACTGCGCATATTTATCAATATTGACAGTGTCAATGATTGGCGATGCTGATTTGCCCATCCGAATAGCCATTCTGCAAATTAAAGAAAAGTTTTCTGCATCCTCTTTGTCCATCCGCGGAAGAATTTCCAACAAGGCTCTTGGTACACATCCTGGCTCATTGCACTCATTCGCTAAAATCTTGCCCCAAATAAGTTGAAACTCTTCGGAAGACACAAGCCGAGCTTTATCCATGAACTGTGCCAACCAGTCAGCATCAATATTTTCTGGCTTTGCATCACTTTTCACAGATTGTATGGCAATGGATACAATGTTTTCTTGGTTGCAGTACTCGCGAATAATCTTTTTGGCATTACTGATTCGAGCTGCTTTAATTAGTGGATCAATGTTACTGTTTTGGATTTCAGCAATATAGGTATTTATTGCTACGCGATTTGGCGTATCATGGTTTGCATACCAACCCACAGCGTGCGACAATTTATCCAACAATGCTGTAATAACTCCGCCTAATGCAGTGGCAGCTTCACCGGTTCCTAAAAGATCTGTTAATGTTCCCATTTTTCCTTCCTCCTGCGATTTACTTCTTGCAGTCGATAGGCTTTCATCGTCCATGCTCTTGCTTTCCTTTCATAAGAAAGTATATCATACGCCGATGTACAATTTAAACTACAATATTTCGGAATTTTTGCATCATAAACTGTGCATTGCCTCGTATAAAGCTTTACAACCCCAGCTCATCCAAATACTTTTTCATCTGCTCCTGTACCTGCGCCAGTTCAGCTTCGATATCCGCAATATTTTTCTTCACCGCCTGAATATCTACCGGGTCTTCCTCTTCAAAAGTATCCACATAGCGGGGAATGTTCAGATTGTAGTCGTTCTCCCGGATTTCATCCAGCGTCGCACGATAGCTGTACTTCGGCGTGGTTTCACGCTTTTTATAGGCATCCACAATTTTCTGGATGTCCGTGTCTCGCAGAAGGTTCTGGTTCTTGCCTTTCTCGAAGTTGCCCTCTGCGGAAGCGTCGATGAACAGAACATTATCGACACCTCGGCTAATGCGATCCTTGCGGAACACCAGAATGCAGGCCGGAATGCCCGTGCCGTAAAACAGGTTGGCAGGCAGACCGATCACAGCATCCAGAAGGTTGTGTTCAACAATCTGGCGGCGAATTTTGCCCTCGCTCGCACCGCGGAACAGTACACCGTGGGGCAGCACGACAGCCATTCGGCCTTGACTGCGGTCAAGGCTGTTGAGCATATGCAGAACAAAAGCATAATCACCCTTGGAAGATGGTGGAACGCCCCAATCAAAGCGCCCCCATGGGTCCAGAGAAGCGTTCATTTTTTCCGGCTTTTTTCCCTTGGCATCCAAAACCGCATTGGAAAGGAAGCCGCTGTCCCATTTGTCCAAACTGAATGGCGGGTTTGCCACAATGCACTGGAACAACATCAGATTATCGTTTTCGATATTCTGCGGGTTGCTCAGGGTGTCGCCCTGCCAGATGCGGGCATCGTCTACCTCGTGCAGGAACATATTCATCTTGCACAGAGCCCATGTCTGTGCGTTTAATTCCTGACCGTAAACTGCCACTTTTCCGTCCGGCACGCGCTTGCATGCCTTGAGCAGGAGACCACCGCTGCCGCAGGTCGGGTCATAGATACGGTCATTTTCCTGCGGATCTACCAATGCCGCTGCCAGTTCGGAGACCTTGCTCGGCGTAAAGAACTCTCCGCCCTTCTTGCCGGCGTCCGAAGCAAAGTTGCCGATCATATATTCGTAGGCATCACCGATAATGTCAGAACCGTCCAGCGCAGAAGAACGCAGGTCAAGTCCGTGGAAGTCTTCCAGCAGGTTGCAGAGGGTCGCATTTTTTGCCTTGATGTCTGTACCAAAGTCCACATTGGAGTTGAAATCGATGGAGCGAAACACGTTCCGAAGCTTGCTGCTGTTATGATCTTCAATAGAAGCCAGTGCCGTGTTGATCTTCAGCCCGATTTCGGAATCATGGCGATTTTTATAAAGGTACCCAAACGTAGATGTATCATCCAGCTTAAAACGCTCACGGCTCATGGCACGCTCGACACGGCGTTCATCACCGTCGTATTGCTCCCGGTATTGCTCTCGTTTTTCCTCCGAAACGTCGCTCAGATATTTTACGAACAGCATGGAAAGAATGTAGTCCTTATAACGGGAACTGTCAATTTTACCGCGAAAGCTGTCGCAGGCGTTCCAAAGAACGCGTTCGATTTCCGATTTTGTCGTCATAGTCGTTATCCTTTCCTCTGTGCGTGATTCATTTGTTCCAGCATCGCCTCATAGCAGCTTCGCTTTTCAACTTCCAACTTACGCAGAAGGCGTAGTTCCTGCTGTGCCAGCAAGCGAAGCGCTTCCATCTGGCGTTGTATTTCCGGCGATGGCAGCTGAAGCTCCAAGCGGCAAAAATACCTTGCGTTTACGGAGCTGATCATACTTTTGGTGGTATTTTGATAGATCTGCCTTTTTGCCTTCGGCGTGTTCAGATACCAATAAAGATACCCCGGCACAAGCTCTGTTCCCTGAATGCGAATTACGACAAAATTCGACGTGATCACCAAGTTGCGTGTGGTGTCGTCAATCAAAACTGCTGTGTAGGGGGCAGTCAAGCGCACTACAATGTCATTTGGCTGCGTCAGATAGTCCATGGACAATGGTTCTTTCGCGAAGTACGGCTCCAATTCAGCAGGATCAATCTCACCTTCCGCTTTTACCGCCCGTAGACTAAGTTGGTGGTATCGGATCGCCTGTGGGGAGTCGGCGCTTGCCTGTTTTCGAGAAAGGACAAGTCCGCTACGGATATCTGCAATTTCTCCAAGATTCATTTCACACCTCTGCTGTCACGTGCAATAAAGAACAAAAGCTTTTGAAAAAGAAAGACAGAGCGGATTTCACTCTGTCTCTGAGTTAAGTATACTCTGCTTTGATTATCAATGTCAAGTGCTTTTTGCAAATTATCCCGTCATAATTAAAAATAACACTATTTTTGAGCTTATCAAATTTCACCGTTTCCCTGATCTTACCCACATGACACTATAGCATCGTAGAATTGGCTCGGATTTTTTATTTTGCATCATTGTATACAACACATGGACTGAGAGGGTGGGTAACTTGGACTACGAGTCCATAAACTTTTGCTGCGGAAACCGGTACACTGTTGTCAAAGGAGGCGAACAATATGCTGAAACTAAGCAATCTCAAAATAGACCCCGAGTTTTCCGCTCAAATTTTGCCGCTGAGTTTTGAGGAGCTCCAGCAGCTTGAAATGAACATGATTCGAGACGGAAAGCTCACAGACCCGATCATTGTGTGGAACAAAACCATTCTGGACGGGCATAACCGCTACAACATCCTGCGGAAGCATTCGTTTATTGAATATGAGATCAAAGAAATGGAGTTTTCCAGCCATCAGGAGGCTCTGATCTGGATCTGCAATCATCAGCTTGGGCGGCGCAACCTGACACCTGAGCGTAGAAAGTATCTGATTGGAAAGCGGTATGAAATGGAAAAACAGGTCTCTCAAAACCGCGGCAATCAGTATACATCCGCCAAGAAAGATGCCACGGATCAAAATGATCCCTGCCAAAACAAATCCGGCAGCCACGTTACGCGGCAGCGGATCGCAAACGAGACCGGCACCAGCGAGGGTTATGTGCAGCGTGCCGAAAAGTACATGAACGGCGTGGAGGCTGCCGATGAAGCAGCACCCGGTGCCCGGGAGGAAATTCTAAACGGGAAAATCAAAGCTGCTGACCGTGAGATCTGTGCCATCGCTAAGGCTCCGAAGGAACAGCGGTCGGAAATCGTTGCAGAACTTCGCAAGCCGAAAAGTGAGCGAGATAAGCAGCTTGCTTCCTCTACAAAAAGCCCTTCCGTGAAGGTAGAATCTTTTGATGATGACGGAAGTCGATTTCTGATCGGCATTTCAAAAAAAGTACAAGGGCACAAAAGGGCACTGACCGAAAGTGATCAAAAAGCCCTGAAAAAATCTGTTGAAGCATCTGCGGATCATTCCATCCACATCGCTGCGATTGAAGGTGCTTATGACGCCTTTATCGAGAATTGGGAACTCACGTTTCGAGAGTACCCAGATCTTCTGACAGGGCCGGAAAACTGGAAGCAAATTGAAAAGTATTCTGACAATCTGCAGCGCTATCTGGAATTTATCCGCTCGAAGCACCTGAAAATGCTGGAATCGCAGAGACAGGGAGGGTGATTGGCTTGTTTGATGATTTGACCGTTTGTACTCCGCTACCCCGGTATCTGCCATTTCCAAAGTTTTTGCTGGACGCTCAATTAAGCCCTAGCCGATACCGCAGCCAAAAACCGCTGATCGTCACCACCAACCTGCCGCTGAACGAGATACGGCATCCACAGGATACTGCTCACGCCCGCATTTATGACCGCATTCTGGAAATGTGCGTTCCAATTTCCTGCATCGGGGCAAGTCTTCGCAAAGAGAACGCACAGAAAAAGTTGGAATCCATGAAATCGTTGATCGGCTGATACACTAAACGAATATGCACCTAACAAAAGGAGGGCAGCAATGACCGAAATTGTGAGATCTTTTGATTATACGAAAAATATCTTGCAGACCATTCCGAATAACGATACAATGGAAGTGGTCACTCAAACCAATGCCGTCAAGTCTCCGACTGACAGCCTGAAAGCCACAACACTGGTGTACACGGTGGAAGAGATCGCGCAGATGCTGTCCATCAGCCTGCGCTCTGCTTACAACCTGTGCAACAGCACTACCGAATTCCGTGTCCTGCGGGTAGGCGGAAGCATCCGCGTCCCGAAAGACAGCTTCGATGCGTGGCTCCGGGCAGCTTGAAAAAGGAGATAACGTATGGCATATATTACGAAACGCGGCAGCTCCTATGGTGTCCGCTATACTTACCAAGACGAGCAGGGTAAAAACTGCAACAAATGGGAAAGTTTTTCCACGAAAGAGGAGGCAATAAACCGCAAAAAACAAATCGAACATGAACTGGCAAACGGAACGTTTCTGATTCCGTCCACCATCACCGTCAAAGAGTTTTTGATGGAGTGGCTTCCCAAACAGTGCAACAAGCACAAGTGGGCACCGCAGACCTATCAATCCAATCTGGGAACGGTCCAGAACCTCATTATTCCGTACATCGGCGATATGCAGATGCAAAAGCTCAAGCCTTACCATCTAGAAGACCCGTATTCTACCCTCAGCAAAACGCCCTGCGGCCAGTATTATGAGGGCAAAAAGCAGGTGCTTTCGGAAAAACAACAGCAGCGGCTTCTCTCCGGCACGACCATCCACGAGGTGCACCGCCTGCTGCGGACAGCGTTCCAGTATGCGGTGGAGTGGGGCATCCTCATCAAAAGCCCCGTTCCGGTGGACAGCCCTAAAAAGTCGATTCAGGAGCGTGCCATCTGGGATGCGGACGAGATGTGGGCCGCACTTGCCAGCATGGAGGACCCCTTTCTGCATCTGGCAGTCCATCTTACGCTGGTGGGCGCACTGCGCGAGGGTGAAGTTGCTGGCCTGACTCCGGAAGATCTTGATTTTGAGGGAGCAGACGGCACAGGCACGTTCCGCATCAACAAGTGTATGCAGCGTGTCCAAAAGGCATCGCTGGCAAAAACGGGCAAGGGCTGCATCTTGCAGGAGTTTGAGGATAAGCGCGAGGGCAGTACCACAACGCTGGTGCTCAAAAAGACTAAAACAGCATCTTCCAACCGAACCATTTTCATGACAGCCGTGTTGAAAGAGGAATTGAAGCACTGGCTAAAGCGTCTGGAAATGGACGAAGCTGTTGACCCGGAACGCTATCGCAACAGCGGGATGCTGCTGCGCCTGCCCAACGGTTTGGCGGTAGAGCCGATCCTCATCCGCAAAAAGTTCATCAAGTGGCAGGACGAGCACCCGGAGTTCACTCGCATTGTGTTTCACGGTCTGCGGCATTCCAGTGCCACCTACCAACTGATGATCTCCGGCGGCGATGTGAAAGCTGTGCAAGGCACAACGGGCCACGCCAGTGCCAATCTGCTGGTCAACACCTATGCACACATCCAGCAGGATTCCCGTAAGAAGCTGGGTAAAAGGTTCGAGGAAGGCTTCTACAAGCCGGGAGCAACACTTGTACAGGCTGCCCCGGTTGAAGCAGAACCGACCATCTCCGTGTCGGCACTGCTGGAGCTTCTGAAGAACGCAGACCCCTCTGTAAAAGCGCAGCTTCGCCTTGCTCTGCTGACCTGAATTGCAAAAAAATAGCACGAATTGCAGAGTAATTCACGGACTTACTCCATCTGACACGAAAAATGCGGACCGTGCAAAAACCGTGCAGAGACCGTGCAAATGGCGTATAAACAAAAAATCCCACGAAGAATCGTAAGATTCTTCGTGGGATTTTGGTGCGCTCGAGGGAACTCGAATCCCTGGCCCTCTGATTAAAAGAATCCAAGGTGCATCATTCGTCAAATTTCAAAAGTTCGAAGAAGCATTATTTTTATCGCATCATCGCAAAACACGCCTTTGCACACACCGCATTGTTTGCATACAGTGTAATACTTTGCAACCGTTATCCAGCTATTCAGGTGTGCAAAAAGTGTGCAAAAATGTGCAGACGGGCAAAACAAAGCCCAATGGACAAATCAACCACCGGTTTTATGGCAGGGTTTAGGACATCCGAACAGACACCGTTTGATATAGAAATGAGGTTCACCATGAACAAACTGCTTTCCTGCCGCTTCAATATGGACACCAACCGGGTGGAAATCCGGTTCGAAGATGGCACCACTCTTGCCATCGACTGCATCGCTGTGGAGGACGAGTACGGTAACACCCCGGCACAGCGGGCAGAGCTGGACTGGCTGCTGTATAATAAGCCCTTGGAGTATGCACAGATGGTGCTGAGAGGGGAGATGGAGCGTTATCTGTCGCTTGGCTGTGACCACGGCAGACTGGAAGATTAAGCCCTTATAAAGAACACGGTGCCCACCGACCTATGGTTTGCCATAAGCTGGTAGCATCGCTTCTTATCCATAAGCAACTCGCTCTTTTCGGCTAACGCTTTTTTGTAAATGTTTCCCTTGCAGAATCTCGCCAGATTCTCTATAATAAGAAAGAGCTTTATAAATCTTCTTTCAAATGTTGAATCTGCTCTTGGAGGTGAGTGAGCCCATGACCGGCAGCGGCGCAAATAACCGTGATGTTAAAAAAATCAACCGCATCCGAACGATTCGCAGCATTTTTTCCTGCGACCGAATCTCGCAGCCGGAGCTTGCGGCAAAAGTCAACAACAGCTGGCCGACCGTATTGCAGAATGTCAAAGAACTGATAGCGATGGGACTGGTGCAGGAGGTCGGCACCTTTGAATCTACCGGTGGGCGCAAGGCGAGAGCATTTGCTCCCGTGCGGAATGCCAGACTTGCGGTCGGACTGGAGATCACCCAGAATCATGTCGGAGCAGTTCTGGTCGATCTGTCCGGTAACCTTCTCCACTATGAGCGTAAAAAGCGTCTTTATGAGCGGTCGGACACCTATGCGGAAATGCTTGCCGGAATCGTGCAGGGGCTGATTGAAAAAGAGGGCTGCCCGGTCGAAAAAATCTTGGGCGTCGGCATTTCGCTGCCCGGTATTCTGGACAAAGAGGGGCAGACATTGGTTTACTCTCATGCCTTGGGTCTGCGGAATGTTCCTACCGAAGAATTCAGCCGTTACATCCCGTTCTCCTGCCGGTTCATCAACGACGCGAACGCTGCCGGACTTGCTGAAGTGCGCGACCTCGAATCTCCCCGCAGCCTTGTCTACCTTTCTCTGAGCAACAGTGTCGGCGGTGCGATTCTGACCGGTGGAGCGCTCTATGGCGGCGACCATCTTCGTGCCGGAGAGTTCGGGCACAACACGCTCGTTCCCGATGGCCGCCCCTGCTACTGCGGAAAAAAGGGCTGTCTGGATGCCTATTGCTCTGCAAAAGTCCTCTCCCAGCTGACCGACGGAAATCTTGCACTATTCTTTGACGGGTTGCGCTCCGGCAATGCAGCTTTGCAAACGGCATGGAATGAATACCTTTCTTACCTTGCTGTAGCAGTCAATAATCTGCGCATGACCTTCGACTGTGATGTAATTGTTGGCGGCTACGTTGGCGGCTTTCTGGCAGAGTTTGGCGAACCGCTCCGGGAAATGCTGGTCGAGCGTAATACGTTTGAGCCGGACAGTTCCTACCTGAAGTTCAGCCGCTATAGGCTGGAAGCCTCTGCGCTGGGAGCCGCTCTGCTCCATATCGAAGCCTTTATTCAGAACCTATAAACCTTCCCATCGAGGACGGCACCTGCCGTCCTCGATTTTTTGCACAATTCCGCCGCTTTTTCCTTGTGCAGTTCTCCGAATCCGCGAAAAAGGGCTTGACTTTGGTTGTGCGGTGTGTTAATTTGTAGTCACATTCATAAACACTTTATAAAAGTTAATAAACAAATAAAAACGGAGGTCATCTTATGAAAGGCACAATGAAAGTTGCAGTCATGAACGGCATCGGCAAGATGGGCTACACCACCCGCCCGATCCCCACACCCAAAGAGGACGAAGTTCTTGTCAAGCTGGAATACGTTGGCATCTGCGGCAGCGATATGCACTACTATGAAACGGGTGCGATCGGCAATTATGTGGTCAAGCCACCGTTCGTGCTGGGCCACGAGCCGGGCGGCACAGTCGTGGAAGTTGGCAGTGCTGTCAAGCATCTGAAAGTTGGCGACCGCGTTGCGCTGGAGCCGGGCAAGACCTGCGGTCACTGCAAGTTCTGCCGTGAGGGCAAATACAACCTCTGCCCGGATGTTGTGTTCTTCGCTACCCCGCCGGTAGACGGTGTTTTTCAGGAGTATGTGGCACATGAAGCAAACCTCTGCTTCAAGCTACCGGACAACGTAAGCACCATGGAAGGTGCGCTGATCGAGCCTCTGGCCGTTGGTTTCCACGCCGCCAATCAGGGCGGTGCTCATGCCGGTCAGACTGCGGTGGTCATGGGTGCAGGCTGCATTGGTCTGGTCTCCATGATGGCGCTGAAAGCCGAGGGTGTTTCCCGTGTTTACGTTGTAGATATCATGCAGAAGCGTCTGGATAAGGCTCTTGAACTGGGTGCAGACGGTGTGATCAACAGCCGCGAAAAGGATGCTGTCCAGACGATTCTCGACCTGACCGATGGTCTGGGCTGCGACCTCGTTATCGAGACTGCTGGTACAGAAATCACTACCCGCCAGGCCATTGAGATGGCGCAGAAGGGCGCAAACATCGTTCTGGTTGGTTACTCCAAATCCGGCGAGATGACCCTGCCTATGAGCCTTGCACTGGACAAGGAACTGACCTTCAAGACCGTGTTCCGTTATCGCCACATTTACCCCATGGCGATCGATGCCGTTGCTTCCGGCAAAATCAATCTGAAGGGCATTGTGACCAACATCTTTAACTTTGACGACATCCAGAATGCCATGGACAAGAGCATTTCGGACAAGGCCAACATCGTCAAAGCAGTGGTGAAGATTGCGGAGGAAACGAAGGTATGAGCTTTCCGCAGGTTCTGACCGGTGTGGCGCACATTGGCATCCCAACAAATGATCTCGACAAGACCATTGTATTTTACAAGAAGCTGGGGTTTGTTTCTGCGCTGGAAACGGTGAACAAAGCCGCCGGGGAGCGCGTTGCGTTTCTTCAGCTTGGCGATCTGATGATCGAAACCTATGAAAACCATCGTGCGGCGGAAAAGGCCGGAGCAATCGACCATGTAGCTCTGGCAACGACCGATATCGAAGCCGCCTTTGCTGCGGCAAAAGAGGCAGGGATGCACCTGCTGCATTCCAGCATCCAGTCACTGCCGTTCTGGGAAAACGGTGTTCGCTTTTTCATGGTCGAAGGCCCGAATAAAGAGAGAATAGAGTTCTGCCAGAAATTATAAGCATCGCGTCAAGAGGAGAAAGGAGCGCGCCGTATGAGTTACACAGCAGAGCCGAAACAGCAGGATACGAACATCAAAGTCCCTCTGATCAGTAAAATCGCTTACGGCATGGGCGATGTGGGTTGCAACTTCAGCTGGATGTTCGTTGGCAACTTCTTGATGATTTTTTACACCGATGTCTGCGGCATCAGCATGGCGGCAGTGTCCCTCCTGATGCTGGTCTCCCGCTTCTGGGATGCCATCAATGACCCCGTGATCGGTTCGCTGAGCGACCGTACCCGTTCCCGCTGGGGACGCTACCGTCCATGGCTGTTGTTCGGCGCGCCGGCAACTGCTGTGGTGCTCGTGCTGACGTTCTGGGCGCACCCCACATGGTCAGACAGTGCTAAGAGCCTGTATATGTACATTACTTACTGTGTACTGGTTCTGGGCTATACTTGCGTGAACATCCCTTATGGTACGCTCTGCGGCACCCTGACCCAGAACATCGAGGAGCGTGCGAAAATCAACACCTCTCGCTCCGTCTGTGCCATGATCGCCATCAATATCATCAACATCATCACCCTGCCTTTGATCTCTGCTTTTGGCGGTGATAATGCAGCACGGGGATATCTTCTGGTGACCGTCCTTTACGGCGGTATCTTCACCCTCTGTCACTGGTTCTGTTTTGCCAAAACCAAAGAGGTCGTCCAGCCCCCGGAGCGGAAAAAAGTCTCACTGAAAAAGCAGTTGGATGCAGCGCTTCAGAACAAGCCCTACCTGATTGCACTGGCGGGTCAGTTCCTGTTCGGTGTGACGCTGTATGGCCGCAATGCCGACCTGCTCTATTACTTCAAATATGTGGAAGGCAACGAGAATCTGTTTACCATCTACTCGATGATCCTGATCGTTCCCTCCATTCTGGGTGCTGCGGCATTCCCCTTCGTGTTTGAAAAACTGGGCAACAAAGGGCACACCGCTTCCCTTTTCGCTGCCGGAACCGGCGTTTCCCTGATTGCGCTCTATTTCTTCAGTGCAGTTTCTTCTCCCATTCCGTTCTATACATTCGCTGCACTGTCCCAGTTCTTCTTCTGCGGATTCAATACCGCCATCTACGCCATCGTTCCCGACTGCGTGGAGTATGGCGAGTGGAAAACCGGTGTCCGCAACGATGGTTTCCAGTACGCATTCGTTTCACTGGGGAACAAGCTGGGCATGGCGATTGGCACCTCTGCGCTGGCTGGTGTGCTGAGTACATTGAGTTTTGCCCCCAATCAGGTGCAGAATGCTGCCGTGCAGAATGCGATGCACTATGCATTCTCGCTGCTTCCCGGTGTGCTGTGGCTGATAACAGCGATTGTCCTGTTCTTCTACCGAATCAGTAAGCGTTCGTATAACCAGATTATGTCCGAACTGAACGCTAGAAAAACAGGTTGAGGTGATACCATGTTTGATGTTGTAGCTTTGGGAGAAAGCCTGATCGACTTTACCCCGAACGGAACCAATGCACAGGGCATCGAATTGTTTGCCCGGAATCCCGGCGGTGCACCCGCCAATGTCCTTGCCATGAATGCCCGTCTGGGCGGCAAAACAGCATTCATCGGAAAAGTCGGCAAAGACGGATTTGGCGATTTTCTCCGCCAGACCCTTGTGGAAAGCAGCATTGATGTGTCCGGTCTGATGATTGACGAAAAGATTCCCACGACCCTTGCCTTCGTACAGCTTGACAGCAAGGGAGACCGCTCCTTTACCTTTTACCGGAACCCCGGTGCCGATGTGATGCTGACTTCGGCAGAAGTCAACAGGAATCTGATTGACGATGCTGCCATCTTCCATTTCGGCTCTGTCTCTCTGACCTCCGACCCGAGCCGCACCGCCACGTTGGAAGCTGCGCGGTATGCACGGCAGCAGGGCAAGCTGGTCAGCTTTGACCCCAATTACCGTCCGCTTCTATGGGAGCACCCGGCAGATGCCGTTGTTCAGATGCAGGAAGGTGTCAAGCTGGCGGATCTTCTGAAAGTTTCCGAGGAAGAAATGCAGCTTATCACAAACGAAAGCGACCTTGCCCGCGGCTCACAAGCCCTGCTCGAAATGGGGCCATCTCTTGTGCTGGTATCGCTGGGTGCAAAGGGTGCTTATTACCGGAACGCTGTGGGCGCAGGGCATCTTCCCACCTATGATGTGCCTACCGTGGACACGACGGGTGCAGGCGATGCTTTCATGGGCGCAATTCACTACCAGCTGCGGAGAAAAGCTGCGGAGGATTTGCGTACCCTCCCTGCATTTGAGCTTGAAGAAATCGTCCGCTTCGGCAATGCAGCGGGCAGTCTGACCACGACAAAGGGCGGCGCAATCCCTGCAATGCCCTCCATGGTGGAAATTCAGAACTGCATTGCCTCTATCCCACTGATGTAAAAGAAAGGATACCCTATGACAAAATTACAGATCAGAATGCGGCAGGTCGATCAGGTCAAGGACTTTGTAGATTTGCTGTCCAAATATCCCTATGAGATGGACTTAGTCTCCGGGCGATATACCATTGATGCCAAATCCCTGCTTGGCATTTACAGTCTTGACCTGAGCAATCCGCTTACCCTTGTGATTTATTCCGATTCCTGCGAAGAACTGCTGACACAGCTCCATGCGCTGCTCCCAGATTGCATCGTCTGATTTTCTACGCTTTTCTCCTTCTTCCATTTGCACCGTTCAATTCTGGTTCTCCTTCACCAGAATCGGGCGGTGTTTTGATTTGTATAAGTCTTACTATCACTGCTTTACTGCAATAAAATTTGCAAAACCATCTTGACGCGCTCCGCAATCCATGATACCCTTTATCGCAAATCCCACCAATTTTGTAGAAAAGTACAGAACGGCGAGGATTTATTCCCCATGAAGATTTTTACCGCCCCGCAACACACCCGATCTATTTTGCCGCCGTTTCACCCGACAAAATCCATCGCTGCGCTGCATGGGCGGTATTTTTCTTTTTCACAAATAAAATCTTATGTAGTTGTTCAATCTTCCAAAATTTGTTTTTAGTTGTTGACTGCACAACCTCAAAGTGTTATTCTGATGCTTGAAAGAAGCAGGCTGTAGTGTCTGCACTGCGCCCGGCTTTCTTCATACTGAACCTTGAATCTTACATAAGCCGTCTGAACGAGATACTGCGCCATGACCTCACACTTTCTGTGGGCGAGCCGGACAACGCCGCTGCATAAACAGGGGCAGGAACTGCGTTCGGTGTGAACGGTGACCATGAGCAGGGGCTTTGCCTTTTCACACGTTTTGCTCTGCAAAATTTTCAACGTGCATTGCGGTTCGACTTCTGAAATTTTCAGTGTTGCTCGGAAAGGGCGAAAGCAAGTATCGACCTGTGGCCACAAATTTTCAATGCTTGAAAATGTTCTGTCACATGGTCTAGCACTTGTCGGAGTGAGACTCCTCCATTTGCTACGCAAACCGTGCTGCCACTCGAAAGCCCCACTGGGGCTTTCGTTGCTGCGCAACCGCGGTCTTGTTGGGGAGTGCCTTCCCCAAACCCTGCTCCAGCGTTGCACCGCTGGTGCAAAAGCGGCGTGTCGCATTACATAGCCCTCTCCATCCCGGAGCGGGCATTTATCATTTTCACAGGAGGTCGAATATGGCTGAAATGAAAAGTACGAACGCACACGCACGAGAGAACCGCAATGATACGCCGCGAAAACGAAAGACACACATCATCAAAGTCAGGGTGACCGCAGAAGAAAAACTGCGGATCGCATACGCCTGCAAAGAACTCCACCTCACCCAATCCGAACTCGTCCGCCGCGTCCTGTACGGCGTGAACGTCAAGCACACCGTTGTGGTGGCGCAGGGCGGCGAGGATGCACTGGCGGCGCTTGCCGCCTTGTCTGCTCAGTGCAGCAAGGTGGGAAGCAACCTCAACCAGCTTGCACGGCACTTCAACTCCGGCGGCAAAGACACCGAGCAGCTCCGGGCGCAAATTCTGGAGGAACTGTCCGCACTCACGAACTTTCGGCTGAAAGCCGAAGAAACGGTTGGTGAACTGTATGGCAACCATCAAGCA
>NZ_PRLD01000015.1 GCF_003287405.1 Faecalibacterium prausnitzii
TTCCGGCTCTACAAGCAGATGGGCGAACCGCTCTACTGTGAAACGATGCGGCTGATCGTGGCAGCATGGGAGGGCAAACCGGATTCGTTCCGGGCCTCTGTTCTGAAAGGCATGATGCACTTTGTGGAACTGTACCACGGCGAGTTCAACGAAGAACGGCTGCTCCGTGCGCTGCGCAACATCCACCCGGTCGATATTTATCGCATCGGGCAGGACGACCCCGCAAAGCTGCGCGGATGGAAAAAGTACGTTTTCCCCATCTACACCGCCTACAACGGCAAGTGCAGAAAAGACGCACTGCCGATGAAATTCTGATATTCACAGGCATTCCTCCCATATACACAAGGGGCATCCGCAAACCGCAGATGCCCCTTGTTACATATTAAGACCCTATTATTTAATTATTAAAACACACAGGAAGGGTGATTGAATGGTCGATAAATTTTCTCAGGTCGCATCCAACATCCCTGCGGCTAATGCTGATACCAACAAACAGTATTTGGTAATCAACGGCTATCCCGTTGTTTTCAGCTTCTCCAACGAACCGAACCCGGAAGCATTTGAACGTATCCGGGATATTCTGCTTGCCACAAGCTACACAAAGAAAGCGGGTTGACATCGTGGACGAAAACCTAAGCACTCGTTATACTGAGGATGGCTGTGGTGTTTTGGTCAGACAAAGAACCACGACCACCCGTTCTTTGGCAACCGAATAGTACCCATTCTCACTTCTATTATAAAGTGAGGAATCGAAAATGAATGAAATGAACAATCGCGTCTGCTGCCTGTACCGTGTTTCCACCGACAAACAGGTGGATTTCAACTCGAATCATGAAGCAGACCTTCCTATGCAGCGCAAGGCGTGTCACAAATTTGCCGAAGCGAAGGGCTGGGTCATCGTCCATGAGGAACAGGAAGAGGGCGTGTCTGGCCACAAAGTCCGTGCAGAAGCCCGTGACAAGCTGCAAATCATCAAGGATTATGCCCGAAAAGGCAAGTTTGACATTCTGCTGGTGTTCATGTTCGATCGAATCGGACGCATCGCAGATGAAACGCCGTTTGTTGTAGAATGGTTTGTGCGAAACGGCATCCGGGTGTGGAGTACCCAAGAGGGTGAGCAACGATTCGACAACCACACTGACAAATTGTTGAACTATATCCGCTTCTGGCAGGCAGACGGTGAAAGCGAAAAAACTTCTGTCCGTACCCGTACCAGCCTGCGGCAGCTTGTGGAAGAAGGACACTTCAAGGGCGGCAGTGCGCCGTATGGTTATGACCTTGTGAAAAGTGGCCGCATCAACAAGCGCAAGCACGAACTGTATGAACTGCACATCAACGAGCGTGAAGCTGCCGTAGTTCGGATTATTTTCGACAAGTATGTGCATGAAGGCTATGGACCGCAGCATATCGCAACTTATCTGAATGATAACGGCTACCGCGCAAGGTCTGGGAAATGCTGGCATCCGGCAAGTATCCGTGGAATGGTTCGGAACCTGACCTATACAGGCGTTCTCCGCTGTGGGGATGCCCATTCGGAATTGCTGCAAGAGTTGCAGATCATCCCAGCGCAGCAGTTTGAAGCCGCCCAGCGTATCCGTGAAAATCGTTCTAACCGTGCAGCACAAGAATCCGAATATCGCGTTCCGCTGAACATTCACGGACAATCTCTGCTTTCGGGCAATGCTTATTGTGGACATTGCGGTGCAAAGCTGACCTTGACTTCCAGCCGGAAGTGGCGCAAGCTCTCCGATGGAACACTGGACGATACGCTCCGTGTCCGTTATACCTGTTACGGAAAGCTCCGTAAGCAGACCGGCTGCACCGGGCAGACGGGTTATACGGTACATATTTTGGATGAGATCATTGATAAGTCAGTCCGTCAGATCTTTTCCAAAATGAGAGGCATCCCGAAAGAGCAGATCATTACAAGGCGTTACGAGCGGGAAGTTGTCGAACGCAAGAATCATCTGCAAACTATTCAGGTAGAGCGGGATAAAGCCCAAAAAGACTTGATTTCCCTGAAAGCCGAGATTCTTGCCTGTATCAAAGGTGAGAGCGTCTTTCCCAAAGAAACCCTTGCCGAGATGATTACAGCGCAGGAGGAAAAACTTCGGGAATTGGATGCTCTTTATGAATCTTCCTATGCAGAAACAGAAAAAACTGCCGAACTGATGGACAACGTATCAAAACTGTACGAAGAACTGATTTCTTTTTCTGATCTCTACGACAGTGCCAGTTTTGAAGCAAAGAAAATGATCGTCAATCAGCTTATCCGCAGGGTAGATGTTTATCGTGGGTATCAGCTCAACATTACCTTCAACTTCGACCTTACGCCGTACATTGAAGGGGATGATACAACAGCCTGCTGAAAAAACGGGCGGAAAACATTCCTTTTTGAAAATGGTGTAAAGTCAAAAGTTGGGGGTTGTATAGGAACCGCCTGCAAAAGCCTGAAAACGGTGCAGGCGAAGCAATGCAGCCCCCAAAAATCGGCTTCAGCAAAAAGAAAAGCACCATACTTCCTACGAAGTACAGTGCTTTTTTGGTGGAGAATAGCGGGATCGAACCGCTGACCTCTTGCATGCCATGCAAGCGCTCTCCCAGCTGAGCTAATCCCCCATAAATTCCAGAAGCAAGCCTCTGGAATGGAAAATCTTTAGTGGGAACTTAATCGTCATCAACCATCGCTGTGGGGGTGTGTTTCTGGGTGCATCGCGCTCCCAGCTGAGCTAAACCCCCAGATGTCTGGCCTGTTGCCTGACGACATGGGTTATTATACCAGCCGGAGGGGCGCTTGTCAACGGTTTTTTACAAAAATCTATTCTCTTTTTTCAGCGGCGCAGCGCACCCGGAAGCTTTTGACGCAGCTGCGTTTTTCCCGGGGCTGCTCTGCCGCAAAAGACTGCCGCATTACCTGTCCCATTTGTCACACAGGGCGTTGATCTGGTCGGCAAATTTTGCCAGATCCTTATTTGCGCCGCCCTCGTTGTGCTCGATGACCCGCAGCAGGCGCTTGCCGGCGCTGACCAGCCGCTGGAACACGGTAGCGGCGCGGTTTGCACCCTCGCCGGTCCTCTGCTCCACGCGGACTTTCGTGCCCTCCTGCAGGCAGACTGCGCCCTCGGCACCGATCGCCCACTGCGCACCGTTGTAGGGCGCACAGGCGGTAAAGCCCTGTTCGGTCAGGGTGTCCACAAAGCGGTTCTCCACCTCGTCCTCGCCGTGGATCACGAACACCCGCAGGGGCTTTTCTGTAAAGGCGTTCACCCAGCGCAGCAAGCCGTCTTTATCGGCGTGGCCGGACATTCCGGTCAGCTGGCAGATCTCCGCCTTCACCTCGATGGGCTCGCCGAACAGCTTGACCGAGTCCACCCCCTCGATGAGGGTGCGTCCCAAAGTGCCCACCGCCTGAAAGCCCACGAACAGGATCGTGCATTCCGGCCGCCACAGGTTGTGCTTGAGGTGGTGGCGGATGCGTCCGGCTTCGCACATTCCGCTGGCGGACAGGATGACCTTGGGCGTGCGGTCGGTGTTGATCATGCGGGAGTCCTCGCTGGTCACGCTGATGCGCAGCCCCGGCACGTTGATGGGGTCGATGCCCTTTTCCAGCAAAGCGCGGGTCTGGGCGTCAAAGCAGCCGGGGTCTGTATCCCGGAAGATGCGGGTGGCTTCGGTGGCCAGCGGGCTGTCGATGTAGACCGGGAAGTTGCCGTGCCCTTTGACCAGCCCTTTTTCCTTGATCTCCCGCAAAAAATACAGCATCTCCTGCGTGCGTCCCACCGCAAAGCTGGGCACTACCACGTTGCCGCCCCGGTCAAAGGTGCGCTGCAAAATTTTTGCCAGCTCTGCCACATAGTCCGGTCGAGGGTCGTGGTTGCGGTCGCCGTAGGTGGACTCCATGAACACATAGTCCGCCTGCTGGATATAGGTGGGGTCTTTGATGATGGGCTGCTCCAGATTGCCGATATCGCCGGAGAACACCAGCTTTGTGGTGGTGCTGCCCTCGGTGATCCACAGCTCGATGCTGGCAGAGCCCAACAGGTGTCCCACGTCCACAAAGCGTGCTTCGATGCCTGAGGCAAGCTGGACGCGCTTGTCGTACTCCACGCCCCGGAACAGGCGGCAGGCGGCTTCGGCGTCCTGCACGGTGTACATGGGCTCTACCGGCTCTGCGCCGGAGCGTTTGCCCTTGCGGTTTTTCCACTCGGCTTCAAACTCCTGAATATGCGCCGAGTCCCGCAGCATGATGCCGCACAGTTCCACGGTGGGGATGGTGGCGTAGATCCTGCCCCGGAAGCCGTTGTGCGCCAGCAGCGGCAAAAGGCCGGTATGGTCGATATGGGCATGGGTGATGAGCACAAAGTCGATCTCGCCGGGGGCTACGGGCAGGGGCTGGTTCTCGTACACATTTTTGCCCTGCTCCATGCCGTAGTCGATGAGGAATCGCTGCCCTGCCGCTTCCAGCATGGTGCAGCTGCCGGTCACCTCGTGGTTCGCGCCTAAAAACGTAAGCTTCAATGCAGAACACCTCCGGTTCGTTTTATAGCTTTAGTATAGCATATTTTTAAGGTACACGCCGCACAAATCTGCGGAAAGTTTACGGGCATAATGCTGAATTGCAGAAAAAATTTTTATACAATCTTGACAAACCACCCTGTTCTGTTATAAACTTAGGTTTGTATGACGTTCGTTCGTATTTTATGAGTCTTTTTAAATAGAGAGGTAGAAATTTATGGTTCGTAACGATTTGCGCAACGTTGCCATTATCGCTCACGTTGACCACGGCAAGACCACGCTGGTGGATGCCCTGCTGCGTCAGAGCGGCGCTTTCCGCGACAATCAGGCCGTGGCCGAGCGCGTGATGGACAGCGGCGATATCGAGCGTGAGCGCGGCATCACCATTCTGGCAAAGAACTGCTCCTGCACCTACAAGGGCGTCAAGATCAACATCGTCGACACCCCGGGCCACGCCGACTTTGGCGGCGAGGTGGAGCGCGTGCTGAAGATGGTCAACGGCGTGCTGCTGCTGGTGGACGCTGCCGAGGGCTGTATGCCCCAGACCCGCTTTGTGCTGCAGAAGGCTCTGCAGCAGAACCTGAGCCTTGTGGTGGCCATCAACAAGATCGACCGTCCCGATGCCCGCATCAAGGAAGTCATCGACGAGGTGCTGTACCTGCTGATGGATCTGGGCGCTACCGACGAACAGCTGGACTGCCCCATGCTGTTCTGCTGCGGCCGTGACGGCACCGCCAGCCTGGACCCGGATGTGCCGGGCACCGACCTGATCCCCCTGTTCGACACCCTGCTGAGCACCATCAAGCCGCCCGAGGGCGACCCTGAGGCTCCCTTCCAGATGCTGGTGTCCTCTGTGGACTACAACGACTTCGTGGGCCGCATCGGCATCGGCCGCATCCAGAACGGTGTTGCCAAGGTAGGCGAGGAAGTGGTCGTGTGCGACTGGCACAACCCCGACCTGAAGATGCGCGGCCGTCTGACCAAGCTGTACGACTTCCAGGCCAACGGCCGTCAGCCCTGCGACAACATCACCGCAGGTGATATCGTGGCATTCTCCGGTCTGCCGGACGTGACCATCGGCAACACCCTGTGCAGCCCCTCCAACGTGGAGCCGCTGCCCTTCGTCAAGATCAACGACCCCACCGTGGAGATGACCTTCTCGGTCAACGACAGCCCGCTGGCCGGCCGTGAGGGCAAGTTCGTCACCAGCCGTCAGATCCGCGACCGTCTGCAGAAGGAACTGTTGAAGGACGTGGCCCTGAAGGTAGAGGACTCCGCCACCACCGATTCCTTCCGTGTCATGGGCCGTGGTGAGATGCACCTGTCCATCCTCATCGAGACCATGCGCCGTGAAGGCTATGAGCTGCAGGTCTCTCCCCCGCACGTTCTGACCAAGGTGATCGACGGCAAGACTTACGAGCCCATGGAGCATGTCGTCATCGACGTGCCCACCCAGTATCAGGGTGCCGTCATGACCGGTCTGGGCCAGCGCAAGGCCATCCTGCAGCAGATGGAGTCCCTGGGCTCTGACCGTGTGCGTTTGGAGTTCCGGATGCCCAGCCGCGGCCTGTTCGGCTACCGCAACCAGTTCCTGACCGATACCCACGGCGAGGGCATCATCAACCAGATCTTTGACGGCTACGATGTGTGGGCTGGCATGATCGCCAACCGCTCCACCGGTTCTCTGGTCAGCTTTGAGACCGGCGAGGCCGTCACCTACGGTCTGTTCAACGCTCAGCAGCGCGGCACCCTGCTGGTGGGCCCCGGCGAGAAGGTGTACGAGGGCATGGTCATCGGCTACACCGCTTCCGGCGAGGATGTGGACGTGAACGTCTGCAAGACCAAGCACCTGACCAACACCCGTTCTTCCGGCTCCGACGACGCTCTGCGCCTGATCCCCATCAGCAAGCTGAGCCTGGAGGGCTGCCTGGAGTTCCTGGCACAGGATGAGCTGCTGGAGGTCACCCCGGAGAATCTGCGCATCCGCAAGCAGATTCTGAACCATGAGCAGCGCATGAAGGCCAAGAGCAAGCTGAAGTAATTTCAACTTATAATAGCAGCGCAGAAGCACCCACGGGCGTTTCTGCGCTGCTTTTTGTGCCAGTTACCCCCTCAGTCAAAGCCTGTCGGCTTTGCCAGCTCCCCCAAGGGGGCGCCTTCAAAGGGAAATTGATTTCCGAATTTTTGCAAAAAAGGCTTGCAAAAGCGCGGTGACTGCGGTATAATGTTTCTCGCAGTCACTGTTATGCCTCTTTAGCTCAGTCGGTTAGAGCACCTGACTGTTAATCAGGGTGTCGCCTGTTCGAGTCAGGCAAGAGGCGCCAGCAAAGCGATGGATATTTTTCCATCGCTTTTTTGTATTTCTGTATCTTTTTTTCACGCATTCTTAACGGTTCTTAAAAAATATCGCCTTGAAGAACACTAGTGGATGTGGTATACTTTTATAAGTTTATAGATGTAGAAAGGCTGCATGGCTTTCCCGCATCCGCAGACAGGCGCTCCTCCGGTCAGAAAGCTGCCGTGCAGGAGCGCAGTTTTTTCGTTGGTCAAATCAGCAGGCAGGCCGGCGGCTCTGTGCGGCAAGCACGGGCGGCAGGGCGGCTTTGTGTCGTTTGAATAAATCTGTAGAATAAAAGGAAACATCTATGCGTTATACCTACGTCCGGCAGCACGATACCACCGACTGTGCGGCTGCCTGTCTGGCCATGGTGTGCCTGCACTACAAAAAGGAAGTGACCATCACCCGCCTGCGGGATATGATGGGTACCGACCTGAAAGGCACTAACCTTGTCGGCCTGCAAAAAGCCGCCAATGAACTTGGCTTTACCACCGCCGCAGTCCGCGTGGACCGCGAAAACTTCCTGAGCGACTTCTCGCTTCCCTGCATTGCACAGGTGATCACCGATCAGGGTCTGGCTCACTTTGTTGTGGTGTTCAAAAAGACCACCATCAAGGACGAAGGCGCGCGCCGCAAGCATATGCTGCAGGACGCCGAGACCCGCAAGGAAGAAGAGAAAAAGGGCAAAAAGCATAAGTGCAAGGATTACGTCATCATCGGCGACCCCGGCACGGAGCTGAAAAAGATCAGTCTGGACGAGTTCTACAAGAACTTTACCGGCGTGCTGCTGCTGCTGAACCCCACCTCCGAGTTCAAGGGCGGCAAGCTTGGCAGCAGGGACGGTAAAGACGGCAAGGACGGTAAGGACGGCAAGAGCGGCAAGTACGGCATGATGAAGCGGTATATCGACCTGCTTCTGCCCCAGAAAAAGCTGTTCTTCTACGCCATCCTCAGCTCGGTGATCACCACCATTCTGGGCATCGCGTCCTCCATGTTCAATAAGATCCTGATGGACGAGGTGCTGCCCTACGGGCTGAATAACCTTTTGGTCACCCTGATCCTGGTGTTCAGCGTGGTCAGCATCACCAGCACGCTGATCGGCTTTGTGCGCCAGTGGGTGCTGATCCATCTGTCCATCAAGATCGATATCCCGCTGATGCTGGGCTACTTCGGGCACATCTTCAACCTGCCCATGAAGTTCTTTGCCACCCGCAAGACCGGTGATATCACCACCCGTTACTCGGACGCTGACACCATCAAATCCATCTTTACCAGCATTGCGCTGAGCCTTGTGATGGATATCTCCATGGCAGTCATCACCGGCATCATCCTGTTCCGCATGAACGCCATGCTGTTCTCCATCTCGCTGTTCATGGCACTGGTCAGCATCCTGCTGGTGCTGGTGTACAAGCAGCCCTATAAGCGGATCAACGAAGAGAGCATGGCACAGTCTGCAGCGCTGAACAGCCAGATGATCGAGAGCCTGCGCGGCATCGAGACCGTCAAGTGCAACGCCAACGAGCAGACCGAGCTGGATAATCTGGAACGCGAGTACATGAAGAGCCTGAAGATCAGCCTGCGCTCCAGCCGCATCAGCACCACGCAGGGTCTGATTTCCTCCTTCATCTCCACCGGCTTCAGTATGCTGACCACCTATGTGGGCATCAGTCAGGTGCTGAACGGCGAGATGACGCTGGGCGGCTTTATGGCATTCAGCACCCTGTCCAGCTACTTCACCTCCCCCCTGAGCAACCTGATCGGCCTGCAGATGCAGATCCAGGAAGCCAGCATCTCCATGAAGCGTCTGACCGAGATCATGGACTACCCCGCTGAGAACGAGACTGCCGAGGGTATGGAGCAGAGCGAGATGGAAAAGGTGGAGGGCGACATCGAGTTCAAGGACGTCACCTTCCGCTACGGCAACCGTGCCCCGGCACTGGATCATGTCAGCTTTACCATCCCCGCCGGCAAAAAGGTGGCGCTGGTGGGCAGCAGCGGCAGCGGCAAATCCACCATTACCAAGCTGCTGCTGAAGTACTACGACCCCGAGGACGGCGAGATCGATGTGAACGGCGTGAATCTGGCGGAGTACAGCAGCCACTCGGTGCGCCGCGCCATCGCCTATGTGCCCCAGAACGTTGAGCTGTTCAGCAAGACCATCTACGACAACATCCGCATCTCCCGCATGGACGCTACGCTGGACGAGGTGAAGGAAGCTGCCAAGAAGGCTGACGCGCACGAGTTCATCCGCCACCTGCCGCTGCAGTACAACACCTATCTGGAGGAAGCCGGCAACGGCCTGTCCGGCGGTGAGAAGCAGCGCATCGCACTGGCGCGTGCCTTCCTGAAGGACTCCAACCTTTACATTCTGGACGAGTCCACCAGTAATCTGGACTTTGCCACCGAGACGCTGATCTTCAACATGATCTACGAGCAGCTGGCAGACCGCTCCATGCTGATCGTGGCGCACCGCCTTTCCACCATCCGTGACTGCGACCTGATCCTTGTGATGGATCACGGCAAGATCGTGGAGCGCGGCAACCATGAGGAACTGATGGCAAAGGATGGCCGCTATGCCGAGCTGTGGAATATGCAGCAGGGCATCTTCCGCAAGCGCAAAGCCGAGCCTGCTCCGCAGGCAGTTGCCGCTGTGGTGGAAGAGGACGACGACGGCGAGTCCATCACCTACTGACCGCATCCGCAACTCTTGCCCGGATGCAGCATAAGCTTTTTCCCGCCCGGCGGGAAACCGAAGAATGCCTCGTTATGGTGTGCCCGGAGGCAGACGCTTCCGGGCACCTTTTTGTTCCGGCTTACATTGAAAAAATAACAGGATTAGGGGTAATTTACTATGAACGAGATCAAAGTTGCTGAAAACAAGACCCTCAAGCTGACCAATGTTCTCTCCCGCGTTGTGCAGCCGGAGGAGCTGGCAAACCTGCCGGTCATCCTGACCCAGATGCAGAACTTTATGAAGAGCAACGGCGCACAGCCCATCGGCCCGCTGGTGCAGGCTATCGTGGAAGGCACCGGCCCGGACCATATGCCCGTCATGTACATGATGCAGCAGGCCACCCAGATGATCACCCAGATGGAGCCCGGCTACCACATGGACGCTGTGCTGCGGGTAAAGAACTGCTTGTACGCCCACTTTACCGGCCCTCTGGCCTTCAACCAGCTGGCCACCGCCAAGCTGCAGGTCCTGGCTTTTGAAAACGACATCAAGCTTAGCGGCAACAGCTACACCATCTACGTCAATCAGGACGAGGACGACGGCGTGATCGACGTGTTTATGGAGACCAAATAATTATGACAACGACCATTCAGAACCTTTCGGATCTGCAGGACCGCCGGATCATGATGGACAAAAAGCTGCCCCCTTACGGGTACGCCTTTGTCATTCTGACCGGGCTGTTCATGATCTTTCTGGTGATCTGGAGCACCCAGACCAACCGCATCTATGTCAGCCAGAACAGCGGTGTGGTGCAGGCCGCCAACAAGACCTACATCATGTCCAGCTACTCCGGCTCCATTACCGAGCTGTATGTCTCGGAGGGCAGCTATGTGAACGAGGGCGACCTGATCGCCCGGCTGAAGAGCACGGATCTGGATATGCAGAAGGACACCCTGCAGAGCCAGCTGGATATCTACCAGAAGCAGCTGGATCAGTACAACAAGCTGCTCAAGTGCATTCAGGACGACACCAACTACTTCGACGAGACCAGCGCTGAGGATCAGCCCTACTACTACCAGTACCAGACCTACAAAAGTCAGGTAGCACAAAAGACCTTTGACGCTTCTACCTATCAGGCTGCCGGCTACTCCGACACCCAGATCAAGGCTTTGATGGAGCAGAACCAGAGTGAGCTGGAGTCCCTATACTACTCCACCATGCAGTCCATCTCCCAGAGCATCAACAGCGCACAGGTCAATGTGGACAACCTGCAGGCGCAGATGGATTCTTTGAACACCGGCGCCAACGATTACTTCATCTATGCGCCCACCTCCGGCGTGATCCACATGGACACCCCCTACAAGGAGGGCATGGTGCTGAGCGCCGGCTCTGCAATGGCTACTATTGCCAGCGAGAACGACGATCTGGAGATCGTGGCTATGGTGTCGGTGAACGACCGTCCCCTGCTGCACGTAGGCGACCCCTGCAAGATCGCCATCACCGGCCTGTCGGAGTATTCCTACGGCACGCTGACCGGCACCGTCACCTCCATTGACAGTGATGTGACCTCCAGCAACAGCACCTCCTACTACAAGATGACCATCAAGCCCGATGCCACCTATGTGGTGAGCCGCAGCGGCGACAAGGTGGATCTTGCCAACGGTATGAGCGTGACCGCCCGCGTGGAATACGATCAGGTCACCTATTTTGAATATGCCATGGAGGCACTGGGCGTGCTGTTCCGCTAAAAGCGGACTGCACAGCACGGCAGGATGCCCCCCTTTTACACCACCCCAAAGAGGTACAAACAACATGATTCGAACCGCAAAGAAACTGGCCGCCTGTGTGCTGATGCTGGGTGTGCTGGTATGCGGCACCGCCCTGAGCGCTGCCGCCGCCGGCCTGCCTGTTGAAGCGCAGAACGGCGTTTCACTGCCCTGGTCCAAGGATGTCCCTGCCGAGAGCATTTCCACCGGCAGCTACTCTGCCAATATGCTGCTGGGCGCTTCCCAGCAGCTGTCCCCCGTGGTCAAGCCCAGTTACAGCACCGACTCTGTGGTCTTTTTGACCGATGACAGCAGCGTGCTGACCGTAAGCAGCAGCGGCGTGGTGCAGGCTGTGGGCGTTGGCACTGCCACCATTACCGCAGCCGCCGGCAACCAGATCTGCGCCTACACCATCGTGGTCTCCATGGACTCCTCCATGATCGTGACCGAGATGGACCTTTCCCTCTCCTCCAACACCATCTATGTGGGCAACTCGGTGTCGGCTTCACTGCAGGTGCGCCCCAGTTCCGCTTCCAACTACGCCACCGTCACCCTGACCTCCTCTAACGAGAAGATCGCCACGGTGAACAGCTTTGGCCGCGTGACCGGCGTAGCGCCCGGCACTGCCACCATTACCGCTGCCTGCGGCTCGGTGGTGGCCACCACCACCGTTACGGTGCTTGCCCTGCCCACAGACTCCACCGGCACAAGCGGCACTGTGTCCAGCAACAGCGGGCAGGTGATCACCCCCAGCACCAACTATATCGTGCTCAAGCCCGGTGCCACCCGCACCATCACGGCTAAAGCCACCCCTGCCAGTGCATCCCAGTCCTTCACCTTCAAGTCCGGCAACAGCAGCATTGCCACGGTCAGCCCCTCGGGCGTGGTCACGGCGGTGGGCACCGGCTCTACCTCCATTACCATTTCCAACGGCAAGGCCACTGCCATGGTCACGGTCATCGTGAACCGCTCGGCAGATGCTTCCTCCGGCAGCGACAACAGCAATGCCGACACCAATACCCCGGACGACAACACCTCCATCCCGCTGGACCCTGTGGTGCAGACCATTCAGGACAGCACGGAGGATCAGGTAGTGTTCAACCAGTCTGAGGTGCCCATCGTGACCGGCGAGATCCTGAACGCCCTGCGCACCACCGGCAAGACCCTGTGCGTGGTGGGCGACGGCTACACCATGAACGTTTCCGGCAAAAACGTAAAGAGCACCACCAGCGAGATCGACACCGCCATCACCTTTACCGAGAGTGAAGAGGGGCTGGAGTTTGAGCTGGACAACGGCCGTGCCCTTCCCTGCGCGGTGCAGCTGGAGCTGGATGTGAGCACCTACTCCCGCCTGTACCTGTACAACACCATCAGCAACAAGTGGCAGTACCTGAACAGCTACAAGGACGGCGTGATCACCGCCGACACTGCCGGCCGCTACCTGCTGACCAACCAGAACCTGCGGTTCGGCAATATCAACTGGTCCTTCTTCATCGCCGGCGGCGTGGTTGTAATCCTGATCGCCGTGGTCTACATCGCGTTCAAGAAACGCTACTGGTTCTGGTAAGCGCCCCTGCTCTTCCCGCATATAACAAGCCGCCCGCTGCACACCATTTCGTGCAGCGGGCGGTTTTTTGTTCTATTCTCCCCTGTTACTCCACCGTTACGCTCTTGGCAAGGTTGCGGGGCTTATCCACGTCGCAGCCGCGCAGCACCGCCATGTAGTAGGCGAACAGCTGCAAGGGCACGATGAGCTGCAGCGGCATCAGGATGTCGTCGTACTCGTCCAAGCGGATGACCTCGGTGGCAACGCCCTCCGGCACTTCCGCGTCCTTTGTGGTGAACAGCAGCACCCGTGCGCCGCGGCTGCGGGTCTCCTTGGCGTTGGAGATGGTCTTTTCGTAGACGTTTTTCTGGGTCGCCAGCGCGATGACCGGCACGCCGTCCGTGATCAGGCTGATGGTGCCGTGCTTCAGCTCGCCTGCCGCGTAGGCATCCGAGTGCACATAGCTGATCTCCTTCAGCTTCAGGCTGCCCTCCAGCGAAAGGGCGTAGTCGAACCCACGCCCGATGAAAAAGCAGCTCTGGGTGTTCACATAGCGGCTGGCAAGGTACTTGATCTGCTCGCAGTCCGCAAGGCGGGGCTTGATGACCTCGGATGCGTGCAGCAGCTGGGCGGTGTAGTATTTGGTCTTTTCCTCGGTCAGCTGCCCGCGCGCATAGGCCAAGCGCAGGGCAAACAGGTACAGCACGCACAGCTGCACCATATAGGCCTTGGTAGACGCCACCGCGATCTCGGGCCCGGCGTAGGTGTACATGACGTAATCCGCCGCCCGGGCGATGCTGCTGCCCACCACGTTCACGATGGCAAGCACCGGCACGCCCCGGCTCTTAGCCAGCTTGAGGGCGGCCAGCGTATCGCTGGTCTCGCCGGACTGACTGATGATGATGACCAGATCCTCCGGCTTCAGGATGGGGTCGCGGTAGCGGAACTCGCTGGCGATATCCACCTCTGCGGGCACCCGCGCCAGCGCTTCGATGGCGGTCTTGCCCACCATACCGGCGTGCATGGCTGTGCCGCAGCCCACCAGATGCACTGTGCCGATGCTGCGCAGCTTTTCGTCCGTCAGTTCCGGGATGCGCAGCTCCGGCAGGCCGTTCTCCACCCGGGGGCTGACCGTTGCCGTGATGGCGGCGGGCTCCTCGTTGATCTCCTTGAGCATAAAGTGGGGGTAGCCGCCCTTTTCGGCTGCTTCCATGTCCCAGTCTGCGGTCAGCTTTTCGCGCTCCACCGCCTCGCCGAACTCGTTATAGAAGCGGATGCCCTGTGCCGTGCACACCGCCATGTCCCCTTCTTCCAGCACGCTGTAGCTGCGGGTGTACTTGAGCAGCGCCGGGATATCCGATGCCACAAAGTTTTCGCCCTCGCCCCAGCCCACGATGAGCGGGCTTTCCCGCTTGACCGCAAAGATGGTGTCCGGGTAGTCCTTGAACAGCACCGCCAGCGCGTAGCTGCCCCGCACCTTGGCAAGCGCAGCCTGCAAAGCCTGCAGCGGCTCGCCCTGATAGCAGCTGTCGATGAGCTTTACCAGCACCTCGGTGTCGGTCTCGCTGGTAAAGGTGTAGCCTTTGGCGACAAGGCGCTCCTTCAAAGCGCCGTAGTTTTCAATAATGCCGTTGTGCACGATGCTGACCCGGGGCGTGGAGTGCGGGTGGCTGTTCACATCGCTGGGCTCGCCGTGGGTCGCCCAGCGGGTATGACCGATGCCGCAGCCGCTTTGGGGCAGCGCCAGCTCTTCCAGTTTGCTGCGCAGGGTGGAGAGCCGCCCCTTGCTTTTGACCACGCGGATGCCGTCCCGCTGGGTAAGCGCTACACCGGCAGAATCGTACCCGCGGTACTCCAGCTTTTCCAAACCGTCCAGCAGCACCTGCTGAGCGCTGCGCATCCCGACATAACCTACAATGCCACACATACAAAATACCTCCAGACCGACTGCGGCGCGCCGAAATGCGCTGCTGCACAGTCAGTTTCCTCTATCAAAGTCTATGTTCTTGTATGGCTTTCTTTGCAGGGTTCTGTTCCGGTATTGCTGCCGGTTTTTGCCCTGTTCTGCGGCTGGTATAGCCCTCAGCCGGAGAAACATCCGCCGAATCTTTCGATGATCCCTCTCCTCGTCACCCTCACGGCTGTCACCCGTGTGGCCCGGCGCTTTGCGTCAGCTTGCGGTACACATTCCTTCTTTCAATGGATTTTTTGGGGCTCAGTGCATCCCCAGCATTTTATGCAGTTTGGGCTGCCACTTCAGCTTGTACAGCAGCAGCAGATTGCACAGGGCGCGGTCGTAAAGAGCAAACGCCACGTTGCCCATACCCAGTGTGAGCAGAGTCATTGCCAGTGCGGTGGTGCGCAGCTCCTGCGAAATGCTGCCCGCCGGCACCAGCACCAGCAGCAGGCCGTACATCGCCAGCACCGCCCCGTTGCACAGCAGCAGCTTGCACACCAGCTGCAATGCCCGGGGGCGGATGCGGTCGAACCGGGGCTTTACCAGCGGGTAATAGCCCAGCAGCACGGTGAAGATCAGGGCGATCTCCTTATCCGGCACAAAGAGCAGCCCCAGCAGGCTGACGGCGGCGTACGCCGTCCACGCCATGGTGATGCCGCACTCCATGCACACCGTTGCAATGAGAAAGCTTGCCACCGCCGGTGCGATGAACATGGCAATGGGGATGATGGTGCCCAGCAGCATCAGTGCCACGCACAGTGCTGCCGCCATGCCGCAGTACGCCATGGCCCAGCTTTTGCTTCTTCGCTTCTTCATGGGATCTCCCACTTTTCGGTATCTACATCCTGCTCCAGCGGGTAGACCGCGTGCTGCAGGCCTAAGATCATGATATTGTTCAGCAGGGTGTCATTCAGTTTGAGATCCAGCATCTTGTATGCCCGCATCAGGTCGTTGACCGCTGCCAGCGCCTGCCGCCGGGCGTTCTCTATAGCGGCAGCCTGCCCGTTGAGCTCGTTGACCACGAACACGTTGTACTGGCCGTTGCGGCGGTCGGCTTCAAAGCGCTCGGCCTTGTCCAGCAGATAGAAGATGCGGCCGATGCAGCTGCCGATATACCGCATACTCTTGCGCTGGTTGGGGTCATCCGTAGCCAGCGTGGAGTACAAAGCGCCGTAGACGTTGCTCATAGGTTCAGCCGCAAGGGCGTAGTTTTTGGCGCTCAGGTTCATCTGCACCACCGCCTGCTCCCGCTCCTGCGCAAACAGCCGCTCCAGTGCCGGGTTCTCCTGCCGGGCTTTCTCGTAGGCGCGGCGCAGCAGCAGCTTGTCCGCTGCGCGGCGCAAGCGCTTGACCGGGCGCAGCTCGCTGTACTTGCGGTCCTGCAGATTATGCCAGCCCATCAGGATCTCCGTCTGCGCCGCCTGCCGGATGCCCAGCGTCTGGCACATCATGCTGCGCTGGAACGGCGTACCGGGCATCCGCTGCCGTTTGCAGGTGGGCATACGCCCCGCCAGACTGTCGGACAGGATGGCAAACAGCACCCCGTTGGTGCGCAGCAGATGGCAGGCGTAGAAGCCGTAGGACTTATACATCTGCCGCCGCACCCCGCGGAGATAACGCATATAGGTGTTGTAATCCCGGATCGTCAGTTCCGGCAGATAGGGCCGCATCCGTCCCTTCATATAAGCCAGACATCCTTTCTGTACAGTTTTTGTATCCTGCGGTCAATAAGGTTAGTATAATCCTTTTTGTTCGGCAACGCAACTGCCGGATGCAAAAACTGCTGTAATTTGTCATTATGCCGAATTTTGTGAAATCTATTTTTCTATTAAAAATACCCGCAGACCGTCTCTTTTCAGCAAAAGATGATCTGCGGGTGTTTGTGCCGGATTTTCCCGGCAAAAGGCACACTTTTCCGGTGTAACGTTTGCCGGGGCAGGGCTTAAATGCCCTTACTTCTTTTCAAAATGGGTGCGCTTGCCGTCAAAGCCGGATTTGGGCATGGGCTTTGCCATCTTTTCGGTCTTGGGGGCGTTATAGTACATATACAGCTGGCAGGGGATCATGCCGTTGTACATCTTGCGGCGCTTGTTGGCGCGCTTGCCGTAGTGCAGCTCAAAATCCATATCGGCGGTAATGGCGTACAGCCCGGCGCAGGGGCTGGCTTCCATCTGCTGTCCCAGCGTGCGTGCCAGCTTGGCAGCGCCCTCAATGGTGCCCAGACGTTCGCCGTAGGGAGGGTTCGTCAGCACGATGGCCTCCGGCTTTGCGGCAAAGGTGGAAACATCGGCCACCTCAAAGTGGCAGCGGTTTTCCACACCCGCCAGCTTGGCGTTGACGTTGGCCTGTGCCACGGCTGCGGGGTCGATATCGTAGCCGTAAGCTTCAAAGCCCACGTCCAGCTTGGACTCTGCCAGTGCCTTCTGGCGCTGCTCTGCCCACAGGGCAGCGGGCACAAAGCTGTAACGCTCGGCGGCAAAGCGGCGTTTCAGACCCGGGGCAATGTTCATGGCCTTCTGCGCGGCTTCGATCAGCAGGGTGCCGCTGCCGCAGAAGGGATCCTCCACCAGGCTGTCGCGGCGCACACGGCCAAGGTCGGCGATGGTCGCCGCCAGCGTCTCGCGCAGAGGGGCTTCCATGGCGTTGCGGCGGTAGCCGCGCTTGTGCAAGCCCTCGCCGGTGGTGTCCAGCATGATCTCGCACATATTTTTGCGCAGCATAAAGCGCACCTTGTACTCCACGCCGCTCTCGGGCAGCACGGTGGTGCGGTGACCCTTCATCAGGCGCTTGACCACCGCCTTTTTGATGACGCTCTGGCAGGCGGGGATGCTGGTCAGCTGGCTATTCAGGGAAGAGCCGGTGACCGGGAAGGCGGCATCCGCAGGCAGAAACTCCTCCCACGGGATGGAATACACGCCGTCGAACAGCTCGTCGAAGGTGGTGGCCTTGTAGCGTGCCAGCAGCAGCATCACACGCTCCACGGTGCGCAGGTTGAGGTTTGCTGCGGCGATCATCTCTGCCCCGCCGCAGAAGCTCAGACGGCCATCCTCCACCCGGATGTTCTCTGCGCCGATGCGGGTCAGCTCAAATTTAGCGGTGGATTCGCACCCGAAAAAGCAGGGCGCGATCAGTTCAAATTTTGCGGGCATGGTAGTTCCTTTCTGTTCTGTACCGAAAAAACAGACCTGTCCGACCGGGGACAGGCCTGCCTGTGTTCCTTGTGATCCCAGCTGATGCGGTGGCTCAGCGGCCGCGGCGGCTGCGGGGGGCATAACCGCCGCCCCGGCGGTTGTTGGTCTCGTGGTCGAGATCCGCCATCTTTTCCTCGCTCTGGCTCTTGAAGCGGCTCATCATGTCCTCAAAGCTCAGGTTGTCGGAGCGGACGGGTGTCTTGGGCTGCCACACGCGGGGAGCCGCCTCCCGGGCAGGGCCACGGCCGCCTTCACGGGGGGCACGGCCTGCGCCACGACCGCCGGAGCGTCCGCCCTCCTGCCCATTGCGGAAGCCGCCCGGACGGGAGCCTGCGGGGCGGCCTTCCCGGGGCTGACGCGGCGCCGGGGGCAGCAGCCGCTTGATGGACAGTGCGATCTTGCCGTCCGGTGCAATGTTGATGACCTGCACCTTAACTTCATCGCCATCGTGCAGCACAGTGTTGATATCCTGCACGAACTCGTTGGATACCTCGGAAATGTGGACCATGCCGACACGCCCCTCCGGCAGCGCTACAAATGCGCCAAAGGGCTTTACACCGGTCACGCGGCCTTCGAATACGTTCCCTACCTCAATTGCCAAAACTCAATACTCCTTGTTTTCCAAAACTCTTGACCTGCCGCGTGGTCAGTTACCGGTCACATCCACAAAGATGCGCTCGTTGGGTGCGGCGTAGTTGTAAGAGTCGCGTGCGACCCATTCGGTGATCTGGTCGGCATCGCCGCTCAGTACGCGCTGCAGTTCCTGATTTTCCGTCTGTTGCTGCGCCACCTGTTCGTTCAGTGTTTCCAGTTCTGCCCGCTTGGAGCTGATGGTGACCTGATTGGAGATATAAGCCGCCAGCATACTCAGCAAAAGCAGCACGAAAAACAGGCGGAACGCCATGGTGACCACTGCATTCTTTCTGCGCTTTTTGCGTCCCGTATTCGTCATTGCCTTACGCTCCTGTCTGAACAGCAGACCTTCTGCGTCTGTTCTCTTACTTTGATACGTTTGAATTATACAACAATGCCCGCTGGTTTGGCAAGTTCTTTTTGGATTTTTTTGCGGTTCTTTCCGCGTTCCGGCGTAATTTGCGGGCAGTTTTCGCCGCAGCGCGGCGGCGGCGCACAGGCTGCACCGCAAAACGGCGCAAAACAGCCCCGATCCCCCGCCCCAGCGCCCGCAGCGGGACGCCCAGCACCCCGGCAGCGCAAAGGGCAGCGGCAAAGGCTGCCGCCGCCATGTACCACCGTAGCACCCCGGCGGCGCTGTACCCGGCGGCGTAGCTCTGGCACGCCAGCAGCACCGCACCGGAAAGCAGCACGTCCGGCGCAAAAGCCGCCCTGCCCCGCACCGGCAAAAACGCCCGCGCCGCGCCAAGGGCAGCGCCCAGCACGGCACAGGCGGCAGCTTCCTGCAAAAGCCGGGCGGGCAGCAGCACCTGCACCATCAGCGCAGCAGCCGGTGCCAGAAGCCCCCGGCTGCGCGGGCGGCGGTGTACTCCAGCCCATCGAACCGCCCGGTCAGCTTTGCTTCCCCGGCTTCCAGATCCAGTGTCTGCATACTGATCTGCGCACCGGACAGGTGCAAAATGCCCTTGCCGGTCTCCAGCGCGGCGCTTTCGGCGCTGCAATGCAGCACCCGCTGCACCCCGGTGACGGTCAGCCTGCTGCGGCTCTCCAGGATCAGGTCATGGGGCAGCGGCGGCCTTGCGGCAGCTTTTTCCATAGGCAGTCCCCCTCTGCCAGCATTGTATGCGGGCAGGGCGGGCGGTTATTCCGCGATCACCTCGTACATCTCGCGGGCAACGTCCTTGGTGCGGGGCTCTTCATCCGAGAGCACCCGCACCTTGATGGGACGGTTGCCGAAGGTGACCTCGATGATGTCCCCGGCGTTGACGGCCTGACTGGCCTTGGCCACCTTGCCGTTGATGAGGATGCGGCCTGCATCCGCCACCTCGTTTGCCACGGTGCGGCGCTTGATGAGACGGGAGACCTTGAGATATTTATCCAGACGCATTGGCGTTATTCCTTTCCTTTCAGCAAAAAAGCCGCCGCACCTTGTGCAGGCAGCGGCGGCGTGACAGAACCGATTACAGGGTGTCCTTCAGGGACTTGCCGGGCTTGAACACGATGCTGCGGGAAGCAGCGATGGTGATGGGCTCGCGGGTGCGGGGGTTGATGCCCTGACGCTCGGCGCGCTCGCGCACCTCAAAGGTGCCAAAGCCGGAGATGCTGATCTTTTCGCCCTCGGTCATGGCCTTGCCCAGTGCCTCAAAAACGGCGTTGACAGCCTGCTCGGCGCTCTTCTTGCTCATTTCGGTGTTTGCCGCAACCTGTGCGATCAAGTCGGTCTTGGTCATATTATTTGCCTCCATCTGATTTTGTCTTGAATTCTCTCGTTCTATCGGAGCAGGTCATTCGACCTGAGTACCGCGTTGTTCCTGTTCCAGACACTGCTGTGCAAAGCGCTTGGATGCAAAGGTCAGTGCTTCCTCTGCATCCACCCCCGCAAGCCGGGCGGCGTTTACCGCTGCAAACAGCAGCTGGCCTGCGGCTTCCTGCTTTGCGGCGGCGTCTGCCGTGGCAAAGTCCTGCACGGCGGCTTCCAGCCGGTGCTGTGCTGCGGCTGCATCCTGCTGCCCAAGGCCATGCCCGGCGGCACGCTTTTGCAGCTTTTGCGCCCGCATGAGCGCGGGCAGCGTAGCGGGCACGGTGGCCAGCTCGTCAGCAAGGGTGGTGCGCCCCTTTTCCTTATTTTTGAGCGCATCCCAGCCATTTATACCGGCGTTTTCCGCTGCGGAGGATGCAAAGATGTTGGGGTGCCGGAACACCAGCTTTTCGCAGACATTGCGGCACACATCCTCAAAGGTAAAGCGTCCCCGCTCTTCCTCTATGGCGGCGTGGAACACCACCTGCATCAGCACGTCTCCCAGCTCCTCCCGGAGCAGCACGGCGTCGTCTGCATCAATGGCTTCCAGCGCTTCGCAGGTCTCTTCCAGAAAATTTTTGCGGATGGAAGCATGGGTCTGCACCTTATCCCACGGACAGCCGTTTTCCGGGTCCCGCAGGATGCGGATCACCTGCAGCAGCTGCTCCGCTGTATAGGGCGGCTGTGGGGTCCAGTCCAGCACACGTTCCATCTCCTTTTGAAAAGATACTGTAAATTGTACCGCAGCTGCTGCGGTTTTTCAAGCAAAAAACCGCAATTTTCCAGCATTTTTCATGGTTTTCTGCGCTTTTCACAAAAACAGGACGGCATCCTGCGGGGGATACCGCCCTGTTGCAGTTTTTTCCTGTTTTCAGCTTACAGCTGTGCGCCGCACTTATTGCAGAACAGCGCATCGTCCGAGACGGGCGCGCCGCACTGCGGGCAGGTCTTGCGGGCAGGCTGGGCGGGCTGTTCCGGGGCAGCTTCTTCCTCCTCCACGGGAGCTTCGTAGTCCACCTCGGCGGCTTCTGCCGGGGTCAGGGTAGCCTTCAGGCGGGTGATCTCCTGCTCGATGGTATCGATCATCTCGATGTATTTATCCACCAGCGGCTGGTTCTCCTCCTTGCCCTTGGCAAGGCTGTACACCAGTGCACCCAGCTGACGCTGTGCCTTGAGCAGCTTGCCCTGTTCGTTGACCAGCAGCGCCTGCGTCTTGCCCTTTTCAGCCAGATCCATGGCAGCGTTCTTGCCCTTTTCGGCATATTCCAAACCCATTGCTTTGATCTTGTTAAAATCCATAAAAGACACCTCTCTTATTCTGGCAGTATATTCTCTGCAGATGGCGGCGCATCCTGCGCCATACCGGAGTCGTATCCTCATTATAGCGCAGCGTTATGGCAATTGCAACGAATGCACCGCAATTTTTACAGTTTGGTGCTGGTTTGGAAACAAATTTTACGCATTTTTCACCGGTTAGGTGCGGCTGCCGTAGAACTCGCACAGCATACTGTCGGCGGGCAGCAGCTCCAGCGGCAGCGGGTCCACCTGCTCAAAGCGGCGGGCGGTCTCGTCCCATAGCTCGGCGTTGTGGCCTTCCAGCGTGAACTGACGGCGCACCTCGCCCAGCAGCCGGGAGATCAGTCCCAGCTCGTAGGTAAAGGAAGTGTCCAGCAAAAAGTCTGCGGTGGTCTTGAAGCCCTTGATATACCGCGTTTCGCCGTCCAGCACCCTGTCCCACATGGAAAGGGTCTTGGCGGGGCTGCGGCCGCGGGCTGCGGCGTCCCGCAGGGTGCGGCGGCACAGGCGGATATCCTGCGTATTGATGACCCGGCGCCCGTCGATGCAGTATTCCTCCCGCAGACCGGCGTAGATGCGGTAGATCTGGTCGTCCGGCACAAGGCCGGTCAGCTCCGGGTTCAGAGCATGGATGCCCTCAACGATGCACACACCGCCCTGCAGATCGATGGGCTCCACCTCGGCAGAGCGCTGCTCGGTGGCAAAATCGTAAATGGGCAGCTCGGTCTTGCCGGTCTCGCTGAGCTGGCGCAGGCACTGCTTGATAAGGGGCAGATCCAGCGTTTCAAGGTTTTCGTAGTCCAGCGTGCCGTCCGGCATTTTGGGGTAGTAGGCAGCGCCTTTAAAAAAGTTGTCCAGACTGACCACCTGTGCCGGGGTGCCCTGCTGCACCAGCGCCTTTGCCAGACAGTGGGCGCTGGTGGTCTTGCCGCTGGCCGAAGGGCCGGTCAGCATAACGATCTTTGCCCCGGAGCCGCGCACCTTCTGGGCGGCATACTGCACCCGCCGGGCGTAGCTGTTCTCGCTCAGCTGTGCCAGCGCCTGCGGGCTGCGGGCTGCTACGTTATAAAGATCTATTTCAACCAGTCGTTTCGGTACCCAGATCGTGATCATAAAACTCAGCCACTCCTTTTTTCCGTTCCAGTACCTCCGCAAAGCGCTGGATATACTCGTTCGGATACTTAAAATTGAAGATGCGCTGCATCCGTTTGCCCCCATCGGCCACCAGTTTGGTGCTGCCGCCTGCACCCGCCGAGAGGATGGTCTGGACTTCCTCCATGATATAGATATTATAGTAACCTTCGTGACCCGGCTTGCACCAGCCCACGTTTTCCAGATTCTGCAGCGTATTCTTCTGCCGGTAGAGGTAATAGGGGCGGTAGCCCGCTTCGGCCAGCAAATGGCATTTTTCCAGCATAGCGGCTACGTCTGCGTAGTCGTTCTCCTTCTGGTCCTCAATGACGATGCGGGACGCCCGCTTGAGGGTAAGGGTGTGGACGGTGATATTCTCCGGCTGCAAGGCAATGGCCTGCCGCAGGCTGTGCTCAAAGCCCTCCACCGTATCCCCGGGCAGACCGGCGATGAGGTCCATGTTGATATCCTCGTGCCCGGCGCGGCGGGCATCGGCATAGCAATCCAGAATATCCTGTGCCGAGTGCTTACGGCCAATGTTCGCCAGCACCGCGTCCGAGAAGGTCTGGGGGTTGATGGAGATGCGGGTAGCGCCGTATTCCTTGATGACCGCCAGCTTTTCAGCGTCGGTGCAGTCCGGGCGGCCGGCTTCCACAGTATATTCTACGACCTTGGTCAGGTCAAAATTCTCCCGCACGGTGCCCATGAGCTGCCGCAGCTGGGCGGCAGAAAGGCTGGTGGGCGTGCCGCCGCCGATGTAGATGCTGCACAAGGTCAGCCCGGCACGCTCGGCCTGCACCCGGATCTCTGCAACCTCTTTGCACAGGCAGTCCACATAGGGCTGCACCAGCTTGCGGTCGCGGTCCAGATTGCAGCTGACAAAGCTGCAATAGCTGCACCGGGAGGGGCAGAACGGGATGCCGATATACAGGCTGTAGGTCTTGGGGGCGTTGCCCAGCCGCAGGATCGGCTCCTGCAGGTCGGCAATTTCCTTCGCCATTTCGTATTTTTGCTCCGAGCAATCGAACCGCTGCAAAAAGAAGCGGTCGATCTGTTCTGCGCTCCACCCGGCGGCGCGCTTGTCGTGGATAAGCCGCACCGGGCGCACACCGGTCATCTTGCCCCAAGGCGGGCGGATGCCCGTCCACTGGCGCAGCAGGTCATAGGTCAGGCTGGCAAGGGCAAACTCCGGCGTTTCGCCGCCCTGCTCCACCGGCAGCGGCAGCGGGGCTTCCAGCGTTTTGCTCTTTTCTCCCTGCCGCACCAGCACCCGCAGACCGGTATCGGTCTTTTCAGCCCACAGACAGTCCTCGGCAGGCTCCGGCGGGGTCAGGGTCAGGGGTGCCATGGGGTAAAACAGGCGGGCAAGGTGTTCCACCTCGTACCCGGAGGGCAGCCCAGTGATATAGATCTTCATGTCGTTCTCTCTTTAAAAAATGTCGTTGCCGCCGCGCAGGGCGCTGCGGATATAGTAGTTGTCGTCCAGCTCCGCGCCAAAGGTGGAAAACTCGCCGTGGCCGGGCAGCACCTGTGTTTCGCGGGGGATGGGCAGCTGTGCCAGCTTGCGCAGGCTGTCTGCCATCTGTGCGCTGCTGCCGCCCTCAAGGTCGGTGCGGCCGATGCTGCCCGCAAACAGCGTATCACCGCAGAACAGATGCTCGCCGCACAGCAGCACCACGCTGCCGGGGGTGTGGCCGGGGGTGTGCCACGCGGTAAAGCGCAGCTCGTCCACCGCGATCTGCTCCCCTTCCGTGTAGCCGCAGTCCGCAGCGGAAAGCGGGTACATCCTGTCTCCGGCAAGGTCTGCTTTTTCACAGTAGAGGGCGGCGTTCCACTCTGCTTTCAGGGCGGCGGCGCTGCCCACATGGTCGTAGTGGCCGTGGGTGCACAGGATGGTGGTAAGGGTGGCGTTGTGCTGCTTTAAAATTTCGTCGTAGCTGTGCACCTCTGCCGCCGGGTCGATGACCACGGCATGGCCTGCATCGGAGATGAGCAGAAAGGTGTTGGTATACAGCGGCGGTGCCGCAGGAATGTGAAAACCTTGCATGGTTACTCCTTCTTTTTCCACTCGTCGGTATCAATGATGATGGTGCAGGGGCCTTCGTTCACCAGCGACACCTGCATATGGGCACCGAACTCGCCGTGCTGCACGTCCTTCAGGCCGTGCTTCGCCATCTCGGCAAGGAACAGCTCGTAGGCATCCACCGAGAGCGGCGGCTTTGCAGCCTTGATAAAGCTGGGACGGTAGCCCTTTCTGGTATCGCCGTAAAGGGTGAACTGGCTGACCACCAGCGCGGAATAGCCCAGATCCCGGGCGCTCAGGTTCAGCTTGCCCTCGGCATCCGGGAAAATGCGCAGACCCGCGCATTTATCGGCAAGTTTGGGCACGATGTCCAGCGTGTCGGTGTCCCTGACCCCCAGCAGGATCATGATGCCCGGCCCGATGGCGCGGGGCTCGCCGCCTTCCACCCGCACACTGGCGGAGGATACGGCCTGAATGACTGCTCGCATTGCGTTAACTCCTTGTCACCTTGAGCACGTCCCGCACCTTGGAAAGGCGCGCCACCACACGGTTGAGGTGCTCGGTATTGTTGATGCCGATGGTCAGGCTGACCACGGCGCAGTTGTTTTCTACCTGACGGGCGTTCATGGCATAGATGGGCACCCGGATATCCGCCAGTGCGCTGAGCACGTCCTGCAGCAGTTCGTTGCGGTTCAGGGCAATGATCTCCAGCCCGGCCTTGTAGCTGTCCTTGACGCTGTCTGCCCAGTAGGCCTTGACCCAGCGGGGGGCGTTGGATGGATCCTTCATGCTGGCAACGGCGTTGGCACAGGTCTGCTTGTGGATGGAAACACCAAAGCCACGGGTGATAAAGCCCACGATGGGGTCGCCGGGCAGCGGGCTGCAGCACTTGGCAAACTTGATGGGGGTGTTATCAAAGCCCTCCACCACCACGCCGTCGGTGGCGTGCACGCGGCTCAGGTCTACCTTGGGCAGATCCTCCACCGACTTATTCTCCTCGGCTTCGGCTGCCTTGAGCTTCTGCCACTCTTCCTTGAGCTTGGGCAGGCAGTTGGCAATGGTCATGCCGCCGTAGCCGATGGCGGCGTACAGCTCCTCGGCGTTGTTCTGGCGCATCCGGCGGGAGCAGCCGTCGATAAAGGCATCCAGCTGGTCGTCCGGGATGAGGATCATCTCCCGGCGCAGTTCCTTGGACAAGGCGTCCCGTCCCTGCTGGATATTCTCTTCCCGGCGCATCTTCTTGAACCAGTTGCGGATCTTGCTCTTGGCTTCGCTGGTGCGCACGATCTTGAGCCAGTCGCGGCTGGGGCCTTTATCTGCCGGGCCCAGCAGCACCTCAATGATCTCGCCGGTAGCCACCACATGGTCGATGGGCACCATGCGGTTGTTCACCTTGCAGCCCACCATGCGGTTGCCCACCGCCGAATGGATGGCGTAGGCAAAGTCGATGCAGGTAGCGCCGGTGGGCAGGTTGATGACATCGCCCTTGGGGGTAAAGGCGAACACCTCCTCCGGCAGAAGGTCGCTCTTCAGGTCATGGAGCAGATTGCCGGAATCCTCGCTCAGGCGCTGGTTCTCCAGCAGCTGGCTGACCCATGCCAGACGGTCGTCCAGCTTATCGTGGCCTTCGCGGCCTTCCTTGTACTTCCAGTGGGCGGCAACGCCGTACTCGGCCTGCTCGTCCATTTTGCGGGTGCGGATCTGCACCTCAAAGGGGATGCCCTCGTGCCCGATGACGGTAGTGTGCAGGCTCTGGTAGCCGTTGGGCTTGGGGGTGGAGATATAATCCTTAAAGCGGTTGGGCAGCGGATGGTACATATCGTGGATGAGGCCAAGGGTGCTGTAGCACTCGGCCAGAGAATCCAGAATGACTCGTACCGCGTAGATATCGTAGATCTCGTCAAAGGACTTGTTCTGCATGATGGTCTTGCGGTAGATGCCGTAGATGCTCTTGACCCGGCGCTTGATGGTGGCACCCTCGATGCCGCTTTCCACCAGACGGCGCTCGATGACGCCGGACACCTTGATCAAAAACTCCTCACCGGAGCGCTCGCTGAGCATTCGGCTGATCTCGGAATAGCCCACAGGGTCCAGATAATGCAGGCTGCGGTCCTCCAGCTCTTCCTTGACGTTCAAAATGCCAAGGCGGTTGGCGATGGGGGCGTACACCTCCATGGTTTCGCGAGCCTTATCGCGGCGCTTCTGCTCCGGCCATGCATCGCCGGTGCGCATATTGTGCAGCCGGTCGCACAGCTTGATGATCATCACACGCACGTCCCGGCTCATAGCCAGCAGCATCTTGCGCAGGTTCTCGGCCTGCAATTCTTCAATATTGGAGAACTGGATCTTGGTCAGCTTGGTCACACCGTCCACCAGCAGCGCCACTTCCTCGCCAAAGGCGGCTTTCAGGTCGTCCAGCGTGGTGTGGGTATCTTCCACTACGTCATGCAGCAGGGCGGCGGCAATGCTCTCGGAGTCCATGCCCAGATCCAGCACCAGCCGGGCGACTGCCAGCGGGTGGCAGATATAGGGCTCGCCGCTGCGGCGGCACACGCCGTTATGGGCGTTATTGGCCAGCTCGTAGGCCTTTTGGATCATCTCCATATTGTAAGCCTTGCCGCTGGCCTGAATGGCCTCGCACAGCTTTTCCCATGTTACGATCTCCGGGCGCACCTCAGAGGGCAGCGCCCCCTCCGGTGCGTCTGCCAGCAGCGCCGTAGCAGCTACGGTGGCGGTCTCCTGCACCGGCTGGTGCAGATGGGTCTTGGCAGAGTAGCCGTCCTCGTCCCGTACCGGAGCCGGGACCGGGGCAGTATTTTTCTTTCCCTCAGGCATTTATAGTTCCTCCAGACATTTCAGGATGGGGGCATCGCCAAGGTTCTTTTTGCCTGCTGTCGGCACCAGCTCCCAGAACTTTGCCCCGCCTTTTTCCGCTGCGGTGATCAGCCCCACCTGCTCCAAAGCGGCAACTGCCACCAGCGTTTTGCCGGTCTGCTCCTCGCCCAGCTTTGCGCACAGGGGCTGCAGATCCTCGGCGTGCCAGCGGCGGGACTGCAATTCCCGGTACACGGCAATGATATCCGTGCGTGCGGGGGCGATCTGTTTCTTTTGTTCATCGGTCAGGGGGGTGCCCCGGCGCAGTGCCTGCACCAGTGCAGCCTGCCGCGCCAGCTCTGCGCCCAGCCCTGCCGGGTGCAGGTCGATGATGCGGCCGGAAAGCTGCGCGCCCCGGGCGGACTCGTAGACCGAAAGGTTCAGCGCTGCGTCCACCACATCGCCCAGCGCATAGGGCAGCTGCTCGGCGGGCATCCCGAACCAGACGGCGTACAGGCAGCTATTGCCCTGCCGCAGCCGCAGACGGCTGTGCCGCCCCTCCGATACCGGGTATACGCCGTCCACCACGGCGCTTTGCAGCAGGAACACCGGGGTGGGGTTCTCCGCCCCGTAGGGTGCCAGCTGGTCCAGATGCCGCACGCATTCCACCGTGATACGATCCAGATGGATGGCTACATCACAGGTAAGCGGCGGGGTGTGCAGCACCGGGCACTCCCGGGCAGCCCACTCGTTCAGGCGGCGGCGCAGCTGGGGCAAATTTTCTTCCCGGACGGAAAGTCCCGCCGCCATGGCGTGACCGCCGTAGCGCACCAGAAGGTCGGCACAGGAGCCGATGCAGGCGTGCAGGTTGAAGCCCTGCACACTGCGCCCGCTGCCCTTGCCCTCGCCGTGCTCGTCGATGGTGACCACGATGACCGGGCGTCCGGTGCGTTCCACCAGCCGGGACGCCACGATGCCGATGACGCCGGGATGCCAGTCCCGTCCCCACAGCAGCATGATGCGGTCGTCCAGCCGCTCGGGCTGCTGTTCCAGCAGCTCTTCGGCAGCTTTGAAGATCTGCTGCTCGGTCTCCTGCCGGTGGGCATTGATCTCGTTCAGTTTGTGCGCCAGTTCCTCGGCTCTGTCCGGGTCCTCACAGAGCACCAGCTGCAAAGCGGTAACGGCGTTATCCATGCGGCCTGCCGCGTTGATGCGGGGCGCGATGGCGTAGCTGATGTTCTCGGCGGTGATGGGCTTGCCCGCAAGGCCGACTTCCTCTAAAAGTGCCCCAAAGCCGGGGCGGTCGGTCTGCTGCAGCTGCCGCAGCCCGGCTTTGACTAGAGTGCGGTTCTCCCCTACCAGCGGCATCACGTCCGCCACCGTGCCCACAGCGGCAAGGTCGCCGCAGTAATCCAGCATTTCCTCCGGCGGGCAGCCGTCCAACGCGGCGCAAAGCTTGAAGGCCACGCCCGCGCCGCACAGACCCTTGAAGGGGCTGTGGTCGTCCTCCCGGCGGGGGTCCACCACGGCCACCGCCTTGGGCAGAGTCTCCGGCGGCAGATGGTGGTCGGTAATGATCAGATCCATGCCCAGCGAGGCGGCAAACTCGGCTTCCTCCACGGCAGAGATGCCGTTATCCACCGTCACGATGAGGGTGCAGCCCTTGTTGTGCATGGACTGGATGGCGTTTTTAGAAAGGCCGTAGCCGTCCCCCTCGCGGCTGGGCAGCATACACTTGACAGTTGCGCCCATGCCCTTGAGGTGCTGGTACAGCAGGGCGGTGGCGGTCACGCCGTCCACATCGTAATCGCCAAAAACCGCGATGGTCTCGCCGTTGTCGATGGCCTGCCAGATGCGCTGACAGGCGGCGTCCATATCGGTCAGCAGGGCGGGGTCGGAAAGCTCCTCCTCCCCTGCCAGCAAGGTCAGCGCTTCGGCGGGGTCGGTGATGCCCCGGGCGGCAAGGATGCCCGCCAGCAGGGCGTTTTCCTTTTGCTGCGCAGCCAGCACGGCCTTATATTTTTCGTCTGACCACGGCGCTTCGTCCATGGCCTGCTCTTCCAGCTGTGCCGCTGCCTGCTCGGCAATGGCGGCGGTCAGTTCCCGCACAGCGGTGCGGTCCAGCGGTTTTTGTTCCCAAGCGCGGTAGGTCATTCAAATTCCCTCCCGGTCAGGCCGTCGTTGGCCAGCATTCCCTGCAAAGCGGCGATCTCGGAAGAAATATCCATGGCTACGTCCGAAAGCAGATTGTTATACAGGTTCTCATACGCCTGATTCAAGGTATGCAGGATGCCTGCGATATCCCGGCGGATGGTCTCGGCGTTTTCGCCCTGCTGCCCCTGCACATCGTTATAGGTGTGCAGCAGCTTGAGGGTAGTGGGGATATAATATTCCGCAAAGCGGCGGGTCTTGGGCTGGCTTTCCGGGTGTGCTTCCAGCCAGTCGCAGATGGCGGTAGTGGTCTTGTGCATCGCCACCAGCTCTTCCCGTGCCTGTGCGTCCTGCATGAGCTGCTGCTCTTTTTCCAGCACGGCAGCAAAGCGGCGGGCGGTGTCGAGATTGAGCGGAGCATCGCCGGTTTCTGCCTTTTCCGGCTGCGGCTGCGGCGGCACGGCGGCAGCGGCAGCTTTCTCCTTGGCGGCGCGGTAGTCCTCTGCCGTCAGGTAGAGCGTCTCGGTCTCATCGTCCAGCCATGCGTTCAGCCAGCCCTTATGGATGTAGCTGCGCAGCTTTTTCAGCGCTTTTTTCTTGGTCTGGTGGGTCTGGTCTGCCAGCATCGAAACAGGCAGGCCCTTATGGTAGTCCACGCTGTCGGCGTAGTCGGCAAACTGGCCCATCTGTCTGCCCGCCTTCATCCGGGCTGCACCACAGGCCGTCATCCAGCCAAAGCCCGCCGTGGCAAGGCCCAGCACGCTGCTGACGATGCCCAGCACGTTGTAGGCGGTGTTCATAACGTAGTCCGTGCCCGTCATCAGGATGCCGCCGCCCTCAGTAGCCGACACCACAACGTCACCCAAAGCAGCCGGCGAAATAGTGCCCAGCCCGATGAGACAGCCCAGCGTCCCCAGCCCGAAGATCACCGCAAAGGTGATGCCCACAGCCAGCAGGGTGCAGCCTGCGCTATGGCGTTTTTTTGCGCTGATACGGATACTTTCCACCGGGGTCGGCTCCGGCTTTGCAAAGATCTGCCGGAACCAGCCGGGCATCCCGGCGGGGTCGGCATCCGCAGCACCTTCGTCAGAGGGCTGCTTTGCGTCCCCATAGGGATAACCTCTGCGCCCCTGCCGGAAAGCTTTTGCGGCCTCCCCGATGCCGTAGTTGGCTGCATGAACAGCTGCCTTGCCCACATCCCACGCCCGGTCACCGATGTCCATGCCCCTGCCCTCAAAGCCGTGGGCAAAGGCATCGGTCATGGTATCGCCAAAGGCGCGCAGCTGATCTTCCAGCTCCTGCTGCACCTGCCGGCCTTCGTTATTTCGGTTATCGTTTTCACGATCGTACATCAAAATTTTCTCACCCTTCTGCCGGTGCATACCGGCTGATGATGGCACGTGCTACCCGCAGGCCATCTACGGCAGCGCTCATAATGCCGCCCGCATATCCCGCACCCTCGCCGCAGGGGTAAAGCCCTGCCAGCTGGGTGCACACAAGATCCTCTTCCCGCTTGAGCCGCACCGGGCTGCTGGTGCGGGTCTCAAGGCCGGTGAGGATGGCGTCCGGCGCGGTGTAGCCCGCGATCTTGCGCTCGTAGGCGCGCAGACCCGCCCGCAGGGTGTCCGCCAATTCCCCGGGCAGCAGTGCGCCCAGGTCTGCGGCAGTCACGCCGCGGTCGTAGGTGGGCTGCACGCTGCCGATGCGCAGCTGCCCGCGCCCTTCCAGAAAGCTTTGCACGTTCTCTGCCGGGGCGGCGTAAGCCCCGGCGGCACGGCCGGCGGCGTAGGCTTTTGCTTCCAGCTCCCGCTGAAAAGCGATGGCGCGGCGGGGGTCATTGGCAAAATCTGCCCCGCCTACGCTGACCACCACCGCCGCGTTGGCGTTTTTGCCGCTGCGGGCATGGTAGCTCATGCCGTTGGTCACAACACGCTCTTCCTCACTGGCGGAAGCCACCACCTGACCGCCGGGGCACATACAGAAGGTGTACACGCACCGGTCGCCAACGTGCTGGGAGAGCTGGTACTCGCCCCGGGGCAGCGCCGGATGCCCGGCGGCTTCGTGGTACAGGCTTTTTTCGATCTCGGTTTGCAGGTGCTCGGCGCGGAAACCCACGCTGAAAGGCTTGCACTCCAGCACAAGGCCGCTGTCCATCAGCATACTGAAGGTATCCCGTGCCGAGTGTCCCACTGCAAACACCAGCGTCTCACAGGCAAAGCTGCCATTTGTAGTAGTGATGCCCACAAGCCGGCCGTTTTTGCGCTCCAGCCCGGTAAGGGCGGTGTTGAAGTGCACCTCGCCGCCCAGAGACTCGATCTCCTTGCGGATGGAGGTGATGACGCCGCGCAGCAGGTCGGTGCCCATATGGGGCTTTTGCTTCCACGCGATCTCTGCCGGGGCACCGTGCTGCAAAAACACCTCGGTGACAAAATCACACAGTTCATCCCCGATGCGGGTGGTCAGCTTGCCATCCGAGAAAGTGCCCGCGCCGCCCTCGCCGAACTGGATGTTGGCGTTGGGGTCCAGCTGACCGGTGGCGGAAAAGTGCTCCACCGCCTGCACACGGGCATCCAGCGCGGGGCCGCGTTCCAGCACGATGGGGCGGTAGCCCTGCCGTGCCAGCAGCAGAGCGGCAAACAGCCCCGCCGGGCCCAGTCCGCACACCACAGGGCGGTGCGCAAGCGGCTGGGTGCCCGCGTGCAGGGTAAAGTCTGCCCGGCGGTGCAGGGCGGCGTCCGGGCAGCGCGCCGCAAGGGCGGCTTCCTCCCCGGGCTGCCTGAGGGTGACCGCCACGGTATACACCAGCTTGGGCTGGCCGTGGCGGGCATCCACCGAAAGCTTTGCCACGCCGATGTGCTCTACCTTGCTGCGGGGCACCCGCAGGGTGTGCAGCGCCTTTTCAAATGCCTGCGGCTCTCCTGCAGAGAGGGGCAGACGGATGTTGCGAACCAGAATCATTTGTTGTGTTATCCTTTTACTTTAGTTGCTTTCAATGCGGCACTGCAGCACATAGCTGCCCAGTGCAAAGATCTTGCCGTTGGAGGGCACATACAGCCGGCAGGCAATGTTCTGCTGGCCGGTAGCCACGGCAAAGTCCTCGGCATCGATCTCAATGACCACCTGCTCGGGGGTCAAGGTCTCCATAGCGCCCTTGGGGCCGCAGAGGATCACGTTCATCAGCCGCTCGGTCTCCACCGTCAGCTGATAGGTAGCGGGCAGGTTGATCACCTGCACACAGCTGGCGGGCAGGTTCATGGTCTTGGTCTCCAGCCCGGAGCAGTCAAAGCTGATCGTGATGGTGGAGATATTGTCCAGCAGATAGATATCTGTCGGCAGCTCAATGGGCATCTCGTACACCTTGTTCAGGCTGAAGGTGGAAAGGTCGATGGTGCCGATGGACAAGGTGGACAGCGCATCGATCTTTTCTGCCGGGCCTGCCACCTTGAGCTGCTTGCAGCTGAGGGCGTAGCTCAGCACCGAGTTATCGAACCCGCGCGGCGCGTTGATAAAGTTCACCTTCACCGGCAGGGTCGCCATCTTGTACACCTGCAGCGTCACGTCCACGCTGCTTTCTTCCAGCGTGGTGTACTGGAACTTGATCTCCTTGCCGCCGCTGGTGTAGAAGCGCAGGGGGGTGTCCAGCGTGACCGACTCGGTCAGCTCGCTGCTGTAAGACGCTTCGGCGGTGCAGGTAGCCACCTTGCTCAGCTCGCTGCTGGGGCCGGACAGGGTAACAGTCTCCTTGGAGACCTCGGTGCTGTAAAGGATATAGCCATCCGCAATGCGCAGATAGTTGGTGGTAACGGTAACGGGCAGGGTCTTTTCCTCCACCACGTCAAACACCACGTCCACCGTGTTGTCGCTGCCCTCCATGGTCACGGTCACGCCGTTGAGCAGACCGTTTGCACCGCGCACCAGCAGCCGCAGGGTCTTTTCGCCGCTGTCGCGCACGCTGGACCAATCCGGGTAGACCACAAAATCCGAGGCGCTGAGCCCGCCGATGGTGTAGCCATCGCCGGAGAGCTTCAGGTTCACTGTCTTATCCTCGGCGCTGACGATGCTCAGGCCCCGGGAAGTATAGGCAGCGGAATCGTAGGTGTAATCCACCGGCACATTGTAAATGGTGTTGGTGGTGCCGGGCTGGACGATGATAGTGACCACCATCCATGCAACGATGGCGCCCAGCACGGACAGCGCCAGCCGGATGCGGCGGTCATCCAGAAGATTCTTCTTTTTGCGGACGGCAGGCTTTGCGCCGTTCGTCTTGTTCGGCTGGTTGCTCATTGCTGCTCGTCCTCCCCTTTCTGGCTGATCCAGGTCCACAGCTTCTTCGCCTGCTCTGCCCAGCTGTCGGCGGTGTTCTTTTCCACCGTGGACTCCTTGGGGATCATCTCGTCGATCAGGCGGGTATATAGGCTCTGGCGGTCAAAATGACGGATCAGCACACCATTTTTTGCCATAGAGATGATGCCGGTCTCCTCGCTGACCACGATGGCAATGGCGTCGGAGTTTTCCGCAATGCCAAGGCAGGCGCGGTGGCGGGTGCCCATATCCTTGCCCAGATCCAGATTGTTGGAAAGGGGCAGCACACAGCCCGCCGCCTTGATGCGGCCGTTTTCGATGATGGCAGCGCCGTCATGCAGCGGGGTGCCCTCGTAGAAGATGGTGCCCAGCACCTCCAGATTGACCGCGCTGTTCACCGGGGTGCCGGTGCGCACGATCTCGGAAAGGTTGGTATGGCGTTCCAGCACGATAAGTGCACCGGTCTTGGTCTCGGAAAAGCGCTCGGCGGCATCGCAGATGGCAATGATGGCGCTGCGCCACGCGCCCTTCAGGCTGGGGTCGTTGTAGCGCCCTTTTACGTTGAACAGCTTGGACGCCCACTGATCGGTCTGACCCATGCGCTCCAGCGCGCGGCGGATCTCCGGCTGGAACAGCACCACAAGGGTGAGCAGACCGACCTGCAGCAGCGAGTTGAGCAGCCATGTAACGGTACGCATATTCAGGGTATTTGCCACCAGATATACGACCATGACCAGCAGCGCACCCTTGGCCAGCTGCCCGGCGCGGGTGCGGTTGATAATGCCCAGCAGCTGGTAGATCAGAAACGCGATGATGATGATATCCAGCAGATCGACAATTTTAAAGGTCTGAAAATTGGCGATGATCGCATTCAGTGTCATGAGAGTGTGTGCCCCCTTACACTGCTTCGATCAGGGCAACAGCGTGGGCGGCAATGCCCAGTCCCTCGCCGGTAAAGCCCAGATGCTCCTCCGTGGTGGCCTTTACGCTTACCGCTTCCACCGGCAGGCCGAAAGCCGCCGCCAGATTGGCGCGCATGGCCGGGATATGGGGTGCAAGCTTGGGGCGCTGGCACAGCAGGGTGGCGTCGATGTTCTCAATGCGCCAGCCGTGCTCCTTGAGGATCTGTGCCACGCGGCAGGCCAGCTTCAGGCTGTCGGCACCGGCGTACTCCGGGTCATTGTCCGGGAAATGCTGGCCGATATCCCCCAGCGCCGCTGCGCCCAGCACGGCATCCATCACCGCATGGGTCAGCACGTCTGCGTCCGAATGGCCCAGCAGACCCTTTTCAAAGGGGATCTCCACCCCGCCAAGGATCAGCTTGCGCTGCTCTACCAAACGATGTACATCATAGCCGTGTCCAATACGCATTTCCGTTTCCTTTCTTTGTGCCGGGCGGGGCAGATCCTCCCGGGTGGTGATCTTCAGGTTTGCATAGTCGCCCTGCGTCAGCTGCACCGGGCGTCCGGTCAGCTCAAACAGGCTGCAATCATCGGTAACAAGGCGGGCGCGGGTCTCGTCCAGCTCCGCCAGTGCCGCAAGATACGCTGCACGGTCAAAGCACTGGGGGGTCTGCACCGCATACAAGGTGCTGCGGTCCGGGGTCGTCTGCACCGCGCAGTCCGGGGGCACAGTCTTGCCATCGCCCCGGGCAGCGGCCTTGATGGTATCCTTCACCGGCACCGCCGGGGCTGCTGCGCCGCACCGGGCAGCGGCTTCCAGCGCCGCCGTAATGACCGCCGCGCTCACAAAGGGGCGGGCGGCATCGTGCACCGCCACCAGTTCTCCGTGCGCTGCCAGCACACCGTTTTTTGCGCTCTCGGCGCGGGTAGCCCCGCCCGCTACGATCTGCACAGGCTTTGGGCAGTCCGCCGCCTGCTGCGCCACAAAATCCCGGTTTTTGCCCGCCACCAGCACAAGCTCGGTGACCTGCGGGCACTGGGCAAAGGCGCGGATGCTGCGGTGCAGCACCGTTTCGCCCCCCAGATCAAAACTGAGCTTATCAAAGCCCATGCGGGTCGAGGAGCCCGCCGCCACCAATACTGCCGATACAGTTTTTTCCATCTCTTCCACCTACCCTGCTGCTGTGCCGCGCTGCGCGCCCACAGCTGCTTATAATAAACCATGTTTTATTATAGCGTATCACAGCGCAAACTTCAACCGATTTTACACAGCAAAAGTGCATCTGTGCTGTAGTAAGACTACCCCCGCTCCGTGGGAAGATGTCACCGCAGGTGACAAAAGGGGGAATCTGGCGCGTCAGCGCCTGAGGTGGTATTAGGGGTAGCAGGCTAACCCCTTCCGTCTGCTCACTGCGTTCGCAGCCACCTTCCCCAAGGGGACGGCTTTTCGCGGTGGCGGTAAACTTTGCAGCATCTCCATAAGGCTTTTACCATGCTCAACGCTCTGCGGAGCACAAAAAAGGGCTGCTGCACAAAAACGTGCAGCAGCCCCGCGGATGCTTTGGGATAGTTTTACTTCAGGATGGGCTCGATGGCAGCAGCCAGAGCGTCCTTCTGTGCCTGTGCTTCCGCCAGATCCTTGCCCAGCGTGGTGAAGTAGGTCTTGATCTTCGGCTCGGTGCCGGAGGGACGCACCACCACGGTAGCGCCGTTTTCCAGCGTGTAGATCAGCACGTTGGCAGCGGGCAGGCCGGTCTCTTCCGGCTTCTTGTAATCGGTCACCTTGACCACCTTATGGCCGGCCAGCTCCACAGGGGGCTGGTCACGCAGCTTCTGCATGATGGAAGCCATCTTCTCCATGCCGGTCAGGCCGGGGAACTCGAAGCTGTCCACCTTGTTCAGGTAGCGGCCGTACTGAGCGTAGATCTCTTCCAGACGCTGCTTGATGGAGGAACCGATGCTGCGGTAGTAAGCGGCCATCTCGCAGATGAGCATGGAGCCGATGACGGCGTCCTTATCGCGGACGTAGGGGCCAGCCAGATAGCCGTAGCTCTCCTCAAAGCCGAAGATGAAGCGATCGACCTCACCGGCAGCTTCGAGGTTTGCGATCTGGTCGCCGATCCACTTAAAGCCGGTCAGCACATTGCGCATCTCCACGCCGTAGTGCTTTGCCACAGCGTCTGCCAGCGGGGTGGACACGATGGACTTGACTGCCACGGGGTCCTTGGGCATGGTGCCCTTCTCGATGCGGCCAGCGCAGATGTAGTCCAGCAGCAGAACGCCCATCTCGTTGCCGGAAACCAGCTCATAGCTGCCGTCCGGGCACTTCATGGCAATGCCCACGCGGTCGGCGTCGGGGTCGGTAGCCAGCATCAGGTCGGCACCAGTCTTGGTGGCCAGCTCCAGACCCAGCTTCAGCGCCTCGAAGATCTCGGGGTTGGGGTAGGAGCAGGTGGTAAAGTAGCCGTTGGGGTACTCCTGCTCGGGCACGATGGTGATATCGGTGATGCCCATATCGTTGAGCACATGGGTCACGGGCACAAGGCCGGAGCCGTTCAGCGGGCTGTACACCAGCTTCAGGCCGGCAGTCTTGCACAGACCCGGGCGCACCTGACGTGCTTCGATGGCATCATACAGCGCCTTTTTGCAGTCGTCGCCCACAAAGCGGATCATGCCGTTCTCCACGCCCTCGGCAAAGGAGATGTACTTTGCACCGGTGAGCACATCGGTCTTCTGGATCTCGTCATAGACGATGGCGGCGGCGTCATCGGTCATCTGGCAGCCGTCCGGACCGTAGGCCTTGTAGCCGTTGTACTTGGCAGGGTTGTGGGAAGCGGTGACCATGATACCGGCGTTGCAGTTATAGTAACGGGTAGCAAAGCTCAGGGCAGGCACGGGCATCAGGGCATCATAGATGCGCACCTTGATGCCGTTGGCTGCCAGAACGCCAGCGGCGGTCTTGGCAAAGACATCGCTCTTCAGGCGGCTGTCGTAGCTGATGGCCACGGTCTGGGTACCGCCCTGGGTCAGCACCCAGTTTGCCAGACCCTGCGTTGCCTGACGGACAACGTAGATGTTCATGCGGTTGGTGCCGGCACCCAGCACGCCGCGCAGACCTGCGGTGCCAAACTTCAGCGCCACAGCAAAGCGATCCTTGATCTCATCGTCATTGCCTTCGACCTTTGCCAGTTCCGGCTTCAGGTCTGCATCCTCCAGATCCGCTGCCAGCCAGCGCTTATATTCATCCAGATACATCTTGTACACCTTACCTTTGTTTAAAATCTTTTTCCCCGGATCGAAATGGTTTGTATAAACCTACTTATACTATAAACTCTTGCTCCGCTTATGTCAATTGCGTAAAATGGCCGAAGTTTGTGCCCTTAAAACCGACAAATACCACAAAAAACCGGTTCTTCCGCTATGTTCATTGCGTTTTTTGATGTATCCAGCAGCTGGTAGGGCTGGTGCACATCCTCCAGCACCTCCAGCCACTGCTCCGGCCCCACGCCGTTTTCGCACAGGTAGCGCAGCAGCCGCATTATCCGGCCAAAGCTGTCTGCCGGAGCAAGTACCGTGCTGCTGCGCACCCTGCCGCCCTGCTCCCGGCGCAGCTGTGCCAGCACCCCCTGTGGGGTGGAAGCGGCACAGTATACCAGCGTGCAGGCGTGCTGCAGCCCCTCCAGCTCTGAATAGGTACGGATATAACGGCAGCATTCCCCATTTGTCATGATCTCTCGTTCTCCTTTCTGCTGCATTGACAACTTTCCTGTGCTTTACTATAATGATTTCAAACAGAAAAAACTGTCGAAGCATAGTAGATATATCCATTATTTTCCACTTTTGGCATTTTTGACAAACCATGCGCCATGCAGGGAGGGACACCATGTATTCTGTGACCAACAGCTTTGGCCTGAACGGACTGCGCGGCTTTGCCGTTGCGGTGGAAGCCGATGTTTCCGGCGGGCTGCCCGCGTTTTCCATCGTCGGTCTGCCGGACTCTGCCGTGCGGGAAAGCGCCGACCGGGTGCGCGCTGCCATCAAAAACCTTGGCTTCCGCTTCCCCGACCGGCGCATCACCATCAACCTTGCTCCTGCCGATGTGCGCAAGACCGGCCCGGTGTACGATCTGCCGCTGCTTTTGGCGCTGCTGACCGCCAGCGGACAGCTGGAAGAAGTGCCTGCCGACGCCGCCTTTCTGGGCGAGCTTGCGCTGGACGGCAGTCTGCGTCCGGTGTCCGGCGTGCTGCCCATGGCGCTTGCCGCTGCCGAGTACGGCATCCGGGCGCTGTACGTCCCGGCAGAGAACGCCGCCGAAGCAGCCGAAGCCTGCGCCGACACCATGACCGTCTACCCTGCCCACACCGCCCGGGAGGTGGTGGAAGCGCTGAAGGGCACCCGTCCCCTCTCCCCTGCCGCCGCCATCCCCTTTGACCCGGAGGACGCATGGCAGCAGGTGCCGGATTTTGCGGACGTGATGGGACAGTCGCTGGCGCGGCGCGCCATGGTCATTGCAGCCGCAGGCGGGCACAACGTGCTTTTGACGGGCGCACCCGGCACCGGCAAATCCATGCTGGCAAAGCGCCTGCCGGGCATCCTGCCGCCCCTGACCCGGGAGGAAGCAGTGGAGACGACCAAGATCTACTCCATCGCCGGGCAGCTGCCGCAGGGGCGCGGACTGATCTCTGCCCGTCCCTTCCGCAGCCCGCACCACTCGGCAAGCGCTGCCGCCCTTGCCGGCGGCGGGGCGCAGTTCCGCCCGGGCGAGTGCAGTCTTGCCAACTGCGGGGTGCTGTTTTTGGACGAACTGCCGGAGTTTTCCCGCGAGAGCTTGGAGGTGCTGCGCCAGCCGCTGGAGGATGGGCAGATCACCGTGAGCCGCGCCGCCGGAAGCGCCACCTACCCCAGCCGCTTCCAGCTGGTAGCCGCCATGAACCCCTGCAAATGCGGCTATTACGGCCACCCCACCCGCGCCTGCACCTGCTCGCCCAGCGCGGTGCGGCAGTACCGCAGCCGGGTGTCCGGCCCGCTTTTGGACCGCATCGACCTGTGCGTGGAGATGGACCCCATCGCCTTTGACGAGCTGCACGCCGCCGCACCCTCCGAGAGCAGCGCGGAGCTGCGCAAACAGGTGCTTGCTGCCCGCGCCATTCAGGCCAAGCGCTACGCAGCGCCGGGCTTTAAGGGGGTGCACTGCAACGCCCAGCTGAACGCCGGGCAGGTGCGGCGCATCTGCCGCATGACCCCCGGTGCCGAGCAGCTGCTGCGCAGCTCCTACGATGCACTGGGGCTTTCTGCCCGGGCGCACGACCGCATTTTGCGGGTAGCCCGCACCGTGGCCGACCTTGCCGGTAAGACCCTGCTGGACGAGGACTCCCTGCTGGAAGCGCTGCAGTACCGGGCGCAGGAAAAATTGGACGGATAATACAGCACATCAAAAACGCGAGTGGCTGAAACGGTCACTCGCGTTTTTGTTTGCTATCGGGAGGTGCATTTTCTCTTTTCAGGTGCCGCCCGGTGTGGTATACTGGAAATGCAAAAGCCAGAAAATGGAAGGGGCAAAGTACAAATGAACATTCGTAAAGCCGAGGAAAAAGACATTCCCAGACTGCTTGCGCTGCTGGGGCAGGTGCTGCAGATCCACGCAGAGATACGCCCGGATATTTTTATTCCCGGCACCACAAAATACACCGTCTGTGAACTGGCAGCGCTTTTGAAGCAGGAGGATAAGCCCATCTACGTTGCCGTGAACGAGGAGGATGTGTGCATGGGCTATGCCTTCTGTCAGCTGAAGGAGCAGCCTTTTTCCACCAACATGGTGCCCTTCAAGTCGCTGTTCATTGATGACCTTTGCGTTGACAAGCAGACGCGCGGACAGCACATCGGGGAAAGTCTGTTTGACTATGTAAAGCAGCAGGCAAAAGCACTGGGCTGCTACGAGGTGACCCTGAACGTCTGGGCGGGAAACACTTCGGCAGAGCACTTTTACGAAAAAATGGGCATGAAGACCAAGGAGCGGCAGATGGAGTATATTCTGTAATTCGGGCGAGCGCGCCTTATTTCGGATGTCCAAGTGGGAAAATAGGGTTACTGTCCAGTCTGTTTACTGCGCCAAGCTATAGAAGAAAAGGCATCGCAAGAGAATTGCTTTCCCGGGTGATAAATGATGCAAAAGAATACGGATGCGGAGTTATCCAAATAACAGCATCCGATATGAGAATAAAGCTGTACTCCAATTTTGGGTTTGTTCACAATGGCAATTTTATGCAATATAAGTTATAAGATCGCACGGCACCATACGCTTCTGCACCCGGTCAAACAGTTTTTTGGGAACGATAGCTGGAATCGCTTCCGGCACAATGATATCCCTGAAAGACAATTCGCCAATGTACCGGCGGTTCTTCAGCATGGTATTCACGCTGCTGTGGGTCATTTTGCCGCCCAGCATATTGCGGACTCCCTTGTCGTTGAGAAAGTTTACGATCTCCACCATGCCCCAAGCGGCGAAATATCCGTAGCATCTCCAAGTTTTCGACTTTTCACGTTTTATCGAAAATTTAGAGGTTACACATGGGCTTTAATTATGGTTTGGAAAAGAAAAACTTTGACCGTCAGTGGGTTATCATGCGCAAGCAGTATGAGGACGCTGGCATGAGCATTGAAGTGATTCAGGCAATGTATGAGTATGACTGGTCTGTTTTCAATGCTGCACGTTCTTACCAGAACCACACACAGGAAATCGCTGCCCCGTCCTTTGAGCAGGGCGGAGAATCCTACTCGTCCCTTATGAACAAGTATCAAGAAGCTATTCCCGAAACAACTTGACATCAGGAAGGAGGCAATATGCAGGCATTGGGCGTGGATATTCAGACCATCCAGAGCATCGTAGGCCATGCCGATACCGAAATGACTGAGCATTATCTCCATGTTCAGGAATCCATTCGGCAGAGTGCGATCCAGTTGTTCAGCGAGGCGTTTTCGGCCTGAAAATTGGACGGAACGGCACGAATTATCGTGAGCCATCTTTTCAAAGCGTTGGCATCAACGCTGGCTCGCATATCGCAGCAGATGCTGTTGCGTCCAGAAAAGCCCACTTGCCCCTGCGATCGACCAGATAAAATCGCCCGCATTGTGGTCAAAATTGTGGTCAAAACCAAATAAGGCCAGCCTATAAGCAAAAAAATCCAACGATTTCTAACGTGAAATCGTTGGATTTTATGGTCCGAGTGGCGAGAATCGAACTCACGGCCTCTTGATTCCCATTCAAGTTAATGTGGATTTGGTGGGATACCAAGTGGACCGGTATCTGGGTGAAGTGCTGATCGACGAGCGGCAGTACGAAAGTCTGGAAGATCTGACCGAAACTGAACTGGAAGCTCTGGATTTCTCGGAATTGGTCAGTGTCACGGATGAAGAACTGGAACACTACCACAGCAAGGCGGAGGAACGCCCGGCATTGCTGCCGCTGGATGCCGCCACCGAGTACAATGCCTTGAAGGAGCAGCACCCGGATGCGCTGGTGGGCTTTGAGCAGAACGGACAGTTTGAGTTTTACGCAGATGACGCGCAAAAAGTCAGTGAACTTCTGGGCGGCAAACTTCTGGAAAAAGAAACAGCACTGGGCACCGTCCCGGTCATCGGCTTTCCCCGCGACCAGTGGGCGCACCGTGCCAAGCAGCTGTGGCAGTGCGGCGAGAACGTCTATCTTGCCGGGCTAAATGAGGACGGCACTCATCACCAGACGAAGTATCTGCGCCGGGAAGATTATCTGCCGCTGGGAGCCACCGTCCACATGGAGGGGCGAGCCTTCCGGGTGGATAACGTCAACTTCGATAAGGACAGCGTGACCCTGCAGGATGTGGCACTGGCAGAAATGCGGATGCCGATTTTCCGGGAAGAACCACTGGCGGTTGTCCGGGAATTGTACGAACAGGAACAGGACGAGCCGCAACTCTCTGACGGGGAACTGGATGCGTTGCCTATCTCTGCCGTGGTGGATGGAAAAGTTCAGACTTTCCCGGATGCTGCTGCCTTGGATAAAGCCCTGAATGCTGAACCTGCGCCGGAACCTGCCGGGAACTTCCACATCACGGACGACCATCTGGGCGAGGGCGGCGCAAAACAGAAATATGCCCGGAACATTGAAGCCATCCGCACCTTGTTCAAGCTGGAACAGGAGCATCGTGGTGCCACCGCCGAGGAGCAGCAGGTGCTTTCGCAATATGTGGGCTGGGGCGGTCTGGCAGATGCCTTTGACCCCGGCAAGGACAGTTGGGCAAAGGAACACGCCGAACTGAAAGGACTGCTTTCCGAGGACGAATACGCCGCTGCCCGTTCCAGCACCCTGAACGCCCACTACACCTCCCCGGTGGTGATTCGCTCTATTTATGATGCGGTCGAGAAGATGGGCTTCCAGTCTGGCAACATTTTGGAGCCGTCCATGGGCGTGGGCAACTTTTTTGGTATGTTACCAGATTCTATGCAGAACAGCCGACTGTACGGCGTGGAACTGGACAGCATCACCGGGCGTATTGCGAAAAAACTGTACCCGCAGGCTGACATTACCGTAGCCGGTTTTGAGACCACCGACCGACGTGATTTCTACGATTTAGCGGTGGGCAATGTTCCCTTTGGTCAGTACAAGGTCAACGATAAGGCGTACAACAAGCTGGGATTTAGTATCCACAATTATTTCTTTGCGAAAGCCATCGACCAAGTGCGACCGGGCGGCGTGGTGGCGTTCGTCACCAGCCGCTACACCATGGACAGCAAGGACAGCACCGCCCGCAAGCACATGGCAGAACGTGCCGATCTACTGGGGGCTATCCGTCTGCCGAATAATGCGTTCCGTGCCAACGCTGGCACAGATGTTGTCAGTGATATTATCTTTTTGCAGAAGCGTGACCGCCCCATCGACCATGAGCCGGACTGGGTGCAGCTTGGAAAAACGGAAGACGGCTTTGCCATCAACCAGTATTTTGTAGACCACCCGGAGATGGTGCTGGGCGAGATGACCACCGAAAGCACCCAGTACGGACGAGAGGAATTGACCGTTGCGCCCCTTGAGGGCACAAACCTTGCAGACCAGCTTGCCGAGGCGGTGAAGCACATCGAGGGGCAGTACACCGCCGCCGAGGTGGACGCTCCCGACATTGCCGAGGAAGAAGCCACCCGGCGCACCCTGCCTGCCGACCCGGAGGTCAAGAACTTCTCCTACACCGTGGTGGACAGTGAAGTGTTCTACCGGGAAAATTCCGTGATGACGCAGGTAGAACTGTCCGACACCGCCAAGGGGCGCGTCACCGGCATGGTGGAGCTGCGGCAGATCGTCAACGACCTGATTCAGCAGCAGTTGGAGGATTACCCCGATGCCGATATTAAGGCGACACAGGCAAAGTTGAACACCGCCTACGATGCCTTTACCGCAAAGTACGGTCTGCTGAATGACCGGAAAAACGGCAGGCTGTTTGAAGATGACAGCTCCTACTACCTGCTTTGCTCTCTGGAAAATCTGGATGAACAGGGACAGCTGAAATCAAAGGCAGACATGTTCACTCAGCGCACCATTCGCCCGGAGCGCACCGTCACCAGCGTGGATACGCCAAGTGAAGCGTTGGCGGTGTCTATTGGTGAGCATGGCAAAGTGGACTTGCCCTATATGGCAGAACTGCTGGGCACTCCCGGTGAGTACGGGCGCATTACCACCGAACTTTCCGGTGTGATCTTCAAAGACCCTGCCGCCGACCCCACCGACCCGGAAGCAGGCTGGCAGATGGCAGACGAGTACCTGTCCGGCGATGTCCGGGCAAAGCTGCGGATGGCACAGTTCGCCGCTGAGACAAACCCGGAGTTTGCCGTCAATGTTACAGCATTGGAAAAGGCGCAGCCCAGAGAACTGGAAGCATCTGAAATTGATGTATGGCTGGGTGCTACTTGGCTGGACCCGGACATTATCCAGAAGTTTATGACCGAGACGTTCCAGATTCCCTACTATCTGCGCCATGCAGTCAAGGTGAGATATTCTCCTTATACCGCAGAATGGCGTGTGGAGGGCAAGACTGCCACCGGCAGAGGGGATATTATCTCCTCCGAAACCTACGGCACCAGCCGTGCCAATGCCTATAAGATTCTGGAGGAGACCCTGAACCTGAAAGATGTCCGCATCTACGACACCATCGAGGATGCCGAGGGCAAGCCGAAACGTGTGCTGAACAAGCGGGAGACCATGCTGGCGCAGCAGAAGCAACAGGTCATCAAGGATGCTTTCGCCAACTGGGTCTGGCAAGACCCCCAGCGGCGCATTGCGCTGGTGAAACAGTACAATGAGTTGTTCAACAGCACCAGACCCCGTGAGTATGACGGTTCCCACATTCACTTTGTTGGCATGAACCCGGAAATCACCCTCCGGGAGCACCAACGCAACGCCATCGCTCATGTGCTTTATGGCGGTAATACGCTGCTTGCACACGAAGTTGGTGCCGGAAAAACTTACGAAATGGCGGCATCAGCTATGGAAGCAAAGCGGCTGGGGCTGTGCCAGAAAAGCCTTTTTGTCGTGCCCAATCACCTGACAGAGCAATGGGCATCGGAGTTTTTGAACCTCTACCCTAACGCCAAACTTTTGGTGGCACGGCGCAAGGACTTTGAGACCGCCAACCGCAAAAAATTCTGCGCCCGCATCGCCACCGGCGACTACGATGCGGTCATCATCGGGCACAGTCAGTTTGAGCGCATTCCGCTGTCCTTTGAGCGGCAGGAGCGTATCATTCAGGAGCAAATTTATGAAACGCTTGCCGCCATCAATGAGCTGAAAGTCCACGCAGGCGAGAATTTCTCCATCAAGCAGATGGAAAAGACCCGGAAAACGCTGGAAACCAAGCTGGAAAAACTGCGCTCCGATGAGCGAAAGGATGATGTAGTTACCTTCGAGCAGTTGGGCGTTGACCGCCTGTTTGTGGACGAGTCACATGCGTTCAAAAATTTGTTCCTCACGACAAAAATGCGTAATGTCGCAGGATTATCCACCAGCGAAGCCCAGAAATCCAGCGATATGTTCGGCAAGTGTCGCTATCTGGATGAGATCACCGGCGGGCGGGGCGTGGTGTTCGCCACGGGCACGCCCGTGAGCAATTCCATGACCGAGTTGTACACGGTCATGCGGTACTTGCAATACAGCACCTTGCAGCAGAAAAAGCTGACCCACTTCGACTGCTGGGCATCCACCTTTGGCGAGACCACCACCGCCATCGAGCTTGCACCGGAAGGTACAGGCTATCGGGCGAGAACGAGATTTGCCAAGTTCTTCAACCTCCCGGAATTGATGTCCATGTTCAAGGAGGTTGCGGACATTAAAACCTCTGACCAGCTTCATTTGCCGGTTCCCGAAGCGAAGTTTGAAACAGTGGTGGCAAAGCCGTCCGAAATTCAAAAGGAAATGGTGCAGGAACTGAGCAAACGTGCCGCAGATATCCACTCCGGCATCGTGGATGCGTCCGTGGACAATATGCTTTGCGTCACCAACGATGGGCGTAAGATCGGCTTGGATGTTCGCCTGATGAACCCCATGCTGCCGGACGACCCCAACAGCAAGCTGAACGTATGCGTTCAGAACGTGCTGAAGATCTGGGAGGAAGGCAAAGACCAGAAGTTGACCCAGCTTTTATTCTGCGACCTCTCGACACCGAAAAACGATGGCAATTTCAACGTCTACGATGACATTCGCAAAAAGCTGGTTGCTGCCGGTGTGCCGGAAAACGAAATCGAGTTTATCCACAACGCCGACACCGAAGCGAAAAAGGCGGCATTGTTCTCCAAAGTGCGCTCTGGCGATGTGCGAGTTTTGCTCGGAAGCACTGCAAAAATGGG
>NZ_PRLD01000044.1 GCF_003287405.1 Faecalibacterium prausnitzii
ATATCGACATGGTGCTGAATAAACAGCAGCTTTCTGCACCGGGCGGTAAGATGCCGGAGAAGGAATCGGTGCTGAAAAAGCTGGAAGAAGCCAAGGCAACGCAATTCCAGAAGAAAACCAAGCAAAAAAATCAAACACAGGAGCTTTAAGGAGGAAGCAGCATGACCTACACCCAAGCCCAGATTGACAAAGCCAATGCGGTGGATCTGGAAAATTTTCTCCGGGCGCAGGGCGAAACGCTGGTGCGCAGCGGAAAGGAGTATCGCTGGAAAGCCCACGACAGCCTGACTGTCTGCGGAAACAAATGGTTCCGGCACAGCCAGAGCAAGGGCGGCTTTCCGGTGGACTTCGTGATGGAATTTTACGGCAAGTCCTTCCCCGAAGCGGTGCAGATGCTGACCGGAGAGCCGGGCGAAGTTCAGCCGGAGGCTGACCCCGCCCCCTCTCCGGCGTTTCGTCTGCCAATGCGGAACGTCACCAACGCCAACATCTTGAACTATCTGACGCAGGAACGGAAACTCAGTCCCTCGCTGGTGAATTTCTTCATCGCTGCCGGAGATATTTACGAGGACGCCGCCCACCACAACGCGGTCTTTGTGGGGCGGGATGCAGACGGGCATCCCCGCTACGCAAGCAGCCGTGGTATTCGGGAAAAGTTTCGGCAGGATGCGGCCGGTGCAGAAAAGGCGTTTGGCTTTGCCCACCGTGGCACTGACAAGCAGTTGCTGGTCTTTGAAGCCCCCATCGACCTGCTGTCTTTCATCGAACTGTTTCCGAAAAACTGGCAGCAGCACAATTATCTGTCGCTGGGCGGGGTGTCGGGCAAGGCGTTGCGGCAGTTTCTTTCTGAACGCCCGGACGTGGAGAGGGTGTTCCTCTGTCTGGATGCCGATAAAGCTGGAGAGGATGCCTGCAAGCGGCTGGCGGGGCTGCTACCGGACACCGTGAGCGTGACCCGCATCCAGCCCTGCATGAAGGACTGGAACGACGTTCTGGTGCACCGGGCAGAGATTCCGAACCGCAATTATTTCAAAAGCATCGTGCTGAAAGAGCCGTCAAAACCGGAAACGGTGAAGATCATCCGCATGAGCGACGTGGAGCTGACCCCGGTGGAATGGCTTTGGAAGCCGTATCTGCCCTTTGGAAAGCTCAGTGTTCTGCAAGGTAATCCGGGCGAGGGCAAGACCTATTTTGCCATGCACCTTGCCGCTGCCTGCACCAACGGAAAGCTGCTGCCCAACATGGAGCGCATGGAGCCCTTCAACGTGATCTACCAGACCGCTGAGGACGGTCTGGGCGATACGGTCAAGCCCCGCCTGATCGAGGCCGGGGCAGACCTTGACCGGGTGCTGGTCATTGACGACAGCGATGTGCAGCTGACGCTCTCCGATGAACGAATTGAAAAAGCCATTATCGAGAACAACGCCCGACTGGTCATCATCGACCCGATTCAGGCATATCTCGGTGCCGACGTGGATATGAACCGGGCAAACGAAGTGCGCCCCATCTTCATGCGGCTGGGACAGGTAGCGCAGCGAACAGGCTGCGCTATTTTGCTGATTGGGCACCTGAACAAAGCCGCCGGAATGCAGAGCCTGCAGCGGGGCCTCGGCTCCATCGACATTGCAGCCGCCGTCCGCAGCGTCATGTTCATCGGCAAGCTGAAGCACGACCCCACCATGCGCATCCTGACCCATGAGAAAAGTTCCCTTGCCCCGCCGGGCGTGTCGCTGGCGTTCTCTTTGGGGGACGAGGGCGGTTTTCGCTGGGTCGGCGAGTACGACATTACCGCAGACGAAATGCTGTCCGGCATCGAGCCGCAGCGGGAAACCAAGACCCAGCAAGCTAAAGACCTGATCTGCGCCCTGCTTGCCGGAGGAAAGCAGGTGCTCAGCGAGGACATCGACAAGGCGGCGCTGGAAAGGGGCATCCCCGGCAGAACCGTCCGGGATGCCAAGCGTGAACTGGGCGATGCCCTGAAAAGCAAGATCGTGGAAGGCCGCAAAAAGGTCTTTTGGATGGAATAAACCATTTGACTGGCAGAAAATTTTGGCTGGCAAGAAAATCATGGTACACCCACAGTTGCCAGTCTGCCAGCCAAATTCAGAAAATGACGATAAAAGGAGAAATCGAATGGAGAATCAGAATTCGAGTTATTCGGTGCAGATTGGCAAAACCACCTTTATTGTGTGCGTGAAGCAGTCCGAAACCGCCAAAAAGCCGATTGAAAAGATGTTCAAGGATATGTGCAGACATGAGGTCACAAGGGACTTCCTTGCAGACAACCTGATGAATTTAGAAAAATTACCGAAAACCTCTTGACGAAGTCCATCCCGAGGGTACCGGCTACCGTGCCCGCACCCGGTTCGCCAAGTTTTTCAATCTCCCGGAGTTGATGTCCATGTTCAAGGAGGTTGCGGACATTAAAACTAGCGACCAGCTTCATCTGCCGGTGCCGGTCGCAAAGTTTGAAACCGTGGTGGCAAAGCCGTCCGAAATTCAAAAGGAAATGGTGCAGGAACTGAGCAAACGTGCCGCAGATATCCACTCCGGCATCGTGGATGCGTCCGTGGACAATATGCTCTGCGTCACCAACGATGGGCGCAAGATTGGCTTGGACGTTCGCCTGATGAACCCCATGCTGCCGGACGACCCCAACAGCAAACTGAACGTATGCGTTCAGAATGTGCTGAAAATCTGGGAAGAGGGCAAAGACCAGAAGCTGACCCAGCTTTTGTTCTGCGATCTCTCCACCCCGAAAAACGACGGCAACTTCAATGTCTACGATGATATTCGCAAAAAGCTGGTTGCCGCTGGGGTTCCAGAAAACGAAATCGAGTTCATCCACAATGCCGACACCGAGGCGAAAAAGGCGGCATTGTTCTCCAAAGTGCGCTCTGGCGATGTGCGAGTTTTGCTCGGAAGCACTGCAAAAATGGG
>NZ_PRLD01000016.1 GCF_003287405.1 Faecalibacterium prausnitzii
GAAGTCTGCGCTTACTGCAAGCGCACCGAGAGTTAAAATTACCAGCGTCAGGGCTGCAACAAGCACCCGTTTCAGCACAGGGCGGCGTTTATGCAACGCCGCTTGCAGGCGAGCATCCCATCGGGACGTGTCCGGGTAGCGTTCCTTAAGCTGGGCCGGACTTGGCAGCTCATCCAGCTCTTTTTGTGCATCTGCACGGAGTGCCATCATCAATGCAGCATCAAAAGAAACTTCTGCCCTCTCACTCATGGCTGTTCAACTCCTTCCACAATAGTTTTCTTCCACGGAAAAGCCGCATCCGAACCACTTCGTCCGTCAGTCCAAGCGATTTGGCAATCTCCTGGTTGGTGTAGCCCATTGCCAAAAGGCGCAGTGGGTCACGGTACATCGGTTTCATCTGTCCGATCAGTTCTGTCAGGTGTTCGATGTTGTCGGTGCTGACTGCTGCATCATCCGGCACCGGGGCGTCATCTGGTGCGTCCGGGACTTCCTCCAGCGGTTCTTCTCGCTGCTTGCGAAGCATATCGTATGCACGGCTTCTACTACAACTAACGAGATAAGCGGCAAGTTTGTGACAGTTTTCTCGATGAATTTTAGAAAAATTTTTGGCAACGTACAAAAACACCTCTTGCAGTACATCTTCTGCCAGATACGAATCGCCCATAATTTTGTAAGCGGTATGGTAGACCAGCCGCTTGTAAGTATTATATACATCTTTAAACTGTTCTTCACTGCTCTGGTCATCCAGAACTGCCAGATACATTGCCAGCATTTTCGCTCACATCCCTCTTATCGGGAGGAATTATGTCAATTTGACACAATTCCTCTCTGCCCATTCAATCAAACCACCACGGCAGTTCCAGCCACAGGTTATCCATGGCCTGTTCCTCCGTCTTTTTGGCGCGGCCTTTTGTCAGGTGAAAGTATATCGCCGTGCCGATCAGCGGATGTTCCTCGCCATCGGTAAAGCCATAGCGGTACAGCAGATAGGTCTGCTCCCGTTGGGTCAGCCGTTTCAGGCCCTCATATAACTCCCGGCGTGATTCCTGTTCTTCCATAATGCTCTGCGGCTGCATGGCATAAGGGTCGGCTATGGCTTCAATGCGCCGCAGCTGCTCTTCTCCCGGCAGAACATCGTCCAGCGAAACGCGCTGGTAGCAGATACCGTCCTTATCCTCCGTCACCATCCGCTGTTCAAAAGTGGCAAAGGCATCCCGTACCATGTCCATCATGGCGTTATGAATGGCAGGAGCCGCATAGGTCAGGAACTTCATGCCGCGCGCTGCATCGAACTTCGGCACGGCCTTCCACAAACCCAGATTGCCCGCCTGTTTCAAATCGTCCGTGTCAAGGTTCAAGCCAGCCTGTGCCAGATTCATACTGCGGAAGAGATCATTTGCCACCTTGCCGATAAAGGACTTGTTGTTGTCGATCAGGCTGTCCAGCGCCGCGGCATCGCCTTTCTGTGCCAACGCACAAAGTCGCTCATTCGTCTGCTTCATGGGCGTTTTCCTGCTCTGCGGCAGACCGCAAGATTCCCAACAGACCGCTTCGCAGCTGTTCCAGTGCTTCCGGCGTGGCTCCCTCCATGCCCGAAACACTGTCCAACATTGCATCCGTCAGCTGCTCTGCTGTAATCGTTGGGTGCTGTACATCCTGCCCCTTGGTCAATTCGGTGAATATCTTCTCTGCCACTTTCTTACTCATAGCTTCCTGTTCGGCGTAATGGCTCCCGATACCCTTTTTGATCTCCTTGACCGCTGCCATGAAGTACGTCTCAATATCATCAAGGTCGCCTTGGTACACAGGCTTTCTCCGAAGGCTGATGTCCTTTGCAGCCTTGGCTGCTTCCGGGGTCTTGACCTTTGTGCGCAGCAGGGTGCTCAGTGTCGTGAGCATGGCGTTCTGTGCCGCGATACCGGATGCAAAGGTATCATCAAAATACTGCGCTATGCGGTAAGTAAGCTCTGCAAAGCGGGCGTTTTCCAACAGCAGGTTGATCACCTCTGCATTGACACGCCCTGTGTAGAGGTTCTTTGCGGCTTCTACGGACAAGCCCAGTTCGGCAATGTCGTAATTCTTGCGGTCGGGGATATTGGTTTCTCCAAGCAAAAAATCCGTGGACACGTTGAACAGCCTTGCGATCTTCAGCACCTGCTCATGGGTCAGAGTTCCTTTTGCGCCACTGATAAAACGGTTGATGGTGCTCTTGGAGCAGCCGAGTTCCTTGGCAAGCTCTGGTTGGCTGATGTTGTGCTCTTTCATCAAGTCCGCAAGACGGATGTTGGATGGTGCGGGCAGATATTCCTGTGCCATGTGGTCGGCCCTCCTTTTTGAGCTTTTTCCTCATTATAATACGCTCTGCCGTTTTGTTCAATATACGGTTTCCTCTCTGCCCTTGCTGTTGCAGCCCTGCAACCAGTGAGGGCATTTTTCTTTTTCCGTTGCAGTTTTGCCGCTTTTTTGCTCTTTCTGCAAAATGTTCCGTATATTCAGGCAGGAAACAAAAAAACACCAGAGTTCCCACTTTGGGGTACTCTGGTGCAGTACATAACATCGCCCTGCCCGGTGGCCGCAGGGTGCGGGGCTTTGTGGGCATCGAGCCGCTTGTCCACCCCTGTCCATAAAAAGTGCATTTTTTCACGGAAGAAGTTCGTACAACCTGTACGGTCTGTACTTGTACGCACCCGCGCGGCAAATTGAAGAAAATTTAAACGTATTATCGTTTGTATTTTAGATTTCCGTACACCGTACAGACCGTACGGGTTATTTGAATTCCGTACGCAATTTTTTCAGATGCGTACGGAGCAATCAAGTTCGCATTGTGCGAATTTGATCGTAGCTTTCCCGCAGGAGACGTTCCCCCTCGGAGAGTCCTCGAAGAGCCCACTACACTTTGCAGCCCATAGGGATGAAAGTGTTATAGTGGGTTATTACACTTCCGAAGAAGTGCATCTCCCCACCGCAAACAAGCTGTTCGCCTAAAGAAAAGCCGCATAACGGAATGTACCTGTCCCGACTCCTTCTATGTTTCATCGTATTCTAAAATGTCTCCCGGCTGACAATGAAGCTCCCGGCAAATTGCATCCAGTGTAGAAAAACGAATTGCTCTAACCTTTCCGGTCTTTAGATTTGAGAGGTTCGCCATAGAGATTCCAACACGTTCAGAAAGTTCTGTCAAGGAAACCTTTCGGTCTGCCATAATGCGGTCTAATCGTAGTATGATTGCCATTCTTATCCCCTTAAAGAACTTCGTTCAATTCCTTCTGCATCGCAACAGCTTCTTTCAACAACTCAGCCATGATAATCAGAAGTACTCCAGGCAACAGCAATACTGAATCACAGAAGAAAAAGGTCGAACCAGACGCTTGATATCCCGGTAAAAGCGGAAATATCACAGATGCAACCGCAATAAGATAGCCTTCAAGACGAGTGCATTGAACCAGCGTTTTAGAAAAAGTTTTATCACTAAGCATCATCTTCAAAACAGAGATTCCGGCAATCGTCATTACAAGGAAATACAGTTCCTGCGATGCAATGGAAGTGACATTAAGAGCCACTCCATGCCTTGCACCCAAAAGCCATTGAATAGGAAGAATCACTGCACTGAACATTTGCGGAACAGTCAGTAAGAATGCCAGTCCGAGAAGTGTTTGTTTCTTTTTGAAAAACGTCTTTTTCTCGGAAGAAGTTGTATCAACCCGAAAATCATTCTTACCCATATTGCATCCCCCTTTGATTTCACATTTAGAATAGCACACGTTAAATTGAAAATCAATATATTTTTATCGTTTATCAGCAAAACCATCTGCATTATGAGTAAGAGTGTTAAACAGTACCCCTTGAAAGGAGGGATGCCCTTTGGCAAGAAACGATGGCGTTGACCGCACCAGTGTCCGGAATCTCGCCGTTTCGGATAAGGCCGTTGGTAACACCCAGCAGCACAACGAGCGCGAAAAGGACAGCTATCGGAACCCCGATATTATCCCCCAGCGCGCTGCATGGAACGTCCACTTCAAAAAGCCAACCGCCAGCTACACTGACCTGTTCGCCCAACTGGAAACCGCTGGTACGATTTCAACGCGCGGCCTGAAGCCGGATGCCACCCATTATTGCGAGCTTGTCTTTGATGTCAACTCGGCCTATTTTGACAATCACGGTGGCTACGAGTTCGCCAAGCAATTCTATGCGGATGCCTACAAAGCAGCCGTTCAGATCGTGGGTGGTGAGCAGTATATCCTCTCGGCAGTCATGCACGCCGATGAGATCAACCGTGCCATGACCGAAGCACTAGGCCGGGAGGTCTACCACTACCATCTCCATGTGGTCTATGTGCCTGTGGTGGAAAAGCAGATCCTCTGGTCGAAACGCTGCAAGGACAAGGCACTGGTCGGCACCGTAAAGGAGACTGTCATGCAGGTCAGCCGGAGCAAGAAGTGGGCATCCAAGCCCCTGCTGGACGATGCCGGAAAGACTGTCCTGCAAAAGAACGGCAAACCAGTCCTGAAGAAGTCGTACAGCATCTTGCAGGACAACTTCTTCAATTTTATGCGCAATGCCGGGTACACGGATGTAAAGCGCGGTGAGCGCGGCAGCACCGAAGAACACCTGACCGTCACCCAGTTCAAAGTCCAGCGGGAGCAGGAACGTCTGGACAGCCTGACCGCCCAAGCCGACCAAAAGGCGCAGTCGCTTGCCAAAACCAGTCAGACCCTCTCCAAAAAGGAGAAGGAACTTGCCGCTGTGCAGAAAAAGGCCACGCTCACGAAAGAAGCCCTCATTCATGCGCGCGATCTGGATTATATTGGTAAGCGCACCTTTCTCGGCAACTATTCGCTGACCGAAGAAGAGTTTTCCAAGCTGAAAAAGCAAGCCGACCACGGCTATATGATGGATGTGGAGAACCGCCGCCTGAAAGAAGAACTTTCCACCGCCAAGAAAGAGGCCGTTCGTTGGAGCAACAAGTACCACGACCTGTGGTACGACGTGAAACCCTATCTGGATGCTCTCCACCGTGCGCCCGAACTGGTGCGTGGCTTTCTGGAAAAGATTCTTGCCCCCAAGCAGGAGCACACCATGAATGTGCCGCAGCAAAACCGTAAGCGTGGGCAAGATATGGAACTTTGATTTTCGGAGGATACCATTTGAACAAAAAGAAGAAGTTAAACAAATCCGGCTACCCGGATGAAGCAATCAAGACCCTTGCACGTTGCTTTTATCCCTCCATGGTTGAGTTTTTCAACAGTGAAGAAGGCCAGCGTGAATATGAGGAATGGCTGAAAGAGCAGGAAGCACTACAAGCCTTGCCTGTTGCCGCATAAAAACAGCAGGACGCTCCCAGAGAAGGGAACGCCCTGCTTTACATAGATGTTTCTTACCGGGGTGTGTCCGCTTGGGCACACCTCTTATTTTTTTGCCCTTAATCTTCCAGTCCGTGGCTTCCGGCTGCGTTTTTCAGATACTCCTTCGGGTTTCCGTTCAAAATCAGTTCGGCATACGCCAGCGGGTCGTTATAGATGAGATAGTCCAGTTCCGTTCGCTGTGCCATGGTAACATCCAGAGCCTCTTCGACCCCGGTGCAGTCAATGGAAATTTTTCTCCCATCTTGGAGAGTCAACTCCACGCACCCGGTATCCATGTTGAACGAACAGGCTCTTGCATCGTACTTCATCATCGTGTCCTCCAAACGCTTATTGTGTGGTTACGGTCTATGACAAGGTATCGGAGTTTTACGCCGTCCACGGGAGCCTTCATTGTTGTACCCGAAGAAAACGAAAAATCCGAACCCTTCTCCAATCGGAAACAGGTTCGGATTTTTCTTGTTTGGTGGGCGCGGGTGGATTCGAACCACCGAAGCTGAAAGCAGCAGATTTACAGTCTGTCCCCATTGGCCACTCGGGAACACGCCCATATTCATTTGTTGCACATCCGTACGCCGGACGACTTGTTTATTTTAGCATGAGAAGGGGGATTTGTCAACTGTCTTTTTTACTTTTTTTTAGTAAATTCAAACAGCATCCGACAAAGGCAGGAAAGGATGCGATGACAGGTGCTTTTTACGGGAACAGGGCGCTGCTTTGGTGCAACTGCCGAAAAGAGAAGGCAAAAATTATATAAATCACATAATTTGTTGCACTATAGTTGCAAGAAAGGTGGAAAGGTGCTATCATAGCACTGTATCACCGTGAAATGCGGCGGTGGGAAAGTAAACGACAGCTGAAAAAGAAAGGCACGGCGTAAGCTATGACGATACAGGAATGCTATAAAAAAATGGGTGCGGACTATCAGGAGGTACTGGGGCGGCTGTATAACGAGGCCATGATCTGCAAATTTGTGCGGATGTTTTTGCAGGACGACAGCTTTCAGATCCTGGAGGAAGCACTGCGCAGGGGAGATGTAAAAGAGGCGTTCCGCGGGGCGCATACCCTCAAGGGCGTCTGCCAGAATCTGGGCTTCTCCAACCTATACGCGCCCACCTATACCCTGACCGAGACCCTGCGTGCAGGACAGCTGGAGGGTACACAGGAGCAGTTTGCAAAGGTGGCAGAGCAGTACAAGCGCACGGTGGACGCTATCCGCGCGCTGGACTGAAAAAATGTGATGCCGGGCGGCTTTTGGGCTGTCCGGCATTGTTCTTTTATAGGGTACGGCTGAAAACAGCAGAGCCGCCCCTTGTACTGCCGCGCAGTTTGCGGTATGATAGACAAAAAGAGGGAAGGAGACCCTATTATGTCCAAACATATCCTTGTCTGCCTGCCCATCAGTGCAGAGCAGAGAGCCCGCATTGAGGCAGTGCAGGGCTTTGAATACCGTTTTACCACCCCGGACACCGCCACGGCAGAGGATGCTTTGTGGGCCGATGCCGTGCTGGGCAACCTGCCGGTGCCGCTGATCCGGCAAAACGATCATCTGGAGTGGTTCCAGTCCAACGCAGCCGGCCCTAATAACTATCTGGAGCCGGGGGTGCTGCCGGAGGGCTGCATCGTGACCAACGCCACCGGCGCTTACGGGCTGGCCATCAGCGAGTGTATGCTGGCGCTGTGGCTCAGCCTGCTCAAGGAGCTGCCCACCTACCGGGATAACCAGCGGGAGCACCGCTGGGCACCCACCGGCCACTCTGTGGGCAGCATCGCGGGCAGCCGGGTGCTGTGCGTGGGCATGGGCGATATCGGCTCTAACTTTGCCCGGCGGGCTCATGCGCTGGGAGCCGAGGTGGTGGGCGTGCGCCGCACCGTGCACCCGGACACCCCCTGCCCGGACTACTGCACCCGTGTGGTGGCGCAGAGCGAACTGGACGCAGAGCTGCCGCAGGCCGACCTTGTGGCGCTGAGCCTGCCTGACACGCCGGAGACACGGCATCTGTTCAACGCCGGGCGGATGGCGCTCTGCAAGCCCGGTGCCATCCTGCTCAATGTGGGACGGGGCACTGCTGTGGACGGCGAGGCACTGGCGGCGGCGGTGCACAGCGGGCAGCTCTCCGGTGCAGGGCTGGACGTGACGGACCCCGAGCCGCTGCCGCCGGAGCATCCCTTGTGGGCAGAGCCCAACGTGATCATCACGCCCCATGTCACCGGCGGCTTCAGCCTGCCCAAGACACTGGACAACATCGTGGATATCTTTGCGCACAACCTCAGGCGCTATGCCGCCGGTCAGCCGCTGGATAACCAGATGGACCGCCGCACCCAGTACGCCAGCGGCGCACGGCTGCAAAGCACACTGTAAAACAAAAAACTGCCGCACAACTGTGCGGCAGTTTTTGTTTCTGTGGTTTACAGCATCACTGCGCCTGCGCAAGGCAGGCGTCCATGGCGGTAAAGATGGCCTCGCTGGTCAGGGTAGCACCGGTTATAGCGTCTGCACCAGCGGTGGAGCCGGTCTGTGTCAGCTGCGCAGCCAGTGTCTCAGCGGCTTTGCCGCCCAGCTCCGGGGTCTCGGCAGAAGCGTCCACCTGCACGGCGGTCACCTTGCCGCCGGTCACGGTGACTGTGACAGTCACCTCGCCCATGCAGCCCTGTGCAGCAGAGGTGTAGCTGCCGTCGGTCAGGGGAGCGGCGTTGTCGGCAGCGGGTACGGTGCCGGTGTTGTGGATATACAGGTTCAGCATAATGCCCATCAGCACGGTGGCCACCAGCATGAGCAGGATATTACGGGTCATTTTTGCGGTCATGGTATGGTATCTTCTCCTTGCGGGTGATTATTTTGCGGGCTTGAAGCTGTCACGCAGGGTGACCACACGGTTGTACACGCCGGGGTTCTTGCTGTCCGGGGTAAAGAAGCCGGTGCGCACGAACTGGAACTTTTCGCCGGGCTTTGCGTCCTTCAGGCTCTCTTCCAGCTTGCAGCCGGTGCGTACGGTAACGCTTTCCGGGTTCAGGTAGTCCTTGTAATCGCTGCCCTCGGGGATGCCGTTCATGTTGGCTTCGGTGAACAGCTTGTCGTACAGACGCACCTCGGCGTCCACGCAGTGCGCAGCGCTTACCCAGTGGATGGTGCCCTTGACCTTGCGGCCGTCGGCGGGGTTGCCGTTGCCGGTCTCGAGGTCGGCGGTGCAGTGGATGGCGGCAATGCTGCCGTCGGCGTTCTTGTCCACGCAGGTGCACTTGACGATATAAGCACCCATCAGACGCACCTCACCGTCCACGGTCAGACGCTTGAACTTGGGAGGCGGCACCTCGGCAAAGTCCTCGGCGTCGATCCACAGCTCGCGGGTAAAGGCGACCTTGCGGGTGGTGGTATCGTTGGCTTCACGGTTGGGGTTGTTGGCTACGTCAAAGTACTCGGTCTTGTCGGCGGGGTAGTTGTCCACCACCAGCTTGACCGGCTCCAGCACGGCAATGCGGCGCTGTGCGGTCAGATCCAGCTCGCTGCGGATGCAGGCTTCCAGCTGACGCATATCGATCAGGTTGTCAGACTTGGAGATGCCGGCCTCCCGCACGAAGGTGAAGATGGAGGTGGGGGTGTAGCCGCGGCGGCGCAGACCGCACAGGGTGGGCATACGGGGATCGTCCCAGCCGTCCACGATGCCCATCTCCACCAGCTCACGCAGATAGCGCTTGCTCATGACCGTGTTGGTCATGTTCAGGCGGGCAAACTCGCGCTGCTTGGGGAACTCGGCACCGAAGATGTTCTCAATGACCCAGTTGTACAGCGGGCGATGGTTCTCGAACTCCAGACTGCACATACTGTGGGTGATGCCTTCGATGGCGTCCTGAATGGGGTGGGCGAAGTCGTACATGGGGTAGATGCACCACTTGCTGCCCTGACGGTGATGCTCGGCGTACTTGATGCGGTAGATGGCCGGGTCGCGCATATTCATGTTGGGGCTTGCCAGATCGATCTTGGCGCGCAGGGTCTTTTCGCCTTCCTTGAACTCACCGGCACGCATCCGGCGGAACAGGTCAAGGTTCTCTTCCGGGCTGCGGTCGCGCCACGGAGAGGGGCGGGAGGGCTTGCCGGCATCGGAGCCGCGGTACTCGCGCATCTCCTCGCGGGTCAGGTCATCCACATAAGCTTTGCCCTCGGTGATCAGCTTCTCGGCGTACTCATAGCACTTATCAAAGTAATCGCTGCCGTAGAAGATGCCGCCGTTGGGATCGGCACCCAGCCAGTGCAGATCCTCGATGATGCTGTTGACATACTCCTCGCCTTCGCGGGCGGGGTTGGTGTCGTCCAGACGCAGGTTGAATTTGCCGCCGTACTGGTTGGCAATGGACCAGTTGATATAGATGGCCTTGGCGCTGCCGATGTGCAGATAGCCGTTGGGCTCCGGCGGGAAGCGGGTGTGGATCTGCTGCACCTTGCCCTCGGCAAGGTCGGCATCGATGATATCTGTCAGAAAGTTTTTATCAGCCATATAGGTTCCCCCTGTCAGGGCACACAGCGTGCCCCTTATACTCATAATACTATATAATACACTATTTTGCGTTTTTCTTCAAGTATGGACTTGTGCGGCGGGGGATGGCGCGGTGCTGAAGGAATGTGTTTTCCGTTTACCGCCGGAGCGGCGGGTCCGGCACAAAGATCATGGTGCCCCGGGCAGAAAAAAGTAGCTGCGGCATCATGCAGCTGTACCCCAGCCACAGCACCGCCAGAATGCACAGCACCAGCAGCACCCGGCGCAAAAGCACCGGGTGCCGGGCGGGGGGATGTCGTTTTCTGCGATCGCGCTGCATAGGCTGTGCCCTCCTTTTTCAAGGCTCTGCCCAGCTTATGACGCAGCAGAAAGAATTGTGCACCGGCGGGGTTTGTGGTAAGATAACAGGGAAGAACCACGGAGGAACTGCTTATGCTGACCATTACACTGCTGGGCACGGCTGCCACCATGCCGCTGCCGGAGCGCGCCCTGACCGCCGCTGTGGCGGAGTGCGGCGGGCACAGCCTGCTGCTGGACTGTGGCGAGGGCACCCAGACCGCCGCCCGCCGCGCCGGGGTGAACCTGATGCGTGCGGACGCCATCTGCCTGACCCACTACCACGGGGACCATATCTTTGGCCTGCCCGGGCTTTTGCAGACCCTTGGGGCGCAGGGACGCACCCGCCCGCTGGTGCTGCTGGGGCCGGAGGGGCTTTTGGAGGTTTGGCGGGCGGTGTATGCCCTGACCGGGCCGCTGCCCTACGCGGTAAAGCCGCTTGTCTGCCGCGCCGGGCAGCCGGTGGCGCTGGATGCGCTTTCGGATGGGTGGCCCGCCGGGGCAGCGCTGCTGCCGGTGGCAACAAAGCACCGGGTACGCAGTCTGGGCTACCGGCTGGAACTGCCCCGGGCGGGCAGGTTCGACCCGGAAAAGGCGCGGGCGCTGGGCGTACCGGTGACCCAGTGGCGGCTTTTGCAGCGGGGACAGGCTGTGCCGCTGGCAGAGCACATGGTGCAGCCCGCCGAGGTGCTGGGCGCACCCCGCAAGGGGCTGCGGTTCGTCTTTTCCGGCGACAGTGCGCCCTGCCCGACGCTGGAGCAGGCGGCGCAGGGCGCAGACCTGCTGCTCTGCGATGCCACCTATGCTTTGCCGGAGCAGCAGGAGCAGGCCGCGCAGTGGGGGCACAGCACCTTTGGACAGAGCGCGGCGCTGGCTGCAAAGGCCGGGGCAAAGCGGCTGTGGCTGGTGCACTATTCCCCCATGATCACTGACCCGGAACAGCAGCTTGCACAGGCGCAAAGCATCTTCCCGGCGGCAGAATGCGGCTTTGACGGCAAGCGCATCACCCTGCATTACGAGGAGAACGAGGAATGAAGCTGACACTTGACCCCGGGGCAGCTGCCCTGCTGGACACCCTGCACGCAGCGGGCTACGCAGCCTATGCCGTGGGCGGCTGCGTGCGGGATAGCCTTTTGGGGCGCACCGCCCACGACTGGGACCTGTGCACCAGCGCCCTGCCGCAGCAGGTGATGGAACTGTTTGGGGCAGAGCAGTGCATCCCCACCGGGTTGCAGCACGGAACGGTCACCATCAAATACGGCGGGCAGCTGTACGAGACCACTACCTTTCGCACCGAGGGCAGCTATACCGATGGCCGTCACCCGGACGAAGTGCAGTTCGTACCGGATGTGCGGGAGGACCTTGCCCGGCGGGATTTTACCATCAACGCCATAGCGTATAATGAAGCCGAGGGGCTGGTAGACCCCTTTGGCGGACAAAAAGATCTGCAAAACGGTCTGCTGCGGGCGGTGGGGGAGCCGCAGCAGCGCTTTACCGAGGATGCGCTGCGCATCCTGCGGCTGTATCGCTTTGCCGCAAGGTTCGGCTTTGCGCTGGACGCTGCCACCGCCCGGGCGGCGCGGCAGCTGGCACCCCATTTGGACTGCATCTCTGCCGAGCGCATTCAGGAGGAGCTGGCAAAGCTGCTGACCGCCCCGCAGCCGGGGGCGTATCTGGAACCCGCAGTGCTGGCGGTGGTACTGCCGGAGCTGACCCCGGCGGCACTTGATGCCGCAAAGCCGGTGGTGGATGCCTGCCCGGCGGGGGAGAAAAACCTGCCGGTGCGCTGGGCGGCGCTGCTGCGCAGTTTGGGCGAAAGCGCCACCCGCCGTGTGCTCAAACGGCTGCGCTGCTCCAACGTCTGTATCGAGGAGACCGCCGTGTTGGTGCGGGAAACGGCGGGGGAGGGCGTGTGCAGAAGTTTCTCCGAGGACCGTCCGCTGGGGTGGGACCCTGCTGCCGTAGGCAGTAGGGCGGGCGATGGAATGGCCCGACTCGTGTCCGAGGAGAAAGCTTCTGCACACCCCGGTGATATCCACCTTCGGCAGATTTTAGGCCGATACGGGCTGTGCACCGTGGAGCGGCTGTGTGCACTGTGCGCGGCGCTGCACCCGCAGAATGCCCCGGATTGCGCCCTTGCGGCGCAGCGGGCGCGGCAGCTGGAAGCCGACGGCGTATGCTGCCGGGTGAGCCAGCTGGCGGTGAACGGCCGCGACCTGATGGCAGCGGGCATCCCGGCAGGGCCTGCGCTGCGCCGGGTGCTGGAAGCGCTGCTGGACGGCGTCATCCACGCAGAATATCCCAACGAAAAACCGGCGCTGCTGGCTGCGGCGCAGAAAATTATAGCGTCTTGACAAGCGGTTTATGCTGCGGTAGTATTATACTACTGCTTTAGTATGTTGAACCCATAAAAGGAGAATCTATGACCACTCAGAACCCTGCAAACCGTCCCCGCGCCCTCATTGCCATGAGCGGCGGCGTGGATAGCTCGGTGGCGGCCTGCCTGATGCAGCAGGCAGGCTACGACTGCACCGGCATCACCATGCGGCTTACCCACAACGAAACGCTGGGACAGTCCGGTTACCAGACCTGCTGCTCGGAAAAAGATATCGAGGATGCCGCCGAGGTGGCCTTTGCGCTGGATATGCCGTATCAGGTGCTGGATTTCACCGCCGACTTCCGGGCACAGATCATTGAAAAATTCATCCGCGTCTACGAGACGGGCGGCACCCCCAACCCCTGCATCGACTGCAATAAATATATGAAGTTCCGCCACCTGTTGGACTGGGCCGCAGAGCACGGCATGGAGTATGTGGTCACCGGCCACTATGCCCGGGTGGAGCAGGACGCAGAAACCGGCCGCTGGCTGCTGAAAAAGGGCTTGGACGAGGGCAAGGATCAGAGCTATGTGCTGTATAACCTTACGCAGGAGCAGCTGGCGCATATCCGCTTGCCGCTGGGTGCGCTGCACAAGACCGAGGTACGCGAGATCGCGCAGGAGCACAGCTTTATCAACGCCCAAAAGCACGACAGTCAGGATATCTGCTTTGTGCCGGACGGCGACTACGCCCGCTTTATGGAGCAGTTTACCGGCAAGCACTACCCCGCCGGAGATTTTCTGGATCAGAGCGGCAAGGTGGTGGGCACCCACAGCGGCGCGGTGCGCTACACACTGGGACAGCGCAAGGGGCTTGGTCTTGCGCTGGGCGCACCGGTGTACGTCTGCGGCAAGGATATGCAGGCCAATACCGTTACGGTCGGGCCGGAAAGTGAACTGTTTGACCGCATCGTTTACGCAGAGGATGTGAACTGGATCGCCATCCCGGCGCTGACCGGGCCGCTGCGGGTCACCGCCCGCACCCGGTATCATCAGGCCGAGCAGCAGGCCACCGTTTACCCCGCAGAAAACGGCTTCCGACTGGAATTTGACCAGCCCCAGCGTGCCCCCACCCCGGGACAGGCTGCCGTGCTGTATCAGGGCGATGTGGTGCTGGGCGGCGGCACCATCACCCGCGTAGAAAAGTAAGGAGAACAAAATGCAGGATCAGTATTCCCGCACTCAGCTGCTGCTGGGTGCAGAGGCTATGGAAAAGCTGCACCACGCCCGGGTGGCAGTGTTTGGCATCGGCGGCGTGGGCGGCTACACGGTGGAGGCGCTGGCACGCAGCGGCGTGGGCGCACTGGATCTGATCGATGACGATAAGGTCTGCCTGACCAACCTCAACCGTCAGATCATCGCCACCCGCAGCACGGTGGGACAATATAAGGTGGATGTAGCGGAACAGCGCATCCACGATATCGACCCCAACATCAAGGTGACCACCCACCGGTGCTTCTTTGGCCCGGAGACGCAGGATGATTTCGATTTTACCCAGTACGACTATGTGGTGGACGCCATCGACACCGTTACAGGCAAGCTGGCGCTGGTGATGAAGTGCAAGGAAGCGGGCACCCCCATCATCTGCTCCATGGGCGCAGGTAACAAGATGGACCCCACCCGCTTTGAGGTGACCGACATCTACAAGACCTCGGTCTGCCCGCTGGCCAAGGTGATGCGTACCGAGTGCCGCAAGCGCAAGATCAAGCACCTGAAGGTGGTCTACTCCAAGGAGCCTGCCATGACCCCCATCGAGGATGACTCCATCAGCTGCAAGAACCACTGCATCTGTCCCCCGGGCACTCAGCGCAAGTGCACTGCACGGCGCACCGTGCCGGGCTCCAACGCCTTTGTGCCTTCGGTAGCCGGTCTGATCATCGGCGGCGAGGTCGTCAAAGACCTTGTGGGCTTTGTACCGCTGAAGGGATAAAACAGACCGCGGCTTCCTTGCAGCGTGGGACGATTTGGAATGCGCTCCGCGTTGCTCTGCGCATAAGCTAAGGAAATATTATTTTTTATTTCGGGGTTCAGAAACGCCTGCGGGCGTTTCTGAACCCCATTTTCACAGGTGGAGTCGTGGAGAAAAACGGCATTTGCAGCGCCGCTTTCTACGAAAGCGCGGCGCTGCGGGTGCGCTTGCTCCCCTGGGGGAGCTGTCGCGCAGCGACTGAGGGGCTATAAATGGAGAAGCGAAAAAAGCGTTAAAGCGCTAGCGCCGACTGGCGCAGCGCTAGCTTTTTTGTGCTTCGACTACTTCTTTAGGATTGTCAAGGGCGAGCAGCCCTTGGCCCGTTGCGGGGTGGGTGGAGTCCAGAGGTAGGGAGGGGGGAGTCGGAACACCCCTCCCTGCCTCTGGCCCAGCGGAGCGTTTTTGCACGCTTGCGGCAAGCAGAAAATTTCACCGGCAGCAACGCTGCAAATGTAGGGTGCCGCAACCCGTAAGACGCGGAGATCATTCGAAATCACGCTTTTTTGCACGCAGCAACGTTCCATAACATAAAATTGCAACCAATTTGCAATTTGGTGTTGCAATTGGGAAGCATATCGTGTATAATCTTCCCTGCACGAAAATGCAAACTGATTGCAAATTGTTGAGAGACGACCCCCTGCGGGTCTTTGGAGCGATTATTTATGGAACTGTTTCTGGATGTTTTGGGCGAAACCTTGGTGGATACCGCCAAGATGCTGCCCTTTCTGTTTCTGGCCTACCTGCTGATCGAGTATATCGAGCACCGCCACGGCGAGCGCATCGAGACGCTGCTGGCGGGCGGCGGGCGCTGGGGCGCTGTGCCGGGCGCAGTGCTGGGCTGTGTGCCGCAGTGCGGCTTCTCCGCCATTGCGTCCAACTTCTACGCTTCCCGGGTCATCACGCTGGGCACGCTGATGGCGGTGTACCTTGCCACCAGCGACGAAGCGATCCCGCTGCTGGTCTCCATGCCCGCTTACTGGGATAAGTTGGCTGTTCTGATGGTCATCAAGGTGTTGTACGCCATCGTGGTGGGCTTTGTGCTGGATTTTGTGTTGCGGGGCGTGCTGCCCAAGGGTCTGCGGGGCGGCTACACCGGCCATGCGGACGAGGTGGACTGCCACGAGGAGCACAGCGATGCCGAGGGCAACGAAAAGCCCATCTGGCAGGCAGCGCTGCGCCACACGCTGGAGATCTTTGTGTTCATCTTCGTGTTCAGTCTGGTGTTCGGCATGATCGTAGAGGGCGTAGGCGAGGACGTATTCGCCGAGGTGCTGGGCGGCATGGGCTTCTTCCAGCCGGTGGTGGCGGCTCTGGTGGGCTTGATTCCCAACTGCGCCGCCAGCGTGCTGCTGACCCAGCTGTATGTGGAGGGTGCACTGCGCTTTTCCAGCCTTGTGGCGGGTCTGTGCACCGGTGCCGGTGTGGGCTTGGCGGTGCTGTGGCGCGCCAACCCCTCGTGGAAGCAGAACCTCTTCATCACCGGCCTGACATGGGCCGCCGGTGCCTTTGTGGGCGTAGCCATGCAGGTGGTCGTGGCGGTGTTTGCCTGATTTCCCGTGAAGAAAACGATTTGAAATGCGCGCCGCGTTTGCTTTGCGCATAAGCTAAGGAAATATTATTTTTATCGCAATTTTCAAAAATAGTGCCCATTAAAACGGCATATTTGCGATATGCAGTTTGCGGATGTTGCTTGTGCATTAAAAACGCAAACTGCTATAATTTTGGGGTTCAGAAACGCCTGCGGGCGTTTCTGAACCCCTTTTTCACAGGTGGGGTCGTGGAGGAAAACGGCATTTGCAGCGCCGCTTTCTGCGAAAGCGCGGCGCTGCGGGAAAGGCTGTATCTTGTCTTTACGACCCTTTCCGTGAAAAATGCGTTTGGAGCGCTCCGCAGAGCGCGACAAACGCCCTATATCAAAAGAAGTTTCCGCTATATTTGCCCAGAGCGCAAGCGGAGGGCATTTTTGATATTCCCCCTCTCCCACTGGACTTTGAAATGTGTTATACTGGGAGAAAACGATGCACACAGGAGAGATGACCATGCAATATAAGATTCTGGCAAGCGATTATGATAACACGCTGATGCCCTTTGGAGAAGCAAAGCCCCGCCCGGCGGTGGTAAAGGCGGTGAAAAAGCTGCAAGCCGCCGGGGGCAAATTCGTGCTCAGCACCGGCCGCTCCTACCCGGGCATCCGGGATAAAAACCAGTTGGGCGGCATCCGGTACGACTACGCCATTACCTGCAATGGTGCCTGCGTGGTGGACAGGCAGGGCAACGTAATAGCCGAGCATCCGCTTACCAGCGAGGAGATGTATGTGCTGGTGGATTTTTGTGAGGATTATAACTACCCGCTGCAATTCAACTTCCGGGATGCCTATTACGCCTACTGCGAGTACGAGTATCTGCACACCGGCTATCAGATGATGAACAGCCCCGGGCTGGACTGCGTGGACGGCGAGGATCAGGACAGGCATCTTCTGGATATGCCCCACGCCGCCTTTGCCGCCATGCCGCCGCAGGAGGTGGAGCGCTTCCACGAAAAATACGGTTACCTTGGCCTGCACTGGATGCAGACGGGCGCGCAGAACGCGGACGGCTACTGCTACTACGATATCGTGCGCGGCGGTATGGATAAGGGCGTAGGGCTTGCCGACCTGTGTGCACAGATGGGGCTTACGCTGGCGGATGCTGTGGCTGTGGGCGATTCTGCCAACGATGTGGGGATGCTGAAAGTCGCGGGCCTGAGTGCCTGCATGGCAAACGGCACCCCGGACGCCAAGGCCGCTGCCGACCGGATCATCGGGGACGTGCGGGAGGACGGCGTGGCGGCGCTGATCGAGGAGCTGTGGTTCGACGGCCCCCGCGCGGAGCCCTCCGGCAAGGACTTTGGCTCTGCATGGGGCAACATTGAAAGTGCAGGCGGCAGCTTATGAGCTTTGCACCGGTGTACGATGACCGCAGCCGGGCGCTGATTTTAGGCACATGGCCCAGCCCCAAAAGCCGGGAGATGGCCTTTTACTACGGTCATCCGCAAAATCGGTTCTGGCCGCTGCTGGCGGCGCTGACCGGGGAGCCGCTGCCCGTGCGGGAGGATATCGCCGCCAAAAAACAGCTGCTTTTGCGCCACGGGCTGGCGCTGTGGGATACGCTGGAAAGCTGCACCATCACCGGGGCGTCGGATGCTTCTATCCGGGATGTGGTGCCCAACGATATCGCCGGGCTGCTGCGCAAGGCGCCCATCCGGGCGGTGTTCTGCAACGGTGCCACAGCCTACCGTATCTATACAAAATATCAGCAGCCGCTTACCGGCATCCCGGCTGTCCGTCTGCCAAGTACAAGTCCCGCCAACGCCGCCTGCAGCCCCGCCCGGCTGGAGGAGCTTTGGGGCGCTGCGCTGGTGGACTGGATCGTAAAATGATGACAAGGCTGTAAATTCTTTTGCGGGATACTTGCGTTTTTTTGCGGACGTTGTATTATGGATATCATAAGGGGCGCACTGCCCCGGACAAGGAGAAATGACCATGAGCAAGATCATCCGCACCCAAAAGCCCAGCGTGCTGCCTTTTTACGCCATGGCGCTGGTGTTCGTGGTACTGTGCGCGGTGCTGCCGGTATACAAATTATGGGCGCTGCTGGTGGCGTTGGGCGGTGCCGTCGTGGCCTTTGGCGTGGCAAAAAAGACCTGCCCGCCCCGGGTGGTGGAGCGGGAAGTACCCTTCCACACCGGTGTGGAGGATGTGGATCAGATGCTGACCGATATCCAGCAGAAGCTGGACACTCTGCACGCGCTGAACGAGACACTGCCCGACCCGCAGCTGTCTGCCGCCATGACCCGCATGGAAAAGGCAGGACGCTCCATCGTGGAAACCGTGGAAGCAAACCCCGCCAAGGCAAAGCAGGTGCGCCGATTTGCCAACTACTATCTGCCGGACGCCGTAAACGTTTTGCAGCAATATGCCAAGCTTGCAAAGCAGGGTGTGCGGGGCGAGAACGCCGCCGCCATCCGCGCCGAGGTGGAGCACAACGCTGCCTCCATTGCCACGGCTTTTGAAAACCAGCTGGATGCCCTGTACGCGGCAGAGAGCATGGATCTGTCCGCAGACCTGACCGTTTTGCAGAATATGCTGAAAGGGCAGGGTCTGAGCAAGTAAAACTGGAATATCCCCTCGGGATTTTGAAAGGAAGGAATCACTTATGGCTGACAATACCCTGAATTTTGATCTGGATGCCCCCGCAGTGCCCACCCTGACGCTGGACCCCACCCCCGCCGCTGTGCCGCAGGAGGAAAAGCCCGCCGCTGCTCCTGCCCCGGAAGCACAGGTGAACCTGACCCCCGAGGAACAGGCCATGGTGGATCAGTTTGCCCAGAAGATCGACATCACCAACAGCCAGCAGGTGCTGCAGTACGGCTCTGCCTGCCAGAAGAAGATCGGCGATTTCTCCGAAGCAGCCCTCTCCAAGGTGTCCACCAAGGATCTGGGCGAGGTGGGCGATATGATCACCGACCTCATCGGCGAGCTGAAGAGCTTTGACGCCAACGAGGAACAGCAGAAGGGCATCATGGGCTTCTTCAAAAAGAAAACCAGCCAGCTGGATGCCCTCAAGACCAAGTACGACAAGACCGAGACCAACGTGGAAAAGATCCAGTCCATGCTGGAAGCCCATCAGGTGCAGCTGCTCAAGGATATCGCCATGCTGGACAAGATGTACGAGTTGAACATGGCCTACTTCAAGGAGCTGAGTATGTATATCCTTGCCGGCAAGAAAAAGCTGGCAGATGTGCGTGCCAACGAATTGCAGCAGGCTATGGACAAGGCCAAGGTCTCCGGCCTGCCGGAGGATGCACAGGCCGCCCGCGACCTTGCCGACCAGTGCGAGCGTTTTGAGAAAAAGCTGTATGATCTGGAGCTGACCCGCAATATCAGCCTGCAGATGGGCCCCCAGATCCGTCTGCTGCAAAACAACAACACCATGATGGCGGAAAAGATCCAGTCCACCATCGTGAATACCATCCCGCTGTGGAAGAACCAGATGGTGCTGGCACTGGGTCTGGCACACAGCCAGCAGGCTATGCAGGCAGAGCGCGCCGTGACCAACATGACCAACGACCTGCTGAAGAAGAACGCCGAGGCGCTGAAGATGGGCACCATCGAGACCGCCAAGGAGAGCCAGCGCGGCATCGTGGATATCGAGACCCTGCAGCAGACCAACAAGAGCCTGATCGAGACGCTGGACGAGCTGAACAAGATCCAGAGCGAGGGACGCGCAAAGCGTGCCGCCGCCGAGCAGGAGCTGACCCGCATCGAGGACGAGCTGAAAACCAAAATGATGGAGATCCGGAGCTGAAATGGCAAACGCTGATTTTTCTCAGAACAAACAAACCGCTCCCGGCGGCTTTGACGCGGGCAGCTACCGCGAAAAAGCCCAGCCGGAGCAGACCGTAAGGCTGACGCCCCGCCAGCAGAAGCTGGCCGCACTGGAAGCAAAGCTGCCCGCTGCGCTTTCCACCCGGGCGGCGGCGCTGGCTTTGAGCGTAGTGGTGATGCTGGCGGCTTTCTTTGGCTTTGGCAGCGCCAAGCTGCGCGGCAAGTACAACACCGCCCGCCAGTGGTTCACCGCAGGGGTCGCCGCCGACAACGGCTATAACCTGAGCGAGGAACTGACCACCCGGGAGAACACGGCCGCAAATATCCTCACCACCGCATCCAATACCCTTGGCGCAGACAGCGCCGAAGTGCTGGCCGCACAGACGGCGCTGAATGATTTCTCCGCTTGTCTGCAAGCGGTGCAGAACGGCGGCAAAAGCCAGACGATGACCTCGCTGCCCTATTATCAGGGCAGCACGATGCACGCGCTGTATCAGGCCGATCAGGCACTGGGCACTGCCATCGACCAGTTGTATGCAAAATTACAGGAGCAGGCCGCCGACCCCATGAAGATGGGCGCGGTGCAGGGGCGGTACGGCCAGTTCAACAGTGCAGCCACCATCATCGGCACCTTGCAGTACAATACGGCGGTGTATGAATATCAGAAGGATGTTGGCGGCTTCCCGGCCAGTGTGCTGGGAGCTTTGTCCGGCGTAAAGGAGGTTGAGCCCTTCGCATGAAAAACTTTGCAAAACGCATCAGCGCACTGGTGGTGGCCGTGGTGGTCAGCGCGGCAGTGCTGTGCCCGGCGGCCTTTGCCGCCCAACTGCCCAGCCTGCCCAAGGGCGAGTGTGTGGTGGACGATGCCGGTGTGCTGAGCAGCAGCACCGTGCAGACCATCACCGAACTGAACGCCCAGCTGGAATCCAGCTGCAGCGGCGCACAGATCGGTGTACTGACAGTAGAATACACGGGCAATGATTCCACAGAGGATTACGCCACACAGGCTTTCAACGCTTGGGGCATCGGTTCGTCCTCCCAGAATAACGGCGTGCTGATTTTGCTGGTAATGGAATCGGCGCAGTACGCGGACGGCGACTACTACCTGACCTACGGCGATGGCTTCCGCAACACCACGCTGGCAAAGCAGTCCAGCGCCATCGCCCAGACCATGGAGGATCAGTTCGCCGCAAAGGATTATGACGGTGCAGTGACCACCTGTGCCCGGAACGTGGCAAACACCATTGCGGACATCTACGGCGTCAGCCTTTCCGGCAGCACCGGCAACGGCAGTACCGTGCAGCCCGGCTATCAGGGCGGGCAGAGCAGCGGCGGCAGCACCCTGACCGACATCTTGACCCTTGTGGTCGGCGCTGTTCTGCTTATCGTCATCATCCGGTCAATGGCCTATGTTTTTGCCAGCCCCTGCGGCTGGCTGTGGTGCTTCGGCGGACCCCGTCCTCCTTACAGACGACGTGGCCGCCGCGGCCCGCCGCCGCCCCCGCCGGGCGGCTACTACGGTGGCTCCCGTGGCCCCCGGCCTCCGCGCGGCGGTGGCTTTGGCGGCATGGGCGGCGGCTCCTTCGGGGGTGGTGCCGGGCGCGGCGGTTTCGGCGGCGGCAGCTTTGGCGGCGGCTTCGGCGGCATGGGCGGCGGTTCCAGCCACGGCGGCGGCGGTGGCCGTGGGCGGTAATGAAAATAAAAAGAGAAAGGCAGTGGCTTTGATATGTACCCCCAATACTGGACACCCAGTATGGGGGTATTTTTATGCGATACAGTTATGAGCACAAAAAGAAGTGTGTTGAATTGTACCGATATTTTACAAAAAATTCACGCTGGCAGGGTTGCCGCCACATACCGGATGTGCTATGATGAAGTGCAAAATTTCAAGCGGAGCGATGAATTTTGATTTGTCAAGCTCGCGGAATCAGGAGGAACTACCATGCAGAAGAATTATGTGCAGGAAATTCTGAGCATCATTCACAGCGGTCTGCCCAAGGCAGAGCTGGCCGAAAAACTGTCTGATTACCATGAAAAGGATCTGGCGGATGCGTTGGAGTCACTGACCCCCGCCGAACGTCAATCGCTCTATTCCATTCTGGGCGTGGATACTGTTGCCGAGATCTTTACTTATCTGGACGATGCCGAGCCGTACCTGAAAGAGCTGCCCAGCCATGAAGCCGCAAAGGTCATTTCCAACATGGACTCGGACGATGCGGTGGACGCGCTGGAAGACCTTGACGATACCGATAAGAACGAGATCGTCAACAAGCTGGACAAAGACTCGGTTGAAGATGTGAAGATGCTGCTCTCGTATGACGAGGATGAGATCGGCAGCAGAATGACAACCAACTACATCTCCATCAAAAACGATATGACCATCCGGCAGGCGATGAGCGAGCTGGTAAAGCAGGCCGGAGAAAACGATAACATCTCCACGCTGTATGTGGTGGACGAAAACGAGCACTTCTATGGTGCAATCGACCTGAAAGACCTCATCATTGCACGTGCAGAGGAAAGTCTGGAAAGCCTGATCGTCCGCTCTTATCCCTACGTCACAGACCGGGAGCAGATCAGCGATTGTATCGACCGCATCGTGGACTACGCGGAGCGCAGCCTGCCGGTGCTGAACGATGCCGGCAAGCTGGTGGGCATCATCACATCGTCCGATGTGGTCGAGCTGGTCGATGATGAGATGGGCGATGATTACGCAAAGCTGGGCGGTCTGACCGGCGAGGAGGATCTGAACGAAAGCGTTTTTGAAAGCGTGAAAAAGCGTCTCCCGTGGCTGATCGCTTTGCTGTTCCTCGGGATGCTGGTCTCCTCGGTCGTCGGCGCGTTTGAATCAGTGGTGGCGGTGCTGCCGGTGGTCATCTGCTTCCAGTCCATGGTGCTGGATATGGCCGGTAACGTTGGCACCCAGTCGCTGGCGGTGACCATCCGTGTGCTGGTGGATGAAAACCTGACCCTTTCCAAAAAGCTGCAGCTGCTCTGGAAGGAGACCCGCGTGGGTCTGTTGAACGGTGCAATTCTGGCCGTGATGGCCTTGGGGTTTCTGGGATGCTACATCCACTTTTTCAAGGGCTATGTCTGGACCTCGGCGTTTTTGCTGTCCGGCTGCGTCGGGCTGTCGCTGATCGTGTCCATGGTCATTTCCAGTCTGGTGGGCACGCTGATCCCGATGCTGTTCCACAAGATCCATATCGACCCGGCGGTTGCTTCCGGCCCGCTGATCACTACGATCAACGATCTGGTGGCGGTTGTGGTCTACTATGGCCTTGCCATGGTCGTGCTGATCGATCTGTTCCATCTTGCGTGATAAGAAATAAAACAGGAACCGGTGCACCAAATGTAATGTGTGCCGGTTCCTGTTTTTCTTTGCGCAGGGGCTTATAGCAATTCAACTTTTTATCGCAAATATGCTGTTTGAATGTTGCGCTAATTTCTTGTCTTGCGATAAAAAAGATTATTTGCCCAGATGCCAGATGTCGCGGTCGTACTCGGCAATGGTGCGGTCAGAGGAGAACATACCCGCCTTGGCAATGTTCACCAGACACTTGCGCCGCCAGCCCATGGGGTCGCAGGCGTAATCGCTGAGGGCCTGTCCCTTGCGCACAACGTAGGCGTTGAAGTCCGGCAGGGTCTGGAACCAGTCTTTATGGATCAGCTCGTCGTGCAGGCGGGTCAGGTTTTCGGCATGACCGGCGGCCAGCATCTCCGGCCCGGTCAGGAAGCTGATGGCGCGGCGGATGTTGGCATCGCCCTCCACCCACTGGGCGGGGTCGTAATCGCCCACAGCGTAGCGGTGGATGACCTGATCGGAGGTCTGACCGAAGATATAGATGTTCTCTTCGCCCACCTGCTGGCTGATCTCCACGTTGGCACCGTCCATGGTGCCCAGCGTCAGCGCACCGTTCAGCATAAACTTCATGTTGCCGGTGCCGGAAGCTTCCTTGGAGGCGAGGCTGATCTGCTCAGAAAGGTCGCAGGCCGGGATCAGCTTTTCGGCGGCGGTGACGTTGTAGTTCTCCACAAACACCACCTGCAGCCACTTGGACACCTCCGGGTCTGCGGCAATGACCTTGGAGAGGGTCAGCAGCGCATGGATGATGTCTTTTGCAATGGTGTAGGCGGGCGCGGCTTTTGCACCGAAGATGCTCACCAGCGGAGCGGCGGGCAGGTGCCCGGCCTTGATCTCGTAGTACTGATGGATGAGGTACAGCAGGTTGAGCTGCTGGCGCTTATACTCGTGCAGGCGCTTGGACTGGATATCGAACACGGCATCGGTGTTCACAGTCACCTTCTGGGTGTGCAGCAGCCAGTCGGCCAGTGCTTCCTTGTTGGCCTTTTTCACAGCAGTCAGCTCGCTGAGCACCGTCTCGTCCTCGACAAAGGCCAGTAGTTTTTCCAGCTCGGCGGCGTCCTTGCGGAAGCCGGAGCCAATGTGCTTTTCCAGCGTGGCGGTCAGGCGCGGGTCGCACTCCAGCAGCCAACGGCGGAAGGTGATGCCGTTGGTCTTGTTGTTGAACTTTTCCGGGTACAGCTCGTAGAAGCCGTGCAGCTCGGAATTTTTCAGGATCTCGGTATGCAGCGCCGCCACGCCGTTGGTGGAGTGGGTAAAGTGGATGTCCATGTGTGCCATGTGCACCCGGTCGTCCTTGTCGATGATGGCAAGGCTCTCGTCCTCGGTGCGGGTGCGTGCCAGTGCATCCAGCTTTTCGATGATGGGCATCAGCTGGGGCACCACGGCGTCCAGATAGGTGCGCGGCCACTTTTCCAATGCTTCGGCCAGAATGGTGTGGTTGGTGTAGGCGCAGGTCTTGGTAACGATCTCCACCGCTTCCTCGAACTCAATGCCGCGCACGCCCAGCAGGCGGATCAGCTCCGGGATGACCATGCTGGGGTGGGTGTCGTTGATCTGGATGGCGGCGTAGTCTGCCAGATCATGGTAGTTGCAGCCCCGGGCGGCGCACTCGGCCAGAATGAGCTGTGCACCGGCAGAGACCATCAGGTACTGCTGGTATACCCGCAGACGGCGGCCGGCTTCATCGGAATCATCCGGGTAGAGGAAGAGGGTCAGATTCTTGTCGATAGCGGTCTTATCGAAGGCGATGCCGTCATGGACGATGCTTTCGTCAATGGTGTCCAGATCGAACAGGTTCAGGGTGTTGGTGCGCCCCTCGTAGCCGGTGACCGCCAGCTTGTACAGCCGGGCGGTGTACTCCTTGCCCGCCAGTTCCACCGGGTAGGTGGTGTCGGTCTTTTCCGCCCAGCTGTGGGCAGTCAGCCACGGGTCGGGCTTTTCGTTCTGCACGCCGTCCTCAAAGGACTGATGGAACAGACCAAAATGGTACCGCAGACCTACGCCGTCGCCGGGCAGGTTCAGCGTTGCCAGAGAGTCGAGGAAGCAGGCAGCCAGACGCCCCAGACCGCCATTGCCCAGAGAAGGCTCCGGCTCTACCTCTTCAATGTCGGAAAGGCGCTTTCCGGCAGCAGCCAGCGCAGACCGGGCTTCGTCGTACAGCCCCAGATTGATGAGGTTGTTGGACAGCAGCTTGCCAATAAGGAATTCGGCGCTGATATAGTACAGCTTGCGCCCGGTGACCGGCTGCACGCGGTCGGCGCTCTTCTGCCGCACCAGTTCCAGCAGTGCCAGATACAGCTCCTGGTCGGTGCAGTCTGCCAGCAGCTTGCCGGTGATACTCTGTAACATTTCGGTAAAGCTCATAAAAGCATCCTCCTTTGTTAGGGTGTATCTGAAAAGTCGAAAATTCAGTCTGTTTCTTTGTTTTCAGATACACCTTACGGAAAACAGGTTTGACATCTGTACTTCAAGATATACCACATAGAACCTTCAAAATCTTGCCTAAATAGTGCAAACTATGGTACAATCCTATCATCAGGGGGTGAGACGATGCAAAATCAGGCTTCTTTGCAGGAGACAAAACAGCACGGTGCAGTGCGGTTTCCGTTCAATCTGTACCCCTGCACCATTCCGGGGGATTTTCAGCAGGTGGCACTCCACTGGCACGAGAGCATGGAGCTGGTCTTTGTCAAGCAGGGCACAGGGCTGGTGCAGGTGGGCGCTGTGACCTACCCGGCCTACCGGGGGGATATCTTCCTTTTTGCCCCGGGCACGCTCCATGCGCTGCGGCAGGCAGAGGGGCAGCGTATGGAATACGAAAATATCATCTTTGAACCGGAGCTGCTGGGCGGCGCGGAGGACCTTTGCGCCGAAAAGTATCTGCTGCCGCTGCAAAGCGGGCGGCTTTCGCTGCCGGTGCGTCTGACCCCGAACGATTTGTGCTATCTGCAAGCCGCCGCCTGCCTGCGGGAGCTGGAAGATGCCAACCGCGCCAAGCGCCCCGGCTACGAGCTGCTGGTAAAAGGGGCGCTGCTGCGCTTTCTTGCCCTGCTCATTGCGCAGGGCAGGCAGTGTCTCCCCACCGAAACTGCCGACACCCAGCGGCTGAAAACGGTGCTGCAATGGCTTTCGGCACATTATGCCGAGCCGCTCCGGGTGGCGGATGCTGCCGGGGTCTGCTCCTTCAGCGCCAGCCATTTTATGCGCTGGTTCCGGCAGATGACCGGGCAGAGCTTTATCTCCTTTCTGAATGAGTACCGGCTGAACACCGCTGCCGAGGTGCTGCAGACCACGGACGAGACTGTGCTGACCATCGCCACCCGGTGCGGGTTTGAAAACCTTTCCTATTTTAATCGGGCGTTCAAGGCGCATTTTGGCATGACCCCGCGGGAGTACCGGAAAAAATAAGCAGACCGGGTCTGATGGGAAAGTGAGAACAGCCTGCATTCCGGTGCGCTTTGCACGTTCTGAAAGACGTCAATCTTGAGGTCGCCGAGGGCGAAAAGCTGGTGATCATCGGGCCGTCCGGTTCAGGCAAGTCCACCACGGTGCGCTGCATGAATTTTCTGGAAGAGCCCACCAGCGGCCATGTCTACATAGACGGGCAGGAGCTGACGGCCAAAAACAAGACCAAGCTTGTGCGCGAGACCACCAGCATGGTGTTCCAGCAGTTCAACTTGTACCCGCACATGACGGTGCTGAAAAACCTGACCCTCGCGCCCATGAAGCTGCACCACAAGACCAAGCAGGAGGCAGAGGAGCTGCCGCAGCACAAGCGGCACCCGTTGTGGATAGAGCAGCCCATGGGGGACGGAAGGGAAAGCCGTCCGGGCTGCGGACTTTATAAATAAAAGAAAAAGCGATGACCCGTGCAGGTGGGTCATCGCTTTTCTCGTCCCTTGCGGGACAGGCAGGGTAAATGATAAGAAGGTAAATGAAGAAAATAGCAAGGTGAAAAACAAAGGCGTGTGCGGAGCCGAATTTGCTGCTCCAAAGTGAAGATGTATCCAAGTTTCGCTTTTGTTGGATACAACATACCACTTCGGAACGAAAATTGCAAGAGGTTTTTTAAAATTTTTGCCCAAAATTACGCGGGAAATCGCATTTTTGTAGAAACGCACAAATTTTACGGAAAGTTCCCGGCAAACTGACGAACAAGCATAAAAACGGAACAACAGCCGCAAGACCGCACAGGGATACCTTTATAAAACCGGCGGGCAATGGAACGCAGGCGTGGAAAGCTGATTTTCGTGGGATATAGCCTGCACCGCTTTACAAGCAGCCGGGGGTGTGTTAAGATGGACACATCTGCTGTAACCGGAAAAATGCACGCGCCGGGCAGCGGCAGCGTACCGGGAAAAGTGCCCGGTGCCGGGAGGGGAGAAACGAATGACAAAGCTACTGCATGGCAATGAAAAAAACAGGCTGACCGGCGGGCGCGAGCCGCTGTTCAGCCAAAAGGAGCTGCTGGTACTGGCCATCCCGCTGCTGGTGGAGCAGCTGCTGGAAGTGACGGTGGGCATGGCCGACACCATGATGGTGTCCCGCTGCGGCGAGGCGGCAATCTCCGGCGTCAGTCTGGTGGATATGATCAACAACCTTATCATCGTGCTGTTTGCGGCGCTGGCTACCGGCGGCGCGGTGGTGGTAAGCCAGTATCTGGGCGCAAAGGACAGGCCGGATGCCGACAAAAGCGCCGGTCAGCTGCTGCTGCTCAGCGGCTTGTCCGGTGCGGTGATCGGCGCGGTATGCTTTGTGCTGGCACGCCCCATGATCCGGCTGTTCTACGGCTCTATTGATACCGACGTGCTGGACGCAGGCGTGAAATATTTGCAGATCATCGCCCTCAGCTACCCGTTTCTGGCGCTGTATAACGGCGGCGCGGCGCTGTTCCGCAGCATCGGCAACTCCAAGATCTCCATGCAGATCAGCTTTCTGATGAACATCATCAACATCGTGGGCAACGCGGTGTGCATCTTCGGCTTCAAAATGGGAGTGGACGGCGTAGCGTGGCCCAGCGTGGTGTCCCGCGTGGTGGCTGCGGCGCTTATCCTGCGCAAGTGCTACCGGGAGGATGCGGTGCTTACCGTGCCCAAGACCCTGCGGCTGGACGGCGGCATGGCAAAGCGCATTCTGGGCATCGGCATTCCCTCGGCCTTTGAGAACAGCCTGTTCGAGGCCGGGCGCATTCTGGTGGTGAGCATGATCTCCACCTTTGGCACAGTGCAGATCGCAGCCAACGCCGTGGCAAACAATCTGGACGGCATGGGCGTCATCCCGGGCAAGGCCATCGGTCTGGCCATGATCACGGTGGTGGGGCGGTGCATCGGCGCCGGCGACCACGAGCAGACCGTTTACTACACCCGCAAGCTGATGCTGTGGGCTTACATCACCATGGGGCTTTCCAACGGAGCGATCTTGCTGTTCCTCCGGCAGCTGGTGGGCATCTACGCCCTTTCCGGCGAGACGATGGAATTGGCCATCACACTGGTCACCATCCATGCGGGCTGCGCCATCATCTTCTGGCCGCTGTCCTTCGTGCTGCCCAACGCCCTGCGCGCAGCCAACGACGTGAAATTCACCATGGTGGTGTCCATCCTCAGCATGGCGTGCTGGCGGCTGGGCTTCAGCTATCTGCTGTGCGTTCGCATGGGCTGGGGCGCTGTGGGCGTGTGGGTGGCTATGGTCATCGACTGGACCTGCCGTGTGACCTGCTTTGTGCTGCGCTTCCGCAGCGGCGCATGGAAAACAAAATATCAGGCATAACATAAGGAGAAGAGCATGAAACTGATCAGCTGGAACGTGAACGGCCTGCGCGCCTGCCTGACCCACGGCTTTGCCGAGAGCTTTGCCGCGCTGGACGCGGACATCTTTTCGGTGCAGGAGACCAAGATGCAGCCGGGACAGGCGGATTTTGCGCCGGAGGGCTACACCGAATACACCTACTCGGCCGAGAAAAAGGGCTACTCCGGCACGGCCTGCTGGTGCAAAACCGCACCGCTGGCAGTGACCACCGGCATCGGGCTGGAACAGCATGACCACGAGGGACGGGTGCTGACGCTGGAATACCCCGGCTTTTATCTGGTAAACTGCTACACCCCCAACAGTCAGGACGGGCTGAAGCGGCTGGACTACCGCATGGAGTGGGAGGACGCCTTCCGGGCATACCTGCTGGCACTGGACGCCAAAAAGCCGGTGATCCTGTGCGGCGATCTGAACGTGGCGCACACCGAGATGGATATCAAAAACGCCAAGACCAACCGCATGAGCGCGGGCTTTACCGACCAGGAGCGCGCCAAGATGACCGAGCTGCTGGCGGCGGGCTTTGCGGACAGCTTCCGGGTGGTGCACCCGGGCGAGGTGAAGTACAGCTGGTGGAGCTACCGCTTCCACGCGCGGGAAAAGAACGCGGGCTGGCGCATCGACTATTTTATCGTTTCCCGGCGCATTGCAGACCGCATCCGCGCCGCCGAGATCCACAACGAGATCTTTGGCTCCGACCATTGCCCGGTGGAGCTGCAGATCGACCTGTAATATAAGGAGAAGCCAATGCTGAAAAATTATCTTCTGATCTTCTTTATCTCCATGGTGCCCATCATCGAACTGCGCGGGGCCATCCCCATCGGGCTGGGCATGGGGCTGCCGGTGCTGCCCACCTACCTTTTGTGCGTGCTGGGCAACATGATCCCGGTGCCCTTCATCTATCTGTTTGCCCGCAAGTTCCTCATCTGGGGTTACCACAAGCCCCTCATCGGCCCCATCTGCCGCTTTTGCATCAATAAGGGCGAAAAGGGCGGCCGCGCACTGGAAGCCAAGGCGGGCAAGGGTCTGACCGTGGCGCTGCTGCTGTTCGTGGGCATCCCGCTGCCGGGCACCGGCGCGTGGACGGGCACGCTGGCAGCCTCCATTCTGGATATGAAGTTCAAGGATGTGCTGATCGCCTGCATGGGCGGCGTGCTGCTGGCGGGCATCATCATGGGCTTGGCAAGCGCCGGTCTGCTGGGCGCGCTCAGCGGGCTGTTTGCGGCGGGCTGACAAAACGCGGACGTTTTTGTCGTGAAAAATGCCGGTAGCATTTCCGCGCGGAGTATGTTACACTGGATAATAGTTGTGAAAACCGGACTCTGCTTCCGGCCAGAAAGGACGTTATAGAACATGGATCAGGCACTGAATCAGAAAATTGACGCATACATTGCGGAAAACAAAGAGCAGCTGCTGCAGGACATTGCAGCGCTGGTCGCCATCGACAGCGTGGAGGGCACCCCGGAGGAGGGCGCACCCTTCGGCGCAGGCCCCCGGGCAGCGCTGGACAAGACGCTGGAGCTGGCAGCAGGCATGGGCTTTGCCACCCGCAACTGCGAAAACTACATCGGCTATGCCGAACTGGCCGGTGCAGACCCTGAAAAATATCTGGCTACCATCTGCCATGTGGACGTTGTGCCTGTGGGCAACGGCTGGACGGCAGATCCCTTTAAGATGCGCATTCAGGACGGCTGGCTGCTGGGACGCGGCGTCGCGGATGATAAAGGCCCGATGATCGTTACCCTGTACGCGCTGAAGTTCCTCAAGGAGCAGGGTTACCAGCTGCGCTACCCCATCCGTGCCATCGTGGGCGACAACGAGGAGACCCACATGAACGATGTGAAGTACTATCTGGAAAACTACCCCGCCCCGGTGTTCTGCTTTACCCCGGATGCCGAGTTCCCGGTGTGCAACGGCGAAAAAGGCCACTTTGGCGGCAAGATCGTCAGCCCGGTGTGCAACGGCGTCATTGCAGAGTTTGAGGGCGGTGTAGCCAACAACGCTGTGCCGGACCGCGCCAGCGCTCTGGTCAAGACCGATATCAGCAAGCTGAAGAACGCTCCCAACATCACGCTGGAACCGGAAGGGGACGGCGTGCGGGTGCGCGGCTGGGGCAAGTCCGGCCACGCCGCCATGCCGGAGGGCACGGTGAACGCCATTGGTCTGGTAGCGGATTATCTGCTGGATAACGGCCTGTGCAATGACGCCGAGCGCGCTTATCTGGAGGCACTGCACAAGCTGCACAGCTCCACCGCAGGCACCGGCCTTGGTATCGACTGCGCCGACGGCCCCTTTGGCCCGCTGACCATTATCGGCGGCCGCATCTATATGGAGGACGGCAAGCTGGTGCAGACCATCGACAGCCGCTTCCCCACCTGCACCAATGGCGAAAAGCTGACCGCACAGGTCACCGCTGCGCTGGGCGAGGGCGCAAAGCTGGAGGATGTGGACGCAGCCGAGCCGTTCTATATCGCAGCCGACAGCCCCGCCATCCGCGCCTGCATCGACACCTACAACGAGGTGACCGGCGAGAACGCCACCCCCTTTACCATGGGCGGCGGCACCTATGCCCGCCACTTCCCCTATGCCGTCAGCTTCGGCCCGGAGCATGAGGATGTAAAGCTGCCGGAGTTCGGCGGCCCGATGCACGGTGCCAACGAGGCAGCTCCCATCAACAAGCTGCTGGAGGCCGTCAAGATCTACATTCTGGCGCTGCTGCGGCTGGAAGAGATCGACTTCTGAGGTACAGCATGAACGTGCTTGTCATTGACGGGCAGGGCGGGGGACTGGGACGCCAGCTGGTGGCCGCCCTCAGCGCCCAGTGCCCGGACATCCGGCTGGTGGCCGTGGGCACCAACAGTGTCGCCGCGCAGGCCATGCACAAGGCCGGGGCGCAGCGCGCCGCCACCGGTGAGAATGCCGTGGTGGTGAACTGCCGCAGCGCGGATATCATCGTGGGGCCCATCGGCATCGTCATTGCAGACGCGCTGCTGGGGGAGATCACCCCCGCCATGGCCACGGCGGTGTGCCAGAGCAGCGCCACCCGGGTGCTGATCCCGGTGAACCACTGCGAGAACTACATTGTCGGCGTGCCCGACCAGCCCATCGGCAGCCTTGTGTCTGCCGCCGTGCAGAAGGTAAAGTCCCTCTGTGCCGGGGAAGGGTGTTAAAGAATAAGATAAAACGACACCGGACAGGTCATGGCCTGTCCGGTGTCGTTTTTGTCAAAAATATAGGTTACTTCCGCTGCCGGGCGGCGATCTGCGCGGCAGTGGGCGGGATATCGCCCTGCGCCGCTTTTTCCAGCTGGCTCAGGCGGCGATCCAGATCGGTGAGCCGCTGCGAGACGAGATCCGGCAGATCCTGCTGATCCAGATCGTCGGCGGGGTTCACCGCCTTGTTGTTGATGCGCACCACCTCGGCGGGTACGCCCACGGCGGTGCAGTTGGCGGGCAGGTTGCGCAGCACCACGCTGCCTGCGCCGATGCGGGCGTTATCCCCGATGAACACCGGACCCAGCACCTTGGTGCCAGCGCCGATGAGCACGTTGTTGCCCAAGGTGGGGTGGCGCTTGCCGGTATCCTTGCCGGTACCGCCCAGCGTTACCCCGTGGTAGATGGTGCAGTTGTCTCCGATCTCGCAGGTCTCGCCGAACACGATGCCCATGCCGTGGTCGATGAACAGACACTTGCCGATGGTGGCACCCGGGTGGATCTCGATGCCGGTGCGGTGGCGGCCATGCTGGCTGACCCACCGTGCCAGAAAAAAGTGCTTGTGCCCGTACAGCCAGTGCGCAATGCGGTGGTACACCAGAATGTGGAATCCCGGGTACAGCAGCATTACCTCCAGCACGCTGCGTGCGGCGGGGTCCTTGCGCTGGATGTTCCGCGCGTCCTCAAGTAAACCCATGCGGAAAACCTCTCTTTCCCATAAACACCCGCCCACGCGGCGGGGCTCTCCCTTTTACCGTATTATAATAGCACAGCAGGCAACGAAAGTACAGTGCTGCGCTAGGGATTGTGGAACAAAATGGCAGTTATTTTGCCGCGTTGCCTGGGTTTTGGGTAGAGTATCCAAAATTCGGCGAGAGATACCAGAAACCTTTTAGCACCTGTTTTTGCGCGCAGCCATTGACACATTTTGCGGTTCTATGATAAAATAATACGAATGAAAACGCAACCATCAAGAAAAGGAGAAACACCATGCTGTGCAGCGCCCAGAACCCGAAACTGAACAAGCAGTTCGCGTCCGGTTTTGCCGTGGCTTCGTTGTTTCCTTTTTTTGCACAATGAGCTTTTCCCTTTGCGGGGAAAAGTTTTTTTTTGCCCGTTTTCGGGCGTCTGATACACAAAAATACCATTATAGGAGGGAACCGCGATGCTGCTGACAAACGCTGTGAACACCGAGGGACGGCCGCTCGAGATCTATGTAAAGGATGGCAAGATCGCTGCCGTAGGGCAGGATCTTTCCGCCCTTGCCGCCGAGAACGAGACGGTGGTGGATGCCGGTGGGCTGACTGTGCTGCCCGCATTTGTGGATCTGCACTGCCACTGGCGCACCCCGGGCTTTGAGTACAAGGAGGACATCGAGACTGGCAGCCGCGCCGCTGCCGCCGGCGGCTACACCTTTGTAAACCTGATGCCCAACACAAAGCCCGTCTGCTCTTCTGCCGCACAGGCTGTGATGGTGGAACAGAAAGCCGCCGAGGTGGGGCTGTGCGATGCAAACCAGACCGTTTCCATCACCGAAAACTTTGACGGTGTGAGCATCGACCACCTCAAGACCCTGCCCGCCAGTGTGAAGTTCATCACCGAGGACGGCCACGGCGTGCAGGATAACGCCACCATGGCGCGGGCCTTTGCCATCTGCACCCAGAAGGACATCACGGTCATGAGCCACGCCGAGGATATGGAGATCAGCCCGTGGGACTACCGTCTGGCCGAGGATATTGAGACGGTGCGCAACTGCTGGCTGAGCGAGTACTACCAGACCCGGCTGCACATGTGCCATGTGTCCACCCGGGGCGCGCTGGACGCCATCCGCATGGCAAAGCTGCGGGGCGCACCCGTCACCTGTGAGGTGACCCCCCACCACCTGTGGTTTACCAACGATACCTGCGACTACCGGGTCAACCCGCCCATCCGCACCGCCGACGATGTGGAGGCGCTGGTGGAGGGCATCCGCACCGGCATCGTGGACGCCATTGCCACTGACCACGCACCCCACTCCGAAGAGGATAAGCTGAAGGGCATGGCCGGTATGGTGGGCAGCGAGACCGCCTTCGGCGTGTGCTACACCAAGCTCTGCAAGCAGGAGGGGTTGCCGCTGGAGCTGCTGGTGCACCTGATGAGCACCCGCCCCGCCGAGATCCTGGGTCTTGCCAAGGGTCAGCTGGAGCCGGGCTTTGATGCCGACTTTGTGCTGGTGGATCTGGACACCCCCTACACGGTGGAAAAGGAAAAGCTGCACTCCAAGAGCCATAACACCCCCTTTGACGGTGCACAGCTTTACGGCAAGGTGTTTGCCACCATCAAGGCCGGTAAGATCACCTATCAGGCCGAGGAGTAAAAAGAACGAAACCCTCTCAGGCAAAGCCTTACGGTAAGGGGCTTGGCTCTCCCTTTGGGAGAGCTGCCGAACGAAGTGAGGCTGAGAGGGCGAGGACGCTTACAAGATGTGATATAACGATACCTAATATAACAGAGAACAAACAGGAGGACACCCAAATGACGAACATGGACAAACTGTACGAAGCTGTGGAAGCCCGCGGCCCGGTGTGCGTGGGTCTGGACACCGACTTCAGCTACCTGCCTGCCGATTTTGTGGACAGCACCCTGACCAAGGGCGAGAACATCGTGCGCTTCAACAAGAAGCTCATTGATGCCACCAAGGCTGTGGCTGGCTGCTACAAGGTGCAGATCGCTTATTATGAGTCTCTGGGCATGGAGGGCATGAAGGCCTACGCCGACACCCTGAAGGCTGTGCGCGAGACCGGTGTGCCGGTGATCGCGGATATCAAGCGCGGCGATATCGCCAAGACCGCCGAGATGTACGCCATGGGTCACTTTACCGGCGATTTCGAGAGCGACTTCGTTACGCTGGCACCCTATATGGGTCTGGACTCCATCAGCCCCTACCTGCCCTATGCCGAAAAGCAGGGCAAGGGTATGTTCGTACTCTGCCGCACCTCCAACGGAGGTGCCAAGGACTTTGAGTACGAGAAGCTGGCCGACGGCCGCCACGTCTACGATCTGGTGGGTGACAAGCTGAACGCACTGGGCAAGGACTACATGGGCGAGCACGGCTACTCCTCCATCGGTCTGGTCATCGGCGGCACCCACATCGAGGAAGCCACCGAGATCCGCGCAAAGTATCAGGACAGCTTCTTCCTGATCCCCGGCTACGGCGCACAGGGCGGCAAGGCTGAGGATATTGCCCAGTACCTGACCAAGGGCAACGGCGGCGTGGTCAACTCCAGCCGCGGCATCCTGCTGGCTTACAAAAAGCAGCCGGGCACTGCCTTTGACGAGGCCGCTTACAACGAGTGTGTGAACATGAAGGAGGCCATTGCTCATGCGTGCAGCCTGCTGTGAAGCCACCGTCCTGCGCAATGAGGTCATTGCCCCGGACATCCGCCTGCTGACCGTGGTGTGGCCGGACCGCGACCACGCCCCCCACGCAGGCCAGTTCTTCACCCTGCGCTCCTGGGGCGCAGATGAAGCGCCCTTCCTGTCCCGCCCCATCAGCGTGCACCGCTGGAACCCGGACAGCAGCACCATCGAGTTTTTGTATCAGGTTGTGGGCGAGGGCACCGAGAAGCTGGCACAGCTCAAGCAGCAGGATACCTTCCAGCTTACCGGCCCTATGGGCAACGGCTTTGATGTGCCGGACATCCTGAGCAAGTACAAAAAGATCGCCGTGGTGGGCGGCGGCATCGGCACTGCGCCCATGTTCCAGCTCACTCGCGAGCTGGCCGCTGCCGGGGTAAAGCCGGATGTGTTCTTCGGCTTCCGCGATACCCCCTACTGCATGGAGGAGTACCGCAGCATCGCAAACCTCGTCAAGGTGTCCACCGACACCGGCGCGGTGGGCTTCCACGGCTTTGTCACCCAGCTGTACGACCCCGCCGATTACGATGTGGTGCTGGTGTGCGGCCCCACCGTGATGATGAAGAACGCCGCCCGCCTGTGTGCCGAAAAAGGCACTCCCTGCTTTGTGAGCATGGAAAAGAAGATGGCCTGCGGCATTGGTGCCTGCCTTGGCTGCACCTGCGAGACCAAGGGCGGCGAGGGCAAGAGCGTGTGCAAGAACGGCCCTGTATTTGACGCAACGGAGGTGTTCTTCTGATGGCAGACCTGAAAACCAACCTGCTGGGCTTTGTGATGAACAGCCCGGTCATCGGCGCATCCGGCACCGTGGGCTACGGTGTGGAGTACGAGGAACTGGCCGATTTTGCTAAAATCGGCGGCATCTCCGGCAAGGGGCTTACCCTGCACGGCCAGTACGGCAACAAGGGCGAACGCCTGTGGGAGACCCCCTCCGGTCTCATCAACAGCATCGGCCTGCAGAACCCCGGCGTGCAGCACTTTATTGACGTGGAACTGCCCGAGATGCTGGAGCTGAAGCAGAAGTACGGCACGGTGGCTATTGCAAACCTTGGCGGCCACAGCGAGGAAGAGTATGTGGAAGGCGCTGCGATGCTGAGCGAGAGCGCAGTGGACATCGTGGAGCTGAACATCTCCTGCCCCAACGTCAAGGTGGGCGGCATGGCCTACGGCGTGAAAGCCGAAGCTGCCGGCGAGGTGGTGCGCATGGTGCGCGCTGCCTGCAAAAAGCCCCTGATGGTCAAGCTGAGCCCGCAGGCCGAGAACATCCCCGAGATGTGCAAGGCTGTGGAAGCCGCCGGTGCGGACGCCATCAGCCTGACCAACACCTTCCAGGCTTGCGCCATTGATCTGGAAAAGCGCCGCCCGGTGTTCAACAACATCTTTGCGGGCTTGTCCGGCCCGGCGGTGCGCCCCATCGCCCTGCGTATGGTATGGCAGGCCGTGGGGGCTGTGAACATCCCGGTGGTGGGTCTGGGCGGCATTGCCACCGGCCGTGACGCACTGGAGTTCATCATGGCAGGCGCTGCCGCAGTGCAGGTGGGCGCCGCAAACTTTGCAAACCCCCGCGCCATGGAGACCATTGCCGACGAGATGGCAGCATGGATGGACAAGAACGGCGTGAAAACGCTGGACGAAATCCGCGGCTGCGCCCGTCATGCAGAATAAAAGCTGATATATCCATAAAATATCTACAATTATGCGCATAAAATAAAACTTAACGCATAAATTTGCAAATAACGTAAAAGCGTGGTACAATACCACCCAAAGGAATATACACCACTGAAAAGAGAGGGAGAAGTACAATGAGTGAAGCACTTGAAATTCTGAAGAGCTGTGACGCATTTCTGGAGGGGCACTTCCTGCTGTCCTCCGGCCGACACTCCGGCGCATACTGCCAGATGGCTTATCTGCAGCAGTACCCGGACCGCTGCGCCGAGGTGATGAAGGCTGTGGCCGACAAGGTCAAGGAGATGGACGTGGACGTCATCGTCGGCCCTGCCATGGGCGGCATCGTGTACGCCTACGAGCTGGCCCGCCAGACCGGCAAGCGCGCCATCTTTACCGAGCGCGTGGACAACGTGATGTGCCTGAAGCGCTTTGCCATCCACCCGGGTGAAAAGTGCATCATCGCCGAGGACGTGGTGACCACCGGCATCTCCTCTCTGGAGACCAAGCGCGTCATCGAAGAGGCCGGCGGCATCTGCCTTGGCATCACCTGTGTTGTGGACCGCACCAAGCCCGAAGCTCCGTCTCCCATTCCCATTCTGGCCAGCGCCTTGAAGCTGGATCTGCCCAACTACACCCCGGAGGAGTGCCCCATCTGCAAGGAGGGCAAGCTGCCGCTGGTGCATCTGGGCAGCCGCAAGATGAAGCAGGAAGCAAAGCAGACCCTGTAAGAGAGTTCGCCCTCTCAGGCCGCTTCGCGTCCAGCTCTCCCAAAGGGAGAGCCCTTGGCAAAACCATAAACTTTGCATGGACTGCCAAGGCCTCCCACTTTGGGGGAGGTGGCAGCGCGTCAGCGCTGACGGAGAGGGCGAGGACGCTGAAAATATGACAACATTCTGCGTTGAAACGAGGAAAACTATGAACGCATATCTTCTTTTGGCAAACGGCATGGTCTTTGCCGGACAGTCCGTGGGCGCGCAGGGCGTGACCGTGGGCGAGGTGGTGTTCTCCACCGGCATGGTGGGCTTTCAGGAGACCCTGACCGACCCCAGCTACTACGGCCAGATCATCACCCAGACCTATCCCCTCATCGGCAACTACGGCATGAACCACGATGACATGGAGTCCGACCGCATCTGGGCAAAGGGCTACATTGTGCGCGAAGCCTGCACCACCCCCTCCAACTGGCGCTGTGAGGAGACGCTGGACAGCTTTTTGAAAAAGAACAACACCATCGGCATTGAGGGCATCGACACCCGCCACCTGACCCGCATCATCCGGGAGAGCGGCGTGATGAACGGCGCCATCCTGACCACCTTTGACCCCGCCGACCCGGCCAACAAGGCCGAGACCGAGGCTCTGCTGGCCGAGATCCGCGCCTATGCCGTGACCGATGCTGTGAAGAACGTGACCTGCGCCGCTCCCGAGGTGTTCAACCCGGAAGGCGAGACCCATATCGTGCTGATGCACTACGGCTGCAAGCGCAACATCGTGCGCTGCCTTGTCAAGCGCGGCTGCAAGGTGACCGTGATGCCCGCCTTTGCAACGGCAGAGGAAATCAAAGCCCTTGCCCCGGACGGCATTATGCTGTCCAACGGCCCCGGCGACCCCGCCGAGCCGGTGGAAATCATCGAGAACCTCAAGCACATCTTTGAACTGAACATTCCCACCTTCGGCATCTGTCTGGGTCACCAGCTGTCCGCACTGGCAGCCGGTGCCAAGACCATGAAGCTGAAGTACGGCCACCGCGGTGCCAACCAGCCTGTGACCGACTTTGAGTCCGGCCGCACCTTTATCACCAGCCAGAACCACGGCTATGCGGTCGTGGGCGAGGAGCTGCCCGCCGAGATGGGCGAGGTGGCACAGGTGAACGCCAACGACGGCACCTGCGAGGGCATCAAGTACAAAAAGTGGAACTGCTTTACCGTACAGTTCCACCCGGAAGCAAACGGCGGCCCCAAGGACACCGAATTCCTGTTCGACCGCTTCCTGAACAACGTCAAAGCAGCAAAGGAGGCACGCTGAAATGCCGAAGGACCCCAGAATCAAAAAGGTGCTGGTCATTGGCTCCGGCCCTATCATCATTGGTCAGGCTGCGGAGTTTGACTACTCCGGCACGCAGGCCTGCCGCGCCCTGAAAGCAGAGGGCATCGAGACCGTTCTGCTGAACTCCAACCCCGCTACCATCATGACCGACCCGGACGTGGCCGACCATGTGTATATCGAGCCCATGACGCTGGAAGTCGTGGAGCGCATTCTGGACATCGAAAAGCCGGACTCCGTGCTGCCCAACCTCGGCGGCCAGATGGGTCTGAACCTGTCCATGGAGCTGGCACGCTCCGGTTATCTGGACCGCACCGGCATCCGTCTGCTGGCCTGCAATCCCGAGACCATCGACCGTGCCGAGGACCGCGAGCTGTTCAAGGAGACCATGGAAAAGCTGCACCAGCCCATCATCCCCTCTGAGGTGGTGGAGAACCTGCAGGACGCACTGGACTGCGCCGACCGCATTGGCTACCCGGTCATCGTGCGTCCGGCCTTTACCATGGGCGGCACCGGCGGCGGCATCTGCGAGACCCGCGAAAAGCTGATCGAGATCGGCACCAACGGCCTGCGCCTTTCTCCCATCCATCAGATTTTGGTGGAAAAGTGCATCGCCGGCTGGAAAGAGATCGAGTACGAGGTGATGCGTGACCACAAGGGCAACGTGATCACTGTATGTAACATGGAAAACCTCGACCCCGTGGGCATCCACACCGGTGACTCGGTGGTCGTGGCTCCCTCCCAGACCCTGACCGACCACGAGTACCAGATGCTGCGTACCGCTGCACTGGATATCATCACCGAGCTGGGCATCGAGGGCGGCTGCAACTGCCAGTTCGCTCTGAAGCCGGACAGCTTCGACTACGCGGTCATCGAGGTCAACCCCCGTGTGTCCCGCTCCTCCGCACTGGCTTCCAAGGCTACCGGCTACCCCATTGCCAAGGTGGCTACCAAGATCGCCATCGGCTACACGCTGGACGAGATCACCAACGACGTTACCGGCAAGACCTGCGCCTGCTTCGAGCCTGCGCTGGACTACATCGTGGTCAAGTACCCGAAGTGGCCGTTTGATAAGTTCGTCTACGCCGACAAGTCTCTGGGCACCCAGATGATGGCTACCGGCGAGGTGATGAGCATCGGCAACAGCTTTGAAGCCGCCATGATGAAGGCTGTTTCCTCCATTGAGCTGGGCATGGACACCCTGACCCACAAGCCCTTTGAGGAGCTGACCGACGAGGAAGTGGTGGAGCATATGCACGTTCAGGACGCCGAGCGCGTGTTCTGCGTGTACGAAGCACTGAAGCGCGGCATCGACCACAAGGTCATCTACGATATCACCAAGATCGACTGGTGGTTCCTGGACAAGATGCAGCATCTGGCAGATCTGGAAAAGGGTCTGGCACAGTGCAACGGCCAGCTGTCTTTGGAGCAGTACAAGACTGCCAAGAAGTACGGCTTCCAGGATAAGACCATCCGCCGTCTGGCAAAGGTGGACACCCTGCCCGTGGAGAACTACCGCGCCGGCTTCAAGATGGTGGATACCTGCGCTGCCGAGTTCTCTGCAAATACCCCCTACTTCTACTCCACCTACGATGGCGACAACGAGGCCGCAGGCTTTATCGCTGAGAAGGAAGCTGAGACCGCAGCCAAGGGCGAGCCTAAAAAGAAGAAGGTTCTGGTCTTTGGCTCCGGCCCCATCCGCATTGGTCAGGGCATCGAGTTCGACTACTGCTCTGTGCACTGCGTATGGACGCTGAAAAAGAACGGCTGCGAGGCCATTCTGGTCAACAACAACCCCGAGACCGTCTCCACCGACTTTGATACCGGCGACCGTCTGTACTTCGACCCGCTGAACCCGGAGAGCGTGGACAACATCATTGCCACCGAAAAGCCGGATGCCTGCGTGGTGCAGTTCGGCGGACAGACCGCCATCAAGCTGGCCAAGCACATGGACGAGATCGGCCTGCCCATTCTGGGCACCCCGGCGGATGCCATCGATGAAGCCGAGGACCGCGAGCGCTTTGACGAGCTGCTGGAGCGCTGCAACATCCCCCGTGCCCCGGGCCGCACCGTGTTCAATCTGGACGAGGCTCTGGCCGCTGCCGAGGAGATCGGCCTGCCGGTGCTGATGCGTCCCTCCTATGTGCTGGGCGGTCAGAACATGATCGTGGCCTACAACAAGGCGGATATCATCGAGTACATGGGCGTTATCACCGAGCACGTCGATATGGATCACCCGGTGCTGCTGGATAAGTACATCATGGGTACCGAGTGCGAGGTGGACGCCATCTGCGATGGCGAAAACTTCCTGATCCCCGGCATCATGGAGCAGGTGGAGCGCACCGGTGTGCACTCCGGCGACTCTATCTGTGTCTACCCGGCACAGCACCTGACGCAGGACGAGATCGACACCATGGTGGATTACACCGGCCGCTTTGCCCGCGAGCTGCACGTCACCGGTCTGGTCAACGTGCAGTACGCCGTCTCCCATGGCCGCGTGTACGTCATCGAGGTGAACCCCCGCTCCTCCCGTACCGTGCCTTACATCTCCAAGGTCACCGGCGTGCCCATGGTGGATCTGGCCGTGCGCTGCTGCTTGGGCGAGAAGCTGACGGATATGGGCTACGGCACCGGTCTGCACCCCAACGCCCCCTATGTGGCGGTAAAGGTGCCTGTGTTCAGCTTTGAAAAGCTGCACGCCGTGGATACCCAGTTCGGCCCCGAGATGAAGTCTACCGGCGAGGTGCTGGGTATTGCGCCCAACTACCACGATGCCCTGCTCAAGGGTCTGATCGGTGCAGGCTATACCTTTAAGACCCCCGGCCCGGGCAGCTGCTGCATCTTCACCGTGAAGGACAGCGACAAGCCCGAGTTCGTGGATATTGCATGGAAGCTGAAGGATATGGGCTACAAGCTCTACGGTACCTCCGGCACCTGTGCATGGCTCAACAAGCACATGGTCCCCTGCAACGAGGTGCGCAACATCTCCGGCGAGGCTCCCAACATCGTGGATCTGCTGCAGAGCGGTCTGGTGGACTATGTGTTCTCCACCAGTGCCAAGGGTCGTGACCCCCGGCGCGATTCCGTCCGTCTGCGCCGCAAGGCCGTGGAGCTGAGCATCCCCTGCATCACCGCAGTGGATACCGCCGCTTCTCTGGTGGACTGCCTGCGCAGCGAGCACAGTCTGGCAAACATCCCGCTGGTGGATATCGCCACTCTGTACCGCGGCAAATAAGCCCTGAGACCCGCATAAAATGGTTCTGTACAGCGCCTGCCGAAACGGTGGGCGCTGTATTTGTGCGGGGTGCACGGAACTGAATGTGGTTCGTGCGCAATAAATTACATTTCGTGCGCAATCCATCGAAAACAGTGCGCGAAATATGTTATACTCAACAACGCAAAATTTGCCAAAAGACGTTACTTTTGGACATTCCAGGAGGATATCGATACATGACCCGTTCCCAGATGATCGAAACCGTGGCACGCAAGACCGGCTTTACCGAAGCTCAGGTCGAGACCACGATGGATGCAATGTTTGACCAGATCGCGGACTGCCTGCGCGCTGACGAAAAGGTGACCATCGCCGGCTTTGGCCGCTTTGAGATGCGCCCCCGCAAGCCGAAGGCTTACACCAACCCCAAGACCAAGGTGTCCAGCCAGCTGGAGTCCACCTCCATCCCCGGCTTCAAGGCCAGCGGCCGCTTCAAGCAGAAGCTGGAAGCCGGCAAGAAGAGCGTGGAAGAGACCGCCTGATTTCTGCACACTGAGAACCGTACCCGTGCCCCCGGGTGCGGTTCTTTTTGTTTCTCTGCTGACAAGCGCGGCATTTCATGCTATACTTGTTGCAACGAGAAAAAACGCCACAAAGAACGGAGTTGTCCAAATGCTTTACAGCGAGTTGCAGTGCAGCGAAGCCATCCACAAGGCCGTGGAACGCATGGGCTTTGCCGAAATGACCGAGATCCAGGAAAAGACCATCCCCCTCATGCTGGCAGGGCATGATGTTATTGCCAAGGCACCCACCGGCACCGGTAAGACCTGTGCCTTCGGCATCCCGGTGGTGGAGCATATCCAGCCGGAAAATAAATATCCGCAGGCCGTCATCATGGCACCTACCCGGGAGCTTGCTCAGCAGATCGCCGAGGAGCTTACTAACCTCACCTACTTTATGCCCGAGGTGCAGGTGGCCTGCGTGTACGGCGGTGCCAATATGGAAAAGCAGGCAAAGCGTCTGGCGGAGGGCTGCCAGATCGTGGTAGCCACTCCGGGGCGACTGATGGATCACTACAAGCACCACAGCATCGATATCTCCCATGTGACCCAGATCGTGCTGGACGAGGCCGACGAGATGCTGAACATGGGCTTTTATAAGGATGTGCGCCACATCATCGAGATGATGAAGGCCCGCAAAGCGCTGTCCATGTTCTCCGCCACCATCAGCCGCGAGGTGATGGATATCGGCTGGCTGTACCAGCACAACGCCGAGGAAATCACCGTGCAGCCCCGGGAGGAAAGCCAGCCCAAGATCACCCAGTATATGCTGGAGACCTCCGGTCGTAACAAGCTGTCGGATCTGGCGCAGATCATTATTGGCGAGGGTTACAAGCGGGTGATGGTGTTCTGCGATACCAAGTTCAACACCGCCACACTGGCAAACCAACTGGCACGGCTGGGCTTCTCGGTGGACTGCCTGCACGGCGACCTCTCCCAGAAGGAGCGCAACCAGATCATGCAGGCTTTCCGGGACGGCAAGCTGGCCATTCTGGTGGCTACGGACGTTGCCGCCCGCGGCATTGACGTCTCGGACGTGGATGCCGTCATCAACTACGATGTGCCCAGCGAGAACGAGCACTACACCCACCGCATCGGCCGCACCGGCCGCGCCAAAAAAGAGGGCGTGAGCTACCTGTTCTATGTGCCGGAGGAGAAGAAGCGCGTGCAGGAGCTGCTGCGCCTGACCCGCAATACCGACCTGTGCACCCCGGTGCACTTCGACTTCAACCACGAGCACATCGTAGTGGAGAAAAAGCAGGACAACGCCGATCGTTTCCAAATCAAGTGCTATTTTTAAAGGAAGGAGCTGCTGTACGACTTTGTGCGGCAGCTTTTTTGCAAAAAGGCTTGACCTTCCCCTTTGTGGAAGGTGTAGAATACTCCCGTAAGGAGGGGGTCGTGACCCATGAAGATCAACGAAGTGGAAGCCGCCGTCGGCGTGACCAAAAAGAACATCCGCTTTTATGAGGAAGAGGGGCTCATCAGCCCCAGCCGGGAGCCGGGCAACGGCTACCGCAGCTACTCGCAGGCGGATGTGGAGCGCCTGCGCCGCATCAAGCTGCTGCGCAAGCTGGACGTGCCGCTGGCAGAGATCCGGGAGATGCTGGAAGGGCAGCGCACGCTGGCTGAGGGCATGAGCCAGCAGCTGGAACGTCTGCGCAGCCGCCGCGCCGACTTGGAGGAAGCCATCGGTTTCTGCACGCTGCTGCAACAGGAGAACGGCCCTCTGGAACAACTGGATGTGGAGCAGACGCTGGCGCGTCTGACCGCACGGGAAGAACAGGGAGTGACTTTTGTGAACATTGAACGGACTGACCAAAAGACCCGCCGCATCCGGGGTGCCTGCATCGGTGCTGCCCTTTTTGTGACCATGATGGCTTTTGTAATTGCCACTATGGGCTGGGCAATCTACACCGACCCGCAGGATGCCCCGCCGCTGCCGCTGTTGGTGGTGATGTTCGGCATCCCGGCGGGCTGCATCGTAGGCACCCTGAAGGTGCTGCTGGATCGGATCGAAGAGATCGGAAAGGGAGAAGAAGATGCTTATCGTAACTATTAACGAGATCCCGGGCAAAAAGCTGGAGGCGCTGGGCGTGGTGCGGGGCAGCACGGTGCAGAGCCGTAACCTTGGCCACGACATGATGGCCGGTTTCCGCACCCTTGTGGGCGGCGAGGTGACCGACTACGCCGATATGCTCACTGAAGCGCGGCAGATCGCCACCGGGCGCATGGTCAAGGATGCCGAAAGCCTTGGCGCAGATGCTGTTGTGGGAATGCGGTACGCCTCTGCCAGCGTCATGCAGGGCGCAGCAGAGGTCATTGCTTACGGAACGGCGGTGAAGTTTGTATGACAGCAAAAGAAAAACAGGGCTTCGGCCTATACTTCCTGTTCGCCTTCGGCATGGCATGGCTGTGTCAGGTGGGCGGCTGCATGGCGCTTTTGCAGCAGAATAACACCGTGCTGTATCAGCTGGCGCTCATTGTCACCATGTTCTGTCCGCTGCTGGCTGTACTGCTGGTGCAAAAAGCATTCCTGCGCCAGCCCACCGGCATCGGCTGGAAGGTGCAGGGCAAGCGGCGGTTCTGGCTGGCGGCATGGTTCGGCCCGGCGGTGCTCACCCTGCTTGGCGCTGTGCTGTATTTTGCCGTGTTCCCCTCCCGACTGGACTTTTCCGGCAGCTGGCTGGTTGCCGCCTACGGCGGCGAGATGGACGCCCAGACCCTGCGCAGTCAGCTGGGAGTCTCCACCCTCAGCTATCTGCTGCAAAACGGGCTGTTTGCGGTGCTCCTTGCCCCAGCTATCAATATGTTCCCCGCACTGGGCGAGGAGGTCGGCTGGCGCGGCTACATGATGCCCCGTCTGAAGGAGCGGTTCGGTCTGCTGAATGGCCGCCTGCTGGGCGGCGTTGTGTGGGGCATCTGGCACTGGCCGCTGATGCTGCTGGTGGGCTACGAGTACGGCACCAACTACTTGGGCGCACCCCTGCTGGGTCTGGTGGTGTGGTGCGTGGTCTGCTTTGCCCTGAACACTCTGCTGGATATCCTCTATGAGAGAACGGAGTGCATCTGGGTGCCCGCCATTGCGCATGGAGCGTTCAACGCCATTGCGGCGCTGCCGCAGGTGCTGGTCACCCCGGCGGATACTTATTATAATGTGCTGGGTCCCATGCCCATTGGCTTGATCGCTGCGCTGCCGATGCTGGCAGCAGCAGTCTGGCTGACCCTGCGGGAGATGAAGCAGGAAGAAAAGAACTGAATTACAAGGCAACAGCCGCTGCACGTTTTGTGCGGCGGCTGTTTTTGCGCAGAAATGGTGGAAGAAAGGTCAAAACATCCCCTGAAACTGAGCGAAAAACTAGCTGATGTAGACAAAGCGCAAAAAAAGGCGAAAAAAATGTAAAAAAGGCTTGCAAAAGCGGTTGCGGTATGGTACTATATGTGAGCG
>NZ_PRLD01000017.1 GCF_003287405.1 Faecalibacterium prausnitzii
GCAGCACCGCAGCCCAGTGCAAACCCAGCAGCAACTGCTGCAAGCCCGGCAAAAAGCGCCTCCCACAGGCACATGAGCCGGAGATCCCGATTCTTAGCCCCCAGCGTCAGGAAGGTATTGATGGTATGTATACGCTTGTGCAGAACGATCAGAAAATACTGCGCCACTGCAAAAAAGCTGACCAGAATCGCTGCGACCAGCAAAAAGCGCAGGGAGAACGAAACGGTATCCTCCTGCGGGTAGGCATACTCGTTTGCCACTAAAGCAGGGTCGGTTGAAGCGGTCACGGGTGCGGCTGCATTCAAGTAATAAAACGTCTGGAACTTTTGCCCGTCTATGGCAAGCGGCTCTGCTACAATGCCGCTGACGGTCAGATTGCCGTTCAGATTCCAATACACATCATAGGCAGGCAAAACGCCGCACAGAGTATAGGCTTTTTCCATCACTGCGCCAGAGCCCGCCAGCGGGTCGTAATCATTGGCAGCGACCTTCAGCGTGACCGTCTGCCCTACGTCATAGGAGCAGCCCAGCGCATCCAGCAGTGTCGTCGTCATGGCGATCTCATCGGGCTGCGTGGGGAAATCACCGCTGATCGGCACGATACGTCCCAGCTGTGCAAAGGTATCGTCTACCGTTCCGATCCCGCCCGCCACACCATCGTCTGCACCGAGAACGATTCCGTTTTGGGTCACTGTGCTGACCTGTGCGGATGCGGGCAAGGCGTTTTGTACCTGTGCGGCATCCTCAGCTGTATCCGACAAACGCAGGTACTGCCATTCGCCATATAACTCACAGCGGGTGTCCTGCAATACCTGTGCAGAACTGACGGAGTAGATCACCGCCGCTGTCAGGAACGAGAAAACCAGTGTCAGCAAAAGCAGCAATAGGCTGGTCTGCTTCTTGCGGCCAAGCATCCCACGAAACGCCAGAATGATAGATGGACTTTCTTTGATTTTCATAAGGCACCCTCGCTGTATAAGCGAAAACACTTTGTCTCCAAAATTGTAATGCCACTCCATGTTTGGAGCTTTCCAGTTTCAATATACCATGGATTTTTTTTAAATCAAGACCTTTGGCAAAAGTGGTATGTCACACCGCTTGATGCGACCTTTTTACTGACCGCCTGTTTCAAAAAAGAAGTTGTCCTTACGATGGTGCTATCTTTATATTACGCTTTTGATCGTGGAGCAATGTATATGAACAACCGAGAAAACAGATTTTCCCGTTTCTGTCTGCATAGATAGGTCAATGATCCTACAAACACTTGACAGCAGGACAGGAAACGAGGTAAACTATTGCAAGTATAGGCTTATTCTGTCTTTCAGAATGAGATGATTCAATAGGGCACAAATGATTGCACTGGGATCCATTGGAACCCAGAGCTTTTGCTTATATTGCGGGACAGGGCGAAATTGGTGCTGTAGCAGATCACTATTTTTCAGCAAATAAAACCCTTATTGCAAAAATATATTGTAGATCAAAAGCACTCCTCTTTCCCAGAATGACTTCACCAAAATCATAACGAAAGGTTAAAGGAAAAATGAACTATCCTGCCAAGTATTTTGTACTGGAACAGGGCGAGCTGCCGGAGGTATCCGGCGGCGGCTTGCTGGATGTTTTTGACCGCGTGACCGCTTATACGTTTCAGAACCAGTTTCTGGGCAGTATGCGCACTGCCGTGTGGAACTGCCTGCTGCAAAAAAGCCTGCAGCCGACGGTAGACTGGGCAAAAGACTTCTGGCAGATGTCCCTCCTGCGAAAAGCGACCTTTCTGTACGGCGGTGTCCGGTTAGGGCAGACCGTGGCCAACTACTGGAAGATGTAAGACGGCAGGGTGATATATGGAGAACATCAAGCTGTTGGTGGCGATGCACAAAGCGTACTGTCTGCCGGAAGATGCAGTTTATGCGCCCATTCAGGTGGGCGGTGTACATATCCCGGGCATGGAAAACGCGCTGAGAGACGACACCGGAGAGAATATCTCAAACAAAAACAGATCCTATTGTGAGCTGACTGCTCTTTACTGGGGCTGGAAAAACCTGCAGGCAGATTATCTGGGGTTGGTGCATTACCGGCGTTATTTTGCCCGCAGAATGCCCGGCGGCAGAAAGTTTGACCGCATCGCATCAGGAACCGAGATCCATGCTGCACTGGAAAAAGCCCCTGTGATCCTGCCGAAAAAGCGCAATTATTGGATCGAAACGACCTATACCCAGTACATTCACGCCCATCATAAGGAAGATCTGGATGCTGTACAGAGTATCCTTGCAGAAAGATACGCAGCCTACCTGCCGGCCTACGCAGCTGTCATGGGGCGCACCAGCGGGCATCGGTTCAATATGTTCGTCATGCGCAGGGACATTCTGGATGCATACTGCACATGGTTGTTCGATGTGCTGGCAGAAGCCGAAAAGCGTATCGATGCAGACCGTTATGATGCGTATAATGGCCGTGTTTACGGTTTTCTGGCCGAGCGGCTGCTGGACGTCTGGATGGAAACGAACCATATTGCGTATACGGAACTGCCCGTGGTGTTTTTGGAAAATCAGCACTGGCTCAAAAAGGGCACTGCATTTCTCAGCCGTAAAATTCGATATAGGAGACCGTAAAGAATGCTGGTTTATATTGCGGCCACGCTGATCTCCTGCCTGTTGGCAGTCTGGTGCGAAAAACGGAACACCGATGCTCTGAACGCTATTGACAGCAAACAGCGCTGGGGAGCGCTTGTGCTCTGTTCCCTGCCGCTTATATTAGTAAGTGCGGCGCGGTGGGGCGTGGGCACAGATTTCCTTTATACCTATCTGCCGGAATTCCGGGCTCTGCAGTGGCTGCGGGCAGGCGGTGGCGATGCGCTGTGTCAGGAGCTGTTTGCGCCGATGCGCGAAGAGCTTACCCGGTGGGGGCTGTATGAGAGTCCAGAGTCTGCTTTGCAGTTCTTTTTGGGTGTGCTGGACAATTGCGAGCCAGGGTATCGGGTCTTGATGGAAGCTGCTGTGGCATTGGGCGGAAACTTTCGTCTTGTAATCGCGGCAACATCTGTTATAATAGGTCTGTGCGTTTATTATGCCATATTCACCCAGTGTTCTGCTCCGGTTCTGGCTATCTACCTCTATGTAGCCAGCAGCAATTATTTTCTCAGCATGAACATCATCCGGCAGTACATTGCCATTGGCATCGGGCTGGTGGCCGTACAGTTCATCCGGGAGAAGCGGCTCTTCCCTTTTCTGGCCTGCGTGGCGGTGGCAATGCTGTTCCACACTACAGCGGTGGTACTGCTGCCGTGTTATTTTTTGTGCCGGGTCGAGCTGAACCCCCGCTATGCCCTGTTGCTGACAGCAGGCGTGCTGGCCTGTTCTGGTGTTTTGGGTACGGCTGCTGCCTGGCTGATGCCGCGGATCGGGCTGGGATATTATGCCCGTTATCTGGGTTCTGCATGGAGTGAAGACGGCTTTGAGACGATGTTCTTTGTCATAAACCTGTGCGTTCTGCTGTTCTGCGGGCATTACTGGAATGCAGCAAAGCAGCGCTGTCCCTATTACGTTATTTGGTACAACATGACCTTGTTAGGGACTTTTGCACTGGCACTGTCCGGGGTGCTGCCGTTGATGAAACGGTTGAATTACTACTATGCAGCCCCGCAGTTCCTGCTGCTTCCGGAAGCGCTGCAGACAGAAACAGACCCGCACCGCCGCCGCATCCTGACCGGGTTGGTGGCAGTTGCCTTTGCGGCAGAAACTCTGGTAGCTGTAGTGCTGCTGAACAAAAACGAAGTGTTGCCATATCGACTGTGGTGATCACTGCATAAAGGAGAGAAAGTCGTGATCAAATGCACGGAGAGGTCAGGTGTCTATCAGGCAGTCAAACGCCTTTTTGATATTCTGGCAAGTCTTGCGGCTCTGGCGGTGTTGTCCCCGCTCTTTCTGGTGATCGCCATTTTGATTTTATCAGAAGACGGCAGACCGGTTTTTTACAAACACACCCGGGTGGGCAAGGGTGGAAAAACATTTCAGATGTACAAATTCCGCACAATGTATCAGGACCGGAGGATCGTTCTGACCCCGGAGCAGCAGGTGGAGCTGCAGCAGGAGTTCAAACTGGAAAACGATCCCCGTGTGACCCGGATCGGCAGCAAGCTGCGGATGTCCAGTCTGGATGAGCTGCCGCAGCTGCTGAACATCCTGAAAGGCGATATGAGCTTTGTGGGGCCGCGGCCCATTATGGAGCGGGAATTTGAATTTTATACTCCGGCGGAAACCGCAGCATTTCAGAGTGTCAAGCCCGGTCTGACCGGGTACTGGCAGGCGTATGCCCGCAACGATGCAACCTATCAGAGCGGGGAACGTCAGGCCATGGAGATGTACTACGTAAAGAATGTCTCCCCCTGGCTGGATATCCGTATCCTGTTCAAAACCGTAGGCGCAGTGCTGCGGAAGTCCGGTGTAAAGTAAGGCAGTAAGGCAACTTGTAAAAAGGAAGCAGCGTTTATGAAGAAAGCACTGAAAAAAACGTTGTGTGGGATCGGATCGTGTGCGGTAGTGGCAGGTGGTCTGCTGTATTTTAGAGCTCATACAGAGCCATCGCCTTTGCCCGTCAGTGAACCTCCGGCTGCACAGAGTGCGGTCTCTGAGCCGGAAAGCAATTCGTCGACAGATACAGCAAAAGAAGACGTTGAGACCCTGATCCAAGACGGCGAGAACATGAGCAGCTCGGAAGTGGAAGAACTGCTTGAAAAGATCGCCGCACAGGAAGAAAATGCTGCCGGAAGTGAAGCATCTGCTGCAGCCAGTTCATCCCGTCCGGTGGGGGCTTCCAGTGCAGATACCAGCACGGCTGCGGTCTCCAGTTCTGTTGTATCGCAAAGCCAGAGCACATCCGCTGCTGCTTCTCATCCACAGCAGGACGAATGCGACGCGCAGATCGAAGCGCTGGTAGCGCAGCTGTACCAGCAGCAGGAGCGCTATGAACGGGAGCTGCTGGAGATCATCCGGCAGGCACATCAGGAGTATGTTGCTTACCCAGAAGATCAGCGCAGCCTGATTTTGAAAGTACAGGTCGTTCTTGGAAAAACAAATGTTCTGACGGCGATGGAAAAGGACTGCGATGCCGAAGTGAATAATATATGCAGCCAGATGACGGCTATTCTCAAGGCAAATGGTCGGGATACTGCCATCGTGCGGGAAGTAAAAAAGACATACACCGATAAAAAAGCAGAACTCAAGCAGGAACTTATCCGTCAGACTTACAGCGGCGGCGATGGCAGCGGTTCGGCCGGGCATTGGCTGTATGATCGGCTGGAATGAAAATTTGTATCTACAGCAGTTTGCTTTTTTAGTGCCTAAGCAGCACCCGCAAACTGCATATCGCAAGCATGATGTTTTATAGGCACTTTTTTTGAAAATCGCGATAACAAACAACGATCACGAGGTGGAATTATGAAATACCCCTGCAATTACGATCTTCTCCGCGAAGAAGAAATGGTCTATATCGCTGGTGGTTCAGCGCTGGATGCATTCAACTACCTGTTTGGTGACTGGTTCCGCGATATGCTGCTTTCCGATATCCGCAATGCAACATGGGGCAGTATGCAGCAACTGAATGTACAGCCTGTGGTGGACACCGGCAAAAAGATCGCCAGTTGGGCTTGGCCGGCACAGCTGGCCTATGGGTACGGTTTCTACCGTCTGGCGCTGACCGTAAAGAGCTTTCTGACCCAGTAAAATGAAAAAACGAAGCCGTCAGAGTATCATGTGATATCTATCACACGGTACTCTGGCGGCTTCTTATTTTATAGCAATTCAACTTTTTAATGCAACAGCAGCAGCATTGCATTGCATATCGCAGATATGCTGTTTGAATGTTGCACTAATTTCTTGACTTGCGATAACGATCATTCTGCTATCACTTCGGTTCCAGTCACTTCACGCCTGCCTTTTTCGCGGTAAAACGCTGATACGCAGGCAGCGGCAGCAGCACATGGCCTGCCAGCGGCTGCACCTGTACCGACACCTGCTTGCAGGGAGCACACTCGCCGTCCACGGTGGCAATGATCGGCCCGCGGCCATCTGCTGCCCGCAGGCTGACCGATTTTGCGCGGCGATAGATAAAGTAAGGCTTTGCGGCCTCGGTGAGCTGGCCGTTTTGAAAGTGCTGGCCGTTTTTGTACAGCATCAGCAGCTTTGCAATGACCCGGCGGCTGACCTTGCGCACGATGAACACATCAAGCCAGCCGTCATCCGGCTGTGCCTCCGGCCCTGCCATAAAACCGCCGCCGTAGGCGCGGCCATTGCACACCGCGCACATCAGGCAGTCCACGGTCAGCACCTCGCCGTCAATGACGTACTCCACCCTGCGGCCGATATGCCCGCACAGCTGTTGTACGATGGACAGTGCATAAGCTGCTTCGCCGCCGCACAGCGGGATGCGCCGGAACTTGGGGATGCCGTAGGCCACCTGTGCGTCCAGACCGGCGGCGCAGATGGTGGCAGAAAGCCCCAGACTGGTGCGCATCAGGTCGATGGGTACTGCCCCGCCTGCCAGCTGGGCGTCCAGATCCAGAAACTCCTCCTTTGTACCGTAGGTGCGCAGAAAGTCGTTGCCGCTGCCATAGGGCAGGCAGCCCACGGCGGTCTTATCAAAGCCGTGGGCACCGGTGAGCGCCTCGTTGAAGGTGCCGTCACCGCCGGCGGTAAAAATGCGCAGCTCCACCCCGGCCTTCTGGGCGGCAGCGGCGGCAGCGCGGGACAGCTCCCGGGCGTGGCCTGCGTGGGTGGTAACACGAATAGTGTAGTCCTCCGGGGCAAGCCCGGCACCGGCAGCAGCCGCCGCGATCTGCTGCGGCAGGGTGCGGGTACAATCAGCCTTTCCGGCTGTGGGGTTCAGAAGAAACAGCGTGTGCATCGGGGATCCTCCCTGTTGTAACTCTATTTCCTCTATAATAGTCGAAAACCGCGCCGGTTGCAAGCAAAAATGCTATTTTGCTATTTTCTTATAGGGTTACGGTCTCATCCTCCCGCAAAACGATACTGCCATCGGCGGCGCAGTCTGCCGTCCAGTGCTGTCCCACACAGGCAGTCCCAGCAGCAATGCGGTTTGCCAGTGCCTGCTCCACTGCCCTGTCCACCTGACGGCGCAGCTCCCGCGCGCCGTAGGCCGATCGAGCCCGGGCAGCCAGTGCCGCTCCTACCTGCGGGGTGTGGCGCAGCCGGTAGCCGCTGCGAGCAGCGCGCTGCTCCAGCTGGCAGAGCATTTTTTCTGCAATGGCGCAGAGGTTTTCCTCCCCCAGCGGACGGAACACGATCACTTCATCCAGCCGCCCGAGCAGCTCTGGGTGGAACCACTTTTTTGCTTCCTCCACAGCCTGCGCGGACTGCTTTTCAAACACGGCTTCTGCCCCGGCGGCAAAGCCCAGCGGCGCGTTCTGCCCTGCCAGAAACCGTGCGCCCAAGTTGGAAGTAAGCAGCACGATGGTGTTGCGGAAATCCGCCTTGCGCCCCATGGCATCGGTCAGCTGACCATCCTCCAAAATTTGCAACAGGATATTCTGGATATCCGGGTGTGCCTTTTCGATCTCGTCAAACAGCACCACGCTGTACGGGCGGCGGCGCACAGCCTCGGTCAGCTGCCCGCCCTCATCGTGGCCGAGGTAGCCCGGCGGCGCGCCCAGCAGCCGGGCAGCGGTGTGCTGCTCCTGATACTCCGACATATCGAACTTGAGCAGCGCTTTCTCGCTGCCGAACCAGCTGACTGCCAGCGCCCGTGCCAGTGCGGTCTTTCCCACGCCGGTAGGGCCTAAAAACAGCATGGCACCAATGGGACGCCCCGGCTCGCCCAGACCGGTGCGGCTGCGCCGGATGGCTCCCGCCACAGCTGCCACCGCCCGCTGCTGGCCGACGATCTCCGCGTTCAGGCGGCTTTCCAGCTTGTCCAGCCGCTCCCGCTCCTGCTCGCCCACCCGCTGGGCAGGCACGCCGCTGGCGGCTGCCACCACCCGGGCGATATCCTCCGGGGCAAGCACCGGCTGGGTGCGCTGCTCCTTTTCGGCAAGGATGCGCGCCGCTGCACAGGCTTCGTCCACAAGGTCGATAGCCTTATCCGGCAGGCAGCGCCCGGGCAGGTACCGCACCGAAAGCTCCACCGCCGCCTGCAAGGTCTGGGGCGGCAGGCGCACATTGTGGTACCGCTCGTAGCGGGGCGCAAGACCGTTGAGGATCTCCACTGCCTGTGCGGGGGTAGGTTCCTCCACCTGCACCCTGCCAAAGCGGCGTTCCAGCGCGGCGTCCTTCTGGATGTGGGTGCGGAATTCCTGATTGGTAGTTGCGCCGATGAGCTGCAATTCGCCCCGGGCAAGCACCGGTTTCAGGATGCTGGCGGCGTCGATCGCGCCCTCGGCGGCACCGGCACCCACGATGGTGTGGAACTCGTCGATAAACAGGATGGCAGTGCCATCCCGCACCAGCTCTTCCAGCAGGTTTTTCAGCCGCTCCTCAAAATCGCCCCGGTACTTGGTGCCCGCCACCAGACTGGCCATATCCAGCGCCAGCAGCCGCCGCCCCTGCAGTGCTCTGGGCACCTGTCCGGCAGCAATGCGCAGCGCCAGACCCTCGGCCAGCGCCGTTTTGCCCACGCCCGGCTCGCCGATCAGGCAGGGGTCGTTTTTCTGGCGGCGGCACAGGATCTCCACCATGCGGTCAAGCTCCGCTTCCCGGCAGAACACCGGGTCCAGCTCCCCTTCGGCGGCGCGGCGGGTCAGGTCGCGGCAATATTTATCGCTGGCACGGCTGCCCCGGGGGATGCTGGCCGACACCCGTGGCTGGGCGGGCAGCACGAACTGTCCGCTCAGCTGGCGGCACTCCCGCACCGCCTCGGTGAGCGGAAGCCCCATCTCCGCCAGCAGCAGCCCGGCGGCGCAGCCGTCATCTTCCAGCATGGCGCAAAGCAGGTGCTCCGGCTCTGCCCGGCTGACATGGGCGTTCTGCGCCCCGATGAGCGCATAGTCCATGGTGCGGCGCAGATCCGGTGCCATAGCCCGCCTGTCCAGCCGCTGTGCCGGGCCGCTGCGCCGCTGCGCCAGCTGGCGGCGCACCTCCGGCTCGGTGATGTTTTTCCGGGTGAGGAACTGCGCCGCAGCGCCCTGCTGCTGTAACATTGCCAGCAAAAGGTGGCCGGTATCCGCCTGTTCACAGCCCAGATCACCCGCCAGCTGCACCGCCTGCTGTAACAGCCGCGCCGCCGGGCGCGAAAAGCCCCGGTAGCCGCCCATGCCCAGATTTTTCCAAATGCCCATGTGTCTGCTCCTTGCTGCATATAAAATCGTCTGCACTGGAAGTATAGCCCCAAAGGCGCAGAAAAAATCAGTCGTTTGTGTCGGGCGGCAGAAAAGTGATGGCTATAGCAGTTTGCGTTTTTAATGCACAAACAACATCCGCAAACAGCATATCGCAAATATGCTGTTTTGATAGGCACTATTATTGAAAATTGCGATAAAAGAACAACGCCGGAAAGTCCGCAGACCTTCCGGCGTTGCATTGCTATGGGAGGGACAGTTTACAGCAGCCCTCTATATTTTTTCAGAATGAACCGCCACCGCCGCCATGGGTCGAGCCGCTGGAGGAGGTGTGGGTGGAACTGCCGCCGGAATCGCCGGAGCTGGTCTCCTTTGGCCGCTCGGTGCGGTGCACGTCCCGGTACAGGAACAGATCCCGCTGGTTGGTCAGCTTCATACTGCCCTGCCGCACATAATCGGTTGCGTCCCGCTGCGGTGCCACGCTCTTGAGCTGGCCCTTCATCACGCCGGTCACGATCAGCGCCGTCACCAGACCAATGACCAGCGCCACGCCCAGATACACGATCGAGAACGGCTCCTTGGGCATATTGTCTACGTCATAGGGGTGACCTTCGCGGGCGGCGGTGACATACGAATCCGTCCACTGGATAAAGGTGCGGAAGGCGGCGGCGTAATCGCCGTCTGCCATATCGGGGGTCATCTGCTCGCCAAGGTACTGGATGCCGGCATCCGTAAATGCGGTGATGCCGTAGCCGCAGGTGGAGATGTGCCACTTGCGGTCGCCTGTGCTTACCAGCAGCAGTACGCCGTCACGGTCTGCACCGTAGCCGAACTGACAGTAGTCATAGAGGTCATCGGCGTATTCCTCCATGCTGGTGTAGCCCTCACTTTCCAGCGAGTCGATGGTGGCAATGGTCACATCAAAGCTCTGGCGGACGCTCAGCTCCTCCAGTGAAGCTTCCAGTTCGCTGTCCTCGTCCTCGGTCAGGACTTCTGCGCTGTCGTTCAGGCGGTAGTATAGGTCAGCAAAACCATTTTCGGCAGCAAAAGCCGGTACGGCCAGCGCCAGCAAGAGCACCAGTGCTGCCAGCGCAGCACAGAGGGAGCGCAACGGGGTAACAGTCTTTTTCATCTTCCGTTCCCTCCTTTACAGAATCCCTGCCAGCCACAGCAGCCACATGACCGCATAGGACGCGGCGCCAACGGCTGCCGTAAGCCCCAGCGTCCACTTGCGGGCAGCGGCCTTATCCACCGGCAAATTGCCTACAAACTTACCGGTCTGGCCGTTCATGGCAAAGATGTAATTCTCGCCGCGCCAGCTGGTGCTCAGCACCCAGACTGGGAACAGGGCATACTTTGCCTTGCCGCCGTGCAGCTGGATACTGCTGTTCTCCACCTTGACCGAGTCGTAACCGGTGACTGTCTGGGTAAAGGCGTCCTCGGTGGACTGGCGGATACGCTCGTTGGCGCGCTCGATGCTCTTTTTGGCGTCCACATCGTACTTATCTGCCACATAGCCTGCCAGATACGCAGTGTTGAAGGCCACTGCATCCTGCATGGCAAAGGGCTCGATGGATTCCATCAGGTCATCTGCCATCTTGGAGGAGCCGTCCACCGGAACCGCGTCAAAGCCCAGCACGCCATCCCGGCGCACAGAGTAGTAGCTGGTCTCGGTGTAATCATAGTCGTCATCCGACCAGCAGCGGGTGCGGGTAGCGGTAAAGCGCAGCTGGGCATCGGCATCGCTGTCGTACAGCCAGAAGGGCACATACACGCCCTTGATCTCGTCGATATGGTTCTGGCTGCGGAACACCTTGGGCAGCAGGGTCTTGCCCTTGAGGTGCTCCTGCAGCTTTTCCTTAGCTGCCTTTTTGTCCAGCTTGAAGGGGATGATGAGGTCGGGGCGCAGGTCTCCGGCAAACTGTCCGGTCAGCACGATGGGGTTGCCGCAGAAGGGGCAGGCCGAAGCCGCCATGGTGTCGTCGCCCACGATCTCGCCGCCGCAGCTCTTGCAGCTGTAAGTATGCAGACCGGCGGTCTCCCCTTCTGCCCAGCCGCCGCCGGGGGTAGTCCAGTTCATCCTGCTGGGCTTCGCATCCTTCAGATCCTCATCGTAACCCTTCAGTGCGTCCACCTCAAACTCGGTGTCGCAGTAGGGGCATTTCAGCTTCTGGGTGGTGCTGTCAAATTTGATCGCACCATCGCAGCAGGGGCACTTATATTCCAGCATTCCTGCCATAGTGTTTCCTCCTATAGTCTGCGGGGCAAGGAGTCCTTCCCTGCCCCGCAGCGTGATCGGTCATTGTGCGCAGATTCAGCTGCGGTCGTTCTCGTCGAAAGGATCGCCGCACTCCGGGCAGAACTTGGGCGGGTGCGCGGGGTCAGCCGGTTCCCAGCCGCACTTGTCGCACTTATATTTAGGCATACCGGCGGGACGGGGTTTGCCGCACTCGGAGCAGAACTTGCCTTTGTTCACCGCACCGCAGCTGCAAGTCCAGCCCTCTGCTGCCGCCGGGCGGGGCTTGCCACACTCCGGGCAGAACTTGCCGGTGACGGTGGCACCGCAGCTGCAAGTCCAGCTGTCGGCAGCGGGCTTCGGCTCCGGCTTTTTGCTGCCGCATTCCGGGCAGAACTTGCCGGTAACGGTAGCGCCGCAGCTGCACTGCCAGCTGCCAGCGGCAGAAGACTGCTGCTGGGGCGCTGCGGGCTGCTGACCCATGGCAAACAGATTCTGGGCGTTCATGCCGTTTGCACCGGCTGCCATGCCCATGCCCATAAAACCGGTCATGGCACCGGCGGTGTTGCCGGCGGCGGTCTTCATGGCATCGATCTGACCACCCACCAGACGGGCGGCAGCGGTGGTGGGGTCGGTGGTCATGGCGTTCTCTTCCCACTCGGTGATCTTCTTCTGCTGTTCCTCCGGGATGGACAGAGAGTTGATGTTGAAGGAGAACACCTCAATACCCCGCTTCTTGCGCCAGACGTTGGACAGCTGCTCGTTGAGGGCGTCCGAGATCTCCAGCGTGTGGGCGGGGATCTCGTAATACTGCACCTTGTTGGCGGAAAGGGTGGCCAGCGCCGGCTGCAAAGCGTTCATCAGTTCGCTCTTCAGGCGGGGAGCCAGCTCCGAGGCATCGTACTGGTTGGAGACATTGCTGCACACATTGGTGTAGAACAGCAGCGGGTCGCAGATGCGGTAAGTAAAGCTGCCGTTACAGCGGATATTCACCGAGAGCTTATAGCCCCGCTCCTCGCTGACCACCACCCGGAATGGGATGGGCGTCGCGGTGCCGTACAGGATCTCGCCCAGCTCCTTGGTGTTGATGTAGTACACGCGCTGATCCTTGCCGGTGTCGCCGCCATAGGTAAAGCGCTTGGCTACGGTCTGGAAGGTAGCTGCCAGACTGTCGCCGAAGTTGCCGGTGAACACGCTGGGCTCGGTGGATGCGTCAAAGGTAAACTCGCCCGGCTCGGCGCACACCTCCACCACCTTGCCCTGCTCCACGATCAGCATACACTGACCGTCTGCCACGGCAATGCCGCTGCCGTTGGTGATGATGTTGTCCTCGCCGTGGTTGGAACTGCGGCGGGAGCTGCGCTTCTGGCCCTTGACCATCAGCACATCCTTGTCCAGAGAATCGCAATAGAAAAATTCCTTCCACTGGTCTGCAAGAGTTCCGCCCAGTGCGCCCATACCTGCTTTGATCAAACCCATAGTAATTTCCTCCTGTACGTTTTATTGTTTTGCTTTCTTCTTTTTTATCATGCAGAACGATTTCGTTTGTAAAAAGGTTCTGCCTGCTCAGGGGTAAGGGTCAGATAATTGATATTATAATCATACTGCAATGCGGCGCTGAACGCAAGGCATTTCTAACCGTTGCCACCTGCCATTCCGGCTTTCTTTACAAAAAAGAACACCGGTGCGTCCATAGACACTCCGGTGTTCCGAAATAATATTTTTATGCTTGTCCCGTGCCACAAAAGCACTTAGAACCGCCGCCATGTATCGGGCATGAACAGCACCAGCATGGGGAAGATCTCCAGACGGCCGGCCAGCATATCGAAGATCAGTACCAGCTTTGCGGGGTCTGCAAAGCAGCCGAAGTTCTGCATGGGGCCTGCCATTTCCAAGCCCGGGCCGATGTTGTTCAGAGTAGCAGCCACGGCGGTAAAGTTCGTCACCATATCAAAGCCGTTCAGGCTGATGAGGAAGAAGGAGGCCGCAAAGATAAAGATATAGGCCGCAATGAACACGTTGGTGGTGCGGATGGTCTCGTGGTTCAGCAGCTTGCCGTCCATGCGGGCGGGTGCCACCACCTGCGGGTGCAGGGCAGTCTTGAGTTCCTTAACTAAGGTCTTGCCCAGAATGAGGAAACGGCTCACTTTGATGCCGCCGCCGGTACTGCCGGCGCAGGCACCAATGAACATGAGCATGACCAAGATCTCCTTGGAGAGAGTCGGCCACAGGTCAAAGTCGCAGCTGGAAAAGCCGGTGGTGGTGATGATGGAACCTACCTGAAACGCGGCCTGCCGCAGCGCCACGCCGAAGCTGTTGTACATACTATAAATATTGGCGGTGATGATGCCCACTGCCACCGCGATGACCACAAAGTAGCCCCGCACCTCCTCGCTGGCAGCAGCGCGGCGGAACTTGCGCATGAGCAGCAGGAAGTAGGCGTTGAAGTTGACGCCGAACAGGATCATGAAGATGGTCACGACCCACTGGATGTAGGGCGAAAAGCTGCCAAAGCTGTCGTTGCGGAAGCCAAAGCCGCCGGTGCCCGCCGTACCAAAGGCGGTGAGCAGTGCCTCGAACAGGGGCATTCTGCCAATCAGCAGGAACACCAGTTCCAGCATGGTGAGGGCAAAATAGATGCCGTACAGAATTTTAGCGGTAGACTGCACCTTGGGCACCAGCTTATCCACCTGCGGGCCGGGGCTTTCCGCCTTCATCAGGTTGACGTGGGAGCCGCCGGTCAGCGGCAGCAGCGAGAGCAGGAACACCAGAACGCCCATGCCGCCGATCCAGTGGGTGAAACTGCGCCAGAACAGAATGCCCTTGGGCAGATCCTCCACGCCGGGCAGAATGCTGGCACCGGTGGTGGTAAAGCCGGAGACCGTCTCAAACAGGGCGTCCACGGGGTTCGGGATGCAGCCGGTGAGCACAAAGGGCACCGCGCCCATCACCGAGATGAATACCCAGCACAGCGAGGTAGCCGCAAAGCCCTCGCGCATATAGAACACCTTGCTGCGGGGTTTGATGGTGTGCAGGGCGTAGCCGATGCCGGCGCTGACCGCAGCTGTGAGCAGAAACACGCCCAGCACCATCCACTCGCCATACACTAAGCTGGCGGCGGCGGGCAGCAGCAACAACGCGCCCTCGATCATCAGCACATAGCCCAGCAGACGGAAAACGATCGCATAATTCATAGTCTGCCTCCGTCAGTGCTCCACGATATCGCGCAGATCGTGCAGGCCATGCTCCAGCGTGACCACGATGACGTTGTCGCCCACCTGGATCTGGTCGCCGCCGCGGGGGATCAAAATCTTGCTGCCGCGGGTAATGCAGCACAGCAGCAGGTTCTTTTTCAGGTGCAGCTGGCTCAGGGGCACACCGGTGGCGGCGCTCTCCTCGTGCACCGTAAATTCCAGCGCCTCCACGCGGTCGTCCAGTATGCGGTACAGAGTCTTGATGTTGTTGCCCGCCTCGTTTTGCAGGGCGCGGACGTACTGCACGATGTAGTCACAGGTCATGTACTTGGGGTAGACCACGCTGCCCAGATCCAGCCCGGCCAGAATATCGTCAAATTCCAGACGGTTGACTTTGGTCACCAGCTTGCCGTTGGAGTGCTTTTTGGCAAATAGGGTCAGCAGCACGTTCTCCTCGTCAATGTTGGTCAACGCCACAAAAGCCTCGGTGGATTCCAGACCCTCGGAAAGCAAAAACTCGCGGTTGGAGCCGTCCTCGTTCAGGATCTGTGCGCCGGGCAGCTGCTCGGCCAGCTCTACGCAGCGGGCGGCGTCCCGCTCCACGATGCGCACCCGCACATGGTTTTCCAGCAGTTCCTGACTGAGGTAGTAGGCAATGGCACCGCCGCCCACGATGAGGGCGTTGCGCACCGGCTGCACTGGCAGATGCAGCTGCTGGAAGAAGGCGTGCGCCTTTTCCTGCGTGGCAAGGAAAGTGACCTGATCACCTTTTTGCAGCACAAAGTTACCGTTGGGGATGATGACCCCGCCGTCACGCTCCACCGCGCACACCAGAATATCGCTCTTGAGCCGGGTGGGGATCTCGCGGATGGCTACGCCGTCCAGCGCATCGGGCAGCGCAAACTTGATCAGCCGCACACGGCCGTCCGCAAAGGTATCGATCTTGCTGGCACCGGGGAACCGCAGCAGATGGGAGATCTCCTTTGCCGCTGCCATTTCCGGGTTGATGATGGCGGAAATGCCGATCTGCTTTTTGATAAAGTCCAGCTCATGGCTGTAGGACGGGTTGCGCACACGGGCAATGCCGTGGCAGTGACCCGCCTTTTTGGCAAACATACAGCAAAGCAGGTTCAGTTCGTCCGAGCCGGTGACCGCAATGAACACGTCCGCATCCTCAATGCCCGCCTCGGACAGGGTGGTGATGGACGAGCCATTGCCCACGATGCCCAGCACGTCGTAGCTTTCGGTCAGGTGCTCCACGCGCGCCTTGTTGGTGTCCACCACAGTCACGTTGTGGCCTTCCTCGCTGAGCTGGCGCGCCAGAGCCGTGCCAACCTTGCCGCCGCCCACCAGAATGATCTTCATAACAAGTCCTTTCTCCTTTGGCAGCCCCTTTTTCCGGGGCTAGCAATTACAGTTTAGTATAACATATCCCACCGCAAAGTTCTACCGTTTGCCCCGCAAATACATTGAATTGCTAAAAAAGCGACAGTTCTTTTGTGCAAAACAGCCTGCACGTTCTATAAAAGTCCGCTTTTTGTTTACACCTGCTGGCGTTTCTGCGCATTTTTCTTGCTGGCAGTGTTCGGCACACTGATTTTTTCATAAAAACACCCCCAGTACCGGATATCCGGCATTGGGGGTACGTATCATCGCTTCTTCGGTGTGGTTATTCTTTGGACTGGGCGGCTTCGGCGGCCTGTGCATCATACTCGGCAAGCAGAGCGTTGAGGTCGTACTGATACTTACTGTGGCAGAAGTGGCACACCACCTCACAGGTGGGGTCCTCGTCCCGCATCCGCGCAAGCTCGGCACGGCCAAGGCTGAGCAGCATCTCTTTGGTACGCTCGGCGCTGCAATCGCACTGGTACTGCACCGTACGCTCGTCCAGCACATTGGGGGCAAAGCCTGCCAGTGCCATCTGCATCATGTCCTCGGGGGTCTTGCCCGCATGGAGCAGCTCGGTGACGGAGGGCATGGCGTTGATGTTCTTTTCCAGCTGGTCGATCTCGGCATCGGTAGCGCCGGGCAGCAGCTGCACCATAAAGCCGCCGGCGCAGAGGATGGACAGATCCTTGTCCACCAGAACGCCCAGCGCCATCACGGTGGGCACCTGCTCGCTGTAGGCATAGTAGCTGGTCAGATCCTCGGCGATCTCGCCGGATACCAGCGGCACCTGCCCGACTGTGGGCTCCTTTTGCAGGCGGTTATCGCGGATGACGGTCAGCACGCCATCCTTGCCCACGGCGGTGCCCACGTCCAAGTGGCCGTTGGCTTTGGCGGGCAGCTCCACCAGCGGGTTGTCAATGCAGCCCTTCACGTTGCCGGTGCCGTCGGTGCAGGCAATAAGCACGCCCGCAGGGCCACCGCCCGCCACACGCAGGGTGATACGGTCGCGGTCGTCCTTGAGCATGGAGCCCATCAGGGTAGCGCCCGTGAGCAGACGGCCCAGTGCCGCGCTGCAGGTGGCGCTTGTGGTGTGAAGCTTTTCGGCTTTACGGACGATATCGGTGGAATCCACACCGCAGAACACGACACCGCCGTTCTCGGACAGGCCGCGGATCAGGTTTGCCATAGGTTATTCCTCCAGTTGTGTATACTGTTTTGTTGCGCAGAAGAAGTAGCGCTGGCTTTCCTCGGTCAGCGGGCCGAAGGTCTCGCCGTCGCAGACGCTTTCCAGCGCAAAGCCGTGCTTTTCCAGCGCCGCACGGATGGTATCCAGATCATAGGTATACTCGCAGAATTCCTCGTGGAAATGCTCGCCGGTCTCGTGATAATCAATATCCACCGTGATCTCCACCCTGCGGTCGGCGGCGTTATAGTGGTTGCGCCACACGCAGGAGGCATCCTCTTCCTCAAAGGTGAACGCGTTATCGCCCAGAACCTTCTGGTGCTTATAGGGGGTGTTCATATCAAACAGGAACACGCCGCCCTTTTCCATAAAAAAGCCTGCGTTGGCAATGGCGGTATCCAGATCCGGGATGTGGTTGAAGGTATCAAAGGTGGATACCGCCGCCCGGATGGTGCCGTAGAGATCCAGCTTGAGCAGATCCTGCCGGAGCAGCAGCAGACGGCCGGAAAGTCCCAGCTGCTCAGCCTTATCCCGCACCACGCAGAGCATCTCCTCCGACTGATCGATGCCGATCATATCGTAGCCTGCCTGCGTCAGCATCAGGGTCAGTTCCCCGGTGCCGCAGCCAAGGTCGGCTACAATGCCGTCATGGATGCCGTGGGCTTCCAGCTTTGCATGGATCTGGCTGTACAGGGCGTCGTAGTCCGCTTCGCCGTTGAATTCATCGTAGAAATAGGCAAATTCGTTGTAAGCCATGGCGTTACTCCGCTTCCTCGTTTTCCGCAGCCACTGCGGCGTTGAGCACTGCCTGCAGTTCCGGGATGCCGTAACCGTTTTCGCCGCTGGTCAGCACCACCTTCTGACAGCCATAGGGGCGGCAGATGTTTTCAAAGTCCTCCTGCGTTTTGGCAAGCTGGCTTTTTTTCAGCTTATCCGCCTTTGTCAGAGCCACCACATAAGGGATGCGGTGGTAGTGCAGGTAGCGCAGCATCTGCAGATCGTCTGCGCTGGGGGCGTGGCGGCAGTCCAGCAGCTGTACCAGCAGGGTGTGGTGGCGGGGCGCTTCGAAATAGCTATTGATCAGGTCGTCCCAGCGCTCGCGGTCGGCGTTGCTCACCTTGGCGTAGCCGTAGCCCGGCAGATCCACAAAATAGCAGTCGTCCACAGAATAAAAGTTGATGGTAGCCGTTTTGCCCGGCGTACTGGACACGCGCGCCAGATTTTTGCGGCTGCACAGCTTGTTGATCAGGCTGGATTTGCCCACGTTGGAGCGCCCCGAAAAGCTCAGCTCCGGGCGGTCGCTTTCGGGCAGCTGGCTGGAAATGCCATAGCTGGCAATAAAATCAGCTTTATTGAAGATCATGGCGTGTTCCTTTCTATTATTTCAGCAGACAGCGCCCGGCTGGTTCTTCTCAGGCGCGGCGGGGATGCGGCTCTCCCCTGCCTTGGACTTTTTGGTACGGGGACGGCCTGCGGTGCTCTTGGCAGCTTTCGGCTTGAGCAGGGCGGCAGCCAGCACCTGCGAGAGATTCTGCATAGGCAGGAAGGTCAGGTTCTTCTTGACCTCCTCATCCACGTCATACAGATCAGGCTCGTTGTCCTTGGGGATGAGCACGGTCTTCATGCCCTCGCGGTAAGCAGCCATGCTCTTCTCCCGCAGGCCGCCAATGGGCAGCACGTTGCCGTGCAGGGTGATCTCGCCGGTCATGGCCACATCGCCGCGCACCGGCACGCCGGACAGACACGACACCAGTGCCGTGGTCAGGGTGACGCCTGCACTGGGGCCGTCCTTGGGCACAGCACCCTCTGGGGCGTGGATGTGCAGGTCGCACTTTTTCAGCCGCTCAGGGTCGATGCCGTATTCCTCGGCATGGACGCGCATCCAAGTAACTGCCAGCTGTGCGCTCTCCTTCATCACATCGCCCAGAGAGCCGGTAACGGTGATCTTGCCGGTGCCGTTGTCCATGACCTGCACCTCGATGGGCAGGGTCTCGCCGCCTACACTCGTCCATGCCAGACCGTTGGCGATGCCCACGGCGTTGGTACGGTTGAGGAAGTCCGGCTTGACGATGCGGGGGCCCAGCAGTTCCTCCAGCATGGCGGCAGTCACGGCTACGCTTTCCACCTCGCCGGCGGCGATCTTGCGGGCACACTTGCGCAGCACACTGGTGATGGTGCGCTCCAGATTACGCACACCGGCCTCGCGGGTGTACCCGTCGATGATGCCGTAGAGTGCGCTCTGGTTCATGGTGACCTTGCTGGTCAGACCGCAGGCCTTAAGCTGCTTGGGCAGCAGATGCTTGCGGGCAATATTGTATTTTTCCACGCGGGTATAGCTGGGCAGCTCAATGACGTCCATGCGGTCGCGCAGCGGGCCGGGGATGCTGCCCAAGTCGTTGGCGGTGGTAATAAAGAGCACATGGCTCAGGTCAAACGGGATATCAATGAAATGGTCGTTGAAGGTGCTGTTCTGCTCCGGGTCCAGCGCTTCCAGCAGAGCTGCCGCCGGGTCGCCCCGGAAGTCCCCTGCCAGCTTGTCGATCTCGTCCAGCAGCATCAAAGGGTTGGAGGACTTGGCTGTGATCATGGCGCTGATGATCTTGCCGGGCATGGCACCGATGTAGGTGCGGCGGTGGCCGCGGATCTCGGCTTCGTCCCGCACGCCGCCCAGGCTGATGCGCACATACTTGCGGCCAAGGCTTTCGGCGATGGAGCGTGCGATGCTGGTTTTGCCGACACCCGGAGGGCCGACCAGACAGATGATCTGCGCCTTCACGTCCGGTGCCAGCTTGCGCACAGCCAGCGTTTCCAGAATGCGATCCTTGACCTTTTTCAGGCCGTAGTGGTCCCGGTCCAAGATCTGCTGGGCGCGGTGGATATCCAGATCATCCACGGTCATGGTGTTCCACGGCAGGTCCAGACAGGTGTCCAGATAGGTGCGGATGACCGTGGCTTCCTGATTGCTGCTCTGCATCCGGGACAGGCGGTCTACCTCCTTGAGCAGCTTTTTCTCGCTGTCCTCGGCAAGGTGCAGCTCCCGGATCTTGCGGCGGTAATCATCGGCTTCGGCGTGGGTATCGTCCCCCTCGCCCAGCTCGTCGTTGATGATGTGCAGCTGCTCGTGCAGGTAATAATCGCGCTGGTTCTTGTCCATGGACTCGTTGACTTTTTCCGCGATCTCCTTTTCGATCTTCATCACCTGACACTCGCGGCGCAGCATCTCCACAAGGCGCTGCAGGCGGCCGTTGAGGGTGTTTTCGTTCATCACAGCCTGCTTGTCCTCGTAGCGGAACAAGAGATTTGCCGGCATATACTCGGTGAGGAACATAGGGTCATCGCTGGAAACGATGGTGAACACCACGTCCTTTGCAAGGCGCGGGTTCATGCCCAGATACTCGTCAAAGCCAGTCTTGAGGGCGCGGAGCAGTGCTTCGGTTTCTACAGCTTCTTCGGGCTTCGCGGCACGCACCGGAGCGGAGCGCACGGCAGACAGCAGAAAATCGCCGGTGGTATCCAGCTCGGTCAGCTTGGCGCGGTACTTGCCCTCTACCAGCACCTTGACCAGCTCGTCCGACACGCGCAGCACCTGCTTGACCTCGGCTACTACGCCGTAGGTGTACAGATCCTGCTGGGTGGGCTCGCTGGTTTCCATCTCCTTCTGGGCTACCAGAAATACGTTGGAGTTATTGGCCATAGCCCACTCCACGGCAGCAATACTCTTTTCCCGCCCGACTTCAAAATGAACAAGGTTGTTGGGGAACACCACCAGCCCACGCAGTGCGATGGTGGGCAGATGGAGTTCCTTCCGCTCGACCTTGATGGTAACTTTTTCAGACATATACAAACACCTCCCGACTGCCGCTTGAATCCCTATACTGCGGCAGCGCTATCCTTTGGGGTCTTTTAAGGTGTATCTGAAAACAAAGAAAATGACGAATATTTCGCAAGCACAAGCGGGATTTAAGGCAAATAGCCGCAGGAATCCTTTGTGGATTTCAAGGCTCTTTAACGCAAAATCCAGCTGTGTTTGTAGAAACAGACTAAATTTTCGACTTTTCAGATACACCCTAGATAAAAATACAGTTGTTTCCTTATTATACAGATTTCCGGCCAAAATGCAACTGCCCTGCCGGAATGGTCGGTCATTCGGGGCGGTTTTCGTGGGTGTTGAAGCCCATTTTGCCCAGTGCGGGCAGCAGCGCCCGCAGGGTGACCGAGGTGAGCGCGCCCATGACAAGCCCCAGCACCAGCATGACCGGTGCATAGTACAGCGACAAAGACGAGGAGATGATGACCCCTGCGCCCAGCAGCTGCCCCACGTTATGCGCCAGTGCGCCGCAGACCGACAGGATGAACCATGTAGGCCGCACCGGCAGAAGATAGTACAGCACCCACATCACCGCAAGGGACAAAAGCCCGCCGCACAGCGAGAGGAAGCCCGCCGTAAAGCCGGAAACCAGAAAGACGAACAGCGCCTTGAGCACATCCAGCACCAGTGCCTGCCGAGCGCCCATGAAGAACAGGGCGTACATGACCACGATGTTGGCAAGGCCCAGCTTCATGCCCGGCAAAAGCCCCGGGATGACCAGCGTGCCCTCGATGAAGGAAAGCGCCATGGCCAGCGCAAACAGCAAGCCGGACAGGGCAATGTGCCGTGTTTTTTGATAGTTGCGGTGATTTTTAGGCATAGAGGATACGCTCCTTTATTCTTCGGGCTGCTGCGTCTGCTCGTAGGCTTCCTGCTCTTCCATGGCGGCTTCCCATGCGGCAAAAAGTTCCTCCTGATGGAAGCGCAGGTCGCTCAGCTCATCGCTTTTCTGGCGCAGCAGGTCGGGGTCGTTGTACACCTCCGGGGAGTTGATCTCGTTGTCCAGCTCCACCTCGCGTGCACCGCAGGCCTCCATCTCGTCCTCACAGGCCTTGATCTTGGCGCGCAGCTCGGCGCGGCGGCGGCGCTGCTCCTTGCCGTAGCCAGTCTTGACAGGCTCGGCAGCCTTCTGCGCAGTCTGCACCGGGGCGGCACGTCCCATCAGGGCATCGTAGCTGGGGTAAAGCACCGCCTTGCCGTCCTCAAGATAGAGGATGGGACAGGCCAGACTGTTCATCAGGTGACGGTCGTGAGTGACCAGCAGCAGGGTGCCGGTGTACGCCATCAGTGCTTCGGTCAGGTTTTCGCGGGTGTAGATGTCCAAGTGGTTGGTGGGCTCGTCCAGAAACAGCAGATTCGGCCGTTCCAGCACGATCTCCGCAAAGCGCAGACGCGCCAGCTCGCCGCCGGACAATGCTTCGCAGGGCTTGAACACCGTATCGCCCCGGAAGCCCAGCTTTGCAAGGTGGCTGCGCACCTCCAGCTCGGTCATGCGGGGGTACTTGTTCCAGATAACATCAATGACCCTGCCCTGTCCCAGACGGTTCTGCTGCTGGGCAAAAATACTGGGACGCGCCCCGGTGCCCAGCCGCACCATGCCGCCGGAGGGGCGGCGCTTGCCGTCCAGCACCTGCATCAGGGTGGATTTGCCTGCGCCGTTGGGGCCGGCAATGATGAGCCGCTGCCCGCGGCAGACCGTATAGGTAAAGGGTTCCAGCAGGGTACGCTCCCCGATCTTGATGCTGAGGTTTTTCATCAGCACCAGCTCGTTCCACGGCTCTACGTCATATTCAAAGCGGAATTTCAGCTGGTTGGTCTCGTCCTTGGGTGCCTCGGTGATCTCCAGCTTTTCCAGCTGCTTGCGGCGGCTCTGCGCCATTTTGGTGGTGGAAGCGCGCACAAGGTTGCGGTCCACATAGTCCTGCAGTTTTTCAGCCAGTGCCACATCGGCATCGTGCTGCTTCTGGCGCAGGGCATCGGCGGCTTCCTTCTGGGGCAGATAGGCCGAGAAGTTACCCTTGTAGGTGGTCATGGTCTGGAAGGATACCTCCCAGATCTTTGTACAGACATTATCGAGGAAATAGCGGTCGTGGCTGACCACCAGCACCGCGCCAGAGTAGCCCTTGAGGTAATTTTCCAGCCATTCCATGGTGGCAAAGTCCAAGTGGTTGGTGGGCTCGTCCAGAATGAGCACATCCGGCTTTTCCAGCAGCAGCTTCGCCAGACGCAGCCGCGTCAGCTCGCCGCCGGAGAGCACCGCAATGTTCTTTTGCCATGTATCCTGCGCAAAGCCCATGCCGGACAGCACCTTTTTGATGTTCACATCCATGTTGTAGCCGTCGGCAGCATCTACGATGTTTTGCAAAGCATCGTGCTGCGCCAGCAGGTCGGCGTTATCGGGCTGGGCAGCCATGCGGCGCTCTAAGATCTGCATCTGCGCCATGGCGTCCAGCACCGGGGCAAAGGTGGCGCGCATCTCGCCGTAGATATCCAGCGTGGCGTCCAGCTTTGCGTTTTGCTCCAGATAGCCCAGCGTTACCCCGTGGGTCACGCTGAACTCACCCTCGTAGTCCTGATATTCGCCGGTAAGGATCTTGAGCAGAGTGGTCTTGCCCGCGCCGTTTTGTCCCACGATGCCGATGCGGTCCTCCCGCTCGACACTGGCGGTCACATCGTGCAGCACCACCTTTTCGCCAAAGGTCTTACCCAGTTTTTCCAAATGTATCAGCATAGTTTTGATCCGTTATCCGTTCTTTTTCATATTTCAGCACTGATGGCGGCGGTTCTTCAGGCCAACATTGGCCAGCTCCTCCTGCTCCATCACCAGCGGATACAGCTCTTCCAGACTGGCGATCTCGTAGGTAGGGATCACCTTGCCGGGGTTCTCGGCGTGGTTGGGGTTGTACCAGCAGGTATCCAGCCCGGCGTTGCTGCCGCCCTGAATATCGCTGGACAGGCTGTCGCCCACCATCAGAACGTGCTCCCGGTTCTCCACACCCAGCGCGCGCAGGGCTGCATCAAAGATGCGGGCATTGGGCTTTTCGCAGCCCATTTTTTCAGAGATGAACACATCTTCCATAAAGTTCATCACGCCGCTTTCCGCCAGACGGCGGGTCTGCACCTTCTGGGCACCGTTGCTGACGATGGCCAGCGTTGCCACCTCGGAAAGCTCGCGCAGCACGTCCAGCACCTCCGGGCTCATCAGGTCCGGGTGGGTGGACAGCTGCTCCAGATAGCAGCGGTTCATCTCCACGCCGTCGCCGGCGGCATTGATGGCCTTTAAAAAGCGGCTGAACCGCTCGCCGAACAGCTTTTCGCGGCGGATCTGGCCTTTTTCCAGCTGCCGCCACAGTTCCTCGTTGATGGTGCGGTAGGTCTGCACGGTCTCGGCGTCCGGCTCGATGCCGTAGTTCACCAGCGTTTCGGCCAGCGCCTTGTTTTCGGCTGCGTCAAAGTTGAGCAGCGTATTGTCCGCATCGAACAGGATGCAATAGTATTTTGCCATAGTATCTCACTTTCTTTTCAGCATTTCCCACTTTGGTGTATCAACAGGGAGAAGCCAGCCCCACCCCCCGGCAGAGCTGGCTTCTCGTTATTCAGAAACGATTTCATACGCAGACAGGTCTGTTTGTGCCGGGGTATTGTCCGGGCACGTTGCCTTTCCTTCGCAGGGCGTCAGACCGCATTTCTGCATTTCTTCCTCCAGTGCGCTGTTATCCACGTTTTCCCAGTCGGTGTCGTAGTAGTCCACGCTGCCGTCGGTCACGTCGTTCTCCCCGGGCAGGGAGGGTGTGCGCATTTCTTGCCAGTACATAGGGCTCCACCTTCCTCTCACGCCAGCCTATGCGGCGCGGGAGCGGAGTGTGCGCTCAGTTGGCGGCTTCCTTGCTGGCGCTTGCCTCCGTTTTGGAGGAAGCAGGCTTTTCTTCTTTAGAAGAAGCCGGTTGTTCTTCCTTGGAGGAAGCTGTGTGTTCCTGCTTAGAGGAAGCAGTTGTTTCTTCCTTGAAGGAGGTGCTGCTCTGCGAAGAAGAGACGGGCTTTTCTTCCTTGGAGGAAGCAGGAGACGAAGCCGGCTTTTCCGCCTTGGAGGAGCTGCCGGTGCTTTCAGAGGTGCCGTTCGAGGAGGAAGAAGCGGGTTTTTCTTCTTTAGAAGAAGCCGGTTTTTCCTCCTTGGAGGAGACAGACGTTTCTTCCTTAGAGGAAGCAGGCTTATCCTCCTTAGAGGAAGCATCAGAGCTGCTGGAGCTGGTGGACGAGCTGGACGGTGCACCGCTGACCGTAAACTCCAGCTTATTGCTGGTCACTGTGCAGTCGTTATAGCTGGCAGTGGCGTACACCCGGAAGGTGCTGCCCAGCATGGAGGGATCCACCTCACCCTTTACGGAAGTCTTGCCGGCAGCCTGTGTCACCTCGCTGCCGTTGACATACCAGCGGATGCTGGAAGCATCCAGATACTTGCCCTTGAGGGCAGCTTTGAAGGTGTAGGAGTCCCCCAGCATAGCCTTGCCGCTGCTGCTGATCTGGATGGAAGCGGCTGCAAACACAGCGGTCACATCCACGTTCTGGTCAAAATTGGTATCCGTGCGGGTGCGCTTGGTCACACCATCGCTCCACTTGACGAACACATAGCCGTCCTCCGGCACAGCGGTAACGGTAACGCTCTGGGCGGCGCTGGTCACCTTGACGGTAAGGGACTTGCCGCTCTCGTTGCCGCAGGTCAGGGAGCCGCCGCCGGTTTTATCTACACGGTAACCGGCCTGATACTCCGTTTTTTCCTCAACAGCCGAGGAAGAGACTTCCTCCGAGCTGCTGGGCGCTTCCACGGCAGAGCTGGGGTTAGCGGTATACTCGGCGCGGGTGGGGATGTTATTGGTGTCCGGGCGGCGATCCTCGGTCTCATAGGCGTGGGTGCGCAGATACTTCAGCAGCACCTTCAGACCTGCGGGCTTGAGGTGGATATCGCCGCTCTGGTAGTAATCGACATTGCCGTAGCCGTTGGCGTCCTTGAGCGCCTCGGCAGAGTTGAGGAACTTGACGCCCAGCTGCTCGCACATGGTCAGCAGCGCCATATTGAAATCATCAATGCGGGTCTGGTCCATATTGGGGTAATTAGAGTGGTTGGACGGGACCGGCGGCACCGTGTTGACGATGATGTCGGTATAAGGATAGCTGGCCTGAATGGCCTGCACCAGTGCGGTGTAGTTGCTGATGAAATCCTCGGTATTCATGCCGTTATCGTTGGTGCCCAGCATGATGACCACACGGCGGGGCTTCATTTTTGCCACTGCCTGCGCGATGGTGTAGCGGTTATCGTCCCGCTTGAAGGTGACGATGCCTTCGTTCAGGGCGGCACCGGTGCCAATGCCCTCCTTGGCACAGAACTGCTGCAGCGAGATCAGGCCATTGGCATACAGACGCACCGTGTTGGAATCGCCGATAAAAAGGGTCTGCTCCTGATAGGCATTGCCTGCATCGGCGGTCCCGGTGAGCAGTGCGCTGGAGGTTTCGTTGATCTGATAGTGGTCAGAGATATCCTCCTCCCCTTCCGGGGCGGGCGCGGGGGTAATAATGGAAGAATCCCCCGGCTGCTCCGTCGGGTTCTTGCCCCGCTTGAGCATGGTAAGGGTGATGCCGATGGTCAGCAGCGCCGCCAGTGCGCACACGATGCACACCAGCACCGCCTGCTTCTGCATCGGGGTCAGCGCCTGATTCTCCTTCTGGTTATTGCTTCTCATATTCTATCCATTCTCCTTCCGAAGGAATGAAACTTCCTGTCATACCCGGGCTGCCAGCAGCCGGTCGGTAAGGTCGGCGCAGCTTTCAGCCAGCAGCACTGGATGGAAGGCTTCCAGCTCTTCCCGGCTGCCGTAGCCGTACAGCACACCGGCAGCATCCAGACCACAGTCGGCAGCGCCCCGCATATCATCGTTGCGGTCGCCCACCATCAGCACCCGCTTGCCCTGCAAGGCGGGCTGGCTGAGCACATAACGCACGACCTCGGTCTTGGTATCCCGGCTCTCGTCCATGGAGGCACCACCGATAAAATCAAAATACGGTGCCAGCCCCTGCTCTTCCAGAATGGGCGTGACCACCTTGGTGGGCTTGGAGGTGGCAGTGCACAGGAGAAAACCCGCGTCCTTCAAGGTCTGCAGCATCTGCGGAACGCCCGGGAACACGGCACACTCGTGGCTGCCCTTCACCGCGTAGCTCGTGCGGTAAAGGTCGGTTGCTTTTTCGATCAGCGCCGGGTCGGTGAAGTGCTCGCCGAAGCTTTCGCGCAGCGGCGGGCCCAGATACCGGCGCAGGTTTATGCCGGATACATCCACACCCATGGTACAGAAAACCTCTTGCAATGTATGAATGATACCGGGAGCCGAATCGATCAGCGTCCCGTCCACATCAAATAGGATCGCATCATAATGCAGCAATGTTTTATTCCTCGCTTTCATGGTGATACATCCAATAGTATAGCACAGATTTGATACATCAGCAATTCCAACAAAAGATTTTTCTGTCTCTTATGCAGATCTTTCCTGAAAAGGGAGGCCGCTGTACCGTATTATGCGCAGCAGTCTCCCTTGCAATAGAACGATTTAGAATGCCCTCCGCGTGCGCTTTGGGCATTATTTAGAGGAAAAAACATTTTATTAGAACAATGCCGGGCAGCCTGCGGGCTGCCCGGCATTGCATTTTCACGGGTCAAATTGCAGCGGAGAGCGCCCCGCCCCAAAAAACATTACTGCGCAGGTGATGGGCAGCTGCTGTCCCCCGGGACATAAAGGTTGTTGGAGACGAACTCCAGCTTATCCTTGAGCACCAGTTCAAGGTTTGCGACGGCGTGCACCATATTGGTGGCGGAGTCGTTCACCTCCAGCAGCTTGCAAAGATCCAGACCATCCAGATCCATGGCCTTCTGCATCTTCCGGCTTTCGGCGCACAGAATGTGGCTGAGCGCCGTTTCCTGCAGGGCAATGCTTTCCATCAGGTCCACAACAGCCTGATCCAGGCTGACCTTGGGCATTTCCGGGCACTGAGAACGGGCGCAGGGTGTATCGATCATCATAGGGCAAAACCTTCCTTTCCGGTCGTGTGCCCTATCCTATGCTGCGGCAGGTGCGGCTGTTACTGCTTTTCCGCCTGTGCGCGCACCTTCTCGATGGTATCACGGTAGCCGCCGGAGCCGTACTGGATACAACGGTTGATACGGCTGATGGTGGCAGTGCTGATCTCCACTGCCTTAACGATCTGCTCATAGGTGGCACCGTCCAGCAGCAGCTTTGCCGCCTGCAGGCGCTGTGCCATATCCGAGATCTCCTTTACAGTGCACAGATCCTCAAAAAAGGCGTAGCACTCCTCCCGGCTCTCCAGACTGAGGATAGCATCAAACAGTGCGTCCGTTGTCTCATTTCTTCTGGAATTTTTCTCAGCCATTGTTTTTCTCCTTATTATAACAGCGGCGGCAGCGGGCAAAGCAGACAGTGCTGCCGCGCGGAATATTCTGCACGCTATTACTTTAGCACTTCAAAGTGTGAAAGTCAAGACCTGTGGGTGAATGGTTTTCAATTAATGCACTATTCAGTTTTATTCTCTTCACACATGAAAGAAAATCATCTAAAAATTATTCCCAGAAAATGGCTTGAATTGGCGCATCCTCTGAACTTGTGACAAAAATATTGACAATTGATGAAAACGGGAATAAAGTAAGACACAATCATTCAGCAAATGCAAGGAACAGGACATGATCTTCTGCATCACCCTCTTTCAGCGAGCCGCTTCTCGGGTGAAAAAGCGGCAGTCAGGAGCAGAGGACCCTCGCCTGCGAGCAGCCTGTGTGAACCGGGTTTTGTGCCCCTTAGTAGCACGGTGCCGTCCAGCCCACGTTATCGGGCAGCATGGTCAGCGTACCATGCGTGGGAGAGTGGCTGTTTTAATACAGCAAGCGAAGTGGTACCGCGGAGTAATGCCCCTGCCCTGGCAGGCGGGTGCAAAAGCCTTCGTCTTCGGAGTGTGACCGGAACATCGGTCATGTGCTGAGGACGAAGGTTTTTTACGCTCCGGGGCAACGCTTTGCCGGACGGCAGCCCAAGGTGTATCTGAAAAGTCGAAAATTTAGCCTATTTCTACAAGCACAGCTGGCTTTTGCGTTAAACAGCCTTGAAATCCACAAAGGATTCCTGCGGCTGTTTGCCTTAAATCCCGCTTGTGCTTGCGAAATATTCGTCATTTTCTTTGTTTTCAGATACACCTTAACGTTCCGAACCTGTTGCGGAGTGAAAAAAGGAAAGAGGTAGAAAACTATGAATACGCTGGTCATCGTATTGATCGCAGCGGTGTGCCTGTTTGGCGCTTATGTGCTTTACGGCCGCTGGCTGGCTAACAAATGGGGCATCGACCCCGCAGCCAAGACCCCGGCAGTCGTCCACGAGGATGGCCGGGACTATGTGCCCACCAACGGCTGGACGGTGTTTGCTCACCAGTTCAGCTCCATTGCCGGTGCAGGCCCTGTTACCGGTGCCATTCAGGCCGCAGCCTTCGGCTGGCTGCCGGTGCTGCTGTGGGTGCTGCTGGGCGGTATCTTCTTCGGCGCTGTCACCGACTTTGGTGCCCTGTATGCTTCCGTTAAGAACGACGGCAAGAGCATGGGTATGCTGATCGAAAAGTACATCGGCAAAACCGGCCGCAAGCTGTTCCTGCTGTTCTGCTGGCTGTTCTGCGGCATCGTCATCGCTGCCTTTGCGGACATGGTCGCCGGCACCTTCAACGCCTTTGGCGCGGACGGCGCAATGGTCGAGGCTGCCAAGACCAACGGCGCTGCCGGTATGGTTTCCATCATGTTCATGGTGTTCGCCGTTGTCTTTGGCCTGCTGCAGAAGAAGTTCAGCTTCTCCGGCTGGAAGGAAAGCGTTATCAGCATCGTGTTCATCGTGCTGTCCTTTGTCATCGGCGCAAACCTGCCCCTGATCCTGGGCAAGGCCGCTTGGAGCTACATCACCTTTGTGTACATCTTTTTTGCTGCCGTGCTGCCCATGTGGCTGCTCAAGCAGCCCCGTGACCACATGACCACCTTTATGTTCGTGGCCATGATCGTGGGCGCTGTGGTTGGCCTGCTGGTTGCACACCCCACCATGAACCTGCCTGTATTCACCGGCTTTACCAACGAAAAGCTGGGCACCATGTTCCCCATCCTGTTCGTCACCGTGGCCTGCGGTGCAGTTTCCGGCTTCCACAGCCTTGTTTCCTCCGGTACTTCTTCCAAGACCGTTGAGAACGAGAAGGATATGCTGAAGGTCGGCTACGGTGCCATGATCCTTGAAAGCCTGTTGGCTGTTCTGGCTCTGTGCGTAGCCGGTGCTGCCGCAGCTGCCGACGGCACCCCTGCCGCCGGTACCCCGTTCCAGATCTTCAGCCGCGGCGTTGCCGGTTTCTTTGAGATGTTCGGCGTGCCCGCCTACGCTGCCACCGTGTTCATGACCATGTGCGTTTCCGCACTGGCTCTGACCAGTCTGGATGCCGTGGCCCGCATTGGCCGCATGAGCTTCCAGGAGCTGTTCAGCGTGGACGACATGGAGCACGCTGAGGGCTGGCGCAAGCTGTTCTGCAATGTGTACTTCTCCACCTTCATCACTCTGGTGTTCGGCTTCATCCTGACCAAGATCGGCTACGCCAACATCTGGCCGCTGTTCGGTTCTGCCAACCAGCTGCTGAGCGCACTGGTGCTGGCTACCCTGTGCGTATTCCTGAAGGTGACCGGCCGCAGCAACAAGATGCTGTTCCCCCCGCTGATCATCATGCTGTGCGTCACCTTTACCGCACTGGTGCAGCGCCTGATCGCTATGGTCAAGGCCATCAGCACCGCCGCTTCTGTTACTATCCCTGCCGGTGAGACCACTTGGGGCGCTGTGTTCATCGCAAACGGCCTGCAGCTGATCCTTGCCGTGCTGCTGATCGTGCTGGGTCTGAATATTGTGTTCCACTCCTTCTCCGCTTATAAGAAGGCTGAGCACAACAGCGAAGCAAAGGTCTGATTTAATCCCACCATTCACAATCCTGTTTTCAATAAACAAAACGCCGCTGACGATACACAAAGCCGTCAGCGGCGTTTTGTTGTGGAAGCGTATTTCATATTGTAAGCCCGGAAAATCTGCGGATCTTCCGGGCTTACGTTTTCACAGGCTAGAGAAAAGAGAAGCTGCTTATTATATGTGACAGCTTTCCCAGCCTTGCAGGGCGGCAAGCTGGGTCTCGGTATGGAACCAATGCTCCCCGCCCTCCAGAATGGTCAGGTGCGCCCCGGTCTGCTGTCGGAACTGCTCCATGGCGGTGTGCCCGGTAAGGGGGTCTGTATCGGCATAGAGCACCTGTGTGGGCACTTTCCAGTGCAAGGGGTGTTCCCTTGCCCAGCACAGATACGGCCACGAGAGGGTCTCGCCCATGGCGGTGGGGATCTCCCCTGCCGTGCGCAGCTGCTCCTCCGTTACCCCTGCCTGCTGCATCAGGTCAAGGATGAGCTTTTCCATATCCACGATCGGGGAGACAAGCAGCGCCTTTTCCGGCTGCTGCGTTTGCAACGCCTGCATGGCAAGCCATGCCCCGATGCTGGCCCCATACACCCGGATATGCTTCCACACCGGCTGCATCCGGGCGTAGACTGCCTGCAGCTCTCGGGTGACCACCCACGGCACCAGCTTTTCAGGGCTGTCTTTCCGGGTGCCGTGCTCCGGCAGGTCGACAGCCAGCACCTGCCAGCCTGCCGGGCAGGCTGTGCGGGCAAAGCGGGCGGCCTCGGCTGCGCTGCCGTTTTTGCCGTGGACATAGAGATAGACCCTGCGGCTGCGCTTGCCGTACAGGACAGCCGGAATGCCTGCAACCTCAAGCTTGATTTTTTCCATAACGGCTCCCTCCTGTTTTTAGGGCATTTTACGCCCTGTTTTCTTTATGATAGCACAAGAAACAGACAAACACAAACAGGAAAAGAGTTAACAGATTATTTTTATGTTTGTCGCGAGAGGGATAAAAAAGAGCCACCGCACAGCCTTGTGCGATGGCTCTTGAGGTTGTATTTCAGGTTTTGCTTAGCCGAAGATGTTGATCAGGATACCAGCAGCAACGGCAGAACCGATAACGCCGGCCACGTTGGGACCCATGGCGTGCATCAGCAGGAAGTTGGAGGGGTTCTCGCTCTGGCCAACCTTCTGGGAAACGCGAGCGGCCATAGGCACGGCGGAAACGCCGGCAGAACCGATCAGGGGGTTCACCTGACCGCCGGTCAGCTTGTACATGACCTTGCCGCACAGCACACCGGCTGCAGTGCCGAAGGAGAAGGCGATCAGACCCAGCACGATGATGAACAAGGTGCGGGTGTTCAGGAAGGTGTTTGCACTGGTGGTGCAGCCAACAGACAGAGCTAGGAAGATGGTGATGATGTTCATCAGCTCATTACCGGCGGTCTTCTGGATACGATCCACAACGCCGCACTCCTTCATCAGGTTGCCCAGCATCAGCATACCGACCAGAACGGCGGCATCCGGCACGATGAGGGAAACGATGATGGCGACCATGATGGGGAAGATGACCCTCTCGGTCTTGGAGACGGTGCGCAGCTGCTTCATGACAACAGAGCGCTCCTTGGAGGTGGTCAACGCCTTCATGATGGGCGGCTGGATAACGGGCACCAGTGCCATGTAGCTGTACGCTGCCACGGCAATGCTGCCCAGCAGCTCAGGTGCCAGACGGGAGGTAACGAAGATAGCGGTGGGGCCGTCGGCACCGCCGATGATGGAGATGGCAGCGGACTGCTTCTGGGTGAAGTCTACCAGACCGGTAGCGGCCAGCAGACGGGCGCCCATGTAAGTACCGAAGATACCAAACTGTGCGGCAGCGCCCAGCAGCAGGCTCTTGGGGTTGGAGATCAGAGGTGCAAAGTCGGTCATGGTGCCGATGCCGAGGAAGATCAGCGGCGGGTAGATACCCAGCTTAACGCCCATATAGAGCATATCGGCCAGACCGCCGTTGTTCAGGATCTCGACCCACATGGGGTGCTCCAGACCGTCACCGACGAAGTACTGCATATGGATGATGCCGCTACCGGGGAGGTTGGCAAGGATCATGCCAAAGGCCATGGGCAGCAGGATCAGGGGTTCGAACTCCTTGACGATAGCGAGGTACAGCAGAAAGCAGCCCACGCAGATCATCACGGCGTACAGCCAGCCGCCGGGCTGGCCAAACTGTGCAAAGCCGGAACTTTGGAAAATACCGACCAGAGTATCAATAAACTGTGTCATGCTCTTCCTCCTGTGTTAAAACGGGGCCGTGGTGTCGTTCACGCCGGCCTTGCCCCAGCCATTTTTGCCACGACGCACTGCCTTAAGGGTGTACTTGCCGTTGCCCATTGCATGGATAGCAGCCATAATAGCGGCCACCACATCACCGGGGATGCCTTCCTCTACCTGAGGAGCGGGCGCAGCCTGCTGTACCGGAGCGGCAGCGGGCTTTGCGGCGGGTGCCTGCGCAGCAGTCTTAGCGGCCTTCTTCTTGGCATTCATCGAGTCGAAGATCTTGCCCTCCAGCGTGATGATAGCCATCAGCAGCACGAGGATCAGGAACACCAGCACGATACCAGTAATGGTAACGACCACATCGAAACCTAAGTCCATGGTTTTTCCTCCTGTTTGTTGGATACTGCAAGCGATACAACATCGTCAGCAGAAAATCAATTTGGATATAGTATACCGTATTTTGCCATTCATTTCAACAAAAATTAACAATTTTTCTTTTTGCCGCTTTGTGATATGGCATGGACAAAACGAGCCTGACTTAGCGGCGGCCGATGCGCGGGGTAGCGTCCGTAAAGCCGGTTTCCAGCTTATCACCGAGGGAAAGGCTCTGTGCCGTACCCAGTGCAACACAGTTCACGGGGTCCGGCGAGACCGTCACTTCCACCTTCAGTTCCTGACTCAGATATTCGGTCAGGCCGTGCAGCTGGGCACCGCCGCCGGTCAGCATGACGCCGTTGCGGTAGATATCGCCTGCCAGCTCCGGCGGGGTTTTTTCCAGCACCTGATGGGCTGCGGTGCCGATCTGCTCGCTGAGCATCATCACCGGCTCGTACAGATCGTCAGTAGAAACGGTCACGCGCACCGGCAGACCGGTGAGCAGGCTGCGGCCCTTGATCTCCATGCTCTCGTGGAAATCGGTCTTTTGGGGGCAGCAGGCAACGTGCTTTTTCAGTTCCTCGGCGGTGCGCTGGCCAATGGCAATGCTGTATTTGTTGCGCACGTGCTTGAGGATCTCCTCATCGTAGTGGTTGCCGGCCACGCGCACACTGGTGGCCTTGACCTTGCCGCCAAGGCTCAGCACCGCGATATCCGTGGTGCCGCCGCCGATATCAATGATCATGCGGCCGTCCGGCAGGGTGATGTCGATGCCGGAGCCGAGGGCGGCGGCGATAGGCTCGTCGATCAGGTACACCTGACGGGCACCGGCTGCCACCACAGCCTCTACCACGGCATCGCTCTCAATGCCGGTAATAGCGGCGGGCACGCACACTGCCACCCGGGGCTTGACCATGTGGGAGCTGTACACCTGCTTGACAAAGCGGCAGATCAGCTCCCGGGTCATGGTGTGGTCGCTGATGACGCCGTCTTTCAGCGGGAAGATGGCGGAGATATAGTTGGGCGTGCGCCCCACCATAGCCAGTGCCTTGTCGCCGGCTTCCAGCACGGTGTTCTTGCGGGTATCCATTGCCACAACGCTGGGCTGGTTGAGCACCACGCCCTTGCCCTCCTGCGCGATGATGATGGTAGTAGTACCAAGGTCGATGCCGATATCATTCTGTGCCATAATTGCCTGAATCCTTTCTCTGCGTTCCTCTATCATGTATGTAACACCCGCAGCTGCGGGCAAAAAACAAAGACTGCTTTAGTATAACATAGTTGCGGCAAAAAGTATACAAGCTTTGCCGCTGTTCTGCGCGGTTTTATCAGGAGCTCTCCCCTTCTGTACCGAGCTGCTCCGGCGGCTGTCCAGCCTGCAGCAGGGCGCACAGGCCGCTGTAACGCAGGTTCTGCCGGATGTTGCTCATCATGCTGTTCACCACGTCCCTGCGGCCCGCCACAACGCACAATTTGCGTGCGCGGGTGACGCCGGTGTAGAACAGGTTGCGGTAGCACAGCCTTGGCGGCACCTGCGCCACCGGCAGGATCACCGCCGGGAACTCGCTGCCCTGACTTTTGTGCACCGTGATGGCGTAGGCGATCTCCAGCTCGTTCAGGTTTTCCGCCGGGTAGAGCAGCCGCCGATCGTCCATGCGCACCACCATGGAGCGCTCCCGCAGGTTGATGCTTTCCACAATGCCCATATCGCCGTTGTAGGCACCTACGCCCTGTTCGCCGCCGATGCGATTCCAGACGATCTCGTAGTTGTTGCGCACCTGCATCACCTTGTCCCCTACCCGGAACACCCGGGCGGCGCTTTGCAGCTGGGGCTTGCCCTTCTGGGGCGGGTTGAGCAGGTTTTGCAGTTCCACGTTCAGTGCCTGTGTGCCGGTGGGGCCAAGCTTTGTGGGGCACAGCACCTGAATATCCCGGATGGGGTCAAAGCCGTAGCTCCGGGGCAGCCGGGTGGTGACAAGGTCGCACACCAGCCGCTGGGCGGCCTCGCCGTCGGACTCCAAAAAGAAGAAGTCATCGGTCTTGCTGCCCTTTTGCAGCGGCTCGCCGGAGATGATGTGGTGGGCGTTTTCCACGATGAGGCTGCGCTTTGCCTGCCGGAAGATCTCGTTCAGGCAGACGGTGGGCACACAGCCGGAGCGGATGACCTCGCTGAGGATGTTGCCCGCACCTACACTGGGTAGCTGGTCGGCATCGCCTACCATAATAATACGGCAGGTGTAGCGCAGCGCTGCAATGAGCGCCTGAAACAGCTTGACGTCCACCATGCTCATCTCGTCCAGAATGACCACGTCACACTTGAGCAGGTTTTTGTCGTTATGGATAAAGCTGACCACGCCGCCGGTGTAGTCCACCTCCAGCAGGCGGTGGATGGTGCTGGCCTTGCGGCCGGTCAGCTCGCTGAGCCGCTTGGCAGCGCGGCCGGTGGGCGCGCACAGGGCTACCCGCTCGGCCTGATTTTCCAGCAGCTGCAAAATGGCGTTGACCGTAGTGGTCTTGCCAGTGCCGGGGCCGCCGGTGAGCACAAGGCAGTTCTCAGTCATAGCCTTGCGGATGGCTTCCCTTTGCAGGGGGGCGTAGGCAAAGCCCTGTGTCAGCTCCAAGATCTGGATGTTTTTATCCAGATCCCGGGCCGTGTTCTTGCCGCGCTTTGCCAGCAGGTTCAGCCGGTCGGCAATGTCCTGCTCTGCAGCCAGCAGATCTGGCAGGTAGATATAGGGCACGGCATCGAACATTTTTACACACAGTTCTTCCGTTTCGATGCAATGATCCAGCGCACGCGCCAGCTTTTCCGGCGGCTGGTGGATAAAGTTGGAGGCAGTTGCCAGCAGCTGTGCCCGGGGCAGACAGGTGTGGCCGTTGCCCGCATTGTGGCGCAAAGTGCGCAGCAGGGCAGCTTCCAGCCGCTGGGCGCAGTCCCCCTCCATGTGGTAATACTGGGCGATGCTGTCCGCGTGGCGGAAGTCCAGCTGCAGCGGCTCCCCGCACAGCAGATAGGGGTTTGACGCAATGGCCTGCATCGCCCCCACGCCAAAGGCTTTGAACACCTCCATGGCCTTGCGGGGGCTGATCTCGAACTGCGCCAGATAGGCGATGAGCTCCCGCATACCGAACATCCGCTTGAACTCCTGCTGGATGCGGTCGGCCTTATCCGGCGAGATGCCGGGGATCCTGGTCAGCCGGGCGGGGTCGTTGGCGATGACCTCCAGCGCCTCAGCGCCGAACATATCAATGATCTTATCCGCAGTTCGTGCGCCGATATACGGCAGGGAGCGGCTGGCCAGAAAAGCATACACCGCTTCCAGATCCTTGGGCATATCGGTCTCGCATTCCTGCGCGTGGAACTGGCGGCCATAGGTGGCGTGGTTTTCGTACCTGCCGCGGCAGATGACGCTTTCGCCTGCGTGCAGCTCTCCTACGATGCCGCAGACCACCGTGAGCACCCCGCCGCCGGAGATCTCGAACACCACATAGCCGTTATCCTCGTTCTCGTAGATGATATCCTCCACGACGCCTTCGATCTGTTCCAGCTGCTGCTCGTCCACCAGCTCCACCTCCTTTTGCACAGATATTATAAGTATAGCCCTTTTGGCGGGATTTGTAAATTGTAGAATCCGCAAAATCCCCGGGCGGCTCTCGCCTTTTTCCGGCGGTTGTGCTATACTGGGCGCAAACACTACGTCACGAAACGAGGAGCAACAATGGAGATCATCATTCATCAGGCCATTCTGCACGTTCTGGATACCACCATGGATGCGCCGGTGCTCAGCGGCGGGCCCATGGAACTGACCGCCGAAAAAAACGCCTACCTGCAAAACCACATTGAAAAGCTGCTGGCCAGCGACGACATCCGCCAGTGCCGCCCGCTGCCGGACTCAGCCTTTAAAAATGAGCTGGAGCACAATCAGGACTTTGTGGATCTTTCCTGCCGCATTGCCGGGGTGCTGTTCGACTATATGCACGCCCACACCACCATCCCCGGGGCAGACCTTGCCGTGGTGGATTTTACCCGGGACGGTGCGCCGTGGCTGGGCATCCTGAAGTTGAACTATAAAAACGGCTACACCCACTATACGGAGACTGTGGAGGGCGCACCGGTGAACTCCATCATCCAGCAGCGCGCCTGCCTGCCTACCCAGAGCGGCAAGGTGGAGGAGGGCGCACTGGTAGACCTGACCGATTACTCCATGCGGCTGCTGGAAAAGAAGTACGATATTGACGGCCACAAGGAGTTTTACCTTTCCACCGTGGTGTTCCAGTACACCACCGCCCAGCCGGAAAAGAAAAAGCTGCAGGCCATTCAGGAAGCCGCCGTGCAGGCTGTGCAGGAGAACTACGCCGAAACGCCCCATGTGGAGGCACAGGTGGCCATGATGATTGCCAATCAGGCTGCCGACAACGACAATCAGGTGTCCATCCAGCAGGTGCGCCAGCAATTGGAGGAGGAATATCCTCTTGCCGCCGTGCCCTTTGACGATTATGTGGAAAAGAGCGATGTCATTGACAGCGCCGCCCAGCCGGTGACTGTGACCCCCGCCCGCATCCGCCGCATGGAGAGCCGCAGCCTGCGCACCGCCAACGGCATTGAAGTAAAGATTCCCACCGAACTGTTGAACGCCGAATCGGAGGTAGAGTTCCTGCACGCCGATGACGGCAGCATTTCCCTGCTGATCAAAAATGTCATTTTGTAAGCTTTAACTGCAAAATCTTGCAAAGCCCTGCGTTCAGCTTTGCTATCCGCAGGGTTTTGTGCTATACCCGTGTTGTATCTTTCGTGGTATACGCGTTATGGCCTAGAGGAGGAGAATTTTATGGAACTGGCTCTCATCACCGCGCAGCAGGTCGCGGTCTTGTTCCTGCTGATCGGCACAGGCATGGTGGCGGTCAAAACCGGCGTGCTCAAGCTGGAAAACAAGCAGGCGCTTTCCAATCTGCTGGTGTACATCATTGTGCCGGCCATGGTGGTAAACTCTTACCGCATGGAGTTCAGCGCCCAGATTTTGCGCAATCTGCTGGCGGCTTTCGGCATGAGCGTCCTGTCCGTGCTGCTGGGCACTGTGATCACTCTGCTGCTCACGGCACGCAAGACTGGCAGCAGGATGCCCATTTTCCGGTTCGCCTGCATTTTTTCCAACGCAGCATACATGGGCTTCCCGCTTATTTCGGCGCTGTTCGGCTCCGAAGGTCTTTTGTATGCCAGTGCCTACGTTACCGTGTTCAACATTCTGCTGTGGACGCTGGGTTATGGCCTTGTCAGCGGCGGTTCCAGTGTAAAAGAGGTTGCCCGCAGTCTGGTGCGCACCCCGGTACTGTATGCCATTGTGGTGGGGCTGGGCATCTATCTGCTACAGATCCCGCTTCCCACCCTGATCACTCAGCCACTGGAGCTGTTGGCCGGAGTGAACACCCCGCTGTCCATGCTCATTACCGGGATGCTGATTGCCGCCGGTGACGTGCGCAGCATCGTGACCGACAAGCACATCTGGAAGCTTGCCTCTGTGCGTATGCTGCTGATCCCGGCGGCTACGCTGGCGCTGTTCGGGGTGCTGGGCTTCCACGGCACTGCTGCACAGGTGGTCGCACTGCTGGAATGCTGCCCGGCCGCCGCCATTACCTCGGTATTTGCGGTGCAGTTCGGCCACGATGAGCACTTTGCCGCCGGAAGCGTGGTGCTGACTACCCTGCTCAGCATTATCACCCTGCCGCTGTGTGCGCTGATCATCACCATGGTGATGTAAGACGCCCTGCGGCGGTGCTGCTATATTTAATATTGTAAGAAGAGCCGCCGTGCATCGTGTTGTACGGCGGCTCTTTGCTTTGGCAAGCGGGACGATTTGGAATGCGCTCCGCGTTCGCTTTGCGCATAATCAGCGGAAATAATATTTAAAATTTCGGAGTAGCGGAACGCCTACGGGCGTTCCACTACTCCTTTTTCACAGGTGGGGTCGTGATGGAAAACGGCAGATGCAGCGCCGCTTCCTACGGAAGCGCGACGCTGCGGACATTCCCGACCATTGCCGCACGAAACAAAAAAGCCATCGTTTTTGCATCTCTGCATCAACGATGGCTTCGTATTGGAGCGGCCGACGAGGCTCGAACTCGCTACCTCCACCTTGGCAAGGTGGCGCTCTACCAGATGAGCTACGGCCGCA
>NZ_PRLD01000052.1 GCF_003287405.1 Faecalibacterium prausnitzii
TTTTGACATGACAGAGTTAAGTCATGTCATGGGGAGCCTGACCCTGGATATCCTCTCGCGAAACGTCGCGGGCCTCGTAGATGCGCGACCGGAAGGCTGCCGCAACGTCACCGGGGGAAAGGAATCTGACACCGGGGAATGTGCGTGTGACGCTGAAATGCTCTAGTGGCTCATGGACGTCGAACAAGACCTTCCTGACCCATGCCCGGGGTCGCGAGAATCCTCCGCGCCCGGACCCCAAATCTCTGGCTAGTGGCAGACCAGCTTATGCGCGTTCTACGACGTTTGCGGATCACTGGGGTCAGAAACTCACACTGGCACTAGGCGGGGCCTTATATGGAAACATTAATGCAATTGGATATCAGTTCCGAGGCAACTCATCTGGTATGCTGTGCAGCTGCCGCCTTCGGAGCGCCAGAGTGACCGTCTACGACGTGTACGCGCGGTGGAAACCGGGTGACGTGACCCGTCTGCAACTTGTTGGCGGTGCTACGCGTCTAGCTGCTTACGCAAGGGTTACCCCCGTATACGCCCGTCTATAAGTGACCACGGGACGCTAACTTCCACGGTCGTCCCACAAGCCCGGGCCACCCAACGCAGCCCCATGTGCCTCTCTACAGTGTTTTTCAGCCCGGAGTGGTATCGTGGCAGCGGTGGAGCAAGAACTGGATATCAAAGCTAATCCGGGGAAGGGACCCTTTGAGTCCATTGCAGCCCATCGCGCTACTAGCCCGAGTTCTACGCCAGCCTCGTACGCTTGCGGAAGAGGGGGTCGCAAGCGACTGTACCCGCCTACAGTTACGGACTGAAGTAGCGTGCAAATCGACCAGGACCCAATCGGCACGAGCGCCTCTCGCATCTAATCGGCGCTTCGAACAGATTGCATATAACAGTCTCCATTCTAGGTTCCTCTCACGCCAACGAAACGGTGCTAGTTCGGTATTTTGCGTACGGGCGAAGGTGGCGGGTTGTTGCGCCGGATG
>NZ_PRLD01000018.1 GCF_003287405.1 Faecalibacterium prausnitzii
AGATGACAAGCAGCTGCCAGAAGCCCGCCGCAAAGCTGCGCGCACCGTTTATCCCATAGACACAGACCAGCACATAGCTGATATAGCCGGGGACGCAGACGGCTTTGAACAGCAGGCTGTTGCGTCGGATGCGTTCCGGGCTTGTAAGCCCCAGTTTTACGCACCGCTGCCGCACCGCCGGGCTGTAAAGATGCACCATGCCAACAGCCCCCTTGCGGATGCCCACGGCACAGATCAGAATCAACAGCGCCCCCAGTCCCAGGCCCTCCAAAATCGTTTGTAAAAGTATCACTTATTCCTCCTGTATCCATTTTCGTCCCGATATTCGGGATGTTCCTTTGCATACGGGTCTTGATCGCCGCAGATGGTATAGTCGCACTTACAGCCATTCGCGCAGGTGGTCGTCCGCACCAGCCTTGCGTGAAGCAGTTCCATCGCTGCAAAATCCACATTGCACAGGGCGGGCATAATGTCCGCAAATCCGAACTGCTTGGCAAATTCCGCCGCCGGACACGCCGTAAATTCATAATAGATGGGCCTGCTGTTTTCGTAAGGCGCAACATCCATCTCGTAATCATGCCATGTGTCACAGTGCTTTTGGGCGGTGCTGAATGCCCGATACATCAGCTTCCTCCAAAACGGCTTGTTGATATCAACAAAACGCAGCTTCCGGAAGGCCGGCAGGATCAGATTTTCTTCCATCTTCTCGATCTCGTGGAAGGATGTAACCGCCTTGCAGACCGCATAGTAGCTCATAATGGCGATGCAGTCATAGGTGCCGCCTGCGCCGTTGTGGAAGTTCCGTTTACCGCCCAAATCAGTGCGCCAGTCTGAAAGAAAATCCACATACTGCCGTTGCACCTTTTCCCAAACAGCCTCTCGCTCGACTTCTGGATAATGCAGAGCAATTTTTGCCTGTATTTCTTTTTTGCAGGGTTTGGAATACAGCACATGGCAGCTACGGTCAATTTGTAATTCGCTGTCCTTCATCTTCCCACACCTTTCAGAAAACCGCTCTTTGCATTTTCTTCGGTGTCGTCCGATTCGTCGTAGGCATCATAGGGCGCCGATGGGTCGTGTACTCGTTTTTTGAATGGTGAACAGCTCTTGTCTTTGTGGGCAAACGCAAAGGCAAAATTGTCCGTCCATCCCGTGTGACCGGTGATGAAATATGGATGCAGCCCACGTGCGCGCAGTTTCCGCTCCAGCTCCGCCAGTGACTGCACAGCCAGCTTATTGTCCTCCGCCAGCGAGGAAATGAAGCTGTAGCCGCCGTCCGCGCCAAACCACAGCGTGTCGCCGGTAAAAAGGTATTTATCGTCAATGAGGTAGACCATATGTCCCCATGTATGGCCGGGAACCAGAAAACACTCGATCCTGACGCCGTCAATGTCAAGTACCTGCCCATCGTGCAGCAGTACCTTTTCGTTGTTGATCGTGACCTGCGGCAATTTATAGAGATGATAGATGACTTTTCGCCGCTCCTCGCCGGTAAGATACCGGTTCTCGATCTCGCCGATGTACAGATTCGCATTCCGGAACAGCCCCGGACTGTCTGCTTCCACCGCACCCACATGGTCGGTGTCCTGATGGGTGATAAGGATATGGTGTATCGACTTCGGATCAATCCCAAGCCAGCCCATTTTTTCGGCAAGGCGGTCGTAGTTATATCCCGCATCGACCATAATGGTCGTATCGCCCTTGCGGTAGAAAAAGATATTTGCCACCCACTCCCGCACACAGGCGACATTTTCATCGATCCAGCCGGTGTTCAAAGGCTTGAAGATCTCCTTGCCCCGGTACATCCAGCTCATTGCTTTTCTTTGAAATTCCGTTGCCTTTTTCGACATGATCGCACCTCATTTCTGTGCTGTGATGCACAGCCAGCCCTTTTTATTTTTGTGGCTCTGAATCTGACAAAATCCTGCTTGTTCCAGATACTCTTTCAGTGCAGTGTCCGTATAGATGGTCATGCCATCGATGATCTGCGTCCATTTGTCGTCTTTTGTCGTTTCGCCGTTTGCTTCGTTACAGATGAAAAAGATTCCGCCGGGCTTCAGCACCCGATAAACCTCTCTGAAATTCTGTGCAAGCTCCGGCCAGAAGTAGACCGTTTCAAAGGCGGTCACCACATCAAACTGCTCCGCCTCAAACGGCAGCTCTGCCACACTTGCCTGTTGCACGGTACACCGTCCTGCCGCAATGGCTCTGGCATTGACTTTTCGCGCTTTTTCCACGCTGACAGCTGAGTAGTCGATGCCCTGCACCTTGCCGTTGGGGCACAGTTTCAACAGCGTTTTAATGTTCGCTCCACCGCCGCAGCCGCAGTCCAGCACCATGGCATCCGGGGCAGGCTGTAAAAAACTCAGCCCCCACGCTGCCATTGCGCTGTGGCCAACGTTCATCATGGCAACCATGATTTTCCCGCCAAGACCTACGGGCTTGCGGGTGTTTTCAAAAAAGGACATATCACACCTCCGATTTCACACATTCCGTATAGGTCAGCGGAAAAGATGCCTTTAGAACAACACTTTTTCGCACTGTCCAATCATTCTGTTGCAGAAATTTTAGGTATTCTTCACTCGTCCACTTGCTGTGGAGAGGAAAGCCTGCCAGATTCATGAAAAAGGCTTTGATCTTACCGGGAAATGAGTTTTCTGCGTGCGTAAAGGTAGGCGCAATCAGCACACCGTCATCCTTCAGCACCCGTTTGATCTCTCGCAGTGATTTTTCTGGCTGAGGCACAATGTGCAGTGCGTTTGATACGATTACCACGTCGAATGATTTGCTCGCGTATGGCAGAGAAAACATATCCTGCACGGAAAAACGCAGCTTCGCAGAGTAATTCCCCCGTTTGGCCTCTGTAATCATTTCCGGAGAGGCATCCGTCGCCTCGATGTGTGCCGCTGCTTTTACGATGTGCTTGGCGATCAGTCCCGTTCCGGTAGCCACCTCCAGCACTGTTTTGTCTTTCACGACCGGACGGATCAGCTCATACATTTTCTCGTATACTGCCCTGTCTTTTCGCATAAAGCAGTCATACAGACCTGCATTTCTGTCCCAGAAATTCTTGTGTTCTCGCATTGCTGTCTCTCCTTTTATAGTTAGTTTCATCTAACCATCATGCGCACATTTACAAGTTAGGTTCGGCTAATTTCATGCATTTAGGAAAAGCCGCATTTCTGCGGCCTTTCGGCTTATACAAATAGCTTGCTGCAAGCATCACACATCTGCGCTTTCAGCCACTGAGGATAACACCTCTCGATCTCCTCCTTATGGAAACAGCCAAAATCTATTTTCACACCATTGCGGTAACTTTTGCTTTCTTATCCATATTATATCGTGCTCACTTCTTTTTTGCAATGGTATAGTATAGTAAGTTTAACAAGAATCCTCCGATTTCGCGTCGGCCTCATAGGCGCACTTTAGTTGTCCTTGCAGGACTACCTACGGTTCGTTTTGACTTTTCAGTGTTCTATACAGCCAAATTTGGGCAAAAAACACCCCGTTAGTTTCCCAACGAGACATCGAAGATGATTCTATTCTGTTTTCTGTATACCTTTTGTTGAAATTTGCGCGAGGTTCGGCAGGTAAAACAGCTTATTTCCAGAAAAATCAGTCAACGGCAGAGGCTGCGCAAAGTTTTGCCGCAGCAATTCGGCAAATTCTTTGACGCTGACAGTCGAGTACTTGTATTCCATCCGATTGAGTTCAAACAAATGCTTATCTGAAAGCATTTTGGCAAACTGTGCCCCATCCATTCTGTCCACCTCGCAGTTGATACTTATTGATACTATATAGTATCAATATGCCGATTCTTTATAAAAAAGTCAACCGAAACAGGCCGAACCAACTTTTTTCCATACTTTCCGTCAAAATTCCCGTGGCACAGCCACGAATCACATCTCCATCGGCCTATTCCCCACTTCGTCCAGATACGCATTCAAAAATTCCGCTGCAAGGCTGTTGGGACGGATGTTTTCTCTGGCTTCCTGTGGGGTGAACCACTTGCAGCGGTCCACTTCGTGGTTGATATGTAGCGCCTTTGCGGTTCTGACGAAAGCCGTAAAGTTGCACATCAGCGTGTTGGACGGCTCAAAAAACTTGGTACGGTTGAACCGGAGGTGCTCTACTTCCAACCCGGTTTCTTCCCGGACTTCCCGCACCACGGCGTGTTCTTCTGCCTCACCGCGGTTCACATATCCAGCCACCAGAATATAAGAGGGCTTGCCGTACTGCTGGATAAGCAGAATTTTCCCGGTTTCCTCATCCACAACAATCATACTGACTGCCACATTGTACATCGGGAACCGGTATTGCTGGCATTTCGGGCAATAAGGCACAATGCCCTCTTCTTCCAGTTCTTTTTCAATCAATGCCGTACCGCATTCAAAGCAATGCTTCTGAATCATTTTTACACTCCAAACACTGTTTTCGTCAGCCGGATACCTGCTGCCGTCTTCATCGTATGTTCCATAAAGGTTCGGATCGCCTGCTGGTCGTACCCGCTTTCGGACGCATTGACGATATAATCTGCCTCAATCAGAATCTGATAGTCAATGCCGTCGATCTGCGCCGGGCTATGGTGGTGCCCTACCAGATAGGCCACCCGGTCGATCTGTTCTGCTGTCATGCCGGTATCCGCCAAGAACTCCCGCACCAGCGGGGCACCCTCCTGCTCCTGATATTTACCATTGGTGTTGCCGTACTTTTTGCGGCAGAGCGGGCAGGCGATATCGTGGGTGATGGCCGCCACCTCCAGAATAAACTGCGTGTCTGCGTCCAGCCCCTCCAGCTCACCAATGGTTTTGGCATAGGTCCACACACAGCTCAGGTGCGTGATGTCATGGATATTCCCTTCGGAAAAGGCGATCATCTTTTCCATGATCTGTGCAATGGTCATCATTTGTTTCACTCCCGTTTTTAATGCTTAAATGTTCACCTTGATAAACGCGAACTTATTCTTCAAATTTTTTATGACACTTTGGACATTCTTTAGGGATCGGCCTATAACCAACAAGCGAGCAACCGCAATAAGGACATTTCATCATGGTGAGATGATATACAATACCACCAATAACAACCATTGCACCGATTAGCAGGCATAGGTTTACTCTGTACTCCTTTGCCGTCATTGCTCCTATTACTGCGAGCAATATTCCTATCATCAAAATGATCCAAGAAATGGCGGCCTGCTTTTGTGGGCTATTGTTTTTCATATAATCACACTCCCTCTACAAATTCCGATTCATAAAATCCCCGCCAGCGCCACTGCAACCAGAAGGGACGGCAGCAGGTTTGCCATCTTGATAGTTCTTGGCCATACCAGATTGATGCCCACACAAAAAATCAGAATATTTCCTACCAGCGAGAGATTGTTCAGCACAGCGTCCGTCATAAAGCCGGACAGCACTACCGCAAGAGCCGTCATAGCACCTTGCAGAACTGCCACCGGAATAAATGAAAACACGCAGCCCTTGCCCATGGAGGACGCCATGATGAGCACAATGATAAAGTCCAGAATCGCTTTTGCCACCAGCGTGGAATGGTCGCCGCAGATGCCATCCTGAATGGAGCCGATGACGGCCATGGCCCCGATGCTCACCGTCAGGGATGCCGACACGAAGCCGTTGACGAACTGGTTGTCGCCGTCACTGCCAGTCTTGTGTTTGAGCCACTCGCCAAAGCGTTCAAACTGTGCATCCAGATCAATAAGTTCACCCAGCAGCGCACCCAACGCCAGCGATAGAATCATGACCATAGAGCCACCGGTGCTCAAAGTTCCGTCTGGCCTAACCGTCAGTATCTTGGAGAGCGTTCCCGCCGCTCCCAGAAACACCACGGAAAAGCCCGTGGCTTTGATGATTGTATCCTGATAGCGCTCTTTCAGAAAGCGTTTGAACAAAATACCCAGCACACCGCCCATCACAATGGCCAGCGCATTGATGATCGTTCCCAATCCCCGCATTTTCGTTTTTCCTTTGCTTACTGATTCCTGTATTTGTTTAAGACTTCATCCGGGATATGACAGTAGCTGCAATCTTCCGGGTACCGCTCCAGATGATGCTGATGCTCCTCTGCACTCCGGACGTAATTCGTCAGCGGCAGCACTTCCACAACGATTTTATCCCGGTCCTTCCGGCTGTCAATAAAGGCTCTTGCTTCTTCCAGATGTCCGAGATTTGTGCTGTAAAGCCCCGTGCGATACTTTTTTCCAACATCAACGCCCTGTTTGTTCAGGCTGTACGGGTCGATGATTTCAAACAGATGCTCCATAAGCTCTGTAACACTGGTACATTTCTCATCAAAGACCACTTTAACGCACTCTGCGTATCCATCATACGGGCCGTCCAGCGTGTTTGTTGTTCCGTTGGCTCTCCCGGCTTCGGTCGTCCGTACACCGGGCACCGTGTCAAAAAAATGCTGGACGCCCCAAAGGCACCCGCCTGCAATGTATACCGTTTCCATACTCTTGACTTTCCTTCTTCTACTGGTATAGTTTGCATCCATGCTCTGTACTCCTTTCGGCCGTGAAATCTTTTGTTTATACTCGATTTCCATGATGCACCCCTTTATAACTTCCACAAACGCGAATTTATCGTTCCTGTATTTCCTTACCGCTGAGGTGCTCCACTTCTATTTCGAAAATTTGCACAGCCTTTCCTGCGTGGGCAATTTCCTCATCAACTAACTGTTCGCTGGGATAGTATTTCATTGCAAATCGTTTTAACAGAGTTGTTGCTCTTGCACCGGATTCTACGAGGTGGCATCTGCCGAAAACCACAACGCTCTGCACAAACGGTGCCCAATCTTCTTCTTTGATGGTTTCATTTCCATATACCGTGAAGCATACTTTGTCACAGGCACGCAGTGCATCTACTTTATGACCTACTCGTGCTCCATGAAAATAAATTTTCTGCGCATCGTCATCGTAGACATAATTGATAGGAATTGCATAGGGATATCCGTCATCTCCATTTACGGCAAGAACGCCACGTCGGCTGGACTGCAAAAGAGTCTTTGCTGCATCGGTGCTGATTTCATTTTTCTTTTTACGAATTGTTCTGAACATGATATTGTTCTCCTTACGCTGATACAATTCCGATTTATCAAATAAGAATTTCCGTCAATTTTTCTCTTGATGCGGCTCACTTCTAAGAGTAGGAACGAACTGTTCTGTTGCCGGAGACGGACCTTTCGGGTCGGTCTCCGGCAGTATTTTTGTTATCGCCTATTAAAAAACAGCCGGAACGACTTTCTGCTGCGCTACATCGATGATGCCGTATGTATTCAGTCTGAGTTTGGGAATGACCGGAAGACTGACGAAGGCGAGGGTCATAAAGATGCCGATATCTTCCGCTACACCATGTGCCTTGAGGGCATCGTTCAGCGCCTGTATTTTCGCCGCAACGCTCTCTGCGCTTTCGGTGCTCATCAATCCGGCCACCGGAAGCGCAAGTTCTGCCACGACCTGTCCATCTGCCACAAACGCAAGTCCGCCTTTGTTTTTCCGCACAGTGTTGCCGGCCAGCATCATATCGGTATCGTTGTCCCCTGTCACGATCAGGTTATGGGAATCATGTGCGATGCTCGATGCAACGGCTCCGCATTTCAGGCTGAAGTTCGATTTTCTCACCTGTGGATTGGTTCTGCCATTATTCTACCACGCCTTGCCGCTGCGGAAAAGATGCCAGGAACAAAAATGGCCCCGGAGGGCTTGTTACAGCTCTCCGGGGCCACCTTATGTGCGTTGCGCCTTGGCGCAGACTGTCAGCACTCCACTGCCACCTTGATCACGCCGTCCCGTTTCTTTTCAAACAGCTCGTAGCCCTCTGCGATCCGGCGCAGGGGGTAGGTGTGGGTGATGAGCGGTTCGGTATCGATCTTGCCTTCTGCGATGAGACGCAGCGTTTCTTCACAATCGCAGCCGTCCACGCCGCCGGTCTTAAAGGTGAGGTTTTTGCCGTACATTTCCGGCAGCGGCAGGGTCTGTGCCTTATCGTACAGCGCCACCACCGTCACAATGGCGTTGGGCCGTGCACACTCCCATGCCAGCCGGAAGGTGGAGTCTGCCCCTGCCACCTCCAGCACCACATCGGCCCCGCCGTGGTCGCTGTGGGCACGCACAAAGGCGGCGCAGTCCTCCGGCTGCACGGTAAGCACCTGCGGGTAGTGCCGACGGATGAACTGCAGGCGGCTTGCGTCCTTTTCACAGACGATGATGCGCTTGGGGCTGTGCAGCATGACGCACAGCAGCGTGCAGATGCCGGTCGGCCCTGCACCGAGGATCAGCACGGTATCCTCGGGGGTGATTTCCGAGATGCGTGCCGCCCAAAAGCCGGTGGCCAGCACATCGCCCACCAGCAGCGCCTGCCGATCGGTAACGCCGTCCGGGATCTTGTTCAGTCCCTGATCCGCAAAGGGCACCCGGACATACTCGGCCTGCCCGCCGTCGATGCGGCAGCCCAGCGCCCAGCCGCCGTTTTGATTGGTGCAGTTGTTCACGAAGCCTTTTTTGCAGAAAAAGCACTCTCCGCAGAAGGTCTCCACGTTCACCGTCACCCGGTCGCCGGGTTTCACATTGGTCACCGCACTGCCCACTTCTTCCACGATGCCCACCATCTCGTGCCCTACGGTGATGCCGGGCACCGCCCGGGGCACGCTGCCGTGCTTGATGTGCAGATCGCTGGAGCAGATACTGGCAAGGGTCACCTTTACAATGGCGTCCCGCTCGTGCTGCAGCACCGGCTTTGGTTTTTCCATCAGGGCAAACGTTCCCTCTGAAACATAGGTATAGGTCAGCATGCTTATTCCCTCCATGCGCTTTGATCTTTCCGAACGGAGTATACCGCAAAAGCCAGCCGCTCTCCCGGCTCACAGGATATAGTGAGGTACCTCCATAAATTCTGAGTTGCTGTTCTCAGTATACCATGGTTTTCCCTTGCGGAAAAGATAGCGAAACAAAAATGCCCCCGGAGGGCTTGTTGCGGCTCTCCGGGGGCATCTTATGTGCGTTGTGCCTTGGCGCACACGGTCGGCATTTACTCGATCTCAATCAGATTCGGGTTCTCAGGCAAAGCCTTCGTCTGCTGAGGAGCAGGCAGCTCGACGTGCAGGACGCCATCCTCGAACTTTGCGTGGATGTCTTCTTTCTTCACATCGCCCACGTAGAAACTGCGCGCGCAGGTGCCGGAGAAGGATTCGCGCCGCAGATAGCGGCCCTTCTGATCCTTTTCGTCGCTGCTGTGGCTGCGCACTGCCTGAATGGTCAGGTAGCCGTCGTTCAGATCCATCTGAACGTCTTCCTTCTTGCAGCCCGGCAGGTCAACCGCTACTTCGTAGCCGTTGTCCGTCTGTTTGACATCGGTCTTCATCATGTTTGCACCGCGCTTACCAAAGGTATCACGAGCCTCACGGTTCATCATACGTTCCAGTGCAGCGTCATTCCAGAACGGATCGAAGAAATCATCGAACAGGTTTTCATGGAAAACAGTCGGCATAAGCATAAATCATTCCTCCAATCCCGGCGTTCGGGTCGGGGCAAAAAATCTGAAGCGTCCATTCAGAAGGGCTTTCCGGGGAGCCTTGCGGTTCTCCTTTTGCCCTTCCTCCTGAGCACGCCACTGTTATAGCACCGTTCATTAGCAGTGTCAATAGAAGAGTGCTAAAATTCATGAAAGAATAACACTTTTATAAAATCCTATGCAATCTTTTTGAAATTCAGTCGTATCATCGTGTTTTTATTATTTCTGCCGGTACATCGGCGTAGACCGATATTTCATGCCGTTGTCCGGGACGATGACCACGATGTTCTTTCCCTGATTCTCCGGTCTGCGGCCCACCTGCACCGCTGCGTGCAAAGCCGCTGCTGCCGATGTGCCCAGAAACAATCCTTCCGCCCGCAGCACCTCATGGGCCGTTTCGTAGGCTTCCTCGGTGCGGACATTGATGCACGCATCGCTCCAGTCTGGCCGCAGATAGTCGGAAAGTGCGCTTTCCAGCACATCATACATGAAGCTCAACGGCGAACATATCCGCTTTGTGCTGGATGGCCTGCGGGAGAACACAACCCGCGTCCGCAACATCAAGCAGTACCTACGGGCTATTCTGTTTTCGGGAATCTTTATGAAATCTTCAAAATTGCCCGGTATGCTATCCGTAGAATCAAAGAAAGGACTTGATTATATGGATATGATTTTGAAAACGACTGACCTCTGCAAAAATTTCAAGGGGCAAATGGCGGTAAACAATGTGTCACTGAACATCCGGCGCAACTCGGTTTATGGTCTGCTGGGGCCGAATGGGGCTGGCAAATCCACGATCTTAAAAATGCTCACCGGCATTTTGCGCCCCACATCGGGAAGCATCGAGTTTGACGGCCACCCGTGGAATCGGAATGATCTGGAGCATATCGGTGCTTTGATTGAGATGCCCCCGCTTTACGAAAATCTGACTGCATACGAAAATCTCAAAGTCAGAACTACATTGCTCGGCCTGGACGATGCACGAATTAACGAGGTATTGCAAATTGTCCAGCTCACGAATACCGGCAAGAAACGGGCCGGGCAGTTTTCTCTTGGTATGAAGCAGCGGCTTGGTATTGCTATTGCATTGCTGAACAGTCCCCAGCTTTTGATTCTGGATGAACCGACTAACGGCCTTGACCCTTTAGGGATTGAGGAACTTCGAGAGTTAATTCGCTCTTTTCCCTGCAAAGGGATTACAGTTATTTTGTCCAGCCATATTCTGTCAGAAGTCCAGCAGATTGCAGATCATGTGGGTATCATTGCTGGCGGCGTCCTTGGATATGAGGGAGAGCTTCGCGCCGGTGAAGATTTGGAACAACTCTTTATGGATGTTGTTCGCAGAAATGGTAAGGAGGGATATTAAATGGAGATGGCATATATTCAGGCAGAGAACCTAAAGCATAAGAGAACTTTCACAAAAACGCTGATCGTTCTGGCCCCGTTTGTAACTGCGCTTATGAACTTTTTTGCCCCTCTTTGGTTCCAGCTCAATTCTTATAATTGGTGGTATATCCTGCTTTATCCTGGATTCCTTACGCTCACCTGTGCCTTGATTGAACAGCGGGATAATGGCAAACTAAAATATCGTGCCGTTGCTTCATTGCCTGTTTCGCAGAACAAAGTCTGGAAAGCAAAAATTGGAGTGGCCGGTATTTACTCCTGTGTGGGGAATTTCATTTTCCTGGCGCTAAATCTGTTGGGCGGTTTTGCAATATTAGTTATCAACGAAATTCCCCTGACAATCGGAATTTGGCAGGCTGCGGCCGGAACAGCTTGTATTGTCATTGCAAGCCTATGGGAAGTTCCGCTGTGCTTATGGTTATCAAAAAAAGTTGGTATCTTTGTCACGGTTATTCTTAATGCCGGACTTGGAAGCGTTTTAGGGATTTTCACGGCTACAACCTCTTTGTGGATGATCTGTCCGTATAGCTGGGTGCCGCATCTTATGATTTCCGTGTTAGGTATTTTGCCTAATGGTGAGCCGGTTGCAGATCAGAGTACGGCAATGGCATTTTGGATGATTATACTTGTATTGGTCATTTCGCTGGCCTGGTTTGCGGCGCTGTCATTTTTAACTGCAAGATGGTTTGAGAAAAAGGAGGTGGGGTAACTATGGTATCTGTGGTTCGCTGCTGGAAAGCAGAATATCAGAAGTGTAAACATAGCATTTTGCTCTATATGCACAGCATGATTCCAATTATATGTGCGGCGATTTTTGCGGGTTACTATCATATGTCCAGATGGGAACTGGCAACCAAAATCAGTGCCTATCTGGAAGTGCTGGCCGTTGCGTTCCCGTTTCTGATCGGCATTATTGTGGGCCTGGTTGTTCAGATCGAAAATCAGGCCGGGCATTATCAGCTTTTGTTGGGAACAATCCCATCTCGCACGGCAACGTATATTGGTAAACTTGGTTTTCTGATGATCTGTGCTTTTGGCGCAACATTTTTAGCGTTAGGAACATTCGCTGCACTATATAGGGGTGCTCCGGCAAGCCTTTACCTGAAAGCAGGGATTCTATTGTTGATTACCATGCTTCCCATTTACCTGATTCATTTGTTTGTGGGAATGAGCTTCGGAAAAGGTGCATCTATGGGATTGGGAATTGCAGGGAGTTTAATAGCTGCCCTTATGATAACAGGGCTTGGTGACGCTACATGGAAATATATTCCCTGGGCCTGGGGCGTTCGTGCTATGGATTACACTGTGCTTGCATGGGATAGCCCCCAACTGTATGCACAGGTAAAAACCGATTTTTTCAGCGGTATGATTATTTCTGTATGCTGCACTGTTTGTCTGCTGATTGCCAGTTTGGTTTGGTTTCATGGTTGGGAGGGAGGTAAAAACGGTGAATAAAAAGTGCCTGTTTGCCGTGGTAATTGTGCTTGTAAGTCTTATATGCTTATCGGCCTGCGGTGCGCTCCGCGATACCGCCGATAAAAATAAGGCGTTAAATGAATCTCTGCCGTATTATGAGCTGAACGCCGCAAACTATGATGAAATTTCATATAACGGCCTGACATATACCATAACGGATGAATGTCTTGAAATGTCAGAACTGCAAGAAGAAATCGGGCAGGTATCGAAACGCTTCAAAAATGTGGCGGGGGAAGATTTCAGTTACGGCTACGTTTACAGTATTGTGGATGTGGATATAAGCAATGCCGTAGCTGTAAATATCAACAATGAATATCGGAAAGCTGACATTAAAAATAATGATGAGTAACCTCGACAATGTGGTATAATGGGGCGGGAGGTGATTTTTTGGCCCACTTACTTGTAGTTGACGATGAAGTTTCTATCTTGGAATTGATTAAGAACAGTTTGGGGAAAGATGGATATTTGATAACAGTCTGTCAAAATGCGGATGATGTAGACATCAAAAAGCTGCATTTCTATGACCTCATTCTTTTGGATGTGATGATGCCTGGCACAGACGGGTTTGAGTTTTGCAAACAGATCAGGAATATGGTAGACTGCCCGATTCTCTTTCTGACCGCAAAGACATTAGAGGAAGATATATTGTTTGGATTGGGCATCGGTGCGGATGATTATATTACGAAACCTTTTCGTATTCAGGAGCTTCGCGCCCGTGTCGCGGCACATTTACGCAGAGAAAAAAGGGAGCATCACAGCACACTTTCATTTGAGCCTGATATAAGATTTGACCTTTCCGCAAAGGTACTGTATGTTTCAGAACAGCCGGTTCCCCTTACCAAAAGCGAGTATTCAATCTGTGAATACCTTGCGAAAAACCGGGGACAGGTTTTTGCAAAAGAACAAATCTATGAAGCCGTTTTCGGGTTTGATGGAATAGGCGATAACTCTACGATCTCAACGCATATAAAAAATATTCGTGCGAAATTGGAGCATTTCAAAATAAGTCCGATCAGCACCGTATGGGGGATAGGATATAAATGGGAGTGAAAAAGAAACCTACATTGAAAATATTGTTTCGCCAGTTTGCTATCTCCCTCATTGTCATGCTGGTAGCGGCAATTATTGTCCCTTCTGGTTTGGAGGGACTTGCTGTAAATGCTGGATTAGCTACAAGAGCAAATCTAAGTGAATTGCAGGTAAAAGAGATCATTCCAACGCTGACGATTGCCCCGGATATTACAAAGGTTGTGATTCCACAGGGATGCGGCTACTTAATTCTGGACAAGAACTTTAATGAGCTTTACAGCAATATGGACGATGATGAAAAAGAAATTGCCCTGCTGTACGCAAAGGGAGAATATATTGAATATGCTACGGGGAGGCAGTTTGCACTTGTTGTCCGGGAAAACGAATTTTGCGTTTTAAGGTATTATATTGGTTCTCAATTTACAGTGTCATGGCTACCGGAATATTTTCCATCTCCTGACACGCTTGCGCTTATCCTGATGGCTGTAAATTCGCTGCTGGTCATTATCATACTGACCGCCAGATTTGCTAAGAACCTGCGTACACAACTGGCCCCGCTTTTTGAAGCAACTGCGGAGGTTTCAAAGCAAAACCTTGATTTTGAAGTAGGACACGCCAAAATCAAAGAGTTTGAAGATGTCCTTGCATCTTTTTCAGATATGAAAGATAATCTGAAAATTTCGTTAGAACGGCAATGGAAAACCGAACAGACACAGAAAGAGCAAATCGCCGCGCTTGCCCATGATTTGAAAACGCCTCTGACGGTTATTCAAGGAAATGCTGATTTACTCACAGAAACAAATCTTGATGATGAGCAACGATTATACGCTGGTTACGTCGTGGAAAGCTCCGGCCAGATGCAGTCATATATTCAAACCCTGATTGATATATCACGGGCGGCGGTTGGTTATCAGCTCCATATTGAAAGTATAGACTTGCCAGCGTTCATGCAGCACTTGTTCGGTTATATGGAATCACTATGCCGGACAAAAGAAATCCGGCTGCAAATGAATACTGTTTCACTCCCTCAAATGCTGAAATTTGATAGGGTGCTGATAGAACGTGCTATTATGAATGTTATCAGTAATGGGCTGGACTACTCCCCGCAAGGCGGAACGCTTTATGTGGATGTTCAGAGTAACAACGGTTTCGTGGAAATTTCAGTCACAGACGAGGGAACGGGGTTTTCTAAAGAGGCATTATGCCACGCACAGGAACGGTTCTATATGGGCGATCAAAGCCGCAATTCAAAGTTACACTTTGGTATGGGTCTATATATTACAAATTCGATTATGGAACAACATAATGGTCAGCTTATTTTAGAAAATTCAAAAGAAACCGGCGGCGCAAAGGTTACTATGAAACTTCCTTGCTGATTTTCCGATAGTGTAATGGACGTCTTTTATGTCCGTCCATTTTTCAAATCTTTATGGAATCTTCAAAAATTCCTCTTATCATGTATCTAAAGAAAAAACATCTGCCCAGCGGCAGAAAAGAAAAAAACCGCTGCTGGGCAGACCCATTTTCACGCTTAATTTATATTCACTGGTGGCGGTTTTGAGAAATCAAGGCCGCTGCTTTCTTTCTGTCATTCCCAGCAGTTAAAGGCATGGCGGCCCACGGGAGGACGCCGCCATGCTGTTTTACTATCATTATAATCTAATCCACTTCTACCGCTTAAAAAAAGCCTTGCCCCGCCACGGGAATATTCCGGCTATGAGTATAAACTATACCATGTAAGAAAACAACAAAACGCTTCAAATCGTCGCCCGGTAGGTTTACGACCTGCCGGGCGATTTTTGTCGATTTTCGCGGATTGTCATTTCCGGCAAAAAATCAGATGGAAAAGGAGGCGGTCAGCAGACCAGGGCCAGCATAGGCCCCTGACAACGGACAGGATCATCCTGCTCACTCCCCACGGAAAGGGGGTGAGAAGATGAAAGTTACCCCTGATGATTACGGGAGGCGCTGCCAGTTCGACCATTTTTGCAAGCTGGTACTGTACCATGAAGCCGTTGACTACTTCCGGGAAAGGAAGCGTCAGCGTGGCTGGGAAACATCCTTTGAAACGCTGCCGCTTTCGGAACTGGACACGCTAATCCACAAATGGTTGTCCATCTGCGCCGACACGACCCGCATGGTATACTGACAATCCAGCTCGTGCAAAGGCGATAGACTGGTTTGCGCCTTTCCCTCCAAAGCCCCGCTGCATGGACTTGGCTGCAAGGGTCTCTTTGGGCGCGAGAAAGTGCTCGACCTCATAGGTATAATCGTAGTTGAGGGAACCAAACGAAAGGATTTTCATGGTATATCTTTTTTACTCCATTCTCTGAATCACCGCACCCAGCCATCGGCACAGGGTATCGCCTGCCTGATTTGCGATCTCCAGCACGCGGGCGTGGCTATGCTTGACCGTCTGGATGCCGGTGGCCATGTTAGTGATGCAGCTGACGGCCAGTACCTTCATGCCCATGTAGTTGCAGACCATGGTTTCCGGCACGGTGCTCATGCCCACGGCATCGGCTCCCATCCCCGCAAAGGCGCGAATTTCAGCCGCCGTTTCATAGCAAGGACCCATAAAGCCCATGTAAACGCCCTCCTTGTAGGCAATGCCCAGTTCATCGGCGGTCTGCTTGGCAAGGTTCCGCAGTTCCAGACTGTAAGGTTCGGTCATGTCCGGGAAGCGGGGGCCGAAGCGCTCATCGTTGGGGCCAATGAGGGGGTTCGTGCCCATCATGTTGATGAAGTCGGTAATGAGCATCAGGGTGCCCGGCGCAAACTCCCGGTTGATGCCGCCGCAGGCGTTGGTCAACACCACCTTTTCCACGCCCAACAGCTTGAACACATAGAACGGGTAGCAGACTTCCTTCATGGAGTAGCCCTCATAGAAATGGAAGCGGCCTTCCATGGCGTAGACTTCCGTGTTCCCCAGCTTGCCAGCCAACAATGCACCTTTGTGTCCTGCCACCGTGGATACCGGGAAGTTGGGGATATCCTTGTAGGACAGTTCTTCCGTGTCCGTAAAGTCCGCGGTCAGCTTGCCAAGGCCGGAGCCCAGCACCACCGCGATCTTCGGGCGCTTTTTCGTGTGCGTCTTGATATATTCCGCACTTTCCAGTGCCTTTTCATAAAGATGTTCCATACCGTTCTCTCCTTTTCCCAAAAATTCGATATACTCTCTGGGTTCAGTATATCGGATTTTTCAGGCCGATGCAAGACGCCCTTCATCGAGTCTTATTAAAAACCAAGGAGCAGATACTTCACATCACGAGTGTGTTGTATCTGCTCCTTGGTTCTCCGAATGTCTTATCTCTGGCCGATGTTCCACCGAAACAGCTCATATCCTTCCCGGATATCCTCCGGCAGACGTTTCAAAGTCTCGTCCCGCAGTTCCTGCGGCATCCCGTAAAAAGCTTCGGCAATGCCGCCGGTGATGCAGGCAAGGGTGTCGCTGTCGCCGCCCAGAGAAACTGCATTGCGAAGTGCATCCTCAAAACTGACGCTTTCCAGAAAAGCAATGATTGCTTCCGGCACAGTTTCCTGACAGGTCTCCACATGATGATAGGTCGGCCGAATTTCATCGCAGGTACGGTTCAGGTCATAACCGAAGGTCTGCTCCACATATTGTTTGATTTCCGACTTGCTGTGGCCGGTACGGGCCAGAAAAATCACTGCCGCTGTGGCCTGCGCGCCTTTGATGCCCTCCGGGTGGTTGTGGGTGACTTCAGCGGTCACTTTTGCCATTTCCAGCGTTTTGTCCAGCGTATCGAACAGCCAGCCCGCTGCCGCCACCCGCATAGCCGAGCCGTTACCGAAACTGCCATAGGGATTCGGATTTTCTGCGTGCAGCCACCGGCGGAACATCCCGCCGTAACCGGCATGGGGATATTCACGGCCCCAGAACCGCATTTCATGCTGCACTGCACAAAATGTTCTCTCCGGCAGACCCTTTCCGTTAATCAGACCAACTGCCACCGCAGCGGTCATGACGGTATCATCGGTGAAGTGCGATTTTTCGCTCAACAGCGCAAAGTCCTTGTGCTTGTAATTGTTGTGGTCAAATTCAAAGGGGCTGCCCACGATATCGCCCAAAATTGCTCCCAACATGGCTGTTTCCTCCCTTACCTATGATGCCGCTTCTGGAAATCAGCTTCGATCTGTTCTTTCCACTCTGCGCCGATGGACGCGCAGCAGGGTGCTTCCCGCATCCGGGAGACTGTCTCGCTGACAACGTGGTAGTTGACCGCCACGCCCTGTGCGTCATTCTCGAACCGCACAGCCCGGTCGGACGAGATGCCGAAGCGGGCAGCTTCCTTCACGGCGTCCATGTTGGCACCGAGGAACAGGAACTCCCAGCCGTATTGCTCTTTTTCCCGCTCGATCATCCGGCGGATCTTCTCATAGCTAAACCGTTTGCTGGCGTTTTCCAGTCCGTCGGTGGTGATGACAAAGATGACCTTTTCGGCACGCTCGTCCTCCGGCAGATGGCGCTGAATGTTCGCCATCTTCTCCACGCCGTAGCCAATGGCGTCCAGTAGCGCCGTACAGCCCCGGACGTAATAGTCCTTTTCGGTCAGCGGTGCAACAGCCTTCAGTGGGAAACGGTCGTGCAGCAGCTGCACCTCATGGTCGAACAGGATCGTGGTCACATTGGCCTCGCCCTCCTGCTCCTTCTGCCGGGTCAGCATAGCATTGAACCCGCCGATGGTATCGGCGCACCGGAGACGATGTCCATGTTGCAGATTACTGCGTCTGCCGCCTGCATGGGAATGGACTTCTTCTGCCCGTCGATGATGATGGAGCAGATGTCCGCCGTGAAGCGTCGGAGGAGACGATTGTCGGCACGGCGATGAACGGGATACCGAGCTTGTAAGCGCTGTAACGCGCAAAGTCCATCAGCGTGTTTGTATGAATTTTTCAAGAACCAATACAGGATAACTCCGAAAAATCGCGCTGAAAAGGGGAACGCCGCGAACGACGTTCCCCTTTTCAGCGCATAAGGAGTGAGAATAAATTGCAAGCTTACATGAGCCAGAAACCGTCTGTTCTGGTGTTTGCGACCGTAACGAATGTGTAGAATATACCCATTACAATACCACCGAGATAAATATTACCGGTTTTATCGTAGAACTTTCGTCCTATGATTGTGGCAATGGGGATAAGAACAACAAGCGGGAAGAGATTTATAACACGTATTGCGTTGAGTGGGAGATGCCCTGTTGAGGCAAACGTTATATACTGGAACGCAATGATTATGGATATACCCAATATATTGCCAATGCAGCTTACGAGAAGGACTTTCCATTCTGCCCATCCCTCAATACGGTTGCTGTTAGTGAACAGAGAGTTGCCGATGTAGAATACCGCAAATCCGATAACATAGGTCAGTGCAAGAACAAGATGCATGGGCTCGAATGTCTTTACAGCAATGACCCATATTCTGAAGTCAACCTTGAAGAGAAAGTCTGCAAGGAACACTATGTAGTAAAGGATTGCTACAACGAGGGCTGAGAGCAGCAGACTTTTGAAGAATCTCTTTGCGGAGATTCTGACACCAATATCATCAAGCGTTCTGCCTCTCTTTGCGTAGTAGAATTTGAACATCAAGATATAGACGATGAGGGAGAGGGCGGTAATGCAGAGAGACCATACAACCAGCTCGTTTGTGTTGGGCTGTCCAAAGAAGTCGTTGTATGTACTGGGAGCGACGCTGCCTGCGCCGATCCACTTGTATTCAACAGGGAAGAGAAGCAACGGAGGTATTGCTGCATACAAAATCCACTGAAGCCAGTATATAAGCTTGTCCTTGCTGCCCGTGAATCCGGGGAGCTTGCGCGGCGTTTCAGCGGCAGCGAGTTCAGAGAAGAACGGGAGCTTCATAAAAGCACAGGCAAGAGGATAAATAAGCATGAACAGACCAATGAGACCGATGAGATTCATTATCTCTTTGAGGAGCCATACTTGGTTGGTATTGGCGATTTCTTCATGTCCGGCGGGAACACCGAGTACGGTATAAAAATAGGTAATGAGGTCAGCGGCGGATGCCTTGGAAAAATGATTGAGGGGGTGTATTTCCTTGTTAACGAAAATCACACGGCTGTAAGTCTCTCCATCAATCTCGCCGTAATAGAATTTGCCGTCTTCTACTTTCTGACCGTGCTCAAGACCGGCGCCAATCTGATCGACAAAGTCAATTGCCTTATCGCTCTCAAGGAAGCGACGTACATCTCCTCCAACGCTGTCGCACATCGTGTTCCCTTCGTCACAGGAAGCGTATATGACACCATAGTTTACTGCAAGATCAACAGGTGCGTTTATTTCTTCCATGAGTGCTTCAAGCTCACTCGTAAGGGTAAAACTCTGAGTAGTGGAAGAACTTCCGCCTACAGTAGCATCTTCAAGCTTGAAGCTGTCAAACCAAGGTTCAGAACCTACAAGGAGAACCGCTTTCAGCTTCATGGGCTGACCGGCAGCAGCGCGGATGAGATTCTCTTTCATGGCTTCATTTGCCATTTTTGCGCCTCTTGAATGACCGGTGACAGCTATAAGAGACTGATCAACGAAATCAAGCTCATAGAGATAGTCAACAGCATCAACGGAGGTCATGTGCCACGTCTCAAAGTCTGCCGGGCTTGAATGTCCATGACGGTATTCATCGACATTAAGGACAACATAACCGCGCCGAGATAGTTCGATCGCGTTAACGTCCTGCATTTCCTTGTTGTTGTAATTGCCGTGGCAGGTAACGATGCCGGGTAATGGATTCTCTGCGGTCGCGTCCTTAGGTCTATAAAGATGACCGCATAGTGTTGAACCACTATCTGTGACAATGTTGACGGTGGTAATCTGAACCTTGCCAAAATCGGTTTGAATCAGAGAGGCAAAAATGCAGCTCACCAGTATCAGGACCAGTGCGATACAAAACACTCTTTTTGCTGATTTACTCATTTCTTTACTTCCTTTCATTCTTTTTTTGTGGAGAGATGTTAGTACTATCACTTATCTCTCAAACGTTGGTTTCATTCTATCCGTCAATTTGCTGATTGTCATTATTCACAATCTGTACATTTTAAAACAATTTTGTGGTGCTGTTGTGCGAAATATGGCAAATATGCGCATATAATTTGAAAAAATATCATCATTTACAAAAATATTTTATTTAATTTGTACAAACACTACAAAAGCGTGCTAACCGCGGCATACGTCCGAACGAGTGGACAACAGCAAAAAAGCAGCACGGAAAGTTCCTGACATTCTGTGCTGCTTTTTTTGGGATAAAGAGCGGATTTGCAAAAAAATGCTGTATTTTGCCGCCGTGCGTATTATTCTGACTGTGGTACATATATGTACCACAGTGCTGCACAACGGCAGGCATGAGCGCGCGGCAACGCAAGCTTATGCCGCGTAACGGCGGTTAGCTACATCTCCGCAAAGGAGGTGAAGCATATGCGTTTGACGATAACTACAACACTGCGTAAGCTGATGTTCCAGTTTATCATTAAAAGAAGAAACCGTCACTCTGGCAAGTGACGGTTTCTTGAGCTTTCTCATGTAAACACCATTTATCCGGGCTAACCGCTTGCTACAGCACCCTTTTCACTTAATATTTTAGCGTCCGGCTTCGATTCTGTCAAGCCGGACGCTGCTGTTTTTTATATCGTGTATCGACGATGCAATAAATGCTAAATTTTTCCTAGGGAGGGGGCAGCGCTGCTGCTCCTCTTCAGCTTTCGGTATGTCAGCGGGGTCACGCCCTCGAAACGCTTGAAGAGCTTGACAAAATAGCTCACGTCCAAAAAGCCGAGCGCGGAGGCGATGGCGCTAACGCTGTCGGGCGTGCTGCGCAGCAGCTCCTTTGCGCGCTCCACCTTGCGGCGGTTGACGTAGTCGGTATAATTCTCGCCTATGTCATGCTGGAAAAGGCGCGAGAAATAGCTGCGGCTCAGGAGGCAGAGCGATGCCATTTCGTGCATGGGTATTATCTCGTGCAGGTGCTCTTCTATGTATACGACGGCGGGGTATACCATGCTGCTTTTCTGAACGGTCTCTTCCACGCCAATGCACTCCTCCTTGCCGGTGAGCGCGTGTATCTCTACAGGGACGTCTGCACCGGCAGCGTGAACATCTCCCGGAAGACTTCTCAGCCGCCATTCATAGCTCATCATCCGCGCGCGATTGTCAACGGCGCAGGCGACGATATACTGCACAATGGCATTTATCATGTCCGCGATACCGCGTATGCGCTCATACTCCATCTCGGGCAGACGCTGGTACAGCTCGCGCAGATCGGGCTGCAAGGCGCTCACCGCGTCGTCGGTATGGACTGCGCTTATCTCGTTGACAAGGCGCTCCACTCCCGCGTCGGAGCCGTTCGAGATGCGCACCTGCCCGAACATCACTGCGCCGAGGTATTGATCGCCAACGGTTATCGGTACGGCGACATCCACAATGCCGCAGTGGCACAGATAGATGAACGGCTGATTGAGGCGTACCGCCTCCAGCCCGGCGAGCGAATCGCACTTCTGGCAGCGTTTGCAGGATATGGGGTTTTCGCGGATGATACTGCAGAAATCCGTGCGCATGCTGTGCTTCGTGATGGGCGTCCCCTTGTAGTCTATCGTGATTATAGCGGTGCCTGTCGCCTTTGCGAGCTGATCCTGTACCGCCTCCCAGCGGGGAATGTCCAATATGGATTTTATGTCGAATTTGCCCTTACTCATCTTGATAAATCCCTTCTCATCCACCGGTTGCAGGGAATACCCGCTCGTTCACTATGCCGCAGGTCATGCACTCCGCGACGGAGTGCCCGACCGTGGTGGCGGTGGCGGCGGTGTAGCTCTTCTGCACCCACAGATGCTCGTACTCACATACTCCCACGCCGTGCGCTTCACCATTGCACAGCGGCTTCTGACAGCTGCGGCACTTGCTGCGCGCCGCATCGTCCGCTGTGCAGTGCCCCGCAATGCCGCACTCGGGAATGGAGTGCACCGCCGTGTCCGTGACACGTATGCTCAGCCGCCGGAGACTGTATCCGAGGGCGTTGGTGAAGCTCACAGCGGTGCGCCCGGCACTGACCGGGATGAGCGTAACGCCGTCGGCGACATACACCGTCTCAGGGCGGAGGTTCACGGCGGTCAGGCCGTCAGTGCCCGTCAGCGCGCTGAGATAAAAATCCTCGCGGTAGTTCTCATAATCGTCCGCCGGGAGGTACACCATCTGTGCCCCCGCGCAAAATCACAGACCGCCTGATTGTAATTGTTTCCGCCGCTGTATTTGCAGTTTTCGCCCAGCAGGCAGGCGCTGACCAGAATCTTCATTGTTGCGCGCTCCGTTTTTCAGATACTGAATCTTTTCCCTATTCTACCACGCTTTTGGGCATTGAAAAAGAGGATTCTGCTTTTTCCTATCCCCATACCGGGAGGTCCGCCGTAATCTTTTCTAATTCCTGTGCAAGAAACGTCAGTCTTTCCCTCAGATGGTTGTTATGCGGTGCATCCACCCTATTTGCACACAGTTCCGAACCAAAAGAACCGCATAAAGTTCTCATCAAAAAACAGGGAGTGACATCAAATCACTCCCCGTTTGCATTAATTGTATCAGAGTTTCGTCATCCAGAGCCCATGCAGATTGCAGTATGCGTAAACGGCCACCGGCTTTTCACTTCCCAGTTCAAACACCGCGTTGGGAGCCTGCCCCGGATTCAGATAGCGGATCTGCCCGCCGTTCTCAGTCTCCACAAAAATCCACTGAATATAGTGAACATCCGCCATGGGGTGCTCCACTGCGCCCACTGTGACCGTGAGACGACTGCCGGAAAGCTCTGCCACCGGCAGATGCTTCTCGCCACTGGCTTCCACCGTGTTGGGAACCAGTTCTTTCATTTTCTCCCCGCAGCAGACCAGCGGAACGCCTGCGTTATGGATGGTAGTGACGAGGTTGCCGCAGTGATTGCAGATGTAAAACTTTGCCTTCATATCGAAATCCTCCATCGGAATGTTATCGGTGTGTTTCTTGTATCTATATGATAACATTTCCTATTTATGTTTTCTGTAACTGAATCACGCAAAGCGTTTTTGGGCTCACTTGCAATAAATCTCAATGGCTTTCTGCGCAAATTCTGCGGCACCGGCACCGCCGGCAGCATTGATGTTTTCCGTAAATGCTCCGCCTGCCCCATACATCTGCCCCAGCTGATTCAGGATCACCTTGGAACAGTTATAGTAGTGCTCTGTGATAAACTCCTGCAGCTTCTTCACCTGTGCTTGCACTTCAGAGTCCGCCGGGTCTTTGCTCTGCATCCCGCCGAATGCCGCCACGATGTCCATCAGCTGACTGCTCATGTCCTTGACTTCTTTCTCGGTCTTATGGGCAGTTTTTTCCTCAAACTCTTTGTATTCCGGTGTTTCGCCCCATTCCTTTTTGGCCTGCTCGGTATACTTTTTGATCTTCTGCGTATCAAATGCGGTAAAGTCCATAACCATTCCTCCTGTGGATCGAATTTTCTGCGCAAGGCCGATCAGATCTTCAAGATGCTGCTTTTTCAATGTCAGAAGTGTGATCTGCTGTTCCAGTGCTTTCTGCCGGTCAAAAGCAGGATTCTCCACGATTTTCTGGATGTCCTTCAGCGGAAATTCCAGTTCCCGGAACAATAAGATCTGCTGCAAACGTTCCAGCACGGCATCATCATACAGCCGATAGCCTGCTTCGGTACGGCCCGCCGCGCGCAGCAGACCGATTTTATCGTAATATTGCAGGGTCCGGATGCTCACTCCGGTCCGCTTGCTCACTTCGTTCACTGTCATCATCTTGCTGTCCTCCCTTGCGACAGCCACAGTATACGCTATGACGCTGCGTCAGGGTCAAGAGGTTTTCTGAAAAATTTTTCAGCCTTCCCTCTGCTCCACGATTTCCAAGCTGTCACGCCCCACACGGCAGAGCAGAAACAGCACCCGCACACCTGCGGCCTTTGCTTCGGCCAGTGCCGTACCAAACTCCGGCTGTGTGCTGACATTCGGCCGCACCTCGGTGATGCCTTCCATCTGAATCACGAAAGCCACTGCGCACCGATACCCTGCCTGCTGTGCCTGCGCCAGCTCGTGCAGGTGCTTCACGCCGCGCTCGGTAGGTGCATCCGGGAAGTAGCCGATACCGTCCACTTCCAGTGTGCAGCCCTTGACTTCCATCAGATACTTTTGCTCGCCCTTTTCCATATAAAAGTCGATGCGGGACTTCCCATAGGTGAATTCCGGCTTGATATAGTCGTAGCCCTGTTTTGCAAGCCACTCCCCTACCGCCTTATTGGGTGCCTGACTGTCCATATTGACCCAGCCGAGGCCCTGCTTGTGTACCGCCACAAGGTCGTATTTTGTTTTGCGTTTCGGGTTGTCCGACACTTCCAGCCGCACCGCAGTACCGGGCAGCAGCAGTTCCCTGCACCGCCCGGTGTTCTTGACATGGACGGTTTCCACTGCTCCATTCACTTCCACATGGGCAATAAAGCGGTTGGGACGGTCAACAAAAATGCCGTCTACGATTTCTCTGTATTTCAATCTTTACTCCATTTTCATTTTTGTCTGATACGCCTGCGCCGTCCGGGCATCGAAGCAGCAGAGAATCACCTGCATGGCGTAATCCGCGTGATCTTCCAGCCACTGTGCCACTGTTTTGACTGCAATCTCTGTGGCATCCTCCAGCGGGTAGCCATACACGCCGGTCGAAATTGCCGGGAACGCAATGCTATGGACATCATGCTCTTTGGCAAGGTTCAGCGAATTGCGGTAGCAGTCCGCCAGCTGCGCGGCATCCTCTGCTGTGCCGGAATATATCGGGCCTACCGTATGAATGATGTACTTTGCTTTCAACCGGTATCCCTTGGTGATTTTTGCTTCTCCGGTGCGGCAGCCGTGCAGCGTGCGGCACTCCGCCAACAGTTCCGGCCCTGCTGCCCGGTGGATGGCACCATCCACACCGCCGCCGCCCAGCAGACTGCGATTGGCCGCATTCACGATGCCGTCACAGTCCAGCTTAGTGATGTCGCCCTGCTCCACATGAATTTGATTTTTGACTTTTTCGGAAATCATTGTAAACACCTCACTTTTTGAGCAGCTCCAGCGCCTTGTCCATGGGCACACAATCGGCATAGCGGTTCGGCCAGAGGAATTCATTGTAATAGTGGTAGCTCTGCTCCCCTGTCATGTACTCGTTGTCCTGCGTGGAATTTGCATAGGCAGGAACGATCATGTGCAGGCCATGCTCAAAGCCCGCCTCCACCGTTGCATTGATGCAGAAGTCGGTCATGATGCCGCAGACCATCACATCTTTTTCGCCCTTTTCCGTCAGATATTCCAGCAGACCGCTTTCTTTTTTGAACGCACTGCATACGGTTTTGACGAACCGTTTTTCAGTCAGCAGCGGTGCAAACCCGGAATAGACCTCAAATTCATCGTCCCCGATGGAGAAACCGGTGCCGGGCCCATCGTCATGCTGGACATAGACGACCTCGATTCCCTGTTCGCGGGCAGTCCGGATTAGTTTCCTGATGTTGCTGACAAACTTTTCAAACGCATACAGGCGTTCATCCACGATACCTTTCTGTGTATCCACAACCAGTAAAACCATGTGTAAGCCCTCCTGTTTTTCTTTGATTTCATGCTACCATAGACCGCCGTTTTCTACAAGCAGATTCGAAAAATTTACTTTTTCCAAAGCCTGTCTGATGGGTTTGTTATGGCTTCCCATCGCCGCAGCAGTCCACAGGCGGTTTTGAAAGATAAATCTCCTTCATTTTCATTTTCTGCTTAACGGCAGCAATAAAAAAGACTCCCGCAGCGTATGATTTGACGCCGCGGGTTTTCTCAATTGTTCGGTTTATATTGCAGCACCTTCTGGGAGAACGTCCGATCGAAGAACTGGATGAAGGGCCCAAGGCAGAACGCACAGATCAAGGTGCCAAGGCCCACAAGGCCACCCAGCAGCCAGCACAGCAGGGCGCTGAGCGCATCGGTGAAGATGCGGCACCCGAAGTACGGGCAGGGTGTGTAGTCCCGCAGACCGAGGGAAAGGTAATCGTAGGGCGCAATGCCGAGGTCGGCGGTCTGGTAGAGCGAAGCGCCCAGCGCCGTGACCAGCACCGCCGCGATGACCCACGCCAACTGCACCACCAGCGACGGCGCGTCGCCGAAGTGGGCGTGAATGGGGTCATAGAACGCCGTGACGATGTACCCGATGCAGATGCCGTTGACGAAGGTGCCAAGGCCGATGTACTTGCGCCCGAACCAGAATTCCAGCAGGAAAAACAGGATGTTCGTGCACAGGTTCTGGGTGCCCAGCGAGATGCCGAGCAGCTCCGCCAGCCGCATGTTCAGGGCGCTGATGGAGTCGTTGCCGAGGTGGGACTGCTTGAAAAGCGCAATGCCAAGGGCGATGATGACGATGCCCGCCACCATGCCCACCACCCGCCGGGCAGTCGGTTTGCGCAATGCGGTGCCGTTCATAGGGGATTCTCCTTTAGCGTTTCTTTTCCCCTATTATACGCCTACTTTGGGCGGGAGACAAACTATTTATGGAAAGATACAACGATATACGGGGGATCCGCCTTGCCCCTTTAATCTCACCTCGATCCGTTCTTTCTCCAGCCCCTCTCCGATCACGATGAGCACTTCCTGCCCCTTGGGGATAGCGTTTGCCGTCAGGCCGTCGGCGGTGGCGTTCAGCTCCACCCAGCCGTTCTCGTCCTGTACGAAGCCTTTCGCCCGCAGCACATGGCCGCACGCGGGGTCGGTGAAGAGGGCCGAGATATTCTGTTCGAGCTGCTGGCACGAGAGGCCCAGCTCCAAAAAGTAGGCCGAACCAAAGGCCTTATGCGGTTGGCGTTACCCGCTTCTATAGCAGTTTTCAGAAATAAGGCATATATCCACAGGAGCGAAACCAGCCTGAGCAGTCAGAAGGGGAAACAGTCTGAAAAGCATGTTGGATTGCATTCGGAAGAGCATCCAGTGTCCTAGCCTTGAATTTACACAAAAGAGCCTTCACCTTCGACCAGAGTTTTTCAATGGGATTCAGGTCAGGACTATACGGTGGAAGATAAATGTATCGAACACCGGAACTGTCCAGTAGTTCTTTTACCGCCTTTGCATGGTGCGATTTCATGTTATCCATTACGAGGACAGAATCGCTGTTCAGATGAGGAAGCAAATCGGCTTCCAGATACTGCTTAAACCTCTCCACGGTCGTTCCGCCTGAGAAAGTCGTATAGTGTAATGTCCCGTTTAACTGGATGGATGACAGAATAGTCGTATTCTTCGGCTTGGAAAGCGGAGTAGAGTCAACGGCTCGATTTCCACCAAATGAATAGGCATACCGCCTTGTCATATCCGTATTGCAGCCGCTTTCATCCAGAAATACAAGGTCACTTGCACTGAACCCAGATATAAGGCCGTTCCAGTTTTTCCTCTTCTCGGCCACATCAGGGACGCTCCTGTTCGCTGGCATGAAGCGATTTCTTCTTATGGCGGTATCCTGCTTTCTGAAGAAAACGCCAGACAGTATCAATGCTGACAGACAAATTCAACGTTTCAATGATCTCCAGACAAGTGATATCCGGCTGTTTCTCCAGAAGTGAAAGAATGTGCTGATGATCCGCATCTGACAATTTGGGCTTCTTTCCACGGAGATTCGTTTGAGTTTCGTAGCTTCCTGTTTTGTTTCGACGCTTCAGCAAACGGTAGATCGAACAGGTGTTTACTGAAAAACACTTTGCCAATTCTTTTACGCTGATGCCCTTATCGTATGCTTCCAAAATCAGTTTTCGGGCTTCATTGTGCAGCATAACTCTCACCTTCTTTGCCTCTGTTATACCTCTTTTTTCTCAAAAGTTAAAGAGCTGTGCTGTATTATTGAAAATTGCTATAAGAAAGGCACTGGCAGCGCGGGGCAAGGACATATATTATTTTTATTCGATTTATCGATCCGTCACTTGCAGCACGCAGGCGCAATAGCCGGGTTCGGGCTGATAGCAATGGATGGTAAGGTACTTATCTATTTCCGGGCTGTAATCGTGTAAGACTGCAAAGTGTCTGATTTCCGTTCAGGATAATATTTGCTCTATATTGACAAATCGGCATTCCGCGAGTATAATCACCAACAAGTAGAGCGTTACTCTACGAATGAGAGCAGTGTAATAAAACCGGAGTGATGAGATGCCAAGAAACATTGAACGTGACAAGCGTGAAGCTGACCGACGGAAAAATCAGTTGATCGAAGCGGGATTCCGACTGTTCTCTCAGAACGGAATCGAAACTGTCAGCCTGCAAAAAGTGGCAGACGCTGCAAATGTCAGCCCTGCAACGATGTACAAATATTTTCTGACGAAAGAAAAATTGCTCATCGCCATCAGTGCAAAGGTGTGGGATGAAGTATGGCAGGAGGCTCTGGGAGACCCCGGAACCAATCACTTTGAGCATTTTACTGCTTATCAGGGCATTGAGTTTTACGCCGATAGGATGATTGCTTTGTACAAGAACCGTCCGGAAGTACTGCGATTCAGCGGTGAATATAAAACCTATATGAACCGCCGCGGAAATATGGAGGATAAGCAACTCCGGGAACATCTGGATGTACTCAAACCCATGCAGCTCCTGTTTCATGGAATGTATGAGCGGGCAAAAGTTGATGGCAGCATCCGCACGGATATCCCGGAAGAGGAAATGTTTATCACATCATCTATCACGATGCTGAGCATGGCAGAGCGATACGCACAAGGGCTTGTATGGCTCAATGACCCCAAAGATGACCATACCCAGGAACTGCTTCATCTGAAAGAGATGCTGTTGCTATGGTGCCAGGGAGAAAAAACAGGCGGCGAAGTATAATGCAGGAAAGTGAGGGAGTGCTGTGTATGAGGGTGTCGTTTCGCATTGCACTGGCGGGACAGGTCATTGGTGTTTCGGCGCTGTATGAGCAGACCCGCACCTTTTGCAAAAATTATCTGACCGATGCACCCGCATCGTTTGAAGTCGCAGTCACTCCCGCTGATATTGCGTTTGAACGAGAAAAAAACGACCGGGAAGCTGCGGTGGAAGGACACGCGCCGGGGAACTTTTCCGATGAATATCTGGAAACGCTGGCACTGTACCGCAAAATCGTAGAGCGGCTTTTAGAATGGGACACCCTGCTGTTTCATGGCTCCTGCATCAGCGTGGACAGCAAAGCCTACCTGTTCACCGCCAAAAGCGGCACAGGCAAAAGCACCCACACCCAGCTTTGGAAAAAGTGGTTCGGTGAACGGGCAGTGTTCATCAACGATGACAAGCCCCTGCTGAAAATCAGCGCACAGGGCGTGACTGTTTACGGAACGCCGTGGGACGGCAAGCACCACCGCAGTACCAACACCTCCTGCCCGCTGAAAGCTGTCTGCATCCTGACCCGCAACACAGAAAACTCAATCCAGCGCATCGACAAAAAGGCGGCATTACCCATGCTCTGCCAGCAGAGCTACCGCCCATGTTCCCCGATTGGGGCACAAAAAACGCTGGCTCTGGTGGATCGGTTGGGCAGCAGCGTGCCGCTGTACCGGCTGGGCTGCAACATGGAACCGGAGGCCGCACAGGTGGCCTACCACGGAATGAACAACGAATAGAGGGAACGCATATGCAAACCATTTTGCCGCCGTCTGGTAATACGATCAAGATCCTTGGCAAGCCGAAGCCGGCAGAGCACGGCCTGCGCTGGATGACATACGTTGTTGCCCAGCCGGTCGAGGGCGGTGTGCTGGTGTTCCACACCCTGACACGAGCGCTGCTTCTGCTCACGCAGGAGGAGTATACCGCACCGGATGTCGTGGCTGAACTGCGCAGCAGCTGGTTTCGCGTACCGCAGGAGATGGACGACATGAAATATGCCGACCAGGTGCGGTTTATCCGCCGCACGATGTGGAAGGAACCGGAGCATATTACATGCTATACCATTTTTACTACTACGGACTGCAACGCCCGGTGCTTTTACTGCTATGAGATGGGGCGTTCCCGGATTCCCATGAGCGACGAAACCGCCCATAAGGCGGCGGCATATATTGCAGCGCATTGCGGCGGCGAAAAGGTCCATCTGCACTGGTTTGGCGGTGAGCCGCTTTTTAATAAGCAGGTCATTGACATCATCTGCACCGACCTTGCTGAAAAGGGCATCGTGTACGAATCCATGATGATCTCCAACGGATACCTGTTTGACGGCGCTACCGTAGAACAAGCGGTTTCCCATTGGAAGTTGAAGAGCGTGCAGATCACGCTGGACGGTACGGAGGAAATTTATAACCGCAGCAAGGCATTTATTTATAAGGATGGCAAAAGCCCCTATCAGGTGGTACTGGCAAATATCCAGCGTTTGCTGGATGCAGGGGTTTCCGTCCATATCCGGCTGAACATGGACGAGCACAACGCCGATAATCTGATGGAACTGGCGGATGAACTGCACGAGCGCTTCGGAGGTAAAGGTAAATTTTCGGTTTACAGCCATACCTTGTTTGAGTTTGCAGGCAGCAAAACACATATCCGTGCCCAAGAAGAACGGCGTCAGCTCTATCAAAAACAGCAGCAGCTCCGCAAAAAACTGGACGATTACGGAATCGGGGCATCGTACTATTTGCGCCAACAACTGCGTATCCGGCAATGCATGGCGGATAGCGGCGGTTCCCTTACGATCCTGCCGAACGGGGAACTTGGGCTGTGTGAACACTACAGCGAGGACAACTTTGTGGGAAGCCTTGATGGGAAAGCGTCAGAGCGTTCTGTCATCCAAAGTTTTCGAGAATACTGGGAGCCGATTGAGGAGTGCAAAACCTGCTTCTATTACCCCGAATGTATCCGTCTGAAAAAGTGTGCTGAACAGAAAGAATGTTTTGAAGAACTGCGGGCGGAGTACAAAGAACACCTGTTAAAGTCCATGCAAAAAACCTACAACGCATGGCTGAAAAAAGAGCAGATCGATGAGGAAGAACCTCACCCGGACTGCTGACCCTTTGCGTGACGCGGCGCAGCAGCTGCTTCACATAGAGATTTTCTGCGAAAGGAGATGTGCAAACATGGAAAAGTATACCAAGGCTCAGATGGAAGTCATCGAGTTCGAGGCCGAGGACGTCATCACGACCAGCGGCAATTGCACCATCGAAGGCTACGGCCCCGGTTTTGGCTCAAACGACCCGAACTACCCCGGTCAAGGTCTTTGATCTCCTGCAGCAGGCAGGCCGTTTCGGCGGCCTGCCCTACCCGATTTTCCTTGCCCTGCAAAGGGTGCTGACATAGTTTTTTCCAAAATGGAAGCGAGGACTTGACTTTATGAAGCAAACAGCGATAATGCTTAGCAAGCAAGCAAGCAAGCAAGCAAGCAAGCAAGCAAGCAAGCAAGCAAGCAAGCAAGCAAGCAAGCAAGCAAGCAAGCAAGCAAGCAAGCAAGATAAATTATGTCCTGAATCCGTTTTGTTTGCAATACTTTCTTTCGCGTGACGCGGTGTAACAGCTGCTTCACATAGAAATTTTCTGCGAAAGGAGGTGTGCAAACATGGAAAAGTATGCAAAGGCTCAGATGGAAGTCATCGAATTTGAGAACGAGGACGTTATTACGACCAGCGGCTGCAATGGCATGGATGCCAGCATTGGCGGTTGGGGCTGCGGAACTGATAAGCCCGGCTGTTCGAGTTACTGCTGGGAGTTCGATGTGGGTTGATTTCAGAAAGGGGCAGACCGTTTCGGCGGCCTGTCCTACCCGATTTTCCTTGCCCTGCAAAGGGCGCTGACATAGATTTTTTCCAAAATGGAAGCGAGGACTTGACTTTATGAAGCAAACAGCGATAATGCTTAGCAAGCAAGCAAGCAAGCAAGCAAGCAAGCAAGCAAGCAAGCAAGCAAGCAAGCAAGCAAGCAAGCAAGCAAGCAAGCAAGCAAGCAAGCAAGATAAATTATGTCCTGAATCCGTTTTGTTTGCAATACTTTCTTTCGCGTGACG
>NZ_PRLD01000019.1 GCF_003287405.1 Faecalibacterium prausnitzii
AGGTCGATGGCGAATACGTCCAGAAAATCCAGATTTTCTACCGCTTTATCGGCCCATTGGATGCCATCGAGTAACAATGTCAGAAAAGTCACCTCCGAGAACTATCCTATGCGGGGCGCGAGGGTGAGCTAATCTTCCGGCTGGTCTATGAGGCCGCCGGATGCACCAAACCCTTCTCCCGACTCTGGATTTCTTCGATGGAGGACGCGGCGATCCGGGAAGGTTTTGCCGATCTGCGCCCCGGCGGGGACTATGACCCGTTGTATCAGTCGGCGCTTTGCCGCCAAAAGGCGGACTGGCTCATCGGCATCAACGCAAGCCGCCTGTTCTCCGTCCTCTATCACCGCACCTTGAATGTGGGGCGGGTGCAGACGCCCACCCTGGCGATGCTGGCCGACCGGGACAGCAAGATCGTTCTGTTCCACAAGGAGAAATACCATCATGTGCGGCTGGCGCTGGATGGAGCCGAGGCGGTTTCTGAAAAAATCCCGGCTATGGAGGACGCCCAGACTATCCGGGACGCCTGCGATGGTAAAAAAGCAACCTGTGTATCTGTGGTGCGGGAGAAAAAGGAGGAAAAGCCGCCCAAGCTGTACGACTTGACCACCTTGCAGCGGGAGGCCAACCGGGTGTTTGGCTACACGGCCAAGCAAACTCTGGACTATGCGCAATCGCTCTATGAAAAGAAGCTGCTGACCTATCCCCGCACGGACAGCCGGTATCTGACGAGCGACATGGCGGAGACCGCCTCCGTGGTCCTGCATTTGGCGGCACGGGTGCCGCCCTTCGACGCCTGCCCGGAGTTTTTCCCCGATGTTGCGGCGCTGGTGAACAACAAGGAGGTATCCGATCACCATGCCCTGATTCCCACTCTGGAGTTGGAAAAGGCGGATGTGCCGGGGCTGCCTGTGGGCGAACGCAATATTCTTCTGCTGGCCTGCTGCAAGCTGCTGTGTGCGGCGGCGGAGCCTTTCGTGTATGAGGCGGTCACGGCCACCTTTGATTGCGGCGGACACACCTTCACGACCAAAGGAAAACAGGTGCTTTCCCAGAGCTGGCGGGCCATCCAGGAGATGTTCCGTTCCTCCCTGAAAGAGAAGCCGGAGGATGAAGATGCCGAGGGCGTCCTTCCGGCCTTGACCGAGGGGCAGGTCTTTGAGTCGGTCGCAGCCTCCGTCACCGAGCACTTCACTTCGCCCCCCAAGCCCTACACGGAGGACACCCTTCTATCGGCCATGGAGAATGCGGGCAAGGAAGATATGCCGGGCGAGGCAGAGCGCAAGGGTCTGGGCACCCCGGCGACCAGGGCGGCCATCATTGAAAAGCTGGTGTCCGGCGGATTCATGGAGCGCAAGGGCAAGAACCTGATCCCCACAAAGGCGGGTATCAATCTGGTCACGGTGCTGCCGGAGCTGCTGACCTCTCCCAAGCTCACAGCGGATTGGGAGCAGCGGTTGAACGAGGTGGCAAAGGGCCAGGCGTCGCCGGAGGACTTCATGGACGGGATTGAGGCGATGGCGGCGGAACTGGTGCGGAAATACTCCCATATTTCCGAGGATGGGCAAAAGCTGTTCCAGCCGGAGAAGGAGACGGTGGGCCTCTGCCCCCGCTGCGGCATGCCGGTTTATGAGGGCAAGAAGAACTTCGCCTGTTCGGACCGAGCCTGTCAGTTTGTCATGTGGAAGAATGACCGTTTCTGGACCAGCCGCCGCAAAGAAATAACCCGGAAGATGGCGGCCGACCTTCTGAAAAAGGGCCGTACCTCCGTCAAGGGAATGTGGTCGGAGAAGAAAGACTCCACCTATGACGCCGTGGTGATCCTGGACGATACCGGCGGCAAGTATGTCAATTTCAAGCTGGAGCTTCCCAAACGAAAGGATGGTGTGCATGGCAAAAAGTAAAACCGAGATCAACTTCAAGGAGCATTTGAAGTCGCTGCTCCCCGCAGGCGGTGACGCAAGCGAACTGGAGGCGGCGGCCCAGGCGCTGGCCGGACTTTCCCCGGAGAACAGTGATCTTCTGGTCTCTGTCCAGGAGTCGCCTTATCGCCTGACCACCCTGGAACAGTTCCGGGAGTTCCCCGCCAACACCGAGTATTTTGTCCTGGAGCCCAACATCAGCAAGGTGGAGGATGTGGGCTGGCGCTATCTGGCGCAGCATTTGGACGTCCTTCTGCCCCAGGAGCTGCTGGACGCCATTGATCCCGTTCCTTTTGGCAACCATGCCATGCAGGAGGAACAGGGGTGCTTCACCAGTAAAGGGTATCTCACCCTCTCCGGCGACGAGTGGGAATATGAGCGCCCCAGGGAGAAGCAGATAGAGAAAAAGCCCTCCATCAAGGAACGGCTGGAACAGAGCCGGAAAGAATGTGCCAATCAGAGCAAGGTGCAGCCCCATCGGGAAAAGCCTGCGCCGGAGCGATAAGGAGGTGTCGCTATGCCCCGTTATGACTATGACAAAGATTATCCCTTTGCTGCCTTCATCACCAACCTGGGCAAGTACAACGAGGGCGCCCTTGTAGGCGAATGGGTGAAGTTCCCCACCACGGCGGAGGAACTGAAAAAGGTCTTTGAGCGCATCTGGATCGGTGCGAAGGATGACTTCGGGCAGACCTATGAGGAATGGTTCAACACGGACTACGATTGCTATGTGGACGGCCTCTATGACCTGCTAGGTGAGTATGCCAACTTGGACGAGCTGAACTACTTGGCCTCCAAACTGGACGACATGAGCTAGGATGAATATGAGCGGTTCCAGGCGGCCATGGAGATCGGCGACCACACGGGCAGCATCCAGGAGCTTATCAACCTGACGGAGAACCTGGATTGTTACGAGGTTTACCCCGACATCCACGACCACGATGATCTGGGTCGGTATTACATTGAGGAACTGGATGCCATGCAGGTGCCGGAGCATCTGCGTAACTACATCGACTATGAGGCCTACGGCCGGGACATCGCTCTGGAGGAAAGCGACCAGTTCACCGACCTGAGCTATGTGCGGGACACCGGGGACAGCTTCCATGAGTATTACGATGGCGAGCGTGGCAGCATCCCGGAGGAATACCGGGTGATGACCTTCCAGGACGATGTCCCCGAAGAAGAAGTTTCGGAATGGGCCATGGACATTGCCTACGATATGGACGAGTTTTTCCGGCAGCACGACCCGCAGTATGCCGCCGAGCACCCGGAGGAACACGCGGCAAAGGAAGAAATCTACGAAAACCTGATGGCCGGGCGCATCTCCGCCCTGGGGCAGACCCAGGAGGACTATCTGCCTTCAGAGATCGAGAAGTTCAAGGACGCCACCGGCTATGAGGAATTTCTGGATGTGGACCCCCAGGCGATCCGGGAGGCCATTGAAAACCCGGATCAGTCCCATGTGGACGAGATGCTGTCCTTTGCGGAGCAGGCAAACCGGGAGTATGAAGCGGAGTTGTACGGGCAGCAAGCGGCGCCCACCCCGGATGACCGAGAGACCGGCGAGACGGTGCGGACTCCCAGGGGTACCTTCCATGTGACGGATATGAGCCGGGAACAGATGGAGGTGGCTGGATACGGTTTTCACCACGAGTCCGAGGACGGAAAGTATCTCATCATGGCCAACGGCAGCCGCGCCTTTGCCATCCCCAACGGAGACACCTCCGAACATACCGCACCGGAGAAGCTAACCGTCCTGGTGGTGGAGCCCATGAAGGAACCCTATGTGAAGGAGATCGACCCCGGCCTCCATGCGCTGCAAGCGGAGGTGGGCGGCGATATTGCCGCCTCCTATCCCTTTGACGATCCGGTGGGGCTGGTGCTGAACGATGAAGGCAAGCTCATTGGACTGGACCTGAACCGGTCCCTCCGGGACGAGCATGGGGAGATTTACGACATTGTGGCAGGCACCTTCCTAGTAGTGGGCTTGGGGTCGGAGAGTTTCGCGTCCCTGCCCCCGGACATGATCCAGAAGTACACCGAGCAATTCAAGCGCCCGGAACTGTTCGCCAGCATCAACGGGCAGATCGTATCCGTTCCCGTGGAGCCGGAAAACCCGCTGCGCACGGCGGAAATGACCCTGGAGGATGACTACGGCATGATCGACGGGATCATCAACAACGGCCGCCGTGGTGAGGAATTGGAGAAAGCCCAGGCCGAGGCGCGCAGGACTACGCCGGAGAAAAAGCCTTCCATCCGGGAGCGGCTGAAGGACGCGAAACGGGAGTGCGCGGAACGGAAAAGCCCGGACAAGCCTGCCCCGCAGAAGAAGCCCCCGGAGCTGGGCGACTTATGAGCCGGAGCAAGAAATGGCGTCTGGAATGGGCGTTCTTCTTGGGCGAGAACGGCAGACGCCAGTATAACAAGCTCTGCAAAGGCTGTGTCCATCCCTGCAAGCAGAGTTTCCGGGCGGTGGTGCTGTCCTGTCCGCACTATCTTTCCCGCCGCTCCCAAAAACGCAGAAATTAGGGTCCAAAACGGGTCAAGGAACCGACTGTGGCGGCTTTTCCGTGTAAGGGCAGTATGATTTCCCATGTAGGACCACCTCACTGATGTGGGGTGCGAAGTAAGGACGATTTCAACACTTAAAGTAGGAGCAACCCCTCTGGCTTGAGCTAAAGGGGTTGCTCCTATTATTTTTTGCCTCAAAATTTATTCGCTAATAGCGAAATTATATCTTGACTTATGGATAAAAATTTGTTACCATAGTATTGCAGCGAAGAGTAGAGCGGATGTTCTACTGGTCGTCTCCCCCAAATTGGAGTGCGTCAGCACTCGCGGAACATCTTAACGGTGTTCTACCCCACGGGGGCGGCACACGGCTTGACCCCCGATGCGCCGTCGCCCGGCATGGCCCAAGCCGGGAGCTTGGGCCATGCCCAAAGGAATTAGATGGGTTGTCCTGTATGCACCAACTCTTTCCCGGGAGGGAGCCACACCAACTATACCTCGTGGTTCTCGAAAGAGGTATGTTATGCAAAAGCATAAGAAATCGCTGTTCATGCAGGACAGTCCCGGCAACTCGTCGGTCCCCCGGACTTCTCACCGTTTCAAGTTCAAGCGTAAATGGCGCAAGACCGTATTCCGGTTAGCGTTTAAGGCGCTTGAAGTGCTGCTGGTGGTTTTACAAATCATCCAGTGCTTTTGTGAGATGTTCAAGAAGTAAGACGAGGTGGTGCAGCAAACGGGAAGCCCATCTAATTTTTGTTTATTAGCCCAAGCGGCTTTGTATTATAGATTGAATCTAAATAGCTGGGAGGTGGCGAGCATGATTGGAGATGTGTTGAAGCGTACGCGTATCATTTATGGATATAAGGCCAGTGAAATGAGTTCAGAACTTGGCATCTCTGCGAGTTACCTTTCGGAAATTGAAAACAACAAAAAGCAACCATCTTTGGACTTACTCCAAAAATATGCTGATATTTACGGTATCCGATTATCTTCTTTGATATTACTTTCTGAAAACATGGATGAAGCAGAGAAGTCTGGCAAAGGAACTGCCTTTGTCAGAAACATGATGGCACACTTGATACAAAGTATGTCTGCGGCAGCAGGTGATCCAGATGAAGAATAAAGCGCCGATTAGAAAATATGACATAACTCAATGTGCTCTTTATAAATGCCGGACGAAAAAGCGTCTTGAACATCTTCTGTGTCTTGAGCCCGGCGGCCTCAAAATAATTGATAGTATCATCAGGTATCACAAATTTGAAATCGACAAAAAGCATTCTGATGAAAAAAGGGAAATAACTGCTCCGGATAAGATACTTAAAGCTATCCAGCGCAGAATCCTTTACCTGCTTCACCGGGTCATCCGGCCTGAATGGCTTATCTCTGGAGAAAAACAAAAATGTTATATAGACAATGGAAAGGCACATCTCGATGGAAAATATGTTCTGACTGTTGATATTAAAAAGTTCTATGATAACTGCACGCGAGAACCTGTGTACCAGTTTTTTGTGCAGAAATTGAAAACTTCCCCGGATGTGGCTAAAAAACTAACTGACATCATAACATACAATGGTGGCATCCCAACCGGGTGTCCAACAAGTCAGATTATGGCTTTCTATGCTTATTCTGATATGTTTTCAGAAATCGCTGATTTGGCGAAACAATGCGGTTGCAAATTCACTTTGTATGTGGATGATATGACCTTCTCTAGTACAAAGCCTTTTTCTCCCAATCAGTTGAGGCAAATGATTGATTGTGTGCTGAGAAAATATGGTCACAAGCCTAAATATCCCAAAGTAAAGTATTATGGTCCATCTGACTACAAACCAATTACAGGAACGGTAGTCACGCCTGAACAGTCCCTTGCTGTACCTAATGGGCTTCAAAATACCATATATAATGCGTTTCAGACGCTGAAGCCCCTTATTGGTCCTGAAACCTGTTCTGAAGAAGATGCAAAACAAATTCTTTCATTAAAAGGACAGATACAGGCCGCCCGCAATATCGAAGAAGGAAAGTTTCCTGAAATTGGACGGTTAACGAGCCAAATCAAGGTACCAGATGTTCAATCTGCATCAAATCAAAAAAGACAGATTCGCAGACACAACAAGAAAATTCGTATAAAACAACGAGCAGCTACTAAGTAAGTGCGAGAGCGCCGCCTTCGGCTTAGACCGAGGGTGACGCTCTCGCTTCTTTTTTGTTCCTTTTATCTCTTTCAATTAGATTCGGATAGGACAGGAGGGATTTATAGTTGTAGTAGGCGCTGTGGGAATGTGTGTAAACGGCCAGAGGGGCGGAGCTGTGGGAAACGGTGTTTGCGGGCTGTGGGAAAGCGAGCGGCTTTTCCAGCGGGCCGTGAATATCTGTTTTCCATCGGCAGAGCGGCCGTTTTCCACATTTCCATAGTGCTATTCTGGAATATAGGAAGTTCCTCTTGCTGTAATCAGTCGATAGATGGTCAAGGGAATATACCAGGCAGCCACCAGCAGCCGCCAGACCAGGACAAAACCGCCGATCACTCCACCAATAATAAAGTTCAGCAGGAACAGCGGAAGAGCGGTTCCCAAAGAGCCGCCCGGCACGATCCAGGCAAACATCCGAGGGATGCCAAAAGGCAGGCCGCAAAGGATGAACAGCCATACATAGTCGGTGACTCCATCTTTTGTGTAGGCGGATTTGAAAATGCAGTACAGCAAAGCCGCCACCGCCACGGGCAGCACGCTCTTTTTGAAAAACTCTTTGATTACTTCGGATTTCGTCACAGTCAGCACCTCCATTCCTGGTTCCATTATATCAGCCGGATAACCATGCGCCCAGGGTTTTTGCAAAGACTGGTAAAAAGCGCCCAATCCCTGTTACTCCAAGTCGTTGCTCCGCTGCCGCTGCTGTTCCTGTTCCTTCGGCCTTTCTAGTAGGGCGTCCACATTCTGGCGGAGGGTATCATATTCCGTTTCTTCCCGTTGTATCTTCCGAAGTTCCGTTTGCAGGGCGGTCTTGCGGGCGGAGAGTCCGTCCAGTTCTGCTTTCAGCTTATCAGAGGAAGGAAGTTTGGCGAGTTCGGCTTTCTTGATCTCCCTGGTTGCTGCCTCGAACAAGATAATCTCGCTCTCGAAGCCACGCAGAAATTTTTCCTTGTCCTTTGATGCCTTGTATCGGTCATAGACGGGCTTCAGTTTGCGGTAGGTGTCGATCTGTTTTCCCAGGAGGACAAGATCAGTGATCCGCTGTTCCATATCCCGCAGGCTCTCTCTGGTGCGGATGGAGGCGGCGGCAACAGCGTCGCACCGTTCCTCCAATTCCTCATAGCTACCGATACCGTGTTCAGTGAGGAAGTTCATGGTGGCGGCTGCCCGTTTCAGATTCTCAATGGTGGCCCACCGCTGGTATCCGGCGCTCTGCTGGGCTTTGATGTTGTTCTGAATGTCAATGAGCAGGCTGACCGTCCCACTGCGCTGCTGGGGCTGTCTGGAGGGACGGGGGCCTCCGGCAATGCGGGAGACAACGGCTTCTTCCGTGTAATCGGCGCCCAGAGTTTTGAGCCGTGTAAACCGCTCCTGATCCGGCGCCTTGGCGGAGATATACTTTCCGCGCTTGATCTCGTATCCTTCCCGCTGCAAGCGGGCAAGCAAATCTTCCAGGCTGGAGGATGCGGGTATCCGCCGGTCGATGGCGGCTTTCAGCTGTGCCTTGTAGCTGGTGCCGTTCTGTGCGGCCTGATGCTCAATGTAGCACTTGCCCTTGTCCCGACCGGGGACGATGACGGACAGGCCGTGTTCTCTGCACAGCCGGTCACTGGTCCGGCGTATTTCGTGATAGCTACGCTTATTGGAATGGTAGTGCTTATGGTCGGTGAAGCTGACCGCATTGAAGATCAGATGATTATGAATATGCCCCTTATCAATATTGGGTGGTAAGTACAAACTCGTACTTGCCACCCAATATTTCTTTTGCCAACTGCAGCCCAATCTCATGGGCTTCTGCGGCGGAGACCTCTCCAGGCTCAAAGGCTTGGATCAGGTGGCGGCCCAGGTGCGTGCCCTTGTCGATGGAATGGCGGCGTGTCCATTCAAATTCAATGTCGGCGGTCTCAGCAGCGCAGCCGAAGGAGGATACAAGCAGCTTCCCGTCCGTCTTGTCGGAATTGCAGATATAGTCAATGGCGGCTTTCAGCGTTGACTTAATAGGATGCGTCTTTGTAACTGCCATATCTGCTCCAGCCTTTCCCGGATTTCCTCCATGTCAGCCTGATAGGTGGAGCCTTCGGCGTTGACCCGTTTGGCGATTTGGTTGATGTTCCGGCCAATGGCGGACAGGAGCTTGTTCATCTCCTTGATGTCCTTGGTGTCCACATAGATGATATATCCGTCAATCGCCATCTTCCGCAGATAGGCGCCGATCCTCTTTGTCTGGAGCTGGGCCATCTTCTGTTCCATCAGTTCCTTTTCCTCGGCGGTCACATAGAACTTCACCTGGATATTCCGTTTCCTGTTTGCCATTGTGGTATCACGCCTCTTTTCGTAGCAGGGTTTGGGATGTTCCCAACAAGCATTTTTCGGGTTTAGGGGGAGGGTTCCCTAAAGCCAAAAATCGCAAGCGGGTACTCGCTTGCTGTGCTTGCTCTACGCTCCTTCCCCCGTAAATACAATGCCGGAAACACCTTCATCTGCCCGCAAAATCCCGGATTTTTCAAAAAGAAAAGGGCGGCAGAGCCGCCCTGGAGAAACGAAAACAGAGGATGCTTACACACCCTCCGTTTCATCTGCTGATTTTTCAGTTTTTAGCGCCCCGTCAAGCGCACCTTCGATGACGGTCAAATACTGCTCTGGACAAAGTTTCAGTTTGTGGCTGATACGCTGTCTCTGTGCGCTTTCCTCCCGCATAATCTCTGGATTGAAGTACCGTTCCACGGGAAGTCCGCACACTTTGATAAGCTGTATGATAACCGGCAGACTGGGAATCGTAGCATCGTTCTCGATATTTGCGAGATACCTAGAGTCGATGTTGATGATCTCCGCCAATGTCTTATGCGACAGATGCTTTGCACTCCGTGCGGCTTTTACATCGGCACCGAAAGTTTCAAAACCGGGGCAATCTTCAATGTTCGCCATATAGCATCACCCACTTACATTGTATATTTCATACTTTGCCCGTGGAATGTTGCAATATGCCATATATCTACATTTTATAATTCATAATCTGGGGTTGCGCACCTAGTTTATCAGATACCAAGCAGCTTTCAACAGTTGGTCATTACAATATTGCATGAATCAAACTCTCAGTACCTGCAATTTCTGCTTCAACAATATATTTAGTTCGTTCAATATTAGCTTTTGCAATGGAAGGTATGTCGTCTTTTATGACTGTTATCTGCTGCTCAATTCCCTCAAGATAGCTATTTAATATTTTCAAACGCTGTGAAAGCAGACTTTGCGGATCATCTAACGCATCAATAAAAAATGCGGCAATCGAGAAAATGTTGGTATCATAGTCGAAGGACAAAATTGATTGCTGTAATGTTGCCACAAATTCTTGTTTCCCTTTGTCTGTAAGCGAGTAAATCGTCTTGTCGGGCATATTTCCATCCTTTTCAATGCTGCCATAAATATATTCTTTTTTCTCTAAGACTTTTAGTGTAGCGTAGACTGTCGAATTGGCGATGTTGTACCAACGATGAACATTCATGATTTGTAGTTGCTTGATAATTTCATATGGATTAAGCGGTCTTTGATTGATCAGACCCAATAACATAGTAGCAGATTTCGAGAGCATAACGCATACCCCTTGACTTTAGTTTTAAGTTGTAGTACTCTATATATAGAGTACTACAATATTATATTATAACTGTACCACAGATATAATCAAAATACAAGGGGGAGTAAAATGCCGCAACTAAATAAAGGTGGAAAATATGTATTTGGACTTTCCGCCATCAGCAATAGGCGAGAAATACTTTTTCCGGCAGAGACTCTTGAACAATATCCCGTTCAAAAAGAAGGACGCATTATTATTTTCACGGGGAGCAAAATCACGGGCGGATTTTGCGTGACCAGCAAACAATTACTTGGGCAATCAAAATTGAAGCATATATTAGATGATTGTCCCGCATTGTCACAGTACACGATTGATGAAGGAGAATTCGTTCGCTATAAAGGACGAGGCTATACTTGGCTGCATATTTCTCAAAACGGTGTTGTGAGGCTGCCCGAAAACACGATGCGATATTTGAATCTTTCCTGTGGGGATATTCTCATGTCGATTAAAAGCAGTGATATCGCATTTACAATGGGAGCAAGAGGACCGCTTATGGACAAAGTACATTCTTACCCCGGTCATATCAAGGAATATCGGGTTACTTGCTGCGGGCAATAAGGATATGAGTCATATTGAGTGGGTATTATGTCCTGTCTGCGGCAGTAAAACACGATTAAGAATCCGCAGCGATACCATTCTTGAAAATTTCCCATTGTTTTGTCCCAAATGCAAGCATGAAACTTTAATCGCAGTTCGACAACTAAATCTATCCATCGTGCAAGAGCCAGACGCTAAGACGCAGAGCCGATAACACAGAGAAAAAACTCCGATGTTATCGGCTCTGTTTTCACTTTTTCTGTGATTCCCTCGGTGGAAGAAAAGGAAAATGCTACGGGGTAGATGGCTTAATAAGAGGGCCAACGAAAAAAGTTTTGAAGTTCATTTTTGGTCAGTTGCCTTGACTTTTGCTATCGTTAATAGTACTATTGATAATAGTAAAAGTGGAGGTGTCGTTATGTCATCAATCGATTTAGTTATACTTGGCATTGTTTTGGAGAAACCCCAAAGCGCCTATGACATTCAAAAGGATGTGGAGTACCACCATCTTTCTCGCTGGACAAAAATAAGTGTACCTTCTATTTATAGAAAAGTACTCCAGCTGAGCGATAAGGGCTATCTTCAAAGCGATATTGTCAAGGGCGATAAGTTTGCGGATAAGGCCATTTATTCCATTACCGATCAGGGCAGAGCGTATTTCAAGGAGCTGATGGCCTCTTGTGCCGCTGGCACAGTACCCTTGCTATTCGATTTCAATGTGGTCATTACCAATTTGAACAAGATGGACAAAGCCGAAGCGTTGGAGCTGGTTTCGACTTTGCGCCGGAGCATACAGTCCTCGGCTGAATCGAACGAGGGCTATGCGTGGGAATTTGCAGACATTCCTTTGGTTGGGAGAACGATTTTTGAGCAGCAGCAGCTTCTCTATCGAGCCCTTCTGGAATGGCTGGATCACTTTGAAGGGCAGTTCTTAGAAGAATGAGTACAGGCCCCCAAAGCAGTTTGACCATCCTGTTCGAAGCTCCGTTTTGGATCGGTCTATATGAAAGAATGGATAACGGTAAGTACGAGGTATGCAAAATCCCTTTTGGCTCAGAGCCCAAAGATTACGAGGTCTATGAGTTTCTGCTGAAGAATTGGCACAAGTTGAAATTTAGTCCCCCAATCCAGGCCGAAGTAGCCATGGGGCGAAAAATCAATCCCAAACGTATGCAGCGCGAAATTCAAAGCCAACTGCAGGATAAAGGCATTGGAACAAAGGCGCAGCAGGCGTTGAAACTCCAGCATGAGCAATGTAAGCTGGAACGACAAACCAAGAGTCGTGAGCAGAAAGATGCGGAGAAAGACCGCCAGTTTGCCATACGGCAGGAAAAAAAGAAAGCCAAGCACAGAGGAAGATAACATGAAGATAGAATGGATTTTATGCCCCTTTTGCGGCAGCAAAACGCGATTGAAAATCCGCGATGATACAGTCCTGGAAAACTTTCCGCTGTATTGCCCCAAGTGTAAACACGAAACCTTGATTGCGGTAAGACAACTGAATCTGTCCATCATCCAAGAGCCAGACGCTAAGACGCAGAGCCGATAACACTGAGGGAAAACCTCGTAGGTTATCGGCTCTGTTTTTATATCCTCTATGATCTGCCCGGCGGCAGAAAAGAAAAAACCGCCGCGGGGCAGATGGCTTTCTGTGCGCAAAAGCACTTTCTTCACGGCGGTTCGATTCGAGCCGCCGTTTTTCTTTGTCTTGGCAGCTTCCACGGCGGCATAGAAGGAGGATGTCGCCATGCTGCGCCGGATACTATCCCCGCCTGATCTGACAAGGGCTAGCCGCTCAAAAAAAGCCCGTTCCATTTGGAGGAGAGGTTCGGTCATGAATATGAACTATACCGTGTAAATAAACTTCATATTGTTTTCCATTGCGCCCGGTGGGTCTGTGACCTACCGGGCGCTTTTTGCCGTTTCCTGCGGTCGGGCTGGCTGGCCGTTGATTTTCTCAAATTTTCTTCCAAAAGGAGGCGTTTAGCGGGCAGAACACGCTCTTGCAGGATTGGTAGTAGCGGAAAGGGAGAGAACCACCTGATCCCCCATGGAAAGGGGGTGAAACTGATGGAATCTAACCCCCGCGACTATGGCGAGCAATGCCGGTTCGATGCTTTTTGCAAGAAGGTGTTGCGAAACGAGGCCAGAGCCTACCTGCGGAACATGAAACGCCAAAGAGAGCGTGAAGCCTTCTTTAGCGACTTGTCCCAGGTGGAACTGGACAAGCTCTGCGTCATGGATCGTTACCCCAGCGACAGCATTGTGTTCTCGTCGCATGGCTACGATCTACATATCGACAACGAGCTTGTGGCCGAGGCTTTCTCTACTTTGCCGCAGATGGAGCAGAGCATTTTGATTTTGCACTGCACTCTGGACCTGGCAGACAGTGAGATCGGCAATCTCGTTGGGATGTCCCGGAGCGCCGTTCAGCGGCACCGGACGAAGGCGTTGCAGGAGTTGCGCGAAGCGTTTTGTCGGCGCTGATGCCGAAAGGAGGCTGAGGAAGATGACAGAGCCCATCCACAAGGGAAAGGACCTGCCGCCCGTTTGGGTGATCCACGCGGCCTCCGGCGGTGACAGCGAGGCCATGGAGCAAGTGCTGCGGTACTACGACGACTATATGAGCCGCCTGTGTACCCGTACCCTCTATGACAAGGACGGAACGCCTCATGTGTGCGTGGATACCCACATGAAGCGCTGTCTGGAAACCCGACTGATCCGGGCCGTGATGCGCGCCTAATCCTTTCAGCCTTGGCAGAATGCAATCGGCTTACCCTTTCCTCTTTTGCCAATGCCGGGGACTGAACCCACCTTGACAAAGAAAGCCTTCGGGCAGCATAAGGCAGACGGATACGATCTGCCTGTGTGGAGCCGGTCGGCCGGTGCGCCAAGACCCTGTTGCAAGTCCGCAGGACGGGACCCCTACCAAACAGGTGAGCGACAAAACCAGGCCGCGAAACAGGTGTGGCAGCCTGTGGGCGAGGATGCACAGACAGGATAATGAGACTCCCGCGTTGAACGCCCTCAAAGCATTGCGCGGCGCACCCATCAGCATGGGCCGGGGTGAGATTCCCGTGGAGCTGCTTGCCGGCAGCCATCCGTTTTTTGCCTCTTTTATTTTCAGATAAATCTTCTGCTTTTCTGTTTACGGATAATTCGTAAACTTTCTATTAGCAGCAGACAAACCCGAAGCGGCGCGGTACAATGAGGGTGGAAGTTATGAATGAACACCCTTTTGCGTGCCGTTTCTGACTGGAAAGGAGGCTGCTGTGTCGGAAATTCAGAACGGTACGGAGAAAAGGCCTTTCGAGTGCCGCACCTATACGGTCAACGATGTTGCCCGTATATTAGGTGTCAGCCGGACACAGGCATACCGTCTTGTGCAGGAGGGCCTTTTCAAAAGCGTACGAATTGGTAACGCCATACGAATTCCCAAGCGGTCGTTTGACAAGTGGCTGGAGCCGCTTGATCTGTGACACAAGAAAGGAAGGTTCGTTATGGCATCCATCATCAAGAGAAAGAAAAACTATTCTATTGTTTATACCTATGTGGACGAGAATGGCGAGACCAAGCAGAAATGGGAAACCTGCACTTCCTATCAGGAGGCATTGAAGCGCAAGGCGGAGATCGAGAGTCAGAAAAGCTCCAACTCCTTCCTTCCGCCCACCAATCAGAATATTGCGGAGTTCCTGTCCGACTTCGTTTCCCTCTACGGCGAAAAGCGGTGGGGGGTGTCCATGTATGACAGCCAAAACTCGCTGATAGCCAACTACATCAACCCCATCATCGGGGATATGAAAGTGCAGGACATCACCACGCGGGTGGTGGATAAGTACATCCAGACTTTGCAGAAAACCCCTGCGGTGAACACTAGGACACACCACGCCAAAACGGAGTTTGTCACCAACGCTACCATCGAGAAGATCATCAAACTTCTCCGCTGTGCCTTCAAGCAGGCGGTTCGGTGGGAGCTGGTTGCCAAGAACCCCTTTGACAATGTGGTGCTGCCCAAAGTGGAATACAAGAAGCGGGACATCTGGACCGCCGATATGATCCGCACCGCCCTGGATCAGTGTACGGACAGCAAGCTCTATGTAGCAATGAACCTGGCCTTTGCCTGTTCGCTGCGCATGGGTGAGATTCTGGGGCTGACCTGGAGCAATGTCCACATCTCCGATGAAGATATTGCCGATGACAACGCCTATGTCTACATCGACAAGGAGCTGGCGCGGGCCTCCAAGCGGGCCATTGAGATGCTGGGGCAAAAGGACATCTACCATGTGTTCACGCCTCTGTTTCCCAACACCAGCACCAGAATCATTTTAAAGAAGCCCAAGACCGATTCCAGTATCCGCAAGGTGTGGCTGCCCAAGACTCTGGCTTATATCCTGCGGGAATGGAAATCCGCGCAGGACGAGCTGCGAGCACTGCTCCGTGACGAGTATCAGGACTACGACCTGGTGGTGGCGCTGGCCAATGGCCGCCCCTGTGAGGACCGTATCATCCTGAAGTCGTTTGAGAAGCTGCGGGAGAAAGCAGGGCTTCCCAAAGTGGTCTTTCACTCCCTGCGCCATTCCAGTACCACCTATAAGCTGAAGCTCAACCACGGCAACCTGAAGGCCACCCAGGGCGATACCGGACACGCCCAGATCGACATGATCACCAGCGTGTATGCGCACATTCTGGACGAGGACCGCAAGATCAACGCCCAGAAGTTTGAGAGCGCCTTCTATGCCAATCCTGACCTGCGTTCGGTTCGTGCCCCGGAGGAACCAAAGGAACCGGCGCCCGCCACATTGGATTTGGAGGCCCTGGTAGAACAGCTTCGCAAGTCGCCGGAACTGGCCAACACACTGGCTGCATTGCTGGCGTCGGCCCCATCTGAAAAATAGGGCTGAAAAATCGTATTAGCAAATCGGCGTTTTTTATTAGCAAGGCCGGAAAAATAGTTCGAAGCCAATTAGCAGGCATACAGCGGAAAATGTATAAAATCGTTCCGGTAGAGTAGCAAGAATGCTCTGGAAAAGCGATAACAAAAAACCGCTGTAAACCATCAAAAAACGGCTTACAGCGGTCATTTTTGGCACCCCCGGCTGGGTTCGAACCAGTGGCCTGTCGCTTAGGAGGCGACCGCTCTATCCAACTGAGCTACGGGGGCTTATACAGAAATATTCAATTTTGCAGGGCTCCAGGATTCGAACGATTCGATTTTTAGGAGGCGGACGCTCTATCCAGCTGAGCTACGGAGACAGGAGCCTGCATCCTTGGGGGCACAGGACAGCCGCCCAAAATACAGTACCATATTATAATACCGCAACCGGGGTGTAAAATCAAGTTGAACCTGCGGGCAAAATGGTGTATGCTATAAAGGAATGCAAGGCGGCTGTGTGCTGCGCAGGGAGGATGCTATGGAAAAGATAAAAAATATCCGCAAAAAGCTGCGGCACCAGAGGTCGGTTCGGCGGAGAAAGCTGGGACTGAGCACCCCGACCCAGATCATCTGCGTCAGCTTTATTATCGTGATCGCGCTGGGCACGCTGCTGCTCACCCTGCCCATTTCCAGCAGGCACGGACGGCTGGATGTGCTCAATGCCATGTTCACAGCCACCAGTGCCACCTGCGTCACCGGTCTGGTGGTGCGGGATACATGGACGCAGTTCACGTGGTTCGGGCAGGCGGTGGTGCTGCTGCTCATTCAGGTGGGCGGCCTTGGCCTTGTTACCCTTACCAGCTTTTTTGCGCTGGCCATGCGCCGACGCATGGGCTTCCGGGACCTGCGCTTACTGGGCGAGAGCGTCTCGGCAGACGGCTACGATCAGGCCAAAAACGTGCTGAAGATCGTTGTGGGACTGGCGGCGATGTTTGAAGGCATCGGCATTCTGCTGCTGATGTTCGCCTTTGTGCCGCAGTTCGGGCTGGAGGGCATCTGGATCAGCGTGTTCACCGCCATTTCGGCCTTCTGCAATGCGGGCTTTGACCTGTTCGGACGGTTCGGGGCGTACTCCTCGCTGGTGCCCTATGTCAACAACTACTATGTGCAGGCGGTGATCATATTCATGATCATCTCCGGCGGTCTGGGCTTTATGGTCTGGGTGGAACTGTGCCAGTGGTACAAAAAACGCCGCCTGTCCCTGCACGCCAAGGTGGTGCTGTCCTTCTCGGTGATCTTATGGCTGGGCGGTGCGCTGGGGCTGGGACTGATGGAGTGGAACAACCCCGCCACGCTGGGCGGGCTGTCGGTGCCCGGCAAGGTGATGGCTTCGCTGTTCCAGTCGGTATCCACCCGTACCGCCGGCATGAACACCGTGGACTTGGCTTCCTGCGGTACCTTGAGCAAGCTGCTGATGAGCGTGCTGCAATTCATCGGCGCAGCGCCCGGCTCTACCGGCGGCGGTGTGAAGGTAACCACCTTCGCGGTCATCATTCTGACCATCCGCAGCGTGGCGCAGGGGCGCGACGACTGCGTGATCGCCGACCATCATATCGAGTCTAAGACGGTCTACCGTGCGCTGACCATTATCGTGCTGGGCGCGGCGGCAGCAATCGGCTCGGCCATCGTGGTGTACTACAACACCTCGGACGCGGTGTCGGTGGTGGATGCCATCTTCGAGTCCTGCTCGGCCTTTGGCACGGTGGGACTTTCCGTAGGTGTGACCAGCCAGCTGAATAACGGGGCAAAGATCCTGTATATGCTGGTCATGTTCATGGGTCGTGTGGGCCCGGTGGCCTTTGCCATGAGCCTGACCGCCAAACCGGACGACAACAAGCGCAAGATCATGCCGGTGGGGCATATCAATGTTGGTTAAATGAAAAAACAGGCGGCTGCACAGCACTTTGCGCAGCCGCCTGTTTTATCGCAAGACAAGAAATTAGTGCAACATTCAAACAGCATATTTGCGATATGCAATTCAACGCTGTTGCTGTTGCATTAAAAAGTTGAATTGCTATAATGTGAGATGATCAGCAACTGCCTGCCGCTCAGACCAGATAGCCCTCAAAGCAGTGCAGGTCCTCGGTCTTGACGATGCCTTCCAGATACAGCCCATCCTCCCGGTATTCCTCTGCCTGCACGCTGCCGCGCTCCCGCATGGGGGCGGCAAGTCCCAGCTTATCGTAGGGCAGCAGCACCCGGATGGTGTGCACCCGGTCGCTGAGCACCTCGTCCAGCTTTTGCAGCAGCTTGTCCAGCCCGTAGCCGGTCTTGGCGCTGGTCAGCAGGATATCGGGGTCAAAGCTCAGGGTGTTGGGCTTGTCGCACTTGTTGTACACGGTCAGGCGGGGAATGTCGGCACAGTCCAGCCCGTCCAGCACCTCATCGGTCACAGACAACTGCTCCTCGCGCTGCTCGTCCCCGGCGTCTGCCACCCGGACGATCACATCCGACCATGCGGCCTCTTCCAGCGTAGACTTGAACGCTTCCACCAGATTGTGGGGCAGGCGGGACACAAAGCCGACCGTGTCCACCAGCAGCACCGCCATGCCGCTGGGCAGCACCAGCTTGCGGCTGGTGGGGTCCAGTGTGGCAAACAGCATATCGGCTTCGGCCACGCTGGGACCACACAGGGCGTTCATCAGGCTGGATTTTCCCACGTTGGTGTAGCCCACAAGGCTTACCACCGGCATTCCGGTCTTGGCGCGGGCCTTGCGGCTCTCGCCCCGGCGCTTTTCCATCTCAGCCAGCTTTTCAGCCAGCGCGTCAATACGGGCGTGCACATGACGACGATCCAGCTCCAGCTTGGTCTCACCGGCACCGCGGCGGGCACCGCCGCCGCCGCCACCGCCGCCGCCCTGACGGCTCAGCGCTTCGCCCATGCCCTGCAGGCGGGGCAGACGGTAGCGCAGCAGCGCCAGCTCGGTCTGCAGCTTGCCCTCGTTGGTCACGGCGCGGCTGCGGAAAATTTCCAAAATCAGCATGGTGCGGTCGATGACCTCCAAGCCGCCCAGCGCATTGGAGATGTTGCGGATCTGGCTGCCGGTCAGCTCGCCGTCAAACACAGCGCATTCCGCGCCCAGCGTCTGGGCGGCAAGGGAAGCTTCCTCCAGCTTGCCGCTGCCCAGCACAATGCCGGTCTCCGGGGTCTGGCGTTTCTGGGTGATCTGTGCCACGGCTTCCATGTGGTTGGCCTCGCACAGGGCAGAAAGCTCTGCCAGACTGCGCTCACAGTCCCACAGCCCCTGATCCAGTGCCAGCAGCACTACCTTTGTGGGAGGGGTCTCGGTCAAAATATCATAAAGCTCGCTCAAAGTAAGTCCTTTCTGTTATCATAGCGTTCTTTTGTCAGAAGGTAGCACCGGCATTCCACCGGTGTGCCGTCAAATTTGTGGTAAACATCGTTGTGGTGGTACACAAAACCAGCCTTTTCCATCACCCGGCCGCTGGCGGGGTTCTGCACCGCGTGGCAGCAGGTGAGGAAGGCACCGCCCACCTGTCTGAACCAGAAATCCACCACAGCTTGCAGCGCTTCGGTGGTAAAGCCTTTGCCCCACCACTTCTGCCCGATGCAGTAGCCCGGCTCCCAGATGCCGCCGGAAAGCTCCAGTCCCTGCCATTTGGTCTTTTGCTGCGGCTCACCCAGCAGGGCGTTGTACACGGAGAGGGAGCCGAACACCTGTCCGGTGGCCTTTTCCACTATGGCCCACTGGTAATAATCCGGGTTCGGATACAGCTCTGCCCACGCCGAAAGCAGTTCCTGGGTCTCGGCAGGGCTTTTGTGCGGTTCCCAGCGCAAAAACCGGGTCACAGCCGGGTCGTTTGCCCAGTTTTCGTACATCTGCAGGGCATCCTGCGACAGCAGGCGGCGCAGCAGCAGACGGTCAGTTTCCAGCTCAAGTGTGCCGGTGTGGCGCATGATCCATCCTCTCCCTTTTATAAAAACTTATTCCTTGGGTGTATCTGAAAAGTCGAAAATTTAGTCTATTTCTACAAACACAGCTGGATTTTGCGTTAAAGAGCCTTGAAATCCACAAAGGATTCCTGCGGCTATTTGCCTTAAATCCCGCTTGTGTTTGCGAAATATTCGTCATTTTCTTTGTTTTCAGATACACCTTAAGATAGCACAAAAACAGCCGCGCCGCAAGATAAATCAGGAAAACCGCTTGACCGGATGAGTGAACTACGATAAACTGAAAGATGAAATCTTTTATAGGAAAGGGAAAGTACCGATGTTAGATGTGCGCAAACTGTTAGCCCAGCGTCCGCTGCTGTTCGATGGCGGCATGGGTACCTATTATAAAGCAAAGCCGGGGCAGGAGTGCGAGCAGGCAAACCTGACCGACTCGGATGGCATTCTGGCGGTGCACCGGGCGTATCTTGCCGCCGGAGCGGACGCCATCAAGACCAATACCTTCAGCCTGCCGCGTCTGGCGGCGGCGCAGCAGCCGGGCTGGGAGCAGCTGGCGGATGCGGGCTGGCAGCTGGCAGCAAAGGCTGCAGGGGAGACCGGCGCGGCGGTGTTTGCCGACCTTGGCCCCGCGCCGGACACCGAAAATCTCCCGGCGGAGCAGGTGTATCTTGCTGTGGCAAAGCGCTTTGCGCTGCTGGGAGCACGGAATTTTCTGTTCGAGACTCTGAGCGCCGAGGAAGGTGTGCTGGAAGCGATTCGTGCGCTGAAGCAGACCGTGCCGGAGGCCTTTGTACTGGTATCCTTTGCGGTGCTGCCGGACGGCTACACCCGCGAGGGCCGCTACTGCGCCGAACTGGTGCGCCGCATGGTACAGAGCGGCGTGGTGGATGCCGTAGGTCTGAACTGCGTGTCTGCCCCGGGCGCGATGCGGGCACTGGTGCAGCAGCTGGGAGATGCGGGACTGCCCCTTTCGGTCATGCCCAATGCGGGCTACCCGGTGGTGGCGCGAGCACAGGTGCGCTATCAGGGCAAGCCGGCGTATTTTGCCCGGGAACTGAGCCGCCTTGCCGCCGAGGGCGTGCGCATTCTGGGCGGCTGCTGCGGCACGACGCCGCAGCATATTGCTGCCCTGCGCACCGCGCTGGATGCTTTGCCGGAAGCACTGCCCGCCGCCCCGGCGGCAAAGCCCGCCGCTACGGTAAAGCCTGCAGTGGAAACGGACGATGTTTTTTTGCGCAAGCTGCGCGCCGGGCAGAGGGTCATTGCGGTGGAGCTGGATTCTCCCAAGGACGCTGACCTGACGGCCTATCTCGAGGGTGCCCGCCGTCTGCAGGCCGCCGGTGCCGACCTGCTGACCATTGCGGACTGCCCCATTGCCCGGGCGCGGATGGATTCTTCGCTGGTGGCGTGCCGGGTGCACCGGGAGCTGGGCATGAACGTGCTGCCCCACATGACCTGCCGGGACCGCAACCTGAACGCCACCAAGGCGCTGCTGCTGGGACTGTACGCCGAGGGCGTGCGGGAGGTGCTTGCCATTACCGGCGACCCCATCCCCACCGCCGAGCGGGACGAGGTGAAGAATGTGTACCAGTTCAACTCCCGCAAGCTGGCGCAGTATATCGTTTCGTTGGCCGGGGAAGGGCGGGAGATGCCAAGCCCCATCACGGTGTTCGGGGCGTTGAACCTGAACGCCCGCAATTTTGAGGTAGAGCTGCGCCGCGCCGCAGAAAAGCTGGAAAACGGCATGAGCGGTTTCCTCACCCAGCCGGTGCTGTCGGCACAGGCAGTGGAAAACCTGAAAAAGACCCGCGAGACGCTGGGCGAGCGGGCAAAAATTCTGGCCGGCATCCTGCCGGTGGTCAGCCAGCGCAACGCTATCTTTATGGAAAACGAAGTCAACGGCATCCATGTGGACGAGGTCATCATCCAGAAGTTTGAGGGGCTGGACCGTACCGCAGGCGAGGAGCTGGGCTTGGAAGTCTCGGTGCAGGCCGCCAAGGCGGCTGCGCCCTATGCGGACGGCTTTTACCTGATGACCCCTTTTAACCGGGTAGCGCTGATGGAGCGGCTCATTGCCCGCCTGCGCACCGAGGTGACGGATTGAAAATAATAGGGAGGAACACACTGTGCCCTGCGAAAAACCATTGCTCAGCATCATCGTGCCGGTGTACGATGTGGAACGCTATCTGCCAAAATGTATTGATTCCATTCTGGCGCAGACCTTTACGGACTTTGAGCTGATCCTTGTGGAGGACGGCTCGCCGGACAATTGCCCTGCGCTGTGCGATGCCGCCGCCGCGAAGGATGCCCGCATCCGGGTGATCCACCAGAAAAACGGGGGGCTTTCTGCCGCCCGCAACGCCGGGCTGGACGCGGCAAGGGGGGAATGGATCGGCTTTGTGGATTCAGATGACTACATTGCGCCGGAAATGTACGAAGCACTGTATAAGGCTGTGCAAAGCACCGGGGCGGACCTTGCCCTGTGCGATTACGCCGAGGTGGACGAGACGGGCGCACTCTGCCCGCCGATGCATATCAGCCTTGCAGAGCAGGTCTTTACCGGACGGGAACTATTGAAAAATGCCACAGATACGATGATCCAGCCTGCGTGGAACAAGCTGTACCGCCGTGCCATCTTTGCACAGCTGCGCTACCCGGAGGGCAAGCTGAACGAGGATCTGTTCCTGATCCCGGAGGTCTGTTTGCGGATCCAAAAGGCCGTGGTGGTGCCAAAAGCACTGTATTATTATGTGCAGCGCGGCGGCAGCATTATGAGCGGCAATAAAACGCTGCGCCATTTTGATGCTGCCGAGGCAGCACAGCGGTATTGGGAATGTCTTGTGGAAAACGCTGCATACGATGCGCTGGCAAATGCAGCAAAATTTACGATGGGCAGCGTGAGCCGGGTGTACCGGCAGCTGCCACCGGCACTGCGCAAGGCACCCCGCAGCCGGGAAATGCTGCGGATGCAGTTTGAGGTAGTCAGCCGCACCCGGCAGTACTGCAACGTTCCGGGCGGGCTTTGGCTGCAAAGCTGGCTGCTGTGGCGCTTACCGCAGACATATAGCCGGCTGCGGGGGTTCAAGGGCTGAGGAGAAAGAGAAAAAACGCATGAGAACACGCTATTCTATCATCAATATGCTGGTCAACATCGGCGGGCAGTTTTTGACGATGCTGCTGTCCTTTATCGGCCGGATGGTTTTTATCCGCTGCCTTTCGGCAGCCTATCTGGGCGTCAACGGTCTGTTTACCGATGTGCTCAGCATCCTTAATTTCGCAGAGCTGGGCATTGGCACGGCTATGGTGTTCAGTATGTACGAGCCGGCCGCCCGGGATGACGAGCAGAAACTGGCGCGGCTGATGAACCTTTATAAGTGGATGTACCGGGCGGTGGCAGCTTCGGTGCTGCTGTTCGGGCTGGTGCTGCTGCCGTTTTTGCCGTACCTCATCAAGGGCGGCGAGGGCATCGAGCATATCACCCTGATCTACATGATGTATGTGCTTTCCTCTGCCTGCTCTTACCTGCTGAACTATAAAAGCTCTATTTATCAGGCCTACCAGAAAAGCTATATCTGCACCGGGTGGACGCTGGTATGCGAGTGCATCCGCACCGTCGTGCAGATCGTAGCTTTACTGCTGACCGGTAACTTTATCCTGTACCTTGCTATCCAGCTTGTGGTGCAGTTCATACCCAACATCATTATCTCCCACATGGCGGATAAGGAATTTCCCTATCTGAAGGAATGCCGGGAGCTGCCGGAAAAGGAGGAACGGAACGGCATCCTGAAAAACATCGGCGCAATGAGTATGCACAAGCTGGCCACCGTCATCGTGCGCAACACGGACAGCCTGCTGATGTCCTCCTTCATCGGTCTGGCAACGGTGGGGCTTTACTCCAATTACCGGTTGGTACTCAACGCGCTGAACAACCTGCTGAACAAGTTTGCCACGGCTTTTTCCGGCAGCGTGGGTAATTTTGCGGCGCTGGAAAACTCTGACCGGCTGTACCAAGTATATAAAGAGATGGACTTTCTCTTTTTTGTGCAGTCTGCCTATCTGACTGGCGGGCTGATGATGCTGTTCAATCCCTTGATCGAGCTGCTGTTTGGCAGGGAATACTGTTTCCCGATGACGACCGTGGCGATCATTGTGACAGAATTCTATATCTCGCGGATGCGGCAGACGAACCTGTTGTTCCGGGAGGTCATGGGTCTGTTCTGGAACGACCGCTATAAGGCTGTGGCGGAGTCCATCATCAATCTGGTGGTCTCTCTGGCGCTGGTGCAGCGGTACGGCGTGGTCGGCATTATCGGGGGTACCATCATCAGCAGCCTGTGCACCTGTGTCTGGGTGGAGCCCTATATCTTTTTGAAGTATGGCGTTCAGGATGCATGGCAGAAGAAGCTCCGGGTTTATTTTGCGGAGTACCTGAAGCGTGCAATGATCGTGGCGGCGGTCTCGGCGGCAGCCATGCTCTGGGTAAAGCGCTTTCCGGTGGGCAATTTTGGCGTTTTTGTTTTGGACGGGCTGCTTTATACGGCGGTGTTTGCAGGAGTGATCGTATTGCTCTACCGGCACAGCGTGGAGTACGAAGCGCTGAAGCGGCGTGGGTTGGAAATTTTAAAAAGGAGAGCCGGATGAATACAGAAAAAAGCCCCCTGATCTCGGTGATCGTACCGGTCTATAAGGTGGAAAAGTATCTGCCCGCGTGTCTGGACAGCCTGCTGGCGCAGACCTACCGAAATTTTGAGCTGATCGTTGTGAATGATGGTTCGCCGGACAGCTGCTGGCAGATCATGCAGCGCTATGCGGCGCAGGATGCCCGGGTGCGCATTTTCAACAAAGAAAACGGTGGGGTGTCCTCGGCGCGCAATTTTGGACTGGATGTGGCAAGGGGCGAATACATCGGCTTTGTGGATTCCGACGACCTTGTGCTGCCGCAGTATCTGGAATGGCTGTACGATGCCTTGTGCAGCTGCGGTACCCGGATGTCCATGTGCCGCTACCGCGGTATACAGGAAAACCAGTCCCTGTGGACAGTGACAGAATGCCCGGCACCGCAGAGGATCACGGCGGAAAATTATTCGTGGATGCGGGAATGGAGCGGTGGGCACTGCTGGCGGATGCTGACCCACCGGGAGATATTATGGGATATCCGTTTTGATCCGGCATTGCTTTATGGGGAGGATACCCTGTTTTTTGTGATGGAATTTCTCAAGGCTGGCAGTCTGGCGTTTTTGAACTGCCCTCTCTATGCCTATCTTGAACGACCAGATTCTGCCGTGCGGCAGAAGCCGAGCCTGCGCTTTTATACGGCGGCACTGGCATGGGAACGGGTCTGGCAGCTGGCAAAGGAGCAGCCGGATCCCTTCCGCAGTACTACGGATCAGCGCTGCATCATGTCCTGCGCCGAGGTGTATTTCCGGCTGGTCAACCAGCCGGAGCGGGACTCGGAAAAGGAAAAAACACTGCTGGAGCTGGCTTCCACGCACCGCCACGCTGCGTGGAAAATCCCGTCGGAGCACAAAAGCCAGAAGCTGCAGGCGCTGATGATGGGTTACTGCCCACATCTGGGCGCAAAGGTATGGAAGCTGGTGCGTTGGGTGAAAGGTTTGAAAAACTGATTGACAAATCCCACAAAAAACGCTATATTCTTTTTATAAATGCGTTGAAAAAGAGTGTGCATCGTCTGGGACCGCACAGAGAGCCGGGGGCAGCTGAAAACCCGGCGGGATACCGGCGGGGCACTGTCACTTTGGAGCAGAAGCGGTGAGCTGAGCCGGTAAGCCGCTTTCGGGTCTGCCCTACGTTACAGGGGCATCAAGGGGCGCGGAGCTTTCCGCGCAATTTGGGTGGTACCGCGGTCATGTATTTACAGCCGTCCCATGGAACGCTCCGTGGGGCGGCTTTTTGCGTCCCACTTCATCAAATTTTTTGGGAGGACACTATGAAAGAACTTGCAAAGCAGTACGATCCCAGTCAGGTGGAAGATCGTATCTACCAGTTCTGGCTGGATGGCGGCTACTTCCACACGAAGGCCGATCCGGACAAGAAACCCTACACCATCGTGATGCCGCCGCCGAACGTTACCGGTCAGCTGCACATGGGTCATGCGGTGGATAACACCATGCAGGATATCCTCATCCGCACCAAGCGGATGCAGGGCTATGCCGCCCTGTGGGTGCCCGGCACCGACCACGCTTCCATTGCTACCGAAGCCAAGGTGGTGGAAGCCATGCGCGCCGAGGGCCTGACCAAGGAGATGGTCGGCCGCGACGGTTTTCTGGAGCGCGCCTGGGCATGGAAGACCAAGTACGGCAACCGCATCGTCAGCCAGCTGAAAAAGCTGGGCAGCAGCTGCGACTGGGAGCGCGAGCGCTTTACCATGGACGAGGGCTGCTCTGAGGCTGTCAAGGAAGTGTTCGTGCATTTGTACGACAAGGGGCTGATCTACCGCGGCAACCGTATGGTCAACTGGTGCCCCCACTGCAACACCTCCATCTCCGACGCCGAGGTGGAGTACGAGGAGAAGGACGGCAGCTTCTGGCATCTGCTGTACCCGGTCAAGGAGACCGGCGAGATGCTGGAGCTGGCCACCACCCGCCCCGAGACCATGCTGGGCGATACCGCTGTGGCTATCAACGGCGAGGATCCCCGCTACGCCCATCTGCACGGCTGCCATGTGGTGCTGCCCCTGCTGAACAAGGAGATCCCCATCGTCTGCGATGAGCACGCCGATATGACCAAGGGCACCGGTGTCGTGAAGATCACCCCCGCCCACGACCCCAACGACTTTGAGGTCGGCCTGCGTCACGACCTGCCCATTGTGCGCGTGTTCACCTACGACGGCCACATGACCGGCGCTGCCGACAAGGCTGCAGCCGATGCCCTGTTTGCTGCCGGCAAAAACACCGTCAACGAGCCTCAGGTGCTGGACTGCGGCAAGTACGCAGGTATGACCACGCTGGAAGCCCGCAAGGCCATTCTGGCTGACCTGAAGGAGGGCGGTTTCCTGAAGGAGATCGAGCCCCTTAAGCATGAGGTAGGCACCTGCTACCGCTGCCACTCCACCATCGAGCCCATGGTCTCCAAGCAGTGGTTCGTCAAGATGGAGCCGCTGGCAAAGCCCGCCATCGAGAGCGTGGAGAAGGGCGAGATCAAGTTTGTGCCAGAACGCTTTACTAAGAACTATATGAACTGGATGAAGAACACCCGTGACTGGTGCATCAGCCGCCAGCTGTGGTGGGGTCATCAGATCCCGGCTTGGTACTGCGACGACTGCGGTGAGACCGTGGTGGCAAAGTCTGCTCCCTGCACCTGCCCCAAGTGCGGCGGCGCAAAGCTGACGCAGGACCCCGACACGCTGGATACCTGGTTCTCTTCTGCCCTGTGGCCCTTCAGCACGCTGGGCTGGCCCAACGAGGACAGCGCCGACCTCAAGTATTTCTACCCCACCAATACGCTGGTCACCGGCTACGACATCATCGGCTTCTGGGTCAGCCGCATGATCTTCTCCGGTCTGGCCTACACCGGCAAGGCACCCTTTGACACCGTCTGCATCCACGGCATCGTCCGCGACAGTCAGGGCCGCAAGATGTCCAAGAGCCTTGGCAACGGCATCGACCCGCTGGAAGTCATTGCCCAGTACGGCGCAGACGCTCTGCGCTTTATGCTGGTGGATGGCTCCACCCCGGGCAACGATATGCGCTATATCGAAAAGAAGGTGGAGGCTGCCCGCAACTTTGCCAATAAGCTGTGGAACGCCACCCGCTTTGTGCTGATGAACCTGCCTGAGGACTTTGAGCCGGATTTGCCCAGCGAGGAGCTGCTGGACATGAGCGACAAGTGGGTGCTGACCAAGCTGAATCAGGTGGCCGGTGCTATGACCGACAATCTGGAGCACTACGAGATGGGGCTGGCTGCTGCCAAGATCAACAGCTTTATCTGGGATGTCTACTGCGACTGGTTCATCGAGATCGCAAAGCCCCGCCTGAACTCCGGCGATGCACAGCAGGCCGATACCGCCCGCCGCGTGCTGGTGTATGTGCTGGATAAGGCACTCAAGCTGCTGCACCCCTTCATGCCCTTCATCACTGAGGAACTGTATCAGGCGCTGCCCGGCTCTGCCGAGACCATCATGACGCAGGCTTGGCCCACCTTTGACGCCGCTCACAACTGGGCAGCCGAGGAGGAAGCCTTTGAAAAGGTGATGGATTATATCAAGGCTGTGCGTACCATGCGCACCGAGATGAACGTGCACCCCGCCAAAAAGACCAGCATGATCATCGAGACTGCTGATGCAGCCCCCTTCCAGAACGCACAGGTCTATCTGGCTAAGTTCGCCTTTGCCACCGATGTGACCTTTACCGAAAAGTACGAGGGCAGCACCGACGGTATGGTGCAGGTGTCCACCCACGCCGCCCGCGGCTTTATCCCCATGATGGAGCTGATCGACCGCGAGAAGGAGCTGGCACGCCTGAACAAGGAAAAGGCCAAGGCTGAAAAGGAAATGGCCATGTTTGGCAACCAGCTGAACAACCCCAAGTTCGTGGAGCGTGCCCCGGCGACTCTGGTGGAGGAAATCCGCGCAAAGTTCGCCAAGAGTCAGGACAAGCTGGCCAACATTGAGCAGAGCATCAAGGCGCTGGGTTGAGACTGTGGAACGCTATAACGATACGGAGCGCACCTCGTTGTGGGTCATTGCGGGGCGGGTGATCTTTACCGCTGCACTGATTGCCTGCATCTGGTTCATCTTTTCCAACTCCATGGCGGTGGCAACAGTCTCCACCGGCTCCAGCGGCCGGGTGCTGGCATGGATGCGCATTATCCTGCGCCGCTTGGGTCATCCGGGACTGGCTGACCGCCTGACCATGCACATCGTGCGCAAGCTGGCACACTTTTGCGAGTATATGCTGGAGGGCTTTCTGCTCATGCTCTGTATGCGGGTGTACAGCCGTCACCCGCTGCGGCATATCACCGTGCCCATGCTGGGCGGTGTGCTGACAGCGCTGACCGATGAGACCATTCAGCTCTTCTCGGAGGGGCGCAGCAGTCAGGTCACCGATGTGTGGCTGGATTCTGCCGGTGTTCTGGCAGGCATCCTTGTCGCCATCGTGCTGCTGCTGGCCTGCGAGGGGCTGTATTATCACATGAAAAGGAGACACGAATGACCATCCAAAAGGCGAATCAGTATTTTGCAGCTCTGCCGGACGGCTTTGCCGACCCGGGACAACTGGGCGCGCTGCTGCCCGCTTCGGTGCAGCAGGTGCAGTTTGTGGGCGTGGCAGGCACTGCCGGTAAAACGGCGGTGGCGCGCCTGCTGACGGCCATCCTGCACGCGCAGGGCATTCGTGCCGGTGTCTATCATGCCGGGTGCGAGCCCCTTGCGGCCCGTATCCGGGTGGCAGGCAAGCCGGTGGACGAGACACTGCTGTGCCGCGCCGCCGATGCTCTTGCCGCCCATGAGAAACTGCCTATGCAGGCGGCGGAGCTTGCCACCGCTGCGTACTGCTTTGGCGAAGCCGGCTGCACGCTGGCGGTGGTAGAACTGCCGGACGCGGGTCTGGCTGCGGCACTGCCCCAAATGCCGGTGTGTGCTGTCACAGCGGTGGGGCCGGACGGCGTGAGCCGCTCGGTGGAGCGTCTGGCTGCGCTGGCAGGCGGCGTGATGCGCAAGGACAGCATCTGCGTCACCGCGCCGGAACAGCCCAAGGCGGTGCTCAGTGAGCTGATTGTTGCTGCGGGCAAGTGCGGCTGTGAGCTGGTAGTGCCCGACCCGGAGGATATCACCTTTTTGGAAGCAGAACAGTTCGCCAGCCGGGTGGACTACGGCGGCTATACGGTGCCGCTGGCCTTTCTGGGGCGTCACGCCGCAGGCAACGCCGCCATGGCGGTGGAGCTGGCACTGGCGCTCTGCCGCAAGGGGGCAGACATCTCTGATGAAGCGATTCTGGATGGCATTGCTGCCGTGGACAACCGCTGCAGCATCCGGGTGCTTTCTCAGCGCCCGCTGGTCATTCTGGATGCCTGCCGCACCCCGCAGCAGGCTGCTGCGCTGCTGCGCGTGCTGAACATGGCTAAGGTGCGCCACATGAGCGCCATCATCGGCCTGACCGAGGAGGAGGGCGCCGAAGCCTTCTTCTCCGCGCTGGAAACCGGCCTGAGCCCCGAGGAACAGAAAAAGGATAAATCCACCATGCCAGGCATGAGCGAGAGTCCCTTTGATAAGGTGTATCTCGTCACGCCCGCCGGTGTGGAGGAGCAGCTGACCCGGCGTCTGACCGAGAAGGCAAAATATCACTTTGACGCTCAGCTCTGCACCAGTCTGGACGAAGCAGTGCAGCTGGCGCACGCCAACACCCGCCGTGGATTGCTGGTCTGCGGCAGCGAGGCGGCAGCGCTGGAAGCTGCCGAGCTGCTGGCAAAGGCATAAACCGCCGACAGCTTTTTCTAAAAAATAACCCGAAGATCCCGTACACTGAAGCTATGTGTACGGGATCTTTTATTTTGCAAAAAAGGAGATGGACAAGCAATGGCAACGGTGACCTTCAGCGCGGCAGGGGAGACCCTGTACGCCTATCTGGCGGGCGAGATCGACCACGATGCCGCCCAGAGCCTGCGGATGCAGCTGGACGATGCACTGGTCAGCCGCAGCCCGCGTACCTTGATCGTAGACCTTGGCGGGGTGGGGTTCATGGATTCCTCCGGCGTCGGGCTTATTCTTGGGCGGCAGCGCTGCGCCCGCGTTCTGGGCACGAGCCTGCGGCTGCAGCACGCCCCCGCGCAGCTGCAAAAAGTCCTGCGGCTGGCAGGCATCCCTTGTACGGAGAACATAGAAAAGGAGAATGCGCAATGAAAGCAGAGAACAGTACCCGCATCCAGTTCGATTCCCTCAGCAGCAATGAGGCATACGCCCGCGGCGTCACGGCGGCCTTTCTGGCGCGGTACGACCCCACCGTGCCACAGCTTGCCGACCTGAAAACGGCAGTGTCCGAGGCGGTGACCAACTGCATCGTCCACGCCTACCCGGAGCGGATCGGGCCGGTGTGCATGACCATAGCGGTCTATCCAGACCGGGAGGTGCACATCACCATTACAGATAAGGGCATCGGCATCCCCAATGTGGAACAGGCCATGCAGCCCTTGTTCACCACCGGCAACCCGGAGGAACGCTCCGGTCTGGGCTTTGCAGTGATGCAAAGCTTTATGGACAGGGTCAAGGTCACCTCAAAGCCCGGCAAGGGAACAAAGGTGCTGCTGGTCAAGCGTCTGTCCCGGCGGGAGCCTACATAAAAAAGAAAGGCGGTCCGGTATATGGTAACGGATAAGACCCGGCGGGAAGCATTCATCACACAGAATCTGGGGCTGGTGCACGCCTGTGCGGGCAGATTTCGTGGGCGCGGCATGGAGTATGACGATCTATACAGCGCAGGGTGCGTGGGACTGATCAAGGCCTACGATAATTTTGACGAGAGCCGGGGCGTGTGTTTTTCCACCTATGCCGTGCCGGTGATCCTTGGCGAGATCAAAAAGCTGTTTCGGGATGGAGGTACGGTCAAGGTGAGCCGCTCCCTGAAGGAGCTGGGAATGAGGGTGCAGGCAGCACGGGAGCATACCATGAAGCTGTGCGGCTCAGAGCCTACCTTGCAGCAGCTGGCAGAACAGCTGGATGAACCGATAGAGAATGTAGCCCTTGCCATACAGGCTGCGCAGCCCGCCATGAGCCTGACCCCGGAAAATGGCGAGGACGGGGACCGGCAGCTGGATATCCCGGTGGAATCCCCGGAGGAGGAACTGGCGGATAAGATCAGTCTGGCAGAGGTGATCGAAGCGCTGCCGGAGCAGGATAAGCAGCTGATACGCCTGCGCTTTTATGGCAACCGCACCCAGAGCGAGACTGCAAAAGCACTGCACACGACTCAGGTGCAGATCTCCCGGCGGGAACGCAAGATCCTGATCCGACTGCGCACCCGGCTTTTGGAGGAATAAGGGAGGAAGTGTCTATAATAAATGTAAAAAACTGGGCAAAAAGTCAAAAGAATGATTTTGGTGTAAAAAATGTAAAAAAGTGCTTGCTTTTTGAAGGATGCTGTGCTAAAATACATTACTGTCAGGCAGACGTCCGACAGAATGAAATACTTCAAAAACGACGTCAAACGGAGAGATTCGACAGAATCAAAAATGAATCTCGAAAATCTTTCAAAAAAGTGCTTGACAATTTATCACGAAAGTGATAAGCTAACTAAGTCGTCAGCCGCAAGGCTGCGGCGCACAGGACCTTGAAAATTGAACAATATCGAAAGAACTTGTAACGGAACCTATTTTCGTGTTGGAA
>NZ_PRLD01000001.1 GCF_003287405.1 Faecalibacterium prausnitzii
GCGCCTTGCCGGAGGACGAACTGCGCCGCATTGCCGCAGATGCCGGCGTTTCGGACGAGGAAATAGAGACGCTGCTGGCAGGGGATTCTGTTTTGACCCTGTGGGGAGATTGCTATTATGACCCCGCTGCGGACGCGTACTATCAGAAGAACACCCAAACGGAGGGCAGCATTCCTGTTGAACCGCTTTTCGCAGCTGGAGACAAGTTGAGCATCCAATACCGGCGTTATACCGGGCAGGATGAAGCCGGGAATGAGGTCTACCGGACGTATACAGCCCAGCTGCCCATTGTCGGTGTCGTAAAGTCTGCGAACAACTACACGCTGTTGACAACAGACCGGCTCATTTCCAGCGGCACGATTTTTGTCAGTACGGCTCTTTACCATAAAATGTTTGAGAGCGCAGGCAGCTACCATATGGAAAAAGAAGGATACAGCAGCCTGAACGTGAAACTGTCCGCTGACAGCAATTTCTCGTTGCGGCGGTCTATTTCCTCCATTGCGACGCGCAGGAATGGTATCTTGAGTGCAGATAACTACGACCTGATCAGCCAGAGCTACACCGAGGGCACACAGAGCGCTTTCCTTGTCGGCATCCTTGCGGTATTCGGGGTCCTTCTGGGGTGCGCACTGCTGGTGGTTTTGAACCTTTCGGCTTATGAAATCCAGCAGCAGCGGCTGTCGCTTCTCCTGACGCTGGGTGTTTCCCCGAAAAAACTGGTGCTATCCTATGCAAAGCTGCTGCTCCCGGTCATCTTTGGGACGACGCTGCTTGTGAATATCGTTGTCTATGCGGCAGTTTCGCGTATCGTTCCGATCCAGAGCATTCTCGACCTGATCCGTATCCATACAAGCGGACGGGTGTTTGAATTCCATAAACCCGTGGGAAGTCAGATCATGGTCAGCATTCTGCTGATGGTGTTCTGGCTGTCCGCAGCGTTGCTGCCGATCTTCTCCTTTATTCGTAAAAAAGCATCCAAGGGGGACATCTTATGAAGGATAAAATTCTGGAAGCTGTGCAGATCTCCAAAACCTACGGGGAAGGAGAAAGCACTGTTCACGCCCTCAGAAATAGCGACCTGACCCTTGAAAACGGTACATTTGCGTCCATCATCGGATCCAGCGGCAGCGGAAAATCCACGCTCCTGAAAATTCTGGGAGGACTTTTGCCACCCACCACCGGTAAGGTGCTGCTGGACGGTCAGGACATTTATGCAATGAATGCGGAGCAGCTGGCACAGGTGCGGCGGCAAAAGATCGGCTTTATTTTTCAGGATTTCCGCCTGTTCCCGGAGTACACGGTGCGGGATAATATTCTGATTCCGTTTTACCTCGACCATAGAGCACCGGATGAGCAGATGCTCCATAAGCTGACCGGGATCTTGGGCATTGCGGGCAAGCTGCATTCCCGCCCCGCACAGCTCTCCGGCGGACAGCAGCAGCGTGTGGCGATCGCTCGTGCGCTCATCGCAAAGCCCCGCATCGTTTTTGCAGACGAGCCTACCGGAAATCTGGATACGCGGACGGGCGAGGATACGATGCGGCTGCTGATGGAATGCGCTGCGGAGTTCGGGCAAACGCTTATCGTTGTCACGCATAACCCGGAAATTGCGCAGAAGGCGCAGCAGGTCATTCGGATCGAGGATGGGCGGATCTTTTATAACGCAATACTACCAATGAGTGTTAGTTCTCGCGGGAATAGCGGGGTATAAGAAAGGGGAATGGATATAGGTTTTGATCAGTGGCGCAAGGTGATGCAAAAATAGCACGGTGCATTTCTGTATCGTGCTAAAAATGGACAAACAAAAACCACGGTGCGTGTGCATCGTGGTTTAATCAAACGGAAGATATTTCTGCGCAAGACGTTTTTGCTCGGATATAAAGCCAAAAGCCGCCGCACCCTGCCCGGAAACTCCGGCAGCAGAATGCGGCGGCGTACTGTTACAAAAAACTTACTTGGAGATCTTCTGGCCGATCCAGATGCAGATGCAGGCACCAATCACCGAGATGGCAAAGGAAGAAAAGCTGCCGGAAGCGTGGATGCCCAGCAGGCCGAACAAAAACTCGCCCACAAAGCTGCCCAGCACACCCATCAGGATGTTGCGGCCAAGGGAAGTTTCCGTGCCCATAAAACGCCCGGCCAGATATCCGGCCAGTGCGCCCACCAGCACGCCCACAAAAAGGGAAGCCAGCACACCCACCAGCGACAGCAGGCCGGTCAGACAGCCCACCAGTACGCACAGCAGGGCAACGATAAGTAAAATGGTTAAGGTGATCATAGATTATACCTCCTTGAAAATTACGGCTCTGCCTGCTGCCCGGCGGCTTCGCGGGCGGTGCGGCAGATGTCTTTCAAACAGCATTTTTCGCATTCCGGCTTGCGGGCATTGCACACCGCACGGCCGTGCATCACAAAGCGGTGGCAAAGGTCGCTGCCTTCCTCCGGCGGGATGATCTTCCACAGGGCCATCTCCACCTTCTGCGGCTCCTTGATGCCGTCCACAAGGCCGATTTTATTGCACAACCGGATGCAGTGGGTGTCGGTAACGATGGCGGGCTTGCCGAACACATCGCCCATGATCAGGTTTGCGCTCTTGCGCCCCACGCCGGGCAGGGCAAGCAATTCGTCAAAGGTGTCAGGCACCCGGCAGTCGTACTTGTCCCGCAGCATCCGCATACAAGCCGAGATGTCCCGCGCCTTGGAGTGTCCCAGCCCGCAGGGCTTGACGATGGCTTCAATGTCCTCCGGTTCGGCGGCAGCCAGCGCCGCCACACTGGGGTATTTTGCAAACAGCTCTTCCACCACAATGTTCACCCGGGCATCCGTGCACTGGGCGGCCAGCCGCACGCTGACTAGCAGCTGCCATGCGTGGTCGTAGTCCAGCGTGCACCCTGCATCTGGGTATTCAGCCTTGAGACGCCGGATGACTTCCAGCGCCAGCGCTTTTTTTGCGGTAAGGTCCTCCGGGGCCTTTTTTCGTACCGGCATGGGACAAACCTCCTTTGAAAGGGAATACTTGAATCATACCATGTTTGACAGGATTTGTAAATGTTTACGGGGCATTATCTGAGAATGATTTTCAGAAAAGCCCTTGTCCTCCTTTTCTAAATGCGTTATACTATATAAAAAGTGCCTTGCGGGCAGGAAAGGAGAAACCACCATGAACGAACCTCTTGCGCAGCGCCTGCGTCCCAAAACGCTGGCGGATGTGTGCGGGCAGCAGCATCTGCTGGCCCCGGGGCGGGTGTTCCGCCGCACCATTGAGAGCGGACGCATTCCCAACATGATCTTTTACGGCCCCTCCGGCACCGGAAAGACCACGGTGGCACGTATCATTGCCGAGAACAGCGGCATGACCCTGCACAAGCTCAACGGCACCTCCTGCGGCACAGGGGATATCAAGGCGGTGCTCAAGGATATCGGCACGCTGGCAGCGGCGGGCGGCATTCTGCTGTATCTGGACGAGATCCAGTACCTGAACAAAAAGCAGCAGCAGAGCCTTTTGGAATGCATCGAGGACGGCAGCGTCACCCTGATTGCTTCCACCACCGAGAACCCCTATTTTTACATCTATAATGCCCTGCTTTCCCGCTGCACTGTGTTTGAGTTCAAGCCCCTTGCCGCAGCGGATGTGGAGCGCGGGGTGCGCAACGCCGTGCAGCGCCTTTCCGAGGGGGAGCAGGTGCCGGTGTGCATGGACGAGGACGCCTGTGCCTATCTGGCCGAAAGCGCCGGGGGCGATCTGCGCAAGGCGCTGGGCTGTCTGGACTTTGCAGTCACGGCGGCACCGGTGGAAAACGGAGAAAAGCGCATTACCTTGGATATGATCCGGCAGGTCACCCGCCGCACCGCCATGCGCTACGACCGGGAGGGCGACGACCACTACGACATCGTTTCTGCCTACCAAAAGTCCATGCGCGGCTCCGACCCGGACGCGGCACTGCATTATCTGGCACGCCTGTTGGAAGCGGGAGATCTGCCCTCTGCCTGCCGCCGCCTGATGGTGTGCGCCTGTGAGGATGTGGGGCTTGCCTACCCGCAGATCATTCCCATCGTCAAGGCGGCGGTGGATGCTGCCAACATGGTGGGTCTGCCGGAGGCGCGTCTGCCGCTTGCGGACGCGGTCATTCTGGTGGCCACCAGCCCTAAATCCAACAGCGCCCACGATGCCATCAACGCAGCCATTGCGGATGTGCAGGCCGGGCGCACCGGCCCCATCCCACGCCAGCTGCAAAACAAGCACTTTGATGGCGAGGATGCGCTGGTGAAGGGACAGAACTACAAATATGCCCACAGCTACGCAAACCACTGGGTACAGCAGCAGTACCTGCCGGATGTGCTGAAGGATACCAAATACTACACCTTTGGCGACAACAAGACCGAGCAGGCAGCCCGGGCGTACTGGGCAAAGATCAAAGGGGAAGAAAACGTCTGAACCGTGTAAAAAAGGAGGATGGATATGCGCTACTCAAAACAGCGGGAGCTTGTCATGCAGACGGTGGAGCGGCTGTGCGACCACCCGACTGCGGAAGAGATCTACGATAAAGCCGCACAGGAGTGCCCGAACCTGAGCCTTGGCACTGTGTACCGCAACCTGAACAGTCTGGTGGAGGCCGGGCGGGTGCGCCGGGTGTCCATTCCCGGCAAGGCCGACCGTTTTGACCACACTCTGCCGTGGCACAGCCATTTGTACTGCACCGTCTGCGGCGGCGTGACCGATGCAGATGTGGACGGAAAACAGGTGATGGAACTGGTCAAAAACCAGAAGGGCAGGGTGCAGGATTGCGCCGTGGTGCTGCTGGGCGTGTGCGAAGAGTGCTGCCGCAGACAGGATGCAGAGGTTGCAGCGGCCAAACAGGCATAAAATTTGCGTGTTTCCTCTTGCCCGCAGCGGCCAAACAGGGTATACTAAAGAGTGTCTTTTATATAATAGCAGAAAATAGAGTTTCGCCGCATGGGACTGCCCTGCCCGGCGGAGAAGGATGGTTTTTTTGGAATACATTAACTTTGAACATAATACCGTTGCCGCCGAGCTGGTGCGGCAGACCTACGACACCCCGCCGCTGGCCTTTGTGCACAGCTACGGCTGTCAGCAGAACGTCAACGACGGCGAGCGCATCAAAGGCGTGCTGGTGGATATCGGCTACGGCCTGTGCGATAAGCCCGAGGACGCCGACCTGATCCTGTTCAACACCTGCGCCGTGCGCGAGCACGCCGAGCAGCGGGTGTTCGGCAACGTGGGCGCGCTGAAGGGGCTCAAGGAAAAAAAGCCCGGTCTCATCATCGGCCTGTGCGGCTGCATGGCTAACCAGAAGCACGTTGTGGAAAAGCTGCGCAAGAGCTACCCCTATGTGGATCTGGTGTTCGGCGTGGACGGCATCGATACCCTGCCGCAGCTGGTTGCCCAGAAGCTGCAAAAGCATAAGCGGGTGCTGCTGGACCCTGCCCAGCGTCCGGTCATCGTGGAGAATATCCCCATCCGGCGCGAGAGCGAGTTCCGCGCTTGGCTGCCCATCATGTACGGCTGCGACAACTTCTGCACCTACTGCATCGTGCCCTACGTCCGCGGCCGCGAGAAGAGCCGCAAGCCCGGCGATATCCTTGCGGAGTTCCGCAGCCTTGTGGAAGCGGGCTATAAGGAGATCACCCTGCTGGGTCAGAACGTGAACAGCTATGGCAAGGGGCTGGAAGAGCAGATCGATTTCTCCGACCTTCTCAACCTGCTGTGCACCGTGCCCGGCGATTATCACATCCGCTTTATGACCAGCCACCCCAAGGACGCCAGCCATAAGCTCATTGATACCATCGCCGCCCAGCCGAAGCTGTGCAAGCACCTGCATCTGCCGGTGCAGTGCGGCTCCGACCGGCTTTTGCAGCAGATGAACCGCCACTACACGGTGGAGCAGTATCTGGAGCTCATTGACTACGCCCGCAAGACCGTGCCCGGCATCACCTTCTCCAGCGATATCATCGTGGGCTTCCCCGGCGAGACCGAGGAGGATTTTGTAAAAACGCTGGAACTGGTGCGCAAGGTGGGCTATATGCAGCTGTTCACCTTTATCTATTCCAAGCGCACCGGCACCAAGGCTGCCGAAATGCCGGACCCCACCCCCCGCAAGGAAAAGACCGACCGCATGACCCGCCTGCTGGCTACGCAGGACGAGATCGCCATGGCGCTGGTCAAGGCGCAAGTAGGGCAGACTGTCCGGGTGCTGGTGGAAGGTTACGGCCGCAACGAGGGCACCCTTTCCGGCCGGCTGGACAACAACCTGACCGTGGAGTTTGCCGCCGACCCGGCACTGCTGGGCAGCTACGCGACCGTACATCTTACCGGTGCCCGCGCCACTGTGCTGCTGGGCGAAGTGGAAGCATAAAAACGTGATTCCGGGGTAAACTGCCCCAGAAAGAATAAAAACAACAAGGAGAACCCAATCATGGATTGCATTGATCTTTTCAAGCGTGCCGCTATGGCACTGCAGACCGACCCCCGCTACGTCATTCTGGATCAGGCCCGCAAGGCAAATGATAAGGATGAGGAGCTGCAGAATCTGATCGGCGAGTTCAATCTGGCCCGCATGGATCTGAACAACGAGATCGGCAAGAACGAGCGCGACGACGCCCGCATCGCTGAGCTGAACGAGAAGGTGAACAGCCTTTACGGTCAGATCATGGGCAACGAGGGTATGGTGGCATATAACGAGGCCAAGCGCGAGTGCGAGAATCTGGTCAACTATATCGACGCCATCATCAACACCGCCATGAACGGCGGCGACCCCATGACCGTGCAGGAGCCTTCTGCCTCCTGCACCGGCAGCTGCTCTACCTGCGGCGGCTGCCACTAAGCAGAGTTTTCATCGGAACGCGGCTGTGCAACACAGACCGCGTTTTGTTTGCACCGGCGGTTACAGCCCGCAAACCGGCTGACGGAACCATACAAGGGAAAGAGGAAAAACCATGGCAGAGCTTTCGCCCATGATGCAGCAGTATCTTGAGATCAAAAATCAACACAAGGACGAAATTCTTTTTTACCGCATCGGCGATTTTTACGAGATGTTCTTCGATGACGCCGTCACGGCGTCCCGGGAGCTGGATCTTACCCTTACCGGCAAGCAGTGCGGCCTTGCGGAGCGCGCCCCCATGTGCGGCGTGCCCTTCCACAGCTACGAGGGCTATGTAGCGCGCCTGATCGCCAAGGGCTATAAGGTGGCCATCTGCGAGCAGGTGGAGGACCCCGCTAAAGCCAAGGGGCTTGTCAAGCGGGACATCATCCGGGTGGTCACCCCCGGTACGGTCATTGAAAGCAGTATGCTGCAGGACGACCGTAACAACTACATTGCCAGCCTGTACCTCAAGGGCAAAAAGGCCGGTCTGTGCTTTGCGGATGTTTCCACCGGTACGGCGCATATCACCGAACTGACGGCAGATAAGATCGCCCCGGCGGTCATTACCGAGCTGTGCCGCTACCATCCCAGCGAGGTGCTGCTGAACCCCGGTCTGCTGGACTGCCGCGAGGTGACCGCCTACATCAAAAAGAACATGAGCTGCTCGGTGGAACTGGTCGAGGACGAGCGCTATGCGCCGGGGCTGGTGGCGTCTGCGCTGGAAGAGCAGTTTGGCCGCGACTGGCCGCAGACCACCGGCATAGCTGCCGAGGGTCTGGTGCGCTTTGCCATGGCCGCGCTGCTGGAATATCTGCACGATACCCAGATCAAGGGCGTGGAGCGGCTAAAGACCGTCATTACTTACAACGAAGCCCAGTTCATGCGGCTTTCACCGGTCACCCGCGCAAACCTTGAGCTGACCGAGACCCTGCGCGGACGCGAAAAGCGCGGCACCCTGCTGTGGGTGCTGGATAAGACCAGCACTGCCATGGGCAAGCGGATGCTGCGCAGCTGGATCGAGCAGCCGCTTATTTCCAGCTCGCTCATCAACCACCGCCTGAACGCCGTGGAGGCACTGGTGCGCCAGACCATGGTGCGCGGCGATTTGACCGAGGAACTGCATTACATCGCGGATCTGGAGCGCCTGATGACCCGCACGGTGTACGGCTCTGCCACCCCCAAAGAGATCTACACCCTTGCCCAGACCTGCGACCGTCTGCCCGGTCTGCGCAAGCAGGCGGAGGGCTGCAGCTGCCCGGAGCTTTCCGAGCTTGCCGCCAGCATCGACCCGCTGGAGGATATCAAGGCGCGCATTTATGCCGCAGTAGACCCGGACGCACCCTCCACCCTCAAGGATGGCGGCGTCATTGCCAAGGGTTACCATGCCGAGGTGGACGAGCTGCGCTCCATCCGCGACAACACCAAGGGGGTGCTGGCGCAGCTGGAAGCCCGCCTGCGGCAGGAGACAGGCATCCCCAAGCTGAAGATCGGCTATAATCATGTGTTCGGCTACTTCATCGAGGTGAGCAACTCCTACAAAAACCTTGTGCCGGAGACCTATATCCGCAAGCAGACCCTCACCTCCGGCGAGCGGTACATCACGCAGGAGCTGAAGGAGCTGGAAAGCAAGATCCTTGGCGCACACGAGCGGCTCATCTCGCTGGAGCGCCGCCTGTTTGACGAACTGCTGGAGAGCATCGGTGCCCAGCTGGACCGTATCCAGCGCACCGCCAATGCTATCGCCCAGCTGGATGTACTGGCTGCGCTGGCGCAGGTTGCAGCGGAAAATAACTACTGCCGCCCCATGGTGGACGACAGTGATGTGCTGACCATCACCGAGGGACGTCACCCGGTGGTGGAGCAGGTGCTCAAGGGCAGTATGTTCGTGCCCAACGATACTACCCTCAACTGCACCACCGACCGCTGTCTCATCATCACCGGCCCCAACATGGCGGGCAAATCTACCTATATGCGTCAGAATGCCCTCATTGCGCTGATGGCACAGATCGGCTCCTTTGTGCCGGCTGCCAGCTGTCATGTGGGCGTGGTGGATGCCATTTTCACCCGTATCGGTGCATCGGACGACCTTGCCGCAGGCCAGTCTACCTTTATGGTGGAGATGACCGAGGTGGCCGAAATTTTGAAAAACGCCACCGCTAAGAGCCTTGTGGTGCTGGACGAGATCGGCCGCGGCACCTCCACCTTTGACGGCATGAGCATTGCCCGCGCCGTGGTGGAGCATATCGCAGACCCTGCCAAAGGACTGGGCTGCAAGACCCTGTTCGCCACCCACTACCACGAGCTGACCGAGCTGGAAGGCACCGTGGAAGGCGTAAAAAACTACAACATCGCGGTCAAAAAGCGCGGCGAGGACATCACCTTCCTGCGGCGCATCGTGCGCGGCCCCGCCGACGATAGCTACGGCATCGAGGTGGCAAAGCTGGCTGGTCTGCCCGGCAGCGTGACCCGCCGCGCCCACGAAGTGCTGCGCACGCTGGAAGCATCTGCCCCCAAAAACAAGGTGGAGCAGATGGATTTTGACGCCTTGCAGGAGTACAATTCCCCGGCAGTGCCCAGCGAGATGATGGAAAAGCTGGAGACCGTGGATGTGGAAACACTTACTCCCATTGAAGCGCTGAACTTTTTGTACGAGCTGAAAAAGACCCTCAAGGGCAGCCTGAACGGCTGACCATAAAATCAACCACAGGGGAGGGAAAATACCATGGCAGTCATCCATGTTCTGGATAAGCATACCGCTGAACTGATCGCCGCCGGTGAGGTGGTGGAGCGCCCGGCATCGGTGGTCAAGGAGCTGTTAGAAAACTCCATCGACGCCGGTGCAACGCAGGTCACCGTCAGCATTGAATCCGGCGGCGTAAAGCTGATCGAAATCAGCGATAACGGCACCGGCATTGATGCTGAGTATATCCCGACGGCCTTCATCCGCCACGCCACCAGCAAAATCGAAAAGCCGGACGACCTGAACAGCATCCATACGCTGGGCTTCCGCGGCGAAGCACTGGCTTCCATTGCCAGCGTGGCGCGGGTAGAGCTGCTCACCCGCACCGAGGTGGACGAGTTTGCCACCTGCTACCGCATCGCCGGCGGCGAGGAGCAGGGCAGGGAGCCTGCCGCCCGCGCCGTGGGCACCACCATCCGGGTGCAGGACCTGTTCTACAACACCCCCGCCCGCATGAAGTTCCTCAAAAAGGACTCCAGCGAGGGCACCTTTGTGGCAGATAACGTAGGTCATGTCGCACTCAGCCACCCGGAGGTCAGTGTCAAGTTCATCCGGGAAGGCAAGCTGCAATACGTCACCCCCGGCGATGGTCAGCTGCGCAGCGCCGCCTATGCGGTGCTGGGGCGGGAGTTCAGCCGCGACCTCATTGAGGTGCACTCCGAGGAGGGGCTGTACCGGGTCACCGGTCTGATCACCCCGCCCAAGAGCTGCCGCGCCAGTCGCAGCATGCAGCATTTCTACATCAATGGCCGCTATGTGCGCAACCGTACCATCATGGCGGGCATGGAAATGGCCTTTAAGGGCACGACCATGCAGGGCAAGTTCCCGGGCGGCATCCTGCTGCTGGAAATGCCCACCGACCTTGTGGACGTCAATGTCCACCCTGCAAAGATCGAAGCCCGCTTTGCCCGGGAAAACGACGTGTTCGATGTCGTTTACCATGCGGTCAAGCTGGCACTGGCACAGCCCGGCACCGGGGAACGCCGCTTTACCTTTGAAGCGGACAAAAATGAGAAATCCGAAAAAGAAAACGATACAAAGAACGAAAATTCTGTAAAGAATAATCACTTTACGGGACTTTCTGCCGTGGTTCCGGGTCAAGCAGCCCCCGGCACACTGCCTGCGCAGCGCTGGGAAGCCCCGCCGCAGCAGCGCCCCGCTGCTGCACCGGTGAAAACCCCGGCTTTTACGGCAGATACCCCGCCGGTACAGCCCGCACAGCCTGCCCGCGCGGCTGCTGCTATGCCCTCGTGGCGGCAGTCTGCCCCCGCAGAGGACATTCTGGATCCTGTGGTCACCCTCCACAGCCCGGAAAAACCGGATGCAACCGAAGTCCAGCCCGCGCCGCAGCCCTTCCGGGCAGCTGCCGGTGAAGCGCAGCTGGATGTGCACCCGGAAACGGACACCGCAGCCGACCCGCTGCTGGATCACATGGCGGCATGGAACACCGTACCCGCCGCCCCGGAGATCGAAGCCGCCACGGTGCCCTATCAGCCGGAAGAACCCGAACAGCCGGAACAGCCGGAGCAGCTGGGCTTTGATGTACCGCAGGGAGAAGAGCCGCTGCGGTATGTGGGCGAAGTCTTCCGCACCTATATTCTGGCAGAGCGGGGAGACGAGCTGTGCCTGATCGACAAGCACGCCGCCCATGAGCGCCAGCTGTACGAAAAACTTGCTGCCAACTACGGCAACGTGCCCAGCCAGCTGCTGCTGCAACCCGCCGCCATCGACCTTTCCGCAGAGGAAAAGCAGGCGCTGCTGGAAAACCAGCCCCTGCTGGAAAACGCCGGGCTGGATGTGGCGGACTTTGGCGGCAGTACCGTGCTGCTGCGCGCCGTGCCTGCGGACGTAGAGCCGCAGAACGCCGAGGACTTGCTGGTGGAGATCGCCGACCGCCTGCTCAAGGGCAGCCGGGACGCACTGAACGAGCACACCGAGTGGGTGCTGCACTCCATCTCCTGCCGCGCCGCCATCAAGGCGGGGGACAAGTCCTCCCCGCAGGAGCTTATGGCACTGGCCGAGAAGATCCTCTCCGGCGAGGTGCCGCCTTTCTGCCCCCATGGCCGTCCCTGCGTGCTCAAACTTACCCGAAAGGAGTTGGAAAAGCAGTTTGGACGCATCGTGTAATGCAAAACCCGCTGTGGTGGCTGTGGTAGGCCCCACCGCCACCGGCAAGACCGCGCTGGGCGTTGCGCTGGCGCAGCGGTTCTCCGGCGAGGTCATCAGCGCCGACTCCATGCAGATCTATAGAGGTTTGGATGTGGGCACTGCCAAGATCACCCCGCAGGAGACCTGCGGCATCCCGCACCACGGCGTGGACATCCTCACCCCGGAAAAGACCTTCAGCGTGGCAGATTTTACCGCGCTGGCAGGGGAGTATATTCAGGATATCACCGCCCGGGGGCATCTGCCGCTGCTGGTAGGCGGCACCGGACTGTATGTGCAGAGCCTTTTGTACGGGGTGCGCTTCACCGCCGAAAAAGCCCCGGACGGCCTGCGCGAGCAGCTGACCGCCGAGTTGGAAGCCATCGGCCCGGAAGCCATGTACGCAAAACTGCAAGCCGTGGACCCGGAAGCCGCCGCTGCCATCCACCCCAATAATAAGGTACGGGTGCTGCGGGCGCTGGAGCACTACCACGCTACCGGCAAGCGTCTCAGCGAACAAAAGGCCGATTCGCTGCCGCCGGAGCGCCCCTACCGCAGCCTTGTGCTGGGGCTGGACTTCCCGGACCGTGCAGCGCTGTACCGCCGCATCGACCTGCGGGTGGACAAAATGCTGGAAGCCGGGCTTTTAACCGAGGCGGAATACGTCTGGCGCAACCGCGAAGCCTTCCGCACCGCCGCACAGGCCATCGGTTATAAAGAATTTTTTCCGTATTTTGAGCAGACTGCAGCGCTGGATGCCTGCACCGAAAAACTCAAACAGGCTTCCCGTAACTACGCCAAGCGCCAGCTGACATGGTTCCGCCACATGGACGGGGTCACATGGCTGGATGCCGGGGCTGAGGACGTGCGGCAGACCGCCCTGCGCCTGACCCAAGACTTTTTATCGAAAGGATGATCCTTATGCCGGAAACCCCTCAGGAACCGCGCCACAAGCTCTCTGCGCTCACCACGCTGGCAGTTGTGATGGCCACCTTTTTGCTGGCGGCGGCAGTGTATGTCTGCTGGCAGGCGGCGCACATCCTTTTCCCCCAGAACGTCTACGAAACGGCGCTGCCCATCACCATCTCCGATACCATTGAAGCGGACGGCGTGCTGCTGTTTGACGAGACCTGCATTTCCGGCAGCGGCAATCTGGGCTACCTTGTCTCGGATGGCGAGCGGGTGTCGGCGGGCACTGCCGTTGCAGAGCTGTACACCGACGCCAATCAGGCAGTGCTGCGCCAGCAGCTGACCCAGCTCACCAGCCAGATCGACCTGTTGCAGCGCTCCCAGAACACCGCAGCCACCCAGCTGGATGGCTTGCTCAAGGAGCGCTCCGGCGCACTGTACGATCTGCTGGATGCGCTGGACACCGACCGCTACAGCGATGTGGACAGCAGCGCCGATGCCTATCTGCTGGCGCAGAACAAGCTCTGGATCACCACCGGCGATACCGCCGGCTTTGCAGATCAGATCGCGCTGCTTGCCCAGCAGGCACAGACCGTGCAGGCCCAGCTGGGCAACCCCACTCAGATCACCGCCCCCACCACCGGCTACTTTGTCCGGGCTGCCAGCAGCGGACGGCTGAACGCCGGTGCTGCGGACATTCTGGCACAGAGCCCGGAGCAGCTCAAGGCTTATCTGGACTCCGACCCCGAGATGCCGCTGGATGGCTGCGTAGGCAAGCTGGTGGCCGGGTTCAGCTGGCAGTACGCCGGTGTGTGCTCGGCAAAGCAGGCCGAAAAGCTGCTGGGCTCGGACGGCAAGCCCCTGCGCACGGCAGTGGAGATCAGCTTTCCCGGCCAGAGCGATGCCGCCTTGCGCGCTACCGTCACCGAGGTGACCGTTGATGCAGAAAAGGATGTTGCCCGCTTTGTGCTGCGCTGCAATTCCATCAACGGCGACGTGCTGTGTCTCAACCACGCCCGTGCCCGCATCAGCACCGGGGAGAGCACCGGTCTGCGGGTGCCTGCTGCAGCGGTGCACTACCTGAAGGAGGACGGCACCGAGGCCGAAACGCAGGGCGAAAACTATATCCCCGGCGTGTATGTCAAGTACGGCAACATTGCCCGCTTCTGTAAGATCGACCCCGTGGATGCTGACCATCCGCTGGTCACGGAAGGGGATTACATCCTTGTTTTGCCCAAGGGAACGGACGGTTCTGTCAGTCAGGTAAGGCTTTATGACGAAATAATCGTCTCGGGACAAAATTTATATGACGGAAAACTTTTGTAGTTATTGACATCTGCTGCAAAAAATCAGATAATAGTAAAAGCTATTTGCATTCTTTTTGCAAAGAACGCCAGGCAGCCGGGCGCTGCCCGAATGAAAGGAGCAGATAATTATGTCTTTGCTGGATAGCATTAAAAAGGGCCTGATGGGTGAAGGGGACGAGTACGAGGATCAGTACATCGATGACGGCCCCCAGATGGTGAACAACAACAGCGGCGTCGGCATCGGGATGGATGAAGAGACCGAAGAGCCTGCCGAGGGCACCAGCAAAAAGAACAAGGTGGTCAATATCCACGCTACCACCCAGCTCAAGGTGGTTCTGGTCAAGCCCGAGCGGTTCGAGGATGCCAGCACCATTGCCGACCATCTGAACAACAAGCGTACCGTGGTGCTGAATCTGGAGTCCACCAACAAGGAGGTCTCCCGCCGTCTGGTGGACTTCCTGTCCGGCGTGGCCTATGCCAACAACGGTCAGATCAAGCGCGTAGCCAACAGCACCTTTATCATTACCCCGTACAACGTGGATATCATGGGTGACCTGCTGGACGAGCTGGAGAACAATGGCGCATTCTATTGATCCGGCAGCCGGTGCGGTGCGCGGCTTTGTGCCCGCCCGCAACGATGAGGAACGCTATCTCATGCGGCATATCGAGGATCTTGCCGATGCGGCTTTTTCCCGCGGCATAGCCCGGTACTCCGCGTTCCTCAGCGACCGGGAACAGGATCTTGCCCGGGCGGCACTGGGGCGTGCCGGTGTGCGGGACGGCTGGCGTTTTGACGGCGGCTGGCCCGAAGCCGAGCGCCGGGTGCTTTGTCTGGAGCCGGAGTACAGCTACAGCGAGTGTCCGGTGCGCTGTGTACAGCTGCAGTGCCGGGCGCTGCCCGGTGCGGCGCTTCCGGCGCACAAGGACTATCTGGGCAGCCTGATGGGGCTTGCCCTCAAGCGCGAAGCACTGGGCGATATCCTGCTGCCCGCCGATGCGCCGGGCACAGCCTATGTGTTCGCGCTGGAGCCGGCGGCAAAGCTTATCTGCCGGGAGCTGTGCCAGGCGGGGCGCACCGAGGTGTCCACCCGTCTTTTGGAGCCGGAAGAGATCCCGGCTTTCCCGGCGCCGGAGCGGCAGCTGCTCACTGCCACCGTGTCCTCCCTGCGGCTGGACGCGGTGCTTTCTGCCATGCTGCACGTCAGCCGCGGTACTGCTGCGGAGCTGATCGAAGCGGGCAGGGTAGAGATCAACCATCTGCCGGTAGAAAAGCCCCATGCCCCCGTATACGAGCAGGATGTGTTCACCGTGCGCGGCAAGGGCCGCTTCCGGCTGACTGCATTGCCCGGGAAAAGTAAAAAAGATCGTTCGATCATTGAGTTCTTTCAATATTAAAAGCTATGGGAGGAAATGACTATGCTGACTCCGCAGGATGTCCGCTCTGTACAATTTGAAAAAAACCTCCGCGGCTACCGTACAGAGGACGTGGATCGTTTTCTGGACAAGGTCGAGGAGCAGCTGCAGCAGAACGATGCGCAGGCAGAGCAGCTGCGCAAGCAGATCGCAGATCTGACCGCAGAGAACCAGAAGCTCAAGGGCGAGCTGCAAAGCTTTGAGGCTGACGGCGATATGCTCAAGAGTGCGCTGATCAATGCTCAGCGCATGGGCGAAAACGTGATCCGCGAAGCAAACCAGAAGGCTGAGGAGATCATCCACCGCGCAAATCTGCGGGGCGACGATATCATCCGCGATGCCAACGAGCTGCTGCAAAAGGCAAGCGACCGCGCAGACGAGATCGAGAACGAAGCCAATGAGAAGCGTATGGCGGAGGAGCGGGAGTACGACCGCGTCCGTCTGGAGGTCACCCGCTTCAAGGCCGATGTGCTCAATTTGTACCGCAGCCATGTGGAGTCTTTGAGCCGTCTGCCGGAGTTCCAGAAGGAAACCAAGGAAGCTGCACAGGACGCCCCCGCACAGGACGCAGAGCCTGCGCAGGAGACTGCCGCAGAGCAGCCCGCCGCACAGCCTGATGCTGCCCCCGCAGCCGACGCTGCAGCAGCTCCGGTCGAGCAGCCTGCCGAAACGACCAAAACCACCGAACCTGCCGCCCCTGCCGATGACGACAAGGCGGCTGACAGCAGCGAGGATTTCTGGGCAAAGGACGAAAGCCAGCTCAAGCTGGACCCGCCTCCTGCTGATATGAAGCCGGACGAGCCGGACTATGATGCTTTTCAGGGCGTCAAGTTCAGCGAGTAAGGCACCCAACGCAAAAATAGAGGAGAGTGTAAACCATTGGCTAAGAACAAATCGCAGTACGACAGTACGTTGAATCTGCCCAAGACCCTGTTCGAGATGCGTGCCGGCCTGCCCAAAAAGGAACCGGTCATGCTCAAGGATTGGGACGACAACGACCTGTACAACCAGCTCATGAAGCACAACGAGGGCAAGCCCCAGTTCATTCTGCACGACGGCCCTCCGTATGCAAACGGCAATATCCACATGGGCACTGCCCTGAACAAGATCATCAAGGATATCATTATCCGCGAAAAGAACATGGAGGGCTATCAGGCTCCCTATGTGCCCGGCTTTGATACCCACGGCCTGCCCATTGAGCTGAAGGCTCTGTCCTCGGTCGGTGACAAGAAGAAGGACATCTCCAAGCTGGAGCTGCGCCAGATCTGTGAAAAGTTTGCCACTGAGCATATCGACATCATGAGCGACCAGTTCAAGCGTCTGGGCGTCATCGGTGACTTCGAGCACCCCTACCTGACCCTGAAGCCTGAGTTTGAAGCGCGTCAGATCGAGATCTTTGGCGAGATGGCCAAGAAGGGCTACATCTACAAGGGTCTCAAGCCCGTGTACTGGTGCCCGGACTGCCGCACTGCGCTGGCAGAAGCCGAGATCGAGTACGGCGAGGACGACTGCGATTCCATCTTTGTGCGTTTCCACGTCTCGCAGGATCCCAACGGTGTGCTGGCAAAGTACGGCATCCCCATGGATAAGACCTACTTCGTCATCTGGACCACCACCACCTGGACCCTGCCCGCCAACGAGGCTATCTGCCTGAACGGTCAGTTCGAGTATTCCTTCGTCAAGATCGGCGAGGAGTACCACATCATGGCTACCGATCTGGTCAAGAGCGTCATGGACGCCTGCCACATCGAGAACTACGAGATCGTGGGCGAGCCTGTTTCCGGCGCTGAGTTCGAGCTGATGCGCTACAACCACGTCTACCTGCCCAAGGAGGGCTGGGTCATTCTGGGCGACCACGTCACGCTGGAAAGCGGTTCTGGCTGCGTGCACACCGCAGGCGGCCACGGCGTGGACGACTTCAACGTCTGCCAGAAGTATCCGCAGGTGCCCATCACAGTGCCTGTGGATGACGGCGGTTACCTGACTGAGCTGGCCGGTAAGTACGCTGGTCAGCGCGTGTGGGCAGCCAACAAGACCATTCTGGCCGACCTGACTGCATCCGGCGCTGTGATGGGTCAGGTGCACATCAAGCACCAGTACCCCCACTGCTGGCGCTGCCACAACCCCATCATCTTCCGTGCTACCGAGCAGTGGTTCTGCTCCATTGCCAAGTTCCGCGAGGATGTGTACAAGGCCATTGATACCGTCACATGGATGCCGGATTGGGGTCATGACCGCATGACCGGCATGGTGCGCGACCGCAACGACTGGTGCATCAGCCGCCAGCGCACTTGGGGCGTGCCCATCCCCGCCTTCTACTGCAAGAAGTGCGGCACCTACCACATTACCGATGCTACCATCAAGGCTGTCAGCGCCCTGTTCCGCAAGGAAGGCTCTGACGCATGGTATAAGTACGATGCCGAGCAGATCATCCCCGCAGGTGAAGTGTGCGAAAAGTGCGGCGCTTCCGAGTGGGAGAAGGACACCGACATCATGGACGTCTGGTTCGACTCCGGCTCTACCCACGCCGCCGTGCTGGACGAGCGTCCCGAGCTGCGTTTCCCCGCCGATATGTATATGGAAGGCGGCGACCAGTTCCGCGGCTGGTTCCAGTCCAGCCTGCTGACCAGTGTTGCAAGCAAGGGCTGTGCACCCTATAAGTCCGTGCTGTGCCACGGCTGGGTGGTGGACGAGCAGGGCAAGCAGATGCACAAGAGCGCCGGCAACGGCGTGGAGCCCAGCGAGATCATCAAGGACTACGGCGCCGATATCATCCGCCTGTGGGTGGCTTCTTCCGACTACACCGTGGACGTGCGCGCCGGCAAGAACATCTTCAAGCAGCTCAGCGAAGCTTACCGTAAGATCCGCAACACCGCCCGCTTCATTCTGGGCAATCTGGACGGCTTTGACCCCAACACCGATTGTGTGGCAGACGACCAGCTGCAGGATATCGACCGCTGGGCACTGGCTGCGCTGGATGACCTGATCGTCAACACCAACGCAGGCTACGCTGTGTACGACTTCAACAAGGTCTACCACGCCGTGTACAACTTCTGCGTGGTGGCCATGTCCAACTTCTATCTGGACGTCACCAAGGATCGTCTGTACTGCACCAACGGCGCAGCCCGCAAGGCAGCCCAGACCACCATGTACAAGATCCTTGTCGCTCTGGACAAGATCATTGCCCCCATCCTGTGCTTCACCAGTCAGGAGATCTGGGACTTCATGCCCAAGACCGAGGGTATGAACAAGTATGTGGTGTTTGAGCAGATGCCCAAGGCCGGCCAGTACGCCGCCGACGATGCTTTCAAGGCAAAGTGGGCACAGCTCATCGCCGTGCGCGACGAGGTCAAGAAGGTGCTGGAGCAGGCCCGTGCCGAAAAGCTCATCGGTGCTTCTCTGGAAGCTTCCGTCACCCTGTACTGCAACGATGCCGTCTATGACCTGCTGAACAGCATCCCCATGGACGAACTGGCCGACCTGATGATCGTCTCCCATGTGGAGCTGGTCAAGGGCGAGGGCGGCGCTGCCAGCGCTGTCGAGGGCTTGGGCGTTGCAGCTGCACACGCCACCGGCGACAAGTGCGAGCGCTGCTGGAAGTACTCTGCTTCCATCGGCAGCCATCCTGCACACCCCACTCTGTGCGCACGCTGCGCCAGCGTTGTGGAAGCATAAGCGTCCCGCATCAATACAAATCTGTTTTGTAAAAGGGCGGCGCTCCCTTGACCGGGGAGCGCCGTTTTTTATAACAGAAACGAGGTAGCTAATGGCATTTGTTCTCTTTAATCTGGCAGCTGTGGCGGCACTGGTCGGCATCGACCAACTGATCAAGCTGTGGGCGGTGCAGGCTTTGCAGCCGGTTGGCGCTATGCCGCTCATCCCCCATGTGGTGGAGCTGCGGTTCGTGCTCAATCAGGGCATGGCTTTCAGCCTGCTCAGCGGCAAGCAGCTGTTCCTGATCATCGCCACCAGTGCGGCACTGCTGGCAGTGGCCTATGGGCTGTTCTTCCGCAGCCGCGGCAAGCGCTTGCAGCAGGCAGCACTGGTGCTGGTGCTGGGCGGCGGTATCGGCAACCTGATCGACCGGGTGCTCAACGGCGAGGTAGTGGACTACATCAACCTGCTGTTCATGCGGTTTGCTGTGTTCAATTTTGCGGATATCTGCGTTTGCGTGGGTGTGGCACTGTGGGTGCTGGTGATCTTTCTGGATGAGCTCCATGCCGATGATGCCGCCAAGGAGCAATAAACCATGGAACAGCGTGAATTTATCGTAGAGCAGGAGACTGCCGGGCAGCGCATCGACCGCTTTCTCAGCGGCGAGGACACCGGCCTGTCCCGCTCGGCGCTGCAAGCGCTGGTGGCCGAGGGTCATGTGCAGTGCAACGGCAAGGCTGTGGCCAAAAGCCTGAAACTCAAGGCAGGAGACACCGTGCTGCTGGAGATCCCTGACGCAAAGCCCATCGAGGCTGTGCCGCAGGATATCCCGCTGGATATCGTCTACGAGGATGCCCATCTGCTGGTGGTCAACAAGCCCAAGGGCATGGTGGTGCACCCCGCACCCGGTAACCCGGACGGCACGCTGGTCAACGCCCTGCTGTGGCACTGCAAGGGCAGCCTTTCCGGCATTGGCGGCGAGATCCGCCCCGGCATCGTCCACCGCATTGATAAGGACACCAGCGGCCTGCTGGTGGTGGCAAAGGACGACGCTACCCACATCGGCCTTTCCCAGCAGATGGCGGTGCACAGCGTGGAGCGCGCCTACCAGACGGTGGTCTACGGCGGCTTTGCGCAGGACGAGGGCTTTGTAGAAACAAACCTCGGCCGCAGCAAGACCGACCGCAAAAAAATGGCGGTCTATCCCGCCACCGAGCCCCACACCAAGTACGCCTACACCGGCTACAAGGTGCTGGAGCGGCTGGGCGAGTTCACCCTGCTGGAATGCCGCCTAAAGACCGGCCGCACCCATCAGATCCGCGTACACATGGCCTCCATCCACCATCCGGTAGCGGGGGACCCGGTGTACGGCCCTCACAACTGCATCACCAGCCTGCACGGCCAGTGCCTGCACGCCAAAACGCTGGGCTTTATCCACCCCATCACCGGGGAGCAGCTGCGGTTCGATTCCGAGCTGCCGGACTACTTTACCCATTTTCTCGCAACACTCAGGAGGAAAAACACATGAACGATTCTCTGGCATCCACTCTGGTGCTCTGTGATCTGGATAACCTGCTGCTGGGCGAGGATGGCAATCTGACCCAGGTGGTGCGGGATGTTTTGCAGTTGTTCAGCAGCCGCGGCGGCAGACTGACTGTTTTTTCGCAGCGCTCTCCGCGCGCCGTGCGCTCCATTCTGGGCAGCGTGCGTCTGGCAGCGCCTGCGCTGGTGTGCGGCGGCACCATGGCCTACCACTATGCCGACGGCAACCGGGTGCCCCTGTGCAGCTTTGCCCAGCAGCAGGAGCTTTTTACCTGCCTGCCGGATACCCCCGGCGTGGGTGTCGCCGTGCAGATGCAGGACGGCACCACCCGGGTGCTGCGCATGAGCAATGCGTTGGAGCGCCATCTGCGGCAGGAGTGGACCCCGTATCTGCTGGCAAACGCCGCCGACATCCGCCCCGAGCAGGTGCTGCGGGTGCTGCTGTATCAGGACAGCAAGTCTGTACCCCTGATCTCGCTGGCAGAAAAGGCCATCGGGGATCGTGTTGCCCTGCTGGGCGAGCGTATCGCCCCGGACACTCTTGTTCTCACCCCGAAGCGAATCTCTGGCCGGGAAATGCTGGACACCGTCTGCGCCATGGCGCAGGTGGGCGCGGAGCAGGTCCTTGCGCTGGCGGGCGGTCAGCCCATGCTGGAGCTGGTGCAGGCTGTAGAGCACAGCGCAGTGGCCGCCGATGCCCCGGCAGAGCTGCGCCTTGCCGCCGAGCAGATCACCCTGACGGATGCCGCCGGTGGCGCTGCTGTGGAGGTTTTGTACCGCATGGTGCGTGCTGCTGAAAAATCCGTGTAAAATTTGTGCAAAGCCCTCTGCTATTTTCCCGCAGAGGGCTTTCTTTTTAGCAAAAAATCAGGTAGAATGGGGAGGAGGACCTATGCCGAACCAAAAGCACCGCGAGGGGCTGTTTTTTCTGCTGTGCCTTGCCGCCGCAGGGATCTGTGCAGGGCTGGCGTTCCGGTTTGCAGTGCCGCTGCAAGCACAGACCCCGCAGACACTGCCGGACACAAAGGCGCTGGCGGAGTACACACAGGTGGAGCTGAACACAGCCGATGCAGACGCTTTGTGCACCCTACCCGGCGTCGGTCCCCGCAATGCACAGGCTATTCTGGACTACCGGGCGCAGTACGGTCCGTTTGCACAGGTGGAGGATGCCGCGCAGGTGCCGGGCATTACCCGCGCAATGGTGGATTCATGGGCAGGACAGGCGTATGTCCGCTAGGGCGCAGCCCGCTTTCTGCCTTGGTCAAAGAGGAAATACGGAGATATATTGTTATGAGTGACGAATCGATCTTTATCAACCGCGAACTGAGCTGGCTGGATTTCAACCGCCGCGTTCTGGCGCTGGGCAAGGACAAAAACGTCCCGCTGGGCGAGCGGATCAAGTTTCTGGCAATTTACGGCTCCAATCTGGACGAGTTTTTCATGGTGCGCGTGGGCTCCTTGCAGGAGCGCGCAAACCTTGAGCAGAGCAAGACCAAAAAGGAAAAGCGGGAAAACAAGACCAACATGACCGCCGCCGAGCAGCTGGCCGCCATTATGCCCAAAACGGCGCAGCTGCAGGAGGAATGCGATAAATTCTACGCAAAAGCGCTGGAAAATCTGGCGGAGAACGGCTACCATAAGGTGGATTTCGACCACCTGACCAAGGAAGAAGAGCATCTCTGGAAAAAATACTTCCAGTCGGAACTGTTCCCCATCCTCAGCCCGCAGATCGTAGATAACCGCCACCCGTTCCCGTTTTTGCGCAACAAGGAGATCTACCTTGGCGTGCTGCTCAAGGAAAAGCACACACAGGAGCAGAGCCTTGGCATCGTGCCCATCTCCAGCCAGATGGAGCGGATGCATTTTATCAAAAAGGACGGCGCTGTGCAGTTTGCCCTTACCGAGGAGCTGGTGCTGCACTATGCGTCCAACATCTTCGGCAAGGATTCCATTCAGGAAAAATGCCTGTTCCGGGTCACCCGCAACGCGGATATCGATGTAAAAGAGGGCATGATGGATCACGATATTGATTATCGCGAGATCATGACCGAGCTGCTCCGGCGCCGCCGCAAGCTGGCCGCTGTCCGTTTGCAGATCACGCCCGCCCCCGCACCGGAGGTGGAGCGGCTGCTGTGCAGCCGTCTGGAACTGACCCGCAAGCGGGTGTTCTTGCAAAAGAGCCCGCTGGACCTGAGCTTCTTCTTTAAGCTTTCCGGCCGCATGGAGACCGAGGGTCACCCGGCGCTGTTTTACACCCCCGCACGCCCCATGCTGCCGCCGCCGGACTATGATCTTGCCACTGAGGTGCAGAAGCATGACGTGCTGCTCAGCTATCCGTACCAGTCCATCCGTCCCTTTATCACCATGCTCAAAAAGGCCGCACAGGACCCGGACGTCATCTCCATCAAGATGACTCTCTACCGCATGGCGCGGGAGTCTCAGATCGTGCAGGCGTTGATGGAAGCCGCCGAAAACGGCAAGGAAGTGGTGGCGCTGGTGGAATTGCGCGCCCGCTTTGACGAGCAGAACAACATCGACTGGTCCAAGCAGCTGGAAAGCGCAGGCTGCACCGTCATCTACGGCTTCGAGGACTACAAGGTGCACTCCAAGCTGACCCTCATCACCCGCAAGGGCGCAGAGGGCTACTCCTACATCACCCAGATCGGTACCGGCAACTACAACGAAAAAACCAGCGAACTGTATACCGATTATTCCTTCATCACCGCAGATGAGCGCATCGGCGAGGAAGCCTCCAAGGTGTTCCGCAATCTGGCCGTGCAGCAGCTCACCGAGGAAAGCGACAAGATGCTGGTTGCCCCGCTGCGCTTCAAGAGCGTGCTGCTGGACGAGATGGATCACGTCATCGCTGCCGCCCGCATGGGCCGCCCGGCTTCCATGATCCTGAAAAACAACTCCATCAGCGACCGGGATATCATCCTGAAATTGCAGGAAGCCAGCTGCGCTGGGGTGCGCATTGATATGATCGTGCGCGGCATCTGTTGCGTGCGCGCAGAGGTGCCCGGCAGGACCGAGAATCTGCACATCCGCAGTCTGGTGGGACGGTATCTGGAGCATGGCCGCATTTACAGTTTCTTTGATGGCACCCACACCCGCATCTACATTGCTTCCGGTGACTTCCTCACCCGTAATACTGAGTGCCGTGTGGAGGTAGGCGTGCGGGTGGAGGATCCTGTTCTGGTGCAAAAGCTCACCGATATCCTTCAGCTGCAGCTACGGGATAACGTCAACGCCCGGGTCATGGATGCCAGCGGCAGCTATCAGAAGGTGAAGCCCGCCGAGGGTGAGCCGCTGGTCAACGGCCAGATGGGTATGTACGAGCTGCTGCGCAACGACTGGCAGCGCCCCGAGCCGTGGAAGTGCACCACCTCCGCCCCGGAAACGGAAAAACCGGCGGCAGTCTGTCAGGAAGTTACCGTGGAACAGCTCAAACAGGAGCTGCCCCATGTGTTCCAGCCCGCACCGGAAAAGGCAGAGAATGCCGCCCCGGCGGCGCAGCAGCCCGACCACTACGAGGCACTGGAACAGATGCTGAACAACAAGCCCCGCGCTGCGCAGCCCGCGCCGAAAACGCCCGCTGCACCCCGCCCGGCTGCAAAGCCTGCTGTCACCGCGCCCAAGAAAAAGAGCCTGCTGGAACGCATCGGGAACTTTTTCCGGCGCTGAGCTGTAAAATCATGTAAACCAAAACCGGAGCTGCTGCGCAGAGATTTGTGCGGCGGCTCTGCTTTTTTGTTTGTGTTCTCCTGTCTGCCGCTTGTGCATACACTTTTCAGGATAGGAGGGCGGGCGTATGCGGGTAAAACGGAGCGGACAGGCAGCAAAAATACGCAGACGGCGGTGGGGTATCATGGCACTTGTGTTGGCAGGGCTGGCACTCTGTCTGCTGGCAGCTTTGCCGGTGCAGGCTGCCCGGAACACGCAAAAGCACTGCTTTCCGCTGGATACCACGGCGTGGCGCGTCTCGGACGCCTACGGCGCGCGGACAGACCCCTTTACCGGCAAGTCTGCGTTCCATCGGGGACTTGATCTTGCCTGCACGGCGGGCACGGCAGTGCAAGCGGTGCAGGGCGGGGTAGTGACTGCGGCGGCATACAGCCCAAGCTACGGCAACCATCTGCGCATCCTGCACCCGGATGGCTGCGAGACCCGCTACGCACACCTGCAATACCTCTATGTCCGCCCGGGAGAGGTGGTGCAGGCCGGGCAGACGCTGGGCACAGTGGGGCAGACAGGCCGCGCCACCGGTGCGCACCTGCATCTGGAACTGTGGCAGCAGGGCACTGCCTGCGACCCCGCCGCCCTGTTGGAGAATGCCCCGTGAGCCGGCTGCGGGTGGGGAAGCTTGTATTCCGGGACCCGGTGCTGCTGTGCGGTGTGGTGTACCTGCTGCTCTACTTTGATGCCAGTGGCTTTCTGCGGCTGGGACTGCTGGCGGCTGTTTTGCACGAGCTGGGGCACATCCTTGTCTACTGCATCCAGCAAAGGCGTCTGCCGGTCATCGAGGTGACCATGACCGGTTTTTGTATGCGTACGGCAGGGGAGAGGTTCTCCCCACTCCAGAGGTTCGTGCTTGCTGCCGCCGGGCCCGCAGTCAATTTTGCCCTTGCCGGGGTATGGGCGGTGCGTCTTGCGCAGACTGTCACTATCCGAGACAGCGCGTTCTGGGCAGCAAATCTGCTGACCGGGCTGTTCAATCTGCTGCCGGTGCCGCCGCTGGACGGCGCACAGATGGCAGCGTGCGCAGGGGCACTCTGGCGGCAAAAATACGGAAAGTGTACACAAACCGCCGGAAACGATTGCAAAACCGGCACATTTGGGGTAAAATAAAAAGAACGCAAAAAACGGATTGTTTATGGAGGACCCGATGTTTGATCCCAAACTGAAAGAAGCGCTGGGACGGGTGCAGAAGCCCGGCCGCTATACCGGCGGCGAGCCCGGCAGTATCTATAAAGAAAAGGATAAGGTAGATGTGCGCTTTGCCTTCTGCTTCCCGGATACCTACGAGGTGGGAATGTCCTTTCTGGGCGAAAAGATCCTGTACGAACTGCTCAACAGCCACGAGAACTGGTGGTGCGAGCGCGCCTTTATGCCTTGGCTGGATATGAAGGCGGAGATGGAGCGCCTGCAGCTGCCGCTGTACACCATGGAGAGCAAAGACCCCCTCACGGCCTTTGACGCCGTGGGCTTTACCTTGCAGTACGAGCTTTCCTACACCAATATCCTTGCCATGCTGGACTTGGCTGGCATCCCGTTCTATTCCAAAGACCGTGACGACCGCTGGCCGCTGATCGTAGCGGGCGGCCCCTGCGCCTGCAACGCCGAGCCTATCGCGGATTTCTTTGACGTCATCCAGCTGGGCGAGGGCGAGAACCAGCTGCCCGCCATCTGCGCTGAGATCGAAAAGGCAAAGAAAGAGGGCATCTCCAAAAAGCAGCTGCTGCTCAACATTGCAAAGATCCCGGGCGTGTACATCCCGGCTTTCTACGATGTCACCTACCACGAGGACGGCAGAGTAAAGGCCATCACCCCCAACGAGCCGGGCATTCCGGCGCGCATCACCAAGGCCATCATCAAGGATCTGAACCAGTTCGCCCCGCCCACCAACTTTGTGGTGCCCATGGTGGGTGCCATTCAGGACCGCGCCAGCATCGAGGTGCTGCGCGGCTGCGTGCGCGGCTGCCGGTTCTGTCAGGCGGGCTTTCTGTACCGCCCCATGCGCCAGCGCGATGCCAGTTTGCTGAACAAGGCCGCGCAGGATCTGTGTGCCAACACCGGTTACGAGGAACTGAGCCTTTCCAGCCTTTCCACCTCCGACCACGGTCAGCTGGAAGAGCTGCTGGATGATCTGAACGAGTGGGCACCCAAGGAGCACGTCAGCCTGTCGCTGCCCTCCCTGCGTGTGGACAACTTCTCCCAGAGTCTCATCGAAAAAACAACCAAGGTGCGCAAGAGCGGACTGACCTTTGCCGCCGAGGCCGGTACTCAGCGTCTGCGCAACGTCATCAATAAAAACGTCACTTGGGATGAGATCGAAAAGACCTGCACCATCGCTTTCAATGCGGGCTACACTTCGGTCAAGCTCTACTTCATGATGGGTCTGCCCACCGAGACCATGGAGGATATCGAGGGCATTGCCGAGACCGCCCAGAAGGTGGTAGACCTCTACTACAAGAACACGAACCACGCCAAGGGACGCGGCGTGCAGGTGACCATCAGCTGCGCCTGCTTTGTGCCCAAGCCCCACACCCCCTTCCAGTTCGTGCCCATGGATACCGCCGAGACCCTGCAGGCCAAGCAGAAGCACCTGCTGGAAAGCGTGCACAGCCGCAAGATCAAGGTGAACTACCACGACAGTACCACCAGCTTTTTGGAGGGCGTGTTCGCCAAGGGCGACCGCCGCCTTGCCCCGGTCATCGTGGAGGCTTATAAGCGCGGCTGCTACTTCGATGGCTGGGAAGAGTGCTTCAAGTACGATACTTGGATGCAGACCTTTGCGGATCTGGGCATCGACCCCGCCTTCTACTGCCAGCGCCCCATCGCGCTGGACGAGGTGACCCCGTGGTCGCATATGGACTACGGCATCACCCACGAGTATCTGGTGCGGGAGTACAACAAGGCTCTGGCTGCCCAGACCACCCCGCCCTGCAACCGTGCCTGCAACGCCTGCGGTGCCAACCATCTGTTAGGAGGTCCCTGCTTTGATTACAGTCAGAATCTCGTTTGAAAAGAAAAATGAAGCCTCCTATATCTCCCTGCTGGACTTGCAGCGGGTGATGCAGCGGGTGCTCAAGCGCAGCGGTCTGCCGGTGTGGCATACGCTGGGTTTCAACCCCCATATCTACATGACCTTTGCCTGCCCGCTCTCTCTGGGACAGGAGAGCGAGTGCGAGTGCGTGGACGTTAAGACCGAGGCGGAAGCCCCGGATTTTGCCCAGTGGCAGACTGCGCTCAACGCCATTATGCCCGCCGGTATCCACGTTACCCGGGTGGCTCCGGTGGAGATGAAAGCGGACAGCATCGCCTTTGCCTGTTACCGCATCAGCTACCCGGCGGCTGCCGTTGCGGTGCTGGAGCAGTATAACGCGCTGGAGACAGCCCCCGTGGAAAAGCACAGCAAGCGCGGCAAAAAGATCATAGACCTTAAAGAGCATATCCCGCAGCTGCGCTATACCGCACTGGGGGACACTGTGCAGCTGGAACTTTGCCTGCCTGCCGCGCAGGAGCTGAACCTGAACCCCTCGCTGCTCACCGGTTTTCTGGAAGAAAAGTTCGGCCTGCCAGCCGCAAGCGCCAATATCCTGCGCACCAAATTTTTGACGGCAGACCAGCAGCTGTTTGCCTGAAGCGGCGCAAAAGTCCGTCTATCATGCAAAACAGAAAATTTTTGCAAGATTTTTCGCCAAATTGCTTGCATTCAAGCCGGTTTTGTGCTATCCTATTAGGGCGTTAGTGTCCGCTGAGACCACAGCGGGGTTAATGACAAGTATTTATCATTAAACGGGCGGTCCTCTGACGGCTATGCCGTGCATGAACGTCTAAAAACAAATGGAGGATTCAAAAATGGACGCACTGAAGATTATTTCTGAAGGCAGTATCAAGGCTGAAAAGCCTCAGTTCAACGTTGGCGATACCGTCCGCGTTGATGTTCGTATCAAGGACGGCGACCGTGAGCGCATTCAGGCCTTTGAGGGCACTGTCATTGCTAAGAAGCACGGCGGCGTTGCAGAGACCTTCACCGTTCGCCGCGTGGCTTACGGTGTCGGCATCGAGCGTGTCTTCCCCGTCAACAGCCCCTTCGTTGAGAAGGTCACTGTTGTCCGCAAGGGTAAGGTCCGCCGCGCAAAGCTGTTCTATCTGCGTGGCCGTACGGGCAAGGCTGCCAAGGTCAAGAGCGATATTTGATCATCCCCGATTTGAAACCGGGAGAAAAGGGACAACTTGTTGTCCCTTTTTTCTTTTTCAAAGCCCGGGCGTATGTGTAAAATCAGGAAAGGCTGGTGGCTAAGCTATGGAAAAACAGCAGCAGTCTGCCCCCGCAGTGCGCGGACAGGGCATACTGGAATGGTACGAAGCGCTTATCTCCGCAGCGCTGGTGCTGGTACTGATCTTTTCGTTTTTCTTCCGCATCATTCAGGTGGACGGGCGCTCTATGGTGCCCACCCTGACCCACGGCGATAAGCTTATCGTCTGGGCGGCAGGCTACACCCCGCAGCGGGGCGATGTGGTTATCGTGGATAGCTACACCGTCTACGGTAAACCGCTGGTCAAGCGGATCATCGCCAAGGGCGGCGACACCATCAGCATCGACTACGACGCCGGTACGGTCACGGTGAACGGCGAACTTTTACAGGAGGACTACATTGCAGCCCCTACCTATCTGGGCTACGATGTGCAGTTCCCGTTCACGGTGCCGGAGGGCACCCTGTTTGTGATGGGGGACAACCGCAACGAATCGCTGGACAGCCGCTCCTCCTATGTCGGCTGCATTGACGAGCGTGATATTCTGGGCAAGGTGCTGCTGTGCTTTATGCCCTTTACAGATTTTGGGGTGGTAAAATGAACGAAATGGATACCCGGTTTGCAAACCAGTACAATATTCAGTGGTTCCCGGGCCACATGACCAAGACCCTGCGCATGATGGAGCAGGAGATCCAGCACGTTGATGCCAGCCTTGTGCTGCTGGATGCGCGCATTCCGCTTTCCAGCCTGAACCCGGAGATCGAGCGCATCACCGACCGCAAGCCAAAGCTCTATGCGCTGAACAAGGCCGACCTTGCCGACCCGGCTGTGACTGAGGAGTGGATCCGCTACTTCCGCGCCGCAGATGCCGGCTGCGTGGCCATCAGCGCCAAGCAGAAGGGCGGCGCAAACGCCGTGAAGGCGGCTATTGAAAAGGAACTTTCCGGCCTGCTGGAGCGCCGCCAGAACCGCGGCATGGGCGGTGCCAAAACGCAGGTGATGCTGTGCGGCATCCCCAACGTGGGCAAATCCACCTTTATCAACACCTTTGCAGGCTCTGCCCGCGCCAAGGCGGCAGACCGCCCCGGCGTGACCAAGGGCAAGCAGTGGGTCAGCACCGAAAAGTTTGATCTGCTGGATATGCCCGGCGTGCTGTGGAAAAAGTTCGATTCCAAGACCATCGCCTCCAATCTGGCCTTTATCGGCTCCATCAAGGACGATATTCTGGATGTGGAAGAGCTGGCCATGAACCTGCTGGACGAGGTGCGCCGCAACTATCCCGACCTTGTGGCACAGCGCTACAAGCTGGATGCTGAAACGCTGGCACTGCCGCCCTACGAGCTGCTGGAAGCCATCGGCCGCAAGCGCGGGCTGCTGGTGCGCGGCGGCGAGGTGAACACCGAGCGCTGTGCCATCATGCTGGTGGACGAGTTCCGCGCCTGCAAGTGGGGACGTATCTCTCTGGAGCGCCCGCCGCAGCGGGATGACCTGACCGATTTTGCCGAGGAGGACGAGGAATGAAGCGCCGCTCGGATGAGGAGATCTCGGCGCCGCTGTACGCCTTTGACGCTGAGGTGCGCAGCCAGTACGGCTGCTTTGCCGGTGTGGACGAGGCTGGGCGCGGCCCGCTTTGCGGCCCTGTTTGCGTAGCGGCCTGTATTCTGGACCCGGAAAACCCGGTGTACGGCATCAATGATTCCAAAAAGCTGACCGAGAAAAAGCGCGAAGCACTGTTTGATGAGATCTGCGAAAAAGCGCTGGCCTACCGCATCGTTTTTGTGGGGCCGGAGGTCATCGACCGGGAAAACATCCTGAACGCCACCATGGGCGGGATGCAGCAGGCGGTGGAAGAACTGGACATCGTGCCTAATCTGGTGCTGGTTGACGGCAACCGCACCCCCGCAGGCTTGCAGATCCCGGCACAGCCGGTGGTCAAAGGCGATGCCACCAGCGCCAGCATCGGCGCAGCCTCGGTGCTGGCCAAGGTCAGCCGTGACCGCTATATGCTGGAACTGGACAAGCAGTACCCGCAGTATCAGCTGGCAAAGCACAAGGGCTACCCCACAAAGCTGCACTATGAGCTGATCGCGCAGTACGGCATCCAGCCGTTCTACCGCCGCAGCTTCCTTAAAAAGCAGGGCTACTGGCCGGAGAGCGGCAAATGAACCGCGCCGAGACCGGCCGCAGTGGAGAAGCTGCCGCTGCCCGCTGGTATCAGAAGCAGGGCGCGCAGCTGCTGGCGCATAATTATCATACCCGCATGGGAGAGCTGGATCTTGTGCTGCGGGAGCCGGACGGCACCATCGTCATCTGCGAGGTAAAGACCCGCAGCCAAGGGATGCTGCAGCGCCCCGCTGCTGCCGTAGACCCGGCCAAGCAACGCCGGCTGATCTGCGCTGCACAAGGGTATTTGCAGCAGACCGGCCAAAGCGAAGAACCGGTGCGTTTTGACGTTGCAGAGGTAGTTCCTCTTGACAGCGGGCGCTGGATGGTACATATTATAAAGGGTGCCTTTCTCTGCGAACCCTAAGGGTGTATCTGAAAAGTCGAAAATTTAGTCTATTTCTACAAGCACAGTTGGATTTTGCGTTAAACAGCCTTGAAATCCACAAAGGATTCCTGCGGCTATTTGCCTTAAATCCCGCTTGTGCTTGCGAAATATCCGTCATTTTCTTTGTTTTCAGATACACCTTAGGCAGAAACCGTGGCACCGGTGGGAAGTATGCGGCAGAACGAGGATTTTGCCGTGCAACCGGGAACGTGCCCGGCACGTTCCATGGCGAAAAGGAGCGATGACCATGCAGTTTTTCAGTACCAGAGATCAGAACCGCAAAGTAACCTCTTCTCAGGCAATCGCACAGGGTCTGTCCGATGAAGGCGGCCTGTTTGTGCCGGAAAGTTTTCCGCAGGTGGATGTAAAAGCCCTGTGTGGGCTGGACTATCCTGCGCTGGCAGCAGCTGTTGTGCGGGAGTACCTGACCGATTATGACCCCGCTTTCCTGACCGACGCCACCCGCAGCACCTACGGCGCTGCTTTCGGCGGCAAGGCAGGCTATCTTGCCCCGGTGGAAGGGGACACCTATGCCCTGGAGCTGTGGCACGGCCCGACCTGCGCCTTTAAAGATTACGCCCTGCAGCTGATGCCCAAGCTGCTGGTGGAAGCAAAAAAGAATCTGGGACGCACCGAAAAGACCCTGATCCTTGTGGCCACCAGCGGTGATACCGGCAAGGCAGCACTGGACGGCTACCATGATATCCCCGGTGTGGAGATCGCCGTGTTCTACCCCACCGGCGGCACCAGCGAGATCCAGCGTTTGCAGATGGCAACGCAGGAGGGCGCTAATGTTGCTGTGTACGCCGTACGCGGCAACTTCGACGATGCCCAGACCGGCGTGAAGAAGGTGTTCGGCGATAAGGCCATCGCTGCCGAGCTGGAAAAGCGCAATATCCGTCTTTCCAGCGCCAACTCCATCAACTGGGGCCGCCTTGTGCCGCAGATCGTCTACTATTTTGCCGCCTACGCCCAGCTGCTCAAGGCCGGTAAGATCACCTTCGGCGACGAGGTGGACTTCTGCGTACCCACCGGCAACTTCGGCGATATCCTTGCCGGTTATTACGCAAAGCAGATGGGTCTGCCTGTGGGCAAGCTGGTCTGCGCCTCCAACGAGAACAACGTGCTGACCGATTTCCTCACCACCGGTACTTATACCGCAAAGCGGGAGTTCTTCAAGACCACCTCGCCCAGCATGGACATTCTGGTGTCCTCCAATCTGGAGCGCCTGCTGTACCATGTGACCGGCAGCGATGCCGAGGTAGCAGGCTTTATGCAGCAGCTGGCTGCCACCGGCAGCTACACCGTCCGTCCCGAGACGCTGGCCGCCATTCAGCAGACCTTCTCCTGCGGCTGGAGCAGCGAGGACGAGGTGGCAGGGGAGATCCGTGCCCGCTACGAAAAGGATGGCTACCTGTGCGATACCCACACCGCTGTGGCTTTCCATGTGGCTGCACAGAAAAAGCGGCAGGGCGTGCCCATGGTGGTGCTTTCCACCGCATCGCCCTTCAAGTTCCCCCGCAGTGTGCTGAGCGCACTGGGCAAAGCTGCTCCGGAAAACGATTTTGAAGCCATGCAGCAGCTGGAGGCTGCCACCGGTCATGCCGCACCGGCAAGCCTTGCCGCTCTGCGCAGCAAGCCGGAGCGCTTTGATACGGTCATTGCCCCGGAACAGATCGCCGAGGTGGCGCTGGGCTATCAGGCATAAGCTTCTGCGGACAGACAGAACAGGAGTAAACAGACTATGGCACTTTTTGTGCTTGGCGATCCCCATCTTTCTCTGGGCGCATCCAAGCCGATGGATATCTTTCCCGGCTGGAACGATTATGTGGACAGGCTGGAGAAAAACTGGCGCAAGCTCATCACCCCGCAGGATACCATCGTGCTGGCGGGGGATATCAGCTGGGCTATGCGCCTGACCGATACCCGCAAGGACTTTGCCTTTTTGCAGCAGCTGCCCGGGCAGAAGATCATCATGAAGGGCAACCACGATTACTGGTGGTCCACCGCCAACAAGATGAACGCCTACCTCAAGGCCGAGGGCTTTGATACCCTGCATATCCTGCACAACAATTCTTACAGTGTGGAGGGGTACGCCATCTGCGGCACCCGCGGCTGGCTGTTCGATGTGGGGGAACCCCATGATGAAAAGGTGATGAACCGCGAGATCGGCCGTCTGCGCATGAGTTTGCAGGCTGCGGAGCCCGGGCTGGAAAAGCTGGTGTTCCTGCACTATCCGCCTGTCTACACCGGCACCAGTGCCCCGGAGATCGTAGCCACCCTGAAGGAGTTCGGCATCAAGACCTGCTTCTACGGGCATCTGCATGGCAACGCCATCCGGTTTGCCGTACAGGGCGAGGTGGACGGCATCCGGTACAAGCTGGTAAGTGCCGACGGCCTGCGTTTTTGCCCCTACCGCATCAATTAACGGCGGTACAAAAGGGCAAAAACGACAAAATTTAAAAATTTGGTATGGCAATTGTGTCCAGAGCGTGCTATAATAAGTTTTGACGCGATTGTTGCACCCAATTGAGCGCGCGCGTCCCCGCATTCCGTGTGCATACAGCAAGGACGTGGTGCGCGGTTGCTCAGGGCAAAAACTTCCTGCCCGGAGCAATAGAATATTTGAGTGGAGGATAAACAAATGAATCTCATCAAGTGTGAAAAGCTCGAGAAGAGCATGGCAGAACTGCAGTTCTCCATCGACGCAGAAGCTTTCAAAAAGGCTGTTGCCGATGTTTTCAAAAAAGAGGGCAAGAAGTACCCTGTGCAGGGCTTCCGCAAGGGCAAGGCTCCCAAGGCTCTGATCGAGAAGATGTACGGCGCAGACGTCTTTACCTATGACGCCATCAACGAGCTGTTCCCGGAGGCTTTCGAGGCTGCCGCTAAGGAAGCTGGCGTGGAGCCCGTGGGCCGTCCCGAGGTCACCGTGGATTCTGCCAGCGAGGCAGAGGGCGCTACCCTGACCGTGAAGGTCGCCGTGAAGCCCGAGGTCAAGGTTGGCAGCTACAACGGTCTGACCGTGGAAAAGACTGTCCATACTGTTACCGACGAGGCTGTGGACGCTGAGCTGAAGCGTGTGCAGGAGCGCAACGCCCGTGAGCTGACCCGTGAGGGCGCTGCTCAGAATGGCGATATCGCTGATATCGACTTCGAGGGCTTTGTGGACGGTGTCGCATTCGAGGGCGGCAAGGCTGAGCACTACAACCTGACTCTGGGCAGCGGCAGCTTCATCCCCGGCTTTGAGGAGCAGGTCGTTGGCCACTCCGCCGGCGAGGAGTTCGATGTGAACGTCACCTTCCCCACCGAGTATCAGGCTGCTGAGCTGGCTGGCAAGGCAGCTGTCTTTAAGATCAAGCTGCACGAGGTCAAGTACAAGGAGCTGCCCGCTCTGGATGATGAGCTGGCAAAGGACTGCTCTGAGTACGACACTCTGGACGAGTTCAAGGCTTCCATCCGCAAGAACAACCAGGAGCAGCTGGACAAGCAGGACGATCTGGCTGTCGAGAATGCTCTGGTCGATCAGGTCATCGAGAGCATGGAGGGCGAGATCCCTCAGGCTATGTACGATGTCCGCATGGACGAGATGGTCAACGACTTTGCTTTCCGTGTGGAGCAGCAGGGTCTGCGTCTGGAGGACTACCTGAAGTATATGGGTCAGTCCATGGAGCAGTTCCGCGCCGCTTTCATGCCGCAGGCTGAGAAGCAGGTCAAGATCGGTCTGGCTCTGGAGGCTGTTGCTGCTGCTGAGCACATCGAGGCTTCCGAGGACGAGATCAATGCCGAGATCAAGCGCATTGCTGACCAGTACAAGATGGAAGAGGACAAGGTGCGTGAGCTGATCAACGTTGAGGATCTGAAGCAGGATCTGGCTCGCACCAAGGCCATCGACTTCATCAAGAGCCACGCTAACATCGTGGAGAAGCCCGCAGAGGCTGAGAAGGCTGCTGACGCTGAGTAATCAGTGCCGGGCTCTGTAAAGCGCCGCAGGCGTTTTATCAAAGGTTGTTAAAATTGACCGGTACGGCTGAACTTTACAAGGGGACCCGTATCGGTCAATTTTGCCAATAAACTTAAACCATTTCAGGAGGCGAACTTTATGAGTTTTGTTCCTTACGTTGTCGAGCAGTCGGCGCACGGAGAGCGTTCCTACGATATTTTCTCTCGTCTGCTGAACGATCGCATCATCGTGCTGAGCGAGGATGTCAACGATACCACCGCAAGCCTTGTGGTGGCGCAGCTGCTGTATCTGGAAGGGCAGGACCCGGATAAGGACATCAGCCTGTATATCAACAGCCCCGGCGGTTCCATCAGTGCCGGTATGGCCATCCATGATACCATGCAGTATATCAAGTGCGATGTTTCCACCATCTGCATGGGCATGGCTGCCTCTATGGGCGCATTTCTGCTGGCAAGCGGCACCAAGGGCAAGCGCTTTGCGCTGCCCAACGCCGAGATCATGATCCACCAGCCGCTGATCGGCGGTCAGGGCGGCGGCCTTTCCGGCCAGACTACGGATATCAAGATCCATGCCGAGCACATGGTCTATATCCGCGATAAGATGAACCGGATGCTCAGCGAGTACACCGGCCAGCCGCTGGAAAAGATCCAGCAGGACACCGAGCGCGACAACTACCTTACCGCGCAGCAGGCAAAGGAATACGGCCTGATCGATGAGGTCATTGCCCACCGGTAAACCGCTATAATCTATCCAGGATAAGGAAAAACAGCTATGGCAAATAACAATTCCGGCAAAAACGAAAAAGATCTGGTTTGCAGCTTTTGCGGCAAGCATCAGGACGAAGTGGAGCGCATGATCATTGGCCCCGGGGTCAATATCTGCAGCGAGTGCATCGGCCTGTGCCACGATCTGCTCTCTGACAAGCCGGATCAGCCCAAAAGCGCCCGTCCGGCTCGCGGCAGCGCAAGCCGCGCCCATGTCCAGCCCGCTGCCGCAGATCTGGATATCAACATCATGACCCCGGCTGAGATCAAGGAAGGTCTGGATCAGTATGTCATCGGTCAGGACGAGGCAAAGCGTGTGCTGTCCGTTTCAGTCTACAACCACTATAAGCGCATCCTCAGCGGCAAGGGCGGCGACGTGGAGCTGCAAAAGTCCAACGTGCTGCTGCTGGGTCCCTCCGGCGTGGGCAAGACCCTGCTGGCCCAGACGCTGGCCAAGATGCTGGGCGTGCCCTTCGCCATTGCGGATGCCACCACCCTTACCGAGGCCGGTTATGTGGGCGAGGACGTGGAGAACATTCTGCTCAAACTGATCCAGGCGGCGGATTTTGACGTGCAGAAGGCACAGATCGGCATCATCTACATTGATGAGATCGACAAGATCACCCGCAAGAGCGAAAACCCCTCCATCACCCGCGATGTGGGCGGTGAGGGCGTACAGCAGGCACTGCTGAAGATCTTGGAGGGCACTGTCAGCAACGTGCCGCCGCAGGGCGGCCGCAAGCACCCGCAGCAGGAGTTCATCCAGATCGACACCACCAACATCCTGTTCATCTGCGGCGGTGCCTTTGATGGTCTGGACAAGTATATCCTGCGCCGCACCGATAAGTCCGCGCTGGGCTTCGGCAGCGCGCTGAAGGATAACTCCACCGAGGCTGAGCGTGCATTGTTGCGTAAGGTAGAGCCCCACGATCTGGTTAAGTTCGGCCTGATCCCGGAACTGATCGGCCGTCTGCCGGTCATCACCGTGCTGGATGATCTGGACGAGGATGCACTGGTGCGCGTGCTCAAGGAGCCCCGCAACAGTCTGGTCAAGCAGTATAAAGAGCTGCTGGGCATGGATAACGTGGAGCTTACCTTCACGGACGAAGCTCTGCACGCCATTGCCCGCAAGACCATCGAGCGCAAGACCGGTGCCCGCGGTCTGCGCAGCGTGATGGAAAGCATTCTGCTGCCCATCATGTACGAGGTGCCCAGCGATGCCACCATTATCCGCGTGACCGTGGACGAGGACACTGTGGAGGGCGGCGAAGCACATCTGGAATACGGCGCTGTGCGCAAACGCTATAAAAATCAGGTCGCTCTCAGCTGACGGCATTGCCGCACAGCAGGGGAGCGCACCCGCCTGAAAGCCCTGTTTCGAAAGCTTTTTGCTTTTGGCAGGGCTTTTTGCTTTCAAATTCTTGTTTCTGACAGGAAAATGTACTATAATAATAAAATGTGGAGCGTGCGGCATGTGCTCTCTGGCAGGGGCATACCGCAAAAGACGAGCCATATAACTGGGTAACAGGAAGTACTATAAAGGAGTGTGTTTTCAATGGCAAATTATCACGAGATGGATCGCGCTGCGCTGACCGCTGAAAAGGCAGCGCTGGAAGAGGAATACAAGCAGTTTCAGGCAAAGGGTCTGAAGCTGAATATGGCACGCGGCAAGCCCGGCCCCCACCAGATGGATCTGGCAATGGACCTGCTGAAGATGACCGACTACACCACGGATGCAGGCACCGATGCCCGCAACTACGGCGAGCTGGAGGGTCTGAGCGAGGCCCGCGCCCTGTTTGCAGATGTGTTCGGCGTAAAGCCCAACGAGGTGTTCGTGGGCGGCAACTCCAGCCTGCAGCTGATGTATAACCTCATCAACATCGGTTATGTGTTTGGCTTCCCGGAGTCTCCCTGTCCGTGGTCTCAGGTGGAGAAGCGCAAGTTCCTCTGCCCGGTGCCCGGCTATGACCGTCACTTTGCCATCACCGAAGAGTTCGGCTTTGAGCTCATCAGTGTGCCCATGACCCCCAACGGCCCCGATATGGACGTTGTGGAAAAGCTGGTGGCAGAGGATGATACCATTAAGGGTATCTGGTGTGTGCCGCAGTACTCCAACCCCGATGGCTACACCTACAGCGATGAGACCATCGAGCGCTTTGCCAAGATGAAGACCGCAGCCCCGGATTTCAAGATCTTCTGGGACGAGGCTTACATCGTCCATCACCTGACCGAGGAGATCATCGAGACTCCTGTTCTGCTGAACGTGAGCAAGAAGTACGGCACGCAGGATCGCGTGTTCATGTTCACCTCCACCAGCAAGATCACCTTCCCGGGTGCCGGCGTTTCTGCCATTGCCTGCAGCGACAACAGCATGAAGTATATGTGCAAGCGCTTTGCAGTGATGATCATCAGCTACGATAAGATGAACCAGCTGCGCCATGTCCGCTTCCTGAAGAACAAGGAGGGCGTTCTGGCACACATGGCAAAGCACCGCCGCCGTCTGGTGCCCTGCTTTGATGCCGTCAAGACCGCCTTTGCCGCCAACCTCACCCCCTGCGGCGATATTGCCCACTGGACCAACCCCAAGGGCGGCTACTTCATCAGCCTGTATGTCATGCCCGGCTGCGCCAAGCGCGTGGCAGAACTGTGCAAGGATGCAGGTCTGGTGCTGACCGGCGCAGGCTCTGCTTATCCGTACCACAAGGACCCGCAGGATTCTCACCTGCGCATCGCACCCACTTATCCCAGTCTGGACGAGGTGGAGACCGCTTCCGAGCTGCTGTGCGTCTGTGTGCGTCTGGCCGTTGTGGAAAAGCTGCTGGCTGATATGGCCTAAGGCTTGAAATAACTTGTATATTCTCCTCTGCGGGGCTCTTTGCAGGGCCGGCAGGGGAGTTTTATCACAGAAAGGCCGGCACGACGGCTGCTCTGTGAGGAGAGGAGCCGTTGGCAAAACTTGCGGTTCACAACAAAAACGGCTGCGGCTGCACAGCCGCCGCTTTTGGAGGTTCCCTGATTTATGAAAACAAAAGGCAAAGCATGGCAGCTGGTCGTTACCGCGCTGCTGATCGTTGTATTTGTCTACACCGCCTTTTTTGGCGTGGCAGCAAAATACGGCGATGTGACCACCACCTATATCAAAGGTGCAAAGGATATCCGCTTTGGTGTGGATATCAAAGGCGGCGTCAACGTCACCTTTGTGCCCTCGGATGGCTACGATGCCACAGACGAGCAGCTGGATGCCGCCCGTCTGGTTATCGAGAACCGTCTGGTCGCGCTGAACGTGACGGACTACGAGCTGTATGTGGACAACAATTCCGACAGCCTGATCCTGGAGTTCCCGTGGCAGTCCGGCGAGACGGACTTTGACCCCGAGTCCGCCATTCAGGAGATCGGCACCACCGCCTATCTGACCTTCCGCGAGGGAGCCAGCAAGGACGGTGAGCTGATCCTGGACGGCTCCATGGTCGAAAGCGCCTCGGCGCAGTACGGCGCTGTGAGCAACGGCGGCAGCTCAGAGTATTACGTCGCCCTCAAGTTTACCACCGAGGGTGCCAAGGCCTTTGGCGATGCCACCACCAAGCTGGCCGCCGATAAGGGCAGCATCAGCATCTGGCTGGACGACGAGAACGTGAGCACCGCCACCGTCAACACCGCCATTACCGATGGACAGGCCATCATCACCAGTTCGGCTTCTAATCCCTTTACGCAGGACGCCGTGGTCAAGATGGCACGCCAGATCAACTCCGGTGCGCTGCCCTTTGCCCTGAGCGTGGACAGCTACTCTACCGTGAGCCCCAGTCTGGGCGAAAACAGCCTTGGTGCCATGGTGCTGGCAGGTCTGATCGCTTTTGCCCTCATCGTGGTGTTCATGACGGTGCTGTACCGTCTGCCGGGCTTTCTGGCCTGCATCGCGCTGGCCGGTCAGGTGGCGGCTACGCTGGCCTTTGTGTCCGGCTACTTCCCGGTATTTGAAAGCTTTACCCTGACCCTGCCCGGCATCGCAGGTATCATTCTGGCCATCGGCATGGGCGTGGATGCCAACGTCATCACCGCCGAGCGCATCAAAGAGGAGCTGAAAAACGGCAAATCTCTGGACGGCGCCCTGAAGAGCGGCTTTGCCCGTGGCCTGACCCCTATCATTGACGGCAACGTGACTATCGTCATCGTGGCTATCGTGCTCATGGGCGCCTTCGGCCCCTCGGATGGTCTGTTTGCCAAGGCACTGCACTTTGTGTTCTTTGCCTTCGGCCCCTCTACCGCAGGCACCATCTACGCCTTCGGCTATACGCTGCTTACCGGCGTGCTGCTGAACTTCGTGTTCGGTGTGTTCGCTACCCGTGTGATGATCCGCGGTGCAGCCGCCATCAAGGCACTGCGCAATCCGTGGCTGTACGGTGCTGCAAAGCCCGTGCAGGAAAAGGCCGAAAAGAAGCCGGTGGATTTCGTGTCCCTGCGCAAAAAGTTCCTGACCATCTCCGCCTGCCTGATGGTAGCCATTCTGCTGTGCGCCGTGGTGTTCGGTGTGCATCTGGATACCGAGTTCACCGGCGGTGCTATGATCACCCTGTCCTACGAGGGCAGCTTTGACCAAGCCACTGTACAAAAGACCGCTGCAGCGGCGCTGGAAAACACCGGTCTGACCCTGCAGACCGGCGAGAACGTAGCCACCGGCGACCAGACCCTGAAGATCTCCATGCCCGGCACCGAGACTGTGACCACCGAGCAGGTGGAGAACCTGCTGGACTCCCTGAACGAAAACTACCCGGATAACCAGTTCACCCAGCTGTCCCTGAGCAACGTCAGCGCAGCCATGGGCACCAAGTTCCTGCAGAAGAGCTTGGTGGCTGTGCTGTTTGCACTGGTGCTCATTCTGCTGTATATCGCCCTGCGCTTCAAGAACATCGGCGGTCTGACCGGCGGCATGATGGCAGTGCTGGCGCTGGTCAACGACCTGATGGTGGTGTTCGGCACCTTTGTGCTGCTGCGCACCGCACTGGACGGCAACTTTATCGCCGCTATGCTCACCATCCTCGGCTACTCCATCAACGATACCGTTGTGGTGTACGACCGTATCCGCGAGAACCGCGCCCTGATGGGTAAAAAGGCTGGCTTTGAAGAGCTGGTCAACCAGTCGGTCAACCAGTCTGCCCGCCGCACCCTGATCACCACCATCACCACCGTGATGGCACTGGGCGTCATGTGCATCGTGGCAAAGCTCTACGGTCTGGACAGCATCTTTACCTTTGCGTTCCCGCTGATGATGGGTATGATCAGCGGTGTGTACACCTCTCTGTGTGTTTCCACCTCGGCATGGGTGCTGTGGAGCGAGCGCAGGAAAAAGAAAGACTAAGGCGGAGGAACAAACGATGAAGTGCCCTTATTGCGGTGCGGAGGAATCCAAGGTGATCGACTCCCGCCCGACTGAAGACAACGAGCGCATCCGCCGCCGCCGCGAGTGCCTGAACTGCCATATGCGCTTTACCACCTATGAGGTGGTGGAAACGGTGCCGCTGGTGGTCATTAAAAAGGATAACTCCCGCGAGCCCTTTGACCGGCAGAAGCTGCTCAATGCCATGCTGCGTGCCTGCGCCAAGCGTCCTGTCAGCTATGAAGCACTGGAGCACGCCGTCAGCAGCATCGAACAGTCTCTGTTCAGCTCCTACGACCGCGAGATCCCCAGTGTGCGCATCGGCGAGCTGACCATGCAGGAACTGAAAAAGATCGACGAGGTGGCCTATATCCGCTTTGCATCGGTCTACCGCCAGTTTGCGGATGTGGAAAGCTTTCTTGATGAACTGAAAAAGCTTGTGGGAGATCGCAAGGAAAAACAGTAAAATACAACCCGGAGGGGCTGTTGCACAAAGTGATGTGCAGTAGCCCCTTTTTTGTGTGCTTATTTGAAACGAAATCTCCTTATAAGAAGAGAATGCAGACAGGAACGCAACAAAGCGCCACAAAAGCGTACACAAAGCATTGATATGCAAAATGATGTATAAAAATCCGATAATATACACTCCGGTAGGCATCGGAACAGCCCGGAAAGTGTGCGGAAGCTGTTGCACTTGGCTGATTTTGAAGAGAAGCGCAACACAACTGTAACGTTTTCGGAGCTTTTGTTACGCTTGAGTTGCGGTAAAAGAGCGGGGAAATTTTAAAAAATCTGTATTTTTTCTGCAAATTAGCCTTTGAACCTCTTGACGTCTGTATGGTTTTGTGATACTCTTGTGACACAAGAGTTGCAGATGTGATACGACAGAGTTGCAAACAAGTTGCAGCATACAACATCACACTGTATAAGGCAGCAGACCGGAGGCAATCTTATGAAGCGTGCAATGAGTACCATGAAGAATATCGCAGCAGCTGCTATGACGCTGGCTGTGGTTTTTGGCTTTGCAGGCTTCAAGCCCGTCACCGCAAACGCAGCACAGGCTGCCGTGCCTGCTGCCGCTTCCGTGGAGGAAGAGAACTCCTACTTTGAGGAAGACGCTTACCAGCGCAGCTTCCTGACCCTGATCAATAACGAGCGCGCACAGGCTGGTCTGGCTCCCGTTGCTCTGGGTGACAGCAGCCACAATGCCGCTGCAATGAAGCGTGCCGAGGAGCTGGCAGTTTCTTACTCCTACGTTCGTCCCAACGGTCAGCGCGATTTCACCGTTCTGGCAGAGAACGGCATCAGCGATGTTTCTATCGGCGAGAACTACATGGCCGGTTGCTCCACCCCCGATTCCGCAATGGATCAGTGGATGGCTACCGATTTTACCCGCGAGCGCATCCTGAACGCTGATGCCACCACCGTGAGCGTTGGTCACTACGAGGGCGGCGTCTACAACAATTACTGGGTGCTGATCTTCTCTTACCCTGAAAATTCTCACACCGAGGACTACCGTCAGGAAGTTCTGGATCTGGTCAATGCTCAGCGCGCAAAGTACGGTCTGACCGCTCTGGAAATGGGCGATGATAATCTGACCGCCGCTGCACAGACCCGCGCCGAGGAGATCGCCGTTGTAAACTCTCACGTCCGCCCCGATGGCTCCAAGTGCTTTACCGTCCTGAAGGACTACGGCGTTACCGATACCCCCACCGGCGAGAATGCCGCATGGGGCAGCGTCTCTCCTGAAGAGGTCGTCAACGCATGGATGAACTCCGAAGGCCATCGCGCCAATATCCTGAACCCTGAGGCTCGCAAGATGAGTGTTGGCTACTACTACAATAGCAACAGCACCTGGGGTCATCAGTGGATCCAGATCTTTACCAAGTGATCAACTGCTTTCTTCTTATAAAAGACTGACGGGGCCGCAAGGCTTCGTCAGTCTTTTTATTTGCGCCCGTTTGTGTTATACTTATTCTGAGTTATTATCAGGAGGATCTAACGTGGAGGATTACCGCACCGTCCGGGGCACGGCCACCGGCGAATATGAAGAGAAAAAGAGCCGCTTTATCGCACAGCTCTCCTTTGCCGACAGCGAGGAAGCCGCCGTTGCCTTTCTGGAGCAGGTGCGGGCGGCTAACCGCACCGCGCGGCACAACGTCTACGCTTACCGCCTGCGGGCGGGCAACCGCGAGCGCTATTCCGATGACGGTGAGCCGGCAAAGACTGCCGGTACGCCCGCGCTGGAGGTGCTGCAGCATAGTGGCCTGACCGACCTGATCGTGGTGGTCACCCGCTACTTTGGCGGGGTGCTGCTGGGCACCGGCGGTTTGGTGCGCGCTTACACCACCGCCACCGCCCGCGCACTGGAAAACGCGGAGGTCGTCACAGTGCGCAGTGTGGTGGAGCTGCAGGTAACGGTGGATTACGCCCTTTACGAGCGTGCGTCCCTGCTCATTGATGCCGCCGGGGCAAAACAGGCACCGCCGGAGTTTACGGACCGTGTTACCCTGCGCTGGCAGATGCCGGAACACACCGAAGCCCCGCTGCTGGAGCAGCTGCGGGAGCTGACCCGGGGCAGCGCTCAGGTGACGGTGTCTGACCCGTTCTACGCACCATTTTAAAAAACAAAGTCTTTTTTGCAAACCGACACCGAACTTCCCCCTTCGACACGGCCGATGTGCTACAATTGCTGCAGCGCAGCAATTGGGATCGGCTGCGCGCAGAGGGGAGGGGAGAAACCCGAAAAACAAAAGGAGGATCTGTATGGATGTGCGCCGGAGAACCGAAGAGATCGAGCATCTTGCCTTTGCGCCGTGGGCGACCTTCAGCGATGCAAGCCGCGGCAGAGCTGTGCCGGAGCCGCAGGATCCGCTGCGCCCGGTGTTCCAGCGGGATCGCGACCGGGTGCTGCACTGCAAGGCCTTCCGGCGTCTCAAGCAGAAAACGCAGGTGTTCCTTTCGCCGGAAGGCGACCTGTACCGCACCCGGCTGACCCATACGCTGGAGGTCTCGCAGATCGCCCGCACCATTGCCCGTGGTCTGCGCCTGAACGAGGATCTGACCGAGGCCATCAGCCTTGCGCATGATCTGGGGCATACCCCCTTTGGTCACGCGGGAGAAAAGGCACTGGATGCTCTTTGCCCGGACGGCTTCCGCCACTATATGCAAAGCCTGCGTGTGGTGGACCGGCTGGAAAAGGACGGCGAAGGGCTCAACCTGACATGGGAGGTACGGAACGGCATCGTTACCCACACCAAGGGCACATGGGCAGCTACCCCGGAAGGACGCATCGTGCGCTTGGCGGATCAGATCGCCTTTGTCAACCACGATATCGAGGACGCCGTGCGCGCCGGTGTGCTGGACGCTGCCACCCTGCCCAAGGACTGCACGGCAGTGCTGGGACAGACCAAATCTGCCCGCATCACCACCATGATCAACAGCATTCTCACCCACAGCGAGGGGGATGTCCGCATGGGCACGGAGGAATACGAAGCGTTCCTTGCTCTGCGGGATTTCATGTACACGACCGTGTATGTGGATAAAAACGCCAAGCGTGAGGAGCAGAAGGTGGACAAGCTTATCGCGGAGCTGTACGAATACTACCTGACCCATGTGGATCAGATGTCCAACTTTTATGTGCAGCTGGCCTATCAGGAGGGACGGGAGCGCGCCGTCACCGACTACATCAGCGGTATGAGCGATGAGTTTGCCATCCGCACCTTTGAAGAACTGTTCGTGCCCCAGAAATGGCACGTCCTTTAAAACTGGAGAGGTCGTTTAAAACAACATGATCCCACACGAATACATCGAGGAGCTTACCCGCCGCACCGACATTGTGGAGCTGGTGGGCAGCTATGTGCAGCTCAAACGCAAGGGACGGCTGTACGGCGGGCTGTGCCCTTTTCACAGCGAAAAAACGCCGTCCTTTTATGTGTACCCGGACACCCAAAGCTTTTATTGCTTCGGTTGTCAGGCAGCCGGAGATGCCATCAGCTTTGTCAAAAAGATCAACAATATCAGCAGCGGCGAAGCCATCAAGATGCTGGCTTCCCGCGCCGGGATGCCGGAACCGCAGGAGGACGATAAGACGGGACGCCTGCGCAGCCGGGTGCTTTCCATGAACAAGGAGGCCGCCCGCTTCTTCCATGCCTGCCTGAACTCTACCGTGGAGGAGGCACGGCAGGCGCGCGCTTACTGGCGGCGGCGCGGGCTGGACGATAAGACCATCGTCCGGTTCGGGCTGGGCTATGCCCCCAACGATGGGCAGGCGCTGTACCAGTACCTGCGGGATAAAGGCTACAACCAGCAGGAGCTGGATGCCAGCGGCCTGTTCAAGCGCAGCCAGTCCGGGCGCATCTACTGCCTGTTCTGGAAGCGTGTCATGACCCCCATCTTTGACCTGCGCGGCAACATCATTGCCTTTGGCGGGCGCGTGATGGACGACTCCAAGCCCAAATACGTCAACAGCCCGGAGACGCTGGTCTACCACAAATCTGAGACGGTGTTTGCCATGCAGATCGCAAAGCGCAGCGCCTCCCGGCGGTTCGTGCTGTGCGAGGGCTACATGGACGTCATCAGTATGCAGCAGGCGGGCATCGACACTGCCGTCTGCGCCTGCGGCACCGCGCTGACCCCCGGGCAGGTGCGCATCATCAGCGAGTATGCCGACGAAGTCATTCTGAGCTACGACTCGGACGAGGCCGGTCAGAAGGCGACCCTGCGCTCGCTGGAGCTGTTCCGCAACAGCCCGGTAAAGGTGGGCGTTTTGCAGATTCCCGGTGCAAAGGACCCGGACGAGTATATCAAAAAATACGGCCCGGAGCGCTTTCAGGCACTTCTGGACGGGGTGGGCAACGCGCTGGACTTCCGGCTCAAGCGCCTGCGGGATCAGTACGATCTCTCGCAGGATGCGCAGCGGCTGCAATATGTAAAGGAAGCTGTGGAAATGCTGGCCGAGCGCTCTAACCCCACCGAGCAGGAGGTGTACGCCGGGCGGCTGGCAGAGGAGACCAACATCTCCAAAACCGCCATTCTGGCGCAGCTGGGCACCGCAGCAAAGCGGGCAGGCGGCAAGTACCGCCGGGAGAAAAACCACGAGCGGCTGCATTCCGGCGAGATGGATCAGATCAAGGTGCCTTACAGCGCAGGCGGCAGTCAGGCACTGGGCATTGCCAGCGCCCAGCAGCGGCTGCTGGCGGCCATCCTGCGGGAGCCGCGGTATCTGGAACTGGCTAAACAGCAGCTGACGGCGGAGCAATTCATCCAGCCGCAGCAGAAGGAACTATACGAAGCGATGCTCAATTGCAGCCGGGAGGGCGTGGAGCTCAGCCTGACGGCACTGCGGGCATTTGCAAGCGAAGAAGCATTGAATGAACTGAGCCGACTTGCGGCACAATACAGCGATGTGAACTGCACACCGGAGGATATCCATCTGTATCTGGACAGGATCGCCCGGGGAATGCCGGTTGCAAGCAAAGCTGCTGCAATGTCCGGCGATGAGATCACACAGTATCTTCAGTCGATGCGCGAAAAAAAGCAGGGGACGCTGCCCGAACAAGACTGATCCCTGTTTTCCCTCCGGCTGGAGCTGGAGAGAAAAGGAGCAGGAATCATGCAGAAATTGTCGCAAACGGAAGAACTTGCCCGCAGCCTTGCCGCAAAGGCGCGGCGCCACACCCTGACCCCGGAGCAGATCAGCCGCGCCATGGAGGAAACGGATTTCGATGTTGCACAGCTGGATGAACTCTACGCGGCGCTGGAGCAGCGGGGCGTCCATCTGGCAGAGGAACCTGCCGAGCTGCCCGTGCTGGACGATGCACAGATCGGCAGGCTGGAGAATGAGCTGTCCTCAGAGGGTGTGGCGCTGGATGACCCGGTCAAGACCTATTTAAAGGAGATCGGCCGGGTGCCGCTGCTGACCGCCGGGCAGGAGATGGCACTGGCAAAGGCTGCCCGCGCCGGAGATGCAGATGCCCGCCGCGCTTTGAGCGAAGCAAACCTGCGGCTGGTGGTATCGGTAGCCAAGCGCTACGCCGGGCGGGGACTGCCTTTTCTGGATCTCATTCAGGAAGGCAACCTTGGCCTGATGAAGGCGGCGGAAAAATTTGAGCCGGAGCGTGGCTTCAAGTTCTCTACCTACGCAACGTGGTGGATTCGTCAGTCCATCACCCGCGCCATTGCGGATCAGGGACGCACCATCCGCATCCCGGTGCATCTGGTGGAGAGCATCAACCGGGTCAAGAAAACGGCGGGCGACCTGCTGCATAAAAATGGACGGGAGCCCACCGTGGAGGAGATCGCTGTCGCACTGGATATGGAACCGGACAAGGTGCGGGAGCTGCTGCAATTGTCGCAGGAGCCCATCAGTCTGGAAACGCCGGTGGGGGAGGAAGAGGACGCCCATTTAGAGGACTTTATTCAGGACGAAGATGCCGGTGTCCCGGTGGACGAAGCCGGGCGTCAGCTGCTGCGGCGGGAGCTGTTGCACGTCCTTAAAAGCCTGACGCCCCGGGAGGAGCGGGTCATCACCCTGCGCTTTGGTCTGGAGGATGGCCGTGCCCGCACGCTGGAAGAGCTGGGCAAGGAGTTCAACGTGACCCGGGAACGGGTGCGGCAGATCGAAGCAAAGGCGCTGCGCAAGCTGCGCCACCCCAGCCGCGCGAAGCTGCTGCGGGATTATCTGGATGAGTGAATCGCATAAAATTTTCAGGACGAGACTGCTGCACAGCATTTTGTGCGGCGGTCTCTTTTTTGCGGCAGGGAAGTACAAAAGTCACACTTCCGGGCACAAGAGTAAAGATAGACAAATTGCACAAGGGTGTTATGAACAGGAACGTGCAAAATAAAAAAATCAAGTACTTGGCAGACAAACAGCTACACGCTGCCGGGCGTGCGAAAACAAAGCGAAAATTAAATTTATTTCGGCAAAAAACTGAAAAATGGCTTGACAACAGGGGTTTTCGGGTGTATACTGCATTAGTATCACATAATGGACTAGTGCGCCAAAAAGGGAACTGCGATGGCTGCCGCTTGAGGGCTTGCCCCGAAAAGTTTGTGCAAAATGCCGGAACGTTCCGCAGGACGCGGGTCGAATTATGTGTGTCTGCTCAAATTTGACCCGTGTATACGACATCCCGTAGAATATAAAAGTAAGGAGTGGTTGATTTTATGATGAAAGTCAAGCCCGTTAAGCTCGGCAAAACCGAGCGCATGAGCTTCTCCCACATCGACGAAGTCATCAGTATGCCGAACCTGATCGAGGTGCAGAAGAACTCGTATCAGTGGTTTCTGGATGAAGGCCTGAAGGAGGTCTTCCACGATATCGGCACCATTGAGGACTACACCGGCAATCTGGCACTGAGCTTTGTGGACTTCCGGCTGGACAAGGAGCCGAAGTACAGCATCAAGGAGTGCAAGGAGCGCGACGTTACCTTTGCAGCCCCCCTGCGCGTCACCGCCCGTCTGCTGAACAAGGAGACCGGCGAGGTGAAGGATCAGGAGATCTTCATGGGCGACTTCCCCCTGATGACCGACGCAGGCACCTTTGTCATCAACGGTGCCGAGCGTGCGATCGTCAGCCAGCTGGTCCGTTCTCCCGGTGTGTTCTACGGCCATGCCAAGGATAAGGTCGGTAATGACCTGTACAGCGCCACCATGAACCCCAACCGCGGTGCATGGCTGGAGTACGAGACCGATGCCGCCAATGTGTTCTATGTCCGTATCGACAAGAACCGCAAGCTGCCCGTCACGGTGCTGTGCCGTGCACTGGGTCTGTCCTCTAACGAGGATATCCTGAACTACTTCGGCGAGGACGAGCGCATTCTGGCCACGCTGGAAAAGGATACCACCAAGAACCGCGAAGAGGGTCTGCTGGAGGTCTACCGCAAGCTGCGCCCCGGCGAGCCTCCCACGGTGGAGTCCGCTACCAGCCAGATCGATATGCTGTTCTTCGATCCGCGCCGGTACGACCTGTCCCGCTTCGGCCGCTATAAGATGAACAAAAAGCTGTCTCTGGCACGCCGCATCATGAACCATGTGGCCGCAGAGAACGTGGTGGATCCCTTCACCGGCGAGATCCTTGTCGAGGCCGACAAGAAGATCGACCGCAAGCTGGCTGAGCAGATCGATGCCGCCGGCGTGGATCTGGTCGTGCTGAAGATCGATGATCCCATGAAGGATCAGCCCCACAAGGTCAAGGTCATTACCAACGGCTGCGTGGATGCACAGGCCATCATTGATAGCTACTACCCTGCATTCAAGGGGGTGGATGTCAAGGAGTGCGGCATCAACGAGCGCTGCTGCCTCAAGGAGCTGCGCAAGATCCTTGATAACGCCTCCAGCGCCGAGGAGGTCATGGAGAGCCTGAAGAAGGATCACGACCTGCTCATCGGCCGTACCGTCACCATCGACGATATCCTGTCCTCCATCAACTACCTGAACGGTCTGGGCTACGGCATCGGCACCACCGATGATATCGACCATCTGGGCAACCGCCGTATCCGCAGTGTGGGCGAGCTGCTGCAGAACCAGTTCCGCATCGGTTTCTCCCGTATGGAACGCGTCATCCGTGAGCGCATGACCCTGCAGAGCCAGGATCAGAGCGTCATCACCCCGCAGGCACTGATCAACATCCGTCCTGTGGTGGCAGCCATCAAGGAGTTCTTCGGCTCCTCTCCGCTGTCTCAGTTCATGGATCAGAATAACCCTCTGGCTGAGCTGACCCACAAGCGCCGTCTGTCTGCTCTGGGTCCCGGCGGTCTGAGCCGTGACCGCGCAGGCTTCGAAGTCCGCGATGTTCACTACAGCCACTACGGCCGTATGTGCCCCATCGAGACCCCTGAAGGCCCCAACATCGGTCTGATCTCCTATCTGGCATCCTACGCTAAGATCAACGAGTACGGCTTTGTGGAGGCTCCCTACCGCAAGGTCAAGAAGATCTACGATGAGAACAACAACCTCATTGAGCAGGTCGTCACCGACGAGGTGGAGTATATGACCGCCGATGTGGAGGACGAGTACGTTGTGGCACAGGCCAACGAGCCGCTGGACGAAGGCAAGCACTTCGTCCGTCCCCGCGTGTCTGCCCGCCGCCGCGACGAGATCCTGGAAATCGACGCAGAGAAGGTCGATTACATGGACGTCTCTCCGCGAATGATGGTCTCTGTTGCTACCGCCTGCATCCCCTTCCTGGAGAACGATGACTGTAACCGTGCACTGATGGGCTCTAATATGCAGCGTCAGGCAGTGCCTCTGATGGTCACCCAGCAGCCTATTGTTGCTACCGGTATGGAGTACAAGGCTGCTACCGACTCCGGCACCGCTGTGCTGGCTAAGAGCAACGGCATTGTGGAGAAGGTCGATGCCGACCACATTGTTGTACGCAACGAGCAGGGCGCTCTGGAGGATTACTCTCTGATCAAGTTTGCCCGCTCCAACGCAGGCACCTGCATCAACCAGCGCCCCATCGTGGAAGTGGGCGAGACTGTCACCGCCGGTCAGGTGCTGGCCGATGGCCCCGCAATGCGCAACGGCGAGATCTCTCTGGGTAAGAACGCCCTGATCGGCTTCATGACCTGGGAGGGCTACAACTACGAGGACGCCGTTCTGCTGAACGAGAAGATCGTGCGCGAGGACGTGTACACCTCCATCCACATCGAGGAGTACGAGACCGAGAGCCGCGATACCAAGCTGGGACCCGAGGAGATCACCCGCGACATCCCCAACGTTTCTGAGGATGCCCTGAAGGATCTGGACGAGCGCGGCATCATCCGCATTGGTGCCGAGGTCAAGAGCGGCGATATTCTGGTCGGCAAGGTCACCCCGAAGGGTGAGACCGAGCTGACCGCTGAGGAGCGCCTGCTGCGCGCCATCTTCGGTGAGAAGGCACGCGAGGTGCGCGACACCTCCCTGCGTGTGCCCCATGGCGCTTACGGCATCATTGTGGATGTCAAGGTCTTTACCCCGGAGAACAGCGATGAGCTGCAGCCCGGTGTGCGCGAGGTCGTCCGCTGCTATATCGCCCAGAAGCGTAAGATCAGCGTTGGCGATAAGATGGCAGGCCGTCACGGTAACAAGGGTGTCGTTTCCCGCATCCTGCCGCAGGAGGATATGCCCTACCTGCCCGACGGCACTCCGCTGGACATCGTGCTGAACCCGCTGGGCGTGCCTTCCCGTATGAACATCGGTCAGGTGCTGGAAGTCAACCTCGGCTACGCTGCCAAGGCCTGCGGCATCAAGGTCATGACCCCCGTCTTTGATTCTGCCCGTGAGAACGACATCGGCGATACCTTTGATACCGCCCGCGAGATGTGGCACGGCGAGAATGCTCCCGCTTACCCCACCAAGCTCCCCAAGATCATGGGCGAGAAGGGTCACATCATCGACTTCTCCAAGATCGAGCTGGATCGTGACGGCAAGACCACTGTTTACGATGGCCGTACCGGTGAAAAGTTCGATAACCGCGTTACCGTTGGTTATATGTACTACCTCAAGCTGCATCACCTGGTCGATGATAAGATCCACGCCCGTTCCACCGGCCCCTACTCTCTGGTCACCCAGCAGCCTCTGGGCGGCAAGGCGCAGTTCGGCGGTCAGCGCTTCGGCGAGATGGAGGTCTGGGCACTGGAAGCTTACGGTGCCGCTTACACCCTGCAGGAGATCCTGACTGTCAAGTCCGATGACGTGGAGGGCCGTGTCAAGACCTACGAAGCCATCGTCAAGGGCGAGCCCATCCCGCAGCCCGGCATCCCCGAGTCCTTCCGCGTTATGCTGAAGGAACTGCAGTCTCTGGGTATGGACGTGATCGTGCAGGATAAGGACGGCAACGAGATCGATATGCGCCAGAACTTCGACGACGAAGAGACCGGCTTTGATATGCGTGATGTTGCCGGCACCGAGACTGTGGTGCAGGAGAGCGAACTGACTGATTACAACATCAAGGACGCCGATGCAGGTTTCGATGATCCCTCTGTGCTGGAGGATGACAACTCTGTCTCTGCAGAGTCCGCTTCCTCCGATGAAGTGGATTTTGACGAATAAACCCCTTATAGGCTGTTTTCCCGCTGCGGTGCGCGTGCTGCCGCCGCAGACAGGGGAGAGCAGCGGGTTTTATAGGTCGCCTGTCATCATCGAAACAACTAGAGATTAAGAAAGGGTTCGTTTCATGGAAAACAACGTTTTCGATTCCATTAAAATCGGCCTTGCCTCCCCGGAGCAGATCCGCGCATGGAGCTACGGCGAGGTCAAAAAGCCCGAAACCATCAACTACCGCACCCTGAAGCCGGAGCGTGACGGCTTGTACTGCGAGCGCATTTTTGGACCTACCAAGGACTGGGAGTGCCACTGCGGCAAGTATAAGCGCATCCGTTACAAGGGCAAGGTGTGTGATCGCTGCGGCGTCGAGGTCACCAAGGCCAAGGTTCGCCGTGAGCGTATGGGTCACATTGAGCTGGCCGCTCCTGTGAGCCACATCTGGTACTTCAAGGGCATCCCCAGCCGCATCGGCCTGATGCTGGACATCAGCCCCCGTCTGCTGGAAAAGGTGCTGTACTTTGCAAGCTATATCGTCACCGATCCCGGTCTGACCCCGCTGGACAAGAAGCAGCTGCTGACCGAGAAGGAATACCGCGAAATGTGCGATCGCTACGGCGACGAGTTCGAGGCTGCCATGGGCGCTGAGGCTGTCCAGACTCTGCTGAAGGAGATCGATCTGGATCAGTTGAGCGCTGAGCTGACCGCCGAGGTGGAGAAGTCCTCCGGCCAGAAGCGCGTGCGCATCCTCAAGCGTCTGGAAGTTGTCGAGGCTTTCCGCATCTCCGGCAACCGCCCCGAGTGGATGGTCATGGACGTGCTGCCCGTTCTGCCGCCTGACCTGCGCCCCATGGTCCAGCTGGACGGCGGCCGCTTCGCCACCTCCGACCTGAACGATCTGTACCGCCGCGTCATCAATCGCAACAACCGTCTGCGCCGCCTGCTGGAGCTGGGCGCTCCCGACATCATCGTGCGCAACGAGAAGCGTATGCTGCAGGAGGCTGTGGACAGCCTGATCGACAACGGCCGCCGCGGCCGTCCGGTCACCGGCCCCAACAACCGCGCACTGAAGAGCCTTTCCGATCTGCTGAAGGGCAAGCAGGGCCGCTTCCGTCAGAACCTGCTGGGCAAGCGTGTTGACTACTCCGGCCGTTCCGTTATCGTTGTCGGCCCTGAGCTGAAGATGGATCAGTGCGGTCTGCCCAAGGAGATGGCTCTGGAGCTGTTCAAGCCCTTTGTCATGAAGGATCTGGTGGAAAAGGGCATTGCCAACAACATCAAGTCCGCCCGCAAGATGGTCGAGCGCGCAAAGCCCGAAGTCTGGGACAGTCTCGAGACCGTCATCAAGGGTCATCCCGTGCTGCTGAACCGTGCACCTACCCTGCACCGTCTGGGCATTCAGGCCTTCAACCCCGTGCTGGTGGAAGGTCGTGCCGTCAAGCTGCACCCGCTGGCTTGTACCGCATTCAACGCCGACTTCGACGGCGACCAGATGGCAGTCCATCTGCCCCTGAGCGAGGATGCCTGCCGTGAAGCCAAGATGTTGATGCTGGCTTCCGGCAACCTGCTCAAGCCCTCTGACGGCGCACCTGTTACTGTGCCTACGCAGGATATGATCCTGGGCAGCTACTACCTGACCACCGTCCGCGAGAACGACGAGGGCGCAGGCAAGGTATTCCGTGATGAGAACGAGGTTCTGATGGCTTACGCCGAGCACGTCATCACTCTGCACGCACCCATCAAGGTGCGCCGCACCATGACCATTGACGGCGTGGAACGCACCGGTCTGGTGGATGCCACCGCCGGCCGCATCATCTTCAACAATCCCATTCCCCAGAATCTGGGCTATGTGGATCGTACCGATCCCGAGCACTGGCTGGAGTACGAGGTCAGCTTCCGCGTGACCAAAAAGACCCTGCCGGAGATCATCTCCCGCTGCATGACCCGCAACGGCACCCGCAAGTGTGCTAAGATGCTGGATGCCATCAAGGCACAGGGCTACAAGTACTCCACCCTGTCCGCTATCTCCGTGGCTGTGTGCGACGCTGTGATCCCGCCCCAGAAGCAGGAACTGATCGCCGAGGCCGATAAGGAGATCGCCAAGGTCGGCAAGCTGTTCAACCGTGGTCTGATCTCGGATAACGAGCGCTACAACAAGACCATTGATATCTGGCAGAAGACCACCGATAAGGTCTCCAAGGCTCTGGCAGACAACCTGCCCAAGGACAACGAGATCTATATGATGGCGGATTCCGGTGCCCGTGGTTCTATGAACCAGATCAAGCAGCTGGCCGGTATGCGCGGCCTGCTGGCAAACACCGCCGGTCACACCATCGAGATGCCCATTCGTGCTAACTACCGCGAAGGCCTGAACATTCTGGAATATTTCGTTTCTGCCCGTGGTGCCCGTAAGGGTCTGGCTGATACCGCTCTGCGTACCGCCGACTCCGGTTACCTGACCCGCCGCATGGTCGACGTTTCTCAGGACGTCATCGTCCGCGAGATCGACTGCGGCACCACCGATGGCCTGTGGGTCTCTGAGATCCACGAGGGTAAGGAGAAGATCGAGAGCTTCCGCGAGCGTCTGATCGGCCGTTTTGCCGTGGGCGATGTGGTCAACCCCATCACCGGCAAGGTCATCGTGCCCGAGGGCAAGATGATCGACCTGTACGACGCCAACGAGATCGAGGCCGCCGGCATCACCCGCCTGAAGATCCGCAGCCTGCTGACCTGCCGTGCTAAGACCGGCGTCTGCGCACGCTGCTACGGCTCCGATATGGCCAACGGCGAGCCGGTCCGTCTGGGCGAGTCTGTCGGTGTTATCGCCGCAGAGTCCATCGGCGAGCCCGGTACTCAGCTGACCATGCGTACCTTCCATACCGGCGGTATCGCATCTGCCGAGGATATTACACAGGGTCTGCCCCGTGTTGAGGAGCTGTTCGAGAGCCGCCGTCCCAAGAGCATGGCTATCATGAGTGAGATCTCCGGTGTGGTCTCTCAGGACGACACCAAGAAGAACGTGGTCATCAAGGTCACCGGCAAGGACGAGAACGGTGCAGAGGAAGTCAAGAGCTACTCTATCCCGTTCACCCAGCATTCCCGCGTGATGCCCGGCGACCGTGTGGAGAAGGGCGACATCATCACCCGCGAGGGCGTGCTGTACCCGCAGGATATTCTGGCCATCAAGGGTCTGGAGGACGTGCAGAACTACCTGATCAATGAGGTCCAGAAGGTCTACCGTCTGCAGGGCGTTGAGATCAACGATAAGCATATCGAGGTCATTGTCCGTCAGATGTGCCGCAAGGTGCGTGTGACCGACTCCGGCTCCTCCAACCTGATCGGCGGTGCTCTGGCAAGCCGTCTGGAGGTGGAGAATATCAATGCAGATCTGCAGAAGCGCATTGATGCAGGCGAAGAGGGTCTGAAGCTGGTGGAGTACCAGCAGGTGCTGCTGGGCATCACCAAGGCTGCTCTGGCCAACGACTCCTTCCTGTCCGCTGCATCCTTCCAGGAGACCACCCGCGTGCTGACCGAGGCTGCCATCAAGGGCAAGGTCGACCCGCTGTCCGGTCTGAAGGAGAACGTCATCATCGGCAAGCTGATCCCCGCCGGTACCGGTCTGCCGGAGGTGCGTGAGGATCTGAAGAACCGTGAGGCTGAGCGCGACGCCGAGGTCGCAGCCGAGCTGGCTGCCTCCGCACAGTAAGCGCAGCATCCGTCAGGATCTGATCAATTAAGCAAAACCGCTCCGTGGGCGAAAGCCTGCGGGGCGGTTTTTGCGTGCCGGAAGCAGCGCAGCAGGGGAGGGAAAAGGCACTTTTTCTGCCGAAAATTGCCCGAAAGAAAAAATCTGGAATAAATACAAAAAAAATTGCAAAAACTGTTGACATCCGGCTGCAAAGCGGGTATTATATAACTGTTGCGCGTCCCTCATGGGGATAGTGCGGCAAAAAAGTCGGAAAATCTTCCGATGTTCATCATTAAGAAAGGAGAAACAAAATGCCTACTTTTAACCAGCTTGTACGCAAAGGCCGTGAGGTCCTGACTACCAAGAGCACCGCTCCCGCTCTGCAGAAGACTTATAATTCTCAGAAGAAGCAGTACTCTGATCTGAGCAGCCCCCAGAAGCGTGGTGTCTGCACTGCAGTTCGTACCATGACCCCCAAGAAGCCTAACTCTGCTCTGCGTAAGGTTGCTCGTGTCCGCCTCACGAATGGTATCGAGGTCACCTCTTACATTCCCGGTATCGGCCATAACCTGCAGGAGCACTCCGTCGTGCTGATCCGTGGCGGCCGTGTTAAGGACCTGCCCGGTGTGCGTTACCACATCATCCGTGGTACCCTGGATACTCAGGGTGTGGCAGGCCGTAATCAGGCCCGCTCCAAGTACGGCGCAAAGCGTCCTAAGGCCGGTGCTGCAAAGAAGTAATTGAGGACAACCGCCATAAACGGCTTTCCTTTATATAAATAACAAGTCCGCTTAAAAGCGGAGGGTAACGGTTTATGTAAGGTCAGCTCTTTGTGACACAACGGGAGTTTTATTACTTTCGAGTACCGATGATATCATTCTGTGAAGGAGGGAAGAAAGATGCCTAGAAGAGGTAACATTGCTAAGCGCGATGTCTTAGCTGATCCTATTTACAATTCCAAGATGGTCACCCGCCTGGTCAACAGCGTCATGCTGGATGGCAAGAAGGGCGTCGCTCAGAAGATCGTTTACGAAGCTTTCTCCATGATTCAGGAAAAGACCGGCAACGATCCTCTGGAGACTTTCGAGAAGGCGATGGAGAACATCATGCCCAGCCTCGAGTGCAAGACCCGCCGTGTTGGTGGCGCTAACTACCAGGTTCCCCTGGAGGTCAGCCCCGCTCGCCGCGAGACTCTGGGTCTGCGCTGGCTGACTGCCTACAGCCGCACCCGTGGTGAGAAGACCATGGCACAGCGTCTGGCTGCTGAGATCATGGATGCTGCCAACAACACTGGTAACGCCGTGAAGAAGCGTGAGGACACTCACAAGATGGCAGAAGCTAACAAGGCTTTCGCACATTTCCGTTATTGATCTGTTCTGTAGGAGGTTAATTTCATGGCTACACCCAGAGAAGTTTCTCTTCAGATGACGAGAAATATCGGCATTATGGCCCATATCGATGCTGGTAAGACTACGACTACCGAGCGTATTCTGTACTACACCGGCATCAACCACAAGATCGGCGAAGTCCATGATGGCGGCGCTACCATGGACTGGATGGTTCAGGAGCAGGAGCGTGGTATCACCATCACTTCCGCTGCTACCACCTGCTACTGGAGCCACTCTGAGACCCAGAAGGATCCGGTCGCATTCAAGAAGAACCGTCACCGCATCAATATCATCGACACCCCGGGCCACGTGGACTTCACTGTTGAGGTTCAGCGTTCTCTGCGCGTGCTGGACGGTTCTGTGACCGTTCTGGCCGCTAAGGGCGGTGTCGAGCCCCAGTCTGAGACCGTTTGGCGTCAGGCTGACGAGTACAAGGTTCCCCGTATGGTCTACGTCAACAAGATGGATACCATGGGTGCCGACTTCTTCCGCTGCATCAAGATGCTGCACGATCGTCTGCACGCTAACGGCGTAGCGATCCAGCTGCCTATCGGTCAGGAGGATACCTTCCGTGGTATCGTTGACCTGGTTGATATGAACGCTGAGGTCTACTACGACGATATGGGTAACGATATGCGCACCGAGCCTATCCCCGAGGATATGGTCGAGCAGGCTGAAGAGTACCGTAACATTTTGGTCGAGGCTGTTGCCGAGAACGACGAAGAGCTGATGGAGAAGTACCTCGAGGGTGAGGAGATCACCCGTGAGGAACTGAAGGCTGCTATCCGCAAGGAGACCATTGCAAATACTCTGGTTCCCGTTGTCTGTGGTTCTTCCTACAAGAACCGCGGCGTGCAGAAGCTGCTGGACGCTATCGTTGACTATATGCCCGCACCTACCGATGTCGAGGACATCAAGGGTGTGAATCCTGAGACCGAAGAGCAGGAGACCCGTCCTTCTTCTGACGATGCTCCGTTTGCTGCTCTGGCTTTCAAGATCGCTACCGACCCGTTCGTTGGTAAGCTGGCATACTTCCGTGTGTACTCCGGTAAGGTTGAGGCAGGTACTACTGTCTACAACTCCGTGAAGGACAACAAGGAGCGTATGGGCCGCATCCTGCAGATGCACTCCAACCACCGCAAGGATATCGACTGCTGCTACGCAGGTGATATCGCTGCTGTTGTCGGTCTGAAGAACACCACCACTGGTGATACTCTGTGTGATGAGGATCATCCCATCATTCTGGAGTCCATGAAGTTCCCCGAGCCCGTTATCCGCGTTGCTATCGAGCCTAAGACCAAGGCTGGTAACGAGAAGATGGGCATCGCGCTGGCAAAGCTGGCCGAAGAGGATCCGACCTTCAAGACCTACACCGATGAAGAGACCGGCCAGACCATCATTGCTGGTATGGGCGAGCTGCATCTGGAGATCATTGTTGACCGTCTGCTGCGTGAGTTCAAGGTTGAGGCAAACGTGGGCGCACCCCAGGTTGCTTACCGTGAGACCATCCGCAAGGAGGCCAATCAGGAGACCAAGTACGCACGTCAGTCCGGTGGTAAGGGTCAGTACGGTCACGTTAAGATCAAGATCGAGCCCAATGAGCCCGGCAAGGGTTACGAGTTCGTCAACGCTATCGTTGGCGGCGCTATCCCGAAGGAATACATCCCTGCTATCGACAACGGTATTCAGGGTGCTATGAAGGCTGGCGTTCTGGCAGGCTATCCTGTTGTTGATGTCAAGGTCACCCTGTGGGATGGTTCTTATCATGAGGTCGACTCCTCTGAAATGGCCTTCTCCATCGCTGGTTCTATGGCATTCAAGGATGCTATGCGCAAGGCTGATCCTATCATCACCGAGCCCATCATGAAGGTTGCTGTTATCGTTCCCGATGAGTATCTGGGCGATGTTATCGGTGACCTGAACGCTCGCCGTGGTCAGATCCAGGGTATGGAAGCTATGGCTGGTACCCAGCGTGTCAACGCATTTGTGCCTCTGGCTCAGATGTTCGGCTACGCTACTGACCTGCGTTCCAAGACTCAGGGTCGTGGCCAGTATGTTATGGAGCCCTCTCACTACGAGCCGGTTCCCAAGAACATTGCTGACCAGATCATTGCTGGCCGTACCAAGGGCTAAGCGCTGTAAAGCATAAGAATTTTGCCGGGGTAGTGTAACTCCGGCAAAATTTCCTGTAAAAGCACTTGATTTTACAGGACAAATTTAGTAGAATAGCCTTGCAATGCAATGTCTGCATTTTGCAGGGTTGTTGTAACCAATATCAAAACCTAAATTAAGGGAGGATATTCCAATGGCTGAAAAGGCAAAGTTCGACCGTTCTAAGCCGCATGTTAACATCGGCACCATCGGTCACGTTGACCACGGCAAGACCACTCTGACCGCTGCTATCACCAAGTACCTGGCTCTGAAGGGTGATGCAGAGTTCATGGACTACGCTAACATCGATAAGGCTCCTGAGGAGCGTGCTCGTGGTATCACGATCAACTCCGCTCACGTTGAGTACCAGACCGAGAAGCGCCACTACGCTCACGTTGACTGCCCGGGCCATGCTGACTACGTTAAGAACATGATCACCGGTGCTGCTCAGATGGACGGCGCTATCCTGGTCGTTGCTGCTACCGATGGTCCCATGCCCCAGACCCGTGAGCACATCCTGCTGGCTCGTCAGGTCGGCGTGCCCTATATCGTCGTGTTCATGAACAAGTGCGATATGGTCGACGACGAGGAGCTGCTGGATCTGGTCGAGATGGAGATCCGTGAGCTGCTGAGCGAGTACGACTTCCCGGGCGACGACACCCCGATCATTCGTGGTTCCGCTCTGAAAGCTCTGGAGGCTCCCAACGATCCCGAGGATCCTGCTTACGCTTGCATCAAGGAGCTGATGGACGCTGTTGACTCCTACATCCCCAACCCGGATCGTGAGGAGGATAAGCCCTTCCTGATGCCCATCGAGGACGTCATGACCATTTCTGGCCGTGGTACTGTTGCTACCGGTCGTGTTGAGCGTGGTATGGCCAAGGTTGGCGACGCTATGGAGATCGTCGGCATTAAGCCTGACCGTCTGAACACCACCATCACCGGTCTGGAGATGTTCCGTAAGTCTCTGGACTTCGCTGAGGCTGGCGATAACATCGGCGCTCTGCTGCGTGGTGTTGATCGTACCCAGATCGAGCGTGGTCAGGTTCTGGCTAAGCCCGGTTCTGTGCACCCCCACAACGTCTTTGAGGCTCAGGTCTACGTCCTGACCAAGGACGAAGGCGGCCGTCACACTCCCTTCTTCTCCAACTATCGTCCTCAGTTCTACTTCCGTACCACTGACGTGACCGGCATCATCACCCTGCCCGAAGGCACCGAGATGTGCATGCCCGGCGATAACGTCATGATGCACGTTGAGCTGCTGACCCCTGTTGCTATGGAAGAGGGCCTGCGTTTCGCTATCCGTGAGGGTGGCCGTACCGTTGGTTCCGGCGTTGTTGGCAAGATCATTGAGTGATTTTGTCCTTGAACGTAAGTTCCAAGGCTAACTAGCAATTTATAAAGACCTTCCCGTTCCGGAGAGCGGGAAGGTCTTTTTGTTTGTTTATGGCAGTTACAAACGGCTTTGTTTCACAGCTCCTTTACCGTGTCAGGGTGTTATAGCAGTCTGCAAAGGCGTGCAGAAAGGCGGTCAATTCCTCCTCTGTGGTAAGGTGGCTCAGGCTGATGCGCCACGAGGAAAGGGCATTGCGCCGGTCCTGACTGACTGCCAGCACTGCCCGAGAGGGCAGTCCGTCGGACGAACAGGCGGATTTGACCGAGACACACACCCCGCGTGCGTCCAGCTCCCGCTGGAACACGGTGCCCTTTACGCCCTGCACGCTCAGGTTCAGGATATGCGGCACAGCGTTTGCGGGGCTGTTGACGCGCACTTTTGGATAGCGGGAAAGCTCCGCACGCAGCCGGTCGTTCAGGCTGCGCACGGCTGCGGCGCGGGCGGGCAGCTCCGCAGTAGCCTTTTCCAAGGCCAGCGCCAGCGAACAGGCAAGGGCTACGGTGGGCGTGCCGCTGCGATAGGGGGTAGTGCTCTCTCCACCGTGGATGAGGGGCGGCAGTGCCAGCCCCAGCCGCTTTACCAGCACACCGATGCCGTTGAGCCCGTAAAACTTATGGGCTGTCAGGCTCATGGTGTCCATGCCTTCAAACTGCACAGGAATTTTCCCCACAGCCTGTGTGGCGTCCACATGAAAATGGCAGTTGGGATACGCCTTTAAAAGCTCTGCAATCTCCGCAATGGGCTGCACTACGCCCAGCTCGCTGTCCACGGCGGTCACTGCCACCAGAACGGTGTCCGGGCGCAGTCGCCTTTTCAGGTCTGCAAGGTCTACCGTGCCGTCCGACCGGATGTCCAGCAGCTCCACCTCGTACCCCTGCTTTTGCAGCGTCTCCAGACTGCCGCTGACGGACGAATGCTCCAGCGGGGTAGAGAGGATGTGCCTGCCCGCTGCACCTCCCAGCGCCGCTAGCCCCTTTACAGCAAGGTTGTTGGCTTCGCTTGCGCCGGAGGTGTAGATGATGCCCGCAGGCGGTGCGCCCAGACAGCGGGCGATGCTGCGGGTCGCCTCGTTTATAGCGGCTTTTGCGGCAGCGCCTGCCTGATGGTGGGCGTTGGCATTGCCCGGGTAGCGCCGCTCTGCTTCACAGAAGCATCGCAGCACTTCCTCGTCCACAGGGGTATTGGCAGAATAATCCAGATAAAACATAGAACCTCCTGCAATATCAACACATCAGTATGATAGGAAATAAGAACAGGCTCTATTATAGGCGATTCTGCCGCAAAGCGCAACCCCCGCAGCTTACGGCGCGGCGCAACAGGCAAGAAAAAGCTGTCAACACCTTGCTGGAAAGCCCAAAATCTGCTATACTTATCAAAAAGGCTGCGGCGTTGCTGCTGCCTTGCCGGAGCGGTTCCGGTTGTTGGAAGGAACACAAAAAGAAGGGGAGGAGCACAATGTTCAAGCGTGAGCGACTGCATAGCGGCTTCTTTCTCCTTTTTGTGTGGAGGTCTTGTTCCTGAAATTCAGAGGCACTGCTGTTTCAACGGCAATGCCTCTTTTTTTGGGAATAACAGTACAGGAGGTTTTCTATGAGCGAAAAGATCGATTACTCCAAAGGCGTATACGACGCCAAAAAGCTGGGCACAGGCCGGATGTTCATTCTGGGTGTGCAGCACATGTTTGCCATGTTCGGCGCAACGGTTCTGGTGCCGCTGCTCACCGGCCTGAGCGTTTCCACCACTTTGCTGTGTGCCGGTCTGGGCACCCTGCTGTTCCACCTTATCACCAAAAAGAAGGTCCCGGCATTCCTCGGCTCATCCTTTGCGTATCTGGGCGGCTTTTCCATCGTGGCTCCCATGCTGGCTGATGCTGACGGCAACCTGACCGTTGCCAACACCAAGATGCTGCCCTATGCCTGCGCTGCCATTGCATTCTCGGGTCTGGTCTATCTGGTGGCCAGCCTGCTGATCTCCACCTTTGGCATCCGCCGCATCATGAAGTTCTTCCCGCCGGTGGTCACTGGCCCCATCATCATCTCCATCGGCCTGATCCTTGCACCCTCTGCCGTCACCAACTGCCAGTCCAACTGGCTGCTGGCTTTCGTGGCACTGGGCACTGTCATCGTGTGCAACATCTGGGGCAAGGGCATGGTCAAGATCCTGCCCATCCTCATCGGCGTGCTGGTCTCCTACGCGGTGGCACTGGTCACCGGCGCAGTGGACTTCCAGAAGATCTCCGAAGCCGCTTGGCTGGGCATCCCCCTGCACAAGGAGGCTATGGGTCTGTTCGCCATTGACGGCAGCCCGGAGTTCATCAGTGCGCTGTTCACCATCATCCCCATCGCACTGGCTACCATGATGGAACACGTTGGCGATATTGCCGCCATCAGCGCCACCGTCGGCCACAACTATATCAATGACCCCGGCCTGAACCGCACCCTGATGGGCGATGGTCTGGCCACTACCATGGCTGGTCTGCTGGGCGGCCCCGCCAACACCACCTACGGCGAGAACACCGGCGTGCTGGCACTGAGCAAGATCTACGACCCGCTGGTCATCCGTATTGCCGCTGTGCTGGCCATCATCCTGAGCTTCAGCCCCAAGTTTGAGGCTGTCATCAACACCATCCCCACCGGCATCATCGGCGGTATCAGCTTTGTGCTGTACGGCATGATCTCTGCCATCGGTGTGCGCAACGTGGTGGAGAACCGCGTGGACTTCACCAACAGCCGCAACCTGATCGTTGCCGCCGTCATTCTGGTGTGTGCACTGGGCTTCAACTCTGTGGGCGGCGTTGGCTTTACCGTTGGCAGCGTTACTATCAACCTGTCCGGTCTGGCTGTGGCTGCGATTGCAGGCATCCTGCTCAACGCCATCCTGCCCGGTAACGACTACGAGTTTGACGCTACCGCCGGCTCCGATGCTGCTACCAGCGGCAACCTGCAGGTCTGATTCCGGTAATTCACCCAGTTTTCTGCAGTGGAATTTGGACATTCTGCCAGATTTTAATAAGTAGGAATAATTCTTAAAAATATACTTGACTAACTAGGAATTATTCGCTATAATAGAGCCATGGAAAGGGAAGTGCACAAAGCACAAAGCTCCTTCCGTGGCTCTTTCTATACCCGGCAGCGCAGCTGCCCCGCATAGAAGCAACAGGCGGGTGGTTTCCGTCCTGTGTTATTTTTAACAGATCGAATGGAGGTAAATTCTTATGAAGAAATACGTTTGCACCGTTTGTGGTTATATCGCTGAGGGTGAGATCCCCGCTCAGTGCCCCGTTTGCAAGGCTCCCGCTTCCGCTTTTGTGGAGAAGACCGGCAACACCTATGTTACCGAGCACGTTGTTGGCATCGGCAAGGCAGAGGGCGTGCCGCAGGAGATCGTTGATGGTCTGCGCGCTAACTTCGAGGGCGAGTGCAGCGAGGTCGGTATGTATCTGGCTATGGCTCGCGTGGCAGAGCGTGAGGGCTACCCCGAGATCGCCGAGGCCTACAAGCGCTATGCTTACGAGGAAGCTGACCACGCATCCCGCTTTGCAGAGCTGCTGGGCGAGGTCGTGACCGACAGCACCAAGAAGAACCTGATGATGCGTGCCGAGGCCGAGTGCGGTGCCTGCGCCGGCAAGATGGATCTGGCCAAGAAGGCTAAGGCGCTGAATCTGGATGCCATCCACGACACCGTCCACGAGATGGCAAAGGATGAAGCCCGTCACGGCCGCGGCTTCGAGGGCCTGCTGAAGCGCTACTTCAACACCGAAGTCTGATAAGGGTTCCCCAGTTATCTATGCTGCCCGCTGCAAGGACATTCTGCCCTGCAGCGGGCTTTTTGCGTTTCAATCGTGGTGACGACTTCTTTCGTAAAAATGGAGCACCGGAGCGTCCGCAGGCGCTCCGGTGCTCCGAAACAAAATGGGATCTTAAAGATACGCAAAGCGAACGCGGCGTACATTCAAAATCGTCCTACTTACAAAAAAGGCAGCTGCGCAGAAATCCACGCAACTGCCTTTTGCCTTTGCAAGGGCTGTACGTTACTGAATGCCGGTAACAGGATAATCCTGTGCTTCCACGGCCTTCTTCAGCACCTCATCCTCTACTTCGGCGTTCAGGGTAACGATAGCAGTACCGGCTTCGTGGCTGACAACAGCCTTGTCCACCTGCGGCAGAGCCTCCAGCGCTTTCTTGACGCGGGCTTCACAGTGGGGGCACATCATGCCTTCTACGGTCAGGGTCTTTTTCATAGCGGTCTCCTCCTTTTGATTGGATGCAGTTGTATCTTCCTCCGCTGCGGGCTGCACAAGGGCAGCGGGCAGGGCAGGGACGTGTTTGGGCGGGTGGTCACGCTTTGCGCTGTGCAGGTCAAACAGGTTCAGCCGCAAGGCGTTGCTCACCACGCAGAAGCTGGAAAGGCTCATGGCGGCTGCGCCGAACATGGGGTTCAGCGTCAGCCCCAAGGGAATGAACACACCGGCTGCCAGCGGGATACCGATGATGTTGTAGATAAACGCCCAGAATAGGTTTTCGTGGATGTTGCGCAGGGAAGCGCGGCTCAGCCGAATGGCGGCGGGCACGTCCGAAAGCTTGGAGTTCATCAGCACTACGTCCGCAGCGTCAATGGCTACGTCCGTGCCTGCGCCGATGGCAATGCCGGTGTCGGCGCGGGTCAGGGCAGGGGCGTCGTTGATGCCGTCGCCTACCATGGCTACCTTGCCGTACTTTTGCAGCTGCCGGATAACAGCCTCTTTGCCCTCCGGCAGCACCCCGGCAATCACCTCGTCCACACCGGCCTGCCGGCCAATGGCTTCGGCGGTGCGCTGGTTGTCACCGGTCAGCATCACCACCCGGATGCCCATATTCCGCAGCTCCCGGATGGCCTGCGGGCTGTCCTCCTTGATGGTATCTGCAACCGCGATAACGCCCAGCAGACGGTGAGCGCCGCCAAAGAAGAGGGGAGTTTTACCCTGTGCAGCCAGCGCAGCAGCCTGCGTTTGCAGCGCAGCAGGGATAGCGACCTTTGCACCGATAAAGGCAGCATTGCCGCCAAAGATCTCCTTGCCTTCCAGCTTGGCGGTAAGGCCGTTGCCCGGCAGGGCGGTAAAATCGGTAACAGAGGGCAGCTCCAGCTGCTTTTCCTCCGCATAGGCCAGCACTGCCCGCGCCAGCGGGTGCTCGCTGCGGCCCTCCAGCGCGGCAGCCAGCGTGAGCAGCTCGGTTTCGGTCACGTCCGCAGCGGGCAGAAGGTCGGTGACAGTGGGCTCGCCGCAGGTGATAGTGCCGGTCTTGTCCAGCGCTACGATGCGGGTACGGCCAGCTTCTTCCAGCGCCGCAGCGGTCTTGAACAGGATGCCGTTCTTCGCACCAAGGCCGTTGCCCACCATAATAGCCACCGGCGTTGCCAGCCCCAGCGCACAGGGGCAGCTGATGACCAGCACCGAGATGCCCCGCGCCAGCGCGTAGCCCACATCCCGCCCCAGCAGCAGCCAGACAAGGGTGGTGACCACCGCAATGCTGATGACCGCAGGCACGAAAAAGCCGGATACGGTATCGGCGATCTTTGCAATGGGGGCTTTGGTGGCGGCGGCATCGCTGACCATGCGGATGATTTGCGCCAGTGTGGTGTCCTCGCCCACGCGGGTGGCGCGGCACTGCAAATAGCCGGACTGGTTGGTGGTGGCGGCGCTTACCTTATCGCCCACGGCCTTGTCCACCGGGATGCTCTCGCCGGTCAGGGCACTCTCGTTCACGGCGCTGCTGCCCTCCAGCACAATACCGTCCACCGGGATGTTCTCGCCCGGGCGCACCACAAAGATGTCCTCCTTCTGCACCTGTTCAATGGGTACGGTCACCTCGGTACCGTCCCGCAGCAGGGTGGCAGTTTTGGGGGCAAGCTTCATCAGGCTCTTGAGCGCATCGGTGGTCTTACCCTTAGAGCGTGCTTCCAGCATCTTGCCCACGGTGATAAGGGTCAGGATCATGGCGGCAGACTCAAAATAGAACTCCATCATGTAGTGCATGACCAGTTCTTCGTTGCCGTGCAGCTGCGCATCGGTCATGGCAAACAGGGCGTAGGTGCTCCACACAAAGCTTGCCATCGAGCCCATGGCTACCAGTGTATCCATGTTGGGGGAGCGGTGCACCAGCCCTTTGAAGCCGTTGATGAAAAACTTCTGGTTGATCACCATCACGATGCCCGCCAGCAGCAACTGCACCAGCCCCATGGCAATGTGGTTGCCGTCAAACCAGCGGGGCAGCGGCCAGCCCCACATCATGTGCCCCATGGAAAAGTACATCAGCACCAGCAAAAAGCCCAGTGAGGCGATGAGCCGCCGTTTCAGCTTGGGCGTTTCGTGGTCAGCCAGCGCGTCCAGCTCTGCGCTGGTGCTGGCGGCTGCGGCAGCCTTTTTGGGGCTTGCACCGTAACCTGCCTGCTCCACGGCGCGGATAATGGCGGCATCCTCTGCGGTGCCCTCCACGCCCATGGAGTTTGTCAGCAGGCTTACCGAACAGCCGGTGACGCCCGGCACGCTCTTTACGGCCTTTTCTACCCGGGCAGAGCAGGCCGCGCAGCTCATGCCGGTAACGTTGAATTGTTCCATTGTTGTTTCTCCTTTTGGTCAGTTTGCCCGGCGGGCGGTCATTTCATCAGCTTGGGCAGCAGCCGGAGCAGTTCTTCCAGCTTTTCGTCGCTGCCGGCACGCAGGTCGTCCGCCACGCAGCTGCCGATGTGCTGCGCCAGCAATTCCCGGGAAAAGCTGTTCAGCGCCGCATTGGCTGCGGCCACCTGTACCAGAATGTCCACGCAGTAGGCTTCCTTTTCCAGCATCCCGCGGATGCCGCGTACCTGCCCTTCAATGCGGTTCAGGCGGTTGAGCAGGGCCTTGTATTCCTCCGGGCTGCGCTCTTTGTGGCGGCAGCAGCAGGGGACAGCAGCATCTGCCGCAGCGTCCGCTTCCGGCGCATCATCGCAGCAGCAACAGTGCTTTTGGTTCTCTTCCATCTCGGAATCGCTCCCTTCATAAACCCCCAAGGGGTATATTTTCTTGCAACAGCAGTATAGCACACAATATCCGACAATTCAAGTAGGGAATGAAATTTAAATAATGCAGCAGACAAAAATGGTTCAGAAACGCCGCAGGTGTTTCTGAACCATAAATTTAAAAGTAAAATTCCGCTGCACATAAGAAAACGAGGGAAGCCCCGCAGGCTTTCCCTCGTTAAAATTCTTACTTTACTTCCAGAATGCGCGGTGCAAACAAGCTCCACATCTTGCCCCACCAGTACCAGTCGTGGGAAACGTCACCGCCCCAGATTTCCAGATGTGCGGGCATTCCCTGATCCTTCAGCAGGTCGGCCAGTGCCTGCGTATCGTCCAGTGCGTCGCCCTCGTAGGCGCCCTGACCGGCGCAGAGGATCAGGCGGTTTTCTTCTGCCTTGGCCAGCGCAGGCTTGTTGGCAATGCCGTTCTCCTGCAGATAGGCAAGGGGAGAGCAGCGCAGCACCATGTCGTCGCTGTCGGTGCCCCAGAAGCGGGTCAGGTCGTAGATGCCGCCCATGCCCACAGCACCTGCAAACAGGGTGGGACGGCGCAGACGGCAGTGGACGGCGTGGTAAGCGCCCAAGTCCACACCGGCAGTCCAGATCCGGGTGCCCTTTTTGGCGTTGTTCAGGGTCAGAATGCGGGGAGCCAGCTCTGCGGTCAGGTAGACGAAATACTTTTCCTGCAGCTCGGCGCGGCGGCGCTGGGGCAGATCACCATTCAAAAGACCCTCGCCGTCCACGGCATCCGCGCAGAACAGCTGCACCTTGCCCTCGTTCAGCAGCTGGGCAATGGCATCGGGCATCCCGTTGTTCTCCCAGTCGTAAAAACGGCCGCCGCGGGCGGGCAGTGCCAGCACCGGCACACCGGCATGGCCGTACACCTTAAACTCCATCTCACGGCCAAGAACCGTGCTCCACTCTTTGTAATAGGTACCCTGGATCATAAATCAAGCACTCCTTATTTTATCATTCACCGGCCCGGGCACAGTCGCTGCGCACCGGTGCCGGATTTGGAAGCTATAATCAGACAAACTGGTTGCGCTGCGGGTCGTAATCGTAGCCCACAGCGTGCAGCTTTGCGCACAGACCGGCCTTGTCGGCCTCCAGATCCTCGCACAGCGCATCGAGATCTTTATACTGATCCCGCAGTTTCAGGTTCACCACGCTCAGCAGCATGATGGGATCAACAGGCAAAGACATTTTATTCCACTCCTTGCGGCAAATAAAAAAGCCGGCCACTCGACAAAGTGACCGGCCACATACACCAAATTAGACAGCGCGGGTAACTTTGCCAGCGCGCAGGCAACGGGAGCATGCGTAGACATACTTGGGAGAGCCCTCCACGACCGCCTTGACACGACGGACATTCGGCTTCCAGGTACGGTTGGAACGGCGATGAGAGTGAGAGACCTTGATACCAAAGGTAACACCCTTGCCGCAGCATTCACACTTAGCCATGGTAATTGCACCTCCTACAGTGAAGTATGGAATCAAAATAATCAGCTTGACTATTTTACCAGAGATGCAGAGAAAAAGCAAGCCTTTTTTTAAATTTCCTGCAGCTTTTTGTATTCCCGGCGCAGTGGGGCTTGTGCAGGGCGCAAAAAAATAGTATTATAAAGGAAGAAATTCATTTTGACAGGAGATTTACATGACCGCACAGGCAACCTATTATATCATCCGCGCACTGGTGGCGCTGGTGGCCATCCCGTTCCACGAAGCCGGCCATGCGCTGGCAGCATGGCTGCTGGGCGATGCCACCGCCAAACGCGAGGGGCGGCTTTCGCTGAATCCCTTTGCCCACTTTGACCTGCTGGGCACGCTGTGCATGGTGTTTGCGGGCGTGGGCTGGGCAAAGCCTGTGTCCACCAACCCCCGCAACTTCAAAAACCCCAAGTGGGGTATGGCGCTTACGGCGCTGGCAGGCCCTGTGGCAAACCTTGTGCTGGCTTACCTTGGCATGGTGGCATGGAAGGTGATGTACTACTGGGCACCGGTCAATAATGCCACCATCTACATTGCCATGTTTTTGCGGTATCTGGTGCTGATGAACGTGAGCCTTGCGGTGTTCAACCTGATCCCCGTGCCGCCGCTGGACGGCAGCCGCATTTTGCTGGTGGTGCTGCCGCAGCGCATCTATTTTGGCCTGATGCGGTACGAAAAATATATCATGATCGTTATGCTGGCGGCGGTTTGGGGCGGCTTTCTGGATGTGCCGCTGTACTACCTGAACAACGCGGTGTGGTCGCTTTTGGGTGCGGGCACCGGGTATATCGATAAAATCGCCTACGCCGTTTACGCCAGCAGCCTTGGGGCGGTGATCTGAGTGGCAGAGGAATTGACCTTCCATCTGGAAGATTTTGACGGCCCGCTGGAATTATTGCTGGCGCTGGTGGCCAAGCATAAGATGGATCTGCACAACATCCCCATTTTGCAGCTCATCGACCAGTACACCCGTACCGTGGAGCAGGCCGACCCCGACCCCGAGACTGCCAGCGCCTTCATTGAGATGGCGGCGCATCTGGTGGAGATGAAAAGCTTTCTGCTGCTGCCCCGCAGCGAAGAGGGCGAGCGCATGAAACAGGAACTCACCGGTCAGCTCATCGAGTACGACCAGTGCCGCCACATGGCGGCTCTGCTGCGCGCAAAAGGGGAAGCTGCCCCGGTATTCGTGCGCCGTCCCATGGAGATGGAGTTGGACAACACCTACGCGCTGCACCACGCCCCGCAGATACTGGCCGACTACTGGCAGGCACTGGCAGGCCGCACTAAAACCCGCCGTGTGCCCACCCAGCAGCAGTTCGAGCCGCTGGTCACCGCGCCCATGGTATCGGTCACCAGCCGGGTGGTGTACATCCTGCGCCGGATGCTGGGCGGCACCGTGGCAAAAATGGAGCAGCTGTTTTCCCGCAGCCAGAGCCGCAGCACCAACATAGCCACCTTTCTGGCGCTGCTGGAGCTGGTGCGCGGCGGACGCATCGCGCTGGATGACCGGGGAGAACTGACCATGCGCCGCACCCGCCCGGAACGCAATAAGGAGAACCCATGAACCAAAAACAAATCCTTGCCGCCGTAGAGGCCATGCTTTTTGCCTGCGGCGATCCCATAGGGGCCGATAAGCTGGCACAGGCAGTGCAGCTGCCCCAGTCCAGCGTGGATGCTGCGCTGGAAGCCCTGCACACCCGCTATCAGCGGGAGGACAGCGGCCTGTGTCTGCTGCATCTGAATACCCGGTGGCAGCTGGCCACCAAGACCCAGTGGGCAGACTGTGTGCGCCGCGTGCTGGACAGCCGCCGCGCTGTGCCGCTTGGCCCTGCGGCCATGGAGACCTTGACCGTCATCGCCTATAACCAGCCGGTGTCCCGCGCTTTTATTGAGCAGGTGCGCGGCGTGGACTCCTCCTCCAGCGTGTCCGGTCTGCTGGAAAAGGGGCTGATCGAGGAAGCCGGACGTCTGGACCTGCCGGGTCGCCCGGTCAGTTTCCGCACCACCGATACATTTTTGCGTGTGTTCGGTCTGTCCAGTCTGGCAGACCTGCCGCCGGTGCACAGCGACGCACCGGCGGATGATCCGACCGAAAGTGAGGGCTGACCCATGGGCATGGTTCTTTCCGCAGTGGGCGCTTGTCTGCTGTTCATCCTCAAGGTGGTGGGCATCCTGCTGCTGATCATTCTGGTGCTGGCGGCGCTGTTGCTGCTGTGCCCCTTCTGTGCGGATGTCTGCTGGCAAAACGATACGCTTACCGTAAAAGCCGGGGCACTGGGCATCACCTTTCCGGTGTTCCAATATCCCCAGCCGGAACCGCCCGCCCAGCCGGAGGAGCCCAAGGGCTTTACCGGCAGACTGAAAGCAAAATTCCGCACTTGGCGTGCGGAGCACAAGCGCAAAAAAGCTGAAAAAAAGGCTGCGCAGCCCGCAAAGCCTAAAGCCGAAAAGCCGCCCCGCCAAAAGGCAAAGCTCACGCTGGATGTGATCTGCACCATGCTGCGGGGTGTGGGCACGCTGCTGCGGGCAGTGTTTGGCACCATCCGTTTTACAAAGATCTCGGTCTGCCTTGGCGTGCGCGGGGACGACCCCGCTGCAGCTGCCCGCAATTACGGCAAGCTGCAGGCATGGCTGTATCCGACCCTTGGCGTGTTGGATCACTGTTTCTTTCTGGAATTTGACCAGCTGCGCGTTCTGCCGGACTTCGGCAGCGCCCAGCCCACTGTGCAGGATAGAGTGTCCTTCCGGGTCAGTGCGCAGGCGCTGTTCATCGTCATTGCCGCTGTGCGGGTGCTGTACGAGTTCTGGCGTAAAAAAGTATTGGACATATTCCTATAAAGTGTGGTACACTAAATCCATATCAGAATGCTTTCCGGCGGGCTGTTGCCTGCACGGATGAATAAAGGAGAGTTGTTTTATGGCAGAGCATCCTATTCAGGGTCTGATGAACGTTACAATGGAAAAGATCCACCAGATGGTGGACTCCAACACCATTATCGGCAAGCCCATCACCACCGAGGATGGCATCACCATCCTGCCGGTGTCCAAGGTGAGCTTCGGCTTCGCTTCCGGCGGTACCGATTTTAACGGCAAGAACGCTGCCAACAAGGATCTGTTCGGCGGCGGCTCCGGTGCCGGTGTCAACATCCAGCCGGTGGCATTTCTGGTCATCAAGGATGGCTGCGTGCGCACCATCCAGCTGTCGGATAGCTCCAACAGCATCGACCGCGCCCTGACCATGCTGCCCGAGCTGGTGGAAAAGCTCACCACGCTGGTCAAAAAGGACGATAAGGCACCCGCAGAGGAGCCCAAGGCAGAGTAACCCTTTATACAAATCAAGCCGCAGCCGCAGACCTTTTGGTCTGCGGTTTATATAGCCGCGCACCGTGCCCTGCAAAAGCAGGGGAGCGGTGCGCGTTTTGAGCGCCGTGAGGCGCACAAGGAGTAATATTATGGCAGAAGAACGTATTCAGAAGATCATGGCCGAGCAGGGTCTGTGCTCCCGCCGCGCCGCCGAGCAGATCATTGCTGAGGGCCGCGTCAAGGTGAACGGCCACCCGGTAAAGGTGGGCGACAAAATGGACCCCAACCGTGACGTGCTCCATGTGGATGACGAGCGCATCTACATCCAGAAGAACCAGCAGCTGTATTATCTGGCGCTGTACAAGCCCCGTGGCTATGTGACCACCGCCAGCGATGAACTGGGCCGCAAGACCGTGATGGACCTAGTCAGCGACATCCCCGCTCGCCTGTACCCGGTGGGACGATTGGATAAGGACAGCGAGGGTCTGCTGCTGATGACCAACGATGGTGCCTTTGCGCAGGCTGTCACCCATCCGTCCGGCGGCATCTCCAAGCTGTACCGCGTTACCGTGCAGCCCCGCGCCGACGAGGCCACCATCCTCAAGCTGAGCAGCGGCGTCGTGCTGGATGACGGCACCAAGACCATGCCCTGTGCCATCAATGTGGTCACCGACGAGCCCGGCCGCACCGTGATGGAAATGACCCTGAAAGAGGGCAAGAACCGCGAGATCCGCCGGATGTGCGAGAGCGTGGGTCTTGAGGTGGTGCGCCTGAAGCGCAACGCTGAGGGTGTGGTCAAACTGGGTATGCTCAAGCCCGGCACCTACCGCGAGCTGACCAAGGCCGAGGTGAACGGTCTGCGCGCCGCAGCCGTCAAGGGCCGTGCACAGACCCGCAGTGCTGCCCAGCAGTCCAAGGCTGCCGAGCGCCGTCCCCGCGGCCCTGTGGGCAAAAACGCACCCCGGAAGCAGAAGTAAGGAGTTATCGAATCATGGAACGAGAAACTCTGAAATCCCGTCTTGGCTTTATTTTGCTTTCCGCAGGCTGCGCCATCGGCATCGGCAATGTGTGGAAGTTCCCGTATATCGCCGGTCAGGGCGGCGGCGGTGCTTTTGTACTGTTCTACCTGATCTTTCTGGTCATTCTGGGTCTGCCCATCATGACCATGGAGTTTGCCGTGGGACGCGCCTCCCGCAAAAGCCCGGTGCGGGCGTATCAGGCGCTGGAAAAGCCGGGGCAGAAGTGGCACATCCACGGCTACTTTACCCTCATCGGCTGCTACTTGCTGATGATGTTCTACACCACCGTAGCGGGCTGGATGCTGCACTATTTCTACATGACTGCCGCCGGCAAGCTGGCAGGGCTCAACGCAGAGCAGGTAGCTGGTAAGTTTACCGAAATGCTGGCCAGCCCCGCCACCATGACCTTCTGGATGGTATTCGTGGTGGTAGTGGGCATTCTGGTGTGCGCCAAGGGGCTGCAAAGCGGTCTGGAGCGTGTGACTAAGGGCATGATGATCGCCCTGCTTCTCATTATGGTGGTGCTGGCTGTCAACAGCCTGTTCATGCCCGGGGCAAAGGAAGGCCTTTCTTTCTTCCTTGTGCCGGACTTTACCCGGATGCAGGAAGTGGGCGTGGTCAACACGCTGGTCTCCGCTATGAATCAGGCGTTCTTCACCCTCAGCCTTGGCATCGGTGCCATGTCCATCTTCGGCAGCTATATCGGCAAGGAACACTCCCTGCTGGGCGAGTCTGTCCGCATCGTGGTGCTGGATACCTTCGTAGCTATCACCGCCGGTCTGATCATTTTCCCGGCCTGCTTTACCTATCATGTGGACCAGACCAGCGGTCCCAGCCTGATCTTTATCACCCTGCCCAACATCTTTGCCAATATGTCCATGGGTCGGCTGTGGGGCAGCCTGTTCTTTTTGTTCATGGCCTTTGCAGCCATGTCCACCGTGCTGGCAGTGTTCGAAAATATTATCTGCTGCGGCATGGAGCTGACCGGATGCAGCCGCAAAAAGTCCAGTCTGGTGAACCTTGTGCTCATCATCCTGCTGTCCATGCCCTGCGTGCTGGGCTATAACCTGTGGACATGGGATGGCTTTGCGGTATTCGGCGGTGCTGTGCTGGATGTGGAGGATTTTCTGGTCAGCAACCTGTTCCTGCCGCTGGGCAGCTTGGTGTATCTGCTGTTCTGTGTTACCCGCTACGGCTGGGGCTGGCAGAACTACAAAAAAGAGGTCAACACCGGCGAGGGTCTCAAGGTGCAGGACTGGATGCGCGGCTACCTGACCTATGTGCTGCCGCTTATCGTAGTGTTCATCTTTGCGTTTGGACTCTACGACAAATTCCTAGCATAAGACGCCTGCTCTGTCTTTGATTGACGAACGGGCGGAACAAGTGTAATATAAAAGCATATAGGGTGCTTCTCCCGGCGGGGGACACTGCTATATGCTTTTTTGTATTCAGAAGGAGGAAATACCCCCATGCACATTCTGGTCTGTGACGTTGATGCGGTCTTTGCTGCGCAGATGGACGAGTATATCTCGGAATGGTTCCGCGCACGGGAGATCCAGGTGCAGAGCACTGTCTGCACCAGCGGCGAGCAGCTGTTGGCTACCCCGGAGCTGGAACGCTACCAGCTGGCGTTTCTGGATGTAGACCTGAAAACCACAGATGGCATTGCGCTGGGACGCAGGCTGCGGCAGGTCGCGCCGGATATCGTGCTGGTGTACATCTCGGCGTATCTGGAATTTGCCCCGCAGGGCTACACGGTCAATGCCTACCGCTATCTGCTCAAGCGGGATATTGCCGCCCAGCTGCCCAGCTGTCTGGAGGATATCTTTGCCGGCATGACCGACCCTAAAAAGACGTTGGAGGTGCGCCACAACCGTACCACCAGCGAGATACCTCTCGACCAGATTTATTATCTGGAAAGTGATCTGCGGCAGATCAATGTCTACGGCGATATCCCGCACCAGCCCATCTGCACCTTTTACGGCAAAATCGCCGATTTGCCCGCCATGCTGTACGAAAACGGTTTTTTGCAGGTAGGGCGCAGCGATGTGGTCAATCTGCAATATGTGCGTTCCATCCGCAACTATAAGGTAGAACTGCGCAGCGGGGTAGAACTGAACGCAAGCCGACAGGATTTTCCGGCTATTCGCAGCGCATGGCTGGAATGGAAGGGGCAGTTCGGCGATGAATGAAGAATTCTGGCGCTGGTATATGTACGGCCACTGGGTCTGCCTGACCCAATGGATCGGCTTTATCATGGTGGAATATGCTTACCTTGGCAAGGGCAAGGTAAAGCACCCTCTGGTGTGGTCCGGTGTTATAACCATGCTTACGATGACCCTTTCGGTCGTGCACAACTATGGCTTTTTTACGCCGATGGCAGTGGCTCTCACACTTCTTTTTCTGTTCATCACCGTCATGCTATTTGGCGGCACACCGGGTCAGAAGTTTACTGCCTGCCTGATCAACGGTACCATGTGCCTGTTGGTTGAAAACAGTATGCGGTATGTCATATCGTGGATCCTGAAGTGTGAACTGCAGCAGGTCATCCAACGCGCAGACTGTCTAATCATCATAGCGGTGGCAAATATGGTGGTGGGCGCAGCTGTGGCCTTTTTGGTAGGCAAGTGGCGCAGGCGCAATGCGCTGGAGCCCTTGCAGGCGCTGACCATGAGCTTTTTTCCGGGTGTGGTCGTGGTGCTGAACATCCTGCTCATGCTCACAGATAACAACAAAAGGGCCACCATGGCCACAATGGGGATGACAGTGGGGCTTACGGTGGCTGTCATGGTGCATCTGTGTATCGTGGCGATGTTCAATGATCAGGTCATGCAGCGGCGCAGCCTGCATTTTCAGGCCGAGCTGGAGCAGCAGCGGGCCTCGGCTCTGCTGGATTCCTACACCGCCCAGCGCCGTCTGACCCATGAGTTCACCAACCACATCAGTGCGCTGCGTGCCTTGCTGGAACAGGGAGATGTGGCTGGTGCACAGAACTATATTGCCGGTGTAGATAAGGCTGTGGCGGCCAGCACCACCATTATGGATACCCACAACCCGCTGCTGGATTCCATCCTGACCCGCAAATACGAGGAAGCCGCCCGGCAGGGCGTAAGCGTGTATTTTGACCTTTGTGATTTGCGGAATTTTCCCTTAAGCGGGGTGGATATGGTCACCGTGCTGGCAAATCTGCTGGATAACGCCATCTGTGCCGCAGCGCAGGCGTACCCACCGGAGGTCTATGTACGGGTGCGCAAAACGGGGGAGGAATACCTTCTCTCGGTGCGCAATCGGGTGCAACGGGATGTGGAGCTGCCGCCGGATGGGCAGCTGCCCCGCACCACCCGCAAGGAGCCCGGCCACGGCATGGGGCTTTCCAACGTGCGGGACGTTCTGCTGCGCCATGGTGCGGAGTATACCCTGAGCTGCCGGGACAATTGGTTCCGCTTTACCTGTGCGGTGCCCACCGACAATTCATGACATCTGCACCGTCAGAATATGACAGTTTTTGTGCAACACAAGCGTAACTCTGCTATACTAAAGCCAGTAAAGGAAGCCTTCCGTGCGGACATGGTCACGTTGCGGTGGGAGGGTAACACCCTTCTTTTTAAGAGCTTTGTTGCTGGATGGAAAACGGCCTGCGGTGCGTGTAAGCGGGCTGTCTACCTTTGCTTTTTGGGTTGCGCATAGATGCGCAGACCTCTGCTGACGGAACTTTCTGCGGCGGGCCTTTTGGGGGTTGCAGTCGATAAAGTTACTCGATGCGTCGCAATTCCGGCTCTGCTTGCTGTATGGGAATGGCGTAGGCAGGTCGGGGTATCGTGCGCTGCAAAGAGTTCCGTCAGCTCTCTTTTGTGCAAAAAAGGACTGCTCTACATGGGTTTTGCCCAGTATAGCAGTCCTTTTTGTATACTCGACCCTCTCAGTCATCGCAGCGCTCTGCCGATTTCCTCAAAGAAAAACTTTGACTCTATAAGCCAACGAATGAAAAAGCAGCTCAGCCAAGCCCGCAGGCTTGGCTGAGCTGCAAAATTAAAATGCAATTCCTTGAGCTATGCGCAGAGCGAAGCGGAGCGCATTTGAAATCGTTTTGCTTCGGGCAAAAATGCAGTTACTCCGGCTTTACCTGCAGCTCCTGCTCGCAGTAGATGCAGCGGTACTTGCCGTTGGAACTCAGCTCAAAGATCTGGTCGCACTCCTCTTCAATGCTGGAGATGCAGCGAGGGTTCTTGCACCGCACAATGTTCACCAGACGCTTGGGCGGCTTGGGCTGCTCCTTGCGGACAGCCTTGCCGTTTTCAATAATGGTCACGCTGATGTTCGGGTCCAGATAAGCCAGCACATCCAGGTTCAGCCACGAAGCGTCGCCCTCCACCTTGATGATATCCTTGCGGCCGCTGGCCGTTTTTTTGCTGCGTGCGTTCTGGATCAGCGCCACGCTGGCGGTGCGGTTGCCCGCAATGCCCAGCAGATCCATCAGACCAATGGCAGTGCCTGCCTTGATGTGGTCGATGACAATACCGTTCTGAATCTCGTCAATATTCAACATATCAGTTCTCCTCCTTCGGTGCTTTGGGGTCTGCAAGCCCCAGCAGGGTCATGATCAGTGCCATGCGGACGTAAACGCCGTTCTGCACCTGTTCAAAATAAGCGGCGCGCGGGTCGTCGTCCACGTCCAGCGCGATCTCGTTCACACGGGGCAGGGGGTGCAACACCGCCATGGTGGGCTTGGCCTGCGCCATCTTTTCGCGGGTCAGCACATAGCTGTTCTTCAGGCGGATATAGTCCTCCTCGTTGAAGAAGCGCTCCTTCTGCACGCGGGTCATATACAGGATGTCCAGTTCCGGCATGGATTCCTCCAGACTGCGGGTCTCCTTGTAGGGGATGCCGTTGGCCTCCAGCACGTCGTTGATGATATAATCCGGCACCCGCAGTTCCTCCGGGCTGATCAGCACAAAGCGGACATTCTTGCAGCGCGCCATGGTCTTGAGCAGGGAGTGGACGGTGCGGCCAAATTTCAGGTCGCCGCACAGACCGATGGTCAGATCATCCAGTCTGCCCATGCGGCGGCGGATGGTCATCAGGTCGGTCAGGGTCTGGGTGGGGTGCTGGTGGCCGCCGTCACCGGCGTTGATCACCGGAATGCGGGAATAGCGGGAAGCACGCAGCGGTGCGCCCTCCTTGGGGTGGCGCATGGCAACGATGTCGGCATAGCAGGACACCACCCGGATGGTGTCGGCCACGCTCTCGCCCTTGGTGGCGCTGGACACGTTCTCGCTGGGGAAGCCCAGCACATGACCGCCTAAGTTCAGCATGGCCGCTTCAAAGGACAGCCGGGTGCGGGTGGAGGGCTCGTAGAACAAGGTAGCCAGCTTTTTGTGGTTGGCCACCTCCTGATAGGCGGCGGGGTCGGCGCAGATACGGTCGGCAAGATCAAGCAGCTGTGTGATCTCCTGCTGGGTAAGATCCAAGGGATCGATCAGATGACGCATAGATAGGATACCTCCGTTTAAAGCAGTTTGCGTAAGATGGAAAAATCAAAAAAGTTCGTGTAGTAGCTCAGCGAGCGCATCACCGGCTTGCACAAACGATTGAAACATACTTCGTCCAGCAGCAGCATGGCCTCGCCCGGGGCAAGCCGCATGGCTGCGCGGATGGCTTCATCGCCGCAGCTGGCCTTCAGGTGCGCCACGTTGGAAGAGATCTGCTGGTGGCACTCCTGCTCCAAGATCTCAAAGATGTCGCCGGTCAGGTCGATGCGGGTGTAGTCCCGGTTGCCGAACAGGCTGCGGGGCAGGTAGTCGATGGAATAGATCACCGGGGTCGTATCGGCAAGGATACGCTTTTTGATGCAGATCACCTCGTCACCGACTTCCAGCGCCAGCGCGTGCGCCATCTCCTCGCCTGCACGAAGAAGCATCACCTGAATGCCGTCGGCATGGGGGTAGCTGCCAAAGCTGCGGATCAAAGGGTAATACTCCAGCTTCTGGTCCAAGCGGCTGCGCAGCCCCAGCACAGCGCGGTTCACCACCGTGCCAATGCCGCGCACCCGTTCCACATAACCGGCGCGCTCCATCTCGCTCAGCGCGTCACGGATCACGGTGCGGCTCACCCCCAGCTCGGTGGCAAGGTCTACCTCGGCGGGCAGACGGTCGGCTTGGGCATAGCGCCCGTTGGACAGCTCCTCCAGCAGGCTTGCAACAACGCGGTCGCTGATCACAGCGCCGCCCAAGCGGCTGGACGATGCCAGTGCGGGATCTTTCATGGATGGTTCCTCCGTTTCCGGGCGGCAGGCCGCCCCGAACTTCATACGAACGGGCAGGGAGGATTCCTCCACAGCCCCTTCTCTCCTATTATAGCATAATTTGACATTTAGAAAAGCGTCATTTATACTGGAATCTGCTGAAAAGTACGATTTTATTTTGGAGGGCATAGTACAGATGGACTATTTTCTGCAAAAAGTATGCGGCAAGCCCGCCCGGCAGGCTGTTACCCTGCGGCGCTGCACCCCCGCCGAGGCATCGGCGGTGTTCGCGCTGCAAAACGAAGTGCGCGCCGCCATGCCGCACCCGGAGCAGTTCGTGCCGGATACGCTGGAAAACATCACCGGCTATCTGCGCACTGGGATATGTATCGGCGCATGGCAGCAACGGCGGCTGGGTGCGTACCTCATCCTGCGCCTGTGCGGGCAGAGCGATGAAAACTACGCCGCCTTTCTGGGTGTGCCGCAAAGCCAGTGGCAGCACTGGGCGAACGCAGACAGCGCGGTAGTGCACCCGGACTGGCGGGGCAACGGCCTGCAGCGCGCCATGCTGGAAGCAGCCCTGCCGCTGCTGCCGCCGCAGATCACCCATCTGGGCGCTACCGTCAGCCCGGATAACAGCTACAGCCTGCGCAACGCACAGGCCGGCGGCTTCGTCATCCGCTGCCGCCGGGAGATGTACGGCGGCTACGACCGCTATCTGCTGGAAAAGCAGTTGTAACTCCATGCAGTTTTGGTGTACAACCTTTTCGAAATGTGTTATACTATACGGTATGAATAACAGCGAAGGAAACAGGTGAAACCATGGCAGCATCTCTCGGGCAGGAATTCTGCACCCTGCGTGATACTTACATTGAAAAGCAATTCGGCCGCCTGAACGATATGCAGCGGCAGGCTGTGTTTACCACGGATGGCCCGCTGCTCATCCTTGCCGGTGCCGGCAGCGGCAAGACCACCGTGCTGGTCAACCGCATTGCCAACCTCATCCGGTTCGGCTCGGCGCACGGCTCCAAAGAAACGCCCCGCCCGGTGACCGAGGAGGACGTCAAAGCCCTGCGCACCGCCATCATGACCGGTACGGATGCCCCCAGCTGGCTGGACGGGATGCTGCGCCGCAACGCGGTGCGCAGCTGGAACGTGATGGCCATTACCTTTACCAACAAGGCGGCAGGGGAACTGAAGGAACGCCTGCGCCGGATGCTGGGCAGCGAGGAAGGGGACGAGGTGTTCGCCTCTACCTTCCACTCGGCCTGTGTGCGCATTCTGCGCCGCTGGGCGGAGGAGATCGGCTACCCCCGCAGCTTTACCATCTATGACACCGACGATGCCCAGCGCGTGATGAAAACGGTGTATAAAGAACTGAGCATCGATGATAAATTCCTGCCCATCAAGGCCGCCATCAACCAGATGAGCCGCTGGAAGGATCAGCTGGTCAGCCCAGAACAGGCGCTTGCAGACCACGCCAGAGACGTGAAGAGCACCCAGACCGCCCGCATCTACGCAGCTTACGAGAAAAAGCTGAAAGAGGCCGGTGCGTTCGATTTTGACGATCTGATTTATCAGACCGTGCAGCTGCTGGCCGACCACCCGGACGTGCGGGAGTTCTACCAGAACAAGTACCGCTACCTGCTGGTGGACGAGTATCAGGACACCAGCGTGGCGCAGTTCCGTCTGGTCAGTCTGCTCACCGGACCGGAGCGCAACATCTGCGTGGTGGGCGATGACGACCAGAGCATCTACCGTTTCCGCGGCGCTACCATTGAAAATATCCTCAACTTTGAAAAACTCTACCCCGGCACCAAGACCATCCGTCTGGAGCAGAACTACCGCTCTACCTCCAACATCCTCAACGCAGCCAACTGTGTCATCCAGCACAACACCGAGCGCAAGGGCAAGACCCTGTGGACGGATAATGGCGAGGGTGATAAGGTGCAGGTGTATACCGCCGAGAATGAGCAGGACGAAGCCAGCCACATTGCGGACGTCATCGGACAGCACCTGAAGGCGGGCGGGCATCTGGCAGACCACGCCATCCTCTACCGCATGAACGCCCAGTCGGCTCCCATCGAAAGCTACTTCACCCGCGCGGGCATCCCGCATAAGATCGTGGGCGGGCAGCGCTTCAACGACCGCAAGGAGGTCAAGGACATCCACTCCTATATGTCCATCATGGCCAACCCCCGGGACGATGTGCGGCTGCGCCGCATCATCAACGAGCCCGCCCGCAAGATCGGTGCCACCACCGTTGACGTCATTGCAGACCTTGCCGGGCAGCAGGGGGTCAGTATGCTGGATGTTATCAGCCATGCCGACCAGTACGCCAAGCTCTCCCGCGCGGTCATGCCGCTGCTCAAGTTCTGGCAGATCTACCAGCGCCTGCAGGATTCCCTTGCCACCCGCACGCTGGATGAGTTCGCTTCCGATGTTATTGAACTGACCGGCTACAAGGCCATGCTGGAAGCAGACGCCGCCAAGGGGCACGAGGATGCCGCCGACCGTCTGCAGAACTTGGGTCAGTTGGTAAACAACGTCAAAAACTACTGCGATCAGCACGGCGAGGAAGCCACACTGGAAGGCTATCTGGAGGATATCGCCCTCATCAGTGATATCGACAGCTACAACGAAAGCAGCGATCAGGTGGTGCTGATGACCATCCACTCTGCCAAGGGTCTGGAGTTTCCCTACGTGTTCCTTATCGGCATGGAGGAGGGCGTTTTCCCCAGCGAGATGAGCAAGTACTCCGAAGCAGATCTGGAAGAGGAGCGCCGTCTGGCTTACGTTGGCATCACCCGCGCCAAAAAGGAGCTGTACATCTCCAACAGCGTTACGCGGATGCTGTACGGCCGCACCCAGCGCAACGAGCCCAGCCGCTTTCTGCGGGAGATCGAGCCGGAATATATCGAGGAGACCCGCAGCCCGGTGCTGGAACAGCGTTCCCGCATGGGCGGTTGGGGCAGTAGTTACAGCGATACCGTGCCCGGCGGGGCATCCGGCTACTCCGGCCCCTCCGGTTACAGCCGCAGCAGCTACGGCGGCGGTTATGGCTCGGGTTACAGCTCGGGCAACCGCAGCGGCTACCTGAACCGGGAATATAACGCCGGTGAAAGCCGTGGCTTTGGCTCCTCTTACGGCGGAAGAAGTACCGTTTCCTCCGGTTTTGGTAGTCACTATGGCAACAGCTCCACTCAGCCGACTACCAGAAGCGGCGGATTTGGTTCTGGATATTCCAGCGGAAATGCGACGAAAAATACTGTAAAGCAAACAGCCTTTACAGCAAATTCTGCCGTAAAATCGGTGGCTTTCGACGCAAAGCACTATGAACCGGGCGACATCGTGGAGCACAAAGTGTTTGGCCGCGGCACGGTGCTGAAGGTAAAGCCTGCTGCCGGGGATCAGATCGTGGAGATCAACTTTGAAAAAGTGGGCATCAAGAAAACGATGGCCAATTTTGCGCCCCTGACCAAGATTACGGAGGAAGAATGACCCTATGATGACTGTTCGTTTGATCGCCCACACCCCGGAACCGGAAAAGGTGGTAGCGGCTGCCGCAAAGCTCTGTTACTCCGACGCCCATATCACCGACCTTCTGGACGGGTTGGACGAGGAAAAAACTGCAAAATTTCTGACCATGCTCAGTGACCTTGGACATGCAAGCCCCATCGAGCACGCCAGCTTTACCTTTGGTATCGAGGGGGTCAGCCGCACCCTGCTTGCCCAGATCACCCGGCACCGCATTGCGTCCTTCAGCGTGCAGAGCCAGCGCTATGTGCGTCTGGATGATTTCCGCTATGTGACGCCCCCGGAGATCGAAGCCATCCCGGAAGCAAAAGCCGCTTTCCTTGCCAGCATGGAAGAGGACGCCCAGCGTTATCTTGACCTCGCTCATAAGCTGGAGGAGGGGCACACCGCCCGTCTGATGGCTGAGGGAATGCCGGAAAAGCAGGCCCGCGCCAAGGCGTCTAAACAGGCCAACGAGGACGCCCGCTTTGTGCTGCCCAATGCCTGCGAGACCAAAATGGTAGTCACCATGAACGCCCGCAGCCTGATGAACTTCTTCCAGCTGCGCTGCTGCAACCGCGCCCAGTGGGAGATCCGGGAACTGGCTGAAAAGATGTTCGCGCTGGTGTACCCGGTAGCACCCCATATCTTTGCCAAGGCCGGCCCTGCCTGCCTGTGCGGTGCCTGCCCGGAGGGCAAGATGTGCTGCGGCAAAACCGCTGAGGTGCGCGCAAAATATGCTGCCATTAAAGAAGGTGCCGCCGTATGAGCAAAGGCAAACTGATCGTGCTGGAAGGGCTGGACGGCAGCGGCAAGGCCACCCAGGCAAAGCTGCTGGCAGAGCATCTTGCCGCGCAGGGTGTACCGGTGCAGAAGATCACCTTCCCGGATTATGCCAGCGATTCCAGCGCACTGGTCAAGATGTATCTGGCAGGGCAGTTCGGCCAGCACCCGGATGATGTAAACGCCTATGCGGCTTCCAGCTTTTACGCGGTGGACCGCTATGCCAGCTATAAAACCAGCTGGGGCAGCTTTTATGAGCAGGGCGGTGTGATCATCGCCGACCGGTACACCACCTCCAACGCGGTGCACCAGTGCTCGAAGCTTCCGCAGAAGCAGTGGGAGGAATATCTGCACTGGCTGTTTGATTATGAGTTCCGTCTGCTGGGTCTGCCCGCACCGGACAGGGTCATCTATTTGCAGGTAGACCCGGCGGTCAGCCAGCGCCTGATGACCCAGCGCTACCACGGCGACGAGAGCAAAAAGGACCTGCACGAGAAGGATACAGCCTATCTGGCGCGCAGCCGCGCCGCTGCCGAGTTCTGCGCCCGGCATCTTGGCTGGGACACCGTGCACTGCACCAGCGGGGACGCCATGCGCAGCATTGAAGAGATCCAGCAAGAGGTACAGCAGCTTGCCCGGAAAACACTGGGCTGAACGATAAAATATGATAAGAGGGGGCATCCTGAACGATGTATCGTCTGATGCAGCCGTCCGACGAGGCGGCAGTGCTGGCTTTGTGGCAGAGCCAGCATCATGATACCGAAGATTTTGCAAAAATGGTACTGGAACGTTTTGCCGGTGTGCAGAACATTTATGTGGCCGATGAAAACGACACCATCGTGGCGGCTGCGCTGGCTGTGCCGGTCACCCTGCAGGGGCGCACGGGCAATTACCTGTGCCTGTGCGGCGAGGGCAGTCTGCTGCTGGCGGGTCTGCTGGATACCCTGTGCGCCCAGCAAAAGCTGCGGGGCGCAGGCTTTACGGTGGCAGTCCCGGCAGATGCAGCACAGGCAGCGCTGCTGCAGGATAAGGGCTTTGCGCAGGCTTTTGCGCTGCGCTGCCTGCCCCGCGAGGTAAGCCGCAACCTGTGGAGCCAGGCGGAATTTGACACCGTTACGGCCAAAAAGCTGTGCGAGCTGCGGGAGCAGTTCTGGAAGGATACCGTGCAGCTCAGCCCGGAGCGCATGGCGGTGGTGCTGCAGGAGCTGTACGCCCGGGGCGCTACCATCGTGTCCAACGAGCATGGCTACGGCATCTACTTCCGCAAGGAGGACACCTTGTATTTTGTGGAGATGATGGCCGACAGCGACCGCGCCGCCGAGATCCTGATGGAAGCCGCCCGCGAGAAGGAAGTCATCGTGGAAAAGGCGGTCATCACGGTAGGCGCTGCCCAGCCGCTTTTTCTGGGCGAGGGCACCCGGCAGGAATACGGCATGATCCGCTTTGACGCAGAGCCTTTTGACGTGAGCGAGAGCTATCTGCGTCTGATGCTGGAAAACTGAAAAAAGGAAGGTGCGTATGGCACACAACGATACACACGCAGCCCGCAAAAAGGGCGGTGCAGGCAAAATTCTGCTGGTGGTGCTTCTGCTGCTTCTACTGGCCGCGGGCGCAACGGTGCTGTTTGCCCGCAGCGAGATCCACGGCAGCAGTAAGCCCGGCACGGCGGTCACCGTAAGCATTCAGCAGGGCAGCGGCGTAGCCACGATCGCCAACAAGCTGAAGGACGCAGGCGTCATCCGCTCTGCCTACCTGTTCCGCTGGTATGTGGGGGAAAAGGGTGCTGCCGCAAAGCTGCAATACGGCGATTTTGAGCTGACCACTGGCAGCTCCTACGATGCACTCATCAGCACCCTTTCCCAGTACGCCAAGGCAGAAACAGTGCGGGTGACCATTCCGGAGGGCACCACGGCCATTGCCATTGCCCAGAAGATGGAAGCCGCTGGTCTGTGCACCGCCGAGGAGTTTTTGAAGGAAGCCAACGAGGGCGATTTCAGCGCATATACCTTCTGGCAGTATGTCCCGGAGGATAAAGATGCTCCGAACCGCTTCATGAAGTGTGAGGGCTATCTTTTCCCTGAGACCTACGAGTTTTTGAAGGGTGATACGGTGCACAACTATGTGGCTACCTTCTACGCCCAGTTCGATGCACAATTTACCAAGGAAATGTACGCAGCGCTCAAAAAGCAGGACATGACCCTGCCGGAGCTTGTCACTCTTTCCTCCTTTGTGCAGGAGGAAGCGGGCAACAGTCAGGACTCCAACGTGGCGCAGGTGTTCCGCAACCGTCTGGCGGAGGGCTCGCCCTATCCCCGGCTGCAAAGCAACACCTCCAGCCATATCCAGAGCGACGCCGACAATAACTATCTCTGGAACTGGGTCGCACCCTACTACGGCGGCTGGGATGATATCCCGGAAAATATCCTTGCAGCCTACGACACTTACAGCTGCACCGGCCTGCCCGCTGGCCCCATCTCGAACCCCGGTCTTGCCGCCATCAAAGCGGCGCTGGAGCCGCAGCCCGATGAGGAAGCCAAGGACGCTTACTTCTTTGTGACCGACCTCAAGGGCAATTACTACTACGCCCACACGCTGGCAGAGCATAACGCAAACTGCAAAACTGCCGCAGCTGTGAACAAAAGCCTGAAAAACTGAGGAAAGGCCGCTGCACAAAAAACACGGTGCAGCGGCCCCTTTCCCGTTAAAAACTGTGATACATAAGAGAGGAACCTACAAATGTTACAGATCCCGGAACTGCTTGCCCCGGCGGGCGATGCAGAACGTCTGCGTTATGCCATCAACTACGGTGCCGATGCCGTTTACTGCGGTCTGCCGGAGTTTGGTATGCGCTCTGCCCCGGCCAATTTTACCCCGGAGCAGCTGACGGAAAGCGTCATCTACGCCCATGCCCGCGGCCGCAAGGTCTACCTGACCATGAACACCCTGCCCACCAACGAGGAAGCCGACCGCCTGCCGGAGGCCATCAAGGAAGCCGCCAAGGCCGGTGTGGATGCTTTTATCGTGGCAGACCTTGGTGTGCTGGATGCCTGCAAGACCTTTGCCCCGGACATTGATGTGCATCTTTCCACCCAGACCGGCATCACCAACTGGGCAGCCGCCCGCGCCGCCTACAAAATGGGCGCAAAGCGCGTGGTGCTGGCCCGGGAGATGACCTTGCAGGATATTGCCATCCTGCGCGATAAGACCCCGCCGGAGCTGGAGATCGAGGCCTTTGTGCACGGTGCGATGTGCATGAGCGTGTCCGGCCGGTGCCTGCTGTCCAACTACATGGCAGGGCGTGACGCCAACCGCGGCCAGTGCGCCCAGCCCTGTCGCTGGAAGTACTACCTGAGCGAGGAGACCCGCCCCGGTCAGCTGTACGAGATCGGCGAAAACGAGAACGGCAGCTACATCCTTAACGCCAACGATCTGTGCACCGCACCCTTCATCGACCTGATCTGCAAGGCGGGCGTGGACAGCCTGAAGATCGAAGGCCGCGCCAAGACCTTCTACTATGTTGCCAGCGTTACCGCTGCCTACCGCAAGGCACTGGACGCCTATCTGGCCGACCCGGCAAACGATAACTTTGAGCTGCCGCCGGAGGTGTACGCAGAGCTTACCCGCACCAGCCACCGGCACTATTCTCCCGGCTTCTATTTTGGCCGCGAACAGGCCAAACAGGCCACCGACAGCGCCACCTACATCCGCGAGTGGGAGTTCGTTGGCACGGTGGACAGCTGGGAAAACGGCATCGCCCATTGCCAGCAGCGCGGCAAATGGAGCCTTGGAGATACGCTGGAGGCACTGTGCCCGGACGGACGCAGCATCCCGCTTACCCCGGAATGGATTGAAAACGAAGCAGGGGAGCGGGTGGAAAGCACCCCTCACGCCATGGAAAAATACACCATGCCCACCCCGGAACTGCCGCCCATGAGCCTGCTGCGCCGCAAAACGGTGTAACAGCGTGACAAAAAGGAAGGAAAACGCCGTGAAGTACAATAACACTTCTGCCCGCTACGCCATTCTGGATGAGCTGCGCGGACTGGATTTAGTTAGTATGATGCTCTATCACGGCTGCTGGGATCTGGTCAATCTGTTCGGCATTCAGGCAGACTGGTATTATGGCTTGCCCGGGCATCTGTGGCAGCAGAGCATCTGCTGGGTGTTTATTCTATTGTCCGGCTTCTGTGTGCAGCTTGGGCATCATACCCTGCGCCGGGGCGCACAGGTGTTTGGGGCGGGGGCGCTTGTCACGGCAGTCACGCTGCTTTTTATGCCGGATGACAGGGTCGTTTTTGGCGTGCTGACCCTGCTGGGCAGCGCTATGCTGCTGACCGGCCTTTTGGAAAAGCCGCTGCGGCGCATTCCACCCGCAGCAGGGTTTGCTATCTCCGCAGTGCTGTTCGCCCTGACCCGCAATGTTTCGGCAGGCTATTTGGGTTTTGGCAGCCTGCGCCTCTGGCTGCCGCAGACACTGTATGCAAACTACGTTACAGCGTACTTTGGCTTTTATCCGTGGTGGTTCTATTCTACGGATTATTTCGCCCTTCTGCCGTGGCTGTTTCTGTTCTGGGCGGGGTACTTTCTCTACGGAGTTGTAGGGCGGCAGCGCATGGAGCCCTTGCACTGCTCGGTCTGCCCGCCGCTGGGCTGGCTTGGACGGCACTCGCTGCTGCTGTATCTGTTGCACCAGCCGGTCATCTACGGGGCGCTTCTGGCAGTGTTCCGCGTATTGGGCAGCTGAAACGCACGCTCTGTGCGCTTTAGAAAAGGTGGCATTGTTGTGCCGTGCAAACATTGCGCCAATGCCTTGACAAGCGGGGCAGGGCTGTGGTATCCTGTTGACGGTTAGAAAATGCTAACTACAAAAATGCGTCATGAAACACGGACGCATTTTTACAGAGCATGAAGTTAAACGAAACTAACTACACAGAGAAAGAGGTAGAGTTTTATGAGCAAAGTAGCAATCGTATTCTGGAGCGCCACCGGCAATACCGAGACCATGGCAAACTGCATCGCCGAGGGCGCAGGTGCCAACGGCACCATCGTGTCCTGCGCCGAGATGACCCCCGCAAAGCTGGCAGAGTTTGATGTGGTGGCCTTTGGCTGCCCGGCTATGGGTGCAGAGCAGCTGGAGGAGAGCGAGTTCGAGCCTATGTTTGCTGCACTGGAAGGCTCTCTGAACGGCAAAAAGATCGCACTGTTCGGCTCCTACGGCTGGGGTGACGGTCAGTGGATGCGCGACTGGGTACAGCGCGCACAGGATGATGGCGCACAGCTGTTCAGCGAGGAAGGGCTCATCTGCAACGAAACACCTGATGATGACGTGCAGGCTGCCTGCCGTAAGCTGGGCGCAGATCTGGCGGCATGGTGAGCTTTACGAGAGGGAAACTCTCTTGACAAAAATGGTTTGCTGCGCTAAACTATAACTTGCCGTGTTTCGGCATTTTTATAGAAACAAAAGTTAGAAAGCACTAACTTTTAGAAGTGCAGCAGCCGTTATGCAGAGTATCGTAAAAATGCAGAATTTACGGCAGGAGAAAGCGGACGAAATATCCGTCAACTCCTGCCGTTTTTGGTAAAGGCGGTGTATATGGAAATGGCTGTGGCACTTGGCGTTACAGTAGGCTTTGCGTTTTTGCGCAGTGCAGTACGCCGTGCTGCGCGCCGGTCAGGCCGTAAAAGAGAATAAGAATGATCAGGAGGAACGGACCCGATGCAGCAGACCCCCAAAAACTTGGATAAAAAGCGTGCAGATGAAAAACTGCTTGTCAGCGAGATGATCGCACTCTACTGCCGCAAACAGCATGACACTCCCAAAGGCACTTTATGCCCGGAGTGCCGGCAGCTGCACGATTATGCGCTTGCGCGCATTGAAAAGTGTCCGTTTATGGAAACAAAGACCTTCTGTTCCGCCTGCAAGGTCCATTGCTATAAACCGGAAATGCGGGAGAAAATTCGTGCAGTCATGCGCTGGGCGGGCCCGCGTATGCTGCCGGTGCATCCGGTATTGTCTATCAGGCACGTGGCGGTCACGCTCAAATCCAAGCGGGAAGCCAAAAAGGCAAACGGATAAAATCCATGTATAAACCCTTGCTCCACAGGGCAACCTATGGACAAAGAGGTGATAAGCATGGAAAACATCGGCGTGACCTGTGATGTCTGCGCGTGCTGCCACAATGTGGACGGCTGCAAATGTGATCTGCCGCAGATCAAGGTGACGGAGCAGTGCAGCTGCACCACCCAGCAGGTGGAGACCCCGCACTACTGCCAGAGCTACGAAGAAAAGTAAGTTCCTACCAGCGCAAAGCAGCCCCTGCCGGAACGGCTTTCCGGCAGGGGCTGCTGCGTTTTACGGTATCAATGCTCAGCGCAGCGTCACGTTACAGGTGGCAAGGCTGCGGATCAGTGTACCGACGCTGTCCTTCATCTGGATACCGGCAAAGCCCAGCGCGAAGGCGGCCTGCACGTTTTCCAGTCTGTCATCGATAAATACGCACTCGCTGGCCTTCAGCTGATACTTCTTCAGCAAAGCTTTGTAGATCTGCGGGTCGGGCTTGTTCACCTGTACCTCACAGGAGGCTACGCCGCCGTCAAACTGAGCCAGCACGCCGCGTTCGATCAGCAATTCCAGCACATCCTGCGGAATGTTGCTCAGGTAATACACGCAATAGCCGTGGCTCTTCAGCCGCCGCACCAGTTCCAGCATCCGCAGACGCGGGCGCAGAATGTGCATCCAGTCGTCCAGCACGCCCTGCACCTCAAAGGCGCAGCCCTCGGCGCGGGCGTGCTCCAGCATACGCTGGTTGCCGTCATAGCGGGAAAGCTTGCCCGCGTCCAGCAGCTGCCACTCCTCGCTGCCAAAGGTCAAATCGTAGACCTTCTCCTCCATTTCGGCGTTGCACAGCCGGTCTACAAGGTACGCCTTGGGGTCAAAATCCACCAGCACACCGCCGATATCAAAAATAATGCTTTTATACATAACTGCTGCCTCGCTTGTATTGGATGTTTTTCTCAGATATTTTCCATAGTATACCACAACCGGGCGGGTGCTTTCCACCCCTTTGGCATAGAAAATGCCGCCCCGGCGTATGCTGTGGCAGAAAGGGGAGAGTGCCGTGACGATCCGGGAACTGTGCGAGAAAGAGGTCGTTCAGTTGGAGCAGGGGGTGTGCCTTGGCCGCGCGGATGATCTGGAACTTGACCCCGCAACGGCGCAGCTGCAAAGCCTGATCTTACTGGGCAGGCCACGATTTTTTGGTCTGCTGGGTCGGGACGAGAGTCTGACCATCCCTTGGAGGGAGATTGAGACCATTGGCACGGATGCCATTCTGGTGCATACCGCCGTGCCAAAAGCACCGGCAGCACCTCACGGCTTCTGGCAGCAGCTGCGTGCAAAGCTGGGTCTGTGAAAAATAGGGGAATATTTTGAAAAATAAAACCATAATTTTTGTAAAATCATGAATGGACATTTTCGGCAAAGTGACTATAATAAGCACGAAAGGCTTGTGCAAATAGCACAGCCACTCTGGAAATAGGGTTCGGGACGTGGAAAGGGATATCAACTATGAAAACATCCAAACCGCTGTTGACCCTGCGGATGCTCTTCCCGGCGGCAGTTTCTCTTATCGTGCTGCTGCTGGGCGAGTGGATCGCGCGTGGGTCGCTGACCGCTGATACCTTTATCAGCTTTATTTTTCCCCATTTCGGGGCATACCTGCTGGCATGGCTGCTGCTGTTTCTGGTGTGGGAACTGCTGGACTGGGTGCTGCGCATCCCGCCGCTTGCTACGCTGGGCATGGCTGTTCTGGGCTGCGCACCCTGCGCAGTAAACTTTTACACCATGCAGCTGCGGGGTGAGCCCTTTCTGCCGTGGGATCTGATGCAGGTGTCCGAAGCCGCCGGTGTGGCCTCTGCTGCCGGGCTCAAGTTGCAGACCAGCATGGTGGTCTCCATTGTGCTGGTGCTGGCGCTTACGGTGGCAAGCTTCTTTGTTTATCGCGGGCGGCTGCGTCAGCGCTGGCTGCCAAGGCTTGCGGGCACCGGTGCTTCGGCGGCGGCGCTGTGTCTGCTGATCTTCGGCGTTTACTTACAGCCCGCAGTCACGCAGGTTTTGGGCATCACGCCGGATGCGTGGATGCAGGACCGCTACTATCGTTACTACGGTGTACTTACCGGTTTTATGACCAACCTCACCAATCTGGAGATCGACAAGCCCGAGGGCTACTCGGAGCAGGCGGTGGACGATATTCTGGATAACGTAGCTGAGAGCGAGAAATTCTCCACCGGCCCCATGTATGCGGGCAGTTATGCCGCTACTACCCCCAAGGAGGAGCAGGCAAAGCAGCCTACCATTATTTATGTGATGGACGAGTCCTACTGGGATGTTTCGGAGTTAGAGCAGTACGGCATCACCTTTGATACCGATGTATCGCAGAACCTCCACGCTTTGCAGCAGACCAGCGCCTACGGCAGAGCCTACAGCCCCAGCTTTGGCGGCGGCACCTGTGATGTGGAATTTGAAGCCCTGACCGGCTACTCGGTGTCCTTCCTGCCCAGCGGCAGCAAGCCCTACCAGCAGCACGTCACAAAGCCCATGTTCGCCCTGCCCAACTACCTCAAACTCAAGGGCTATCAGACCGCTGCGGTGCACTGCTTCTGGGCAAAATACTGGAGCCGCGATAAGGCGTATCCCAACCTCGGTTTCAGTGATTTTATCAGTCTGGAAGATATGCACGGCGTGACCAAGGTGCGCAAGCACTACTGGACCAGCGGCCTTGTGACCGATGACTCTATGGCCGACCAGATCATTCAGCAGTACGAAAAGATGAGCACTTCCTCTGATAAGCCCATCTTCCTGCACGCGGTCACCATGCAGAACCATACCAATTATAATAGAGACAACTACCCAGATGACGAGCGGGTGCACGTCGTATCCCATCCGGTGGGGCTCAAGAGCAGCACCGTGGGTGCGCTGGAAGATTTCGCTACCGGCATCCGGGATGCAGACGCCATGTTGGGCAAGCTGACGGCGTATTTTTCTCAGGTGGACGAGCCGGTTATTCTGGTGTTCTGGGGCGACCACTATAACCCCATCGATTCCAACTACGATGTCTACACCACTACCGGTTATGCAAGCGGCTCCAGCACCGACCCCCGTCTGCACCAGACCACGCTGCTGATGTGGTCGAATTACAGCCAGCAGCCGGTGGACTTTGGCACCATTGCCGCTTACGATATCTCCCCGGTGATGATGGAACTGTTCGGGCTGGAGCAGCCGCTGTACTTCCAGTTCCTCAACCGGCAGCTGCGGGTCGCCAGCCGCAGCTGCACCCGCGGCACTACCATGAACTTGGACGGCACCACCACCCAGCAGCCCACGGAGTTCCAGCAGCGCTGGACAAACGAGCACTGGATGCTGCAATACGACCTGATGTTCGGCAAGGGATATGCCCTCAACCGCATGGGCGTTGCGGGCTTAAGCGGGATGAATACGGGCAAATAAGAGAAAAAGTGAGAGTTTCTTTATACAAAACAGAGAAAACCACTTGCAACCGCATTCTTTTTGTGCTATTATAACAAAGCATTACACACGCATCACTATGCCCTTTTGTGCCCTTTTGGGTTGAGGGCAGTCCGCCGGTACCCGATGTACTGTGCAGATCACGGTGTGCGGAGGCAAAACAATATCTGGAGGTATTTTATTATGGCAGTCGTTTCTATGAAGCAGCTTCTCGAGGCAGGTGTGCACTTCGGTCACCAGACCCGCCGCTGGAACCCCAAGATGGCTAAATACATCTTCACCGAGCGCAATGGTATCTATATCATTGACCTGCAGAAGACCGTGAAGAAGCTGGACGAGGCTTACAACTACGTGAAGGAAGTTGCAGCTGAGGGCGGCGACATCCTGTTCGTTGGCACCAAGAAGCAGGCTCAGGAGTCCATCCGTGACGAGGCTCTGCGCTGCGGCATGCACTACGTCAACGCTCGTTGGCTGGGCGGCATGATGACCAACTTCCGCACCATCCGTAAGCGCATCGACCGTATGGATCAGCTGGCTAAGATGAAGGAGAACGGCACCTTCGAGCTGCTGCCCAAGAAGGAAGTGGCTAAGCTGGAGCTGGAGATGGAGAAGCTGGACAAGTATCTGGGCGGCGTCAAGAACATGAAGACCCTGCCGAAGGCTATGTTCATTGTCGATCCTCACAAGGAGCGCATCGCTGTTGCCGAGGCTCGCAAGCTGAACATCCCCATCGTTGCTATCGTTGATACCAACTGCAACCCCGATGAGATCGACTACGTGATCCCCGGCAACGACGACGCTATCCGCGCTGTCAAGCTGATCGCCGGCGCTATGGCTGACGCTGTGCTGGAAGGCAAGCAGGGCAACCAGGAGGCCGCTCCCGCCGAGGACGCAGCAAACGCCTGATTTCCCATTCCGCAACCAATCAAATAACGTGTAAGGGAGAAAACAAAAATGGCTATTTCTGCAAAGGACGTTATGGAACTGCGCAAGCAGACCGACTGCGGCATGATGGAGTGCAAGAAGGCTCTGACCGAGGCTGACGGCAACTTCGAGAAGGCAATCGAGATCCTGCGCGAGCGCGGTCTGGCTACCGCCGCCAAGAAGGCAAGCCGCGTTGCTGCCGAGGGTATGGTCTACGCTGACTACTGCCCCGCCTGCAAGGTCGGTGTTGTCATCGAGGTCAACGCTGAGACCGACTTCGTTGCCAAGAACGACAAGTTCGTTGACTTCGTCAAGGAGGCTACCAAGGTCATCATGAAGCAGAACCCCGCTGATGTCGAGGCTCTGATGGCTTGCAAGACCGAGGCTGGTGAGACCGTTGACGAGGCTCTGAAGAACCTGATCCTGGTCATCAAGGAGAACATCAAGGTTCGCCGCTTCACCCGTTACGAGGGCGTCTGCTCTGCATACGTCCACGGCGGCGGCACCCACGGCATTCTGGTCAACTTCGAGACCACCAACGACATCGATGCTAAGGACGAGTTCGTTGCTTACGGCAAGGACATCGCTATGCAGGTCGCTGCTGCTAACCCCGGCTACGTCGACGAGGCTTCTGTCCCCGCCGAGGTCGTGGCTAAGGAGAAGGAGATCATGCTGGCTCAGATGGCTCAGGATCCCAAGACCGCTAACAAGCCTGAGGCTGTGAAGGAGAAGATGATCGAGGGCAAGATCAAGAAGTTCTTCAAGGAGAACTGCCTGGTCGATCAGGAGTTCGTCAAGGACGGCGACCTGACCGTTGCTCAGTACACCGCTAAGGTCGCTAAGGACCTGGGCGGCGAGATCAAGATCGTCAAGTTCGCCCGCTTTGTCAAGGGCGAGGGTCTGGAGAAGCGTGCTGACGACTTCGCATCTGAAGTTGCAAGCATGGTGAAGTAATTTAAACTTCCAAAGACAAAATAGGAGCCGCAGTACCTGTAACAGGGTGCTGCGGCTCCTTTTGATTTGCGTGAAAAGGCAAATACCGGGCAGCCCGCAGACTGCCCGGTATTGCTGTATAAATCTTCTGCTTATGCTTCGTCCAAAACCTCTTCGGGATCCTCAATGGCGTCCTCGATAGTCTCCTCAACCTCCATCGTTTCTTCAGCGTCCGGGGCGGCAAACAACTCCTGAATCTGATCCCGCAGCCAGAGCAGACGGTTATCCAAAGCCTTGTCCCGTGCCAGCAGCGGCGCAATGATCTCGGGTTTGTCAGTGATCAGGTCATCCACGCCCAGCTGCAGCAGCTTTTCGGCATCCTGCTGACGGTTGATGGTCCATGCGGAGATGGTCTTGCCGCGCAGATGGATCTGCTGCACCATACCGGCGGTGATAAAGGTGGATTCTACGCTGAAAAAGTCTGCGGCAGGCAGATCGTAGTAGGTGCCTACGCCCAGCGCCAGAATATACCCGGTGGTAATGTCCGGGTCCAGTTCCTTCACCTTGCACAGGGTCTCGTAGCTCTGGGAGGTGACCACGCAGTCTGAACCGTAGTCGTATGCGTGAATCAGCCGTACCGTTTCGGCTTCCAATGTCGGCGTAAAGGTGCTGGGCTTGATCTCAATGTTCAGTTCTGCCTTGCCCTTGCACAGCGCCAGAACCTCTTCCAGCGTGGGAATATAGGAACCCGTGAACTGCCGATGGAACCAGCGTCCGGCATCCAGCTGCTGCACCTGTACATAGGGCAGGTCGTAGATGTTGGCGTTGCAGCCGGTACACCGGCGCAGGCTGGTGTCGTGGGTCACCACGGCTACGCCGTCAGCGGTCATCTGCACGTCCAACTCAATGCGGGGGCTGCCGTGCTCCAGCGCGGTCTCGAAGGCAGCCATGGTGTTCTCCGGTGCACGGGAAGAATAGCCACGGTGATAGGTGATCACCGGGTCGGCAAGGCCCAGCACGCTTTGCAGCGGCTGCGTTTGCGGGAACAGCAGGTATACCGCCGCTACGCCGCAGGTAACCAGTGCGGCGCAGGCCATCATCCCGGCCAGCACCGTCTGCTCACGGTGCAGGGCAGGGAGTACATCGGAAATGGTCGGCTGCGCTGCATCGGACTGCCGGGGCGCTTCGTACAGTACCTCTGTAAGGGTGCTCTGCGCCGCCGTCATGGCACAGTCCATAAGCAGGCAAAGGAACGGTAACTCGATCAGCAGTGCCGCGCGGGAAAGTGCCAGCAGGGCAGCAGTGCTGGCAAAGCCGACACCTAGGATGACGCAATAGAACAGCGCTGCCCCGCACAGCAGCATCAGCCCGGTGCGCACGGCGGCGGTCAGCATCCAGTGCAGTGCCAGCCCAAGCAGCTGCCCGGTGCGGCTGCGCAAAATGTGCAGGCTCTCCGCAAACGCACAGCCAAAGCTTTTGCGCTCCAGCAGAAATTTTGGCAGAACCACAAGCCCGTCCAGCAGCAGTGCCAGCACAAAAAGCACCGCCAGAGCAAATAGAAAACGATTGGAGGAACGCGCCTTCAGCAGCCCCCAGAGATATTCCGGCACGGCAAACTGGGTCAGATGGTTTGCAGCCAGAAAAAAGTTCGTCAGCGGGATCAGGGCAGCGCCATACAGCAGCAGTGGGAGGTTCTGCGGCAGAAACACCCGCACAAGGCTGCAAAAGGCATCCCGGAACACCGCCCACGCCCGCAGGGGCTCGCCGTGCCGTATCCGTGTCAGCAGATGCAGCATTGTGGCGACCTCGTACAGGTTCCAGAAGGCTGCCAGCACCGCCAGCACGGCGATGCACCCAATGATGGCAGGGGAGGCAAAGATGCGGGAAGCGGTCTTATTGTTGAGGTAGCGGATGGGTGCGAACCGCAGCGTCAGTGCCCAGATCAGCTGCAACGCCGGTACGAACAAGAGGTTTGTCAGTACCTTATAAAACAGCAGAAAAAACAGAAATACCCGCCCCTTTGGCGAAAGCAGGGAACGGGCGGCATCATGCAGAGAGCGGTAGGCCTGCTCCTGCTGCCGGAGCTTTGCGGAAAATCGCTTCAAGATAGCTTCAACCTCTTTTTTCATTTTTACCGGGCTTTTCTCGTGCACTGCATAGGTACAGTTTGGCAGACTGCCCGGCAAATATGATTTTTAATATTTTATCGCAAGTCAAGAAATTAGTACAACATCTAAACAGCATATTTGCGATATGCAATTCAACGCTGTTGCTGTTGCATTAAAAAGTTGAATTGCTATAATATAGTGTAACATAAACGCAACGGAAAGAAAACGCAGCAGACGGGTGCAGTTTCGCCAAAAAAACCGGAAAAATTTCTACATCCGCAAAAAGGGCGTGCGATAGCAGTTGCCCAGATAAAACGCGCAAAACGATGAATCGTTAAAAATTTGGCTTTCCATAAGCGATGGATGTTGAATCACATGGATTTTTATAGAATCCCTTGCATTTTTTTGCCAGCTTCTGTATAATAAATATAATTTTGAAAGCTCACACAGACAACCAGGAGGTCTAATTATGGCTTCAAAGATCAATAAGGGAGAAATCCTCGCCAAGTTCTTCGATGACGGGGAGTATACTGCGCTGTTTGCTGATGGTGCAGTGAGCGCTGCCTGCGGTTATGCCGCAGGTCAGCAGGCTTACGCTGTTTATCAGAACGGCGAGGCTGTTACCGTAAAGGATGTTGAAAAGAACATCAAGGTTCTGGAAATGGCTGCACAGACCGGCTGCCCGGTGGTCACCTTCTATAACTCGGTTGGTGCAAAGCTGGCTGAGGGTCTGGACGTGCTGACTGTCAGCGCAAAGCTGAATGCACAGATCGCAAAGGTCTCCGGTGTTATTCCGCAGGTGGCCGTTGTTCTGGGTGTCTGCGGCGGCACCAGCGCTCTGAGCGCTGCCAACGCAGACGTCTGCATCATGGCCGAGGGCGCAGAGCTGTTCTTCACCGCTCCGTTCACCTCCGCTGCCAAGGGCGATAAGGTCGCCGATGCAGGCAGCGCTGCTGCTGCCGCCAAGGCAGGTGTGGCTTCCATCGTGGCTGCCGATGCCGCAGAGGCTGCTGAAAAGGCCGCTCACATCGTGGGTCTGCTGCCCGCCAACAACCTGACCGGCCCGGCGATCTTCGAGTTCGAGCAGCCCGCCGCTGTTCTGGCTGCCGGTGCCGAGCCCGCAAAGGCTGCTGCCGCTGTGATCGATAAGGACAGCGCTGTGGAGCTGTACGCAGGCTTTGGTAAGGCTGTCTACACTGCATTTGCAACCATCGGCGGCAACGCCGTGGGCGTTGTGGCAACCGGCAAGCAGCTGTGCCACAACTGCGTAGCCAAGGCTTCCCGCTTTGTGCGCTTGTGCGATGCTTTCAGCGTGCCTGTGGTCACCATCGTGGACACCGAGGGCTTTGTGCCCAGCGTTACCGATGACGTGGCTGGCGGCATCCGCGAGGCTGCCCGTCTGGCCGCTACCTATGCCGATGCTACCACCGCAAAGGTGGCTGTGCTGGCCGGCAAGGCTGTGGGTCCTGTGTACACCGCTCTGGCTGCTGCCGACCTGCGCATCGCTGTGACCGGCTGCACCGTCAGCGCACTGGAGCCCAGCGCCGCTGTCAGCGTGCTGTACAAGGACGAGATCGATGCTTCCGACAACATCATTGCCGCCACCAAGGCCAAGGCTGCTGCTTACACCGCTGAGGTGTGCAGCGCTGCCAGCGCAGTGGCTGCCGGTGCTGCCGATATGAGCTGCGATGCCGCCAATGTGCGTGCCAGCGTTGTGGCTGCACTGGAGCTGCTGAGCACCAAGCGTGCCGCCCGCCTGCCCAAGAAGCATGGCAATATGGCTCTGTAAGCGTCCGAATGTAAGTTAATTGAGTTCGATTTTGAATTGGAGGATCCTTCCATGAAGTACTACAATATTACTGTCAATGGTGTTGCTTACAGCGTTTCCGTTGAGGAAACTGCCGCAGGCGCTGCTCCTGTTGCTGCTGCTCCCGTTGCAGCACCCGCCGCACCCAAGGCCGCTCCCGCACCCGCAGCTGCTCCCAAGGCAGCCGCCGGTGCAGCCGGTGCAGTTGCCGTCAAGGCTCCCATGCCCGGCAACATTCTGGATGTCAAGGTCGCTGCCGGTGCTTCTGTCAAGGCCGGCGACGTGCTGGTCATCCTCGAGGCCATGAAGATGGAGAACGAGATCGTTGCTCCGCAGGATGGCACCGTGGCTTCCATCAACGTGAACAAGGGCGATACCGTCAACTCCGGTGACGTTCTGGTTTCCATGAACTAAGGAAGAGGTGACAACCATGGCAAAAAAGCCGATCAAGGTGACCGAGGTCGTCCTGCGTGATGCGCACCAGTCTTTGCTGGCCACCCGTATGACCATGGACGAGATGCGCCCCATCCTGCCCGAAATGGACAAGATCAACTACTTCTCTGTGGAGTGCTGGGGCGGCGCTACGTTCGACAGCTGCATCCGCTTCCTGGACGAGGATCCTTGGGAGCGTCTGCGCATCCTGCGCAAGGAGCTGCCGCACCAGAAGCTGCAGATGCTGTTCCGCGGCCAGAATATGCTGGGCTACCGTCCCTACGCAGATGACGCTGTGGAGTACTTTGTACAGAAATCTGTTGCCAACGGCATCGACGTTATCCGCATCTTCGACGCTCTGAATGATCCCCGCAACCTGCAGACCGCCATCAAGTCTGCCAACAAGGAAGGCGCTCATGTGCAGGGCTGCATCAGCTACACCCTGAGCCCCGTGCACAACAACGAGTACTTTGCATCCTACGCCAAGACTCTGGAGGAGATGGGTGCAAACTCTATCTGCATCAAGGATATGGCCGGTCTGCTCACCCCCTATACCTGCTATGATCTGGTCAGGAAGCTGAAGGAGACCGTCAGCATCCCTGTGGATATCCACAGCCACTACACTGCAGGTCTGGCTTCCATGTCCATCCTCAAGGGCATCGAAGCAGGTGCCGACATCGTCGATACCGCTATGAGCCCCCTGAGCCTTGGCACTAGCCATATGCCCACTGAGAGTCTGGTTGCTGCCCTGCAGGGCACCGACTACGACACCGGTCTGGATCTGAAGCAGCTGAATGTCGTGCGCGCTTATTTTGCAAAGCTGCGAGAGAAGTACATCGCCAACGGTCAGATCAGCCCCAAGAGCCTTGGCGTGGACGCCAACACCCTGCTGTATCAGGTGCCGGGCGGTATGTTCTCCAATATGCTCAAGCAGCTGAAGGATGCCGGCAAGGAGGATAAGCTGGACGAAGTGCTGGCCGAGATCCCCCGCGTCCGTGAGGATGCAGGTTATCCGCCGCTGGTCACCCCCACCAGCCAGATCGTTGGCACGCAGGCTGTGTTCAATGTCATCATGGGCGAGCGCTACAAGATGGTCACCAAGGAGTTCAAGGGTCTGGTCCACGGCGACTACGGCAAGACTCCCGCTCCCATCAAGCCCGAGTTCACCAAGAAGATCCTTGGTGACGAGCAGCCCATCACCTGCCGCTTTGCCGACACGCTGGCTCCCGAAATGGACAAGCTGAAGGCCGAAGCTGCCAAGTGGGCAACGCAGGAAGAAGACGTGCTGACCTACGCCATGTTCCCGCAGGTCGCACCCAAGTTCTTCGATAAGCGCAATGCTAAAAAGCAGGGCGTGGACGGTGACCATGTGGATTACACCAACCAGTCCCATCCTGTCTGATAAATAAGCTTCTTTCAGGGCTGCTGCACAAAAAGCTGTGCGGCAGCCCTTTTTGTATATCCGGCAAAGGCACAAAACAGGCTGCGCCGGGCAATGCCGGAAAAACTTCTGCATACACATTGACTTGCTGCCCAATACATTTTATAATGAAAGAAATGATCCCGGCAATACAATAAATGATGTGGAGGAAAATGCTATGCGAAGCATCCCGGAACAGCGCATTGCTGAGTTTCAGGAGCAGGACTATCAACGGTATTTTGGCATTTCAAAACTGGAATTTGACCGGATGCTTAAGGCTCTGCAGGAGGCTTACCGTCAGGAGCACAAACGTAAGACCCGCTTTACCAAGATCTCCATGATGGACAAGCTTATTCTGACCTTGATCTATCGCTACGAATACCGCACAATGGAAAGCATTGCCAAGGAATACGAGGTCTCTCTGGATACCATTGCCGACAACATCCATTGGGTGGAGCGCACGCTGCTCAACGCAGATATCCTGCAAACCAGCGTGACCTGCGTTTATAAGACGAACTGATGTTATGACCCTGCGTGAAAACGCGGGGTTATAATTTTTCAGGGGGGAGCTTCTAAAAAGCGGTAACTGCCGCAGCCATGTTGTTTTGACTGCGGACGGATGCACAGCAGTAAAAAATGGAAATCGTGTTTTTTGCGCGGATGCAGTCTGCACCTTGAATTTTTCAGAAAAGAATAGTAAAATGATGCTATATGTATCGTAACATGGGCTTGTGTGCCCAAAGCGGATACCTATACAGAAAAAACGAAGTTAAACCGCAAAAGAATAGGAGCTAGTATGATCTTAAGCATGACCGGTTTCGGCAGGGGGACTGCCGTGCTCAATGGCCGTGAGATCACTGTGGAGCTGCGCAGCGTGAACTCCCGCTATTTCGAGTATTCCTCCCGCATCCCGCGCACCTGCAGTTCTCTGGACAGCCGCCTGAAAAAGCAGCTCAACCAGCGGATCTCCCGCGGCAAGGTGGAGCTTAGCATGACCGTGCAGAACGTGGACGCAGCGGATACTGTGGTCGCCGTCAATATGGAGCTTGCCCGCAGCTATCAGCAGGCGATGCGGACCTTGTCTGAGCAGCTGGGGGTCAAAAATGATGTGTCTACCGCCGTTCTGACCCGTTTCCCGGATGTGCTGACCACCCGCCACGCCGATGTGGACGAGGAGCAGCTGTGGCAGGATGTGTCTGCCGTCACCGCGCAGGCGCTGGATCGCTTTGTGGAGATGCGCGCCGCCGAGGGTGCCAAGATGAAGGCAGACGTGGAAAGCCGCCTTGCGTTTCTGGAACAGTGCGTCGGCAAGGTGGAAGCTTTGAGTGCAGGCCGGGTAGAGAACTACACCAACCGCCTGTACGAAAAACTCAAGGTCATCCTGCAGGATCGTGATATCGATGATGCCCGTGTGCTGACCGAGGCCGCCATCTTTGGCGATAAGACCGCCGTGGATGAGGAGACTGTCCGTCTGCGCAGCCACATTGCGCAGTACCGCGATATCCTGCAGCTGGACGAGCCCGTGGGCCGCAAGCTGGATTTCCTGACGCAGGAGCTGAACCGCGAGACCAACACCATTGGCTCCAAGTGTCAGGATCTGGATATCACACGCATCGTGGTGGATATGAAAGCGGAGATCGAAAAGATCCGCGAGCAGATCCAGAATCTGGAATAATATGTTGTGGAGGAGCCTATGAAACTCATCAACATCGGCTTTGGCAATATGGTCAGTGCGGGGCGCGTGGTGGCAGTCGTCAGCCCGGACTCTGCACCGGTCAAGCGTCTGGTGAAGGAAGCACGCGAGCGCGGGATGCTGATCGATGCCTCTTACGGCCGCAGCACCCGGGCTGTGCTCATCATGGACTCCGATCATGTCGTGCTGTCCGCCCTTCAGCCCGAAACGGTGGCAAGCCGCGCTGCCGGGCAGGAGGGCAGAGCATCAATGGAGGAAGAAGCATCTCATGGCGAATGATAAATTTCTGTTTGTAGTTTCCGGCGCAGCCGGCACCGGCAAGGACAGCGTGGTCAAGGCACTGCGCGAGGCACACCCCGAGATCGAAAAGACCGTCTCTGCTACCACCCGCACCCCGCGCCCCGGCGAGCAGGAGGGTGTGGACTACTACTACCGCACCCGCGAGCAGTTCCAGCAGCTGCTGGAAAACGATCAGGTGGTGGAGCACAACTTCTATAACGGCAACTACTACGGCACCCTGAAGTCTGAGGTGGAGAAGCGGCTGGAAGCCGGCAAGGTGGTCGTGCTGGTCATCGATGTGCACGGCGCTGCCAATATCCGCCGGATGTTCCCGGGCGCTACCACCGTGTTTCTGCTGCCGCCCTCTGTGGAGGAGTTGGAGCACCGTCTGCGCGGCCGCGGCACTGAGACCGAGGAAAGCATTCAGGAACGTCTTGCCACCGCCCGGCAGGAGCTGGCTGAGCAGGATAAGTTTACCGTAAAGCTGGTCAACAACCAGATCGAGCCCTGCGCCGCAGAGCTGTATCAGGTCATCTGCCAGCGCACCGGGCTGCAAGGCTAAAAATCAAGCGTTGAAGGAGTTGGACGAATGCCCAAAACGGTAGGCGTTGCCGTCAGCAATGCGACCTTCCATTTTGATAAGCTGTACACCTACGCTGTTCTGCCGGAGCACCAGAATGCGGTGCGTCTGGGCAGCATGGTGCTGGTGCCCTTTGGCAAGGGCAGCCGCGCCCGCATGGGCGTGGTGCTGGCCTGCGATGCCGAGCCAGAGCACTCCAAGCTGAAATATCTGTTCGATGTAGCCCCGGCTTCGGCCTGTCTGACACCGGAGCTGCTGCGGCTGGTGCATTTTTTAAAGGAGCGCACCTTCTGCACCTACTACGAGGCCGTCAAGGCGGTCATTCCGTATGGTGCGCAGTATAAGCCCGCCGTGGCGGCAGACGGTGTGACCCCGGTACTGCAAAAGCAGCTTACCCGCCACACCGAAAATGCCTACAAGCTTGTGAGCACGCTGCCGCAAAAGCCAAAGCCTACGGCAAAGCAGCTGGCAGCGGTGGCATTGCTGAGCGGCGGCCCTCGCACCCTGAACGAGTTGGAGGATAAGGGCATCAGCCGCGCGGTGCTGGATAATCTGTGCACCAAGGGCGTGCTGGAATGCAGCAAGGTGAATAAGTCCATCGACCTGTACGCCTCCATTCCGCTGCGCAACGACCCCATTACCCTCACCGAACAGCAGCAAGCTGCTTACGACACGCTGCTGCCCAAGCTAGAAGATGCCGCACCCCATTCGGCGCTGCTGTACGGCGTGACCGGCAGCGGCAAGACGCTGGTATTTTTAAAATTGATTGCCCGCTGTCTGGAGCTTGGCCGCAAGGCGCTGGTGCTGGTGCCGGAGATCAGCCTGACCCCGCAGATGATCCTGCGGTTAAAGGGGCAGTTCGGCCGCCGGGTGGCGGTGCAGCACTCCGCACTCAACCACACCGAACGCCTGCTGCAATGGCAGATGATCCAGGATGGTGGTGCAGATATCGTGGTTGGTACCCGCAGCGCAGTGTTTTCGCCGTTGGAAAACATCGGTCTTATCATCATTGACGAAGAGCAGGAGCACACCTACCGGTCGGAATCCGCACCGCGCTACTCCGCCCACGAGGTCGCCCGGCAGCGTGCCGCCGAAAACGGCGCACTGCTGCTTCTGGCCAGCGCCACCCCCAGCACCGAGAGCTTTTACGCTGCGCAGAATGGCCGCACCCAGCTGGTGCGGCTGACCAAGCGCTACGGCGGCAACCCGCTGCCCAGTGTGCAGATCGTGGATATGCGGGCAGAACTGGCTGCGGGCAATCCCCGCGAGATCAGCCTTGCGCTGGAAGATGCCATCCGCCGCAATCTGGACGCGGAAAAGCAGACCATCCTTTTGCTCAACCGCCGGGGCTATCAGACCATTGCCCAGTGCGAGGACTGCCGCGAGGTGCTCAAGTGCCCCAAGTGCAGCGTGCCCATGGTGTACCACAAATCAGCGCATAAGGTGCTGTGCCACTACTGCGGCTCCCAGCAGGAGCCGCCGCCCACCCTTTGCCCGGCCTGCGGCGGCAAGCTGCAGTACCGGGGCTTTGGCACCCAGAAGGCCGAGGAGGAACTGGCAAAGCTCTTCCCGGAGGCACGGGTGCTGCGCATGGATCAGGACTCTACCGCCGCCAAGGACGCCCACGAAAAGCTGCTTGCCAAATTTGCAGCGCATGAATACGACATCATGGTGGGTACCCAGATGGTGGCAAAAGGGCTGGACTTCGAGGATGTGACCCTTGTGGGCGTTCTGGGCATTGATTCGCTGCTGTTTGCACAGGGTTTCCGGGCATACGAGAACGTGTTCAGCCTGATCACGCAGGTGGTGGGACGCAGCGGCCGCGCAAAAGAGCCCGGCTTTGCCATCATCCAGACCACCGACCCGGACAACCCGGTGCTCACCCTTGCCGCCGCGCAGGATTACGATGCTTTCTATGAGCAGGAGATCGACTACCGCAGGCTGGGCTTGTACCCGCCCTTCTGCGGGCTGTGCGTCATCGGCTTTGCCGGTGCAAAGGAGAACGAGGTGGCGCGCGCCGCTGCCCGTTTCTCGGTGCTTTTAGGGCAGCAGGCGGCCAAGCAGCCGGATCTGCCCCTGCGCATTCTGGGTCCTACGCCCGGCAGCATTGAAAAGATCAACGACACCTACCGCTATAAGCTCACCGTCAAGTGCCGCAACGACCGCCGCTTCCGCGACCTTGTGCGTGCTGCACTGGCACTGTATGAAAAAGAAAAACTGCCGTCCAAGGCATCGGTCATCGTAGACCTGCACTCGGATGGTGACATCTGATAAAACTGGAGGTACCATTATGGCTATCCGTAATATTGTTAAAGAAGGCGACCCCATCCTGAACAAGGTCTGCCGCCCTGTGACCAATTTTGACGACCGTCTGGCTACTCTGTTGGACGATATGCGCGAGACCATGATCGCCGCCGATGGCGTGGGTCTGGCTGGCCCGCAGGTAGGCATGATGCGCCGCCTGTTCGTGGTGTGGGACACCACCGATGCCCCGGAGGAGATCCCCGAGGATTACGAGTACAAGTTCATTGACTTCGTCAACCCTGAGATCCTTGCCGTTTCCGAGGAAGAGGAGACCGCCTACGAGGGCTGCCTGTCCTTCCCAGGACATAACGGCGCTGTGACTCGCCCGGTTGCCGTCAAGGTGCGTGCGCAGGACCGCAACGGCGAATGGTTCGAGCTGGAAGCTGACGGTCTGCTGGGCCGCTGCATCCAGCACGAGAACGACCATCTGGACGGCATCACCATCATGGAGTCCAGCGAGTACTTCTATGAGGATACCGAGGAAGGCAAAAAGGCTGCCCGCGAAGCGAAAGGAAACAACTGATGCGCATTTTGTTCATGGGCACGCCGGATATTGCCGCCGAGTGCCTGAAAGCCCTATATGCCGCCGGGCACGATATCTGTGCCGTGTACACCCGGCGGGATAAGCCGGTCGGCCGCAAGCAGGTGCTCACCGCGCCGCCGGTCAAGGAGGTTGCTCTGGCGCACGGCACACCTGTGTTCCAGCCCCGCACCCTGCGGGACGGCAGCGAGGATGAAAACATCCGTGCCCTCGCCCCGGAGCTGATCGTGGTGGTGGCCTATGGCTGCATCCTGCCGAAGTCCGTGCTGGAAATGCCCCGCTATGGCTGCATCAACCTGCACGTTTCGCTGCTGCCGAAGTATCGCGGCAGCGCCCCGGTGCAGTGGTCGGTGCTGAACGGTGACGCCGAGACCGGCGTTTCCATCATGCAGATGGACGAAGGGCTGGATACCGGCGATGTACTGTACTGTAAAAAAATCGCTATTGACCCCGAGGAGACCAGCGGCGAATTGTTTGACCGCGTTACCGCTGTGGGCGCCGAAGCTCTGTGCGAGACTATTCCCCAAATCGCCGCAGGTACCCTGACGGCTGTGCCGCAAGACTACGAAAACGCCACCCTTGCCCCCATGCTGAACAAGGAGATGGCAGAGTTCCACCTTACAGACTCTGCCGCCCATATCCATAACTGGGTGCGCGGCATGAATCCTTGGCCGGGTGCGTGGTTTATCACTTCCGGCGGCAAAAAACTTAAGGTGATGTCCTGCCGCGTGGCTGCCGCCAACGGTGAAGCCCCCGGCACTGTGCTGGCCACAAAGCCCCTGACCGTAGCCTGCGGCGAGGGTGCTATCCAGCTGCTGGAAGTTGTGCCGGAGGGCAAAAAGCCCATGGATGGCACCGCCTTTGCAGCGGGTCTGCGCCTGAAAACGGGGGATAACCTCTGATGGCGGCAAATCCGCGTGCGGCGGCAGTTGCCGCACTGATACGGCAGGAGCAGGACGGCTTTTCCAATCTGGTGCTGGACGCAGAGCTCAAGCGCCAGAAGCTGGAAGGCCGGGATAAGGGCTTTGCAAGCGCCATCTTCTACACCGTATTGGAGCACCGGGGCACGCTGGACTATATTCTGGAGCAGTTTCTGCCCAAGGGTCTGGCGAAGCTGGATGCCCCCGTGCGGGAGATTCTGCGCGCTGCACTGGCACAGGCGCGCTATATGCAGGTGCCTGTCTCCGCTGCGGTGAACGAAGCGGTCAAGCTGACCCGCACCTTTAAAAAATCCAGCGCTTCCGGCCTTGTCAACGCTGTGCTGCGCAAGGCCTGCGGCTATGATTTAGACGCTGCCGTCTTTACAGACGAGATCCAGCGCCTGATGGTGCTTGGCTCTGCCGGGCGGGATGTGGCGGAATTCCTCCACAAAAACTACCCGGATGAAGCACTGGGCATCCTGACCTATCAGGCCGATGGAGGTTTGACCAGCCTGCGCGCAAATCCCATCAAGGCCAACGCTGCACAGCTGTGTGCGCTGCTCACAGAGCAGGGCGCAGCAGAGGTGCGGCAGGGCATCGTGCCCGGCAGTGTGCTGGCACGGTTTGCGGGCAGCCCGGCAGACAACGAGCTGTTCCGGCAGGGGTACTACCATGTGGAGGGGCAGGCCAGTCAGCTGGCAGCTCTTTGCGTAGGTGCAGCCCCCGGCGAGACGGTGCTGGATCTGTGTGCTGCCCCCGGCGGCAAGACCATTCTGCTGGCCGAGCAGATGCAGGGCACAGGAGAACTGTACAGCTGTGATGCGGCAGAAAACCGTGTAGGGCTGATCCGAACCGCTGTGGATCGCATGGGCTTTGCCGGGGTGCATACCCTGTGCAACGATGCCACCAAGCCGAACCCTGCACTGCCCATGGCAGACCGCATCCTGACGGATGTGCCTTGCAGCGGCTTGGGCATTCTGGCAAAAAAGCCGGATCTCCGCTATAAAAAGCTGGAAGCTGCCCGGCAGGCAGAACTGCTTGCCACACAGGCGGCAATTCTGGATACCGCTGCGGCGCTGCTCAAGGCGGGCGGGCGGTTGGTCTACTCCACCTGCACCATCGACCCGGCAGAAAATCAGCAGCAAATCGCAGCCTTTTTGCAGCGTCACCCGGAATTTGAGGTCTGCGCGCCGGATGTACCGCTGCCCGCCGGGATGACGGCAGGGGAGCACGGCTGCCTTTCGGTGCCCACCCGTACCGGCATGGACGGTTTTTTCCTGTGTGTGCTGCAAAAAGCCGCCGCAACGCAATAAGCACGACCTTTGTGGGTCGTATCCTCTTATAGGAGAACAGAATGGAACAAAAACGCTGTATTTCTTCCCTGACGCTGGCAGAATTGACTGCTGAACTGAAAGCGCTGGGACAGCCGGGTTTCCGGGCAAAGCAGATCTTCCACTGGGTGCACCAGAAACTGGTCACCGAGTTTTCTGCCATGACCGACCAGCCCAAGACCCTGCTGGCAAAGCTGGAAGAAACCTTTTATATCGCTGCACCGCAGATCGAACGCCGTCAGGAAGCTAAGGACGGTACTGTGAAGTATCTGCTGCGCATGGCAGACGGCAACTGCATCGAGACTGTTGTCATGCGTTACCACTACGGCAATACCGTGTGCGTGTCCACGCAGGTGGGCTGCCGCATGGGCTGCCGGTTCTGCGCTTCCACGCAGGCGGGGCGGGTGCGTAACCTTGAAGCAGGCGAGATCTGCTCCGAGATCTACACTGCCCAGAAGGATATCGGCGAGCGCATCTCGCATATCGTGCTCATGGGCATCGGCGAGCCGCTGGATAACTTTGACGAGGTGATGCGCTTTTTGGAGAACATCACCTCGCCCGAGGGCGTCAATATCGGGATGCGCAATATCAGCCTTTCCACCTGCGGCCTTGTGCCTAAGATCGACCAGCTGGCGGAAAAAAAGCTGCAGCTTACCCTTTCCATCTCGCTGCACGCACCCACCAACCAGATCCGCAGCAGCATGATGCCGGTCAACGATGCCTACCCGGTGGAGCAGCTGATCCAGACCGTGCGCCGGTATCAGGAGACCACCGGCCGCCGGGTCAGCTTTGAATATTCCATGGTGCGCGGTGTCAATGATTCTGATATCTGCGCAAAGCAGCTGGCAGATCTGATCCGGGGCATGGGCGCTCATGTAAATCTGATCCCCATCAACCCGGTGGACGGCAGTCCGTACTCCGCTACGGATGCAGCCAATGTGCGCCGGTTCCAGCAAAAGCTTGAAAGCCTTGGCGTAAACGCCACGGTGCGCCGCCGCCTTGGCAGCGAGATCAGTGCCGCCTGCGGCCAGCTACGCCGCGACGAAATGAACGGCAAGGCATAAATAGAGGGAGAAACCTATGAAACTTGCAGGAAAAACGGATGTAGGACGCGTCCGGCAGGACAATCAGGATGACTACCGTGCCGGGGAGCTGCCCGGCGATGCAGCCTGGGCGCTGGTGTGCGATGGCATGGGCGGCGCACGCGGCGGGCGGGAAGCCTCGCAGTGTGCGTGCAGCGTCATCGAGCGCTGCTTTCAGGAGCAGTACAGCCAGTGCATCCCCGGCGAAGAGGAGACCTTTTTAAAGAAGGCGCTGCTCAGCGCCAACCGCTATGTGTTCCAGAAGGCGCTGCGGGAGGAGTCTCTGGCCGGTATGGGCACCACTGCCGTCTGCGCTCTGGTGCGTGGCGGCAAGGCCTATCTGAGCCACGCGGGCGATTCCCGCGCCTACCTGTACCGGGACGGTAAGCTGGCGCAGCTGACCCACGACCACTCCTATGTGCAGGAGCTGGTGGACTGCGGCACCATCACGCAGGAGCAGGCAGAGCATCACCCGCAGAAAAACATCATCACCCGGGCGCTGGGTGTGGATTACCGGCTGGAGCCGGAGTTCACCACCGTGGCGCTGCAGGCAGGGGACGTTCTGCTGCTGTGCACGGATGGCCTGACCAATGCCGTGCCCACAGAGCAGCTGGAGCAGCTGCTGCGCAGCGGGTCTTTTTATGATCTGCCGGATGTTCTGATCCGCACCGCCAACGAAAACGGCGGCCCGGACAATATCACCGCCCTGCTGGTGGGGGTAGAGCCGATGGAGGTGCGCCATGGATAACCTGATCGGTAAAAGACTGGACGGCCTATACGAGGTGCAGGAACTGATCGGCTCCGGCGGCATGGCCAATGTGTATAAGGCGGTCATGCGGGGACAGAACGGCCCCGTGCCCGCCGGGACTGTGGTGGCCGTCAAGGTGCTGCGGCAGGAATATATGCACGACCCGGATCTTGTGCGCCGCTTTAAAAACGAATCCAAGGCCATCTCCCTGCTGAACCACCCCAATATCGTCAAGGTGTACGATGTTTCGGTCAATGACCATCTGCAATATATCGTCATGGAGTATGTGGATGGCATGACCCTGCGGGAGTACCTCAACGAGCGGGGCGGCAAGCTTTCCAGCCGGGAGACCGTGCACTTCATCTCCCAGATCCTCAAGGCGCTGGAGCACGCCCACGCCAACGGCATCGTGCACCGGGATATCAAGCCCCAGAACATTATGCTGCTGGATAATGGCCAGCTGCGCATGATGGACTTCGGCATCGCCCGCATTTCCCGGGCAGATAACCAGATGCTGGCCGGCAAGGCGATGGGCAGTGTGCATTATATCAGCCCGGAACAGGCCAAAGGCGACGAGACCGACCGCACCAGCGACATCTACTCGGTAGGCGTCATGATGTACGAGATGCTCTCTGGTCATCTGCCCTTTGACGCCGATGATGTGGTGGAGGTTGCCATCAAGCAGATCTCGGACGAGCCCCGCTCGCTGCACGAGCTGGCACCGGAGGTGCCCTATGCGCTGGTGGAGATCACAGAAAAGGCTATGGCGAAGCTCCCCCAGAACCGCTACCCCTCGGCACGGGCGATGCTGGAAGCTCTGGATACCTATGTGCAGAACCCCTCCGTGCTGTTTGAATATCAGTATATTACAGAAGAAGCACCCGAAAAGGTGGTGAAACGTACCATGAATCAGAACCGCGCGATCCGTCAGAACGAACAGCCTGCCCCCCGCAAAAACGGCAAGAATAAGCCTGTCAAAAAGCGCCGCACCGTCTTTTTGCCGGCCTTGTTCGGCATCACCATTGCCTTTGCACTGGCCTGCATGGCGCTGTGCTGGATGATCCTGAACGACTCCTCTAACCTGATGAACAACAAGGCTGATGTCACCCTTGGGGACTATATCGGCATGACCAAGGATCAGGCCATGGCCACGGATCAGATCGCATCCGGCCAGATCTCCCCGGAGTGGGAAGAAGAATATAACAGCAACTATGCTGCCGGTTATATCTATAAGCAGTCGCCGGTGTCCGGCCGCACCGTCCGCGAGGGTCAGAGCGTAACGCTGACCGTCAGTCTGGGCACCCAGTATGTCACGGTGCCGGACTTGACCAACTATGTGCAGACCGACGCAGAGCAGCAGCTCAAGGCACTGGGCGTTTCGGTGCTGGTCACACAGGCTGTGGATACCTCGGTGGCCTCCGGTGCGGTCATCCGCACCGACCCTGCCGCCGGTACGCAGGTGGCGGCAGGCTCTACGGTCATCCTTTATATCAGCCGTCCGCAGGTGTCCACCACCACCAAGGTGCCCTCGCTTACCGGCATGAGCGTGGATGATGCCCGCACCCTGCTGGTGCAGAACCATCTGGGTCTTGGCAGCCAGAGCGAAGAATACAGCGACCAGCCCGCAGGCACGGTGCTCAGCCAGAACCCTGCAGCAGGTACCACCGCGAAGCTGAACAGCCGCGTAAACGTTGTGGTCAGCGCAGGCGCTGCACCGGCGCAGGAACCGGAGCAGCCGGGCAGTGACGGTACTTCCGGCACTACTGGTGAAGGCTCTACCGGCGGCGAGAGCACCGGCAGCAGCAGCGAGCCGAGCTCCAGCAGCAGCTCCACAGGCGGCGGTATTCTGGACTGGTGGTCCTCGCTGCTGGGTTGACGGAGGATATGCATGAACGGTTATATCGTAAAAGGCATTGGCGGCTTTTACTATGTAAAAACGCCGGATGGCATCGTGGAGTGCAAGCCCCGCGGCATCTTCCGCAAGCAGAAGATCACCCCTGTGGCAGGAGATGAGGTAACGCTGGAGACCGAAAACGGTGCGGCGGTCATTGCACAGATCGCCCCCCGTAAAAACGTTTTTGTGCGCCCGCCGGTGGCAAATCTGGATGTGCTGTTTCTTGTGGCAAGCACTACCCAGCCCACCCCCAGCACGCTGGTGCTGGATAAGCTTTCCGCCATTGCGGTGGATAAGGGCGTACAGCCGGTGGTGGTGTGCACCAAAAGCGACCTTGCCGAGGCGGATTTTCTGGCAAACGCCTATGCAAAGTCCACTCTGCCATTTATCCGTATCGACTACGAAAGCGGTACCGGGCTGGACGAAGTGAAGCAGTGGATCAACGGCAGGCTGTGCGCTTTCTGCGGCAACTCCGGCGTGGGAAAATCCACCCTGCTGAATGCACTGCTGCCGGACGCTGCCCGCGAGACCAGCGCCATCAGCCAGAAGCTGGGACGCGGCCGACACACCACCCGTGAGGTGACCGTCTTTGAAGCCTACGGCGGACGCATTGCCGACACCCCGGGCTTTGCCAGCTTGGAAGCCAACCGTGCCGGGTTCATCCCCAAGGAGAATCTGGAACACGCCTTCCCGGAGTTCGGTCCTTATCTGGGTCAGTGCCAGTTTACCGGCTGCTCCCACCGCAGCGAAAAAGGCTGTGCTGTGCGGGCAGCGCTGGCAGAGGGCAAACTTTCCCAGACCCGGTACGACAGCTACTGCGCCATGTACGACGAGGTAAAGGATGTCAAGGACTGGCAGCGCCCGAAAGTGTAATACGGAAGGAAGAATATAATGTCCCGTTGTGTGATCCTTTCCGCCTGCCCGGTGCAGCCGGAGCTCAAGCGCCTGCTGCGCAGCGATGATTTTATCATTGCCTGCGATGCGGGCTACCGCAACTGTGTGCGGCTGGGCTGTAAACCAGATATCATTGTAGGCGACTTTGATTCCGCTCCCTGTCCGCAGCAGGATACGGACGATATCGTTGTTCTTCCCCACGTCAAGGACGACACCGATACCGAGTATGCCGCAAAGCTTGCTGCACAGAAGGGCTTTGACGAGGTGCTTTTGCTGGGTGCACTGGGCGGCAGGCGGGTGGAGCATACCCTTGCAAACCTGTGCACCGGCCTTGGGCTGGAGCAGCGCGGCATCCGTGCCGCCTTGCAGGACGAGCGCTCCCGCATCACCTTTGTGCTGCCGGGCGAGAGCCGCAGCTATCCCAGGGAGGAGTTCTTCTACTTTTCAGCCTTCCCCATGGAAGGGCGCGCCGAGGGCGTGTATGAAAAAGGCTCCTTCTACGAGCTGGAGGATGCCGTACTCACAGCAGGCTATCCGCTGGGCGTAAGCAACGAGTACGCCGAAGGTTCAAGCTGCATCACCATCAGCACCCGGCAGGGCGCGCTGGTGGTGGTGGAGACCATCGCGGATTGAACCATTCCCGGAACATTTTTGCCTGTCAGACGCTATAATGGGGTAAACATGAGCGAAAGGCGGGGTGGAGATGCAGGTAGTGGTCATTCGCAGCCCGAAAGCGCTGTGCGGCATTCTGCGCAAGCTGTTCGGCATCCGCAAAGAGAACTGAATCCATAAAAGGCCGGTGTGTGGCAGCTGCTGCACACCGGTCTTTTGCTGTCGGCATACCGTCGTCTGCTGCCGCATACACTCTTACGGAAACGGACAGGGAAAGGAGCGCACTGCACATGGAACTGAAGATATTCCGGGACACGCTGCCGCAGGGCGGGGCGGGCTGTACCGTAAAGGCAGAACTTCCGCTGGAGACCGAGATCCGCATTTCGGACGATTTGCCGCCGGTGGGTAAGCTGGTAAAGTGCTTTGTCCACCCGGTGGTGCTGCAGCGGCAGCTGCAGCCGGGCAGACTTACCTTAGAGGGCTATCTGCGATGCACAGTGTTTTACCAGAGCGAAGCGGAAAAAGGCTTGTGCCAGACCGAGCAAAAGCTGCCCTTCACCCGGCAGCTGGAACTGCCGGAGCTGGCTTTTACCGCATGGACAGCCGTGGTGGAAGGGCAGACAGAGTACCTCAACACCCGCGCGGCAGACCCGCGCCGCATCGAGGTGCGAGGTGCCTATGGGCTGGTGGTCACGGTACACACACAGTGCAAGACCGAGGTCATTACGGCGCTGGCAGATGGCGGTATCGAGCAGCAGCTGCGCACACTGCAAGGCGTGCGCAGCGTGGCCGTGCTGGATAAGCTGGTCACTTTGGAGGGCGAGCTTGTCTTTGCAAAGCCTCCGGCGGCTGTACTGGATATTACCGGCAACGCCTGTGTGGCAGAGGTAAAGCTGCTTGCCGGTAAAGCTGTGGTCAAGGGGGAGTTGCGGGTGCAGTGCGCGTGGCGGGCAGAAGGGGATACTGCCCTGCAAAGTCAGGCGGCGGCGCTGCCCTTCCAGCAGGTGATAGATCTAGAGGGCATCACCGAGGACTGCCATTGCTTATGTGTGGCAGAGCCGGTGGGGTTTACCCTGTCGCAGGCAGAAAGCGCCGCTGCCCAGCTGACGGCAAACGTCATGCTGCATCTGCGGGCATGGCGCAGCTATCAGCTGCAAGTAGCGGTGGATGCTTTTTCCACCCGGTTTGAAACGGAGCTCACACCGCAGCCGCTTGTCACGGAGCAGCTGCTCTGCACCCTGAACGATACCGCCACCGCCACAGGCTCCGGCCCGCTGCCGGATGCAGGGGCGCAGCTGCGGGCCTGCTTTGTGCACTACGGTCCGCAGCAGACCGTCCAAAAAGGGGAGGGCTGGGTGCTTACCGCCAAAGCAGTGGTAACAGCCCTCGCAGAAAATACCCTCGGCGAGCTGGAAAGCTACGAGAAAACCTTGGAGGTCAATATCCCGCTGCCCATCACACCGCCGGAAGGAACTATGCTTGTGCCGGAATGCTGGCTCAGCACTGAGAACGTGCAATGCACCTGTGCGGGCGGTACGCTGGAAGCAACGATTACAGTCCGGGCAGAGGGCACGATCTTAGGCTGTGCCACAAGCCCGGTCATCGGCAGTATCATCCTTGGTGACCCGCTGCCCGACACCGACCCCGAGATCGCCTTGCGCATCTACTACGCGCAGGCGGGGGAGGAGGTGTTTGCGGTGGCCCGGCGGTTCCATGTGGCCCCGGCGCAGATCCTTGCGGCAAACCAGCTGGAGGAAGAGCTTACCAGCCTGCCGCAGGCACAGCGGCTGCTGATCCCAGTCACCTGAACGTAAGGCTGTAAATAATCGAAAAAACGCACCCTTTTCCCGGACAGCATAAGCTACCGCGCCGGGGAGGGGTGTTTTTTGTTCGTGCTGCGCAGAAAATACAGTACAAAGAATTACTGGTGAATCCAATAAAAGAAATTCAAAAATAAAACGAATCAACGCTGCAAAATATAACAAGTATACGTTTAGTATCTTCGACAGGTGATTTGAAATCAACGCAAGTACTGCACTGATATCGATTTCAATACGTAAGAACACTCAAAAATACGATTTGTATTTTACACTTTGCAGACCATCCATGGATGTGGTATACTGAAGTACAGTTTATAGAATCAGAATGTTTTCTGCCCGGGTCGATCTGCGCTCGGTAGATTGCATTGAGCACAGCAGGCAGAAAATAAAATCATATCGCGGGAGAGTGGAATATTTGGAACTGGAACAGGCTAAAAAGCGCGTGGAAGAACTGCGCGCAGTTATTGAGAAAAACAACCGGCTTTACTACGATCAGGATGCACCGGAGTTGGAAGATTTTGAATACGATGCCCTGACGCGGGAGCTGAAGGAGCTGGAAGCGCAGTTCCCCCAGCTTGTCACAGCGACATCGCCCACCCAGAAGGTGGGCGGCACCGCCAGCAGTAAACTGCCCAAGGTGACCCATGCCGTTAAGATGGAAAGTCTGCTGGATGCGTTTTCCTTTGATGAGCTGCGGGACTTTGACCGCCGCGTCCGCGAAGCCGGGGTAGAGCCGGAATATGTTGTGGAAATTAAGATCGACGGTCTTTCCTGCAGCTTGGAGTACGAGAATGGGCAGCTTGTCCGCGCCTCTACCCGCGGTGACGGCGTGGTGGGCGAGGATGTTACCGCAAACGTGCGTGCCATCCGCAGCATCCCCAAGACCCTTAAAGATGCACCGGAGTTTCTGGAGGTGCGCGGCGAGGTGTATATGCCCCATGAGGCCTTTCAGCACCTGTGCGCCGAGCAGGAATTGCAGGGCGCTGCACCCTTCAAAAACCCCCGCAATGCAGCGGCCGGTTCTCTGCGGCAGAAGGATGCCCGTATCACCGGTAGCCGGGGACTTTCCATCTTTGTGTTCAACGTGCAGCAGATCCGTGGCAAGACCCTGACCAAGCACTCCGAAAGTCTGGATTACCTCAAGAGCCTTGGCCTGCCGGTCTCGCCGCGCTACCATGTAGTGCATGATATCGAGGACGCCATTGCCGAGATCGAGAACATCGGCCAGAACCGTGCCAAGCTGGATTTTGACATGGACGGTGCGGTTATCAAGGTGAACGATTTTGCCCAGCGGGAGTTGATGGGTTCTACCAACAAATTCCCGCGCTGGGCTATTGCCTTCAAGTACCCGCCGGAGGTCAAGGAGACCACCCTGCGCAGCATCGAGGTAGCTGTGGGACGCACCGGCGTGCTTACCCCCACTGCCTGCTTTGACCCGGTATTTCTGGCAGGCACCACGGTAGCCCGCGCCACCCTCCACAACGAGGACTTCATCCGGCAGTTCGGGCTGTGCATCGGGGATACCATTCAGGTACGTAAGGCAGGCGATATCATCCCGGAGGTCATCGGGGTCACCCATCATGCGGAGGACGCTGAACCCTACACCATGCCCACGGTCTGCCCCTCCTGCTGTGCGCCGGTGGTGCATCTGGAGGACGAGGCTGCCCTGCGCTGTGTAAACCCGGAGTGCCCGGCACAGGCGTTGCGCAATATCATCCATTTTGCATCCCGGGACGCCATGGATATCGATGGCTTGGGCGAGGCAGTGGCCACCCAATTGGTGGAAAAAGAGCTGGTGCATTCTGCAGCGGATATCTACACGTTGACCCGGGAACAGCTGCTGGAACTGGACAAATTCAAGGAGAAAAGCGCAGACAACTTGTTACAGGCCATTACGGCTTCCAAGCAGAACAATCTGGATAAGCTTTTGTTCGGCTTTGGCATCCGCAACATTGGCGATAAGGCAGCCGCGCTGCTGGCAGAATATTTCGGCACGCTGCAGGCCATCCGGGAAGCCACCGCAGAGCAGATCAGCCAGATCGACGGTTTTGGCGGCGTGATGGCGCAGAGCGTGGTGGAATTCTTTGCTAAGGAAGGCACCACCGACCTTGTACACCGCTTGGCAGATGCCGGGGTCAATATGCAGTGGAAGGGCGAACCGAAGGGGGACAAGCTGGCGGGCAAAACGCTGGTGGTCACCGGTACGCTGGAGACCCTCTCCCGCAACGAAGCCGAAGCATTGATCGTGAAAAACGGCGGCAAAGCCAGCGGCTCTGTCTCCAAAAAAACGGCCTATGTGGTGGCTGGTGCGGCGGCGGGCTCCAAGCTGACCAAGGCGCAGGCGCTGGGCGTGCCGGTGCTGACCGAGCAGGAGTTCCTTGCCATGATGCAAGATGCCCCGGCAGAACAGGAAACGACTTAAAGTGACCTTCCGAATGTCAAAATACAAATAATTTCAAAAGCTTCTGCAACGCTGTTGCAGGGGCTTTTTTGTTTGATTGTTCCCAGTTCTAAGAACGCGCAAAGCGCATACAATGCTAGCACAAAGCTTTCGTGGAAGGAGAAACCAAAGTGGACGAGTATTACCGGGCTGTCAAAGCCCTTCCCGCTTGGCTGGCAGCACCGCTGGCACAGTTGCCTGCACAAACGGCAGTGCGCGTGCAGGAGCTGCGGCTGCGTATAGGCTGTGCGGTCACTTTTGCCGTACAAGGACGGCAATGCGCTGCTTCAGTTTTGCCGGGTTGTCCACCGGCATTGGCTGCAATGCGGCTGGATGCGCTGCAGATAGAGGAGATCTTCCACACCCTTTGCAACGGCTCGGTACACACCCATGAAAGGGAGCTTGCCGAGGGCTACCTGACCACTGCCGCCGGCAACCGTGTGGGCGTAGCGGGACAGTTCGTGCAGCGGGAAGGGCAGAGCATTGCGCTGCAAAAGGTCACCTCGCTCAACCTGCGAATCGCACGCAGCTGCGCCATCTGCCTGCCGCCCGCGCTGGACAAGCTGTTGGAGCAGCATTTTACCGGGCTGCTGGTGGTGGGAGAACCCGGCAGCGGCAAGACCACCCTGCTGCGCACCATCGCCCTGACGCTGGCCGAGCGGCAGCGTCTGGTGGCAGTGGTGGACGAGCGGGGGGAACTTTTCCCGCCGGAGCAGCCCCTGCCGCCGTTGGAGCGCATTGGCGGGGTGGATAAAGCCCGTGCCGTCCAGATGGCGCTGCGCACACTGGCACCGCAAGTGATCCTGCTGGACGAGCTGGGCAGTCTGGAGGAAACGATGGCACTGGAACAGGGCTTTTTCAGCGGGGTGGACTTTATTGCCAGCATCCATGCGCCGGATGCCGCACAGGCGCAGTGCCGCCCACAGGTGCAGACCCTGCTGCAACGCGGGATGCTGCGGCAGCTGGTCGTCCTTGCCGGGCGGGAGACGCCGGGCTGCATCCGGGAGGTGCGTGCCGTATGAGCAGCCTTCTGCGCGGGTTTAGTCTGCTTTTGCTCCCGCTGTGCGGCTGGCTGGCGGGGGACGCAGTACAAGCCAAAACCACCCTGCATCTTGCCGCCTTGCAGCGCACCATCGCGTTATTACAGCGCATCCGGCAGGAGATACAGTACCGCCGGGCAGACCTGCAAAGCCTCTACCGGCAGCTTTGCCGCGAGGGGGTGTTAGCGCAAACTCACGATGGCACATTGCAGCAGCTGCCTGCACCGGGGCAGCTTTCGGCGACAGAACGCGCCTGCTTCACAGAATGTTTTGGCGGTCTTGGCCGTGCAGAGGCCGCACAGGAATGCGAACGGCTGGATTACTATACGGCGCGGTTCGAGGACTATTTGCAGCAGGCACGCCGCGCAGCACAGCGGCAGGCCGGTCTGCCGCACCGTCTGGGATTGGCAGGCGGCATGATGCTGGCGCTGCTCTTTTTGTAAAGGCTGTATGGGACAAAGGAGAAACGGATGGATATCGAGCTTGTGTTCAAAATTGCGGCCATCGGCATCATAGTCGCGGTGCTCAATCAGCTGCTCATCCGCTCCGGGCGGGAGGATCAGGCCATGATGACCACGCTGGCCGGGCTTGTAGTGGTGCTCTCCATTCTCGTCAAGCAGATCAGTACCCTGTTTGCTACCATCCGGTCTTTGTTTGCGCTATGAGCGCGGCAGTTCCGGTACTGACGGCGCTGTTGCTGGCAGCCTTTGCAGGCATTCTATTGCAGCGGTACTCCCCGGCGTTTACACTGCTGCTTTCGCTGGGTGCTGCGGTGTGGCTGCTGCTCCGTCTGGCACAGCCGCTGCGCGGGGTACTGCAAGCATTCGTGCAGCTGGGGCAGCGCACCAATGCGCAAGCATTTTCCTGCCTTTTGCGCAGCGCTGGGATTTTGCTGCTGGCAGATTACGTCCGTACTCTCTGCGAGGAAGCCGGAGCGGATGCCCTTGCATGGTGCGCCGGGCTGGCGGGGCGGTGTCTTGTACTGGCGGCAGTATGGCCGCTGCTGGAACAGATATTCCAGACGATCTGGGGGCTGGTGGGATGAAAAAACGCAGCCTTATCATTTGCGTGGTAATACTGAGCATTCTGTGCAGCAAAACTACTCTGAAAGCTGCGGCTGCAGAAGTCGCACCGTGGCAGACTTATCTCGAAAAAGCACCTGTGCAGGCCGAGCAGTTTGCGGCAGACCCGCTGGGCACCCTGCTGCGTTTGTTTGCCGCCGAGCCGGTGCAATTGCTGCGGGATGCGCTGCAACAATATGCCGCTATTCTGCTTTTTTTATCGCTTGCAGCCGGGCTGGCATTTCTCTTGCAGGACACTGCCGACAAAGCACTGCTGGAACTGGCTGCTGCCGGTGGCTGTGGCGTTTTATTGTGGCAGGAACTGGACAAGCTTGCCGCCGCGCTGTGTACCCGGATGGCCGGGTGGAAAAGCTATCTGCTGGGCTTTTTGCCGGTATATAGCGGCGTACTGGCGGCTGGCGGGGAGTGGAACGCCGGAGCGGCTGCAAACGGCTTTCTGCTCACGGTGCTGTGTTTTATCGCACAGGCGGTCACTCTCTGGCTGCAGCCGCTGCTGCGCAGCTACCTTGCCATCAGCATGGCCTGCGGCATCAGCTCCCGCAAAAGCCTGTCCGAGGGCTGCACCCTGACCGGGCGGCTGCTGCGGCAGGCCATCGGCTGGGCGGGCAAAGCGTTTGCCGCCCTGATGAGTATTCAGCGCGTGGTAACGGTGCAGCTGGATCGTTCTACCTCTCGTCTGGGGCAGCTGCTGACCGGCAGCGTGCCCATCGTGGGGCAGGCGCTGAGCAGCGCGGCAGACGCGGTGTTGGCCGGGATGCAGCTGCTCAAAAGCACCCTTGGTATTGCCGCATTGCTCAGCATCGGGGCAGAGTTTGCGCCCTTGTATCTCGGGCTGCTGGTACATCTGTTTTTTCTGTCCTGCTGTAGCTGGCTTGCCGGGATCGGCGGGCTGGAGCAATGCCATAAGCTGCTGCAATGCTTTGCTGAAGCCGCGCGCTGTATGGCGGCAGTCACGGCCTTGTTTTTCATGTTGTTTGTGGTGGGCATCGTGCTGCTGATGCTGACAGGGGGTGGTTAGATGCAGGCATTTCAGCGGGCTGCGGCAGTGTTCTGCATGGCGTGCATCGGGGCGGAGCTGGTCAGTCTTTTTGGCGGACAAGGCTGGGCTGGCCGGTGCATAAAAGCCGTAGCCGGGCTATATATTTTAGCAGTCCTTCTTGCGCAGCTGCCGCACCTGCCGGGCAGGGTTGCGGCCGCTTTTTCGGGCAATACAGCCCCGGCGGCTCTGTCTGCTATACAGTCGGATGTACTGGAAACGGAGATCTTGACCCAGACCAAAGCCCGGCTGGAGGAGTATTGCGCCGTACAGTGCCGTCAACAGTTCGGGCTGGATATTCGTGTGACAGTCACACTGGAAAAAGCCGGGCAGCAGGTCGTGGTAAAAAAGGCTGTTGCTGCTTTCCCGGCGGGCTGCACCGCAGCCCAAAAGCAGGCAGCGCTCAGCTTTTTGCAGCAGACGCTGGGTGCTCCAACGGCAGCGGAGGAGAGCACACCATGAAAAAGAACGAATTGCTTTCCGTTTTTCGCTCTCTGCAAAGCAGCAAGGGCCGCACTTCGCTGGCGGTGGCTGTCGGTGTACTGGCAATGCTGCTGCTTTTGCTGTCGGAACTTTTACCCGGTGGCGATACGCAGAAAGCAGCGGCATCCACCGCCCAAACAGCCACCGTCAGCCAGTATCAGACCCAGCTGGAGCAGCAACTGGAAGGGCTTATCAGTCAATTGCAGGGAGCGGGGCGCACCACGGTCATGGTCACCCTGACCACCGGAGAGGAGACCGTCTATGCGGTGGACACCCAGACCGGGGAGCTGCAGCAGCAGGAGACCCATGTTCTTTTGCAGGATGGCTCTGCGCTTGCCGAGACAACCTATCTGCCGCAGGTCTGCGGGGTCGCCGTGCTGTGTGAGGGCGGGGGAGATGTCCGCATTGCAGCCCGCATCACCGAGCTGTTGCATTCGCTGCTGAATCTGCCCACGAACCGCATCTGTGTGGAACAGCGCAAGCGCTGAGCCGCTGCTTTGATCAAGTACCGAAATAGTTTTACCGAAAACCCAAAGGAGGAAGCGTTTTATGAGAGCACTTTCCAGAAACACCCGCAGGGTCACCGCCCTGACACTGGCGGCGGCACTGGTCATTGCCGTCTACTTAAACTGGCAGTATGCCCGGGCGGACATCACCCCGCAGACAGAGGACGACACCCTCATGGTCTCGGCAGAGCCGGTGGAAGCAGATGCCGAGACCACCATCACGGATGCGCTGCCCACAGAAGCAGAAGCGGCCTCCGGTGCCAGCAAAAACTACGGCGAAGCACAGCTTGTCAGCGTTGCAAACGACAGCGGCACCCGCTTTTTTGAACAGGCCCGTCTCAAGCGGGAAAAGGCACACGATGAAGCCATGGACACCCTGCAAAAGAGTCTGAAGTCCTCCTCCCTGACAGCGGAGGAGAAAAAGGAGTACACCGCACAAATGGCGGCAGGGCTGGAAGATCTGAACGCAGAAAATGAGATCGAGACACTGGTGCGCGCCAAGGGCTTTGCGGACTGCCTGTGCTTTTTACAAGCAGGGAGGGCAGACCTGACCGTGATGACGGCAGGCGAGCCGCTTACGGCGGCACAGGTGGCGCAGATCCGGGATGTAGTGATGAACAAAAGCAGTGTGACCGCCCAGAATATCACGGTGGTGGAGGTAAAGTAATCGCACTCTATTTATGCGGACACCCCGGCGGCGCAGGTGCAGTTTTTCTTGCAGGCAGAAAGCTGTATGCGCTGCCGGGATGCCATTCCGTGCTGATTTCCATCTTCTTTTCCAAACAAGTATTGAAATTGCCCCCGCATTGATGGTATAATAACTCTATCAAAAATGAATGCTGCGTGCCTTTATGCACCGCACAAGGGCGCGTTTGAACACAAAAGGCGGGCACGGCAGACCGGTTCCAACAATTTGAGACCGCCGCCGGAGCAGCCTTTGGATGGAGGACAGCACAATGGATTTACAGAACATGGATCTTCAGGGCGGCAGCCTTCAGATTTCGACCGAGGTCGTGGGTAAGATCGCCCGCTGCGCCGCACTGGAAGTGGATGGCGTTGCCGAGGTATCCTGCGGCGTGCAGAACAAAAAGCTGAAAAGCCTGCTGGAATCTGCCAGCATCCAGCCGCCTGTGGTGGTGGAGATGCGGGACGGCACAGCCAGCATCACCCTGCACCTGATGATGCAGTTCGGCGCACGGATCCCCTCTGTGGCTGAAAAGGTACAGGAGAACGTCAAGTCTGCTGTACAGAACATGACCAATGTGACGGTCAGCCGCGTGGATCTGGTCATTGCAGGCCTTACCGAAGCGCAGTAACAAATTCAGCAAAAAATCATATCAGAAACGATCCTCCTCCCGGCACGCCCGGCGGGGAGGGTTTGTATTGCGAAAGGAACATTATGGAAAATATTCTGCCCCGTAGAGAAGCCCGTGAAAACGCCTTTTTGCTGGCGTTTTCGCAGACCTTTGGTGACATTCCTCTTGCCGAGGCACTGTCCAACCATGCCGAGAACGATGAAGAACATCCTGTGGATGCATTCAGCCGTCTGCTGCTGAATGCCTACTATGATCATTCCGCAGAGGTGGATGACGAGATCCGTGCCCATCTGCGTAACTGGACCATGGAGCGTCTGCCCCGCGTCAGCCTGACCGTGCTGCGTCTGGCTGTGGCCGAGATGCTGTTCGGCGGCGAGAACAAGCCCGGCGTTGCCATCAATGAGGCTGTGGAGCTGACCAAGAAGTACGGCGCGGGCGAGGACTACCAGTTTGTGAATGGCCTGCTGGGTACTGTGGCACGCGACCATGGTCTGAGTGATGAAGCCGTCGCGGAGTCGGCTGAACAGTGAGCCGTTATACGCTCGGGGTCGATACAAGCAACTATGCAACCTCTCTGGCAGTTTTTGATACAGCCGGGGAGGTTGTTTGCGCAAAAAAGCGCTTTTTGCCGGTAAAAGCCGGACAGCTTGGCCTGCGGCAGAGCGATGCACTGTTCCATCATACGGCGGCTCTGCCGGAGATGCTGCAGGAATTGGCGCAGGAATTCGACCTGACAAAAATAGATGCCGTAGGCGTTTCGCAAAAGCCACGCCCGGTGGAGGGCAGCTATATGCCCTGTTTTCTGGCTGGTGTCAGCGCCGCAACTGCCTTTGCGGCGGCGCGGGACATTCCGCTGATCTACACCACCCATCAGCAGGGACACGCTGCGGCGGCGCTGTATGCCGCAAAGGGCGAGGCGCTGTTCTCCCAGAAGGTGCTGTTGTTCCATATCTCCGGCGGCACCACGGATCTTTTGCTGTGCGATCAGGTGCGTACCATCACCACCCTTGGCACCAGTACCGATCTGTACGCCGGTCAGGCGGTGGACCGCGTAGGCGTACGACTGGGCTTTGGCTTCCCCGCAGGTGCCGAGGTCTCGCGCCTTGCTGCGCAGTGCACCGAGGAGATCCGCCCAAAATCCAGCGTAAAGGGGCTGCAATGCAGCCTTTCCGGGCTGGAAAACCAATGCAACGCCCTGCTTGCGGCCGGAAAAGCACCGGAATACGTCTGCAAGTACTGCCTGCTCTGCGTAGCGGATACTGTTGCCCGCATGACGAAGGCTGCGCAGAAGGAATACCCCGGCTTGCCGGTGGTCTGTGCCGGCGGCGTGATGAGCAGCGATATCATCCGCACATGGGTGCAGCAGCGTCTGCCGCAGGTCTATTTTGTGCCGGGGCAGTATTCCAGCGATAACGCCATCGGCGTATCCATTCTTGCTGCGCGGGAGGCCGGGCTATGGCTGATGTGATCTCGGTATCAGAGCTGAACCATTATGTCAAAACGCTTCTGGACGTCAACGACGGTCTGTTTGATCTTGCCCTGCGCGGCGAGATCGCAAACTTTGTGCAGAACGCCCGCAGCGGACACTGTTATTTTTCTCTGCGGGACGAAGCCTGCAGCGTAAAAGCAGTGATGTTTCGCACCGATGCCCGCCGTATGGCGTTTCGCCCAGAGGAAGGGATGCGGGTGGTGGTGCGCTGCCGTGCTACCCTTTACGAGAGGGACGGCGCGTTTCAGGTCTATGTGAACGAAATGTTCCCGGACGGTCTGGGCGCGGCACAGCTTGCGCTGGAACAGCTGAAGGCTCGGTTGGAAAAGGAAGGTCTGTTCGACCCCGCACATAAAAAGCCGCTGCCTGCGTACCCCAAATGTATTGGTGTCGTCACCAGTAAAACCGGGGCGGCGCTGCAGGATATCCGCAACGTGATCAGCCGCCGCTGGCCGTCTGTCCGGCTGCTGCTGTGCCCGGTAACGGTGCAGGGCTTTGAAGCCGCCCGGCAGATCGCTGCCGCCATCCACACACTGGATCAGAGCGGGCGGGTGGACGAGATCATTGTGGCACGGGGCGGCGGCAGCAGGGAGGACCTGTGGGTGTTCAACGCTGAGGAGATCGCCCGGGCGGCGTTTCGCTGCAAAACGCCGCTGATCAGCGCTGTCGGACACGAGATCGACTACACTCTTCTGGACTTCGTGGCCGACCAGCGTGCACCCACACCGTCCGCTGCCGCAGAGCTTGCAGTGCCGGATCGGGAAGAGCAACAGCGCATTTTAAAAAATATTGAAGAAAATATTCACAAAAATATACAAAAACGGCTCGCGTTGTGTTATAATGGTCTGGAACAATACAACTTTTTGTTGGAGCAGAACGCGCCGGATAAAATCTTACAGCAGTATTCAAGCCGTCTACAGCAGATGCAACAGGCCATTCAGACGCGGCAAAAAGTGCGTATGAATGATAAAAACGTGCAGCTGCAGCACGCGGCTGCACTGGCGTCATCACTGGATCCGTACCGTGTGCTGGCTCGCGGCTATGCTCTGGTGACCGATGCAAAAGGCAAGGTCTGCACCATGGAGCAGCTGCAGCCGGAGCAGACCATCTGCGTGCGCAGCCGGCAATATCAGGCACGATGCCGTGTAGAAACGGTGGAGGAGATCAATGAGAGCACCCAAAAGCTTTGAAGAAGGAATGGATCGGCTGAACGCGATCCTTGCGCAGATGCAGCAGGAGGATACCTCGCTGGCAGATTCCGTCAAGCTGTATGCGGAAGCTGCCACCCTGATGCAGTACTGCCACGCGACACTGGAAAAAACGTCGCTGCAGATCGAGGAGATCAATGCAAGGCTCGCACAGACCGTAGAAGCACCACAGGAGCAGGAGGAAGAATAATGGAATACAAGGCGCAATATCAGGAATATCTGCTGCAGGCTACGGCTGCACTGGATGCTGCCAGTGCCCGTTTTCTGCCCGAGGAATCGGAGGTGTGCAGAGCAGCCCGCTATAGTCTGCTGGGCGGCGGAAAGCGCATCCGCGCAATTCTGACGCTCAGCGTCTGCGATATGCTGGGCGGCGAGATGCAGGCAGCTGCACAGTTTGCAGCAGCCGTGGAGATGCTGCATTGCTACTCGCTGATCCACGACGATCTGCCCTGCATGGACAATGATGATCTGCGCAGGGGACGCCCTTCCTGCCACAAAGCCTTCAGCGAGTCAACGGCAATGCTTGCCGGTGATGTGCTGCTGACCGAGGCCTTTGAGGTGATCGCCAATGCGCCCGCTGCACCGCAGATCTGCGTAGCAGCCGCCCGTGCGCTGGGCGCAGGTGCCGGCAGCCGCGGCATGGTCTACGGACAGGAGCTGGATCTGAAATATGAAGCGCTGGCAGCCACCGAGGAACAGCTGCGCCTTATCCATCGCAACAAGACCGGTGCGCTGATCAACGCCGCCGTCCAGATGGGCGCTGCTGCGGCCGGTGCAGCACCGCAGCAGTGTGAGATACTGGCATCCTACGCATACGGGCTGGGACTGGTGTTCCAGATCGTGGACGATGTGCTGGATGTTACCAGCACTCCAGAGCAGCTGGGCAAGCCCATTGGCAGCGACAGTGAAAACGGTAAGACCACCTTTGTCACTCTGTACGGAGTGGACGGTGCAATGGCGCTGGCGCAAAAGCTGAACGAGCAGATCTGTAGTGATCTGCAGCAGCATTTTGGTGCAAAGGCGGCTTTCCTGCAGCAGCTGGCACAGCAGCTTCTGGTGCGCAAAAACTAAAGAAAAAGGAATACGGATATGCAGCTTATTCAAAACATCTTATTGGTCAATCAGATCTTGACCGCATCGCTTCTCAGTTGGTTCGTTGCACAGGTATTAAAGACGATCATCAACTTTATTCTGCTGGGCAAGTTTCAGCTGGAGCGGATGTGGGGCGATGGCGGTATGCCCAGCGCACACAGTGCGACCGTCTGTGCTATGGCCATTGTTACCGGGCGCAGCGCCGGGGTCTCCTCGCCCATTTTTGCGGTGGCCTGCGTGGTGGCTATTATCACCATGCACGATGCTATGGGCGTCCGGCACGAGACTGGCGAGCAGGCAAAGGTGCTGAACCAGATGATCGCCCAGTGGATCGATGTGAGCGAGAAAAACGCTCCCTTTTTGCAGAATATGCATCTGAAGGAAATGGTCGGCCACACGCCGCTGCAGGTCGTGGCAGGCGTGCTGCTCGGCTCGCTGGTGGGCTTTTTGTTCCCAGTTGTGTGATGAAATGCGGCCTTCTGCAGAAGCTGCTTTGTATTTGAGACAGAGCAGCGCAGAATGGCTGCGGTAGAAAAAGCGAAAGAACAAACGCATAAAGGACGTGTGAATATGGAATCGTTGCTGGACAAGATCGATCAGCCCAGCGATCTTAAAAAGCTGAATGCACAGCAGGTGGAGAAGCTTTGCGCGGAGATACGGCATTTTATGCTGGAGAATATCTCCAAGACCGGTGGACATCTGGCCTCTAATCTTGGCACTGTAGAGCTGACCGTGGCACTGCACCGAGTGCTGGAAACGCCGAAGGATAAGATCGTATTTGATGTGGGACATCAGTGCTACACCCACAAGCTGCTTACCGGACGCCGGAAGCAGTTTGACCATTTGCGGCAGCTGGATGGCATTTCCGGCTTCCCAAACCCCAACGAAAGTGTGCACGATGCCTTTATTGCCGGACATGGCAATACAGCACTTTCGCTGGCCATTGGCATGGCATGGGCAAAAAAGATCAAGCATGAGCCCGGACTTGTGGTGGCACTGATTGGTGATGGCGCCTTTACCGGCGGCATGGTGTACGAGGGCATGAACAACATCGGCGGGCTGGACAATCTGCTTGTGATCCTGAATGATAACAAGATGTCCATCTCCAAAAATGTAGGTGCGCTGGCGCGGTATTTGACCCATCTGCGCACGACTACGGCATATTACGATGCCAAGGACAATGTGCGCAGCTTTCTGGACGGTGTGCCATTGATCGGCCCGCCGATGAAAAAATCGCTGATGGGCGCAAAAACACTGGTGCGCCGCGCTATGTACCACTCCACCATGTTTGAGGATATGGGCTTTGAGTACATCGGCCCGGTAGACGGCCATAATGTGGAAGAGCTGGAGCGCACTCTGCGCTCGATCTACCAGCGGCCGGGTCCGCACTTTTTGCACGTTGTGACCAAAAAGGGCAAGGGCTATCAGCCGGCAGAGATGAATCCGGGCAACTATCACGGTGTATCTGCCTTTGACCCGGATGGAATGCCGGACCCGGAGGTTGCGCCGAAGGAGTCCTTCTCCACAGTTTTCGGTAAGCTGCTGGTGCAGGAGGGAACACAAAACCCGAAGCTCTGTGCGATCACTGCTGCCATGAAGTACGGCACCGGACTGCAGTTCTTTGCCCACCGCCACCCGCAGCGCTTTTTTGATGTAGGTATGGCAGAGCAGCACGCTGTTACTTTTGCGGCGGGCCTTGCCAGTCAGGGAATGCTGCCGGTGGTGTGCATCTACTCCACCTTCCTGCAGCGCTCCTATGACCAGATCATCCATGATGTCAATCTGCTAAAGGAAAATGTGCTCTTTGCCATTGACCGTGCGGGCTTTGTTCCCGCAGACGGCGAGACCCATCAGGGCATCTACGATGCAGCCTTCCTCAGCCAGCTTAACATCCCGGTCTATGCGCCTTCCAACTACGAAGAACTGCAATACTGGCTGCACTATCTGCTGCAGGATACGATCTCCGGCCCTCGTGCCATCCGCTACCCCCGCGGCGGCGAGAACACAAAGCTGGCGCAGTATCCCTGCACAAAGCAGGAGTACGACTTTTTGCAGCAGCTACCCGGGGCAGAGATCCTTCTGGTCAGCTATGCAGACGAGCTGGAGGATCTGTTGGATGCTGCCGACCAATTGAACGCTGCATCGCAAAATGCGGATGTTCTAAAACTTGTAAAGTTATATCCCTTTACAGGTAAACTTATCGATGCTGTGTCGAAATATAAAATCGTGCTGTTTGCAGAGGAGTGCGTTGCTGCCGGCGGGATCGGTGAGCATCTGGCTTACGCTTTGCAGCAAAACGGCTGGAATGGCCGCTTTTTGCACTGTGCTGTCCGCACAGCCTGCCTGCCCCATGCAACCGTCCCGCAGATCAAGCAATGCACCGGTCTGGATGCTGCGGATATTGTGCAGGCAGTCCGGGCTGCCCTCACGAAAGGAGAAAACGAGCTGTGAAAATTCGGTTGGATCAATATCTTGTGCAGAACGGACTTGTGCAGAGCCGGGAGCGCGCCAAAGCTTTGATCATGGCCGGTGTGGTTTTTGTCAACCAGCAAAAAGTGGACAAGGCCGGCGAGATGATCAAGGAGGACGCAGTTGTCGAGGTGCGCGGCCACGATATCGGCTATGTCAGCCGCGGCGGCCTGAAGCTGGAAAAGGCTATGAAGTGCTTCCCGCTTACCCCTGACGGCAAAGTGTGCATGGACATCGGTGCGTCCACCGGCGGCTTTACCGACTGTATGCTGCAAAATGGCGCAGTGAAGGTGTATGCCGTGGATGTTGGCTACGGTCAGCTGGCATGGAGCCTGCGGACGGATGAACGCGTGGTAAACATGGAACGCACGAACATCCGCTATGTCACGCCGGAGGATCTGGCAGAGCCCATTGAGTTTTTCAGTGTGGATGTTTCCTTTATTTCTCTGCATCACATCTTCCCGGTGGCGCAGCGCATCACCACCCCGGACGCTATGGGCGTCTGTCTGGTGAAGCCGCAGTTTGAGGCAGGCCGCGAGAAGGTGGGCAAAAATGGTGTGGTACGCGACCCCGCGGTGCATCGTGAGGTACTGCACAATGCCATGTCTTATGCTGCAGAAAACGGCTTTGTGGTGCGCGGGCTGGATTACAGCCCGGTCAAGGGGCCGGAGGGGAATATCGAGTACCTGATGTTTGTGCAGAAGAGCGATCAGCCCGCAGTGCTGGATGATGAAGCTGCCGCACAGGTGGTGGCGGCAAGCCATACCACACTGGATCGCTGAGGCTCAGCCATCAGCAAAGGAGAAGCCGGTATGACGATCTACATTTCGCCCAATCCGGGCAAGACCTCCGCAAGCGAGATCGCGCTGCGTGCGGCGCAGATCCTGCTGACCCACGGTGCCGCTGTGCTGATGAGCGATGCTCTGCGGGAAAGCTGCAGCACGGCAGGGGTCGTTTATCTGCCGCTGGAGCAGTGTCTGGAACGCACGGATGTGATCCTGACCATCGGCGGGGATGGCACCATCCTGCACGAAGCAAATCTTTCGCTCCGGTACGCAAAGCCCATCCTCGGCATCAATCTGGGACGCTGCGGTTTTTTGGCCACCTGCGAGATCGGCGAAATGGAAACAAAGCTGGCCGCCGTGGCACGTGGCGCGTTTCAGCTGGACAACCGGATGCTTTTATATGCCCGGGTGCTTGGTCAGGATGGCTGGGAAGGTCATGCCCTCAACGATGTAGTTGTGACCAAGGGGCGCTTGCAGCAGGCCATCGACTTCAGCATTTACTGCGATGATATTCTGGTAGAGCACTACCGGGGCGATGGTGTCATTGTGGCGACCCCCACCGGCTCTACGGCCTACTCGCTGGCAGCCGGCGGCCCGATTCTGGACTCGCAGACCAAGGGCGTTGTAGTGACCCCTATCTGCCCTCACAGTCTGGCCAGTCCGGCCATGGTGTTTGCGCAGGAGCGCAAGCTGAATGTCTGTGTGGGACAGGTGGCAGATGATGAAGTGTTTATCAGCTGTGACGGTGGTGTGGGCTATCCCCTCAAGGCGGGTGCCACCGCAGAGATCCGCCTGTCTGATCAGAACGTCAAGCTTATCACTTTTGGGCGGGCAGACCAGTTTCAGGCCATTGACCAGAAACTGCGTAAAAGACAATAACACGGGAGGCGATTTTTTAAGATGGCACGCAACCGCAAAGAAGATACAAAAACAAAAGCGGAACGCTTGCAGACGATCCTGCGTCTGGTGCAGGAGCATCCCATCAGCCGACAGGAGGTGCTGCTGGAGCACCTGCGGAACGAGGGCTTTGAGGTGACGCAGGCCACCGTTTCCCGCGATATCCGGGAGCTGTGCCTTGTAAAGGCAGCTACTACTGAGGGCTATCGCTATGTTTCCAGCCGGAACGAAAGCTTCAACCCCAAGACCCAAGGGCGCTTTGAGACCATCTTCCACGAGTCTGTTCTGGAGGTGGATTATGCCGGGCACGTTGTGCTGGTAAAATGCTATTCCGGCATGGCCAATGCCGCCTGCGAGGTTTTTGACGCTTTGCAGTGGAAAAACGTTGTTGGCACCCTTTCCGGTGATGACACCTTTTTAATCGTTGCGCGCTCTGAGCGCGATGCCAAGACCATTTGTTCGGAGCTGACCCGTTATGTGGGACAGAGATGACGGTAGGAGAACGAAGCCATGCTGAGCAGCCTGCAAATTGAAAATGTTGCCGTGATCCAGAAGGCAGAGGTGCACTTTGAACCGGGGCTGAACGTACTGACCGGCGAGACCGGTGCGGGCAAATCCATCCTGATCGATTCCATCAATGCGATCCTTGGCAACCGCACCTCTAAAGACTTGGTGCGTACCGGGGCTTCAAAGGCGGTGATCCGCGCCGCCTTTGAACAGGTGCCGTCTGCTGTGCTGGATAAGCTGGAGCAGTCCGGCTACGAGCGCTCCGAAGCACTGCTGCTCAGCCGCGAGATCACCGCTGAGGGTAAAAGCAGCTGCCGCATCAACGGAATGCCGGCTACGGCAGCTGTTCTGCGGGATCTGTGCGGCGGTCTGATCAACATCAACGGTCAGCACGATTCCGTAGGTCTGCTCAATCCGGCGCACCATCTGGGGATTCTGGATGATTATGCGCAGAATCGCACTGTTTTTCAGGAGTACTATACCTTGTACCGGAAACTGGTGCAGGTCAAGCGGGAGCTGGATGCTCTGATCACCGACGAAGCTGAAAAGCAGCGCAAGATCGATCTGCTGCAATATCAGGTGCAGGAAATTGAGGATGCCGGACTGACTGCCGGTGAGGAGCAGACGCTGGAAAACCGCCGGAAGGTGCTGTCCAATGCATCTGCCATCCGGGATCGTCTGGCACAAAGCTATGCGCTGCTATCCGGTAGTGATGACGCTGCAGGTGCGGTGGATCTGCTGGGGGAAACCTCTAACGCAATGGATGCCGCTGCGCAGTTGGACCCTGCGCTTACAGCCGCCGCTGGGCAGCTGCTGGACTTATATTATAATACCAAGGACGTGGCCGCAGATCTGATCGGGCGGCTGGATGCCTACGACACCAACGATGCAGAGCTGGACGAGGTGGAGCAGCGGCTGGATCTTTTGTACCGGCTGAAGCGCAAGTACGGCAGCACGGTGGAGGACGTGATCGCTTTCGGGCAGAAGGCCCGGGAGGATCTGGATAGCATCCAGCATTCCCAGCAGCGCTATGATGCCTTGCAGGCAGAAAAATTGCGTCTTTACGCAAAAGCGCGGGAAAAAGCAGAGGTGCTGACCCAGACCCGGCTGAAAGCCTTTGAGGAATTGAACACCCGCATTTCCGGCACGCTGGACTTTTTGAATATGCCGGGCGTGCGCATGACCTTGCGGCACACCCGCGGTCCGCTGGCCAGCCACGGGCAGGACAGCGTTGAATTCTACATCTCAACAAACCCCGGGGAAGCGCCTAAGCCGCTGGCTAAAATCGCGTCCGGCGGCGAGCTGAGCCGTATCACCCTTGCCATCAAGAACGCAATGGCCGATAAGGACGCTGTGCCAACCGTGATCTATGATGAGATCGACAGCGGCGTGTCCGGCAAGGCGGCGGGACGCATCGGTGAGGTGCTGCGCCAGAGCGCACAGGGACATCAGATCCTGTGCATCACCCATACGGCGCAAATCGCAGCACTGGCCGATTGTCATCTGCTCATCCAGAAAAACGTGTCCAACGAGCGCACCTATACCGAAATCCATCCGCTGGACGAAAATGGCCGCGTAGAAGCCTTGGCGCGTCTCATCTCTGGCGACCATGTCACCGAACTTTCCCGCGCCAATGCACGGGAAATGCTGCAGGAGCGCAAGCACAGCGGTTGATTCATAGGAATGCATTTATGCAGAAAAAGACAGCTCTTGACAAGGCGGCGGTCTTGTGATAGAGTAGACACTGTTAATGGCGATGAAGGGAACAAGTACCCTGAAGCGTTCTGTCCAGAGAAGTCCCGGTTGGTGCAAGGGATCACAGAACAGCAGGGGAAATACCTCCCGGAGCTGCAGGCTGAATGCGTAAGGCTAGTAGGCTGTGCCGCGTGCGAGCGTTAAAGACGCAGGAGTGTCACTCTACTCTGGGGTGTGCACTCGTAAGGCCGTTTCTGTGAGGAAACGGCAAACAGAGGTGGTACCGCGAAGTTATCTCGCCCTCTGCCAAATTTATTTTTGGCAGAGGGCGTTTTTGTTTCCTCTGCCCCAAAAACAGGAGGTTTTTCCCATGACGCTGTACGAAGAACTGAAAGCTCGTGGTCTGGTAGCGCAGATCACCGATGAGGAGATCATCGACCTGATTAACAATGGCAAGGCTACCTTTTACATCGGCTTTGACTGCACTGCCGACAGTCTGACCGCCGGCCATTTTCTGGCACTGACCCTGATGAAGCGTCTGCAGCTGGCAGGCAACAAGCCCATCGCCCTGATTGGCGGCGGCACTACCATGATCGGTGACCCCTCCGGCCGCACCGATATGCGCAAGATGCTGACCAAGGACGATATCGCCCACAATGCCGCCTGCTTTAAAAAGCAGATGGAGAAGTTCATTGATTTCTCCGAAGGCAAGGCGCTGATGCTGAACAACGCCGACTGGCTGCTGGATCTGAACTACGTTGAGCTGCTGCGCGAGGTGGGTGCCTGCTTCTCCGTGAACAATATGCTGCGCGCCGAATGCTACAAGCAGCGCATGGAGAAGGGTCTGTCCTTCTTAGAGTTCAACTACATGATCATGCAGAGCTACGACTTCTACTATATGTTCCAGCACTACGGCTGCAATATGCAGTTCGGCGGCGATGACCAGTGGAGTAATATGCTGGGCGGCACTGAGCTGATCCGCCGCAAGCTGGGCAAGGATGCCTACGCCATGACTGTGACCCTGCTGACCGACTCTCAGGGCAAGAAGATGGGCAAGACCGCCGGCAACGCTGTCTGGCTGGATCCCAACAAGACCAGTCCCTTCGAGTTCTACCAGTACTGGCGCAACGTGGGCGATGCCGATGTGATGAAGTGCATTCGGATGCTCACCTTCCTGCCGCTGGAGCAGATCGAAGAGATGAGCACTTGGCAGGATCAGCGCCTGAACGAAGCCAAGGAGATCCTTGCTTACGAGATGACCAGCATGGTGCATGGCAAGGAGGAGGCCGAAAAGGCTCAGAATGCTGCCCGTGCACTGTTCAGCGGCAACGCGATGGATACCGAGCATATGCCCAGCACCCAGCTGACCGAGACTGACCTGACGGACGGCGCTATCGGCATCCTGACCCTGATGGTCAAGGCCGGTCTGGCTACTTCCAACGGCGAAGCACGCCGTCTGGTGGTGCAGGGCGGTGTGCTGGCAGACGGCGAAAAGGTCGCTGCTCCCACTGTCAGCTTTACCGCAGAGCAGCTGGCCAAGGGTATCGTGATCAAGAAGGGTAAAAAGATCTACCACAAGGTAACGCTGTAAAAAAGCATTATTAAAAATGGTCCAGAAACGTCTGTAGGCGTTTCTGGACCATTTTTTACATTTTAGCGCGTAACAGCCGCTGATGGCCTGCAAATCGAACCGGAAACGCAACTGCCCCCTCCGGCCTATTGCTGTTACAGCTCGTACGCCTTTTTCAGTGCTTCATAGGCAGCATCTTCGTTTTCAGCGTGGACGAGCAGAGAGATATCCAGATCGCTGGTGGTGATCAGCAATACCTCGATACCAGCCATAGCCAGTGCGTTCAGCGCCCGCGCAGCCACGCCGCAGCTGGTGACCATATCCTCGCCGAACAGATTCAGCTTGGAGTAGCCCACGCTGATCAGAGGAGAAGCCTTGGCGTCCTTATCCAGATTTGCCGCCGAGATCGCCTTCATCACCAGCGGCAGATCGCTGCTGGATGCGGTAAAGCTGAAATCAATGGTAGTGCCATGTGGGGCGCTTTGGCTGATCATGTCCACCACCACGCCGGTCTCTGCAAAGATATCCAGATAGCGGGACAGACTGTTGCCACGGAACGCTACGTCCTGCACGCTGATCATCATCAGGTCAGTCTCGATATTGATCTTCGATACTCCGTACATAAAAAGTCCTCCGTTCTGCCCGAGTTGCCGGACAACGCTCAATCATTTCACATTTTTATGTAAGTGCTAAAAAGGATGCGCTGATATTATTTTGCGCGATTTTTTGTATCCTGTCAAGGCTGAAATCAGAATAATTTGCCCGCACACCATGCGCTGCCGCCAATTCCTGCGTGTAATCGCGCAAAAGATAGGTGCGCACATTGGCTTTTCCTGCATCGTAATGTGTCACGGTGGGGTGCAGCTGCGGCGCAAGCACTTCACATTGCACTGAGTCGTTCGGCTGTGTGGTCTTTTGCAGCTGCAAGGTCAGGATAGCGCCCACCAGCTGATCCGGGCGGCTCTGAGTGCTGAGAAAATTGCCCAGCGAGTAGGCCACAAAACTCCGCCGCCCATCTGCTGCGGTAAGCCACTGGGCATCCTGCAGCACATGAGGGTGAGTGCCCACAATGACATCCGCACCCCAGTCTGCCAGCTGTTGCGCCAGTGTGCGCTGGCTGTCCACGATGGCGTGGCTATCCTCTACACCCCAGTGAACCCCAACCACTACAAAATCCGCCTGCTGGCGTGCCAAACGCACCTGCCGCTCGATCACATCGGTCTGGCTGGTGTAGATGATATTGGCCGTCATATTCTTGTTCTGGCGGATGCCGTTGGTGTGCTCGGTATAGGAGAGATACGCGATGGTGACGCCGTTGACGGTTTGCAGCGGGATGCGGTCATAGTCCTCTTCGCCGCGCCACAGACCGGTGGTGACAACATCCTCCGGCATGGACTCCCAGAACTGTAGAGTGGCGGCAATACCGGACGCGCCCTTGTCGTAGGTGTGGTTATTGGAAAGGCTGAACACCCGCACCCCGGCGCGGTACAGCGCCCGCGCACAGTCGCCGGGGGTGGAAAAGCTGGGGTAGGTGGAGGGTGCAAGGGTGTCGCTGCAAAGGGTCTCCTGATTGATCCAGTTCACATCCTGCTCAGCATAGAAAGGAGCGATATGCTCATAACAGTAATCAAAGCTGTACGTTCCATCTTCGCCTGCCCGGCGGGCGGCCTGATTATAAATGGGAGAGTGGATCAGGTTATCTCCTGCTGCGGAAAAGCGGATGGTCTCCACCACAGGCTGTGGTTCAGGTTCCGGCTCCGGTGCCGCAACAGATGAAGCAGGGGATAGCGTATCCTCCGGCGGCGCAATGCCGCCCACCGGTACATCTTCTCCCGGCAGTCTTGTCCAGATTCCCAGACACAGCGCTATCACGCTCACCGTAAGAACCGACAGCACCACCGCCCGGAGCGTTTGCTTTCGGCCGCGCTTACGGGCAGCCGGACGCCGCCGCTTTAAAGGCTCCTGCTTCATCGTTCACCTCTTCTCCCGGCGTATGCCGGGGCAGCTTATTTTTCAGAGGGCGGCGATCAGGTCGCCCATATCGTACAGCCCCGGCTCTTTTTTTGCCAGATAGACCGCAGCATTCACGGCACCGTTGGCAAAGATGCTGCGGGAGTAGGCGGTGTGCCGCAGGGTGATCACCTCGTCCGGGCCACAGAACAGAACCTCGTGGTCGCCTACGATGCTGCCGCCGCGCACAGCGCTGATGCCGATTTCCTTCGGGTCGCGCTTCTGGCGCACGGAAGAGCGGTCGTACACATAATGGTACGCGCCGTCATTCTGCTCGTTGATAGCGTCTGCCAGCATCAGCGCCGTTCCGCTGGGTGCATCCAGCTTGTTGTGGTGATGCTGCTCCACGATCTCAATATCATAATTGATGCCCAGCACGGCAGAGGCGCGCTTGCACAGCTCGGCCAGCACGTTGATGCCCATGGACATATTAGCGCTCTTGAACACCGGAACGCTGCGGGACAGCTGCACTACCTTCAGCTGCAACTCCTCTGAAAGGCCGGTGGTGCACACCACGATGGGCAGCTTGTGGGTCTGGCAGTAGGGCAGTGCCTTTTCCACTGCGGCAGGGGAGCTGAAGTCGATGATCACATCGCCCTTGCCGTTCAGCTTTTCCAGACTGTCGTAGACCGGGATGCCGTTCTGTTCGCCGTCCTTCATATCGATACCGGCCACCACACGGCAGTCCTCCCGCTGTGCGATCATATCGCACAGCACATGGCCCATGCGGCCACCAATGCCCTGAATCACGATCTCTGTCATTGTTGTTTCCTCGTTTCTATAATATGGCAGAATGCCCGGAAGCTGAAAATTCCCGGGCATTCTGTAAGCTTTTTATTCCTTAATAAGACCTGCAGCCTGCAGAGCCTGCTCGATCTTTGCCTTGTGGGCATCGCTGGGCTCTACCAGCGGCAGACGGCACTCACCCGCGTTCCAGCCCAGCACGTTCATGGCGTACTTGACCGGAATGGGGTTCACCTCGCAGAACAGAGCCTCCTCCAACGGCAGCATTTCCAGCTGCAAAGCGCAGGCCTTGGCGGTGTCACCGTCAAAGAAAGCCTGACAGCAGTTATGCACCAGCTCCGGCGCAACATTGGACACCACGCTGATGACGCCCTTGCCGCCCAGTGCCAGCAGGGGAACTACCTGATCGTCGTTGCCGGAGTAGATGTTCAGCGCATCACCGCACAGTGCAGCAACCTTGGCTACCTGAGAGATGTTGCCGGAGGCCTCCTTAATGCCGTTGATGAGCGGGTGCTTGCTCAGCTCCAGAGCGGTCTCAGGCGCAATGTTCAGACCCGTGCGGGAGGGCACATTGTACAGGATGACCGGGATGCCGCCAGCCTCAGCCATGGCGGTAAAGTGTGCCACCAGACCGGCCTGCGAGGTCTTGTTGTAGTAGGGGGTGACCATCAGCAGGGCATCAGCACCGCAGGCAGCAGACTTTGCTGCCAGTGCGCAGCCGTGGTCGGTATCGTTCGAACCGGCACCGGCAATGACCGGTACGCGGTGATTGACCGTATCCACGGCGAACTTGATGGCGGCCAGCTGCTCCTCATCAGTCATGGTAGAGCACTCGCCGGTGGTGCCGCAGATGATGATGGCATCGGTGTGGCGGGCGATCTGATCCTCGATAATGCGGCCCAGCTCGTCAAAGTTGATGCTTCCGTCCTCGTACATCGGGGTGATGATGGCCACACCCGCGCCGGTAAAGACAGGCTTCTTCATAGTAAAAAACTCCTTTGCTGCGTGTATCGCGCAAAAATTCAGGCATTAGTCCATATAGCCCTTTGCTGCCAGCAGCTCAGCCAGCAGCACAGCACCGCCGGCAGCACCGCGCAGGGTGTTGTGGCTCATGCAGGCAAACTTGTAGTCAAACAGGGTGTCCTCCCGCAGACGGCCGATGCACACAGCCATGCCGTTCTCGGTGTTGCGGTCCAGCTTGGGCTGCGGACGATCGGGCTCGGTAAAGTAGTGCAGGAACTGCTTGGGTGCGCTGGGCAGGTTCAGTTCCTGTGCAGGGCCGCGGAAGTTCGCCCAAGCTTTCAGCATCTGCTCCTTGGTGGGCTTTTTATCAAAGCTTACGAACACGGCTGCGGTGTGACCGTCCGAGACAGGCACACGGAAGCACTGTGCAGTGATGACCGGCTTCTCGGCATTGACGATCTGGTCGCCCTCGATATGGCCCCACAGCTTCAGCGGCTCGCGCTCACTCTTTTCCTCCTCGCCGCCGATGTAGGGGATCACATTGTCCACGATCTCAGGCATCCGGTCAAAGGTCTTGCCTGCACCGGAAATAGCCTGATAGGTGCACACCAGTGCCTTGCTCACGCCAAAGTCCTTCATCAGGGGATGCAGGGCGGGCACATAGCTCTGCAGGCTGCAATTGGACTTGACAGCGATGAAGCCGCGCTTGGTGCCCAGACGCTTGCGCTGGGCGGGAATGATCTCGATATGGTCGGCATTGATCTCGGGAACCACCATGGGAACGTCCGGGGTGAAACGATGGGCACTGTTATTGGAGACCACCGGGCACTCTGCCTTGGCGTATGCTTCCTCCAGTGCTTTGATCTCGTCCTTGGGCATATTGACAGCGCAGAAAACAAAATCCACCTGCGAAGCAACTTCCTCTACCTTGGAAGCGTCCAGAACGGTCATCTTCTTCACGCTCTCCGGCATGGGAGTGGTCATGGCCCAGCGGGATCCTACTGCATCCTCATAGCTCTTGCCCGCACTGCGGCCGGATGCGGCCAGTACGGTCAGCTTGAACCAGGGATGATTCTCCAGCAGAGTCACAAAACGCTGACCCACCATGCCAGTTGCGCCTACAATACCCACTTTATACTGTCTTTCCATTTCCAGCACCTTTCCTTTCAAAAAAACAAACAGCAAATCTTAGTATTGCGAAGAACACGGCTTGCAAACCGGACAGCGATGCAATATAATAGATACTGTTTATACAGATTCTATGATATCATTGATACGTTGTCCGTGTCAATCATCGGAAAGGCAAATGCACACTATGTTAAAAAAAGATTTTTGGTATGATTTACCCAAAGAGCTCATTGCACAGGAGCCTGCAGCCCCGCGGGATGCGGCGCGGCTGATGGTTCTGAGCCAAAAGGACGACAGCATCCGGCACAAGGTGTTCCGTGATCTGCCGGAATTTCTGGAGCCGGGGGATCTTTTGGTGGTAAACAATTCCAAGGTGCTGCCCGCCCGCATCGTGGGCGTCAAGCAGCCCACCGGTGCCGTGTGCGAGCTGCTGCTGCTGCGGCAGGTGAAGGGCGACCAGTGGGAGTGTCTGGCAAAGCCCGGCAAGCGGATGCAGCCCGGTACGAAGGTAAGCTTTGGTGACGGCAGTCTGACCGCTGTGGTAGACGAGACCATGGAGGACGGCAACAAGTACGTTACATTCTATTATGATACCGAAACGCTTTATGAAAAGCTGGATGAATTTGGCAAGATGCCGCTGCCACCCTACATCACAAAGCAGCTGGAGGATCAGAGCCAGTATCAGACCGTCTACGCCAAGGAGCTGGGCAGCGCGGCTGCTCCCACCGCCGGGCTGCACTTTACCCCGGAGCTGATGGACACCCTCCGCGCTATGGGCGTCGGCATTGCCGAGGTCACACTGCACGTTGGTCTGGGCACCTTCCGCCCTGTACAGGAGGACGAGATCAGCGACCACAAGATGCACAGCGAGTGGTACTCCATCAGCGAGGAGACCGCCCGCCGCATCCGCGAGACCAAGGCCGCGGGCCACCGGGTCATCGCAGTGGGTACTACCAGCTGCCGCACGCTGGAGGCTGCTGCTGCCAAGTATGGCGAGATCAAAGCCTGCAGCGGCAACACCTCCATCTTCTTGTATCCGGGTGTGAAGTTCAACTGCATCGACGGCCTGATCACCAACTTCCATCTGCCGGAGAGCACCCTGATCATGCTGGTGTCCGCTCTGTACGGCTACGAAAAGACCATGCACGCCTATGAAGTAGCCGTGGCAGAGAAGTACCGCTTCTTCTCCTTTGGCGATGCTATGCTCATTTTGTGATTTTTTTGTAATTGCGGCATAATGCTGCTGTGATCATTCTGATAACTTGCAGGCTTGCTACCTGCATCGAGGCTGCACGGCTGTTTTCCGTGCGCAGAAAGGAAAAGACCATGCCTTCTTTGACGACCTACACCCTGCTCAAGCAGGAACACAACGCCCGGCGGGGCGAGTTCAAAACCGTGCACGGCACGGTGCAGACCCCTGCCTTCCAGAACGTTGCCACCGCCGGTGCCATCAAGGGCGGCCTGTCGGCGCAGGATCTGAAGGATATCGGCGCACAGGTCATGCTGTGCAACACCTACCACCTGCATCTGCGTCCCGGCGACAAGCTGGTGGCAGATATGGGCGGCCTGCACAAGTTCACCCGCTGGAACGGGCCTATCCTGACCGACAGCGGCGGATTTCAGGTGTTCAGTCTGGCAAAGCTGCGTAAGATCACCGAGGAGGGCGTGACCTTCGCCTCTCATCTGGATGGTCACCGCATCTTTATGGGCCCGGAGGAGAGCATGCAGATCCAGGCAAACTTGGGCTCTACCATTGCCATGGCCTTTGATGAGTGCGTGGAGAACCCCGCCCAGCACGATTACTCCAAAGACAGCTGTGAGCGCACCACCCGCTGGCTGAAGCGCTGCAAGGCTGAAATGGCACGCCTGAAGCACGAGGGCATCTCGGTCAACCCGGATCAGCTTCTGTTCGGCATCAATCAGGGCTGCACCTATGCAGATCTGCGCGTGGAGCACATGAAGCAGATCGCCGAGCTGGAGCTGGACGGCTACGCCATCGGTGGTCTGGCTGTGGGCGAGCCCACCGAAGTGATGTATGAGATGATCAGTCAGGTGGAGCCGTATATGCCCAAGGACAAGATCCGCTATCTGATGGGCGTCGGCACCCCCGGCAACATCATCGAGGCCGTTGCCCGCGGCGTGGATCTGTTTGACTGCGTTATGCCCAGCCGCAATGCCCGCCACGGTCATCTGAATACATGGAGCGGTATCATCAACATCAAAAACGCCAAGTATGAGCGGGACGAGCGTCCCATCGACCCCGCCTGCGGCTGCCCGGTGTGCCGTAATTACTCCCGTGCCTACATCCGGCATCTACTCAAGGCAGACGAGATGCTGGGTATGCGTTTGACCGTGATGCACAATCTGTGGTTCTATAACCACCTGATGGAACGTATCCGGGATGAACTGGATGCCGGTACCTTTACCGCCTTCCACGACAGATACGTGAAGCTTCTGGATACCCGAATTTAAACTTTAGCCTTGCAACAAGGCCGATAAGAGGGTATAATAGCATTATCTGAATTTTTGAGAGGAGATTTTGCCCCATGCAATTTCTGACTACCACGTCCGAAGGCTATATCAGCCTGTTCTTCACGCTGGCACTGATGCTGGTCCTGCTGTACTTCATGATCTACCGTCCTCAGAAGAAGCAGGAAAAGAAGGATGCCGCTATGCGCAGCAGTCTGGAGATCGGCGATCAGGTCACTACCATCGGCGGTGTCATTGGCCGCGTTGTCGCCATCAAGGACGACACCTTTGTTCTGGAGACCGGCGCTGACCGCGTGAAGATCCGCTTCACCAAGTCTGCTATCTCTTCGGTCGAAAAGCTGAACATGGACAAGGCTCCTGCCGACAAGAAGTAAGCGTTAACACCGTGCATACATGAACCGCCTCCCTGCATAGACTATGTGCAGGGAGGCGGTTTTGTTATGTCTGAATCTCGAGGTTTCCCGGCGGAACTTCTTTCGTTTGCGCTTTTCGGGGCGCTGGGGGTGGCCGTAACAGCGGCGGCGCTGGCTGGTTTTGCGCATCTGATGGCCGGGCACGGCTGCTCCGGCAGTGTCGTGCCGGTACTTGCCACAGCAGCCGTGTGCATGGGTAGTTCGCTGTGTGCACTGGCGGCAGCGTTCCGTAAAAAGGTGCGCGGTCTGCTGACCGGACTGCTCCAAAGTACATTTCTGGCAGTGCCGCTGGCGCTTTCCGCTGTGTGGAACGGCACCGCTGCCGCGCCGGCTGTAGTGTGCCGTATTCTGGCGGTGCTGCTCTGCGGCTGTATCGGAGGGCTGTTTGGGGTCACCCTGCGCAGCCGCAAGCACACGCTTCGTTGATCAATCCGGCAAATCGAATCCATCAGAGGAGAAAACAGCGTATGTGGATCTACGAACAAGAAAAAACGGAAGAAAACCTGTCCTTGCTGCCACAGACGGTCAGCCTGCCGGTGCAGAAAGCAGAGCCTGCTCTGCCGACTGTACCGGAAACTGCACCGGAACCCGTAGAGCAATTGCCATCAAAAGAGCCCTGCATCCCGGCAAAGCGGCACGCCACCCGGGATTGCTGGCTGCTGGCTGCGGCCTTTCTGCTGGGGAGTTCGGCAGCCGGTGTATTGCAGGCCGTATGCGATGCCCAGCAGGCAGAACTGCTGCGGTATTATCTGGAAGCGTGGCAAGGGCTGTTTGCACCGGGCAGTATGCAAGGGACGGTACAGCTTTTTAGCATGGAATATCTGGCTCTCGGCCTTGTGGTCAGCCTGTTTCTGGTATTAGGGCTGTCTGCCCTTGGGCCTATAATGATCTTTGGCAGCATGATGTTGTACGGTTTGGGCAGCGGTCTGCTCATGGTACAGCTTTGCACGGCAGGCGGATGGAAAACGGTACTTCTGGCACTGCTGTGGACAGGCTTACCGGCGGCAGCAGCAAGTGGCTGTCTGTGCTTTTTCGGGGCCTGCGCTTTGCAGGTCAGCAGCCGGATCCACGCCTATTCCTTCCGCAAGCATTCCGGTGGACAAGCCCGCCCCGGGGTGCAGGCACTGCTGGGGCAGTATCTGCTGACCATGGTGGTACTGCTGCCGCTGTGCGGTGCGGCGGCAGGGCTTTCGTATCTGGGCAGCCGCCTGTGAACAGCATCCTTTTCTTGCGGGTTTTGGTACAGTGTGTTACAATAACAAAAGACCATAAATAAATGAGGGACAGACATGAAACTGAAATCCGTCTATGTATGCTCCAATTGCGGAGAGACAAGCCCCCGCTGGATGGGGCGCTGCCCCAGCTGCGGCAGCTGGAATACCATGAACGAGGACGTTGTTGCCGAAGCTCCAAAGGCAGGGACTCCTGCTGCCCGGCAGGCTGCTGCGGCTCGTCAGGAGGGCGTGACCACCCTGACCGCCCGGCGGCTGTCAGAGATCAGCACGACTGAGGAAAAAAGCCGTATCCTGACCGGTATCTCGGAGCTGGACCGTGTATTGGGCGGCGGTATCGTGCTGGGCGGCGTGGTGCTTTTGAGCGGTGAGCCGGGCGTTGGTAAATCTACTATGCTGCTACAGCTGTGCGGTGCCATCTCTAACCAGCACAGCGTGCTGTATATCACCGGAGAGGAATCTGTCCGGCAGGTCAAACTGCGCGCCGCACGGCTGAAGGTACCGCAGGACAACATCTTTCTGGCGGCAGAAAACGACGTGGATGAGATCTGCGGCCTGATTGAAAAGGAAAAGCCGGATCTTGTGGTCATTGACTCCATCCAGACCATGCGTTGCATGGATATCTCGTCCTCGTCCGGTACAGTCAGTCAGGTGAAGGAGAGCGCCGCGCGGCTGCTGGCAGTTGCCAAAAAACAGGAGATTCCCATGTTCATCGTGGGTCATGTGAACAAGGATGGCGCGATCGCAGGTCCCAAGGTCATGGAGCATATCGTGGATACAGTGCTCTACTTTGAGGGCGACAAGATGCTGCCGTACCGCATTCTGCGGGCAGCCAAAAACCGCTACGGCTCCACCAATGAGCTTGGCATGTTCGATATGACCGGCACAGGACTTGCCGAGATTGAAAACCCCTCCCAGATGCTTCTGGAAGGACGTCCGCTGGGCGTTTCCGGCAACTGTGTAGCCTGCACCATGGAGGGCAGCCGTCCCATCCTGAGCGAGATTCAGGCGCTTGCCACCAAGACAAATTTCCCGGCACCCCGCCGCGCCTGCAGCGGATACGACTATAACCGCATGAACCTTTTGATCGCTGTGCTGGAAAAGCGGGCAGGGTACTTCTTTGGCAATCTGGATGTCTACGTTAACATCGTAGGCGGCATTGCGTTGCGGGATACCGCCTGCGACCTTGCAGTCTGCCTGAGCATGGTCTCCTCGCTGCTGGACCGCCCGGTCAGCGATAAGCTTATCGCCATCGGAGAGGTAGGTCTGGGCGGGGAAGTGCGCAGTGTGCCCAATCTGGAACAGCGCCTGCACGAGGCAGAGCGTATCGGCTTTGAGCGGGCAGTTATCCCTAAGCACAGTCTTGCGCATCTGAATGCCGCAGATTATCCCGGCATGAAGCTGGTTGGCGCAGCTTATATTGCAGATGCCATCAATGCGCTGAAAAACGACCGCCTGTGATGAAACGAGGAACCTATGTCGATCTATCTGGACGAAAGAAATCCCGGTAAGCACGCGCCCTTTGAGGATGCCGCCCCGGATATTGTAGAATATGTGCGGTATCTTGAGGTGATCGCCGGTAAAAGTGCCAACACGGCTTTCAATTATTACTGTGACCTGCGCTCTTTCAGCCGCTTTATGAAGCGCCGCCGCGGTCTTGTGCCAACAGATGCAGAATTTAAAGAAATTGACCCCAAGGGGCTGGACACAGCCTTCTGGGGCAGCATAACAAAAGAGGACATCTACGAGTATCTTTATTTTCTGAACCGGGAATGCGGCAACAAAAAATCCTCTACCGCCCGGCGGCTGGCCAGCCTGCACGGCTTTTATGATTATCTGGTCAATCAGGTCAACAGCTTAACCGAGGACCCTACGGCGGCTATCCGCCCGCCCAAGCAGGATAAAGTATTGCCCAAATATCTGACAGCAGAGCAGTCCATCTCGCTTTTGGAGAGCACCCAGACCCAGAGCGATTTCCCGGAGCGGGACTACTGCATGGTGGTGCTGTTCCTCAACTGCGGTATGCGTCTTGCGGAGCTGGTAGGCATGGATCTTGGAGACATCGATTTGGAGCAGCGGCAGATACGCCTGTTTGGCAAAGGCCATAAGGAACGCATGGTCTATCTGAATGATGCCTGTGTGGAGGCAATACAGCTGTATCTGCATAAACGCAACACCATGGAAGGGCTTTCACCCAAGGAAAAAGCCGTGTTCATTACGCGGATGCGCAAGGAGCGTATCTCAAACCGCAGGGTAGAACAGCTGATCTCCGGCGCAATGAAGGCCGCCGGACTGAAGGGCTTTTCCACCCATAAGCTGCGCCATACTGCCGCTACGTTGATGTATCAAACCGGCAATGTGGATATCCTCACCCTCAAGCAGCTTCTGGGTCACAGCAGCGTTGGGACAACGCAAATTTATACGCACCTGCAAGAATTTCAGGTGCGCTCTGCCATTGAAGAAAACCCGTTGGGCAAGGTACTGCCCATAAAAGCCGCAAAAGCAAGCTTGGATACAACAGAAGCAGCAGGGGAGACATCTGCCGAAAATGCCCCGGCGGGAGAGGACGATTCTGAGCCGTCCGGCCCTATGGCGGCCTTTGAGGGCGCTGCACAGGATGGCTTTCGGGCAGATATTTCGGCAATGTCTGCCGAAGAAACCGACGAATCATCGAACGATACTTAAACCACTAAGATCTTATAACCTGAATAGCGCTTGAAACGATGCAAAGGCCTATGACACGATCCGGCTTGACCGGATTAAAGTCATAGGCCTTTATAATTTACATTACATAAGAAACGATCTGGTCGAAACACGCAAAGTAATGTCTACACAAAAGCAACTGAACAACCACAGCCGTAACATGAAATGTTATAAAGCAAGCGCATAGAGATGCTTGCCGGAATAAAATTGCTGGAGCAAAATGAATTACTAACGAACCAATGAAGCAGCGCATAACACGGAAAGTATCTGAAAGTGCGAGACAAATAAAACAATAAAACATGGTAAAAAGTGCAGAATGTGCAAAGCGGTTGAATCAAGCCTAAAAATGATCCAGCCGGGGCTGAAACGCCCAAAATCCGGGAAATGGGTATTTTTCACTTCCCTAAGTTTCGCATAACGTGCATTATACGAAATAACTATAATCAAAAAACAGAAGCTGCCCTTCTCTCTTTCTGTCAGATTTCCGGCAGCTTCTGTGGATGCGTTTCAGTTTGCATACGCCTGCATCTACACCGCTGGACGTATTACCAGTACGTTCAAGTGTTTGACTTCTGCCTGCGATGGCTGTTCTGGTGCGTTACCAGTCATGTTATATAAGCAGTATCGCTTCTTCTGCTTTGGTGATGCGATGCTCATTTCACTGGCAGTGGTTCTGTGCCAAAGTACGCACAGATGGCTTCGTAATAAATACGCGCCACAGTCTTGCAGCCCTCCTCGCTGCCAAATCGCTCTACATCCTCGGCGTTTGTCACAAAGCACTGTTCTGACAATACTGCCGGACAATCCACATCTTCCAGCAGCGTAAAGCTGCGCTCGTTCCGCACCTGTGTGTAGGTGTTTTCCACCAGCTGTTTCTGGTCGTTTTCCAGATAATAAATGTACCGCACTCCCCCACGTCCGCGCAGCTTTGCGCCGATGCTTTGCATTCCTCCGGCCAGCAGCCGGGCAAAATAAAAGCTTTCCTGATGCCATGTGCGCCCGGGCACTGCCGGATAGCATTCAAAGCCGGATGCCGTAGAGCCGTTGGCTGCGGAGTTGCCGTGGATGGACAGCAGCAGCTGCGGGCTTTGGGCACTGGCGGCGGCTGCACGTTGGGCAGGTGTCGCGGTTTCATCAAAGCTTTCCCGGGTCTGCAACGGAATGTAATTCGGATCCTGCTCTAACCATTGAAGCAGCGCAGCAGCCGTTGCTGCTGTGACCTGTTTTTCTTCAACTACTCCCCTTGCGCCCGGGTCGCTGCCGCCATGTCCGGCGTCTATTGCCACCCGGTACGGCGGGTCGCCCACCACAGGACGAAAATCATCCTCTGATGCTGAGACTGCGGGTTCTGCGGGTGCATTCAGTTCCAGCGCCGCCTTCCATAAAAATAGGCCAAAGCCGAGCATCAGCACCGCAAAAACAAACAGCATACCGCGTAAAAGCTGGTGCTGTGTTTTGCGGCGGCGTGTTTTATGTTTGCTATGTTTATTTGCAGGTCTGCGATGACTGGTTGGCATAAAGTTTTACTTCCTGTTCGTTTTACATTTATAATACGAGTATACTCGCCTTTTCCCTGCGCTGCAACAAAAAAAGACTGCCAATTTTTCAAAAGGCAGTCCTTACTGGGTTATTTCAGTTCTACAACCGTCACGCCGCTCTCACCTTCGCCGTAACGACCAAGACGGAAGCTTTTTACCATGCGGTTACCGCGCAAATGCTTATGGATGGCGGTGCGCAGTGCACCGGTGCCGTTGCCATGGATCAGATAGACCACCGTCTGCCCGTTCAGGATGGCGCGGTCAATAAAGGAATCCACCTCCGACAGCGCCTCGTCCACCGTAAGCCCCAGCAGGTTGCACTCCATTTTGGCGGTGCGCTGTACGCGCTCTACCCTGCCGTTGGGGCGGTTTGTATCACCGGTCAGGCGGGAGTACCGCTGCTGCGCTTTGGTCTTGGGCGCAGTTGGTTCTTTTACCAGCTTTTCCGGCTGCTTCAAGCCCTTGAGGGGTACCTTGGTCTTAATGATACCGGCGCGCACCAGCACATCGCCGTTTTTATCAGGCAGCGCCAGAACGGTGGCCAGCTGGTTCAGTTCTGCAATGCAGACCTCCTGCCCCACCTTTACCTCCTTCAGCGGCACAAACTCCTTAACGGGGTTATGCACCACCTCTGTACCGGCAAACAGCTTTTCGGTCTCCTTTTTGGCAATCTCGCGGGCACGCTGCGCTTTCTGCTGGGCGCTCATGCGCTCATCTTTTTGCAGCTGGCGCAGCTCGTCGGTCAGCGCGTAGGCCTGTGTTTCCACCTGTTGTGCCAGTGTACGTGCCTTGGCACGGGCGGCTTCCAATTCGTTTTCGCCCTGCTGGATCAGTTCATCCCGCTTTTTGCGGGCTGCTTCCAGCTGATGGGAAGCTTCGTTGCGCAGCTGCTCCACTTCGTTCTGACTTTCCTTCAGCTGCAGCTTCAGATCGTCCAGCTGACCCAGAACCGCATCCAGACGCTTGTCCTCGGCAGACAGATGCTGCTGGGCAGCCTCGATAACACGGCTGGGTATCCCCAGCTTTTCGCTGATCAGGAATGCGTTGGACTTGCCCGGTACGCCCACACTCAGCTTATAGGTGGGGCGCAGGGTCTCCAGATCAAACTCGCAGCTGGCATTGACCACGCCCTTTGTTTCCAATGCAAAGACCTTCAGCTCTGCATAGTGGGTGGTCGCCATCAGCAGAACGCCACGGCGGCGCAGCTCCTCAATGATGGCAACAGCCAGTGCGGCACCCTCGGCAGGGTCGGTACCGGCACCCAGCTCGTCCAGCAGCACAAGGGTGTGCGGCATGGCAAGCTTCAGAATGCCGGTGATCTTTTTCATGTGGCCGGAGAAGGTGGATAGGCTCTGCTCAATGCTCTGTTCATCGCCGATATCTACCAGAAATTCGTCAAACACACAGATCTCACTGCGCTCGTCTGCCGGGATCAAAAAGCCGCACTGTGCCATAGCGCACAGCAGACCGGCGGTTTTCAGGGTGACCGTTTTACCGCCGGTGTTCGGACCTGTGATGATAAGGGAATCGTATTCCCCGCCCAGTGCAATATCCACAGGAACGCACTTTTGCGGGTCGATCAGCGGGTGGCGGGCGCGGATCAGATTAAAGGAAGAATCCGTCCGCACAGCGGGCTTAAAGGCCTTCAACTCCAGCGCAAGCCGCGCCTTTGCCAGCAGGATGTCGATCTCCAGCATGGCCTTGTAGCTGTACTGAAACTGCGGCTCAATGGCAGCCACCTGTGCGGTAAAGGCCACCAGAATGCGCTCAATCTCCTGCGCTTCCTGTGCGCGGTACTGCAGGATGCGGGCATTGGCCTCCACCACAGCCTGCGGCTCCACGAACACCGTAGCGCCCGTAGAGGATACATCGTGGATGATACCGCTCACTTCGCCGCGGTATTCGCTCTTGACCGGCACAACATACCGACCGTTGCGCATGGAAACCACGCTCTCCTGCAGGTATTTGGAGGTATCCATGTTGCGCACCATGCTTTCCAGCCGGTCGCGGATGCTGTTTTCGGTGGCTCGGATCTTCTTGCGCAGTTCTGCCAGCGTGCGGGAGGCGGTATCCGCCATGGCGTCCGGTGCCAGAATGGCACTTGAGATCTGCTGCTCAAGGCCCGGCTCCGGTGCCAGCGCGTAAAACAGATCATCGGTCGGCAGCGCGTCGTGCTCAGAGGAGCCGTACCAGCTGGTCAGGTGCTGAAAATTGCGCAGTGCACCAGCCACCATCAGCAGCTCGCCCATGGAAAGCACACCGCCCTTTACGGCACGGGCGGCAAGCTGGCTGACCCCCTCCACTCCGCCAAAGCGCGGTGAGCCGTTTTTGATCAGCAGAGTGTTGATGGCATCTGTCTGCTCCAGTGCATAGCGCACCTCGTCCGGGTCGCACTGCGGCTCAATGGCCAGCAGCATAGCACGGGCTTCCTTGCACACGCAGCCCTCCGCTGCTCGGGCAATGATCTTATCCAATTCTAATGTTTTTAAGTAGCTTGTTTCCATACTGTTCCTTTTTGGTCAGGGCAGCACGCTTTTCAAAAAGGCATAACTCTTCAGCGGCTTATCCAGATGCGTCAGGGCATAGTTTTCAGCCACTGCGGAAAGCTTTGCCAGACTGCCCACAGAGATCTTGAATGCAAATATTTTTTTGTCCTCTACCAAGCAGATGTGGCGCAGTGCAAACAGCGCAGCCTTGTCCAGATTGCAGTTCTTGCCCGCCTTTGCCGCACAGGATGCACAGAGCAGATGCCCTTCCTGTGCGTCCAGATAAAAGGCATCTCCTTCATCGTAGGTGCCACAGTCCCGGCAGCAGACAATCTGCGGCATAAAGCCGCACTCGCTCATGGTGCGCAGCTCAAATACTGCCTTGATCACCCGCAGGTCGGTGCGGTGCTCGCTGATCATATACAGGCTGTTCAGCACAAGCCGCAGCTCCCGGGCTGCTTCCTCTCCAGTAGGCGAAAGCGCAGCAGCCATCTCGGTAAGATACATAGCAAGGCTTACCCCTTCAATGGAGGAAGAAACGCCATGGAAGATGTTCTGCACCTCGGCTTCCCGCACGGTATACATATTGCGTCCGGGCACCAGTGTAAACTCTGAATAGCAGAACAGCCCGCAGGCGCTGAACAGCTTGCTTTTCAGCCGCAGACTGTTTGCAGCCATTGCCGTGATAACGCCCAGCTTCGGGGTTAGGATCGTCAGAATACGGTCTGCTTCTCTATAACGGGTCTCCTTCAGTACCAGACCCATGGTCACAAATGGTTCCATCATCCGTTTCTCCTGCCGGATGCTCGGCGGGCAGCTGCACCAGTTGTTTGTAATCGAGATAACGGAGAATATTCCCCGTGCAGGCAAAGGCCTGCCAGCTTGCAGCAGCATCCATTTTCAGCACTCCTTCCCTTTCCTGTGCACAGGCTGCTTTTGTTATAGTGTCAGCCTGATTCTAGCACAGCATACAAGGGAAAACTGTCCTGCTTTGGCAGCGCTCAGCGGTTGGAGGGATTCTGCTTAAAGCCGAAATTGTTCAGCAAAAACTCGTTGTCCCGCCAGTCGGATTTTACCTTGACCCAGCACTGCAGGTTGACCCGGCAGCCCAGAAATTCTTCGCAGTCGGCGCGGGCAGCACTGGCGATCTTTTTGAGCATCGCACCGCCCTTGCCGATGACCATGCCCTTATGGCTCTCCCGCTCGCAGTAGATGTTCACATCAATGTCGATCAGGTCTGTGCCCGGGCGCTCCTTGAAGCGCTCCACCACCACTGCAATGCCGTGCGGGATCTCGTCCCGCATGAAGAGCAATGCTTTTTCGCGGATGACCTCAGCCACCAGCTCTTTTTCCGGCATATCGGTGTAGGCGTCATCATCAAAGTAATGGGGACCTTCCACGGCGTAACGGCTCAGAGCATCAAACAGCTCCTCGCTGCCTTCTTTGTTGCGCACGCTGATGGTGTAGATTGCATCAAACACACCCAATGCCTTCAGCTCTGCCTTGCGGGCTTCCAAATCGGCAGGGTCTTTCACAAGGTCAGTCTTGTTGATGACCGCAATGGCTGGGCCGCTGCGGTGCAGCGCTTCCACCAGCGCCATCTCAGATTCGTTCAGCGCACCGTAGGGCTCGAACAGCATCATGGAAACATCCACATCCGCAATGGAATCGCTGGCGGTCTTATCCATGCGCTTGCCCAGCTTGTTGTGCGCCTTGTGCACACCGGGAGTATCCAGCAGCACATACTGCAGCGGCCCACGGGTGATCACGCCGGTAATGCGGGTGCGGGTGGTCTGGGGCTTAGAGGTGACGATGGCCACCTTCTCGCCGACCAAGAGGTTCGTCAGGCTGGATTTGCCCACGTTCGGCCGTCCGATGACAGCAACGAATACAGAGGAGGTGTCGTAATGCTCCTGAACGGGTATTGTAGTACTCAAAGCGAACTCCTGTCTTGTTTTTATGTTCTGTTGCAAAGGGATATCATTCCGTGTAGCTGACCGTGCGGGGCAGACCCAGCTGCAGCAGCACAGCCTCTTCTTTTTCGCGCATACGCATAGCTTCCAGACCGCCGTTTTCGTGGTCGTAACCCAGCAGATGCAGCATGGAGTGAACAGTCAGAAAAGCCACCTCCCGCTGCAGCGGATGCCCATACAGATTCGCCTGCTCCATGGCGCGCTCCATGCTGATGACGATATCGCCCAGCATCATGCAGCCGTTGTTCTCGTCGATATCATACTTGCCGTCCTCACCCAGAGGAAAGCTCAGCACATCGGTGGGCATGGGCTTGTTGCGATACTGATTGTTCAGCTCGGCAATGGCAGCGTTGTCCACAAAGGTAACGCTGATCTCTGCGGGACGGTCAAAATGCTCATACTCCAACACAGCGTTGCAGGCGCGGCGGATGAGGATGCGAAGCCCGGAGGGCACCTTGACAGCTTTCTGGGAGTTGGTGATCAAAACTTTGTTGGACATATCGGTCCACTCCTTTCAAAGGGTTATTTAAAATTCTTTTTGTTTTCTTTATTTTCCGCTTCGGCAGCCGGATGGGCGGCACGCTCGTAAGCCTTAACGATCTCCTGCACCAGCCGGTGACGCACAACGTCCTTATCGGTAAAGTAGCACTGTGCAATGCCGTTCACATCCTTCAGCACCTTTAGCGCGTCCACCAGACCGCTGCGGGTGCTGCCCGGCAGATCGATCTGGGTCACATCGCCGGTAACGACCACCTTAGAGCCTACGCCCATACGGGTAAGGAACATTTTCATCTGCTCCGGGGTGGTGTTCTGCGCCTCGTCCAGAATGATAAAGGAATCATCCAGTGTGCGCCCGCGCATATAGGCTAGCGGAGCAACCTCGATGATCTGCTTTTCCACCAGACGCTCGTAGGTTTCTGCGCCCAGCATATCAAACAGACCGTCGTACAGCGGCCGCAGATAGGGGTCTACCTTCTGCTGCAGGTCACCGGGCAAAAAACCCAGCTTCTCACCCGCTTCCACCGCCGGGCGGGTCAGGATAATGCGGGAGACCTCCTTAGCCTTGAAGGCTTTTACCGCCATGGCTACGGCCAGATAGGTCTTGCCGGTACCCGCCGGGCCGACACCGAAGGTAATGGCATTGGAACGGATGGCGCTCAGGTATTCCTTCTGTCCCAGCGTTTTGGGGCGGATCGGGCGTCCCTTGACCGTGACAGTAACAAAATCCTCGGTCAGCTCCTTTACCCGCTTCTCCGCGCCATCGTGCGCCAAACTGATGCAGTAGTGCACAGTCTGATCCTCCAGCGGGGTGCGGTTCTCGATCAGAAGAAGCATTCCCTCCACGGCTCGGTTCGCTGCCGCCACGTTGGCAGGCTCACCGGAAATGCGCAGCTGTGTGCCACGGCAGACGGCGGTGACAGAAAACTCTTTTTCCAATAAGCGAATATTCCGGTCGCAGTTGCCAAAAACAGCCGCTGCGATCTCTACACTATCCAGTTCAATACACTTTTCCGCCATGGAGCTCCTCCCGAATTGCAGAATTTGATGATTATATTGTACCACCAAAATCTTCAGAAGAAAACTATGAAAAGTGCACAAAATATTTTCCTACATTCCATCGGTTTTTCCATACGAACTGTGTCTTAAAGCTTTTTGATGACTTTTTTCTGAAAACACTTGACAACGTATATCGTGAGACGATATACTTTAAGTACGATATATCGGTTGACGATATAAAGACGTCCGATAGAATCCATGGAGTATTTCAGTATGGAAAACCTTGCATTGACAGAATCGACCTATTATATCCTGTTGTCTCTTTACCATCCGCAGCACGGCTATGGCATCATGCAGCAGACAGAGCAGCTTTCCGGCGGCAGAGTCCATCTTGCCGCCGGGACACTGTATGGTGCCTTGACCTCTCTGTGCGATAAAGGCTGGATCCGTCCCCTGCCTGCCGAGAGCGGCAGCCGCAAAAAGGAATACCAGCTTACCGCAGAAGGTGTACAGGTTTTAAAGCATGAGCTTGCCCGCTTGCAGCAGCTTGTGGCCAATGGTGAGAGCATCCTGAAGGAGGAAGCCTTATGAAGGAAAAGAAAACCGTTTTCAAGCTTTTCTTTGTGTGGGATTTTGAAAAAGAAGAGCGCTGGCTGAACGAGATGGCACAGGAGGGCTGGGTACTGGATAACACCGGGTTTTCCTTTTATACCTTTGTACGCTGCGAACCGGGCGAGTATATCATCCGCTTGGAGATGAACCCCAGCATTGATTACCGCGCCTTTGTAAAGGAGCTGGGTGCAGAGTATATCGGCGGCTGTGTCAACTGGGTGTACTTCCGGCGGAAAGCGGAGCTTGGCAGCTTTGAGCTGCTCTCGGATATCGACTCCCGCCTGACGCACCTGAGCCGCATCGACAGGATGCTTTCCCTGATTTGTCTGGCAAACCTGATCATGGGCGTAACAAACTCTCTGAATCAGGCTCGCTGCGGCTGGCTGAACCTGTTGTGCGCAGCAATGCTCTCCTATGCACTGGGGCGTATCCACGGCATGAAAGCAGCGCTGGAAAAGGAACGCAGTTTGCACGAATGATTTGTCAAGCCCTTCTTTGACACAACCGCAGAGAAAAAGCTGGCGTATCTTTGGATAAAAAGACAATGGCAAACCGATCTCCATCGTGATACAATAGCAAGCGTTGTGTGCCGCCGCCCGGCGGCCGTTTATACTGCTTGAAAACAAAGGAGAAGGAACCATGGAACAGCTTTTTCTGATGCCCGGTGAAGAACGATACGAGCGCTTCAAGGATGGCAACGGTGTTCCTAAGGTGCACTACTCCTACTGCTCTATGCGCGGTGCATTCTTTGACTGCGAGAGCCGCAGTCTTGAGGAAGCCCAGCGCCTGTGCGAAAACTGGCTTGTGGGGCAGGATCGCTGCTACCGCAACTAACATAGAACCTTAAAACCCCTGCCGTATTTGCAGACCTTTCCGCAAAACGGCAGGGGTTATTTTTATATAGGTTTTACTGCCACACCTGCGCACAGACAAGCTCCAGTACACTGCCGGCAATACAGCGGGATTTATCCGAGATCAGGAAGCAGTTGGAAAGCTCTTCCCGCCGGGGGTCGATATCCGCGATTTTAAAACCCGGTGTGACCGGATAGCCGCTGCGCAGCAGTCCGCGCAGGATACCGGAAATTTGTGCGGTGACCGGGATATCTGTCCCCTCCTGAGTTCGGATAGTGGCAATGGTCTCACACTTCTCCACAAGATCACCGATTTTACGCACATTCATAAAAACGCCGTTGGCCTGTGCATGGATCACCCGCTCTGCACCATACCCGCCAATAACGCCGGGGATGCCGGTATTGGGGATAGCGCTCCCCTCCCGAATGATCCGTCCAAGCCGGTGGCCGCGTTTGGTCTCCACCACGACGTCTACGTCTTGCCCGGCCACAAAGCCGGGACCAAGGGCAATGGTCAGCGGTGCCATATCCCGATGGGTGCCAAGGTTGCGCTTGGCCAGAATGGCGTCCACTACGACCTCCGGCTTTGCCCGGGCAATGCAGGCTCCCTCAGGGTCAACGAGCACCGGAACAGCGCCCTGCGCCCAGACGGACTGTGCCTGCTCTAAAGCTTCAATGCGGACGGCACGCAGTTCTTCGACCGTGGCTTCGCCTTCATACACTGCTTCACACAGGGCAACCTGACGGCGAATGGCTGCGGGTTTTGTAGTTTCCAATACCAGCACCCGCAGCCCGGCGCTCCACAACCGGTGGATGGTACCGGTGGCAAGGTCGCCGCCGCCGCGCACGATGATCAAAGCGTCCTTTTTCATTTCGTTTCCTCCCCGGGGCAAAGTGTCTGCAACAGTACCTCCATGGAGCCGCCACAGGCAGCAATGGCCGCGTCCTCGTTTTTGCCGTCAGCCGAAAGCTGTAAGCATTGCAGGGCGGGCGCAGCCTGTGCCAACATCTTCCGGGCAGCCTGCACCGTGTAATGCTCCATAATGCCGCCGCCCACACTGCCCACGGTACTGCCATCAGGCAGAACAAGCATTTTTGCGCCCACATCCCGCGGGGTGGAACCATGCCGTGCAACAATGGTCGCCAGCACCGCCGGAGTGCGGGCATTTTCTGCCTGCACCATTGCATCCAGCAATGCGATAGGATAACCCTCGGTCTGAGGGCGGGCATTCTTGACCTGCACGATCTGCGCCAGAATGGAAAGTGCGATCTCCGCAGCCGTCTGCGCCCCGATGGCAAGGCCGATGGGTGCGCAGAGCGACTCCACTCGCTGGCTGTCCAACCCGGTCTCCAACAGCTGACGGCGCACCAATGCGGCACGGCCACGACTGCCCATCATGCCCACATAGGCCGCGGGCTTTTGCAGGATCAGGGTAAGGCAGTCCAGATCAAAGGCGTGGGAGCGGGTCAGCACCGCAAAATAGGTCTCTGCTCCGCCGGACACATTCTGGAGTGCCTGTGCAAAGGGGGCGCAAAGCACGGTATCCGCTCCAGCGGCGCGCAGCTGCTGGGCAAATTCTTCCCGGTCATCTATGGCAAGCACCGGCAGGCCGAGAAGCTTTGCCTGTTTTACAAGGGCAGCAGCCACATGTCCGCCGCCGCAAACCACCAGCTGCGGCACTGCACCAAAACGCTCGGCAAATACCCGCTGCCCGTCCAGTGTAAGAAAGCCCGTAGCGGTACAGTCTTGCAAAGCGGCAAGCTGACGCTGCAAAATCCCGGCGCTCTGGGTCTGCCACAGGGCATCTCCGTCCCGCAGCAGCAGCTGACTGCCAGCCTCTGCGCCTTCCAGCACGGTAGCCAGCGTATAGCTGCCGGTCTGGTTTGTATCTTGCAGAACGTCTGCAAGCGTTTGTCTGTTCATTGGTGTTTCTCTCCCTCTGTTATTGCTCCACAGGCGTTACCTTATCAAACCGTGTTTCGTCCAGTTCTGCCTGCCAGCTTTGCCAGTCCTCCGGCAGCATACGCCATGCAAGCCCGCACCCTGCCGAGATCTCACGCGGCAGCGGAATCAGCCGCCCGGGCACCTGTCGGACATGGCATTGCTTTTCCCACTCCATAGCTTCTAAGGTGGTACGGAAGGAAAGCACGATATAGCTTCGTTTTATTCGCATAAAAGCTCCCGGGTAAGTGCGCAGACTGCCTGCGCCGCCTGCTGCACCTCCTGCTCCGTATTAAAATGAGAAAAGCTGAACCGTACCACGCCCTGCTCGGCCGTGCCAAGGGCCTTGTGCATCAGCGGAGCGCAGTGTGCCCCGGCGCGCACGCAGATGCCGTAGTCCTCCCACAAGATATCTGCCACCCGGGCAGAATCCTCCTGTCCGATGTTCAGCGCCACAATGGGCGCACGGTGCTGCATGGTCATATCACCATACACTGTTACGCCCGGCGCAGTGCGCACCTGCTCATAAAACAGGCGGGCAAGGGCGGCTTCCCGGGCAGCAAGGTTTTCTACACCCTGTTCCAGCAGCCATTGTACACCGGCGCAAAGCCCTGCAAGGCCGTGCACGTTCAGCGTGCCAGCCTCCAGTACGGTGGGCATCTGCAATGGGTGCGTTTCGTCAAAGCTGTGCACACCGCTGCCGCCCACAAGGAGCGGCGCGATCTGTAACCCAGGGCGCACATAAGCGCCGCCGGTGCCTTGCGGCCCCAAAAGCGCCTTGTGACCGGTAAAGCAGAGGGCATCGATGCCAAGCTGCTGCACATCAATGGGCTGTGCACCGGCAGTTTGGGCAGCATCCACGATCAGCAGCAGACCATGCCGGTGAGCAAAGTCCGCTGCGCGGACAAGGTTAGTGCCGTTGCCGGTCACGTTGGAAGCTCCCGTCACCACCAGTGCCCGGGTGGTTGGTCGCAGCAGCGTTTCCCACTGGTCGTAGCAAAGCCGTGCAGCGTCATCCACCCCGGTAAAGGAGACCTCTACTCCCTGCGCCCGCAGCCGGTACAGCGGTCGCAGAACGGAGTTATGCTCGTATACCGTTGTGATGACATGGTCGCCCGGATGCAGCACGCCGTTCAGTACTGTGTTCAGTGCCATGGTCGCGTTGGCGGCAAAAACAATGCAGGAGGGGTCTGGCGCATGGAAAAGCTCTGCCAGCGCCAGACGGGTGTCTAGCACGATCCGTGCGGCGTGAAGGGTAGGCTCGTGTGCGCCGCGCCCGGGGTTGCCTGCCGTGTGCAGCGCCTCCAGAATAGCCTGTTCCACCTGCGGTGGTTTATGCAGAGTTGTGGCTGCGTTGTCCAGATAGATCACGGCTTTACCACGTTCCCTGCCTGCGTCAGCTTTTCGGCAATTGTATACATATTGGTCACGCTGCCCACAGCCAGCTTCTCGGTAAGGCCGTAAAAGTTCAGGCAGGTGCCGCAGGTCAGGATCTCCACGCCCTGTGCTTCCAGTGCCTTGAGATCTTCCAGCATGGCAGAGCCTTCACAGGTCAGCGCCGCACCGCCGTTATAGAACAGGATGGTCTTGGGCAGCTTGTCCTGCTGGGTCAGTGCGAACACAAAGGCCTTGAGCAGGGTCTTGCCCAGCTCCTCGCTGCCATCGCCCATAACGGCAGCGGAAATAGCCACCACCGTATCGGTGCGGGCATCCGGTGCGCATACAGGGGCTTGCTCTGCCGGGGCGTCTGCCGCTTCTCCCAGCGTGAACAGCACACGGTATTTGCGCTCTTCCAGCTTTTCAGCACTATACTGATAGCACTTCTGCTGTGCCATTTTGGTCAGGTTCTGTACGGCGATCTCGTTGTCCACCAGTACCTCCACCTGTCCCGCGCCCTGCAGTTCGGAAATCGCCTTTTTTGCCTTGACAACAGGCAGCGGGCAGGCATCGCCCAGTGCATCTACTTTAATAAACTCAGCCATGCTGATTACTCCTCTCATTTGTCTATTACAGTGATCTCGATTTCCTGCTTCGGCAGGATTTCTCCCACAATGCTTGCAGGCAGACCTGCGGCACGCAATTCCTGCTCCAGTGCCGCTGCATCCGCCGGGTCTACCGCCAGCAGCAGCCCGCCGGAGGTCTGCGGGTCGAACAAGACCTCCTCCATGGCAAAGCTTACGTTTTCAAACCGGACGAACGGCCCGGTATGGTTGCGGTTGCGCTGCCCGGCGGCAGTGTACAAAAACGCATTCGCTGCTTTTTCTGCGCCCGGCAGCACCGGCACGGCATTTGCGTGGATGATGCAGGAAAGTTTGCCGCCCATCATCTCGTGCAGATGGCCGAGAAAGCTGAAGCCGGTCACATCCGTAGCAGCATGGACGTGATACTTGCGGCTGAGTTCTGCCGCCGTTTTGTTTAAGGTGGTCATGGAGCGGATAGCTGCTTCTATCTCCTCCGGGGCGGCCTCACCTACGCGGTTTGCCGTGCAGAGCAGACCCACGCCTAAAGCCTTAGTCAATACCAGCTTGTCGCCGGGCATACCGGTGTCGTTCGTATACATCCGGTGCGGGTCTACAAGGCCGGTCACGGAAAGGCCGTACTTTACCCCGCTGTCCGCGATGGAATGCCCGCCCGCAAGGCTGCCGCCGGCTTCTGCCACCTTTTCAGCGCCGCCGCGCAAAATTTCGCCCAGTACGTTCAGATCCATATCCTCCGGGAAACAGACCAGATTCAGTGCAGTCTTTACCTCGCCGCCCATGGCGTAGACATCGCTCAGGGCGTTCGTGGCAGCAATCTGCCCAAAGGTGTAGGGGTCGTCCACCATCGGTGGAAAAAAGTCCACGGTCTGCACCAGTGCAATGTCGTCCGTAATGCGGTAGACTGCGGCATCATCCCGGCTGTCGTAGCCGACCAGAAGATCCGGGTCTTTTTCGCCCCGGGGCAGCTTTTCCAGAATACGGCTCAGTGCCCCGGCACCCAGCTTTGCGGTGCAGCCACCCCCGGTACAGAATATGATCTTATCTTCCTTGCTCATGCGCGTTCTTCCTCTTTGAAATGCGTCAGCACGCACGGTATGCCCTGCTGACGCAAAAGCTGTTGTATTTGTATGCCCTGCTGCTGCAGTTCCGGCGTATCAACCCGATTGAGCACAGCGTAAAACTCCCGGTCACCCACCGCCTTGCGGCCGCCCTGCGTGCTTGCAAGCAGCTGCGCCAACATGGCCGGCGTAAGGGGCGCATCCGGCGCAGCCGCTAAAAACTGCGGACGGATGGTTTCATAGCGGAAGCAGACCTCCCGCAAGGGCTTGCCCAGCGCCGAAAGCCCTGCTACCGCCAAAACGATATCGCTTTGGGGCAGCAGCACCGGCTCGTGCGCCGCCGGAACCTTGCAGGGGTGGTGCTTTGCGCCGTCCGCTTCTATAAATACCGCATCTGCCTGCGCCATCCGGCGCAAAAGCTGCTGCGGCGGCAAAGTCAGCTTCCCGTTTTCTGCCGGAGTGCCGATCACTGCGTAGTGACCCGTTTGCCACAGAGTTGTAAGCGCTGCGTCATCCGGTGCATAGTAGGCTACCGATTGCCGGATGTGGGTGGTCGTCATCACAACCACCCGCCAGCCCTTGCGGGCACAGTGGTCTGCCATGGCATACAACAGGGTGGTTTTGCCCCCGCCGCCTACCAGAGAAACGATATGCCCTTTCTCTGCCAGAAACGAAAGTTCTTTTTCGTTCAGCATCAGCCTTTACTGCTTGGCTGCAACTGCCATAGCGATCTGCTCCGGGGTGATGGGCAGCTCGTAGAAGCGGGTGCCGATGGCGTTGTAAATGGCGTCCGAGATGGCGGGCAGCGGCGTATTGATGACCACTTCGCCGATGGACTTTGCACCAAAGGGGCCGTTGGGCTCGTAGCTGTTCTCAAACTCCACATGGATGCGGCCGATATCGTTGCGGGCAGGGATCTTGTACTGGAACAGAGAATTCTCTTCCGGGTAGCCGTTTTTGTCGTAGGTGATGTTTTCGGTCAGGGTCATGCCGATACCCTGCAGGATGCCGCCTTCGGCCTGCACCCGGGTCAGGTTGGGGTTGATGGGAGTTCCGCAGTCCACGCAGGCATCAAATTCCAGCACCCTCACCTCGCCGGTCTCGGTATCCACCTCTACCTCGGCAGCGCCCACCATATACGGCGGAGGCGACAAGGGCGAGGTGTGGGTCTCGGTAAATTCCAGCGGGATCTTATGGCCGAACTGGGAAGCAAAGGCAATCTCGGACAGAGTCTTTTGCCGGGTGGGATCGGCGCTTTCAAACACGACCTTGCCGTCAAACTCCACGGCATCCGCCGGGCATTCCAGCAGCTCTGCGCCCAGCTTGCAGATCTGTTCCCGCAGCTTCAGTGCACACTTTTCGGTGGCCTTGCCGGTGACATAGGTGGTGCTGGAAGCATAGGAGCCGGAATCATAGGGCGAGGAATCCGTATCCGCGCCAAAGACGGTAATGTTATCCAGCGGGCAATCCAGCACCTCGGCGGCGATCTGCGCCAGCGTGGTGTCGCAGCCGGTGCCCATATCGGCAGCGCCGATCATCAGGGTATAGAAACCGTCATCGTTCAGCTTGAGGGTAGCGCTGCCCACGTCCATGCCGGAGATGCCGGAGCCCTGCATTGCCATACCCATGCCCACGGCACGGATCTTACCGTTGCCCATATCCCGGGCAGGATACTTGTGCTCCCAGTCGATCATCTCGCGCACCTTGAGCACGCACCGGTCCAATGCGCAGCTGGTATTTACCGCGCCGTAATAGGCGGGCATCACATCGCCCTCCTGCACGGTGTTCTTCAGGCGCAGTGCAATGGGGTCCATGTTCAGCTTGTGTGCCAACTCGTTCACCGCAGATTCCACCGCAAACAGACCCTGCGTAGCACCATAGCCGCGGTATGCACCAGCAGACATATGGTTAGTATATACCACATCGCTGACAAAGCGGAAGGCCTCGGCCTTGCCGTACAGCGGAATGGACTTATGACCGGACAGGCCCACGGTAGTGGGGCCATGCTCACCGTAAGCGCCGGTGTTGGACAGGGTGTACAGGTCGATGCCCTTCACAATACCGTCCTTGGTAGCGCCCAGACGGACGTGCATTTCCATCTCATGGCGCGGCGAAGAAGCCGTCTGGCTTTCCACCCGGCTGAAGATGAGCTTGGAAGGTTTTTTGGTCATCCAAGTCACAAAGGCCGGGTACACCTCGCTGACGGCGGTCTGTTTTGCACCAAAGCCGCCGCCGATGCGGGGCTTGGAGACACGCACCATGGATTTGGGAATGTGCAGTGCATTGGCGATGTTGCGGCGGGCATGGAACACGATCTGGGTAGAACTGAGCACATTCAACCGCCCGTAAGTATCAATGGAGCAATAGGTGCGGAAGGTCTCCATCATAGCCTGCTGGCAGGCCTTGGTGTGGTACACATGGTCGATGACCACATCACATCCGGCCAACACAGCGTCAATATCGCCGCTGCCGCACGCATCGTGGGCGCAGAGGTTGCGCTTGTTGTCGGCACCCACGGGGGCAAGGCTTTCCCAGTTGTCCTCCGGGTGCACAAGGATGGGGTTATCCTTTGCGGTGTGGAAATCCAGAACAGCTTCCAGCACCTCGTAGTCTACTTTGATAAGCTTGAGTGCCTTGTCCACGCACTTTTCGTCCTTACCGGCGACGATGGCAACCACGTCTCCCACAAAGCGGACATGACGGTCGATGAGCAGTCGGTCGTATGGACTGGCCTCCGGGTAGGTCTGACCTGCCTGCGTGTAGCGGCGGGCATCCTGCGGCACATCCTCCCAAGTGAAGATAGCCTCGATGCCGGGCACTTTTTTGGCAACGGCGGTGTTGATGCTGCGGACGATGGCGTTTGCATGGGGCGAGCGCAGCAGCTTGACGATCAGGCAGTCCTGCGGGATGATATCATCCATATAAACAGGCTGGCCGGTGACCAGCTGCATCGCGTCTTTTTTGCGGAACGGTTTGTTGACGGTTTTCACTGTGCGCCCTCCTTCTGCTTTTTCCATGCCAGAAAGTTCATGATGCCGCGCAGCTGGCCTTCGTAGCCGGAGCAGCGGCACAGGTTTCCGGCAAGGTATTCCTTCACCTGCTCTTCAGTGGGGTACGGCTGCTCCCGGAACAGAGCCAGCGCGTTCATGATAAAGCCCGGGTTGCAGAAGCCGCACTGCTCTGCGCCCTGATCTGCGATAAAGGCACCAAACTCGGCGGCCTCCTGCTGCAAGCCCTCCAACGTGGTGATCTTATGTCCATCGGCGCGGGCTGCCAGCACGGAGCAGGACAGCACAGGCTTATCGTCCATAAACACGGTGCACAGACCGCAGTTGGAGGTCTCGCAGCCGCGCTTGACGCTCTTGCAGCCGTGTGCGCGGACAAAATCGATCAAAAGCATATCCGGGGCGATCTCCTCGGATACCCGGACACCGTTCAATGTAAGTGTGATCTGCATTTACTTTTCCTCCTGCATTTTACGCTGTTCCAGTTCCAGCACCGCGCGCTTTGTCAGCACGCCTGCCAGATGCCTGCGGTACTCGGCGCTGCCGCGCATATTGGAGCCGGTAACGATCTGCGCCTTTACGCTTTCCGCAAACTGTGCGGCAAGCTGTTCTGCCGCAAGGGCAGGCTCTGCCGGGAGCTCGAACCGCACAGCGCGCAGCGGACGTGCGCCGATGACGATGCGGTAATCTCCGGTCTCCAACCGGGCGGCGGCGCAGGTCAGCACCGGAATATCGGTCTGACTGTTGCGCACCGACTGGTAATAGAGCTGCATCGGTATCTTTTTTACGATCAGCCGCACCAGAACATCCCGGTCATAGGGGCGCTGGGCATATTCCTGCAAAGGCAGGATACCGCCTTTGTACAGCTCTACATCACAGTCCATGGCTAGGAACATGGTCAGCACATCCGAAAAACCGAACCGGCTGTAAATGCTGCCGCCCACCGTTGCCAGATTGCGCAGCTGTACGCCCACGATATGGCGCACAGTCTCCCGCATAGCACCATGAGTATAGGCGGCAAGCCCCGGATGCTGTTCCAGCTGGCGCAGGGTGACCATAGCGCCGATGGAAAAGCTGTCCTCGGTCTCCTCAATGGTATCCAGTCCCAGACCGGAAAGGTCGATGGCGGTGCCGACATTGATGGTTTCCATCTTTAGCCAGATCATGCCGCCCAAAATGCGGTTTGGCTTTTTCTGGTTCAGCTGCCACGCTTCCTCCAGACTTTCTGCCCGCTTATATTCTCGGATCGTCATCATGTGCAGTACCTCTCTTTTCTATCGCTGCGATATCTCTTCTTTTATTTTAGCACAGCTTTCGGTATAATACTATTATAAAATGCTGCTGAAGGAGTGTTTTTGTATGAAGAAGTCGCTTACGGTCGGCTGTGTGATCATGGCTTCCGGGCTGAGCCGCCGGTTTGGCGCAAATAAACTGCTGGCAGATTTTTGCGGCCAGCCCATGCTCTGCCGGGCTTTTGCCGCCACTGCCACACCCGGTATCGCTGCCCGCATCGTAGTGACCCGCTCGGAAGATGTACAGGCACTGTGCAGGACGCAGGGTGTCCCGGTGCTGCTGCACAGCTTGCCCGGCCGCAATGATACCGTTCGACTGGGGCTTTCGGCGCTGCTGGAGCAGCTGCCGGAACTGAGCGGCTGTATGTTTCTGCCCGGGGATCAGCCCCTGCTGCGCCGGGAGACGGTAGAAGCCATGACAGAGCGCTTTTGCCACGAACAGACATCCCCGGCAGAATGGCAAAAAGAAACAGAACGGGAGATCTTCCGTCTGGGTGCCGTGGCCGATAACGACCCGACACCTCTTGTCGGAAGTCCCGTTCTGTTTGGAAGCAGTTTTTTTTCGGAACTGCTCACCCTGCCGGAAAACAAAGGCGGCAACGTACTGCTCAAAAAGTACCCTGCGCAGGTACGCACGGTCTGTATTGCAGCCCCTATGGAGCTGCTGGATGCGGACACCCCGCAGGTGTTGCAACAGCTGGAAGTCCTTGCCCGGCTAAAAAACTAAGTTTTACTCTGCCATATCGTTCTTGGGCAGCAGAACGTTCAGCAGAATCGCCACAAAGGCAGCCGGAACGATACCGGACTCGCCGCAGATCAGCTGGAGAGCCTGCGGTGCCTGTGCCAGAATGCCGCTGTTGGCACCCATGCCGTAGCCCACGCCCAGTGCCACGGACACGATGGTCAGGTGGCGCGGGGTCATCTTTTCCTTGGTGATCAGCTGGATGCCGCTGACCACGATGGAAGAGAACATCATAACGGCAGCACCGCCCAGAACGGCCTGCGGCATGATGGAAATCAGCGCGCCCAGCTTGGGGATCAGGCCGCAGAGGATCAGGAACACAGCGCCGGAAGCCAGTGCCATGCGGTTGACCACCTTAGTCATGGCCACCAGACCCACGTTCTGGCTGAAAGAGGTGTTGGGCAGCACGCCGAACAGTGCGGCAAAGGTAGAGCCGAGACCATCACAGATGACGCCGCCGGACAGCTCCTTATCAGAGGGCTCACGGTTCATGCCGCCCTCCATCACGCCAGAGATATCGCCCACCGTCTCCACTGCGGTAACGATGAACATGATCAGCACCGGCAGGATCGCACGGGCATCAAATACCACCTTGACCGGCATCAGCTTGGGCACTGCGAACCAGGAAGCCTGTGCCACCTTACTCCAGTTGAGCACCCATGCCTTGGTGAACTCTACGCCATCAGCAGTCACGCCAGTGGTGGGCAGTACCAGCCCCATGATGAAAGCAACCACATAACCGGCCAGAATGCCGATAAGGATGGCGGAGGAGCTGAGGAAACCGGTGGTCCAGTGCTTGAAGAACAAGATGACCACCAGCACGAACAGTGCCAGCAGCAGGTTCTCCACAGAGCCGAAGTCCTTGGCCTTGTTGCCACCGCCGAAGGAGTTGATACCTACCGAAATCAGCGAAAGACCGATGGAAAGCACCACCGTGCCGGTGACCACCGGCGGGAAGAACCTGCGCAGCGGCTTCAGGAAGAAGCCCAGCACGCTTTCAAAAATACCGCCGATGATAGATGCGCCCATAATCGCGCCATAGGCCAGCACACCGCCGCCCATCGTGCCAACAACGCTGTTGAACACGCCGATAAAACCGGAACTGGTACCCATAATAATAGGTACTGCGCCGCCCACGGGTCCGATGGTGAACAGCTGCACCAGCGTGACGATACCTGCCACGAACATGGCGCTCTGCAGCAGGGTGACCTGCAGGTCTGCAAACTCGCCGCCTGCAATGCCGCAGGCGCTGGTGATGATCAGCAGCGGGGTCAGGTTGCCCACGAACATGGCGCAGACGTGCTGCAAGCCCAGCGGAATGGCCTGCCGCAGGGACATTTTGGCTTCAAACTGATAAGCCGCTTCTTCAAGCTTGACTTCCTTCAAAAATTCCACTCTCCTCAAGGTTTTAAAGGTTTATGCGGTTCGGATGCTTTGCAAAAAAGCGAAAATATTATAGCAAAATGCAGATAAGATGTAAAATAAGTATGACTTTTTACATGAAGAAATGCTGCATCCTATAAGCGAACTTTTCTCCGGCAGATAAGCAAAAAAGCAGGGTTTCTGCATGATTTATCCAGCCTGATGTTGCTGGCAGCATACAGAATCCCCTGCTTTTTTCGTGCTTTTCTCTGTTTTTTGTGCGATACGGAAAAATTTGATTCTCTGAGGTCAGCGTAATCCATAATCCCGCAGACAGCGCGTAAGACCGGTCTGTGTGGTATCAAATACGATGCCCTGCGCCCGCAGCTTGCTGCAATCCATTGCAAGGTTCCGTGCCCAGTCGGCTTCCTGAATATCGACCGTGATCCCCAGTGTCTTAGCAAACTGCCGGGCGGTCAACACCATATTTTCAGCGTTCTCACTGCCGAAGTTATAGACCCCGCCGGGCAGGGTCAGGGCAGGCTCCAGCAGCGCCACCGCCTGACGGACATAGGTGATGCCCCGGAAATCCTGGACAGAAAAGCGGAGAGATTCTCCCCGCTGTGCCGCACGCAAAAGGTTCAGCAGCAGGTTGCCCCGGATGGGCAGCCAGTAGCCCGGCAGGTCGTACATCCATGTGGCGCGCAGCAACACGGCGCTCGGGCAGAGCGCCTGCACCTGCTGCTCCATTTCCAGCTTGCCCTGCCCATACACATTGGCAGGCTGCAGCGGAATGGTTTCCGGCAGTGGACCGGACTGCTCTACACCGGCATAGACCTGATCCGAGCTGAAAGCCACCAGCTTTGCGTCTGTTTCCGCTGCGGCACGGGCAAGCCAGACCGGCAGCTCCACATTGGCGCGGTAAGCCTGCTCCGGGTGGTCGGCGCAGTAACCGGTATCCGAAATAGCTGCGGTATGCAGAATGACATCCGGGCGCTGCTGAAAAATAGCCTGCCGCACGGCATCCTCCCCTGCTGCTGCCAAAAAGCCTTTGGGAACGGCGCACAGCTCGTAACGCCCCGCCCATTGCTGCATCACGCGGGATCCTACAAAGCCGCCGGCACCGGTTACAAGGATCTTTTTCATTTTGTTCTCCTGTTATAAGATTTCAGATGAAAAATTCCAGCACGAACACCACGGCACAGCAGCCCGCAGCCACCTGAAACAGACTTGCGCCAAACCATGCGGCGGCAATGCCGACTACCAATGCAACAGCACCTGCTGCCGGGCTCTGCGTTGCCTGAATGATGGCCGGGAAGGTCATCACAGCCAGCGTCACATAGGGCACATAGTACAAAAACGACTGGATAAAGCGATTTTTGATAGGCTTGCGGATCAGCGTCAGCGGCAGAATGCGGATGGCATAAGATACCAGCGCCATGACCGCAATATAGATATAATTGTTATGCGTCATCTTCGTTTTCCTCCTGCCTGACCGGGAACAGCACCGCTGCTGCGCCGGAGATTGCCACCGTTAAAAGAATGGTGCGGGTACCCTCGGAGAGCGCCGAGATGCCCGGCAGATAGCTGCACAGAAAGCTCAGCGCAAAGCTGATGATAACCAGTACGGCAACGACCCGGTCTTTGCGAGCCGGCGGGATAATGATGGCTAAAAACATTCCGTACAGCGCCACACTCAGGGCACTGACCACCCGCAGCGGCAGCAGGTTGCCCGCTATAATGCCCAGCGCCGTACCGGAAGCCCAAGCCGGTGCCGCCAGCAGGATGGCTCCATAGGTATAGTACGGGTTCAGGCTGCCCGGGCGGGCGATGGTAATGCCAAACAACTCGTCCGTGACATCGTAGCCGATGAGCAGCCGATGCCAGAAGGGCGTTTCCGGTGCAAAGCGCTGTGCCAGTGCACAGCTCATCAACAGATACCGCGCATTGGCGATCAGGGTGATGACTGCCACCTCAAAATAGGTGGCGTTTGCCATGATCAGCGCAAATGCGGCATATTCTCCTGCAGAGGCGTTGTTCAGCAGGCTGACAAGAAACCCCTGAAACGGCGTAAAGCCCGCCTTGCGCGCCGCAATACCCAGCGAAAACGATACCGCAAAGTAGCCCAGCGCAATGGGCACGCCATCCCGCATTCCATCGCAGAACACCTTGCGGCTGAACTGATCTGCCCTTCCCGTTTGGACGAGCTGCGGCTCCAAAAGCCTCTGCTTCGATTCCATAGTTGATACTTCCCCTTTCCTATTTTGCAAACAACGGATCCTATTATACTCCCCTGCGGGCGGAGAAGGAAGGGGTTTAGGGCTTTTTTGTGTAAAATACTGCGTTTATCGCAATTTTCAAAAAAGTGCCTATCAAAACGGCATATTTGCGATATGCAGTTTGCGGATGTTGCTTGGGCATTAAAAATGCAAACTGCTATAAAAGGGCTAGCGTTTGCTCTGATACAGGAGATACTTTGAACGTTACAGTCTATTTGACCGTACCAGAAGAAAAAACACCCCGGGAGGTTTCGTTTTAACGGAACCCTCCGGGGTAATGGTGCTATTGGGGATTACTCGAGCTCGGTAAGTTCGGATTCTTGCTAAACAAATTTGCTTAGTAAGGCTATTCTTGAATGTTCACTTTTTCATGAGATTGCTGTGCTAGATGTGGCTTGCTGATTTTTTAGTATCAGGATAGTATCACGCAACCAGTGGAATCTCTGTGAGTATTATAGCCGATGATTCATTCAAAATCAAGGATGATTCCATTATTCATCCTGAAGGCTTAAAATATCGCCCAAGCAAATATAGGTTTGGATAATGCACCGTGTCGCATCTTGTCTTGTCACCTCATGATGAACGCCCTTACATTGCAAGTCCGTAAGATTATCCATCCAATCCAGTAGATAAATCACATTGCTTCCAACCATACTTTTAGATGGACTCTTATCTTCTAACCTTTCAATCACCGCTGAAAGTTTGTTTTTATAGTGTTCTCCACTAACGTCAATTTCCTTTCCAGACTTCGTTGTATATTTTTTATCCTTATAGTCTGGGAAGTATTTGTCAAAAAGTTCTTTTGCCGTGCCTTCAAAGAGTCTCCGACATGTTGTTAACGCCTGCGAATACAACTCTGGATTATCCGAATTAATTTTATCTTCTATAGCTTGAAGCTTCAGAAGATTCTCCTTTGAAATTTTTGAGAATTCATTTTCTACTCTTGCACGATACTCAGAAAAAACTGTTGTTGCTACATTTCCAAAGGAAATCTCAATCTGTTTTTCGAGTGCGAAATCATAATACTTTGATTTCAGAATAGATAAACGCTTTTCTGACAATGCTATTTGTCTAACCAGTGCTCCCGTTGAATTTGATACAGTCATTGTCAATTTGTCCATTGCAATTGCTGCCCATTCTCCTGAAACAGAAGTTCCCTGAGTAGTAAAATTATTTACCGCGCTACGCTGTGCCACAATCTTCTCTTCAAGCTCTGAGGCTATCTCTGAAAACACAAGCTCTTTTCCGTCCTCAACGTATCCCCTTCCTTTTTTCCACGCTATCCGCCATGCATCTTGCTGAATATGGCCATCTTGATTTCTAGGGTACCCACCATATTCATATTGAAGCCAGATTATCGCATCTGTATCATTCAACAATCTCGCAATTTTCAAACATAGCAACAGTGCTGATGTTACCGTTATGGCATTATCCTCTATACCATTCAAGACTTTCTCACATGCTTCTAATGCCTTTTCTGTTTTAGTCACGTTTTTTCCTCCTCAAATGAGCTTCCACCAATCCCAAAGAACTTGTCAAAGAAGCTCTTCAACTTATCGATTACACCCTGCTTCTTCTGCGCACGGCCACCGCCGCCAAAGCGGGAAACAGGTGGCATCAGCTTGTCAATATCCGTGCCAACAGTCTTGATTTCGCCATCACGGAACGCATTGGCCAGATATTTGCGCGTTTCCGGCTCCTTCAGTTTTTCCTCTTGGATGATCTTTGCAAGCTCTTTCTCCCGCTGTTCTGACACAAAGGTGTTCCACTCTGCCACCACGTCATCCACATCGTTGACCCCTGCAATAAAGGTTTCAATCAGCTGCTTTTTGCTGCGCAGTTCTGGGCTGGCATCAATTGCCTTGCGAATCGTGATGAGCACTTCTTTATCATCGCAATGGGTATCATGGTACTTTTTGACCAGCATCAGGATGTAGTCAATGTTAATTTCGACCTGCCGAATCAGTTCCACCTCGAACACCACATCATCCGTGATGTCCTCTTTGGTTTCATCGTGCTTCTTATTGCGCCATTCATCTCGCAAGTCCTGATAGCGGCCTAAGTAGTCCTGTAAATCCCGCTCCGAGATCAGCTCGTTGCCCTTGAAATCATCAAAGGAGGACAGCAGGTTCCGCATCCGCAGCAGTGCGCCAAACAGCACGATAAAGTCTTTCTGGTTCTGCTCCCCGATGATTTGCGGCTCTGTCAGCGGGAACTTCTGCGTCAGGTCATCGATCATGTCCATATAGCCCTGATGGTATTTTCCCTGCTCATCCATATAACCGTGGTAGTAGTCCGCATATTTGCGCAGCAGAACGATGCCGCCCGCATTTTTATCTCCAAACAGCGAAATTGCCGCATCCACCCGCTTTTGCAGATTGCGGAAACAGACGATATTGCCAAAGGTCTTGATGCTGTTCAAGATACGGTTCGTCCGGCTGAACGCCTGAATCAGACCGTGCATCTTCAGGTTTTTGTCCACCCAAAGGGTGTTCAGCGTGGTGGCATCGAAGCCTGTCAGGAACATATTGACGACGATCAGCAGGTCAAGTTCCTTGTTCTTCATGCGGAGCGATACATCTTTGTAGTAATTCTGGAACCGTTCACCATCCGTCGAGTAGTTCGTATGGAACATCTCGTTGTAGTCCTGAATGGCGGCATCCAGAAAATCCCGGCTGCTCTGGTCAAGGTTGGAGGTATCTTCCGGGTTTTCCTCGTCCAGAATCCCGTCTGTTTCTGCTTCATTGGCTCCATAGCTGTAAATGGTAGCAATGCGCAGCCGCTTGGTTGGGTCTGCCGCCATCTGTTTTTTGAACTCCTGATAATACAGCTTTGCCATCGGCACAGAAGCCACGCAAAAAATCGAATTAAAACCGCTGACGCGCTGTTTTTGCTTGATTTCCTCCACCGTACCACGCTGGGCAGAGGCTACCTCTGCCACATTCGTCAGCAGATTAAACTCATACGATTTGTCTCCCCGATAGGTTTTCTGGTCGAAGTGGTCGAGGATGTACTTTGTCACCAGAGAAATACGCTTGGGTGCCATGAACGCCTTTTCCCGGTCAATGTCCCAAACCTGCTTGTCATCCATATCTGGCTCTGCATCCATCGTCTTGATGTAATCCACACGGAATGGCAGCACATTCTTGTCGTTGATAGCATCCACGATGGTGTAGGTATGCAGTGGTAGAACCTTTTCGCCTTTTTCATTTGGTTCACCGCCAAACAACTGAGGCGTTGTCCTCATACCGGGTTTTCCGCTCGTACCTGCATTTGCTGCGTAAATCGGTGTTCCGGTAAAACCGAACAGGTAGTACTTTTTGAAGTTGTGAACGATAGCACCGTGCATATCACCGAACTGGCTGCGGTGGCACTCGTCAAAGATGATCACAACATGCTTCTGGTAGACCTCATGCCCCGGATTTTTCTTGATGAAGGTCGCCAGCTTCTGGATGGTGGTAATGATGATATGTGCTTCCGGGTTTTCCAACTGGCGTTTCAGAATCGTGGTGCTGGTGTTGGAGTTTGCCGCGCCCTTCTCGAAGCGGTCATACTCTTTCATAGTCTGGTAGTCCAAATCCTTGCGGTCTACCACAAACAGCACCTTGTCGATGCAGGGCAGCTGCGATGCCAGCCGTGCCGTTTTGAAGGAGGTCAGCGTCTTGCCGGAGCCAGTGGTGTGCCAGATGTAGCCGCCGCCCTCGATGCTGCCATACTTTTTGTAGTTGTTGGCGATCTCGATGCGGTTCAATATCCTCTCGGTTGCCGTGATCTGATATGGGCGCATCACCATCAGCATCTTTTCTGAGGTAAAGATGCAGTACCGGGTCAGCACGCTCAGAATCGTGTGCTTTGCAAAGAATGTCCGGGTAAAGTCGATCAGATCCGTCAGCACGCGGTTGTTCGCATCGGCCCAGTAGGAGGTAAATTCAAAGCTATTGCTGGTCTTTTCCTTTTTCGTCTTGCCGTGTTTGGCATCCTTGATGGCATTGTAGCGGGTGCTGTTGGAGTAGTACTTGGTATTTGTGCCGTTGGAGATTACAAAAATCTGCACATACTCATATAAGCCGCAGCCCGCCCAGAACGAATCCCGCTGATAGCGGTTGATTTGGTTGAACGCCTCCCGGATGGCCACCCCGCGCCGCTTCAGTTCCACATGAACCAGCGGAAAGCCGTTGACCAGAATCGTCACATCGTAGCGATTATCATGCCGCGCACCGTCCGCCTGCTTCACCTCGTACTGGTTGATGACCTGCAGGCGGTTGTTGTGGATGTTCTTCTTGTCGATCAGCGTGATATTTTTGGAACTGCCATCATCCCGGTGCAATACCTGCACATTATCTTCCTGAATCTTCCGGGTCTTTTCGGGAATGTGCTCGTTGGGGTTGGCAATTACATCACTGAAAAACTGCTGCCACTCCGTATCGGAAAACTGGTAGTGGTTCAGTTCTTCCAGTTGGCTGCGGAGGTTAGCAATCAGTTCATCCTCGGTATGCAGCGGCAGATAGGTGTAGCCCTGCTCGCACAACAGCCGGATAAATTCTTTCTCCAGTTCTGCCTCACTCTGGTAGCTGTCAGAGCGCACCTTGGAGGGTTCATAGGCAGCAACAACGGTATCTTCATTGGTAGCCGCAACGATATTGAAAAAGGACATTTTCACACCCGCCTTTTACTCATACAAACCTGCTTCTTCTCGTTCCACTCGAATATCTCGCAGTTTTCTTCCCTGATAAAGCCAATGCACCGGCCCTTGTAGCGGATAGGTCGTCTGCATGATTTTTTGAGCTAACGCAGAAAGCGAATAGGTTTTACCCTGATACTCAATTTGCCTATCATCTTTTACAACGGCTACAACCTCAGGATGATTTTGCAGCACAACCTCTGCCCCCATCGGAATACCACATTTAATAAATGAGAACGGGGCTTTGCGTTCTTTTGCTTCTTCCTGAATTTCAGCCGCAACTTCTTCGTCTGCAATCTCATGGCCTTCCGGGGTAAGGCGCTGCAGTTTGTCCATTGTGCCGCTTAATTTTGCAATGCTCTCCAAAAGCGCATAAGCATCCTCTTTTGTCATTGCATAAAACTCTTTTGTTCTTGTCTTGCCATCGAACGTATCAATAGCGCGCAAATCAGGATTCAAACGGTCGATCAGGCTATGCAGTTCTTTATCTTGTAGCGGAGCCGAAACATCGTAAGTAGCATATACCCGAAACGCAAATGGGATGCACTCGCTTCGATTTAACTGTTTCAGTCGATTTTCGATATTGGTCGCATAGCCAATTTTTACATAATCCGGGAAAGAGGGATTTGTCAGGATATAAATTACACCAGCCTTTTTTGCTGCACTCACGTTGCAGCCACCTCCTTAAATGTCAACAATTTATCTCTGTAATATTCATACTGTTTTTGGCGTGCTTCAATTTCAGCGGGCAGGCCGCTGGTCAAATCATTGCAGATAGCATCAAAACGGTCAAGAATATCCACAATATATTTTTGCCGTTCCTGACTCGGAAGCGGAATTTCGATTCGGTTCAAATTCTTCTGGTTCAATTTAGGCTGTGCGCCGCCCGAAATATATAGAGCCAAATCAATCGAGTTCAAATAAAACTCTACAAACCGTCTGGTTTCGTAGCAATCAAACTTCAAAACGTGCGCATGATTATTGACCCAGTTTTTCCCCGAAATTGAAAACGCAATCGGCGTACTTCTTGCCAAAAGATTTGCGCCATCTTCTGACACAAGCAGGTAATCGCCGTCAAAAATATAATCCTTTACATAATCCACGATGCCAGAAGCCCCATAATACGGGTACTCTCCCGCTTCACGTTTACCACTTGTGACAGGCTTACGCATACTGTCGCAATTTTCAGCAATATCTTCAAGTGTAACAACTGCGTAGCCAAACACATACTGCAAGAGTTTAATCAGTGCTCTGCTCTGCTCTGCTCTGCTCTGCTCTGCTCTGCTCTGCTCTGCTCAAAATTGTGTTGCCGGTTTCTACAAATGTCAAGAGTTTATCTCGGTAATACTCGTACTGCTTCTGCCGTGCTTCAATTTCAGCAGGCAAACCAATATTTAGGTCGGAGCATATCTTCTCAAAGTTGTCTAGAACCTCGACAATTCGGTTTTGCACATCGAGGGGCGGAACATCCACTTCAAATTGCTCTAACTCTCTCATACCAAGATTCGGTTGTGACCCATGACTGGCTTTTGCTTTCACCTGTTTTTGAACTTTTTCAGTCTGAAGTAGGTAGAAAAGGAACCTTGCCGAATTTTGCTCATTCACTCTCATCGCCGCTAATGGTGACCATATATTAAATCTAATATCTGTATCAACAAACGCCACCTTCCCAGTTGTTGAACCCGATTTCACCATATAAACATCATTTTTCTGTGGCTTATATTTTTTACAACATTCTTCGTCAAACGCTTCAGTAATGTATCCTCTCATTTTTTCAAAATGTATCTTTCCATCCCAAATTGAATCGACCGAGATAAATGGCACTCCATTTTGAACAAATTGCGGCGTTGTATGTGGGCCATCTGTTATTGGCTGCGAAAGCATATCAATTATTTTAACGTGATACCATTGAGACTTCATTGATAAAAGACTATCTCTATAATACGCATATTGTGTCTTTCTGGCTGTAAGCTCCGCTGTAAGTTGCCTCTGCAATTCTACAACACTTTCAGTATAGCTATCCAACATACGGACAATTTCACGCTGAATCTCAATAGGAAGTCGTGGAAACTGGAATTTTGCAAATTTCTTCATATCAACTGATGCAAAATTTCCCTGATTTAAGCACTCTTTACAGTACTCGTCCAACTTAAAGCAGTAGTAATAAAGAAATTTAGGGTCATAATCATCCTTATATTGTTCCTTTACCATCAAATATGTAAATCTCTGATTTGCAATTGATGGCACTGTAATTAACGCATGCTCACCAATTGTTGCTGACGTAGCAACAATAATAGAGTTTTCCGGGAAAGGGTCACCCTTTATCGCATTTATGGAAACGTACTGCATAGCATGGTCGAGAATACCGCCATTCTCCCGAATGTCTTCCATACGAAACCATGGTACTGTTCCATTTTCCCAAAAGTTCTTTTCTTTTTTTGATGGCGTATACCCATTACGTGTATTGAATATCTCCGACAATGGCTTGTACTCTACACCATCCGGGCAAAGTTTTTGAATCAAATCGTCCAGCTTACAGTTCGCTAAACAGCCTATATCCCTTTTCTGAGAATTCTTTTGGAATGATATGACACTTTTTATCAACTTCCTCCAGCGACTGTTTGAATGGGCGCCTTTTTCCTTTTTGCCCTATCAAGTTTATATTTTCATTTTGCGCCACTTGATATGTAATGCCTTCCATGATTTCTCTTAAGTAGACAATTGCTCCTGCTCCAAGCCCATCACTAAAGGCCCTATCCGCCTTATCCAAATACTCCGTATATTTTCCGTATGCACCATGTGAAATTGAAACATTCTCTGGAAGTTTTTCTGTCCTTTTCAAGATTCTTACCCAAACCGTAGTATCTGTAACTTCATTCCTACTTTCCACCAGATACCAAATAGGAACAGTTGTTGCACATCGGGGGCATTTCAACACACAATCGATACTTACCAAATAATTTGTGACACCGATACATGCTATTTTAGCTCTATCTCCCATTGAAAAGGTTAAATCGCTTCCACAGTTTTTACAGTAAAAGGCCCTGCAAACAACGCCTACGTCTAATCTTTGCTGTCCACCACACGGGAGTTTCTTTTTCAGAAATCCATCGACTTGTTGGAATTCCAAGTTAGGTTCCTTTGATAATACATCTGACAGGCGCATTTTTTATTCCTCTATGTCAAGTTTCACTATTTTCCACCAAATATCTGTCAAAATCGCTCTGGTAAAGTCTGTCCTGCACCACACGGTACTTTTCAAACTCCGTTTCGGCGTGCATTTTTGCAAGCTGTGCCGAGATTTTGCCCGCGTCCTTCAGCACTTCCAGATCATCTGCCTGCAAATAGATGTCCAGCCGCTTAGCCCAGTCCTCCATGGTCATGGGAATATGACGGCGGGCACGGTTCTCGGCAAGGTCGAGGTATGCCGAAACGATCAGCTCCATGGACTTCATTTCATCTTCGGTCAGGTAGTTTTTCGCTACCGAAACATCGCTCTTTTTGATTTTGCCGTTGGGAGCATCCTTCCATGTGTGAAGCCCCATGTGCGGTTTTTCGGCATCGGCACGCTCATAGATCAGCTCTGCCGCCGTATGGCGATGCACGGCATAGTGCATCTTATTCTGCACCTTCGCAAAGAACTCTTTTGTGGTCAGCGCATTGCGGTCATAATCCAGCGAAGTAGCGTAAATGTCAGTAAGTTTCTGGTAGAAGTTGCGCTCCGAAATGCGGATCTCCCGGATACGCTCCAACTGCTCTTCAAAGTATTTCTTGGTCAGGACTGTGCCACCGTTTTTCAGGCGTTCTTCGTCCATTGCCCAGCCCTTGATAGTATACTGCTCCACGATCTGATTTGCCCAGACACGGAACCGCACCGCCCGCTGGTTGTTCACCTTGAAGCCGACCGCAATAATCATTTGCAGATTATAGTGGTTCACGCTGCGAGTAACCTGTCGGCCACCCTCATTTTGAACTATTCGGAATTTCCGAATCGTTGCCGCCTCGTCCTGCTCATGGTCAGCATAAATCTTTTTGATATGCTCATTGATGGTCGGAAGCCCCACATCGTAAAGGGTCGCCATCATCTTTTGCGTCAACCAGATATTTTCATCCTCGTAGCGCATCTCAATGCTGTCCTTGTCCTCGCCCGTAGAGGCAACAAAGGTCAGGTATTCCGCCGCAGAAGAACGTATCAATGCAGAATCCTTCTTTTCGTTTTCCATTTCAGCCCTCGATTTCTGCCACGATCTGGTCAATGGCGGCCCGCAGTTCGTTTTCTCGTGCTACGATTTGCGCAATTTCAGCGTTCAGCTTTACAATGTCGATCTTCTCACGGGTGTCCTTAGCCTCCACATAAGTAGAAACCGACAGGTTGTAGTCATTTTCCTGCACCTCGGAATACTCTGCCAGATGGGAGAAGTGTGATTCTTCTGCCCGCTGTGCAAAAGTGTCCACGATTTTATTGATGTTCTCCGGCGTGAGCTTGTTGTTATTGGTCACCTTGACGCACTCGGAAGAAGCATCAATGAACAGCACCTTGTTGTCCGTTTTACCCTTTTTCAGCACCATGATGCAGGTGGCAATACTGGTACCAAAGAACAGGTTGCTCGGCAACTGGATGATGCAGTCAATAAAGTTGTTGTCCACCAGATACTTGCGAATTTTCTGCTCTGCGCCGCCACGGTACATGATGCCGGGGAAACAAACGATTGCCGCCGTGCCGTTGGAAGCCAACCATGCCAGCGAGTGCATAATAAAGGCCAAGTCTGCCTTGCTCTTCGGAGCCAGCACACCAGCTGGAGCAAAACGCGGGTCATTGATGAGCAGCGGATTCTCGTCACCGGCCCACTTGATGGAGTACGGCGGATTCGATACGATCAGCTCAAAGGGTTCATCATCCCAGTGCTGCGGATTGGTCAGCGTGTCCTCACAGGCAATGTCGAATTTGTCAAATTCAATGTCGTGCAGAAACATATTGATGCGGCACAGGTTATACGTTGTGATGTTGATTTCTTGTCCAAAGAAGCCATTGCGCACGGCATCCCGTCCCAGCACCTTTTCTGCCTTCAGCAGCAGCGAACCGGAACCGCAGGCCGGGTCATAGACCTTGTTGATTTCCTTCTTTCCTACCGTACCCAGCCGGGTCAGCAGCTCCGAAACATCGGCAGGCGTAAAGAACTCGCCGCCGGACTTGCCCGCATTGCTGGCGTACATGGTCATCAGGTATTCATAGGCATCGCCAAAGGCATCAATGTCATGCTCTTTCACATCGCCAAGGTTCATATCTGCCACGCCGTTCAGCAGTTTCACGAGCTTCTCATTGCGCTTGGCAACAGTCGCACCCAGCTTATTGCTGTTGACATCGTAATCATCGAACAACCCTGCAAACTGCCCCTCGGAGGAGCTGCCCTTTGCGGATTCCTCAATGTGCCGGAAGACTGTTTCCAGCGTTTCGTTGAGGTTTTCATCGCTGGCCGCTTTTGCCCGCACATTGCAGAACAACTCACTGGGCAGGATGAAGAACCCTTTTTCCTGTACCAGCCCTTCCCGTGCCTGCTTTGCCTCTGCATCAGACATATCTTCATAGCGGAAGTCCGGGTTACCTGCATCAATTTCGCCCTGATTGATATAGCTGGCAATGTTCTCCGAAATATAACGGTAGAACATCGTACCGAGAACGTAGCTCTTGAAATCCCATCCGTCCACTGCGCCGCGCAGATCATCCGCAATCGCCCAGATTGCACGGTGCAGTTCTTCGCGTTCCTGCTCTTTTTTGGTGTCTACCATTTTTATTTCCTCCATCAAATGCGGATTTCCGCATTGTTTTCTTTCATTTTAACATAGTAAATGTACCACTATTGGTACACCATGGTGTTTTTCCCAAAAAGGATATACTTTTCCTTTATACTATCCTAGTAAAGCGTACCACAGCTTTTCCGTGATTGCAAGCCGATAAAAATTTCTATTGCATTTTTCAGCGAGATAGTGTACACTTTTTTCAATCTTGTCCACTGTCTGTATCTCGGACGGAGTTTCGTATCGTCAAACACCTGTGAACTGAGAGGAAAGCCAATGAAAGCGAAAAAGACCAAACTGCCCGAAAATCTGTATCATTACACCAGCCTCATCAAGTATCGGATGATTCTTGCAACTGGGAAACTGCTTCTGACACCTTCCAATCTGAAATATGACAACGCCACGCTCCATGACGAACCACTCTTTTTTAATGGGCAGAAAATTGGTTATAAATCCGTTGACAAATATGAAAACTATCACCCTGTCGTCTGGCTGACTGCCAATGACCATGCTGGTGCCAAAAATACCGGCCTGTCCAACGACAAAATCATGTGCCGCATTACCATCAGGACCAATGGTAAAATCTGGCGGTATCTGCCTTGGCGCACTTTCTGCGACAAGTACAACGCTGACCGCAGCGTTGCCTCAACCCTCAAACAAACCGCTAATGACTACCTGAACTGGTATGTCTGTGAATCTGAGATTCCAGTTGCGGACTTTGCAAAGGTCGAGTTTCTGGCTGAAGATGGCACCTACAAAGACGAGAAAGACATTCCCGGATTTGCTCTGACGGATATTGCCCCGGAGCTTTTTGAGTAAAATATCACTTATATGTACAGACCCCCGCCAACATTCGCTGGCGGGGGCTGCTATACTTATAGCTCTACGTTGTTCTGCCTGTTCTTCTTCTGGCTTCTATCCGCAGTCTGCTCCCGCTCCCTCATAAGTCCAATGACCTGCTGCATCTTTTCGGCACCGAAATAGTTCCATACTCGCCTGAAATCACGTTTCATCGCATAGAACTGCGAATTCTCAGCTTTTACCTGTTCCAGCTGCTGGCTCAAATGGCGAGTAGCTTTCTTCTCGTCCTGATAGAAATACTGGTACTTATCCCTCTCGTTCTTAACCTCCCAGTACTTCCGATGGAGGGCAAAGAGTACCTTCACCAACTTCTGGATCAGCGGCATGGCCTTCTTCTCCCGATAGCTCTTGGCGGTCTCAAATGTGGCTGCTTCTGGCACCCATTCTTCTGGCCGCTGGGAGTATTGCGCTGACAGGTTTTCCAGCCCCTCCATGATGGGAGCCAGCTTGTTCAGCTTCTGGCTTTGCTTCTGGTAGGTCAGCTCTGCTTTCTGTACCCGCTGTTCAGCGGCTTCTACGGCTGTCTGCGCTGTTTCCAGCTGTTCCTGCATCTCGGTCAGGTCGGTCTGGCACTCCTGCTTGGTAGCTTCCAGAGCCGCTACCTCTTTACTACGCTCCTGCTTTTTGAAGTCCAGCACAGACAGGTGCTCTTCGTGGGTGCCTTTCTGTTCCCACTCGATGCCGTGCCGCTCCATCACGGCAGCAAGCTGCTCTTTCTCGGCGTTGATCCACTGGTTCAGTTCGGATTCTCGCTTGGAGCCGCCTGCAAAACCCAAGGCCTTCAGAGCCTGCTTCAGGGAGACCTTGGTGTCCAGTCCTTTGCCCTTCCAGCCGGACACATACGGCACGAAGTCGATGTGCAGATGGGGCGTAGCTTCATCCATGTGGAGGAAAGCCCCGAACACCCGCAGTGTCGGGTTCCGCTCTTGGAAGCCCTGCATATACTCGTCCAGCAGTTCCTTTGCCAGTGCGCCATTCTCGGTCAGGACACCCATATCATCTTTGTTGCCGATCTGGACGATCAGCTCATGGAAAAGCTTTTCCTGCTTGCCTGTCCGCAGGTGCTCATAGTAGTCGGTGATACAGCGGTCCTTGCGCTTCTGCTTGGCATTGTAACGCTTCACTGCCTCGTCAAACAGTTCGTGGTACACCTTCTGAATCGGCTCATCACGGTACACGACATTCAGACTGCTGCGCTTCGGGTCTACGTTTTCAGCGGTGAAACTTCTCCTGTTATGGTTGAGGGAGCCGGGACCCCGCATTGCGGAAATAGTTCTTTTCAATCGCACGTCCTTTCTCTGTAGAAGTAACTGGTACCGGACACGACAAAGGCTTTGTTACTTTCGTCGAAAGTAACGCAAAAGCACTTTTGACAGACGTTCCGTCCATCAAAAGATGCCTTTGCGCCCTGCCGGGGGCTTCCGTCTGCGGACGGGGTTTCGCTGTACCTCGCCGCTGCCCGGTCCAACACCACCTTCCTGCGTGATTGCATTCACAGGAGCGTGTCACGCTCCTGTCCTCTGCCAATAGAGGGACTCACCAGCGGAAGCTTTCTGGCACGCCTCGTCTGTCCAGATACTCCTGCCGAGCCTGCTCCCGCTGTTCCTCGGTGGGTGCTATCTTGTACTGGGCATACAGCTCATGCCGCAGCATCGCATCCAGTTTTTGCTCCAAGCCCTGTTCAATAACTTCTTCGTACTCATTTTCGCCGCTCAAATGATAATGCAGCAAGGCGACGAAAAGTTCCTGCGAAATTTGCACATTTTTCATCATTATCACCATCCCGTGTCGGTTGTGTCGATTGTGACGGTATTTTACATAGTAGCAAAAATACCGTCACAACCGTCACGAATCGTCACGCCCCAGAATTTTCCAGCGTTAATTTGACTACCCTACCCTCATGGGTGCGCCTGCTTTCGTACCGAATTCCATAATCGTTGTAGAGCCTGTCGGCACTCACGTTCAGCTTCCGGGTCAGGATGTTTGCCTGTATGCTCACACCCGACAGCCGTTCCAGCAGTTCCGTGGGCGTACCACTCCACTCCGGCTGTTCCGGGGTGAGCACCTTTGCCACCGCTTCCAGAAGCGGGTCGGGCGGCAGTTTCCAGAGTTCCGTTTCGGCTCCTTGGAACTCCCACACGCAGCGTTCCCGGTCAAACTCCAACGTCAGCTCCTGATCCGGCTGGTCGCGTCCTACGATGTCCAGCAGGGCGGTGTTGTCCGTGCGCCGCTTCTTCTGCATGATGAATGCGCCATCCGCTGCCCCCAGCAGGCCATTGGTGCCGGAGATCATATCGAAGCTGTCTTCAGCTTCCATCTTCCGGGTGTGGTGGACCACCAGCAGGCAGATGCCGTACTTGTCGCTGAAGGTTTTCAGCTTGGTCACAATCTCGTAGTCGCTGGCGTAGCTGTATCGGTCACCGCCGATCTCCCGCACCTTCTGCAGGGTGTCGATGATGATGAGCCGCACATCCGGGTGCTCCCGGATGAAGCCTTCCAATTGCTGGTCAAGTCCCTCGCTCACGGACTTGGCTTGTGTTGCGAAGTAGAGATTGCTGGTCTCCTCTACCCCGAACATCCGGGAGAGCCGCCGCTGCAACCGGGCGTAATCGTCCTCCAACGCCAGATAGAGGACGGTGCCTTGATGCACCTCGTACTCCCACAGCGGAAGCCCCATCGCCACATGGTAGGCAAGCTGCCCCATGAAGAAGGACTTGCCCACCTTGGGCGCTCCTACAAAGAGGTAGGTGCCGCTGTACAGCAGGTCGTTCACGATGGGCTTCCGGGGTGGATACACCGTGTCGTACAGCTCGGTCATTGATACCGTGTTCAGCCCGAAATTGTTTGACTTTTTCGCGGCTTGCAGATTGATTTGCTTGTCAGAATTTGTTATAATATTGGTGTTGATTTTTGAGGACGACTGTACCGCATCTGCGCCAACAGATGCACTTGATACGGTCGTTTTTCTATTGTCCGTCATTCGCATTCCTCCTTAAGTCCGTTCAACGTCAGAGCCACCATTTGCAGGGTCTCCAGCAAGTCCGGCGGGACTTCTTCATCCACGGCCAGCCGCTGCAATTCCTGATAGATCAGCTTCATCTGGTCTCGCAGGGCTTTGTAGACCCTTGGGTTGCCTACCACGGTGATTTCCCGGTCGGTCAAGCGGCGGATGATATACTCCTGTTTGGTCAGCCCGGAGAGCTTTACTTTGGCTTCCAGAACCTCGTCCTCTTCCGGGGACATTCGGAAGGCTACCACCTTGTTCCGCCAGCGGCCTTGCTGGTCGAGCACTCGTTCCATTTTCATCTCTCCTTTCGCTCCATGTTCAGCTTCTGCGCCATCTCCTGCTGCTTTGAGGGGAAGAGATGGGCGTACTTATAGGTGATGTCCACGCTCTCATGTCCTACCCGGTCTGCGATTGCCAGAGCCGAGAAGCCCATCTCGATCAGCAGCGATACATGAGAGTGCCGCAGGTCGTGGATTCGTATCCGCTTTACTCCGGCTGCCTTGGCTCCCCTATCCATCTCGTGGTGCAGGTAGCTCTTGGTCACCTCAAAGATCCGCTGGTCTGGCTGGACTTTGTAGAGGGATTTCAGATAGTCTCTGATCTCGTCCGTCAGAAACTGCGGCATCTGGATGACCCGGACGCTCTTGGGTGTTTTCGGGTCGGTGATCACATCCCGGCCTTTCAGCCTTTGATAGGATTTGGTGATGGAGAGCAGCCCCTTGTCCAAGTCGAAATCTGCCGGAGTCAGAGCCAGCAGCTCGCCCTCCCGGATGCCACACCAGTAGAGGACCTCAAAAGCGTAATAGGATTGCGGCTTGTCCATCATGACCTCTGCGAATTTGAGGTACTCTTCCTTTGTCCAGAAAAGCATTTCCTTGTGCTTTTCCGACCCCATGCACCCGGCTGTGGCTGCTGCGTTTGATTTCAGCCCGTAGAACCGGACGGCGTGATTCAGAATGGCACTGAGTTGTCCATGCAGCGTCTTGAGGTAGGTCGGCGAGTAGGCCTTGCCGTTTTTGTCCCGGTAGTTCAGCATCTCGTTCTGCCATGCGATCACATCCCGCGGCTTGATCTCGCTGAGCCGCTTTTATTTGAAATACGGTAAGATTTTCGTTCGGATGATATGCCCCTTGACAGACCAGGTGTTTTCCCGGAGTCGCTTTTTCTTGTCCGTGATATAAATTTCCACGAAGGCTTCAAAGGTCATGGTCAGGTCTGCCGCCTGCTGAAGAAGGAACTCCCGCTCCCACGCCAGAGCATCCTTCTTGGTGGCAAACCCTCGTTTCAGCTTCTTCTGCTTCACACCTTGCCAGTTTTCGAAGTAAAAGGAAGCGTACCATGTGCCCTGTTTGCTGTCCTTGTAGGCTGGCATCTTATCACTCCTCTCCTGCCCCGTAGATCTTCTCCTGATAGTACCTCCTGCTTACACGGCCTCCCACGGTCGTGTAGCCCTTGGCCCTCAGTTCTTCGTTCCACTGGGCGATCATTTTGTACGCCAGACCCTGCGAGATGTCCAGCTCCTTTGCCAGCTCGTCTGCCTTGATAAAAATGCTATTTGCCATTTTTTGTCCTTTCTTTGTCGGTTTCGTTTCGGTGCCGCTTCATCCTCGCTGACTTCCGGCAGGCATATCCCCTTTGCGGTGCTGTGCCGTCCCCTTGTGGAGCGCTCGCTTCCTTTCGGAAGGTCTTGGCGGTTTGAATCAGTTTGGCGGTCATTCAATTTTACTAAGCATTTTTGCTTATCTTTTTGTGTTCTCATTATACTAAACACATTCCGTTAAGTCAAGAGGTTTTCAGGTAAAATCTTAAACTTTTTTGTTTATTTTCTATTGCACCTCCTATTTTTCTGTGCTATACTAGGTTCAACAAATATGTTTAAGTCAGGAGGCAATCGCATGGCAGTCGGTGACCGCATCAAACGTGCCCGCAACTTCCGAGGCATGACCCAGAAGGAACTGGGCATCGCCATCGGGTTTGAGGAGAAGAGCGCAGACATCCGCATCGCACAATACGAAAGCAACACCCGCACTCCTAAAGAAGAGTTGCTCCGCAAGATTGCGGAGGTGCTGGACGTGAACTACCGTTCCCTCTATGAGCCGACCCTGTACGCCGCAGAGGATGTGATGTACACTCTGTTCGAACTGGATGAGCACTATCCCGGCACCCGGCTCTACGAGGTCACAGACACCACCGACCCGGATCTCCCTGAAAAGCACATGGCAGTCAGTTTCCGGTATCGTCTGCTGGATGAGTTCTTAAAAGAGTGGCAGCTCCGTAAGAAGCAGCTCCGGGAGGGCGAGATCACCAAGGAAGAGTATCTGGAATGGAAGCTCAACTGGCCTCAGACCGCCGACGGCTGCGGCCGGTACGAGCCGAAGAAAAAGTGGCGTAAAGAATAAAAGACACAAAAATGCCCTCCGAAAAACTTACCGTTTCTCAGAGGGCATTCTCATGTCTCTCTTTATGAATAATCGCCTGATAGTATCAAAGCAGTATCACAGAGCCTTTTGACTCTCAAAATATTGCATTGCATCAATACTTTTCAGGGTTTGCAGATTACTCGAGCTCGATTCCGGAAAGTAGGTTTTTGGTTATACCAAGTCCATTTTTCCGGTTTTGGCGTGCATAAATTCCGTTGCTTCCATTGTGTGTTTTTGAGTGCACAATGGATTGCTGTCAAATTGCTGTCACGGGTCTTTGGCTATCTATCAAGTGGTTCATTCAGGTGTTAGGTACATTATTATAATACACCTGTTTGCAAGAAGCGTCAATGGGCATAGAAAAAGAGGGCAGCTTTACGCTGTCCCCTCTCTCACTCGCCATCTTTCCTTTGGTCTGCCACAGGCTTCTCAAAGCCAGTCCGGTTTCGTACCCGCGGTTCAGGATTTGGTTCCCGGACCAATATCTCGGTCGGGCTACAGTCTAGCGCTTCGCAAATGAGGTCTAAGTGATTCAGATTCATTCGTTCGGCGATTTCGTTGTAGTAATCGCTGATCGTAGTGGGGCGAATACCCGTGGCGCGTGCCAGATCTGCTTGTGTCCATTTCAGCTCGCCTAGCCTCTTGGACAGTAAAATTCTAATCATATTCTCGCTCGCTCCTTACAATAAAAGATAACTTTTTCCACTGGAAAAGTCAGGAAAATGTTAGATTATCACGAATCTTGTTATTTTTTATCGTAAAAAAGTAAAAAACACCCCCGTTACCCATCAGACTATAAGTCGAAGTGGGTAACGGGGGTGTAATCATTTGCTCCGAGTATTCAGGTCGGCAAGCTGGCGTTGGTCGGATTCCCTATATCGCTCATCCACACCTTCCAGATGTGCAAGGCTTCTTTTCAGTTCTCCATTCCAATAAATCTGACCCGTTTCGGTCTCCATTCGCTCAATGCCGGCACAAATGCAGGATAGCAGGTCAAATGTAGCCTTTCGGCTGTCCATCTGCAAAATATACCGTTCTCGGCGCTGCTCATCGTCCTTTTCGCGTTTCTTTGCGGCACGATCAGCAGCTCCCTTGATAAGGATTTGATTCACAGCAAAACTAATCGCTCCACCCAGAAGTGTTCCAAGAAAAGCAACTACCGCTAAAAGCCACGCCGGAACGGCGACAGTGACTGTTTCAGCTGTCTCTGCAAGCACCTACATCCTCCTTTCAGTCCTCCGGCTGTGTCAGCAATTCGATCCATCTCGTTACGGGAAGACGATCCAAGAGCCAATTCACAAGCCGCTTAAGCATTCTTCAGCACCTCCAGCCCAGACTTTGCAGCGTTAAACGATGTCTGGACTGCTTTGCGAATTAAGTCGTCCGTCACAAGGAAGCGAATCGGTGCAGGCACCTTTTCGCGCAGCCAAGACACAACAACCGCAAGGCGCGCCTCGCCCAGTTTGGTACCAACGAACTCCTTCTCCGCTTTGGAGATAGCATCGATTGCCCACTCGATCAGAAGCGCCTTATAGCCGAAGCGAATCGCCACGACGGACAGAACTGCCATAATCAGAATCACGATACAGGCGGTAACAATATTCATAACGCTCATAGATTATAACCCCTTTCTCTCAAAGCAGCTTAGCGAGAGCCACCTTTGTCTTTGCTCCAGCAATGCCATCAGCTGTCAGACCGTGAGCACTCTGGAACTCCTTGACTGTTTTTTCGGTATTCGCCCCGAAGATACCGTCCTTGTCGATTCCCAGTGCACCCTGCAGCACCGAATTGTACAAGCGCTGCGGGAAGCCGCTGGTGGACTTTTTCAGGTTGCTGGGTCCGAAAAGTTCTGCGACCCAGTTGGACGTGTATGCAGTAGAGCCTGCCACATTCGGGATGCCTGCGTACTGATGCACCGATACATACCCAGTAGAAATATCGTTGATGCGAATTTCCCAATGCAGGTGACTTCCGGTGCTGTGGCCGGTGCTGCCCTCAACACCAATCAGATCTCCCGGTTTCAGCTTCTGCCCAACGGCCACGTTGATTTTGGACAGATGCCCAAAATACATATAGTAGGCAGTGCTGCCGATACGAACCACAACACGTTGGCCAAAACCTTTCTTCGGAAGCGTTGCACACTCCCATCCAGCACGAATAACCGTACCGTAAACCGGGCAATAGATGCTTTTGTCTCCAATGCCCACGAGATCATATCCTTGGTGATATGTACCGTTTGCTCGCAGGTTTCGGTATGCCTGCGACACTCTGAAAGTGCCCTTATACGGAGAAATCAAAAAATCCACCTCTATTCCAAACAAAAAAGCCGCGCTGACCATCAGCACGGCTTCTCTCAACACTTTATAGCATCGTATTCGGCTTGCAGGATTGCTCTCTGCTCACCATAATTTTCAGGCTCTTCTCCTGTTTCAGCTGAAATGTCCTCCCAGCAATCCAGAAGATGAACCGCCGATGCTAACAGAACTTCGAGCTTTTGTTCTCGGCTCAAATAAAAGCACCTTCCATCAGGATTCCTTCGGTCGCGGACCGCAGATACGCAAGGCCTGCGCCTTGGTCAACTCGCCCTCGTCAACCTTTTCCCACACGCCTGCAGCGGTGATCTTCTTCATGCGGTACATAGTGCGATAAAACTGTTCCTTGCCCATTACAGCTCACCTCCCATAAACAGAGTTTCCAGCACGCTCACACGCTCTTCCAGAGAGGGCGCAGCTTCATCAGCGGTCGTCCATGCTTCTGCATAGACCCACCAATCATCAGCCGCCGCCGTGATGCTTTCCACGGTTTCCTCTGCATAATCGGAACCCAACTTGCAAAGAGCCGTGGTGCACTCCCACGAAGTACCGCCCTGCTCTCCTTCGGGAGCCTCGGTTCGTACCTCATGAGCGTCCTTACGCAGGTACAGCCAAGCCGTACCGTCCGGCAGTTTTTCCAGCGTTACCGCCTGCGGATTATGGTCAAGGTTCTCGGTAAAAATCATGCTGCTATCCTCACTTTCTTCATTGCATTTCTTTGTGTCGTTACGCGGATTGCTACTTTTGCGGCCGTGAACAGCTTTTTCTGTTTTAGGGCTTCGCTGATTGCACGAGATTTTGTCCAGTCAAAATAGCCGTTATAGCTGACCAGCTTGTATGACCGCCAGACCGGCACATATCCATTTCGTGAAACATCAGCCTTGGCTCGAATGTACTGCCGCCGAGCCCTCAGAAAAATTCGGGGGCGTATCGTGGTGTAGGTACGGTGCATCACATAGCCAGCCATATCCAAACCCGGGCATCCTTTTGCCGCTCCCGTTAGGTGTCTGCGTTGATGCTCTTCAGCGGCGCTAAGGAAGTCAACACGAACCCACTCGTTTTTTATTGTCAATCCCAGTTCGGTCAGCGCCCACTTAGTCAATTTTCGGGCTGCGCTCTGTATGTCAGCCCATCGCCGGCCAAACAAAACAAGGTCATCCATATAGCTACCGCTGCGGATCACGAATCGCGTGGATGCTCCACGGCGAATCTTTGCATAACTCATGACCTTGACCAGCATATAGCTGGCAACAAGGTTAAAAAGCCACGCTTCAAGATAGCCGCCGATAAGCAATCCCTCACCAGGAGCCATTGCTAAAAGACATTTGACAACAGCCAGAAGCCATGTTGCTCCCGGGATTTCTTTCTGCAGGATCTTCATCACAAGTTCCTGTTTTGTGTGGGCGTATGCCCCCTGCACATCCAGCTTTATTGCATACTGTATGCCAAGACTTTTTCTGCGAAGCCAACGCTCGACTTGACGTTTCAAAGCGATTTGTCCCTTGCCGGGAATGCTGGCAAATTGATACGGCAACAGTTTTGCCTGAAGCAACGGGCGAAGTCCAAGTACCGCCAAATGCCCAAAAGCTTGGTGCATTGGGCAGCAGTTAGACAGTTCCCGCCGTTTCATGCTGATTCCATCAATTCTGTAGAACACGCTCACAGGGTCAAGATCAAGGTCGTCTGTTTCTCCGTCCAACAAATCTTCTATCCGTTGCTCCATTTCAAGAGCAATCCCATTTACGGCTTCTAAACGCGGGTTCCAGTCGTTTACGCGGGCGGCGCTCGATAGTTGTGCACGGCTTACACCTCCATATTTTTCCACCGTAGCGAGGTAATCCCGGCGGAACCATTTCTTATCAAAAGCTTCAAGGACAGCACGCTCGCACATTTCATGATTGAGCGACAAGTACCTCTTTGTTTTCATATCCTTAAAGCCTCCAAACTTGCTGATGTTCAACGGATTTCGGTTGCCGCTTCTGGCCTTAAATCAGGCAAAACGGATTTCTACTACTCACCGCCACGCAGTCCCAAAAACTGCGGCCACGCTCTCACCAATGCGTCCGTATATCTCGAAACGCTCAGCTGCATGGTGTCGGTATAACATGATCTTAGTGGTCAAGCCACAGGCGCAATGAAACGCTTATGCCCTTTTGAGGGCTATTTATCATCAGCATTCCGGGGCACGCCGTTCCAGTTCGAGTTCGCCGGGGAATTGTTGCCATTCGCGCAAGGCAGGCCGCAGTTAGCACCGTCATCAAGGTTGCCACCGCGCCACGGGGCGTACAGGCCAGCCGAACTGGGCGAATTAAACGCAGCCACACGCCGCTTCATTGCTCCATAAAATAATCGGCTTGCGCCGATGGTAAACCATCGGCGCAAGCTGGGAAACGTGAACGGGGATTAGGGGGTTACACCCCCTCTATGTGCCTACGGCACATATTCACCCTCTCTTTTTGCCCGAGCCAGCAAGCCGGGGCACGCCGCACCAGTCCGAGCTCGCCGGGGAAACGCAGCCAAACGCGCAAGGCAGGCCGCAGCCAGCACCGTCACCAAGGCCGCCACCGCGCCACGGGGCGGACAGGCCAGCCGAACCGGGCGAAAAAAACGCAGCCCGTACATAGGTGGAACCGCTGCCATTGAACTTTTCATACATCATGGCTTCCGCGCCCAACTTGCCCAGCTTACGGATATAGTGCCACGACCAAGCTACCTTGTCGTTCAGGTCGAAGGAGCCAGTCTGGGCATAGTCAGAAGAAATAGAACCGACCTGCTTTTCACCGCTCTTGCAGGAGAACACGTCATAGTGCCAGTGGTCATCATCCACGATGCTGGCCTTCCACAGAGGGTCAAGCTGTTCGATGTAGGCACCAATCTGCATCTCGATTCCAGCCACGCGATACGGATATTTGCCGTTGGTCAGACTCCCGCGGCATCCATCGCTATGACCCGGCACGCACTCTGTCGTGCCGGACTCCCACGGCATAGTAGATACCAGCATCGTGGTCGTAGTGTTGATGGGAGCGTCCAGTTCAAGGTTCAAAGCCGCATACTCGGTGTCGTTCACGGTCACATTGGTAATGCTGGAAATCTTTGCCCAGCTGAAGATATTGTGATTGTAGTCCGCGTTGCGGTCTGTCCCTGTATTCTCGCCACGCTCACCCATACACACAGCAGAGCCCACGAGGAAATTTGCCCCCTGTGCTTTCGTCACAAGCACACGCTTTACGCTGGTTTCTGCCGCAGCGAGGGTGTACTGGGAATAGTAGGCCGTGCAGCCCTCCAGTTTTCCGCTGTTGCTCAGCGTCCAATGGCGCAGCCGCCACTGAGCCAGAACATACTGCTGGTCGCAGTCAGTCCACAGGGCATCATAAGCAGTGATTTTACGAGCCAGAGGGATAGCGGCGTTGGCGCTTGTCCACGGCATCGGGGGCAGTCCAGCACCGCTGGTCATGCCGCCCTTGGAATTTTTACCGCCGTAGAAAGCAGGATGCCATGTCAGCCAGCGGCGGCTCTTATCCGGGGCTACATCACCAGCCATAGGTTCATAACCGCCACCGGAGAAGGTGCGCCAGCTGTTATAGATGTAGGCGCCATCCTCCCACTCCTTCAGCATCAAGGACAGAGCGAAGCAGTAAACGGGTGCGGTTTCGCCGGAAAGGTCAAACCCGGTTTCACCCTCAACTGCCAGCACGTTCATGGTGCCATCTTCCAAGGACAGCGCATTGGCGCGAATGTACCATGTGAAAGGATCCTCTTCCGACCAGTCTGCGGTTTCCGGGCTGGTGTCAGTCAGAAGCGGAGCCGCTTCACGCCCGTCTGCCAGATCATCCAGCGGGGTGCCGGTGTAATCACCACTCACATCATCACTGTAGAAGCGAACGGTGTAGGTTTTGCTGCGAGCGCTCTCTGCGAGCATTTTCGCAAAGCGTTCCAGGCGCTGATACTTCGTCACGCCATCACCGGCAGACAGCGGCCACCAGCTCCAGAAGATTTCTGTGGTATTTTTGCCATCCAGCAGACCGCGGAATGTTGCATCCACGAATTCCGCGCCGGCAGTACCAGCAGCAATGCCTGCCAAAATGTCATTTTGGCGTTTCATCTGAGCGACCAGTTCCAGACCGGTTTCGTCGCTCATAGGATGATTGATAAGTTCCCATGTGTCAGCCATTTCTTATACCCCCTTTTAGGTGCTTTTCTTGATGAAAAACGACAGCCGGCCGCTCTCGTCCGGGCCAAGTGCATAGCTTGCAGAAGCAGCGCTTGCCGCAGCCTGCTGGGCCGCAGCCGTCGTCTTGTTCAGCAGATCCTTCGATGTCTCGGCAGCGGCCTTGCTGGTCTCTGCACTATCTTTCGCCGCATCCGCAACAGCTTTTGTCTGACTATACAGTTCATCCAATTTTGCTGCTGATTTCCTGCGGGCGATTGCGTAGGTCAAAATATCAATCATACGCCACCATCCTTACATCGGGTAGAACTTCCCGGTAGAATCGGCGATGTAGATATTGCCTGTGTGGATAACCAGTGCTTGCGCCCCCATCGGTGCAGATTTGATATTCTGCAGGTCTGCTTCATCGTCGCAGTAGTACACCGTGGCCGGCTGGGCTGCGGTGCCATACTGCTGCATAACTTTGAACATAGAAACTCCTTTCCAGATTATAGCCATGCAACATCTGTAAATCTGATTTTTGTTAGAAAATCACGGAATCCGTGATTTTAACTGCTCCTGCGGACAAAAAAAGAGAAACGGCCATCGACATCCGGTCCGAACGCAAAATTGATAGATGCCGCTGACCCCGCCACTTGATTGGCAATGTCCGCTGTCCGGTTCATGTAGGTCAGCGCATTTCCTTCGGATGTTCGCGCGTCTGCCGCGCTATCTCTCGATGCACGTTCGCTTGCTGCCGCAGAAGACGCATTTTCCGTGGAGATTCTTTCGGACTTACTGGCCGCGATTGCGCTGGCATTTGCGGCAGATGCACTCTGCGCTGCGGCCTGCTCTGAAGCACTGGTATTGGCTACCAGCCGCTTGATTTCTTCGACGTTTTTCAGAATTGCATCTGCCACATCATCGCGGATTGCGTAGAGCAGCCGCCATTCATCAGCCCCATCCAAAACGTACTGCGCGGCCATTTCGATGCAGTATGCCTGACTGGCCGGCTTTGCGAATTTCTTGACCTTGTACGATGAACCCGTGCTTTTGCTCGTAGGCAGTCCTTTGACATCTTCCATCGTGTCCACATAGAATGAGTACCACGCTTCGGTCTCGGTTTCCAGCAGGGTACTCGCAATCAGAATCGCCATACATTCTCCTTTCAGCCGATTCCATTTTCATCAGCGAATTTCAGAAGGGTTGCTCTTTCGATTTTAAGAAACTCTTCATAGTCGGCAGCGGGAAGTATCTCGAGAGCATCATCTTTTGGCAGTTCAGCCTTGATGGGAAGGCAATCCCCTATTTCGATGTACCGCCGGTTGTGATAGTATGCGCTTGCAAGAACGCGGGCTTTATGAGCCCAGCAGATGCCTGTAAAGCGTTTATTGGCTGTTCCGTACATCTCGTAGTTCAAGCCAGAGCACCAACCACAACCGGCAGAAACAGGACATTCCAAGCATTCCTTCGAGGATTGCGATGTAAGAGTGATTGCGTCAAGTTCTGCTTTTGCCTGGCGCTGGGCATCCATGACGTACAGCCCATCGTAAACGCTGCCAAAGCGAACCTTTTCCGATTTTTCTTTGCCAATGCTGATGGGGGCATACCGAATACAGGGGTATGCGGATCCATCAGGCGCAAACGACATCATCGCTCCGGTTCCGCCACAAAAATTATTATTATTCATAGCTTTCCCGCCGAGAATATCATCCAGCATGGTGATGGAGACATCCAGTTGCTTGGAGATAATGTAGTCCGAAACGGATTTCATTTGCTCATACAGAGCCAAGCCATCCGCAGGTGTGTAGACAGGCTCGTATGCGTAATTGCACGCAATGTCCGTACATCCTTCGTCCAGCATCATTTTGATGCTGTCAGCGATATACCGGAAAGAACCAGGCACAAAGGTCATTTTCGAGTTCAACCAGCCGTATTTACTCTTTGCATCCTGAAATGCCGCCCATGCAGTAGAAAAACTGCCGTTTCCGTCCGCATCAATGCGGTATCGGTCGTGCAGTTCCTGAATGCCATCGATGCTGATGGTCACAGACATCAGTTCATGGTACTTTTCAAAAAGGTGCTGGGCCTCTTGGGAAAACCACAATTTTCCGTTTGTGGCAAAGGAAATTCTGGTAAACGGCGCAAGCGGAACACCCCTGCGGAAGCACTCAGCAAACCAGTAGTCGCAGATTTTTTCAATCAGCGCCGCCTCCAGCAAAGGCTCGCCGCCAATAAAATCCAAAACCACGGCCTTCGTGCGGCGGTTGATGAAATCCGAAGTATTCTGTTCGTACAGGTCAAGCAGATAGTCAACGATCTTTCGACCCGTTTCGATACTCATGTGCTCAGCACCTTTGTGGTGCTCATAGCAATATGAACACCGCAGATTGCACCCGCTTGTTACTTGAAAGGTGATATTTCTGCAGAGCGCGTGATTTACAGAAATATCATCGCCCGCGTATAACCGTTGTACCATGTTGGAGTAGTCTTCATGTCTTTTACGGATCAAGGAGATGTACCTCCCCTCTGGCGATATCGAACCAGAATCTTTTAATTTCATCCTCAGGCTCCGTATAGCGAGAAATAATCGTATCCTGCACCATTTTGAGTTTCATCTGAGACGCACGGCACAACTCTGCATAGTGGATGATGATTTCCTTAGCATCGGCACTTGCTTCTGCATTCAGATTCCGGCCAAGGACAGAAATGAGCCTCTCGTAAGAGTCTGCTTCATAGAAAGCCCGTTCCAAGGTTTCGCTTTCTTCGGGTTTCAGCTCGATAACTTTCACAGCCTACTCCTTTCTCAGCAAGCGTCCATCTTGGGAAGTCTTTCCACAATCCGCGTGTAACGTGCGCGGATCTTGTTCATCGTTCCAAGCGCAGAAGTTAGTGCGCGAAGATTGTTGTTGAAGTCCAGACGCAAATATTCGGTCAAGGTACGCAGAACATACCACATAGCGAAGATATCTGCGTCTTCAGAACAGACATACTCCCCGGCGCTCCGCAGTGTATCCCCGCATTTCAACTGCCTTGTGACAGGGTTTGCAGAGAAGTTGAACGTCCGTGCCGCCAGGCCAAGCGCCAGCAGATTCTTACGCTCATCGGGCGCATTTTCAATTTTGCAGGCTTCCAGCGCCGAATCCACAACCGTCAGGCAGTAGACAAACCAGCTATCGAAGTCCGTTGCATCGAGGGCGCAAAGAGTGCCAGCATAGCCCAGGCACCAGAAAAGGCTGTCCTCTCCACTCGGTGCGGAAGCAAGAAGTTCATCCCAATCTGTCACTTCTACGTTTTCCTGCTGGAGAACCTTCAAGATTGGCAGGTTTCTGAGATATGATACCTCCGCCTCAGAGTCAGCATTATGTGCGAAATGAAGAACGGCTTCCATTTACTATTCCCCCTATCCTTAATTCTTGGACCAAAGAAAGCCAGAGCAACTAGTACAACCTCCGCTGCATGTACCCTCGCAGTTATCTGCGCAGGTGGCAGTGCAGCTGGTACAAGCGGTGTCGCAGGCAGTTTTACAATACTCCCCGCAAGTTGTTCCGCAGGTGTTATTGCAAGTGTTATTGCAAGATTTGCCACAACTAAGAACGCATGAAAGCTGGCACGTTCCACCGCAGTCTTTTGCACAGTTTGACTTGCAAGATGATACGCACTGGGACGAGCAGTCATCTTTGCAATTCTCGCTGCATCCGCCTTCGCATGTGCTAGAACACCCATAGCAACTCCCGTCGCATCCTCCAGAACATGACCCAGAACAACCTCAGGAACAATTGTTTGCACAGTTTTTGGTACAAGTTGTATTGCATCCACCTGTGCAGGAACCAGTGCAGGTACTTGTACAAGTGCTTGTACAAGTACCCGTGCAGCTCCCTCCACAGTCATTGGCGCACGATTGTGTACAGGTTCCTGTGCAGGTGCCAGTGCAAGACCCGGTGCAGGTTCCTGTGCAGGTGCTGGCACAATCATTGGCGCACGACTTAGTGCAAGACCCGGTGCAGGTTCCTGTGCAAGTACTCACGCAAGAGCCGGTGCAAGAACCAGTGCAATCATCGGCACAGCTTTTTGTGCACGAGCCAGTACAACCGCCCGTACATGAACCGGTACAGCTGGAACAGGCTGAATAGCAACCCGTAGTGCAGAGCCCCGAGCAAGCCCCGCCGCAGCCGCTGGATGTGGCAGTTTCAGAAATCGCGCTCAATTGGCTAAGCAGTGCAGCCGCCCGGGTGAGCACATCTGCAGCAACCTTGGAGCCGTTTTCCGGTGTGATAGCGCTTCCGGTAATCGCCGAGATAGGCTGTGTAATTTTCTGGATGTGCTCATTGGTAATTTGTCTACCGGCCGCAGGGGCGACAGAAAAAGAACTGATATAAGCCGCCACACTTCCAACGCTCTGGCCCTGTCCTTTCCCTTCGCTTTTTCCGCGACGATTAAGTTCAGCGTCCAGCTGTTTTTTAAGTTCTGTGTAGTCGGCCGAGTAAACCTTTGTGCTTCTTTGAGCCATCACACACCACCTACTCTCACCTTCACAAGCCGCAGATCCGTGCGGTTATCACTCTCACAGGCGTATCCCACAATTTTGTTCGCCGGGTACGATTCGCACGAGCCGACCGCGCGCCCAACGCCGGGCGTGCTGGACAGAACGATGTAATCGCCCGTATGGACAGGACCAACCACTTTCGTGTGAACACGTCCTGCTAAGGACACCGGAATAAAATCGGGCAGGTTTTCCTCAAGGAAATCCTGCCCTTCAGCCACTTTATTTCCACCAATGAGCATAGCGTACTCATCCGTGTGGATGCCTGCGATACGGCTAGATAGGTTCGTGGCCTTGATATACCGTTCCATCTGGCTCCCAGTATCCAGAGCGATAATATCACCGGGTTCGGTCTGCTCGCCACGCGGCATGAGCTCCGCATAGTCGTTGTAGACCGCATCGTAGACACGCTGCGCGGAAATATCGCCTGACACCGACAAAGACTTAAAGTGTGCATCACCTGCGGATGTCACATAATGTACCGTGCCGTTTGCAAAATACACCGTTCCGGTGAACGTGCCGCCCGCATTGCGCATTGCGCCAAGGTTTTTGCAGGCATCAGCGGAGGTGCCAGAACCTGTACCACCGCGTTCAATCGGAAGGTTTCCGCTTGCGATCTGGCTTGCCGAATGCTCATGCGTAGACGGTGCGAAAGCATTCGCGTGTTTACCATCGATCGTATCGGCATCGCAGCCTTCCATCAGCCCGTATGCTGCCAGCAGAGCCACAATCTGCTTCGCCGTAAAGTCGCTTTTAGGCAATGCGCTGTTTGCTGTCCCCTTAACAGTAGACAGGTCGGAAATGGCCTGATTCAGCAGGGCACTCAAAATATATGTGACCATGTTGAACTGCTGGCTTGTCGGTTTTCCGTTCAGACCACCGACAATAGAAGCCCAGCCGCCTTTCCAATCCTCCAGCGAAATGTCTTGCTTCACGCCAGACATCGAAAACGCCACAGTTGCATAATCTTCAAGCGCCCCGGCGCGACCTTCTGCCATAATAAATCACCCCCAGTTAATTGATGGACTGTGCAAACTTTCCTTCGCCGAAACCTGCAACTCGCGGATTGAGATCCACAAAGCCAAAGGTTTCCGCATCCTCTGTCGAGCAGTCCACGCGAACCTTTACGCCCGCAGGACGCACAATAAGGTCATGCGTTCCTAGAATAGACATGACCATATCGGAAAACGGTGCTGAAATCGAAAGAAAGATTGTTGCCGGCGTGTCTCGTCGTTCACTATAAACCACCTGTGTTGCACCGAAAATAATTTTGGTTGCTTCGATGATTTCATCCGGCGTGCATCGGCAGGAATTGACAAAAGCCTTATACTTCAGGCAAACGCGATAAATATTATCATCGTCTGCAAGTTCTCGGCTTCCAATCATCGCTCCGGCCTGCTGACGGGTCAGACAGACTAATTGTCCAAGCCGATCAAGCCAAACGCCCGTGCAGCTATCAAAATCATTCAGATTTTCCAGACCTCCAAGGAACAAAGAAGCATTTTCGTACTCCGGCGCAACAGCCCAAATGATACCGTCCAGATTTGACATTTTTTCAACACTGAGAGGTGTTTCTTTTAGGACTTCATAGCCCATCAGGACACCCCCTTACTGGAAAACTGTAAAATCCATTTCCCGTCCGAATTCTTTCGATAGATTGCAGGCGGGGCAATAACTCTGGCGATGCTCCCCATCTCACAATCTTCAGGCAGATTCTTCAGATCATCTACGGTGTCGCAGATATAATCGCCCATTTTGCTTTCTTCAAAGGATTCCAGCTGAAACTGCATTGGCAGCTTACCATACATTTCCTTGTAAGCGTCAATCATGCTTTCACCACCCGGATGCCGCTCATGCTAATGATTGGCTGCTGATTGATTTGAACCGGTACTATGCCGGTCAGCATAGAGCTATCGGCAACCGTCTCAATTTCAGGCTTTTCACTCAGCAAGCCCCGGATTTCGATATAATCAACACCGGACACGTTCTCCATAATGGGACGAATGAATTTTTGCAAGCGAATCGTTGCGCCCGCCGAAAGATTTTCCTCCATCAGCAAAGATTTGATTCTCGCTACATAATCATCGTCCAGCCCGCCAGAACTCGTAACCGTAATAGAAAGCAGTAGATAAACGTCATTCACGCGAGTGAATTCCAAATATTGCCGATTGCCGTTGACATCGGTAGCGTAAGCATAATGCTTTCCGTATGCGCGGATGCCACCCGCCTTGTTCTTCCAAATGATATTGGCCACATCTTCGTCAGTGCCGCCCTGAACCACGATTTCAATGCTGTGCGGTGGTCTACCCTCTGCATCGGTCGTATCATTGTAGTTTTCGTATCCGGCTGCAAAGGTCACGCCCTCCACATCGCTGTATAAAAGCGAAACGATGCTCGCAACCGTGCCGGTGCCGCGGCTTGCGACGCGGTTTGTATAACTTGTTCTGGCTTCGGCATCTGTCTGGGTCAGCCGACCCTTAATCGGCGTGATATCATTGGTGCAGGCTGTCCAACCGTCCACGGTAGTAACAATCTGTGTGATAACACCCTCAGCCAGCACATAGCTGCCATATTCCGCGCTTTCAAACTGGATATTGCTGGTCACTTCCGTAACCGTAATGTACTTGCACAACGTTGCCGAAAAGCTGTCAGCGGCGCCCGATGCAGTCAAAACAATTGAATGCTCTCCTTGATCGTCGGTTTCGTCCGAAACAGTGATGCCGAGCTTTACCAAAGCATCAAAAGACTTGACAGCCGCAAGCATCTGCGAGTACGCATCGTCATACGAGGACACGGTCATTTTCTTTGTGACGCTGGAACTTTCTGCATAGGTTCCAACTTCTCCACTGGTCGCATTGCGAGAAACGCCAAAATCAAACGTAAATGTTCCTGCAATGCTTTCAATTGGACGAATTGCCAGCTTTCTCCAGTTTGCGCTGGAGATTATGGATGCGCTGACCGCCTGAAAAGTACGTTGCGGTCGGCTGCTCGACTGAATCAAAGCGCCAACTGGAATGACCGTTCCCTCTTGGCCAGTACAAGAGATAAAATACTTAGTTTTGGCCTGTCCAATGCGGCTCACCCCGCCCACCTGCATCACGTTATCTAACGCAACGCCGCAGGCCGTATTGGGGAAAAGCTGCTGATATGCAGCAGCATAAGCCTCCCAGAGTTCCGCCGGGGCATCCGCAAAAATTGTAAACAGGATGTTCATCACGCTTTGTGGGTTCTCCGATGGGTCAACTCCAACCTCGTCTTTAAACCTTTTGCAGATGTCGGTGTAAATTTCATCCAGTCGGCGCATTTGAAAGCCCTTATCTGTCACTCCGTAGTCCGACATGGGACAGTTCCACCTCACTTTCTATTTCTCCTTCAGTGGTGGTCGCGGTAAAAGACGCTCGGAGCGTTCTAGTCTTTGCATCCTTTATAAGGTTGATGGTGCCCACCCCTGTTACGCCATCAACGGCGAGGATTTGGTCTCGCAGGGCCTTCTCGATCAAGGCTCGATTCGGAACCTTCACAAGGATTGTTTCAAAGTAAGGCGTGCCCATAGCGGTATTGAACACCCATTCTCCTTTTATCCAGCGCAGACGAATTTGCACACCCTGCCGAACGGCATCGATGATTTCAAAATCGCCGGTTTCGTTGATGAACAAATCTCCATCAGCCGCAAGCGCAAGGTCTTTCAATGCCATTACTGCGGCCCTCCTGTCAACCCGTGCACACCCGCATGAGTATGCGTATTCATCACGATGCCGCCAAGTGTCAGCGTTCCAGAAATATCCACATTGCCCTGAACCTGAACATTTCCTTTTATTTTCACATTGCCAGTCACATCAACGGTCGCTGTGGTGATTTTCACACTTGCAGGAAGTTTCTCAACCGAAGTGCCTCCGTTTTTCGACTTAATGCTCCCGTTGGTCACCTTGATTTCCGACGCTCCCCTTTTTACAGTGACAGAGTCATCTTTCATCGTGACAACAGTATCTTTCTTCTTTAGTTCGATGCTGTCTTTCTTGACGGTGATGGTCGCAGTCGGCGCAAAAACAACTGCTGCGTCCTCACTGCCGGCACGCTTAACCTGCTCGCTAGACGATGCAGGCAAGCCCGGCAGCAAGGTTGCATTGGATAAGTCCCACTTCAAGTCTGTTCCAGAGCCGCCCTCTCCGAAAATAGCCACACATCCATCCCCGGAATGCACAGGAAACGCAAACCCGATTGTGCCGCCTGCTCCGGTAGGCATCAGGATGGCCGTGCCCGAAATTTTAGGGTAGGGTACTTCCCTATCATCATCGGTCGTTACTTTCAAATCCGGCGTTAATTCAGCAGTGAAGTTTTCGGACACGTTACCGACCTTAGCAGGTGCCGAGGTGTGGATATTATCCCTCATGTACTGGTCGATGGTGCTCACGACTGCATCGCGGAAGTCCTGATCCACGCTACTTCACCTCCACAAACTGCCCAACGCATTGCCAATCGTCGCCCTCCGTATCGCCGGTGAACCTGATTTTTGACGCTCGGTAGTTCCCCTTGTACTCTCTGGATTCCACTTTCACATAATCGTCAATCTGAATATGGCCATTTAGGCAATATGTAACTTCAATGCCTTTTTTGGCCTTTCTTTTGGTCGTATTAGAACTCGCGTTCTTGCTCGTTGAAGATTTGCTACTGGTCGATGCGGATTCAAAGAAAGGCTTCGGTGAACCAATCATGCCGGAATCAGCCGAAAGGACATAAGCCGCCATCGTTAGAGGTTCATCCAGAGCACATATTTGAACGATTCCGTTTTGAACGCTCCAACGAAGCTTGCTTCTATCACACAGTCGCCCGATAAGCGTCTTTCCTGTGCCAACAAAAGCAAAATTCTTAAAGTCGATCATTTTAGCCTTGGGAGAAAGCTTAACTTCGCACCCCATTTCTTGAGCAACATCCCTGACGATTTTTTCTCCGTTCACAACACCCGAATAACTCAGGCTCACCGTTGTATCTCGTGCGGATGTAAAGCTATCCACAAACTCAATTGTGGTCTGTCGATCCGCGCCGTTTGTTTCGGTTTCAAAACACGTCAGAGAACCGCCCATAATAACAGGCAGGTCATCGCCATATCCAGCACGCAGTTCAATCAGGCAATCTTCCTGCTCCAAAAGGCGCAAGGTTTCATCCGCCAGATTCCAAAGTGTGATTTTCCCTGTATTAGAACTTGAACTATCGCCAATTTCACAGGAAAAGGAACATCGGATAACCCTCTTCGTTTTTTCGTTAGGCTTTCCGATTTCGCGGCCAACAGAATTATTTTTCCCGATTCTTACTCGGTACTGTCTATCCCAGATGTCCATCTGTTACACTCCAAGCTGTTTTGCAGGAAGGTATAACAATTTTGCCTTTCCATCCACAAAATCGTTGCGGCCAATTGTTTCCTGCTCCGTTTCAACGCCAAGAACGCCCGGTGGACCTCCTTGGGTTTGATAGTAGAAATTCCAAATCGTCCCCGGCACGAGCCGCGCCATGCCGAGGATAATATTCATTTCTGCGTCATATATACTGAGCATCCAAAAGCCACCGTATGCGTTCCATGTCAGCCGGAGATTGTAGTACACTTCATCAAGGTTCACGCGCATGATGGAATCGTTTCGGTCCGGCACAGAGATTTCATAGTATTCCAAATCCATCGCCTATACCTCACTTAAACAATCCTATGGCTTTTGCCCCAGAACAAAGAATACTGCTGCGGGAAGAAGATTTTCCGCTGCTGGAAGATTTTGCCGTGGAGGTGCTCTTCTGGCTCGCACCGGTATTCTTTTTAGACGTTCCTCCGCGAGCGTACTTTATGCTGATATTTGCAGTTTCTGTCGAATTGATAGACACCTGCTTCAATTTCAGTTCAATACGTTCGCAGTTACTTTCCTCTTTGGGGAACGTCACGCTCTCGATGCAGACATTCTCATAGCTGTCACCGCCGGCCGTAAAGGTCATCGGTGTTCTTTTCTCCCACAACTGCCGCAACTCCTCGACAGCACTCTGTACCCGGCTCGATGATGCCGGGTGCCGGTCCGCCCATGTAATCGGCGCGTTAGAAATCACAGCTGTGACATCAAGCGTCACCGCTTCCAGACAGATGTGGTCACTGGCGCTATACCCTTCTTCCGTTGCGTAGTCCGGGATCTTGCTGGACAATGTTTCCGGGCGTTTGATGATAGCATCGAATTCAAAATCTCCCAAGCGTGCGGGCTGTGTCGCTTCCATCAGGCATCACCTCCCGTAATTAAGCGCATGCGTCAAATCTTTCGTAGATTGCGAGGACTGCGAACTCACGGTAGACTGCAGTTTGGATGCGGCATTGCGATCAGACACTTGGAACGTGTAGCTTTGTCGGTTTTCCTGTTTTACAGTGATGTTTTTGGTGTTCGTAGTTTGAGCAATCGGCCGCTGTGATGCCGTTGTTGTAGACACCGGCCTTCCTCCCGAAATAAATGCACTGGCAGCATTTCTACTTGTGGCAGTGCTCCCAGAGGAAGTCTGCGTCCCTGTCGGTGATTTACCATTGCTTGTGCGGCCGCTGCCACCAGAGGATTTTCCGCCTCCCATGCCTCTAAAACCAGGCGAATTCTTATCAGGACCGTCCCCGCCATCAGAATCATCGACATCACCGCCATTTCCACCGGCAAAGAAATTTTTTACGCCGTTCCACAGGTTCTTAGCCCAGGTGATTTTATCGCCGAACCAGTCAAAGAATCCTTTCAGCCAATCCCAAATTGCCTGTGCGCTTTCTTTCAGTGGCTCCCATGTTTCGCCAAAAGCAGCGCGTCCCAAACCATTCAGAATATCGAGGAAATCTTGCCACAGTTCCTTACAGCCTGTCAGGAATTGCGTCCAATCACCGGTCTGAAAGCCGGTAATCAAGCCAGCCAGAAGGTCGAATAGGTGCCCGCCCAGTGTGATGATGTCTGCGGTCAGGTCAACTAGTCCTTGCCAAAGGGCTTGCAGAACAACTAAAATCGCACCTTTGTGTTCCTCCCAGAACTGACCCAGCGAATCAAGAGCGTCTCGGCCAAATTGCTTTGCCCCCTCGAAGAACGCACTGATTTTCTCTCTCAATGCGTCAACGTCAACACCAGCCTCGCTCAGGAGTCGCCCAAAGACGCTATCGCCGCCCTGCAGGAAAGTAAAAACATCTTCCAGCACAAGGAACAGTAAGAGCCATTTTGCGGCCGCAAGGGCAGTTTGCAGATTAAATCCTTGCAGGAGTTTCACTGCGCCCACTAGGAAAGACAGAATCTTGTTTCCGTTGGTTGCAAGGAACAGAGCTGCGGCGACCATCGCAATCAGCTTCAACAACTGTTCTACGCCGCCAAGTTTCTCGGCAATATTTTTCAGCCACGAAGTCAGCCGTTGTGCTTTTCCTATCAGGAAATCGCTTATGGTTTTTATTGTTTTGCCAATACTGGTTGTGATGCCAAGCATGTCATCTGCGCCTGCAAGCCAAAGCCCCCACTGATTTCTGACATAAGTAAGAGCGTCCCCGATGCCGAAACCGAGTTCATCAAAGTTCTTTTGAATGTCGCTTTCCGCCGCAAAGAACGCTTCTTTCAGTTGCTTTGCGGAAAGTTTTCCGCTCTCTGCCAGATTTTGGAGCTGCTTTTCGGACACTCCCATTGCAGACGAAATGGCTTTCACCACCTCCGGGGCAGCTGTTTTTAAGTTGGAGAAGCCAGATTTGTCCAGCTTGCCCGAAGACATAGCCTTTTGCAGTACACTCATGGTGTTGTCAAGATTTGCTTCTCTGCCGGAGCCCTTTTCCAGCTTTTCGACAAGCGAAACAAACTTCACAGCATCATCAACCGGGAACAGTTTACTGTTCAACTGCACCAGCTTTGTCACATCTCCGGCCATGGCTCCGTATTCTTCACGGCAATCCTGAGCCCCTTGCAGAATCTTCTGCTGAATATCCGCTTGATCTCCCATCTCGCGGGTTGCCCCGCGGATGGTATCGTTGATACTGCCAAATTCCTCTGCAAGACTAGCAAGCTTAGTAAAGGAAAAGCCGATGCCGATTGCTCCAAGTGCTTTAGCTGCAAAGCCTTTTACTTCGCTGATAGCGCTTTTTGCGTCATCAACAGAGCTTTTATCGACCTTGAACAGAATTTGATTGACGAACTTTCCGATTACAGTTTCCTTCGCCGCCACTTATGTATCCCCCCTTCTGTCCTCTTGGCTTTTGGCGTACTCAATGTCCCGCTGCATCATAATCAGGTCGTAGAGTTTTAGCATTTCATCCAGATTATAAACATAGGTCAGTTCGTACATCGAAGCCACCCGCTCACGAATCAGGGTATACATAATCCATTCAAGGTTCGTTACTCTGTCGTTGTCGAACTCTCCGTACTGTTCGAGCTGCCCGCCCGGCGCACTTTGATAAGGCCTCCAAAGAGGGTGCTCGCATCTTTGAAAAAACCGCTGAAGTTTAAGCGAATGACCTCAGCACAAAGATTGAGCATTCCGGCGAGGTACTGGCAGAAAATTTCATCAAAATCATCCTCGCCCATGACCTCATAAGTGTTTTTCTCAGGATCCAAAACGCGGATGTTGCTGTGATCCAGCAGGAGCTCACTCACCAGTTTGCTCAATGCGTTGCCATTGATGCGGGCAAGTGCCTTGACCAGCGAGTCTTTGTCCATGTCCATCCCGTCAAACATTTCCATGTTGACAGCATCCTTATCGTCGCTAGCAACCGACACGGTGCCCAGAATCGGCAGGATGATAGATGCAACATCGCCAAAAATGTAGGTGGCATCCTTGGCACCGAATGGACGAACCTTGAACTGGTATTCGCCAACCGTGATGTCGCGCATCTCCATGCGTTTCATTTTCATATCAGGTTTTCTCCTTTCAGTTCTTCGGTTCCATCTTGCCAACAGCCCGCAGTGTCCACTCCTGACTCTGGCCGGTCTTACCGTAAGCGCACGGGGCAGGCTTGGAAACCCATGCCTTGGACGCCGTGAAATCCGGGTTAGAGCCCAGATCCTTGATCTGCATATTGAAAAGGCCGCTGCCCGGGATCCGCTTGTTATTGTTGTACTGCTTCAGCAGCCAGTTGTTTGTTTTGGAGCCGTACTGCAGGACCAGCTTGATTTCATAACGAGGATCATCCGGAATCGAAATGACCACTTCGCCATCTGCACCGGCTTCATCCGTCACGCCATCACCCTGCGGAGTAATGGTAATAAAGCCATCCTCCGTAAAACCAGACGCGATGTGAATGCCCATGGTGCACAGAACGTTTTTCGGGGAGTAAACGGTTACATCTCCACGCATTTAGCGGTTCTCCTTTCTCAGTAATTCAGTGTGCCGCCAATTTTCGCGGCGATCAGGGCACCTGCCAGCTGTGCTGTCCATGTCACACCGGTAAGACGGCGGCTCTTACGAGTTGCGGCATCCAAATCGGCCGCGCGCGGCACAGTGACGGTATATGCACGAGACGCTTCTCCATCATCGGAAGAAGCATCCTGCACAATGCCACCAGCACGCACGCCCTCTTCCAGCGCATCAATGACAGCATTCTGCACCAGCGCAATGCCCTGATCGGTATAAGGCACTTTGGGCAAGCCCAGAAGCAAGTTCAGCACCTTGGACTGAATTTCGGTCTTCAGCCAGTCACGGAAACGAATGGTGTCGATCCACTCGCCGCCGCTCACCTTGCCACCTTGCACCATGGCTTTGCTGCCAACAGTTGTGTAATACGAGATATTGCGTGTTTCCAGACTTGCAATATCCGTGGTGGACAGTCCCTGTGCAGACACCATGGAAAGGGACTTAAAGCACCACTGCTCACTGCCCGGGTCATAGGAGAGGAACCGGGAGGCGTAAGCACAGTTCACGCAGTCGTTCTCGGCGGTAGCGTGAATGACCGCGGTGCGAAGCATTGCATCCGATACCGGAGAGGACGAAATGCCGGTTGTCTCGCAGATACACAGCTTTTCATTGGCTTCTGTCCAGTCGGCAATGCTCTGGTAGAAGTCCTCCTTGATGCCCGCCGGGCAGATGCAGTACCAGCCCGGCATACCGATGGCTCGGTCAAGAGTCACATCCACCTTTTCGGTGGAGCCGCTGGACAGCTTCTGCACTGCGATCATTACCGCGGGCGGCTTTGGGGACTGCCCAAACACCTTGCTGGCACCAATGTACACAGGGTCGTCCGCTGCGAATCCGGCGCTCTTGAGGTCCTGCAAGCTCGCATAACCGGCAACATCAGGTGTAACGCGACCGCCGGGGGCTTTAGGCAGAGGGCCGACAATGAGGATGGTGTCATAACCACCATCAATGGACATCGCTTCGGAGATCTGGATATTGACCTCAACGATTTTGTCGATATTCATGTGGTCTCGCTCCTTTACTCATTTCGGATTTCTTTTTTGACTTCGACTTCGTCAAACCATCCGGCTTCCATGTCTGCAACTTTTTTGGATGCTGCACTGGCATGGTCTTCCGAATACTCGCCGTCAATCGGAGCCAAGGCGGCGTACTCCTTAGTACGCTGCACAAAATCCACATAAAAAGAACAGCGCGCCCTCTCTACGCCGGGCGCGCTGTTATGGATTGGTTCAGGTGACCCTTCCGTGCATACCGTGATATTCATGGCGCGCATTTTGTCACCTGCGTATTGGCTATCAAAAAACTGAATAGCTTGTTCAAGGTCGTCCACGACCGTTGACAAACTAACTTTTTTCACCCCGGCAGCGTGCTCCGTCTTGCTCTCGGTGACCAGTTCAGCAGAAAACGGAATGCGTTTGCATTTTTCCTGCCAAAGAATCCCGTTCTTGACGTACTCAAACGAGTTCACCGGCTCGATGCGTTCAAAGTCAAGAACGACATACGGAAGCGGTGGACGAACGGAATTGGGATAGCTGTAAATCACTGTGCAATGGGGGTACAGTTCCACAAACATGAGCCGAACCGCCTCGCGGCACTCAGCTGGTGTCATTGGCATTCTCCCCTTTCTCGCCCTCAACAGCTTCAAACTCTGATATCCAGTGCTTCAGGATGGTGTTTCCCCAGTAGATGGACGATTTGCAGGCGTACCACTGCCCCATGTAAAGCAGACGATCTCCCGTTGTCTGTTTATCCGGTTCCGTAGGAAGAAGCTGGGCATCGCTATACACAGTCAGAACGCCGGTCGTAGAGCGGCCGGAAGCATCATCTTGATTGCGGCGCGTTTTGGCCTGCACATCAAGTGGAAGCTGCATATCCGAGTAAGTTGTTTCGGACGTACCACTATCCCAGCTGGTACCCTTGTAGCGGCGCACGGTGTACATCTGCTTAAAGATGTTCATTTCTTTCCTTTCTTGATAACGTACTGGCAATTCTGACGCAAGGCACCTGTATCAATCAGGGGCTTCGTGGAACTCTTCCCTTTAATATGCACAGGCACCGGGCCTTTCTTGCCATATTCGTTCATCATCCAGCCGCCCTCGATGGTGATGGGCGCATTGGGTGCCCATTCCTCATCTTTGATTGCATCCTGAATCATAGACTTTGCCTGCGAACCAATCGCATTGACAACTGAATCGGCTGTTTCCAATGAGGACAGAGCCTGCTGCGAAAACTCTGCCAGTTCTTCCGAGTGCTTTTTGATGGTGTCCATAAAAGGACGGGCAGGAATCATCACCGAACCGTCTTTGTGGAGGGTTCCGTAGTGGTTCCAGTAGGCGACCTCGGCCAGCGATGTTTCATCGTCGGCCGCCTTTTGGTCTGCCTGATACCCAACCTCTATGGTCACACTGGACAGTTCGTTCAGGCGATCCATCGCCGCCCTGCCCTCTGGCGTCAGATCAAGGCCGATGTCATTGGCTATCGCCATGGGCAGGCCTCCTTATCGAATCATGATAGGCACGATATGCCGGTTCCGAATCGAAATAAACTGCAAGCCGTAGGAAGTAAGCTGGTACTCAGCATCTCCGGTGGTCCCGGCGGTGCTGGTGGCAAAGGAAATGCTCACGCCACCTTCGGAAACGCTGGCTAAGCGACCAGTGTTTGCGATAGTTCCGAGAGAACTGTCACCATTGCCAGCCATTTTCATAGCATGGCAGACCAGCAACGCCACCGCCAGATTGTAATCTGCGCCGAACTTCTTTTTGGAAATGACCGGCGCTTGCAGGTCGATCCAAAAAGAAATGTCCTCGTCCGAAGCGGATTCGAACTCGGTGCCAACCTTCTTTACAATTTTGGTAATGGCGGTCACGTCAGGAGAATCCATCAAGATTCACCGCCCGCAGGAGCATCGGCAGGAGCGTCAGCTTCGGAATCGGCCTTTGCGTTCTTTCCGCGCGCCTTTTTCTCCTGAACCTCCTGAAGCAGGCCCATGCTGATGTAAAATGCCATTGCATCATCATAGGTTGCATCGACCTGCGCAGTTTCGCCGGGGAGCAGAGAGATGGAGCCGATGCAGATGGGCTTCACCGAAATGTTTTTGACCTTCATAGTCGGTTTCTCCTTTCTTACAGACCGTAGACCAGGCAAGCAGACAGCGGATAAGGAATCATCATGCCTGCATCGCGGCCCTCGCAGTTGATAACGATTTCCAGATTGCGATCCTGCGGCGCGTGCTGGAGGAAAGCCATGGGAACCTCGTGGGACATCTTGTCCGGGTCTTTGGTATACAGCAGGCCGATGTTCTTGCCGGTGCTGTTATAGTCCTTGTTGCCCTTGGACAGTTCGCCGGCAACTTCCCAGTTCTTAATCTGGGGAGTGTGATCCTTGATGTAGGACAGAACAGATTCGCCGGTGCCATCGATGCGGCGCAGGTTCAGGCTGGTGTACAGGTCGTTAGGCATGACCCAGCTGTCCGGGTGCTCCACATTCTGGGTCAGGGTGTCGATGTAGTTCAGGATGCCGGCAATGTCGGCCGCAATCTCGTCTGCGGTCTTGGATGCCCAGTCGGCCTTACCGGCTGCGCCGTTCTGCAGTGTATAGATGGGGATGTTATTGCCGGAGGACAGAACGCCGATGATTCCCGTCTTCTCGTCGCCGTGCCAAATCAGGTGATTCACCTTGACATCGTACACTCGGCGGGCCGCTTCAGCACGCGCAGAGTCCAGAGACTTCATAATACCCAGCACCGCATTGCGGCGGCAGGCACGCAGTTCCTGCACGTTGTAGCCGTAGCTGTCGCCGATGTTGACAATTTCCGCACGATGGGGAGTGCCCTTCACATCGACACGGGGCAGGTCGCTGGCGTAGTTGGCGATAACATCAGCAAAGCCAACCGGCTCATAGCTGTAGTATTCGATATACGCAGCTCCCTCATCGGTTTCGCTGGTCTGAGGGAAGATCTTCAGGCCGGACAGTTCCGGGAAGTCCTTATCGTACGCCTTGGTCTTGACATGCGCCAGCTGCTTGGCGAAGAAGATGCCTGCATTGTCGGCTCCATCCAGACGAATCTTCGTGCCGGGGAACGGGTTCTTATATGCCTGGTTAATCAGGGAGGCACACTTGCCGTTCAAGGCAAGGCGGTCTTCCTCGCTGTAACCGTTGGCGGGGTCGAAAGGATTGTACTTAGCCATATTGAACCTCCTTAGATCTGCTCTGCGAACTGGGCGGGTGCAATGCCGTTCTGGGCCGCACCGATGAAGCGGGCCTTAACTGCCAGATTGGTGCCCTTGGTCGGGGTGAACTTGCCTGCATCGTCGCCGGTAATCACAAGATAAACCGGCTGACCATAAGCAGGTTCCGCCTGATCGGCCAGCTGCACCCACATCTTGCCGGTCTGGCAGACATCCAGAATCTGGCCTTTGTGCAGGAGCACAGCACCATCATCGTCCATCTCCGTATTGGCGCTGTACATCACAACGCCCTCGAACTTCTCGGCGGTCGCGCCGGTTGCAGGAAGAGTGATGTCCTTGCCGGGCTCCGCACCCTGCACAACGCCGCAGCCAAAGAACAGCTTGCCATCCTCTGCGCTGTTCCGGCGGGTGACTGCATCGTAATTCGCACGGTCATAAAGCAGGCCGGGCATACCGCGGCTAGGCTCGCCGTAGTTCATCTGTACTGCCATATTGCTCATAGCTTAGTCCTCCTTCTCGCCAGCATGACGCTGGATCATACGATCGCGGGCCTCGTCAGGGTTGTTCTTCTTGCCCACATTGCGGACTGCCGCATTTGCGGAATCGGCATTGAACACCTGACGACGCTGGTCTGCCACAGTCTTGCGACCATTGATTTTACCCTTTGCGATATCAAAAGCCGCGTTGATGTAGGCTTTGCTCTTGCCATCCAGACGCATGCCCGGAATAACGGCATGAACGACCTTTTTCTTTGCCTGCATTACCGGCATGGATTCCATGCCATCCAGATGCAGCTTATCGCCCAGCCGACACAGTTCCACACGCTGGCTGACCTGCGCGGCAATGGATGCGGCGCTGTCATGGTTCAGCTGGTTGCTGGAATCGTCCGAGGTATCATCCTCATCTTCGGTAGGCTTGGTGTCGTCCTCTGCAGCATCAGCGCGGGCATTTGCGGCATCCAGCATAGACAGCAGGGTGTTGATGTCCGCCTTGGCCGGGCCATCTTCCATAGCATCACGGCGGGCGGTAATGTCTGCCAGCACGTCCGGCTTCGCAGGGTCGTCACCTTCGCCCTCGTCCTTGGTGGGCTTATCAGTGGTGTCACCAGCCGCCGGGTCGTTTTCATCGTCAGCGGTAGCACCGTTGGTGGCCGCGATATAGGCTTTGAGTGCTGCTTCAAGGCCTGCCGGGTCAAGGGCAGGAGCCGCCGCAGGAGCACTGGGAGTCTCGCCATCATCGGCAGTGGGCTTTGTGGTTTCCACAGTAGTATCATCGTCCTGCGTGGGGTTGTTCATCTTCTCGTTCTCGTCCATAGGGGGTGTACCTCCATTGTTATCTTGGCTGTCCATGTTCAAGCGTGCATCATCACCTGCGCGGGCGACAGCGACCAGCGCAAGGTGATTCACACGGATATTGGTCTGGATTGCATCATACGGCTCTCCATTCCATTCTCCGGGTTCCATGATAAGATCCTGATAGTACCCGACAGACAGTTCCCGCAGACCCGATGCCTTTACGGCATCGGGATCATCAATTACGATTCTTGCTCGGACGGTTTCTCCGTCCTGCTGTCCGGGGGTCAGGATTGTTCCCACTCTCTCCCGGCGGGCATTGTCCTTGTCGATCACTCGCGCATCGTGGGTTATGATGATGGGCTTTCCCTCATAGCTTGCAAGGCTTTCCGGGTCAAACACATCTTCCGGTCTACGCAATTCTCGACGCTCCGAGCCATCTTCCAGCGTGTACTTAAAGATGCCCGTGCGGGTCAGAATGGGGTTATCATAAAAATATCCCTCGGCGCTGTAATGCTCATCGACAGGTACACTGTCGGTTCGCATTTCGCTCCGAAGGACTAGCGGCGGGGTATTCTGTTTCATTGTTTTTTCTCCTTAAAGGCTACAGAATTCAGCCTATCGAAGTTAAAGACAGGTTTTGCAACACAGCGGCACTGGTAGTCCTCTCCGGGATTGCAATGCCGCCCGCTGTACACTTTGCCGTGCTTTGTCATGTACCACATGGCCGGCGGGTCATCATAGCGGAATTTCTGACCGTTAAGTTCACGGTGGCATTCACGCACACGTTCATCGCCTGATGAACTCCAGATATATTCCTCTACCCCAGCGGATTCCTGCCTTGTACGGGTCAGATTCGCGCTCAGAGTGCCCACTTGGTCACGCGCAAGAAGATTTGCTTTCGACTTTGTCACATCAAACCGGCGTTGAATTTCATTGGAAATCGCCGCCGGGGTGCGGCCTTTTGCAAAACCCTCAATAATGACGTTCTCCATATCATCGAAGCAGTCGCTTTCAATGCTGGTAATGAAGCTGATATTTTGCTCAACCCATCTTTTAAGCATCAGGTCATATCTTTCGCCGAGAAAGAAATCATCATGGATATCCACTCCCAGCGTGGCGCGCACGCTGCGCTGCCATTCTTTAAGTTGCCGCCGGTCGGTGTAGTCAGCGCACCGGCGAACATCCCGTTCCAACGGATCGGTTTTCAGCCGCCGACTGAGCCGGTCACGCATAATGCGGAACCTGTTCTGGATGCGGCGAACCATGTCGCTGTATCCATCATGTCTGATGCTGTCGGAGCCGGTTTTTTGTTCTTCCGCAACGATAGCAAGGATTTCAGGCATAGATTCTCGCACAACCTTCTGCAGTTCTTTCAACCGCCGATTTTCAATTGCGCGCATCTTGCTTTCTGCCCACTGCGGATACTCCGGCTCGATCTTTGATTTTTTCGTCATTGAAGAGCGCCCGGTCATGCCAGGCCCATTATTCTTCACAGGCATATCCACCTCTTTATCTTTCTGGGAACCATCTTCCCTTTGCAGGCATCAAAAAGACCCTGCATCTCCACCTTGATGCAGGGTCTTTGTTCTTATGGCATGCAGCACTTGAATTTTGACCTTTTGCTTACAGCGCGCATCCGTCCAAGCGCGAAGCGGAAGGAACGCGGTTTATGGCTCCGCGCTGGCTCTGTCATGGAGCAGGCCAGAACACTTCGCAGCGGTCTGTTGGGAGCAAGGTCAGTGCCCCCTCATGCCATCGAGGTGCCGATTACGGTGTACGGCGGGTGGTGCTGGGGGTGGGGATCGAACCCACAGCCTGACGTTTACAAGTCGCCTGCTCTATCCTATTGAGCTACACCAGCATAAAAGTCGAGGGTACCGGGCTCGAACCGGCGGTCTGGGAGTCAAAGGCCCATGCCTTATCCAACTTGGCCAACCCTCGATATGGAGCAGTCAACGGGGCTTGAACCCGCGGCATCCTGCTTGGAGGGCAAGCGCTCTACCAACTGAGCTATGACTGCAAACAAAAAGAGCCTTTGCGAGGGACGCTTTCACGTCACCTGCAAAGGCTCTCAATGCCAATATTTTAGTCAAACACCTTTTTGCCTTCGGCAAACTTCTTTTTAGCTTCGTTCAAGCTGATGCGGTTATAACCGCCGCGATAATCAGGATCCGCTCTCTGTACGCCATCATTCACCCAGCCGCACACAGGGCATTCCTCAAAATCGTTGTCTTCATCAAAGCTATGCTGCCCACATACCGGGCAGATGATTTTCTCAGTCATCTTCGATTCCTTCCAATTCAAGCTGACGTTTATAGTAATCTTCCCCATCGTCAGGCTTGAACATCGTCCTTACACCCTTCTCTGGGGAACCTTTTGCAAAGTCATTTTTCTTCGTGTCATACCGGCACACAAGGCCCTCTTTTGTCTTGTAGCCTTTTATGCCGTTTCCGCACGAGCTTTCCAAAAGTTGAACCGCCCGTTTTTCGTACTGTTCCTTTGTCGTAATGCCATCGGGAGCGTACTCAGCGGCGTGGGTTCTGCCATTCTGCCAGTGGTTGTTCAGCTTCTGCTTGTTGTGGAATCCTTTCACCTTGAAAGTGTTCGCGCCTTTTGCCGAAACTGCGTTAGAATTTATTTTAGCATGACTTCGAGAATCATTCAAGTCTTTTGATGAATTTTCCTTGCTCGATGCATCTTTTGATGATGTAGAGCCGCCAGAATTGGAGAACTTTCCATCTTCATCGCGGTTGTGCTTGCTCTCGTCAAAATCATCCAACGTAATGCCCAGCTGGTCAAGGTACTCTTTCACGCTTCTGAGAAACGGTTCAAACACCAGACCACCGGGCACGTCCTGTTTCAAAATCTGTTCAGGGGGCATCCATGTTGCCGTGAACATCTCCTTTTGGTCGCACCGAGGAACGCCATCGAAGCCATTGACGAGATAGATCTGAACGGGAAGCACCTCATCCGGCTTGCCCTTGCAGTTACCGAGATAGGTAATGTCCCCTACGTCAATATTGAACTCTTCCTTTGCTTCCCGGCGGAATGCCATACTCGGCGTTTCCCCGGGTTCAATATGACCGCCGGGGCCGCACCAGCCTTGCCCATCGGAGCGTTGGCCGCAGAGGATTTTCCCATCATTCAGAACGAAGCCGGCAACGTAACCGCAGTCACCTTCATCCGTGACGATGTTCTTTTTATACCGGTCAAAATCTCCAGTAGTGAAAATCTTATTCTGAGGATTCCCAGCTGCAGCCATCCCCCAATCCTGATTGACATCCACTTCCGTGATGATGTTTTCAGGGTCAAACTGTTCATCTTGTGCCAGAGACCGGCGAACCTCGTCGGTTTCCAAGATGCCAGCAGTAACGTATGTGGAAGCCGTCTGTGCTCTGGTAAGTTGGGCTGCAGCATTCGCCTGATCCTGCGTAGCCTTTTCATCGTCAGACAAGCTCCAAGCGCTCTTGTAGGTAATGGTATACTCTGGCACCTCATTGATTTCACCGTTCCACGCCATTCCGCGCAGAATCAGTTCGACCAGCGTGCGGGTGTTGTCCCGGAGGTCACCGGACTGGATGCCGGACACGGCCTCCTTATAGTTTTCCATATCCCCTTCACCCGTGGCATTTTCGCCAGCCGGGGAGCGTCCAAAGAGCCTTGTCTGCGGAATATGGCTCACAGCGGACAGCATAGCACAGGCATTGTCCAGAATGTCCTTGACTCCCGCCACGGACAGGGATTGAATGCCAACGTCCTCGCCATCTGCATCAATGAAGACCATGTTCAACAGATTACGAGCAAGGTCAAGCATTTCCATACGCTGAAGAACCGTATCGTCACCGTCTACCGTAGACAGGACGTTTGCGAGGTTCTTCATTTTGTATGTCACCATTGACAGCCGTTCCAGCAGGCGAATGGAGTAGCCCGGACCGATGCAGGCATTGCGAAGTTCTTCGCGGATGTGCATATACTCCGGGATGCCCCATGTGCGGTAGAGATTTGACATCGTGGAGCCTTCGGGGATTTCTCCGTTGTGAAACACTAAGCATCGCGAGGAATGCACTACATAGCTGCCGTACACGCTGTTTATCTGATAAAACTCCGGGATGCCAGTTCCGCCCTTGCGATAATCTTCATCTGCCGGATTGTTTTCGTAGCCGTTGATCCACAGCGGAAATACCTCATTCCGTCCGTAAACCAGCAGTTCTTCCACGCCATGAACATCCCGCCAGTTCAGCGGATCCTGAAGAAGTCTACCATCATCCACCAGCATAACAACAGCAGAGCCGCCAAACAGCCGTGCCCATTTTAACGCTTTCGCGAGTTTGCTTTGGTAATGGATGGTCTGCAGATGGTCGTCAAGACGCTTCTGCAAATCCTTATCCTTGATGCCAAGGTCGATACCGTTCTTGGTGGCATCGTCTGCCGGGGCATCAATGATGGTCGAGAATAGCCCGTTTCCTGCATAAAGGTCGGCCAATTCCGCATCCGTCACAGCTGCACCGGTTGCCCACTGGTAATACTCAGTGCTGTCGTGCTGGGTGCCATACTTGTTCAGAACGTTGTAATAGCCGTCGAGGCGAAGCTGCGTTTTGATTTTTCCGGGGATAACTCTTTTCACCTTTTTCTCCTTTCCGGCTATCATATCAGACTGCGTACATCAAAGATGCCTCCCTCGTATAGCGCAAGGGCTACCGCATCAGCGCGGTCAGGGCTGGTCAGGCCACGCTTCTTCAAGGCATCCTTGCTTTCAAGTTTCAACTTTGCAGGAGCGCCGCTAAAGATATATTTACGGGTGGTAAGCTGCCCTATCAGGGTTGAATCATTTGGGATGTGCAGGGTGCCCGCCGTGGCCATATCCCGTAGGACCGCCCACATCCACGTTGCGATATCTGCATAGCGCCCGGCGGCTTCCTTGTCCGGCACAGCGCTGGAGAAGTTTACCGGCACGACCATCAGCCTGGTTAGCTTCTGCCGAATCTTTTCTCGGTTGAGTATGTCGGTCACGCCTCCACCAACGCCGGTATCATCAATGACCGCATAAATAAGACCGCGGTACTGCGGATACGCTGCACGCAGGGTTTTATATATCGCAATGATATCGTCTGCCGTAGCGTACAGGTCTTGACCATGGCGTGTGACCAGCTTTTGGATATCTCCATCAATGTTCTGTGCAATGGCCGTATCATCGTTGCCAAAGCGGGCAACGTCACACCCGATGGCGATCCTGACTGGAGTACAATGTTCCAGAGGTTCAGTATTGACAGCCTTTGTGGCGAGTGCCATCGGAATAAAGACATCGTCCTCATTCTCCGGGAACTCTCCGTCAACACGGACACGGACTACATTGCTGTTCTTGCCGAACTTCCGCTCCAAGTCAGCGATATTCTGCTTATTCGTGCGGGGGCTGTCCCTGCTGGACACCTTCATGCAGTAGTAGGACTGGGCGTCCACGGTATGCGAATCGTGGAATGTGCCAGTGTTCTGCGTTGGGTTTCCGCACATCAGCAAACGGTTGTTATCGCCGGAAAGCGTACCCTGTATAGCCTCCATGATGGGGTCAGCAACACCAGATGCCTCGTCCACCACGAAAAGCATATTATCTTCGTGGAAGCCCTGCATATTCTCCGGCTTGGTGGCTGTGCGAGCCACGGCGAACCAGCGTTTCTCATGTCCTCTCATGTAAACACGAGTCTTTGTCCACACAAGCATAGCCTGCAAGACAGGGCTGCGTTCCTGCCACTTGGCAATTTCAGCCCAGAGGACATCGTTTAACTGCTGGCGGGTCGGAGCCGTGCACACCACGCGCGGATACGGGAAACAGGACAGAAACCAAAGGACTAGGTTTGCTTCAAAGGCAGTCTTGCCAACGCCCTGTCCTGAGCGAATCGAAACCTTGCGGTGTTGTGCAATAGCTGTGGCGGCTTCTTTCTGCCACGGATCAGGCTTGAAGCCAGTGACCTCTTTGAAGAATAAGCAAGGGTCTTTACGGTACAGCGGGATCCGCTTGGCAAAGACTTCACGTTGTCTCAGTGCCATCGTTCGCATCCTCCGCTTCCGTGTCTGCCGCCTCGACCGCCGCAACCCAATCGTCTACCAGCTCATTCTTGCCGCTGTTGCTCATTCTGCGCAGGTCGGCAAGCTGTTGTATCACCTTGGACTTCTGGCGCTGTACATCGGTCAATAGCCGCTCTAAGCGTTCCACGATAAGGTAGCTTGATTCGATGGTGGTTGATGTTTCCACGGTGGTGCCGGGGAGCCTTTCTTCCCGATCGACTTTAGCATCTATCCGCTCAATGTAAACCTCCTTGTCGCGGGCTTCTTTTTCCTTATCCTCGTCCAAGCGAGTAAACGATCTGCCAGACTTGGAGGTATGCACCGACTGAATGTGCTGTTTTTTCTCTTGAACAGCGGAAATGCGTTGAAGTAGAAAAGCCTCCCGGGCGGTCAGCAGTTGGAGTTCCTGTATCAACAGGTCTTCTGCATCAACATCCTTCGTGCAGTCCTGAATGGCTTTTTGGTTTTCCTCTGAAAAAGAGCCAAACATCACCGCAGACCAGCCACCGTGTTTCAAGGCATTCTGGTTACCCGGCGGCGCGCCTCCATGGTTGCCAACTGCATTGACATTACCAAGCGGTGCGCCCGACTTTGGCTTGCCATCCTGCGGGGCTTTCTGGGTGCACTTGGAAGATGCACCCTTGGGGTGCGGCGGGGTGCGTTTCTTGGGTGCACCCTTTTGTGCATCCCAATAGCGCTTCTTCCACGATTTCACAGTGTTCAGCGATATGCCCAGCTTCTTTGCGATTTCGGTGCATCCCATCCCTTTCTTATAAAGGGTGAACGCCTTATCTCGCGTTTCCATCTACATCGCCACCACTATCCTTCTTCATTTTCTGTCCCGGTATCTGCCCGGGCTGTTGTGTTGTTCCAAAGAAAAAGCGCCGGCCCTTTGCAGAGCCAGCGCCGCGCCCCTCTCACACGACCTTTGCGAGAGCGGTTTTGGAGATCATCAAGTTTCCCAGTTCCACGGCCAGGAATGTGCCCACGAACAGGCCAGTGCTTGTTAACCAGAACGGTGCGCCGACCATCATAGACAGTTCCACGCCGATGAACAGAGCCACGGACAGGGAGAGGATGACTGCTTTCCACAGAATCCCCAGCCTTTTCCACGGTCCCCAGACCACCAGTGCGTATGCAGTCCCCTCAGCCAGCAGGCCAAAGAGCACATCGACCGGGCCGAAAGGACTCGTTGCATTTGCGATTGCAATCCCCAGCAGAACCGCCGGGGCGTACCGCTTATCCTTGAACGGGAGAGCGCACAGCATATTAGCCACCCGGAACTGGACGACTCCCCATGACAGCGGGTTCAGGGTGGTTAATGCGACATATAGAGCCGCGACAACTGCGGTCTGGCATAGGGCTTTGGTGTTTCTCATATTCCATGCCCCCTCATACCATAACGACCACATTGCCGTGGGATGCGTCGTTCACCGCAGATTCGACCATGATCCAGCTGGGGTGCACATCCTCAGCAAGCTTCTTCTTCAGCTTGCTGGCTGCTTCCTCGATGACGAGATTTTCACCTTCCAGACATTCACGGATGAACTTGTCGATTTCGCAGTAGTCCGGAATAATCTCTGCCGGCTCCATGGTCACAGTAAATTCATTGGTGTAGTCTGTCTTTCCGATGGGGCAGAAGCACCGGCATTTCTGCTTATAGACGATTTTGCGCACGCCGTAGCGATTTTCAAACTTAGCCATTGTTTTCTTCTCCTTTCGGCTTCTGAACGATGAACAGCAGCTCTTTTGCCTCACGCGGGAACGGAATTGCCATAAAAGCTGTGAGGAATGCAGATGGGACATAGGCTTTCATACGGGTGTAGAAGTCCCGCAGCGCCGGTTCCTGCTTGGAATAGAACTCATCCATCTCCCGGACGCTAGTGACCAGACCAACCTCCTGCACGATGTTGAATCCGATTTCGGCCAGCTTAGCTTTCAGTTCATCGTAGCCCCATTCATAGACATGAGCGCGGTACTGGGTCTGGTACCCATTGCCCGGGGTGTTCGGACAGGAGAGAAACATCTTTGCACCCGGCTTCATCGCCTTGTAGCATTCTGCAAGGCTTTTTGCGCCGTCCGTAGGGTGCATATGCTCAATGGCAGAGGTGTAAATCACAAAATCGGCAAACCCCGCCGGGATGACTTTCGACATCTCAGCAACGTTGCCCAGCTTCCAACCCACCCGGAACGGGTAGTAGGAAGTCAGATCTTTAGGTTCAAGGTTCTTTGCGGTTGCGCCGCGCATAGCCTCTTTGATGTTCGCTTTGCTGATGTCTACGCCGGTATAGGATGCAATATCCTTTGCGTAGTAGCGCAGCAGCGGGAGCATCAGAGAGCGGCCGCAGCACACATCCAGCACGTTCATGCCCTTTTTCGCCATGTGGGCGGCGGCAAGGTGCTGGATATAGTTCATTACGTCCAGATTAGTGAAGAAGCCGTCTCTGAACTGCATATAAAAATTCCGCATCTGGTAGGTGGTGCAGAGAATTTTTTCTCTGTCCATGCCATCCTCAACGCGGTATACGATATCTTTATCCACGCCATTTTCCTTTCGTATCAAGGTACTTCTGGTATTTGATCCACTCTTTCAGCGCATACTCTCGGCGAATCCGGTAGTCTGCGCCTATCATGCCCTTCGGGGGTCTGACCACAACCATTTCTGAGCCGTTGAAGTAGGACAAGCCGCCAAAATTGACCTGTGTAGTCCATGTGGTGCTGTCCACGCTATAAAAGCCAAAGTCAACCGCGTCCTTTTTGGTGTAGCCCAGACCGTGCACCCGCACCCCGCAGGCGTTCGCATACTGCACCAGCCGTTTGATGTAGCCGTACTCGCTGGGCTGAATGTGCTTGATTGCGAAGCCACCGATGCCGATATAGGGATAGTCCCTGCACAGGCTTTTAAATTCGTCAAGGCCGCGGGAGCGATGCCAGACTGGAATGCTCTGCTTGCCCGTCTCAGCTTCAAGGCGGGCTCTCATGCGCTTTACGGCATCATAGCCTACGATGATATCTACGTCCAACTCGAAGAAGTGCTGCACATCGTGGCGGTTGATGAAGTCGATATACCTGCTTAGGTACCCGTCCCAATCCACCGGCTTTGACGAAGCCTCTACCCCGTGCATAAACGTGAATGCCCCGCTGTCGAGCAGAAACATCTTCCATTTTGGCATTTCCTCGACCTGCCACGGCTTGATATAGAAAAAGCTCTCCAGAACGTACTCCGGCCTGTTTTCCCGCACAATCTTCTCCGACGGGAAGGTTCCCGCCAAACACAGCCTCATGTTTCAAACCATTCTCCGCAGTGCGGACATTGGATAAGCTTAGAGCCGCTCTGTTGCGCCGTAGCGGGCTGAAAGGGTGCAGGCTGTCCAGATTGCTGGCTTTCGGGGCCCGGGCCTGTATCGGCCGCTTTGGGCGGCTGTTGGACAGGCTCTGTGAAGAACTCCTCAAAATCGGAATCGTCCACATCCCGGAGCAGGCCATCAAGTTCCACTTCACTGAAGCCGGTGCTGCTCAGATCCACATCCAGCGCCTGCAGTGCATCCATTTCGGCGCGGAGCACATCATCATTCCAAGAGGATGCCTCTGCCACCTTGTTGTCTGCAATGCGGTATGCCTTAATCTGCGCGTCCGTCAGGTCATCGACCCGGATGCAGGGCACTTTGTCCATGCCCAGCCGTTTTGCGGCCTCATAGCGGGTGTGTCCGGCAATGATCGTGCCTTTTCCATCAATCAAGATGGGCACCCGGAATCCAAATTCCTTGATGCTTTGGGCTACCGGACCAACGGCTGCTTCGTTGTTTCTGGGGTTGTTCTCATAGGGATGGATCTGCGAAATCTCCTGATACACTACTTGCTGATTCATTTTTTCTCCCTTCTTTGCTTTTCCGCTGGCGTTGCGGAACAAATTAGGGAGCGGCGGTATCTTTCCTCCTTTCTGGGCATAAAAATACCCGTCCGGTGGCGAAACCGGGCGGGCAATGCGCTATGATTAGAATTTTACGGTATTATTGTACCACTTTTGCCGTGACGCGTCCATGACATCTTTTTGACATCGAGCTAAGACATTTCCAATGCGTCGATACCAAACATCAGCATTGAGATTTTATCCACTGCTGCATCATGGTCACGGTAAACCTGCCGGGCGCTCACGTTTTCCTGCATCGCAATCTGCTCCACAGGCTTGGCGGTCTCGTCAATGTACATGGCCTTGATGATGCGCAGGCCCCGCTTCAGAGCTTCATTGTCGCTCTGGGCGCAGTAGGTTTCGTACAAGCCAAGCATTGCATCGATATGGCGAATCATGATTTTAGTGCGCCGACAGCTGTTGCGGATGGATTCAACCGTAATGGCATTGTTCCGCTGGAGCATCATGTCCAGCAGTTCCAGTGCGGTTTCTTCCTCCTGACCATCATGTTCGCCAGCCTCGTCCGTATAGACCGCACCCGTGCAATGTTTTTTGAACATCCGATAGTTCTTCAGGAGCAACTTCGTGTTCCGCAACCGGCGGTCACACCGGCCTGCGGCTTTACGGGCCTGCTCGGCCACAACTTCCTTTGCACCCTCGCGGGCAGCTTTGCGGGCAGTTTCTTCGATGAACGCCATCATATCTTCCGGGATAGTCATTTTGCGCATCCTCCTGTTCTACGTTGCCAAAATCCATCAATTTAGGTATAATAGAGTTGCTTTTCTCGGGGGATTGCGCAAGCAGTCCTCTTTTTGTTTACTCAAATGGCACTCATGCGACGAGAAATTTCACTCTGGCTCAAAACAGCCAGCGGCACACGCTTGATGCCCCGCTCTGCCGCCATCTTCGCAGACACAGCACTCATCACGCGAATCATATCTTCCACGTTCACTCCAGACGAATAGTACAGCTTTGGCGGGTGGCTCCCGCTCTGGATGTCGTTCATTTCAAGTTCTTCCTGCAAGGCCTGTTCCACGCAGCGCTTCAGCCATTCCTCGGCGCAGTCCTCGCCGTCTGTCTTGACCCAGCCGATGTACTGTCGATAGCCGTCTATGGCTTCTTTCTTCAACCGTGCAAGGCGCTCCTTGCCAAAGCCAAACGTCAGATGCACCGTCGCGGCCATAACCAGCCATGCGATTTCGGCGCCCTCGTCCTGCGCCATACGAAGCCGTTCTTCCCTATAATTACGCGGAGCGCGATTCTGTGGCAGACGCACCGTGAAATCACAGATTCCCCTTAAAACGTCCCGCATAGCTTCAGTAGCCTTCCTCCGATTCCCAGAGTCAATTTTACTTTTGTGGCGGGCTTGAAATGCCCGCATCTCATTACAAGCCCGGGTCAGGCGCGTGGCTCCAATGCCTTCTTCCTGATGCATAGCCACCACCATGCACCAAGTAAAGATTTGTGCGGCCTTGTCCTGCTCATCGACACACTGCTGGCGAATGTCCTTCATCTGTTTTGCCATCTCCAATCTTTGCATCCGAAAATTTTTGCCAGGATTTTTTTGTACTTACTGCAATCCCAGTAGTTCTTGCACCACCGACACTGACCATTGCACAGGAACGACAGATGTGCTTTCATGTGCCCTCCTTTGCATTTTTGACCTTCGGTCCAGCCATGTGGCTTACAGCCCAAGACCAACCTACCATAGGCAATGCAGCCACAATCAGGATAATTCCGGCCGCATCCACGACCATCGGGCTAAAGAAAATTTCACGAATCAGATTCATTTTTCGTTTCCTTTCCTTTCTTGCAGCACCCCATGTAATACTCTGTAGGCTCCCAGTCAGAAAGAACGATTTCTCCGATTTTGTCGCACCAGCTGTCACCCTCTCCGACGTACATACAATTGGGGCAAGCATCAGGATTACATGCCCTCTGCGGCCTGTCTTTTCGACCACAATGATGTTTCTTTGCCATCAGGATCCTCCCCTACGCACCGGCTTCTTGCCGTTCCCAGCAAACTTTTCAGGCCGTTCATCGCTCATGCCGCGGACCAGCACCCGTGCTCGTTGGTCATTCGGCATCTGGTAGGTGCAACCAGTCGCAGGTCATTCAGCACAGCGCGGGCAATTTCTGCCGTTTCGTACTGGCCCAGACGATATACCGCACCGCCGCCCGTAGGAACCGCCTTGATTTCGTGTTCAGGGCTCACATACACGCTGGTGCACTGGGCAATGTTCGTGACAGAGTCCCATTTTTTGTTCATGACGTACATTCTGCATCCTCCACATAGCACCAACTTTGAGGCGGTCGGCTCAGCCTGTCAAGGTCAGTGCAGATACACCCGTCGTTTTCAAAACTGCCGTTTTTATTTTTCATTTTATCAGCATTTTTGCAGCGCCATTTTCCATCTGCATCAGCATACCTTTTGGCGCACGGGCACATAAAGTCACGAATCGGCCTAGGCACATCGTAAATTTTTAGTTCCGTGATATGCCAACCGTAGCCGGGATGAATGCCGAGATATTCGGAAAGCTGTTCATCGGTCATGCAAGTGATAAGTTCTTCTCTCTTGGCGTTGCGTTCTTCATCGTTATTTTCCGGCAGGGTGTAAACCGGCAGATCCAGACTCGGAGCAGTGAAGTTAAACCCATTGCAGTCTCGGTCAATTTTATAAATTTCATCGCAGATAAACTCGCCGATAACTCTGCTATCCATCTTCTGCACTCCAGCCCTGCGCGATTTCATAATCCAGCCATCATGACCGGTGCAATAGATATACACTTTGAACGGCGCCTCCAGCTTCGGGCAAGTTCTACGCACCTCTACGGTCTTCATTCCAGCCCAAATCAGCTTGCACCAGTTTGGCCGGATGCTCAGTAAAACAGCTTTACTCACTTTGCACCTCCCCGCCGTCCAGGTCGCCTTTGAGCTGTTCGAGCTTTTCGAGCACGATCTGCTGTACCTCTTCAGGCTTGCCGACGATCTCAACGAGCTGCGCCAGCATGATGTAAACATCCGCGATTTCTTCCCTGACGCTCTCGTGGGCGACCTTGATCTTCGCACCGTTGCGGTAGTTGAAGGTTACGGCCCGCTGGAGATTGCAGATCGCCTTCGTGAGCTCTGACATTTCCTTGATCGCCATCTGGAGCTGAGGGGCGGTGCCGTACCGATTGATCGCCCGCCGGATGGTACTCAGACCGTAATTAGGAATGACCGGGATTCCTGCATCCTCGTACCATTTGAGTTTTTCCCGCAGGGTCGCGTAGGCCCACAAAATCGTGTAATGCTCTGCAATCAGTCCATCGATGCTCTGCTTTGGGTCATCGAAGAGGTGATCGGTCAGGCTTTCGGAGAGTTCCATATCGTTGCAGTTCAAATCGATGCTGCTGCCATGGCCCTTGACGAGCTGCCGCGCGTACTCGGTCAGCGCTATTTCGGGTTGCCGCAGCCATACCCAGCCGTCCTCGCTGACGTCAGTAAAGTTGAGGGCAGTCTGAAAATTGTTCCCCGGGTTGTTGGTCGTCAGCCTCGGAACACTCTTAATCTTTTGCTTATCCATTCTATACCTCCTCAAAAATCCCAGTCGTCGGGGACATATAAACGGCACTCTCCATCCCCGTTGTCGCTGGTCGGTTTATCAAACGGGCAGCCCGGGCAACCATTTCCGGTCGCCAAACGGCAACGGCAAAACCCCATCAAATAACGGGCCATTTCCTCCGGACTCGTAATAGCATATTCAGGGTTGGTCTTCGCCTCCTCAGTTTCGAAGAAAAACTTAATCGGCTTTTCGTTTTCAATAATATTCCTGTAAGCTACGCCAATTTTATAAATATAGTTATCACGCAGCTTACGGGGAATCTCGGCAATATACCGGCGAAATGCTTCCAGGGAGTTTGCGCGCTTGTAGTGGTTGCACATCCGGCAGGCGGGCATAAGGTTTGAAATATCATCTGCCGCGCCATCTACTTCATCCCACACCCGCAACGGTCGGAAGTGATCTACTTGCATATCTTTGTAGGCAATCGCCCTGCCGCAATATGCGCAGCGACCTCCGTACTTCCGGTATACCGCCTCACGGGTTTTCTTATTGATTGCCATTCTGTGTCACTTCCTTCGGTGGCAAAGGCATCCAACCAACAACAGGCCGGTCAATCCGGTTGTTGTAAACCTCGTCCGGGTTGAAGTGGCGGTATTCCCACCAGCCTTTCGGGATTTTGTAGTCGTCCCGCTCCTCGTCGTATGTCCCCCAATCGGGAAGGTCTTCCCAATACCATACGCTATCTTGTAAAAAAACGCTCCCGTCTTCATAGTGCGCCGTCGTTATTCCGTACCCGTCAATTTCGTTTCGGTACAGAATCAGCACTTCCGTCTCAACTTTCGGAGGATCCTTGTCGGGGTCGCGCCAGAAAGAAAGTAGCACTCCTTCCTGTGCAACAGGAAGTTTCTCGACCTTTTCCCGCGCTACCCGGAGAGTCGCAGAAACAACATCATTCGCACTCGGCTTCTGAATCGTGTTATACTCCAGGCATTTCAATACGTCCTCACGATTGATGTACTCATCCATTGTCTTCCTCCTCATAAATGTCGAGCTTCATGTCCAGTGTGTACGGGGTGTCCACCGCGACGTCTGCGTCCGGGTCAAACTGTACGTCCAAGCTCCCATCTTTCAGCGAAATGGTGAGCACACAGTTATTGAGCTTTGTCGTAAAGCTGTCACCATCGTTCAACTTCCCATGGTCAGCCGCGTACAGCTCCAGCGCCGCTTTAATCGCTGCGTTCGACTGTTCCATCAATCCCTTTTCATTCATCTGAAATCACCTTCATCTTCACCACATTGAATTTTTCATACTCCGGGTAGCAAGCTCTAGCCATCGCCTTAGCCCGTACAGCAGCACGCTTAATGCCCTTTTCATCGACAACAACGCACGGCAGGAGTGCAGAGCCACGTTTCCCGGATGCAGCGATAAGCATCTCATACTTTGCCATCGTCTCGTCCTTTCTCTGGTTTCGGCGGGTGCGCTTCGCTCTGGCGGTCTATATCACCATCCACGCAGCACGCCGCATAAATCAGAAGTGCAGCCATCACCGCCAGAACCACCAGCACAATCCAAAGCCACATTTTGCATCACCCTCCCAGAAGATTTTTCATCATATACCCGGCCATAGCCTGTGCATATGCCTGTTTAGGAACATCCGCCGCACCATTCTCTTCCAGCAGCTCTTTGATGCTGTGTTCGCGTCCCGCGCCGTCAATGGCCCGAACTCTGGTACTGCCGCGATTGACCGTCACCGTTTTCTTATCGCGCGGGTGGATGCCGAACGGAAGCTGGAAACCTTTCTCAAACCCCCAGAGGTGATAGCAGTCGCAGACGTCCACCAGCCGGTCCTGCGTTGGGAACACTTCGACGGCAACTCGCTTCTCGCCGAACAGGTCGTTTTTAATTTCCATCTTGACGGCCCACGGGATATCCCCGCTGCCGTCACTCCGGCCAACGCCCTCTGCCGCCGTAATCGTGACGTGTTCGACCTTGCCCCATTCCGTGCGGAGCAAGCGAGACATCACGCTGTACTTCTGGTCTTCGCTGATCCATGCCCGATCCATCTCCCTCATCCAGCCGTGATAAGGTACTCCCAGCTCTTCAGCTGCCTGTTTCGGGGTAATTGTTTCAGTCCATTTCATTTTTTCTGCTCCTCTCCAGCTTCTTTCATCAGGTATGGCGTGTCGCTCATGTTTCCAACCACTTTTCCAATGTAGAGCAACGCCCGAAGACAGCACGGGTTGTAGTCGCGTGAGTTCTTGCCGGCAATCTTTGCGTAGAACCCGATATGGCCCACGCCATAGGCAATGTACTCACCAAACTCCACAGAGAAAATCCGCTCGTTGGGGCCGGTGGTTTTGATGATGTCGCCCTCAAAGACCATCGTTCCTTCCATGTCCTTTACGCCAGTGCTCATGCCGATTGTAAATGGCTTGACCAGATGGGCGTATGCCGGCTCTTGCTCGGAGTTGATGTACCAGCCCTCACCCGGGCGGCTGTTCTTCACGCCCGGGGAGCGAATCAGGAACCCTTCATGCCAAGTGCCATCTGGGGACTGCCCGCGAAAAGTTCTACCTTGCATCATGCTTCCCCCCTAACCTTGACAGGAAGCACCAGCGCTTCATACTGCGGCTCAATCAGCTTTACGGGGGACAGAGGGCCGACCACCCATGCGCTGACCTCGTCTCCTTCCATCGACTTCAAAGCCTCGCTCAAAAATTCCAGATTAAAGCCGATTCGCAAGGGGTCTTCCAACTTTCCGCTAAAGGAAAACTCCTCATTCATTTGCGCGATCGTGCTGCGCATTGATGCTCTGCCGGTGCCGCCGGGCTCCAGATCCATTACCAGAACGCTCTTTTCCTTTGCGTCTGCAGACCGGGCCAGCTTGACGCGACCCAGAACGCCCAGCAGTTCTTTTCTGTCAAGCGCAATTCGGGTTCCTTCATTTCTCTGGGCCACAACCTTACCATAGTCCAAGAACGGTTCCGCAATCAGGCGGGACCTCACCTCGAAATTGCTGTCACTGAAAACAGCCTTTTTTCGGTCACGCACAATTTCCACGCTACCATCCATAGAAAGCGTATCAACTGCCTTTGCCGTGGCCGCAGGAAGCGTAAAGCGAAAATCACCATCAGCTGTGCAATTGATTCTGGCAATCGCCATTCGGTATCCATCCAGCGCACAGATTTCCAGCACATCCTCGCCTTTCCGAGAGAAGCACAGGCCACGGTGCGCAGGGTGTTTTTCGTCCTTCGACACCGCATAGAGGACTTTGGAGATTGCCCAGCTTAAATCGTTGGCCTCCACGATACACCGCTTTGCATCATTGCCCGGGCCAGAAAACTCCGGGTAGTTCTCTGCCGGCGTTGTGTTCAGGCGTGCCCTGGCCGTGCCGGATTTCACGGTAAGGATTCCTTTATCGGCCTCGATGCTGATTTCCGGTGCTACTGTGCCGCTGATAAAATCAACACCGCGCGGTGGAACCACCACATCCTGCTCAACCGGTTTGGACAGACCAGCACGGACGCTCAGTTCCAGATTGGTGGCGTATGCATTGGAGCCGCTCAACAGGATTCCTGCATCATCGGTGCCCACCGCCCGAACCTCCGGCACCGCCGTGCGCAACTTGGAAAACAGCGCTCCAAGTTCGCTTCGCTCAAACTTCATCTTCCTTTTCTCCTTTCTCAAAGTGCTTCATGCTGAATTTTCCATAGCATTCAGGGCACATATAAGCCACCCGCTCCGGGTTATCGCCACGCTTTCTGCGCAGGAGCAGGGCGTACATTTCCTTCATAGGCCGGTACTTGCCGCAAACGGTACAATGTTCCCACAGCCGCTTTTTCTGCTCCACTGTCGGGATTTTCTGTAAAAATGCCGCAGGCTTTTCCCGGCGCATATTCTCAGCGCCCACTATGCTTTCCATGTTGCTCCGCATAAACACCGGCGTACCAGCTGCATCTGCCGATGTCAGAATGTCCTGTATCCATCCAGCCTTTGGAATAACCTTTTTGGCATTTTGGCCTGTTTCCGCTCCAATAACTGCCCATTTCAGCTTTCGGAACGTTTTTGTTGCATCGCCTTCAAACGGTCCGAGAAGCGGCTCTATGGCTACGAACGTATTATACTTTTCGTTTGCCCACACGCTGTCTGACAGAATCGTTGCGGTAGAGCCGTACCAGAAATTGTTTTTCTGTGGAAGTACCCCATGGTTTGCAAGGTTCTGATATCTCACCGGATACTGCGTCAAGAAAATGTACTGGTGCTGGGGTGCCATTTCGGCCGCAGCGAATACCTGAAGGATCCAATCTTCCGGCACCCACGGACCAAACAAGTCACCATCCGTGCATACCATGATGGTTGAGCCTACCTTGACCTTTTGTGGCCAATCCATACGATACCTATGTATCGTGGGCATAAATCCGGTTGGGTTGTTCAGAAAGCGGTTATTCGTGGTTTCCCATGGAGCGTCCAACTCAAAGAGGTTCGCTCCGACCTGCCGAACCTTCGGACGTTCTGCAAGATTTCGTCTCCAATCGCTGGCAAAGCGTAAAGCGCTCTTTTTTGCGTAGCAATATCGGCAGTCTTTCAGACATCCTGTTACAGGATTCCATGCGTAATCCGCCAATTCGTTTTTTGTTCTGTTCACCGATAGATCCTCCCCGACTGACTGTCGATCAGGACAATGCGCTCTGCAATCTCAAACCCTGCGGCATCTGCCACATACCGCAGAACGTGAATAAGATCATGCACCCGTTTCTCGTCCTTCTGGATGTTATTTTCAGCACGCGCCCGGGTGGGGTCCGGCGCACCGCTGGGGTTGTGTCCTTTGCGGGTATCAGGCATTGCTATCCCCCTTGTCCAGAATCATATAGTACTCGTACTGGGTGCCCGGGTTGGCGTTTGGACGGCGGCGCACGATGTCAACCCGATACCCCGCTTTCAGGAGCAACCGTCCCAACTCTAAGCGTTCATCTTCCGAGAGTCCTTTTGCCTTAGACGGCGCAAGGGAAAGTTCGATTTTAGCCAACACGCTTTTCTACCTCCATCAGGTCGTGCATCAGCTCGTCAACCAGCAGCTTACCGGCATTCGCGCCTGTGCGAATAATGTTTCCGTTTTCCTTTAACTCTGCAAACTCCTGTGCACGGATTTCTTTGGACTGCTTTGCAAAAGAAATTTCCGATGCTGTCATTCGGCCTTGCACCACTTGCTGCCATTCCTCGATGAACGGCTTGGCATCTTCCAGATCTGCATACTGGTCGTTGCTATAACTGCGTTTCTGCCGAACTGTACCGCCCGGCTCCACCTCCAAGGTGTACCACGGCGTATTGGGGTCAGACTTCTTTCGCAGGAAGAAAATGTAGCTTTCCCGAACAGAAATGCGCTCAAAGTATCTGGTTCCGCGCTGGATGCAGTGGTCAAGGAACTTACTCTCCTGCAAAATGTCCTTTGCGCCCTCCGGCACCCGGATAATGTACTCCGCTCCATCGTACTCGTAGATTTTACGGATCTTCTTGTAGATATTTTCGATATGGAACTGCTTTTCCAGCTGTTCCGCTTCCCTTCTGATAGAGTGTTGCGTGCCTTTCATGGCTTCCATCCGGTGCTGTTTATTACGCTCCAGCACGAGATCATCATGCCGGCGTTTCAGGTCAAGCGGGAACATTACGCTCTCAAGCTGCATATTCATACCAGCTTTCTCAGCCATGTCCAAGTAGTCAGACCAATCCTGTGCAACTCTAAGTGCGATATGACCGTTGTAGCTACCCGTGATTCGTCTTGTTTGCTGGCGGAGATATTTCAGGCTTCGCGTCATTCCGCTTTTCTGTAATGTCTTGGCCATTCCTGAGAGATTTCGGATGTTGGCCGTCATTGCCATGTTCTTTCCATTGATTGCAAGGCCGGCATCTTTCCATTCCAGCGCATTATCCACCTCTCGAAACGACTTTTTGCTCTGCGAGACTGCGGCCAACTCCTGACGATTTAAGCCAAACACTCCGTAGTAGGTCTTTGCGCGAAGATTGATGCGTGTGCCGTGCTCATATCTGTCATACACCTGAGAGCACAGCGCATCAGCCCAGCCCGTTTTGACAAGGCTTTCAGCCATCGGATACCGATTCACGATTTCCCACTGACGAACTTCCCATGGAAAATTGAGGTGGTTATCGTACTGGTACATCCATTCAGATTTCAGCACTTTCCGAACATCATTCTCAAATTGGTCGGTGTGGGACGCCAATGTGTACGGCTGATACGGGCCAGAGGGGGCCAGCAGCATCGCGGACAGCTTTGGGCGCTGGCACATGATATACTCAGTTTTTTCGCCCCAACTTCGTTTCCACTGCTTGATGGACTTTCCGTCCGTCCACCAGATTCCACGGCCATGAAATTCCGGTTCTGCCCGATGATTGCTGAAATCGAAGTACACCAGATAACGGCGAATCCAGATTCCATCCCCCTGCGGCTTGCACCAAAGGAATGTCCTTGCGGCCCATAACCTTTTGACCGAATAGCGGGTATTGCGAACCCGCATCTTCTCCCCGCAGCACTCGCACACCGCTGTGCTCTTGTGCTTGAGCAGTTCTGACGGCGTATATTCACCACCGCAGCTATCGCACCTTGCCCGCTGAATTAAGATTTTCTTCTCAACGCCGCCGGGTTCGATTACGCCCTGTTTGTCATTGGTGACCCAGAGAAAGCCCGCATCACTGCACACCTTCAAAACTTGTTTACTGAAATCTTCCGGCGGCTCCGGCAGATTTTCAAAGAGCTTCTGGGTCTCAGCCGCCTGTCTGGCGTTGCGCTCTTCGCGTTTCTTCCTGGCATGAGCCGACAGCGCATCTTCTACAATGCCAATCAGATAGCCCGGTCTGCGGTCATCAAAATAGTTTTGCAGGAGTTCCGATTCTCCCTTTGTTGCCGGCACTTCGGTTCTCCATGTCAAACACTGGCAGGGCTTGACCTCAATTTGACGCGGCGAAAGCTCGTTCTTTTTCGGATTCTCATTCCCGCGAAGTTCCCCCGTCCAGTAGCCTCCGAAAAAACGCCACACAACCAGCGGCTTTTCCTTTTTGTCCCAGACGGCCACCGTCAGCACCTTTCCCTTGATGTAGCGACCCACGCCCTGCCCCTCGGCAACTGACATACACAGCGCCGCATCCAACTCTGGCCGCTTCGGCTCCGGCGCATAAAGTTTCAATTCTTCAGCCTTTTTCATCGTGTGCCGCCTCCAAACTCTCCGACGTGTAATTTTTCCCGGGCAAAACCTTCACTCCATCGACCTGTTGAGCAATGCAAGTAAATTCGTTTTCTTCCCGGACGATGAAGCAGAGCCACTCGCCACGTGCACCAGCCAGTTCCTTGCCCTGACCATACGCGATGTGGAACGGTCTCTTGAAGCAATCTTCGAATTTTTCTGCCGGATGCTCAAATACATAATTTGCGTGCATAAGAAGGAACTCGTCTTCTTTCAGCCTGCGAAGCGGTACAATTTCGGTACAGCTACTCCGCGTCCGGTAGTCATCCTCATCGATATCACCGCCAGCTGCGATGGCCCAGAACTCGTTTTTCCCGTCCCAAGCATACCAGTTAAGGCAGTCCAGCGGATCCAGACAGTAATGGAAGCCCGTATTGGCGCATTTTGCCTTTTCGGTCTTGCTCACTTCGCCCGGCTGGTACTGATAGCTGCCATCGCCGAGCGTAGCAATCAGCCCCGGCTTGAATCCTTTGAATCCTAAAATCATCAGAGCCACCCATCCAAGGAAAGCTGCATATCGTCTTCCGCAGGCGTTTCCTTCTTCTTTTTTGCCGGCTTTTTCGCATCCGTTTTCTTTTCTGCTTTGGACGCAGGCTTGGTTGTGTGAGCTGGTGCCGCCTGCTTCGGAACATTGGGGGATGCCTCTTCCGGTTTGACGGTGGCCGGAGCCTGCATCTCAGCTTCCGTAGGCGGTGCGCCAGTCAGTTTGATGTTCATGCTGAACGAAACCTCGGCATTCGGAAAGTAAAACTGCACGGCGCGGCGGTAGGTTTCGAGGTCGGACAGAACTTCGCCTGCGTTGTTGACAACAGCGGCGCAACATTCGGAGAACGTGCGCTGCGTGTTGCAGACGACCTCTGCGAACCGCGGCTCCTGGTCTACAAAGCCAAGCAGTGTCCGCAGAACATAACTCTGCACGCTCTTTGCGGCACGACTGCCCTTGAACAGCTTGTCCTCAGCTTCCAGCTTTGCTTTTGCTTTAGCTCGCCAATCGACGAACTCAACTGTGGTTGTGGTGTGTGTGGTGGAATCCATATTGTCCTCCTATCAGAAAAAGCTAAGTTGCCCACCCTTGCCCTCGGAGAACACCGGTTCCTGTTCCGGCGCTCTTTGCGGCTTTTTAGCGGCTTTTGGCTTTTCCGTGTTCTTTGGTTTCTCGAGTTTTTTAGGGGCTTCAGGGGATTTTTGTGGTTCAGATTTTGGCGCATCTGCAACACGCTCTTTCCTTATCGATTGAGTGACCAGTTCCATCTGCGCCATAAAGATTCGATATTGCCAAACCGAGATCCTGAGCATCGGCGTATACCAGACGTTCCCTTTGTCAACCGGAAGCAGTCCCCTTTTGTCATAAGACACAGACGGGCTTGCAAGCGTATCACCGATGACGACATACCCCGGCATTCCAAGCAGACTCATTTGCAGATAGCACATCATGCCCACGATGTAGTCAATGTCCTGCGCCACAAACAGCACATTCGTCTGATAATTGATGCCTTTCTTTCTGCATTCGTTTGCGAACGCCACCAGCAAGGCCCCAGCGCCGCAGGTCGGATCACAGACCGCAACCCATCCCCTATCTCCGATTTTCTGTTGGAATTCTTCTGTCGGGGTTGTCACAGCGGACATGACCTCGCAAATGTGATATGGCGTAAAGAATTGTCCCGAATGGTCGTTTCCAAGCCCCAAGCACATATACAACTCGCCAAGGAAGTCCTGTTCCGGGTTGTCCTCCAGTGCCACGACCAACAAGGCCAGCATTTCCGTAAATGCTTCCATTTCCGGCCGCGTGTATTTTCCTGCGATTGATAAGTACTGCTTCTCGCGTTCGTCAAAGTGGCTCTGATCTGTCGCATTGGACACCGCAATAGCACTCATGGTGATCCAATCGCTCCAGACCTGCCAGCGTGACCGACCATTGCTCGAAAACACTTCAAACTTTTTTACAAGTTCCTTCTGTGCTTCACCCCGGACATGGCGAACATCACTCCCCATTGGAATCGCCCCCTTTGCCCTGCGGAACATCCTGTTTTTTGAACGGTCTTCTCTTTATTCGTCCAAGGCTGTCAGTAAGACCTAGAATGTTGTTTCCGCTCGGCGTTTCTCGGTCAACCCGATTTCCTTTATTTTTGATGTGAGTTTTTTCCCACTCTGCAAACGTTGTAACGTGCTGCGCCGCTGCCTGATCGAGCAGGCGCTTGGCATAGCACCATGGGTGCTTCGCTTGGTGGCGCATCGCTTCTTCCAGCGTAGCAACCACCAAAGCATCTTCCACCCCGGTTTCTCGCAAATCCCGAAATTCTGCTGCCATGTAGGGCGTAAGCATACTGTCGCATCCAGCCCAGACCCAGTAGCTTTCCGGGGTGTCATCAGGCGGGCCGGTTGATTTTTCTGTGTTTTCCTCAGTTGTGGATTCTTCAAAACCCATTCGGTTTTCTGGGGTTTCCTGATTTTCTTTTGATTTGCGAGGCCTGCCACCTCTGGCACCGTTTGCCCTATTGGCAGCGGCCTGACGCTCGTATGCTTCATTGGAAGCATCGATTTTGGCTTTTATCGCCGCCCAAACAAAGCGCTCATTCCCCAGAAACTTTGGTTCTGAACCAGTTTCCTTGTAATCCATCATAGCCCATAGAATTCGGCCCCGTTCCGCTTCATTGAACGGTTCTAGCAATGCTCTGTAATCCTTCACCCACAGTTTTATGTAATCATTCGCCACGCTCCACCTCCCCTTTCGGTTTTTGATTGAGCGAAAGCACTTTACATAGATGCCGATCCAGCTCGATGCCATAGATATGGTAATCAGCAAACAGGGCTTTTTCTCTGCGGTGCGCTTCTTCATGGTGCCGCCGACAAAGGGCTATCGCGTTCAGCCCGACATGGACGATAGCTTCTCTATCTCGCCCCATGCCCACGCGGTCAACATGGTGCACCTCTGCAGGCTGGTTGCAAATTGCACACCGGCGATTTTCAAGGCAGAGATACAGGTACTTGCCAATATCGTCCGTCTGGGTGAGCAGGCTGTCCTTTGTGGGCACCCCCCAATGGAAGCAAAACTGAATCAGATATGTAATAAACTCTCGGGCCGTGGTCATATCGCAATTCGAGAGGGAGAACCACTCCCGCAGGCAGCGGGAGCAGAAATCCCATTCCAGATAAAGCCGAAGTTCTTCCGGCTCCTGCCCTGACCACAAAGAAATATCTCGGATAATAGCGAAAATCTTGCGGCGCTGGTCTGCGGAAATGGTTCGACCATCATCCAGACGGACTTCTACCCGCCGGGGGCGCTTCTGCGCCAGAAACCGGCTGATGTCTACGTCGGGTTTCAGGACAAGCTTTCCGTTCTCCAGCTTCTCAATTTTCGCTGTCACAATCATGCGCGTTCTCCTTGTCCACATGGACGTGCATCGGAATATAAACGCTGTTTGCTTTCATATTCCGTTCCAAAAAGTCATTGCATTTCGCTTCTGACAGGTGATTTCTGAGCACCTGCAGTTCGTAGGCATACTGCCCAGCTACCTTTTTCTCTTGGATTTTGGCTTGTATATCTTCATCCCGGTAGTTCGATTCTATCAGATAAAGGTCATAGCCGATCGCCTGAATGCCATCCAAATTGTTAGTATCAGTGGCATAAATCACCTTGCCAGACGGAAAATGCACCTTATACCCACAGTTTGGTACGTTATGGGCTAGCATTACCGGAATCACATTGCACAGGCCGTACCCATACAACGTTCGCGGGGCCAGTACATCAATCTGACGCTCCGGCACCCCTGCAGCTATGAGCGGCGGCACCAGCCAGCGGCAACACCCGAAGCGGAGTGTCGGTCGCTCACTGGCAAGCCGCTTGATGGTTCGCTTCTGGAAGTGATCTGAGTGGATATGCGTCAGAAGCACAAGCTTCAGTTTCGGAACATACGGCTCCAACGCCTTATACGGCACGCCGCAGTCTACCAGCACGAAATCTTCCAGAATCGTGGCGTTACCATCGCTGCCGGTGCTGATAATGTTGTACTTGACCATCAGAGTGCCGCCAAATCAACGGCTTCCTCAACGGCATCTGCTTCCGGCTCCGGCAGGTCCATCGTCTTGGCTGTTCGCTCGATTTTGGGCGGCTCCTGCTCACTCTGCCCGGCATCTGCATACTCCGCAGCTTCCGGCAACAGGCCGCTGCCTGTGCTGTCCGGCATCATAACGCGCCCGTCCCGCTCATAAGCTGTGGTCATTTCGGCGGTCATGATGCCCCACTTGGAAATCAGCTGACGCAGCATTGTCTTTTTGCTCATCCCGTCAAAATTCTTATACCAAAAGCTAGAGTACTTCCACAGCTCGTCCTGCGGGATTTCGCCGTTCAGCAGCTTCTTATATGCTGCTGCACTGAACGCCTGACTGTACTTGTCCGCATGAGCCATCATCTGGTCTGCTGTCCAATACAGCGTTTTCTCAAAGCCGTTGATGTACTCGAAGTGTGCAATGTAACCCACCGTCGGCATTGCTGCACGCTTTTCAAAATCTTCGATAAAGTGCATCTCATGGAACCGTTCTTCAAACGGATCCCATCCGCTCAGTTCCCCGGCCTTGACCTCCAGCACATTCAGGCGCTTATATTGGCCAGTCCGCAGTGCCAACTGGATATAGCCCTTATACCCCAGCACAAACTGCGCCTTTACGCTTGCAGGCTCAATCACATTGCCCTGCCGGTCACGCTTCGCCTTGGACTTAAAGGGCACCAGATAGAACTGACCCAACTGGGGCGAAGGCTGCAAGAGCAGGCTTTCGCCCAAAAGGGCACCTGCCAAAATCGTGCCTGGGTTGCATTCCTGCAAGGCCGGATTGACAGCAACGGCGCTAGTGATATTGGCAATGAAGCGAGCGCCGCGCGCCGGATCGCCCAACGTGTTATTCACGAGATTTTTGTACATCGGAGTCTGGATTGCCTGCGAAAAGCGCATTTTCTGCGGCTGCATTGCTTTAGCCATTGTTATTTACCTCCTGATTCTCAATGCCAATGGAATCCATGTACTTCTGGATCTCATCGACTTTGTCATTTACGAAAGACTTCAGTTCCCGCAGCTGGGTCAGAGTGCCGCGGCACTGGAACGTGCGTCCCATAAAAGCAAACTTTGCGTTCATGACCTGTTCCGTGCTCTCCTTCTGGGAGTCCTCAGTCTCCTGCTCGTCCATAACGGGCGGTTCGGTGCCCATGACCTGAGGCGCAGACAGTTCTTCCTCTGCCACATCCAGAACGGCCTTTTCTGCTTCTTGTGCCCGAAGCTGGGCTTCCAGACGCTGCTTGCGCTCGGCTTCTTCCCGGGCAATACGGTCTTTGCGCTGGCTCACGCTGTTAATGGCAACAGCCAAACTTCCGCACAACTTATACTCGGCCATGATCTCCGGGGCATTTTCCATGCCGTTGATGCAGGCTACGTCAGCCGCAACCTTTTCCACATACTCCTTGACCTTGGCTTTCAGGGATTTCAGGCTTGCGGTCAACGTGACTGCAACGCCGACATCCTCATAGGTGACCCACTCAACGCCGCTGGCCTTGACCATCTCAGCAAAGTAATCCTTGACCTTTTTTTCCTTGTCGGCTTTCAGTCCGGCTTCCACGTCCGTGATTTTGCCCTTCAGCGCTTCATCTGCCGGGCCGTACACGTCCGTAACGCATTCTTTGTAAACCTCGTCGAAGTCCTCAAACGGTTGCATGATCTGCTTCTTCACGGCCATGCGCCGGGCATCCAGATCCTTGCGGTCACGGTTCAGCGCCGCCCGGCGCTCCTTGACAACTTTGAGGGTTTCTTCCGTGCAGGCCAGCGAAAGCGCCTCCTTGACGGACTCCTGAGCCTGTGCTTTGATGCTGTGCAGCTGCTCCTTGATGATAGGAAGCTGCTGCACCACAATCAGACTATCTGCCAACGCCGTGGTCTGATTGGTGGTAGTAATTTCCTTTTCCATGTGTACCTCCTGATTTTCTGTATAGAAAAACGGCAGTAGGAACGCTCCTGACCGCCGCTTCATACCTGTTGAAAAAATCAACCGATTGTGCTACAATATGGTTGTGTGTGGTGGAGACCTGCATTTTCCGGCTTGATGTTCCTGCATCAAGCGCCAACGGAATGTGTGGGTCTCTATCCATTTGTAGCGCGCTGGCCGTTCTGGTCAGCGCTTTTTTCGTGTGCGGCGAGTATATCCCACACCGAGAGCTGCCCTACAATCTGGCGCTCAGCGGTGATTTTAGGCTGTGTGGCAGTCCTGATTCTGCGGGGCTTTGCGGGTGCTCGGAGCCGTTTTCCGAACTCCTTGACGTAACACTTCGCGCCGTACCCCACTTCGATTGCCGCTGGATCTGTAATGACCCTGTGACACCGAGCGCACCTTGTCATTCTTCTTCTTTCCTCCAAAAAGCGCCTGCATCTGCAGTTCGTGCATCAGGCGGGATGCAATAATGATTACACCAACAATGAGAATCCACTCCCCGCCGATTGCCCAGTAGCCGCGCCAGCGATATGTACTGGGCAGCTGCCACAAGGCCATAAGCCCACCGGAAATTACGCCGGCCAGCGTGTCCAGCAGTCCAACAACGACCCAGCCCGTCACGGTCAAATGCCTTTCTTTGCGTTTCATTTCAGGTTTGCCCCCTTCATGTAGGTTTCGATCAGTGCCCACTTGCGAACATCCATCGGCTGGTGAACAGCATCTTCCAGTGCTTCTTCGGTTCCGCAGCGGTCACAAATCGTGATGCCCGGAACTTGACGGGAAAGAGCATTGCTGTGTAAGCGCATCTTCATGGTCTGCTTTCCGCATCGAGGGCACGGAAGTACCTGCGCCATTTCGGCGGCAGCATCCTGAACATCCCGATACGTTGCAAAAACTTCGTCCAGCAGCTTCTTCTCGGTGTGCATCTGAATCATTTGCGCCATCTTATGAAACATCCCTTTCTCCTTCCAGCAGCCCTACCATTGCGTTCCACACCTTGTCCGTGTAGGCTGTGCTATACGTGCCAGCAGACCAAGCCTTTTTGGCTCCGGTTGCGCCAAGGTTATAGGCCATCAGAGCGCAATTCACATTGCCCTCGTACTCGCTGAGATACATACCCAGCATATAGCACCCGGCCTGAATGTTCTGGCGGGCATCCAGCAAATCCGTTATGCCAAGTTCATCTTTGAGCCACCCGGCGTTGATGCTGTTTATCTGCATCAATCCATAATCCCCGGTAGAGCTGTGCGCCGCCGGGGTAAAGCCACTCTCGACCTGCATGACAGCATAAGCCAGTTCCAAGGGCACATCGTAGAGGTCGCACATTTTCTCCGTGTAGGACTGTAGTTCCGCATCCAGCGGCACCTGATATGTAACCGGCTCATACGGAACCGGGTCCTGACGAACGCATTCAACCTGCTCGATCTCGGCCACCACCGGTACCGTAACCAGCGTTTCAACCGGCGGCTTCTGCTGGAAAGCGAACGCCGCGGCGATGTTTCCGACCACCAGAAGCTGCGCCGCTGCCGCCGCTGCCAGCGGCACGAGCGTTTGTGCTTTCATCCTCCTGCACCTCCCCCAAAAGACCAAAGCGTTCCATCGCATACCGCCGGGGCACCCGGCCGGGAAACGTGAGGTTTCCCCTTGCTTCCAGCTCCCGATTCATCTGCTGGATGTACTTATATGCCCGGGACTTGCCACAGCCAACCAGTTCCGCAACCTCTGCACAACCGATGAAATACGACTCTTTGCTCACGACTGCCGTCCTCCTTTCGAAAAACGCATATTGTTCATTGCCACATTCAGGTCGTTGGCCAAGCACATGATTTCGTCCCATTCGGCTTGCTCGCTCTCAGCGATCTGGCCATCTGCGGCGATTTCTACCATTGCCTCCCGCTTTGCACAGAAGCGCTGAACCGCCGCCAGAACGCCCAGCACAGCTTCCGGCAGGTCTTTCAACTGGATCTCAGGCACGACCCGTTTGCCGAGATCTGATGTCAACCGCAGATGCTGCACGGCCAGATATGGGGCTTGATACACGTCACACATGGCGCTCGCTACATCGCTGGGCACTGGACGCTGGCTCTGCTCATAGTCCCGCAGGCTGTCAACCGACACGTTCAAAAGCTGCGATGCTTTTTCCTGCGTAAAACCAGCAGATTTCCGCGCATTTTTGTAAATATTCTGGCTTTCAATCGCCATTTTTTCACGCCGTCCTTTCTGGTATACTTGAGATGTAGGTTAGCTCCGGTACGCCACCCCGCTGATGTTCAGGCACTTTTCGATTGCGCCCTGGACGTTCTCGGACGGCACCAGCACACCATTGACGACTTGGCTGATATGCGAGCGAGAAAAGCCCGTTTCCTTTGCCAGTTCCGTAACGGTCATATCGTCATGGTCGATCATGGCCTTCTTGACAGCCACGCACCAATCCGGCATCGTAGTCTTTTTCATGCTTTTTCTCCTTCCTAACAAAGATTTATCTAACAAGTGTATTGAACACTTGTTAGATTTCTGATAAAATGAAAGAGCCAGTACCCACCATTCAACGCGTTCCCCTGTCGTTAAGCGAAGCTGTCATGGGAGCGGCGCTATAACTGCACAGCATCCAACTTGCGGCTGTTGTCCGCTATGCTTTGCAGCGGCGCTTGTCTTTAGGAGGTCAACGTTCATGGTTCGTATTGCGTGGTACGAATGAACCCCTTTGCTGAGAGGTTCTGGGGGAACGCGCTGAATGGTAAGCGCTGTACCCTTTCACTTAACATTTGTTCTGTACAAGTGTATTATAATCCATCAATTGCAACGTTTCAAGCTGTTTGAGCATCAATTGATGGATTTTGTGAGGATACACAAAATGACAACCGAAAATTTGTATGATTCTATCGCCCTTGCGGAAAACATCAAAATTCAGGCAAAGGCACGCAATATCCAGCTGAAGGATATGTACGCCGAACTCGGAATGAGCAAAGGCGTTCTTTCCAACTTGCGAACCGGTCGCATGATTGCCGCCGACAGTCTGGCGCGCATCGCTGACTACTTGGACTGCTCCATGGACTTCCTCATGGGCCGCACCGTTGACCCCGCTGTGCAGCGTATGGAGTTAACAGATGAAGAACGCCAAAAGGTTACAGATTTCCTTCAGTTCATTCTGAGCCAGCGGAAATAATGCTCAGAGCCGCTCCGATGGCTCTATTTTGCGTTTTCTATTCTCCCGCATGGAATTTGCCGTCCGGCAGGATATGCGGCTCAAATCGCTTCTTTGTGGACGTTTGTTCGATTTGGCGAAATCAGCCATCAATGACGAAGTGCGCGCCCTCGGTGATAAGCACCGTACCGCGATGCTCGTCATTGACGATGGTTGTCCGTTTGCCGATGTACTCAGCTGGCAGTTCGCCCCGCTTCACTCGTTCAAGGTTGTACGGAGACGCTTCCCAACGTCCCTTGTAGGACTCTGGGATCTTGCGCCACTCCGCTTTTGTGTAGTGACGCATCAGATCTGCCCCCATTCTTCCCCATTCAGTTCCATCCAGCCGTAGGGGTCGCAGTACCACCAGCTGGATGCACCATTCTCGGTGAGCCGCACGATATCGGACACGCTCATGCTGTGGCCAGAGAAATCAACGGGTCGATTCGACCCGTTGAAGAGTGCGAACAGGCGAAGAAGCATCCTGACCACTTCCGGGACAGACGGAATCTCACCGCCGTATACCCGGCGGTAGTTCTCCCGGTGGATGCCGCCCAGCTGTGCGGCCTGATCGGATGCCATGAACCGCAGTTTTACCTGCTCCATGGTGTCCTCTTTCAGCTGGTAGATCTCATACTTCATGTTGATTGTCCTTTCTGTGTCTTGAGGTCAAAAGTCTTTTTTGTATCTCGGATGCTGGGAAAGTTCATCCATGCGCTCAAGCGCAACATGCTGCCCTTCGGGGGACATGATTCTGAAATAGCGAAGAAGCTGCTGTTCCTCTCCGGACAAGCTGTTGTCCTCGTATTCCCCAACTTCCAACCAGCGAGCATCAACGCCCAAGGCATCGGCAAACTTTTTGATGGTCTCCGGCTTTGGATTTATGATATTTCGTTCGTACTGGCTAATAGACTGCGGCGTTACGCCCATTTTCTCGGCCAGTTCCGCTTGTGTCACGCCTTGGCGTTCCCTCGCAATCTTGATTCTGCTGCCGGTGCTCTCTCCTAGCCCCATGGATGGAAGAAACGCACCAACCGGCATTTCAAGTGCATCTGCTATTCTTTTTAGCATTTCGATTTTCGGAACGATCTTTCCCGACTCGTATTTCCGCACTGCCGAATCAGCCATGCTGCATTTTTCGGCAAGTTCTTTTTGCGTCAGCCCTCGAATCTTGCGCATCGCCTTGATTTGTTTACCTATCGACATTCTTGTCACCTCCTTTAGCTTGCGGTGTTGGTTCCCGCGACCATCTTCGTGATGCCACGAAAATGGTTTCGGCCGATACCGGCGGCCATCATCAGGCGGGGTCTTAGTAGTCCGGTCTTTCATCGCCCAGTGTCTCCCATGTCCCACCGGGGAGAAAGAACTCCGCTGTACGATCTTCAAGCGCAGCCACGAAGTTCTCCCACCTCGGCCAGCGGACTTCATAGCCGTTGACGATCATATACGTGAAGCCCTCGCTGCGGTACTTGCTCTCCAAATGGCTCTCTTCCAGCTGAAAAAGTGGAATGGACTTGTTTGCAATCTTTTTCATCGTTCAGACCTCCAATTTGATTAAACGTCAAGGCTGACCGAATGATATGCGAACCAGTGCCCGCAGCGGCGGTGCAGCTTGTACCAGTTTGTGAAGCGCTGCCCAGAGCAGTCATAGGCCGTCGGGTAAAACTCGTAGTAGCGGTTTTCCCGGAACCACTCGGCCGCATCGGTCTTGCTGGCCTTGTCCAGTTCGTTCGGGAGCTGCACCAGCTCAATGTAGCCATCAATGCCGCGCTCCTCGACAATGCGGCTGTCAGGTGCCGGGCGGTTGTTGTAGGCCCGGATCTCCTTCTTGATGCTGACCATAAAGGCGGCCATGCCGGACTTCTGTTCGACGGTGGTGGGAACGTCGTCCCGGATGAATGCCAGCAGGGTGTAAGCGTCTCTCAGCTTCTCGGCGTCGGTGATCTTAAACATTGTCTTGTCCTCCAATATTGTTTAGAATTCGTTGAAGTCTCCAGCATCGAACAGCAGGCCGCTTCTGAATTTCAGGCTGAGCTTGCTTTCAGGGGGCTTGCGCTTGAAAACAGGCTTTCCGTTCACCAACTCTGCATACACGGAAAAACTGCAGCGCGTACCTTGGAGAGTGATGTAAACACCGTTCTGATAAGCACGGAGTTCGCCAAGTTCCAGTCCCCAAGAAGTGGTAAACTCAAGGTTTCGGCTCAACGCATTGTGGAGAGATGACTTCTTGTTGTCCGGCATCATCCTGAAAAGCTCCAGCGCTTGCTTCTCGCAGTGCACGTTTTTGATTTCCATGGTTCAGCCCTCCTCAACGACCCATCCGGCACAATAGCCGGGATCGCGAAGCCTTGCCTTTGCAAGTGCTTCATCGAACGTCCGGGCACGAACCCGGACAGGCGGCAGGTCGCCGCCCACGATTTCCCATGTAGCCATGGGTGCTACAAATCTCTCCATGTTGTTTTTCCTTTCTGTCTAACAGGTGAATGAATCATTTGTTAGATATATTATAATCTCACAAAAGTGAGATATCAATACGATATTCTCATTTTTGTGAGATTCATGCTTTTGCACAAAAAGGTGGTGTTCTATTTGTTGTTTTGGGAACGTTTTTATCGGATGTGCGAAATCCGCGGAACAAAGCCAAATCCGCTTGCCAAAGAGCTTGGCATCTCATCTGGAGCTGTCACGCGCTGGAAGAATGCAGAAGATCCTCCGTCTGGAAAAACACTCATGCTGCTTGCGGACAAACTGGACTGTTCCGTTGACTACCTGCTTGGCCGCACCGATGATCCTGTTCTTCATCAATTGGATTCGTCCTCGTCATCAGCCTTATAACGCGCGCCCGCGCGTTATGAAGACGATAGTCTTCATATCTTCTTATTCTTTTTCTTCTTCTTTTCTTAAGAAGATGGGTTTTTTCGGTTTTTAAAAAACCCAATGGGTTTTCACATTTCATGCACATTTAGAAAAACAATCGATTTATCAAGAACTATTTTGAATTCAATTTTGATATTTGACCTTCAAATTTGACTTTTCGACCTTGAATTTCACTTTTATGTTCGTGTTTTTCAAAACCCAAAAAAGCGAACGTAACCGAAGAAACCCATTCGGTTTTTTCGGTTTTTGAAAAAGGCGGGGTTTACACCCCGCCAGGAACCACCTTGGAGATAACGAGCCTCCCGGCGAATCGCTGAAACTTTTCCGGTGAGCGAAACAGCTTCTCGAAATAGGCTGCATCTTCTTCCCGCAGATCCGCGAAGTCCTCTGCCGAGAGCCCAACTACCAAGAACGTGCCGGCAATGATGTCGTAGGGCTTACCATTCTTGTACAACGCCCGGTTCAGTTCAAGCCCGCAGCACTTGCCCTCCTCATTGCAGATCAGGCCGACCGGGCGGCGTTCATCCGGGTAAATCACCTCAATATAGCCGCCTACGAGGCTCTGCAGGCTTGCAAGTTCGTTGGCAATGTTAATGCGTTCCGGGGCTTTGCCCGGCTCAATTTTCAGTGCTTTCATGGCTTAATTCTCCTTTCTTGCTTTCAGCGGTTCGCCATTCCATGCCACGCAGTACGGGTGTGCATCCAGATCAGTGCCGTGCATCCAGCCGCCCTGCACAGCCATTGCGGCTTCCACCCGGTACGATTCCCGGGTGCGACTCCGCTTGACGTTCTTGTACAGAGCCCCGCCGTGGGACTTCTGGAACGCTTTGGCTTCATCCTCGGTCTTAAAAAACTTGTTGCAATACATAGTCAATCCTCCTGTGTTTCAAACGTGTTGGTTCCGGTCATGTTACTGTGGTTCAGTCCTCCTTTCTGTTCAGCTGGTACCCAGTGCCGCGATAGCTGATGATGTACCGGTAATCCGGCGTGCGGAATACCTCAATGCGGCTCTTATCCACGTTCTTGATGCCCAGTTTCCGGCGAATGAACGGAACGGCAATCTTGATGGTTTGGGCGTTGGTCATGTCCTTATTCTGGCGGCTCGGGCATTGTGCATAGCGGCGCATCCGTACCTTGCTAACGGCTTCCGCATCCGCTTCTGTGCCATAGAACTTGTTGGAATCTCCATATCCATTCACTTCGTAGAAGCGCTGGCTGCTGACCGGCTCCAGACGGTTATTCCAAATCGTGTTGACGCAGTAAGCCACATCCCGACGTACATTCTCTTTCTCGGCCACACGGCCAACAAACAGTTCCGTTCCCTGCTTATCCCAGCCATCGGAAAAGGTTCGAAGCAGAACTCGAATTATCTCCGTGCCGTTGGTCAGATCAACCTTGGCAGTTTCACCTTGGCTCCCACTCATGCTCGCTGCGTTGAAGTGATATCCACGCGCCAAGTACTTGCTTACCTCAGCGGTGAACATTTTGTTGATGTCTGCATACGTCATAATCGAATCCTCCTTATCGAACAATTGTACAACCGGCGTATTTAAAGTTCTTTGCCGCCACTGCAACTTCAGACAGATGCTTTGCGAACTCTGCTACTCTCTCCGGGGTTGCTTCCGGGCAGCTAGCCGAAATGCTAATCTGCACCTTTTCGCCTGAAACCAAGCCAACTTCGATGCACTCATCCAGCGTGTCAATCTGCTTTGTGAAATCATGCATCGCCCGGCTCAATTCGCTGTATTTTACTGTTCTCATTGTCCTGTCCTCCATTGGCTCTTGCAATCTAACAAATGTTTGATTGTGATTATATAATAATCCAACACTTGTTAGAGGACAAGACCGCAAAGCAAACATTTGTTAGATTTCAGCACCGTGCACAAGATTCTTAGAAGAAAGCTGGTAAAACGTATGACGGTTACAGTACAACGCATCGTCGATCTGACCGAACACTATGGCACATCAGGCGCTTTTATAGCGCGCCTATGTGGAAAGAGCCGTTCTCTAATTGCAGGTTGGAAAGACGGCAAAGCCGCCCCTACCGACTCGGACCTAGCAGCCATTGCAGACCTTTATGGGGTATCTGTCGCCTATCTTCGCGGAGAGGTAGACGTACCGGAGTCAAGTGTTAAGAACGCCTTACAGCAGCAGCTTTTAGACAGCGTTCAGAGCCTGGCCGATGATGAAATGCTAAAGGTTATAGAATACGTTCGCTTCCTGAAATTTCTGGATGCAGAACAAAAGGCAGACCCCCAATAAGGGAGCCTGCCCATGCTGAAGGATGCGTTACTGCTCCTTCAGCTGCCCGATGTACTCAAGCACCTGCCGGATCTGTTCAGGGGGTAAATCCTTGATTTCGTCCCGCAGAACTTCATCCAGCACTTCTCCGTGCTTCGGGTGTTCATCCGATGCTGCCATGTGCCATCACTCCTTCCCGGCTTACAGATAGGCCATTGAAAGAGTATGACATCTGTACTTTGCATTTCCAGCTTTTGGAAACATATACCAATGCTCGTGATAAAATAACAGGAAAGGTTATGGTGTGATATGGGATTCAGGTATAGAAAAAGCATTCGGCTTGGTGGTGGGTTCCGCATCAATATTTCTGGTAGCGGTGTTGGATACTCATGGGGTGTTCCCGGGTATCGAATCACCAAAACAGCGAACGGAAAAATCCGGCAAACCGCCTCCATCCCGGGAACCGGACTGAGTTATTCGACCGAGGAATCCATTTATAAATCTGCACGAAAAAGCGCTCTAAAAGAAGAACCATATACAGATACGGAAGTTATTCAATCTACCGACCGCGCAGACTATAAAGATTCCGACTTCAAGGCGCTTATGAAGCGAATCAACCGGGTTTGCTTTCTCAATAAAGCCTCACTTATCGTTGGGGCTATCGGCCTGCTCGCTTTCATCGTTCTTCATACACCGCAGCGGCTTTTCCTGACCATTTTGTCATTCATCGTATTTCTCTATGCCCACTATATTGCTCCTGTAAATTTGGAATACGACTTCACCGATGAACAGTTTGATGCCTACGAAGAATGGTATAACGCCTGGCGTAAATTATTTGCCTGTGATACCGTTTTCTATGTACCCGAAACCCACACCAACAGCAGCGCAAAAAAGAATGGCGGTGCCGAGAAAACCGTATCCGAAGAAAAAGCTCTCGGAATGCCTGCACTCCCCTATTTTCTCAGAACAAATGTGCCTGTTTTTTCGGCCGCTCTGAATAAGAAGGAGTCCATTTATATTTTCCCGGATAAGGTGTTCTATCTCCACAATAGCAAAATCAGCGCATACGACCTTTCGGAGGTCTCTTTCAATGTCGATTCTGTCAACTGTGTCACGGATCAGGAGCATCTACCGGCGGATAGCAAGGTGGTCAAAGAAACTTGGCTCCGGGTCAATGCCGATGGTTCCCCCGACCGACGCTATAAGAACAACAAGAAATGCCTTGTCTGCGAATACGGCAGGCTGCGCATCCGCTCTGACAGCGGACTAAATATTTATTTTCTGCTTAGCAATTCCGACAACGTAGACCAGTTCAAGGCAATTCTTCCACAATAAAAAAAGACCCCGGCCATTATAAAAATGGTCGGGGATTTATAAACTCTTCAGGAGGTATATTCTATGCCCTGCTATAAAGACGAAAAAACGGGAACTTGGTATTGCCAGTTTCGATATACTGATTTCACCGGAGCGCAGAAGCAAAAGCGCAAGCGCGGCTTCAAAACCCGCCGCGAAGCGCAGGAGTGGGAGCGGGAATTTCATCTGCAGAAAGCCAAAAGCTGTGATATGACACTTGCCAGCTTTGTGGAGTTATACTTCAACGACCGGGAGCATCATGTCCGTGGCACCACAATGGACACTAAGCGAAATATTTTTGACACCAAAATTGTTCCGCTTCTCGGAAATCGGAAAATGAACGAAATCACAGCCCTGGACATTCGAGACTGGCAACAGCGGGTCAAGGAGATGGGCGAAGCCACTGGTCTGCCGTATGCTGAAACGTATCTCTATACCATTCATGCACAGTTGACTGCCCTCTTTAACTATGCCCAGACATTCTACGGTCTGCAATTCAATCCGTGCGATGCAGCCGGCTACATGGGGTCCTCTATCGCCGGTGAAATGCTTATCATCACAAAAGACCAGTACGAGATTTTACGAAAAGAATTTCGCAATGAGGCCTATCTTCTGGCATTTGATATTCTATTCTGGACAGGATGCCGTGAAGGTGAAATGTTGGCGCTGCTGCCGAAAGACCTGACTGATGATGACCAGTTGCGAATCTATAAAACTTATCACCGGAAAAAGGGTCAAGACATTCTCGGCCCCACCAAGAATAGCAAAAAGGGCGGCAACAGAAATGTGCCTATCCCCCATTGGCTGGCAGAAGAATTTCGTACCTACTGTTCTAAACTATACGGCCTGACCCCAGATGACCGGGTATTTTACATGACCTGTACAGCCCTCAACAAAGAATTGACCCGCTGCACCCAGATAACCTATCTGCCGGACATTCGTGTCCACGATCTTCGGCACAGCCACGTTTCTCTCTGTATCGAACTTGGGTACTCTATTGTTCTGGTGGCCAAGCGGATCGGGGATACTGTTCCTGTTGTCATGCGGACATACGCCCATCTGTACCCCAATAAGCAGCAGGAACTCGTGTCAAGGCTGGAAACTCTCAGTACTTCCTCTTCCTCCAAGGATGAATCCGATTTGATGCCACTCGTCTAAGCCGAAAACAAATGATGTCACAGCTCGTTTTATGATGTCACGATGTCACAAAAGCCCCAGAAAGTTTCGATTTCTCGTTACTTTCCGGGGCTTTCAAATTATTCTCCGATAATAAACCGCGCTACCATTTCCGGCACATCCAGCAGGTGCTTTTTGCCATAGATGATGTCAAAATGATGTCAGAAGTCGATTTTTGCTCATTTTTCAATCGTAGACACGTTTATTTTTCAGATATTCCATTATTCGAGCTCAATCGTTGCAGGCGGCTTACCGGTGCAATCGTAGAACACGCGGTTGACGTGCTTGACTTCGTTGACGATGCGGCTGGTGACAGTGCCCAGAACATCCCACGGCATATCGTAGCTTTCTGCGGTCATGAAATCAGTAGTGGTCACAGCGCGCAGCGCAACGGCGTAGTCGTAGGTGCGCTCGTCGCCCATAACGCCAACGCTGTGCATATTGGTCAGCGCAGCGTAATACTGGCTGATCTCCTTATCCAGACCGGCCTTGGCGATTTCTTCGCGCCAGATGGCGTCAGCGTCCTGCACAATGGTGACCTTCTCGGGGGTCACCTCGCCGATGATGCGGATGCCCAGACCGGGGCCGGGGAACGGCTGACGGCTGACCAGATACTCGGGCAGACCCAGCTCGCGACCGGCCTGACGGACTTCGTCCTTGAACAGGTTGCGCAGAGGCTCCACCAGTTCCTTGAAGTCCACAGTATCGGGCAGGCCGCCCACGTTGTGGTGACTCTTGATGACGGTGGACTCGCCGCCCAGACCGCTCTCCACCACGTCGGGGTAGATGGTGCCCTGTGCAAGGAAGTCCACCTTGCCGATCTTCTTGGCCTCTTCCTCGAACACGCGGATGAACTCTTCGCCGATGATCTTGCGCTTGCGCTCCGGCTCGGTGACGCCCTTCAGCTTGCTGAAGTAGCGGTCGCGGGCATCCACACAGATGAAGTTGATGTCGAAGCCGTTGGCATTACCCGGGCCAAAGACAGAGCAGACCTCTTCCTTTTCGTTCTTACGCAGCAGACCGTGATCCACGAACACGCAGGTCAGCTGCTTGCCGATGGCCTTAGCCAGCATAGCGGCCAGCACGGAGGAATCCACGCCGCCGGACAGGGCGCACAGCACCTTACCCTCGCCAATGCGCTCCCGCAGAGCCTTGACGTTATTCTCTACAAAGGAATCCATCTTCCAGTCGCCGGAGCAGCCGCAGACGTTGTACACGAAGTTGCGCAGCATCTTCTTACCCTCGGCGGTGTGCAGCACCTCCGGGTGGAACTGCACAGCGTACAGACCCTTTTCGGCATTTTCAACGGCTGCCACAGGGCAGTTTGCGGTGTGGGCAGTGATCTGGAAGCCGGGAGCCGCCTGCTCGATGTAGTCATTGTGGCTCATCCAGCAGATGGTAGAAGGCTGCACATCGGTGAACAGCTTGCTCTCGGTGTTCACAAACACCTCGGTCTTGCCGTACTCACGCTCGGGAGCGCGGCAGACATGACCGCCCAGCAGGTGCATCATCAGCTGGCTGCCGTAGCAGATGCCCAGCACAGGCACGCCCCAGCTGAAGATCTCGGGGTCGATGGTGGGAGAATCCTCCAGATAAACGCTGTTGGGGCCGCCGGTGAAGATAATGCCCTTGGGATTCTTGGCCTTGATGACCGAAAGATCGGTTTTATAGGAATAGATCTCGCAGTAGACATTATTTTCTCGGACGCGGCGGGCAATCAGCTGATTGTACTGTCCGCCAAAGTCCAGCACGATGACAGTTTCATGCTGCATGATGTTTTCCTCCATTTTAAAATGTGTTTTACAGATAAATTTAGTATAGCACATCTTACAACAAAAAGCGACAGTTTTTGTGAAGTTTTCTGTTATTCTATTTTGCGGATCGGATGCCGCAGCACGGTTTTCAGCTTCTCCGGTGCAGTGCGGCGCGGGTCGCCCAGATAGATCTCGTGATGGAAGCGCGTGTCTGAAAAATCCGGGCAATATCCCTGCTCCTCTGCAAACGCATCCAGCTGCCGCAGGGTCTCCGGCTCGGTGTCGTAGGGGCCGATGTGCATACACTGCACGCACAGACCTTCATCGTAGGTAAAAAACTCCACCTTAGAAAAGTCTTTTTTCTTTTTGGCGGTGGCTTCCTGCACTGCCCAGTCAAATTCGACACGGGTGACAAATTCCGGCAGACGGATCATAGAGGTCCAGATAAAGGTTTCCTTGTTGGAAAAATCCACACCCTCTGTCCCGGGCTGATGCCACAGTCCCTCCAGCGGTGGAACAACATATTCAAAATAGCCGTCCATCTTGTGGCTGCCCTTATAGCTCATTTTAATGGTAAACGCAATGCCGTACAGCAGTTCCATCGCTGCCTTGTATTCCCCTGCCGGGTCGTTGGGGTCGCCTTTCCCCTGCACCGCCACAAAATTTATCGCAGGGACGGTAACGATCTGCGGTTTCTTCGTCGGGAGGTAAAACTCTTTATATTCCTTCTTATAATCAAACGGCATCTTTCTTCTCTCCTTCCAGCAGCGCACGCTGCTTCTTTTTGCTGAAGCTGCCCAGTACCAGCCGGTAAGATTTTTCCAGCATCTCCCGCAGCAGTGCGTCCGGTACGTTTCCATCTGCTTTTACAGAGTTCCAATGCACCTTGTTCATGTAGTAGCCCGGAATGATGTCCTTATACTGTCTGCGCAGAAAATCGCCCTCGGCGGGGTCCAGCTTGCAGGTGATATACACCGGCTTTCCCGTGGCATCATCCAGACAGACGGCTGCAAACATTTTGCCGCCGATGTGATATCTTATCCAGTTCCACTCTGCTTGTAAGTCTTTGGTAACGCTAGGCTTTTGCAGAAGCTCTGCGTCAATCCAGCTGTATTTCATGGCGGCACCTCCGTTTTTTCTCAGTATAACTTATTCGGAAGCACTTGTAAACAAAAAGTTGTTGGATTTCACTCGTAATACGTCATCTCTGAAAAATTGACAGCAAAAAGAGCCATCCGCTCAGAAAAAACGAACGGATAGCTCTTGTATTTAACGTTAAAATCAGATGGAAATGGTGTTGCACACATCCACCAGCACGGGGTCAAGGCCCTTGGTCATCTCCAAAGCCTCGTCCACGGGGTAGTCCACCAGCTTCTCACCCTTCATGCCGACGATGCGGTTATACTTGCCCTGCTCCAGCAGGCAGACAGCCTGATAGCCCATGGCAGAAGCATTCACGCGGTCGCGCAGAGTGGGAGAGCCACCGCGCTGCACATGACCCAGAATGGTTGCGCGGGAATCGATGCCGGTGCGTGCTTGGATCTCGTTGGCGATCTCCTGTGCATGACCCACACCCTCGGCCACAATGATGATAAAGTGACGCTTGCCGGTCTTTTGGGTCTCGGCGATCTTATCCAGAATGTCGCGCTGCATATCGAATTCCTTCTCGGGCAGCAGCACAGCCATAGCGCCGGAGGCGATGGCCACGTTCAGAGCGATGTAACCGGCGTTGCGGCCCATGACCTCGACCACACTGCAGCGGTCGTGGCTCTGGGTGGTGTCGCGCAGCTTGTCGATCATTTCCAGCGCGGTGTTCATGGCGGTATCGTAGCCGATGGTGTAATCGGTGCAGCCGATATCGTTATCAATGGTGCCGGGCAGGCCGATCATGGGGATGCCGCGGTGTGCCAGTGCGCGGGCACCGCGATAGGAGCCGTCGCCGCCGATAACGACCAGCGCATCAATGCCCAGCTCGCGGCACTTTTCAGCGCCCTTATCCTGACCTTCCTTGGTCTTGAACTCCAGGCAGCGTGCCGTATACAGAATGGTGCCGCCAGCAGAGATGATGTTAGAAACGCTGCGCAGGTTCATTTCAAAGCACTCGCCGTTCAGCAGGCCATTGTAGCCGCGCTGAATGCCGATCATACGGAAGCCCTTATGCAGGCCGGTGCGTACCACAGCGCGCACAGCAGCGTTCATGCCGGGAGCATCACCACCGCTTGTAAGCACGCCAATCGTTTTGATTTGCTTTTCCATACGAGAGATTCCCTCCAATTTACAGTTCAGTTCTTCATTTACCCTTTTGCCTGTAACCTCTTCTTCCCGAAACAGGCTTGTTGCTTTGCAACAGCTTTGATTCGCCTTTAATGATTATAGCACACCATCCAGACAAATTTCAATAGGGTTTTGAGACTTTATGCAAATCTATGCAGCACGATATAATAGCGTTATATCGCGTTATTTTTGCAGTTTATGCAACTCATCAAATTTAAAATCGCCCCATGCGGTGCCATTCGTGCACAAATATGTTATTTTGTTGCAACGTTTTCTGCACCCAGCAGCCGCTCCAGCTCTTTGAAGAAAAGCGGATGCCCGGAGGTGTAAAGCCGGCGCGGTGCTGCCAGCTTCTGCTTGGTATCTTCCAGATACAAAATCACCGGGATATCGCCATCGAAGATTTCCAACAGGTTCACCACTTTATCGTACTGGGGGCAGCTGCGGGACGGCAGACGGATGAACACCCGCCGGGCAGCGGTTTTGACAGGATCCGGGCGGCCTTTGTCCAAGCGGGTCGGGTCGTAGCTGTCAATGGGCAGAATGCTGTCTGCCAGCAGCTTGGAAGCTTCATCCTCCCGCACGGAGAGCCGGCCGTCGATGACCACAACAGCGTTTTCCTGAATGGCATCTCGGAACCTGTCCAGCACCTTGGGGAACACGATCACCTCCATGGTACCGGTCAGATCTTCCACACTGGTAAAGGCCATCATGCTGTTAGATTTTGTTGTCATCATGCGGTTTTTGACCACCGCACACACGATGCGCACCTTTTCGCCGTCCTGCACATGGGCATCCTCGCCGGTGAGAGCCTTGATGGTGTGGGAGCCGATACGGGCAGACTTTTCCCGGTAAGCATCCAGCGGATGGCCGGACAGGTACAGGCCGCTGACCTCTTTTTCCTGTTGCAACAGCTCGGCAGGGGTGTACTCTGCCAAGGGGCGAATTTCGTAGACATCCTCCTGCGGACCTTGCTGCACTTCCCCGCTCATGACGGAGAACAGATCCAACTGCCCTTCCAGATTGCGGCGGGAGTCGGTCTCGATGCTCTTGAGGATGCCCTCTACCGCCTCCACCATACTGTGGCGGTTGGAACCAAAGCAGTCAAAGGCACCGGCTTTGATCAGGCTTTCCACTGAGCGGCGGTTCAGCTCGCTGCCGTGCATCCGCTTGCAGAAATCGTAAAGGCTGGTGTAGGGCTTTTCCCTGCGCTCAGTAACTGCGTTCTCAATGAGGTTACGGCCTACGTTTTTCACGGCGTTCAGGCCAAAACGGATCTGCCCGTTATCATCGGCGGTAAAGCCGCCGTTGGAGATGTTCACGTCCGGCGGCAGCACCTTGATGCCCAAACGGGCGCACTCGCCGGAATACTCAATGACCTTATCGGTATTATCTAACACGCTGGTGAGCAGTGCTGCCATGAACTGGCTGGGGTAATGGCACTTGAGATAAGCCGTCTGGAATGCCACATAAGCGTAGCAGGCCGCATGGCTCTTGTTGAAGGCGTAGGACGCAAAGCTGGACATCTCGTCGTAGATCTGGTTTGCCACCTGCTCCGGGATGCCGTTGGCAACACAGCCCGGACACTCGTGGCCGGGCTCGGTGCAGCCGTGCACAAAATGTTCCCGCTCGGCTTCCATGACGGCGTGCTTCTTTTTGCTCATGGCGCGGCGAACGTTATCTGCCTGCCCGAAGGAGAAACCCGCCAGCTCCCGGAAGATCTGCATAACCTGCTCCTGATAGACGATGCAGCCGTTGGTCACATCCAGAATGTGCGCCAGCTGCGGGGTCTTGTAGCTGATTTTGTCCGGCTCGTGCCGGTTGCGCAGATAGGTGGGAATGGAGTCCATGGGGCCCGGGCGGTACAGACTGATCAGAGCGATGACATCTTCAAGGTTCTGGGGCTGCAACCCCACAAGCACCTGCTTCATGCCGGAGGATTCCAGCTGGAACACACCCTCGGTATCGCCCTGACCCAGCATTTTATAGGTGTCCGGGTCATCATAATCCAGCTTTCGGATGGAGAACTCCGGGTGCTGCTTTTGCACCGCAACCTCTGCGTCCCGGATGACGGTCAAGGTGCGCAAGCCCAGAAAGTCCATCTTCAAAAGACCCAGTTCCTCGATCTCGGTCATGTTGAACTGGGTCACCGGCAGGCCGTCGTTGGTGGCAAGCGGCAGATAATAATCGGTCGGCTCCGGCGTGATGACCACGCCCGCCGCGTGGGTGGAGGCGTGCCGGGGCATTCCCTCTACTTTTAAAGCGGTGTCGATGAGCTCGGTCACCTGCGGGTCAGTGTCATAAAGCTTTTTCAGCTCGCTGGAAACTTCCAACGCCCGTTTCAGGGTCATCTTCAGTTCCATGGGCACAAGCTTTGCTACCACATCCACCTGCTGGTACGGGATACCCATCACCCGTCCCACGTCCCGGATGGCGTTGCGTGCGGCCATAGTACCAAAGGTAACGATCTGCGCCACATGGTCCGCACCGTATTTGCGGTTGACGTAGTCGATGACCTCCTGTCGGCGCTCGTAACAGAAGTCCACGTCAAAATCCGGCATACTAACGCGCTCGGGGTTCAAAAAGCGCTCGAAAATCAGGTTATAGCGGATGGGGTCGATATCTGTGATGCCCACACAGTAGGCGGCAATACTGCCCGCGCCGGAACCACGTCCCGGCCCTACCGGGATGCCCTGACTTTTTGCAAAATTGATATAGTCCCACACGATGAGGTAGTAGTTGGTATACCCCATGGTCTTGACCACACCGATCTCGTATTTCAGGCGGTCGATGTTGGCCTGCGGTACATCCGGGCCGTAGCGGCGCTCCAAGCCGTCCCAGCAGAGTTTTTCAAAGTAGGCCTGATTGTCCATGCCGTCCGGGGCTTTGTAGTAAGGGATCTTGGTGTGACCGAACTCAAAGTCAAAATTGCACTGCTCGGCGATCTTTGCCGTGTTGGCGCAGGCTTCCGGCACCATGGAGAACAGCTCGTACATCTCGTCTGTGGTCTTGACGTAGAATTCATCAGTCTGGAACTCCATGCGGTCGGCATCCTGAATGGTCTTACCGGTCTGGATGCACAGCAGGATGCTTTGCATCTTGGCGTCCTCTTTGCGCAGATAATGGGCGTCGTTGGTGGCTGCCATGGGGATGCCCGTCTCCCGGGAAAGCTTGATAAGCTGCGGCAGAACGGTGGTATCCTCCTTCAGGCCGTGATCCTGCAATTCGATGTAGTAATTCTCTGCACCGAACAAGTCCCGGTACCACAGCGCCGTTGCCTTTGCGCGTTCGTAGTCCCCTGCCAGAATGGCTTGCGGGATCTCGCCCGCCAGACAGGCCGAAAGGCAGATAAGCCCCTCGTGGTATTGCTCCAAAAGCTGCTTATCCACGCGGGGTTTGGAGTAAAAGCCCTCCACGAAACCGGCAGAGACCATTTTTATAAGGTTCTTATAGCCGGTCTCGTTTTTGCACAATAAGATCAGGTGGTTATTGCCGTCTATCTTATTTACCTTATCAAAGCGGGTGCGGGTGGCAACATAGACTTCACACCCGATGATGGGCTTGATGCCCGCCTTTTTAGCGGCTTTATAAAACTGCACACAACCGTACATTACGCCGTGGTCGGTGCAGGCAATAGCGGTCTGTCCGCACTCCTTCACCCGCTCCATCAGCTGGTCGATGCGGCAGGCACCGTCCAGAAGGCTGTATTCCGTATGGATATGCAGGTGGGCAAAGGGACGGGTATTTGCGGTGGGTTCACTCATTGTACTGCCTCCTGTCCCTCCTGCTGGCGCTGGCGCAGATTTTCCGCCAGTGCCTCCAGTTTTTTCATCCGGTGCGATAAGCCGGATTTGCTCACCGCCGGGTCAAAGCAGCCGCACAGCGCGGTAAGCGAGAGATCCGGGTATTGCAGACGCTTTTCCGCTGCCTGCTGCAATACTTCCGGCAAAGTTTCCAGCGCGTGCTGCTCCTGCAAATAGCGGATGGCTTTCAAGGTCTGGGCGTTTGCCCGCGCCGTTTTGCCAAGGTTTGCGGTATCGCAGTTCGTCTGCCGGTTGGTCTGGTTGCGCACCTGCTTGAACGCCTTGAGCACGCTAATTTGCGTTGCGGCATCCGCAGCGCCCATAAAGCGGAGCAAGCGCTCCACATTGGCACCGGTCTTGACGTAGATCAGGTTCACGCCGTTGCGGCGGGTGCGGTGGGGCGCAAACTCGTGCTCAGCGAGCAGTGCTTCAAAATCCCGGGCGAGGTTCGTCCGGGAGGTGAGAAATTCCAGATTATATTCCTTTTGCGGGTCGGTAACCGTGCCGCTGCACAAAAAGGCCATGGCGATATAGGTGCTGACACAGGTCTGGCAGCGGATAAGCCCAGGGTCGATCTGCAAACTGGTCTCCCTGCCGGTGGTGCCGAACAGCTCGTGCAGGCGGGCAACCTGCTCCGCATCGCGGATATTGAACTCGTACAGCACACCGCTGGCGCGGGGCTTTTCCAAGATCTCGCCCCGGATGCCGCAGCGGGCAAACAGCTGCTGTGCCAGCTGCACGGTATGGGGCTGCTCGGTTTGCAGCACAAGGCCGCGGGCATCAAAGTATTTGGCAAAGCAGGCAATGCCATAGGCAGCTGCACGCACACAGCATTCCTTGGTAGGGCTGCGCTGCGCGATCTCCTCCCGCGCACTGGATGCAAAACTCATAGTAGTTCCTCTGTTTTCAGCGCACGGCGTCCCGGTGCTGCACCCCGGGCTCATAGCCCAGAGAGGTGCAGTATTCCGCAAGCTTGCGTGCGAATGTGATGGAGCGGTGCTTGCCGCCCGTGCAGCCCACCGCAATAGTCAGCTGGCTTTTGCCTTCCTTGACATAGAGTGGCAGGGCGTACTGCAAAAAGTTCTCGTACCGATGCAGCAGCTCCTGTGCTTCGGGGTGGCTCATGACAAAATCCACCACCTCCTGATCCAGCCCGGTCTTGTGCTTCAGTTCCGGCACATAGAAGGGGTTGGGCAGGCAGCGCACATCCAGCACAAGGTCGGCTTCCGGCGGCAGACCAAACTTGAACCCGAAGGACATGATGGTGAGCCGCATGGCATTTTTTGCCCCGCCGTTTTTCATGAACAGATCGCAGATACGCTCTTTATTCTGGGAGGTGGAGAGCAGGCCGGTATTGATGGTATAGTTTGCACGTTCCTTTAAGGGCTGCAGGATCTGCCGCTCCTTCAAAAAGGCATCCCGGGTGGAGATGCCTTCTGCAATGCTGATGGGGTGGCGGCGGCGGGTCTCGCTGTAACGGCGCATCAGCACATCATCCGGTGCATCCAGAAACAGGATCTTATAGGGTGTTTTCTGGTCATCCAGCTGCTGCAGGGCCGTCTCGATCTGTTCCCTGCTGCGGCAGCCGCGCACATCCATGGAAAGCGCCACCCGCTCCAACTGGTTGTCGCCCGCCTTGGAAAACGCCGTAATGCTGGGCAGCAGCCCCGCCGGGACGTTATCAATGCAGAAAAATCCGATATCCTCCAGCGCATTCATAGCCACTGACTTTCCCGCGCCGGAAAGTCCGCTGACGATCAACAGCTCCATCTGTGTTCCCCACTCCCTCTATTCCCGCAGCTCAGCGCACTACGCGGATCTCTTTTTCCAAATCATAGCCGGTCTTTTCTTTTACGATGGTGCGTACTTCCTCGCACAGTGCCAGCACATCAGCGCAAGTTGCGCCGCCAAGGTTCACCACAAAGCCGCAGTGCTTCTCGCTGACGGCGGCACCGCCGTGCCGGTAGCCCCGCAGACCACACTGGTCGATGAGGGCAGCGGCAAAAGCACCCACCGGGCGCTTGAAAGTACTGCCGGCGCTGGGCTTATCCAGCGGCTGCTTGTCCAGCCGTTTTGCCATCAGTTCGTCCATTTTAGCGCGGATGGCTTCCGGCTCGCCCGGGGTCAGGGCAAACTGCGCTGAAAGGATGCAGCCGCCGTTTTCTTCAAAAATGCTGTGGCGGTAGCGCAGGTCAAGCTCCGATGCTGCCGACTCTTTCACTTCGCCTTCGGCGGTAAGGTACTGCACCGTGGTCAGCACGTCCTTCATCTCACCGCCGTAGGCACCGGCGTTCATGTAGACTGCGCCGCCCACCGTGCCGGGGATGCCATAAGCAAATTCCAGTCCGGTCAGGCCGTGTTCCAGCGCCGTTTTGCACAGTGCCGAAAGCCGCACGCCCGCCCCGGCGGTGAGCTGTGTGCCGTGCACCTCCACAGCGTCCTGCATGGAGGAAACATCCAGCACTGCGCCGTTGTAGCCTTCATCGGCAAACAGGATATTACTGCCATTGCCCAGCAGATAATACCGGACGCCCTGCGCCTTGCACAAGGCAACGGCGCGGCAAAGCTGCGCCCGGTCTGTCGGCTGCACGAACAGCCGCGCCGGCCCGCCGATCTTAAAGGTACAGTGCGCTGCCAGCGGCTCGTTTTCTTTATAAGCAATGCCTGCTGCGGTCAGCAGCTGCTTGAGTTGTTCCATAGGGTCAGGCTCCTTTTTATAGAGAGTTTCAGTCCATTTTGTCATCCAGTCCCAGCCGGATCAGCAGCTCCTTGGCTGCGTTGTAGCCCATCTTCTTCTGGCGGTTATTGATGGCTGCGGTCTCCAGCACAACAGCCAGATTGCGGCCGGGAGAGACCGGGATGCTGGTGCTGGGGATGCTCACGCCCAGAATGTCGTAGTATTCGCTTTCCAGACCGGTGCGCTGGTAGTTCTTGGTGGGGTCCCACGCCTCCAGCTGCACCACCAGATCCAGACTTTCGCTCAGCTTGACAGCACCCACACCGTACACGCGGGCTACGTTGACGATGCCGATGCCGCGCAGCTCAATGAAGTGGCGGATGTTTTCCGGTGCAGTGCCCATGATCTGACGGTTGGACACCTTGCGCAGCTCCACGGCATCATCTGCCACCAGACGGTGGCCGCGCTTGACCAGCTCAATGGCCAGCTCGCTTTTGCCGATGCCGCTGTCGCCAAGGATCAGGATGCCCTCGCCGTACACCTCCACCAGCACGCCGTGCCGGGTGATGCGGGGCGCAAGCTCCAGATTCAGCACGCTGATCAGGCTGCCCATCAGGGTACAGGTCGTCTCGTTGGAGCGCAGCAGGGCGACCGCGTGCTTCTGCGCCAGTTCCTGCATCTCCGGGAAGGGCGCCAGCTCCTCGCTGCGGCAGACGATGACCGCCGGGGGCTGCTGCCGGAACAGCTGCTCCAGCGCTTCGTAGCGCTTTTCTGCCGTCAGACCGGACAGAAAGTTCATCTCTGCCAGACCCATGATCTGCAGGCGGAGCTTATCGAAGTAATCATAGTAGCCAGCCAGAAACAGACCCGGGCGGTTGACCTCAGCGATCTCCACACTGATCTCATCCAGCTCCCGGGGGGTGTATACTACTTCCATGCTGACGCGGTCGGTCAGCGTTTTAAGCGAAACATTGAACGTACCCATCCTGGTTCCTCCTGTATCCTATTGCCGCGCCGTGCTGCGGGCACTCTTATTCTTATTATAATAAAATTTGGCGTCAAATACAACGCCCGGGGCGCTGTTTTTGTACTGCAGGCAGGAAACCGACGCTGCATCGCTGCCCGTGCACAGGATTTTTACATTTTTCTTACTTTACATGGGTTTTACATTTCGTCGATTTCAAATTTTACATTATTTTTCTATACTTAAAGCACAGGAGAAAAACACGTCAAGATAAAGTGAGGAAAACACTTATGACCATTTTTAATGTCTTTTCGCTGCTGGGAGGTCTGGCTCTGTTTTTGTTCGGTATGGACATCATGGGCAAGGCACTGGAAAAGCAGGCCGGCGGCCAGCTGCAAAAAATTCTCAGCAAACTGACCGATAACCCCCTCAAGGGCTTTTTTTTGGGTCTGTGTGTGACCGCCGTCATCCAGAGCTCCAGCGCTACCACCGTTATGGTGGTGGGCTTTGTCAACAGCGGCATCATGGAGCTGCATCAGGCCATTGGCGTGATCATGGGCAGCAACGTGGGCACCACCGTGACCAGCTGGATCTTGAGCCTTTCCGGTTTGCAGGGCGACAGCCTGTTCATCCAGCTGCTCAAACCTACTTCTTTCAGCCCGGTGCTTGCATTTATCGGCATTTTGCTGTATATGTGTAAGAGTGAGAAGAAAAAAGGCGTGGGCACTATCCTCATCGGCTTTGCCGTGCTGATGACCGGCATGACCACCATGTCCAACGCGGTGCTGCCGCTGCAGAACGAGGCATGGTTCACCAGTCTGTTCACCCGCTTCTCCAACCCCCTGCTGGGCGTTCTGGTGGGCGCACTGGTCACCGGCATCATCCAGAGCTCCAGCGCCAGCGTGGGCATCCTGCAGGCGCTGAGCGCCACCGGTGTCATCACCTACGGCAGTGCCATCCCCATCATCATGGGTCAGAACATCGGCACCTGTGTAACTGCACTGCTGTCCTCGGTGGGTGCGAACAAAAACGCCCGCCGCGCTGCTATGGTGCACCTGTACTTCAACATCATCGGTGTGACTATTTTCCTGTTCGGTTTCTACGGGCTCAACGCTGTCTGCCGCTTTGCCTTTGTGAATACCACCATTGAGGCCTGGGGCATCGCAATCGTGCACTCGGTGTTCAACATTCTGGCCACTGTCATTCTGCTGCCCTTTGCCACTGGGCTGGAAAAGCTGGCTATCCTGACTATTCCCGATTCCCCGGAAAAAGAGGAGTTTGCTCTGCTGGATGACCGTCTGCTGAACACCCCTGCTATGGCTGTGGAGCGTGCCCGTGCCGCTACCGCTGAAATGGCAGAACTTGCCCGGGTGGGCGTGGTGCAGGCCATGAGCCTGACCCATGAATGGAGCGACGAGCTAGCCCAGAAGGTGCGGGACGAGGAGTGCCGGGTGGACCGGTACGAGGACGCGCTGGGCACTTATCTGGTCAAGCTGTCCAGCCGGGAACTGAACCACGCCGACAGCCAGAGCGTGAACACCCTGCTGCACACCATCAGCGATTTTGAGCGCATCAGCGACCATTCCGTCAACCTTCTGGAATCCGCCGAGGAGATGCACCAGAAGGACATCCACTTTTCCAAGGATGCACAGGAGGAGCTGCAGGTGCTGGAGGATGCGGTGCAGGACACCCTGAGCCGCACCACCGATGCCTTCCGCAAGGGCGATCTGCACCTTGCTTCTAAGGTGGAGCCACTGGAGGCTGTGGTCAACGAGCTGGTGCGTGCCATCAAGGCGCGGCACGTTGCCCGCCTGCAGGCCGGCAGCTGCTCCATCGAGTACGGTTTTGTGCTGGACGATCTGCTGACCAACTACGAGCGTGTGTGCGACCATTGCAGCAATGTGGCGGTTGCACAGATCGAGGTGGCGCAGGACAGCTTTGACACCCACGCCTACCTGAACGACCTGCGTCACGGCAACGACACCAAGGAAAGCGAAGAATTCCATCGCCGTCTGGGCCGCTACCGTGAGCGGTATCTGTTCCCGGACGGACAGACTGCTGAGGAGAACTGAATTATGATCTATATCGTAGAGGACGACGCTTCCATCCGGGAACTGGAGCAGTATGCCCTGCAATCCAATGGCTACGAGGTGCAGGGCTTTGAAAGTGCCGAGCCCTTCTGGCAGGCTATGCGTGCCGCCGAGCCGGAACTTGTGATCTTAGACGTGATGCTGCCCGGCGAGGATGGCTTTTCCATCCTGAAAAAGCTGCGCAATACCCCTTCCCTGCGCAAACTGCCCATCATTATGGTCACTGCAAAATCCAGCGAGCTGGACACCGTGCGCGGGCTGGACTGCGGCGCGGATGATTACATTGCAAAGCCCTTTGGCATTATGGAGTTTCTCAGCCGGGTGCGTGTGGCACTACGGCGCTCTGCCCCGGAGGTAAGACCGGACGTGCTGGTGTTCCATGAAATTCAGCTGGACAACGCCCGCCACAGCGTTACGGTAAACAGCACCCCTGTGGAGCTGACCTACAAAGAATACTGCCTGCTGCGGCTGTTGCTGGAAAACACCAGTCTGGTAGTGACCCGCGAGACCATTTTGCAGGTGGTGTGGGGCACCGACATCTCGGTGGAGAGCCGTACCGTGGATATGCACATCCGCACCCTGCGCAAAAAGCTGGGCGACGCGGGGCGTTACATCTGCACCGTGCGCAAGGTGGGCTACAAGCTGACCGATGAGGAGGCCGAAGAAGAATGAAGCTGCGCAGCATGGAAGAAAAAATCAGCTACCGGTTGTTCCTGATGGGCTTTCTGGGGCTTATATTCACCGCAGCGCTGTGCATTTTTGTATTCCATAAAGCCTTTACGGCGCAGGCGTGGTCGGGGCTGGAGCGCGAGAGCGACCTTGTGCGCGCCGGGTACGAGCAGACCGGAGACCCCGCGCAGCTGAGTGCCTTTGTGACCGATGATCTGCGCGTGACACTGATCAGTCAGGACGGCAGCGTACTGTTTGAATCTGCCACCGACCAGCCTATGGAAAATCATCTGACCCGCCCGGAGATCCGCGATGCCATTGCAAACGGCGAGGGACGGAACATCCGCGATTCCCAGACCATGGGCTACGAGACCTATTACTACGCGCTCCGGCTTTCCGGCGGGGACGTGCTGCGCGTGGCGCAGGACGCCGAGACCGTATGGTCTATCTACGACTCCACTATCCCGGCCATCGTACTGAGCTGTGTAGCGCTGATGCTGGCCGCTGCGGTGCTGGCTGCTCTGCTGACCAAGGCATTGGTACAGCCGGTGCTGAACATGACCGAGGATCTGGATCACATTCAGGAAAACGTGCCCTACCGGGAGCTGATTCCCTTTGCGGAAAGCATCCATTCTGACCGCATTCTGCGGGAGAACAACGAGAAAATGCGGCAGGAGTTTACCGCCAATGTCAGCCACGAGCTCAAGACCCCACTGACCAGCATTTCCGGCTATGCAGAGCTGATTGAGACCGGCATTGCAAAGCCGGAGGATGTGCCGGATTTCGGCCGCAAGATCCACAGCGAAGCCACCCGCATGATCCAGCTGGTCAACGACATTTTGCAGCTTTCCAAACTGGATACCGTAAGCGAGACCGGGGACGCCCCGGTGATGGAAACGGTAGACCTTTTGGATGTTGCCAAGGAATGCGTGGAGCGCCAGAAACTGAATGCACGCCGCGCCTATATCTCCCTGACCTATCTGGGCGAGAGTGCCCCGGTGCTGGGCAGCCGCGCGCTGCTGGATGAACTGTGCCAGAACCTGTGCGACAACGCCATCCGCTACAACCGCCCGGGCGGCAAGGTGCAGATCATTACCGCTTGCAGCCGGGACGGGCACTGCTCCCTGACCGTAACAGATAACGGCATCGGCATCCCGCGGGAGGCACAGTCCAGCGTGTTCGAGCGCTTCTACCGGGTGGATAAGAGCCGCAGCAAGGCCACCGGCGGCACCGGACTTGGGCTTGCCATCGTCAAGCACATTGCCCGCATCCACAATGCCCGCATCAAGCTGGAAAGTCAGGTAGACGTTGGAACCACCATCACCGTTACCTTCCCCACTGCCTCTTAATACAGCATGAAATGCACGTCTGTCCGCAATTGCGGGCAGGCGTTTTTTGTTGGGTCAAAACTTGCGCCGCTGCCGTCCCGCAGCGCTGCCCGGGCTTGCAGGTGCAGCACATCCACGCCCTGCTGCCAGCAGCTTTGCAAAAGGGCCGTGCACTGCGCCGCAAGCTGTTGCTGCTGCGCCTGCGTGGGCAGCGGGCTGTGGGCGGCACGCTGACAGTCCAGCCGCACAAGTACCTGCGCCTTTTGCAGGGTAACTGAAACGGTGCAGCGCCGGATGCCGATGCGCTCCCCTTCCAGCCAGAGCTGCCGGGTGCCGTCTTGTTCGGTAAGCAGACGGTACACCTCGGCCTGCTCCGGGGACAAAAGCGTATTACCCACCACAGTGTGCAGAACACCGCCCTCCTGCAAAGACACCTCTTCCGCGTTCCACCGGAGAATGGGCAGAAGCCCCTGCTCTGTGTGCTCATACAGCCGGGGTGCGGTGGGCGCTGCGGTCTTTAGCTGTGCCATCAGGGCGTCCGGTAAAGCGGCCTGTGCGGCAAGGCGGTCTATCTCCCCTTCGGCGCAAAGCAGCCTTGCCGCCGTGCGTCCGCAGCCGCGCCGCAGCACAAGCTGTTCGTATTCTGTTAATAAGGGTTCTTCCGCTTTTGACAGAAGCAGGTAATCACACAGGCGGTAGCTTGCGGTTTGGGGCAGTGCCTGCTCTGCCGCATCCAGTGCCCGCTCCATCGTTTGGCCCTCTGCCTGCACAAACTGCAATGCAGCAGTGACATCGGCAGCATCGGCGGCGGCCTGCGGTGCCTGATAAAGCAGCCCTGCCTGATACCCCTGTTCGCTCTGTGCCAGATACACTGCCCGCACCATGCTTTTCTCGGTGCTCTCGCACCGCAGGAACAAAAGGCACCACCCTGTCAGCAGTAAAAACAGCAGCAGCTTGTAAGATTTTGCGTTTCTCATGGCTGCACCTCAGCTTCCGGCTGCTGCCAGAGCAAGCGGATGGCGGCACACAGCATGGCCGCCCGGTAGACAGCGCACAGCAGCCACAGCAGCAAAAGCAGCGCATCCATGCGGGAAAAGCTGCCGCTGCTCCACGCCCGCAGCAGCTCCAACCGGGGGTATGTGCCGCTGCCAAACAGCAAAGCGCCGCCCAGCAAGGCCGCAGCCTGCACCGCAAAGCCCCATACCGGCAGCCAGACCGTGCGGCGAACAGACCGGGCGCTGCACAAAAGGGCTCCGGCAAAGTATTCTGCATAGACCGGTACGCTCCAGTTTGTTCCAGTCGGCTGTGCCGGGGTGAACAGCCGGTACCAGTGCAGCTGTCCTGCAAGCCCAAGCAGGCAGATAACGCCGCCCACGGCTACAAACCACCACAGCACCCGCGCCGAGGCATTCCAGCTTGCGGGGCGGATGCCCCACCCCGCCCAGAGCAGCAGCGGCAGAAAGCCCAGCAGCGCCATGGAGGAAAACTCTGCCGCGCACAGCCCTTGTGCCTGCACGATGATGTGTGCCAGCTCCATAAAAAGCCCTGCTGTCAATGCCAACCGTACCGCGAAGGAGGGTGCTTTGTTCAGCAGCGCCGCCGCAGCCAGCGCTGAAAGAATGCACAGGCACACCGTGCTGACTGCGCCCAGCCACAGTGCCCGGCGCACCGGGACACCCTGCGGGATGCCATCTGCCAGCGCTGCTGTGACCACGCTGAGGGTCAGCGCTGCTGGGGTAAAATATCCTGCTTTCTGCTTCATGTCTGCCGCTTCCCCCTCTCCCGTTTTTGCCAGATATTGAACCCGTGCCGGGACAGCTGCTGGTAGTTGCGGCGCAGAACACCATCCTCGGAAAGCGGCTGCTGTGGGAACGGATGCGGCGCAAGGTATGGCACGCCCAGTGCTTCGGTGCTGACGATACTGAGCAGAAAGCCGAAAAACGCCGCTGCCAGCCCTACCGGCCCGGCAAGCCCTGCCAGCAGCACCGTGCCGATGCGCAAAAGGGTGGCGGGCTCATACAGTCCCGGGGTGACAAAGACCGCAATGGCCGTAATACTAGCCACAAAGATGACCGGGGTGCTCATAAGCCCAGTGGCAATGGCGGCGTCTCCGATGATGAGCGCCGACACCAGACTGACCGAGTGCCCCAGCGACTGCGGCATCCGCAGCCCGGCCTCCCGGATGATCTCTAAGATCAGGATCACCAGCAGCATCTCGGCAAAAAGGGGCAGCGGCGTAGCCTTTTCGGCTGCTTCGATCTTATACAGCAGCTGCGGGGGCAAAAGCTCCGGCAGATACACCGCCACGCACACAAAGACCCCCGGTAAGAACACCGTAAGGTAGAAAGAAAAATATTTCAGCACCCGCAGAAAAGAGGAAAACGCCGCCGTAGAAGCGTAATCATCCAGACACTCGAACTGTTCACTAAAGAGCGCCGGCAGCACCAGCGCTGAGGGGCTGCCGTTGACCAAAATTACCAGCTTGCCCTCGCAGAGCTTCGCGGCGGCGACCGCCGGGCGCTCGGTATAGTGTACCGGGGTGAACAGCCGCGCCTTGCCGGGCAGCAGCCACGGCACAAAATAGCTGGAATCCAGCAGCAGCTCCGGCCTTGCACTTTGCAAAATGGCACGTACCCGGCGCACCATGGCGGGGTCGGCACGGTCCTTGCAGTAGCAAAGGGCGTACTCTGTATTGCAGCAGGTGTGCGCCTGTGCAGCCTCCTGCACAAGGGTGTCGGTGCGGACAAGACGGCGCAAAAGGCTCAGGTTCACCCGCAGCAGATCGGTAAAGCCTTCCCTGCTGCCGCGCAGATTGCCCTCGCCGGATGGCTCTTCCACAGAGCGGAACTTGAGCCCCTGCACCGAAAAAACAATACCGCTGCTGCATCCCTCTAACAGCAGCACAGCCATGCCGGCTGTCAGCCGCGCTACGAGCTGCGGCAGATCCTGCACTGGGGCGCTCTCAGCCGGAAAAGCCGAACCGTGCAGGATATGCGCATAGGCCTGTGTGCCGGTAAGCCGGACAGAAGCAGACTGGCGTCCGGCAGCGTCCAGCAACAGTTCCCAGAGCGAATCTAAGCTTGCCATGCCGTCAAACATTACGATACATCCCGGACAGCCATATAAAACGATCTTCTTCGCATAATAATCTGCCGACTTGCCAAACCTAGCATCAAGCGCGGACAGGTTTTCCGCAAGGCTTTGCGAAAGCTGCTGCACATCTATCACTCCTTTGTATGTGCAGTATGCCCGCTTTGCCGCAGCGGAATACGCCGCGCACACCGCACCGGGAGGGTTTGTGCATGAAACTGCTGCTTTGCCGCACCATTATCCTGTATCTCTGCGTTTTGTTTGCCATGCGGCTGATGGGCAAGCGTCAGCTGGGAGAGTTGCAGCCGGAGGAGCTGGTATCCACCATCCTGATCTCCAATCTGGCGTCCATCTCCATTGAATCGGAGGATGTGCCAATCACCGCCAGTCTTATCCCGCTGTTCCTCATTGCGGCGCTGGAACTGCTGGGTTCAGTGGTGAGCTTCCGCAGCCAGAAATTCTTCAATTTTCTCTCCGGGCGACCCAAAACGGTCATTCTGGACGGAAAGATCGATCAGAACGCTTTGCGGATGCTGCGGCTGACCACCGCTGACCTGATGGAGGCGCTGCGCGGCAAGGATATCTTTGACCCACGCAGGGTGTCTTACGCCGTCATTGAAACGAACGGCACATTGTCGGCGGCGCTTCGCCCGGAGCAGGAAGCAGCCACCCTGTCCGACTTGCAGCTGAAGGTGCAGCAGACACAGGCCACCATCCCCTTTGTGCTGGACGGACAGGTGCTGGAGGATAATCTGCGCTGGTGCGGCAAAGACCGTGCGTGGCTGGAACGCACCGCCACGGCAAACACGGTTTTGCCACAGGAGATCTTACTGCTTATCGGCAACGAGACCGAGGACTATTTTCTGCTGAAAAAGGAAGGCCGTCAGCCGGGAGGGAAACGATGAAGCGGATCTATGCGTGTATCCTGATCGTAGCTGCGCTGCTGGGGATATCTCTTTATAGCAGCGGACGGGTGCAGGGCTTTGCGCAGGACATCTCGGCTGACTTGGACTGCGCCCTTGAAGCTGCGCGGCAGAAGGATCTCCCCACTGCACGGCAGGCGCTTGCCGAGGGCGCAGAGCTGTGCGACACCATGCGCCAGACCATGAGCCATCTGTTGCGCACTGCTGACTACACAGAGCTGGAAGCTGCACTGCGGGCGGCGGACGGATACCTTGAGCAGCAGGCCACCGAGGATGCGCTGGGCGAGCTGCGCCGCGCACAGGTAGAGGTGGAGCGGCTGGAATGGCTTGCCCGGCGGCTGGTGTAAGCGGCACGCAAAAAAGGAGAGCGGCTCCGAAGAACCGCCCTCCCACAATTCAGGCTATGCTATTGTAAATATGCTCGGGGACAGATGATCACAGAGCAGCCTTTGCTGCCTCGATCTGCTTGATCAGCTCGGGCACGACCTTGAACAGGTCGCCCACGATGCCGTAGTCTGCAACACCAAAGATGGGAGCACCCTCGTTCTTGTTGACGGCGATGATGCACTCAGAATCCTGCATACCGGCGGTGTGCTGGATGGCACCGGAGATACCCAGAGCCACATAGATCTTGGGGTGCACGGTCTTGCCGGTCTGACCGACCTGATGGTCAGCGGTCATCCAGCCTGCATCGGTGACGGCACGGGAAGCGCCCACGACACCGCCGCCCAGAGCGGCTGCCAGCTGCTCGGCCAGCTCGATGCCCTTGTTGACATCCTTGCTGATGCCACGGCCCACGGAGACGATGACATCTGCGCCGATCAGGTCGACCAGCTTCTCAGCGGCCTTCTCCACGCTCAGCACTTCGGTCTTGATGTCCTCAGCGGTCAGGCTGAAGGCGGGCTTGACGATCTGGCAGGCATCAGCCTTGGCCTGATCGAAGGGAGCCTTCTTCATAACGCCGGGACGCACGGTGGACATCTGGGGACGGAAACGGGGGCAGATGATGGTAGCCATCAGATGGCCGCCGAATGCGGGACGGGTCATCTTCAGGTTGCGGTCTTCCATATCGAACTTCTGCTTGGACAGGTCGATGGTGGAGCTCTCCTTCAGGAAGTCGATGTACTTTGCAGTGTCGATATCCAGATGGGTAGCGTCGGCGGTCAGGCCGGTGTGCAGACGGGCTGCGCAGCGGGGGCCGAGGTCGCGGCCGATGTTGGTAGCGCCGATCAGCAGCACCTCAGGCTTGTACTCGTTGACCATATCGCACACGACCTTAGCGTATGCGTCGGTGGTGTAATTCTTCAGCAGGGGGCTGTCGCACACCAGAACCTTGTCGGCACCGTAGCCGCCCAGCTCCTTGGCAATGCCCTCCACGTTGTCGCCCAGCAGCAGGCCGGTGACCTCGCAGCCCAGCTCGTCGGCCAGCTTACGGGCCTCGCTAACCAGCTCGAAGTCAGTGGACATCAGTGCGCCCTGGCGCTGCTCGCAAAAGACCCATACGCCCTTGTATTCGTTAAAATCAGCCATTGTAATCCTATGCTCCTTTCATCAGATCAGGTGCTTCTTGGCCAGGATGCCAGCCAGCTGGGCAGCAACATCGTCGCCCTGCAGCATGGTGCCTGCGCCCTTCTGCGGAGGAGTGAAGGACTTAAAGACGTTCGTCGGAGAACCCTTCAGGCCAATGGTGTCCACCTCGATCAGCGGATCGTCCTTCAATGCGTTGTAGTCGAACACTTCCATGGGCTTGTCGTAGCAGGTAAAGATGCCGTTCACGCTCATGTAGCGGGGGTCGTTCAGCTCCTTGATGCAGGTCAGCAGGCAGGGAGTCTGCACCTTGACCATCATGTAGCCGTCCTCCAGCATACGCTTCACGGTCAGCGTGTTGCCATCCTTCTGGATGTCGGCAACGTAAGTGACCTGCGGCAGATGCAGCTTTTCAGCGATCTGGGGGCCGACCTGTGCGGTATCGCCATCGATTGCCTGACGGCCGCAGAACACAACGTCCTCGGGGCCAACGCCGATCTTGTTGACGGCAGCAGCCAGGATCTGGCTGGTTGCAAAGGTATCGGACCCGCCGAACTCACGGCCGGAGACCAGAACGGCCTTATCAGCGCCACGGGCCAGCAGCTCACGCAGCATACCCTCTGCCGGCGGGGGACCCATGGTGACAACAACGACTTCACAGCCGGTGGCGTCCTTCAGCTTCAGAGCAGCCTCCAGAGCATTCAGGTCATCGGGGTTGGTGATGGTTGCCATGGATGCACGATCCAGAGTGCCATCGGGCTTGACGGACACCTTGCCGGAGGTATCAGGAACCTGCTTTACACAAACAATTGCTTTCATTGTAACTCTTGCCTCCCTTACTTCAGCAGCGCGCCGGAAATGACCATCATCTGCACTTCGCTGGTGCCCTCGTAGATCTCGGTGATCTTGGCATCACGCATCATGCGCTCGATGGGGTAGTCACGGGTGTAGCCGTAACCACCGAACAGCTGCAGGCAGCGACGGGTCACATCGCTTGCGGTGCGGGCTGCGATCAGCTTGGCCTGTGCAGCCTCGACGCTGTAACGAACCTTTGCGCCATCCATAGCCTGCTGCTTCTTCAGAGCGGCAGCATAAACCAGATACTTCGCAGCCTCAACACGAGCCTTCATCTCAGCCAGCTCGAACTGGGTGTTCTGGAAAGCAGCAATAGCACGGCCGAACTGCTTGCGCTCCTTGACGTAAGCAACGGTCTCCTCCAGAGCGCCCTCAGCAATGCCCAGAGCCTGAGAAGCGATGCCGATACGGCCGCCGTCCAGCGTAGCCATAGCCAGCTGGAAGCCCTTGCCGCGCACGCCCAGCATACGATCCTTCGGGATACGGCAATCCTCAAAGATCAGCTCGCAGGTAGAAGAACCGCGGATGCCCATCTTGTCCTCTGCCTTACCAACAGAGAAGCCCGGGTCGGTGCGCTCCACGATGAAGGCGGAGCAGAGCTTAGTGGGACGGCCGCGCTTATCCAACACGTTATCGGTAACGGCGATGACGATGAACACATCAGCAAAGCCGGCGTTGGTGATGAAGATCTTGGAGCCGTTCAGCACCCAGTAATCGCCATCTTCCTTGGCAATGGTCTGCTGACCCTGCGCATCAGTACCTGCGCCCGGCTCGGTCAGGCCGAAAGCGCCCAGCCACTCGCCGCTGCAGAGCTTCGGCAGATACTTAGCCTTCTGCTCGGGGGTGCCGTTCTCGTAAATGGGAGCAGCGCACAGGCTGGTGTGAGCAGAGACGATGACACCGGTGGTGCCGCAGACCTTGCTCAGCTCCTCCACGGCCATGACGTAGGACAGCACATCGCCGCCTGCACCGCCGACCTCAGTCGGGAAATAGATGCCCATCATGCCCAGCTTGCCCATCTTTTCGACGGTCTCCTTGGGGAAGTATTCCTCTGCGTCAACCTTCTTTGCCAGAGGCTTGACTTCGTTCTCAGCAAACTCGCGGTACATTTTCTGCACCATCTGCTGCTGCTTGGACAGAGTAAAATCCATCGCTATATCCTCCTAACAGGTCTTTTTTCATTTACCGGAATAGCCCGGTGCAAACAAATTCCTCCCGACTGCTTTCCCCGCAGCCGGGAGAAATGTTTATCAGAACTTACAGCTGGTCAACCGGGGTCTTGGTGCGGTCTGCGTTGTAAACGTAGAAGCCCTTACCGGTCTTGCAGCCCAGATTGCCGCCGCGCACCATCTTGCGGATCAGCGGGCAGGCACGGTACTTGCTGTCGCCGGTCTCGTTGTACAGCACGTCCATGATGGCCAGGCAGATGTCCAGACCGATGAAGTCGCCCAGTTCCAGAGGTCCCATGGGGTGGTTAGCACCCAGCTTCATAGCGGTGTCGATGCCGGCGATATCAGAAACGCCCTCCATCTTGATGAAGGCAGCCTCATTGATCATGGGGATCAGGATGCGGTTGACCACAAAGCCGGCAGCCTCGTTGACCTGAACGGGGGTCTTGCCGATAGCAACGGAGATCTCCTTGATCTTCTCAACGGTCTCAACGGGAGTGTTGCAGCCGGCGATGACCTCGATCAGCTTCATGCGGTCTGCGGGGTTGAAGAAATGCATACCGATCAGGGGACGGGTCAGACCCTTGCCGATCTCGGTGATGGACAGAGAAGAAGTGTTGGAAGCGAAGACGCACTCGGGCTTGCAGATCTTATCCAGCTCGCCGAAGGTGGTCTGCTTGACCTTCATATCCTCGAAAGCAGCCTCAACGACCAGATCGCAGTCTGCGCACAGATCTTCCTTCAGGCCCGGGGTGATGGCGGCGACGATCGCGTCAGCCTTCTCCTGGGTCATCTTTCCCTTAGCGACCAGCTTCTCGTAGCCCTTCTTGATCTTTGCCAGACCATTCTCGGCCCACTCCTGCTTGATGTCGCACAGAGCAACGGTGTTGCCCTCAACCTGTGCAAATGCCTTTGCGATGCCCTGACCCATAGTGCCAGCGCCGATAACACCGATCTTCATAGGAAATCTCTCCTTTAATATCAAAAATTATGTAATGGATTAGTTGTTGGTGAACACTGCCTTGGGCTTCGGTTTCTCACGGGACAGGAAGCAGGCCATGCCTTCCTTCTGGTCGTGGGTCTCGAAGCAATCGCCGAACAGCTTCTCCTCGACCTCAACAGCCTTCTCGATGGGCAGGCTGATGCCGTCGTTCATTGCCTTCTTGCAGTTGCGCACAGCAATGGGAGCGTTCTTTGCGATCTTGCCGGCCAGCTTCAGGACGTTCTCCATCAGCTCAGCCTGCGGATACACGGCGTTGACCAGACCAATGCGGTAAGCTTCGTCAGCCTTGATGTTCAGAGCAGAGTAGACCAGCTGCTTTGCCATGCCCATGCCGACCAGACGAGCCAGACGCTGGGTACCGCCAAAGCCCGGGGTGATGCCCAGACCGACTTCCGGCTGACCGAACACAGCGTTGTCAGAGCAGATGCGGAAATCGCAGCTCATAGCCAGCTCGTTGCCGCCGCCCAGTGCAAAGCCATTGACGGCTGCGATGACGGGGATGGGGAAATGCTCGATCATCAGGAACACATCATTGCCCAGCTTGCCGAAAGCTTCGCCTTCTGCCTTGGTCATGGTGCTCATGGAGCCGATATCGGCACCGGCAACAAAGCTCTTGTCGCCTTCGCCGGTCAGAACAATGCAGCGGATAGTCTCCTGATCGACTGCCTCAAAAGCAGCCTTCAGGTCAGCCAGAACCTCGGGGTTCAGGGCGTTCAGTGCCTTGGGACGGTCGATGGTAATGATCTCAACAGCGCCCTGCACCTCGGTTTTTACAAATGCCATTGTGAAAACCTCCATTTCATACAGTTCAGTTTTTTCAAAACAGCCCCCGGAACGCAGGAGGGCTCTCCGGTTCCCTCCGGCGCTCCGGGTCTGTGGTTCAATCAGGATTCAGAGAAAAAGTGCTTAGTCCATCTCAACGATGGTAGCGCAGCCCATGCCGCCGCCGATGCACAGGGTAGCCAGACCCTTGTGAGCACCACGGTGCTTCATAGCGTACAGCAGGGTGACCAGGATACGAGCGCCGGAAGCGCCGACCGGGTGACCCAGAGCGATTGCGCCGCCGTTGACGTTCAGCTTGTCCTTATCAAAGCCCAGAGCCTCGCCGACAGCGATGGACTGTGCTGCGAATGCCTCGTTGGCCTCGACCAGATCCATATCAGCAACGGTCATGCCGGTCTTAGCCATGACCTTCTTGGTAGCAGCGATGGGGCCCAGACCCATGACCTCGGGCTCAACGCCTGCCAGAGCACCGGCGACCCAGGTTGCCAGAGGCTTCACGCCCAGTTCCTTAGCCTTCTCCTCGCTCATGACGACCAGAGCAGCAGCGCCGTCGTTGATGGCGGAAGAGTTACCAGCGGTGACGATGCCGTCTTTGGTGAAGGCGGGCTTCAGCTTTGCCAGAACCTCGGGAGCGCTCAGACGGGGACCCTCATCGGTATCGAACACGGTGTCGCCCTTCTTGCCCTTGATGACAACAGGAACGATCTCGTCCTTGAAGGCGCCGTCCTTGATGGCCTTGTCAGCCTTCAGCTGGCTGTTGTATGAGAACTCGTCCAGCATCTCGCGGGTGATGGGGCTGTAGCCGTACTTCTTCTGGTAGGTCTCGTTGGTGCAGACGTTCTCAGCGGTCATGCCCATGTGCTTGTTGAAGCCGCAGGCATCCCACAGTGCATCGTTGACCATGGTATCCACGATCTCGCTCTTGCCCATGGGAGCGCCCATGCGGTAGCCGTAGCGAGCCTTCTGCAGTGCGAAGGGAGCCATATCCATGTTCTCCATGCCGCCTGCAACAACGATATCAGCATCGCCTGCCTCGATCATCTGAGCAGCCATGTTCACGCAGTTCAGACCGGAGCCGCAGACCACGTTGACGGTGACAGCGGGGGTCTCGATGGGCAGACCAGCCTTCAGGGCAGCCTGACGAGCGACGTTCTGGCCCAGACCAGCCTGAATGACGCAGCCCATGTAAACATGATCGACCTGCTCGGGCTTGACGTTTGCACGGTCCAGAGCCTCCTTGATGACGATGGAGCCCAGCTCAACAGCGGGAACGTTGGCCAGAGTGCCACCGAACTTGCCGATAGCGGTGCGGCATGCAGATGCGATAACGATCTTTTTCATGTGAATAGCCTCCTGAATTGTGTATGTGTGTTACTTATCGGTTACCCAGTTATCAAAACGCCCTGCGGCATTTTTGCGATATCAGGTCTCTTCCCTCTCCCGGAGCTGGGCGTATTTTTCGCTGACGGCCTTTTCCACATTGGGTGTGACGAACTTGCTGATGTCACTGCCGTAATACGCTGCTTCCTTTACAATGGTGGAGGAAAGATAACTCCATTTGATGCTGGTGGCAAGGAACATGGTCTCGATGCCGGGCATCAGTGCGTGGTTGGTCTGCGCAAGCTGGATCTCGTTTTCAAAGTCCGTTACCGCCCGCAGCCCGCGCACCATGACGGATGCGTGGCGCTTTTTTGCGAACTCCACGGTCAGGCCGTCGAAGCTTTCCACGGTCACGTTGGGGATGTTCTTGCAACATTCCTGCAGCATAGCCACCCGCTCTTCCACTGTGAACAGCGGATGCTTGGCACTGTTGATCAGCACCGCCACAATGAGGTGGTCGTTGATCTTTGCTGCGCGCTTGATGATATCAAGATGTCCCTTGGTGACCGGATCGAACGACCCGGGATAAACTGCTGTTGCCATCGGTCAGTGTCCTCCTTGTGCGCTGTAATTACTAAGCGCGATGTGGTTCTGCCATGATAGCACTTTCCAGCTTTGGGTGCAACCTGAAACTGCTGCGGTGCGATTTATCGTTAAATTTTAAACGAACCATTCCGCACTGCTCCGCAGTTGCTTCCCACGCTATTAGTAAAGCACATCGTCAAAATTTTATCAAGACTTTTTCTCAACTTTTTTGTTTTTTGCGTACCAAACAATCCCCACATAAAGCTAAGAAAACTGTTTATTATGCTATACTGGCTGTTTTTTAGCCAAAACTATTGATTCTACACTTTGTTAATGTTATAACTAAGTTGAGCTGTTCTGCGCGGAGCTGAGCACACACTGCTGCCTTGTTTATAAGGTTACCATACAGATGTGGCAAAACGGTGTGCATTCCGCAAAACAGGCGTAAAACAGGCGTAAAACAGCTGCATCATTTGTCCGCACAGAATTGTTTACAATTCTTTTATGTATTTTAAGAGAGGATGGTTTATAATGGATTGCAAGGAACTGTACGCACAGAAGCTTATGACTGCTGCGCAGGCTGCCGCTCTGGTCAAAAGCGGCGACTGGGTGGATTACGGCTGGGCTGTGAACACCCCTGTGGCCGTGGATGCCGAGCTGGCAAAGCGCCTGCCGGAGCTGGAAGGGGTCAACTTCCGGGGCGGCATCCTGATGTGGGTGCCGGAGATCTTCCAGATCGACGACCCCGCTGCCCACATGACTTGGAACAGCTGGCACATGGGCGGCATTGAGCGCAAGGCCATTGCGCAGGGCTTCTCCTTCTACTCCCCCATCCGCTACTCTGAGCTGCCCCGCTACTACCGCGAGAGCAGTGACCCCGTGGATGTGGCAGTATTTCAGGTGACCCCCATGGACGAGCACGGCTACTTCAACTTTGGCCCCAGCGCTTCGCATCTGGGTGCCGTGTGTGAAAAGGCCAAGAAGATCATCGTGGAGGTCAACACCAATATGCCGCGCTGCCTTGGCGGCATGGAGAACTGCGTACACGTTTCTCAGGTGAGCGGCATTGTGGAGGGCGCAAATCCCCCCATCGGTCAGATGGCTGCTGCCGGTGCCGCTACCGAGGTGGACCTGAAGGTAGCCAACCTCATTGTGCCGCAGATCCCCAACGGTGCCTGCCTGCAGCTGGGCATCGGTGGTATGCCCAACGCCATCGGCGGGCTGATCGCGCAGAGCGATTTGAAGGATCTGGGCGTGCACACCGAGATGTATGTGGATGCCTTTGTGGATATTGCCAAGGCCGGCAAGATCAACGGCAGCCGCAAGCAGCTGGACAAGGGCCGTCAGGTCTACGCCTTTGGTGCCGGCACCCAGAAGATGTACGATTACCTGAACGATAACCCGGAGTGTATGTCTGCCCCGGTGGACTACACCAACGACATCCGCAGCATTTCCGCACTGGACAACTTTATCTCCATCAACAATGCCGTGGATATCGACCTGTTTGGTCAGGTGAACGCCGAGAGCGCCGGTGTGAAGCACATTTCCGGTGCAGGCGGTCAGCTGGACTTCGTGCTGGGCGCATACCTTTCTAAGGGCGGCAAGAGCTTTATCTGCCTGTCCTCCACCTTCTTTAATAAAAAGACCGGCCAGCTGGAAAGCCGTATCCGTCCCACGCTGGAGAATGGCAGCATCGTTACCGACACCCGCGCCAACGTGCACTACCTGTGCACCGAGTATGGCTGCGTGAACCTGAAGGGCCTGACCTCCTGGGAAAAGGCCGAGGCTCTGATCAGCGTCGCACACCCGGACTTCCGCGAGGAGCTGATCCGCGAGGCTGAAAAGCTGCACATCTGGCGCAGAAGCAACAAAATTTAATAAGCGCTGTGGGTATTCCCGCTGCCCGCAGCAGGAATGGAGTTTGTCATGATGGACAAAAAGCCGCACATCAAACCGTATCTCTATGGGATGCTCGCAGGGTTTGGTGCCATTGCACTGAGCATCATCTTCTTTTTCCTTATCTACCGCTTTGACGGCTTTGGCTCAGCTATCTCTACCCTGACCGGCATCCTGATGCCCTTTATCTACGGTGCCGTCATTGCCTATCTGCTCAAGCCGGTATGCAACAGCATCGAAAACTTTCTGCGCCGGTTCATCCCGGAAAAGATGAACGGTCTGATCAACGCGCTGTCCGTGGCACTCACCATCCTGTTCGGACTTTTGCTGGTGTATGCGCTGGTCATGATGATCGTGCCGCAGCTGATCACCAGCGTGACGACCCTGTACTACACCGCGCAGGCCAACATTACAAGGTTCATGTACTGGGCAAACCATCTGGAGTTTATTGAAAACAACGAACAGATCATGGAGCTGCTCAATTCGGCCTATGCTGCCCTGAATACCAATCTTGACACGTGGATCAAGAACACCCTGCTGCCCTCCATGCAGAACATCGTAAGCGGCGCAGCCATCGGCGTGCTGAACGTGGTGACGGTGGCCAAGAACCTGATCATCGGCATCATCGTGGCGGTGTATATGCTGGCCAGCCGCAAGCGGTTCGTCCAGCAGGGCAAGCTGGTGCTGCACAGCATCGTCCGTCCCCGCTGGGCGCAGCTGATCACCGAGGAAGTGAAATACGCAGACCGGATGTTCGGCGGCTTCATCAACGGCAAGATCATGGATTCTGCCATCATTGGCGTGCTGTGCTATATCGGCTGTCTGATCTTCAAGTTCCCCAGTGCGCTGCTGGTGTCGGTGATCATCGGTGTGACCAACGTCATCCCCTTCTTCGGCCCCTTCATCGGTGCCATTCCCGCCACCCTGCTCATTCTCATCCAGAGCCCCATCAAGGCGCTGTGGTTCGTGCTGTTCGTGCTGATTTTGCAGCAGCTGGACGGCAACATCATCGGACCCAAAATTCTGGGCAACACCACCGGCCTTTCCAGCTTCTGGGTACTGTTCGCCATCCTGCTGTTTGGCGGCCTGTGGGGCTTTGTGGGCATGATCGTTGGCGTGCCGCTGTTTGCCGTTATCTACGATGTCATCAAAAAGCTGGTCATCCACGGCTTGCAGCGCAATCAGGAGCTGACCCTGCTGAACAGCTATCACGACCAGTTCGGCGACCCCGCAGACGATGCAGCCGCACAGCCCGCTGCACCGCAACCTGCTGAAAACCAGTAACCCTTCCCTGCCCCGCATCAGAGCACTTCCGATGCGGGGTATTTTTTAGCCATGCCGTATTATAAGAACGTATATAAAGGAGAACGATTTAATGGGTATTAAAATGATGTTATTGGGTATCGCCGTTATTCTGGCTGGGATTGCCTTATCTATAAGTAATATTTTTGCTTTTGTTGGTGGAGCCGCAGGTCTTTTAATCACAATTGCCGGTATGCTTGTACGGGGCAAAAACACAACCGAGAAATAATTCACGAAGGTTTGACAAATGACTTACACAATCGCGATCATTTCTACTTTAGCGGCATGGTTCGTTGGGCTATTTGCAGACGCAAACATCGATTTTGGAGACCCACAAGGGTTTTTAGCTCTCAGAGTGCTGTTTCCTGTTTTAGCTATGGGAATTTGTATTCTAAAGGCAATTAAAGAAAGCGATAAGAAATAAATAGCCGCCAACATGCACAGCAAGACCCCCGCCTTATGTTCCAGTCAGGAACACAGGGCGGGGGTCGTTTATTGCTTTGATTCAGATTTCAGCTCAATCCAGCGGCTGAGAGGGCTTCCAATCCTTATAGTTCTCATACCGGCTCTCGCGGATCTTGTGGTGGGACCACACTTCGTCTGCGGTGGGCTGCCAGTCGGCGGCGTAAGCCTTGCACTTCTCGCACAGGTGCTCGACGCTTTCCGGGGACTGCAGGTCGGTGCTGTGGGCACCGGTCTCGTGCACCATCTTTTCCAGCAGCTCGGGGTTTTCCAGCATCGGGCAGGGACGCAGATGGTTCTTGTTGAAGGGCTGGCCGTTGTGGTAAGCCATGAACAGCGGGCTGTGCAGAATCTCAAGAATAGACTGGTCGTGGATATTGGCGTTGGAGTAGTGGATGAACACGCAGGGCTCGGCGTCACCGGCAGAGTTGATATGGAAGTAGTTGCGGCCGCCGGCGATGCAGCCGCCCACGAACTCACCGTCGTTCTGGAAGTCCATAGGATAGAACGGGATATCGCACTCGGAAGAGCGCAGATACCGGATGCGGTCGATCATATACTTGCGCTGCTCCGGGGTGGGCATCAGCTCCGGGGCGGCCTCGTTGCCAACGGGCATATAGTGGAAGTAGAAGCCGAAGTGCGCGCCCTTCTCGCACAGGAAACGCATGAACTCATCGTTGGTAACAGCGTCGATGTTCTGACGGGTGTAGCAGATGGAGGTGCCGAAGAGGATGCCGTACTTCTTGAGCAGATCCATGGCGTGCATCACAGCGGCATAATGGCCTTCGCCGCGGCGGGCATCGTTGGTCTCCGGGGTGCCCTCGATGGACAGCATAAAGGCGATATTGCCCAGACGCTGCACCTCTTCACAGAATGGCTCGTCGATGAGGGTGGAGTTGGTGTAGATGGCAAACTGCACATCGTTGTGCTTTTCTGCCAGCTTGAGCACATCCTTCTTGCGCACCAGCGGCTCGCCGCCGGTCAGCATATACAGGTACACGCCCAGCTCCTTTCCCTGCGTAACGATCTTGTCCATATCCTCAAAGCTGAGGTTGTTCTTGTTGCCGTACTCGCCTGCCCAGCAGCCCACGCAGTGCATATTGCAGGCAGAGGTGGGGTCGAACAAGATCAGCCAGGGGATATTGCACTGGTACTTGACGCGGTTCTCGCGGATGGTCTTGGTTCCGCGGAAGAAGGCTTCGTAGCCCAGATTCAGCGCGGTGGTACGCGCCACATGGGGGTCGGTCTGATCCAGCACGCAGTTGATAAGTTTCGTCCACTTGCTGTCGGGGTCGGTCAGCACCTTTTTGGCGTTCTCGTAGGTCTCATCGCTGAAGCCGCTGCCGTAGAACTGCTTTGCAGCATCTACCAGCTGGCACATTGTTTTTTCACGGTCTTGCTCGGCGTGGGAAAGCGCCACGTCCACTATTTTACCAAGTGCAGCACGCTGCATCTTGTGGGTCAGGTTCTCAAGAGATGTATTCATAACTTTTCCTCCCGAAATGATTCCTTTGGAAATTCTTATTTTGCTTGACCACATCTTACTACTTTGCGTGTTTTTGTGCCATAAACAGAAAATACGCCGTGATGGAAAACCCATCACGGCGTACCATTTGATAAAATTTTATTGAAGCCGCACGGACAAAAAACGCTTCATTCCTCTATTTTCAGGCTGCCGGTGCTCAGGCGGCACAGTGCACGGCGGAAATCCCCGTGGATCATGGTGCTTACGCGCTCCACCATCTGCTTGGGGTCGTTCTTCATATCCCGGCGGGTCCATTCCAGCGTCATGCCCACCAGTGCATACTTGTAAAAATCGACAACAAACTGTTTGTCTGCATCCTGTACGGTGATATCGTGGCATTCGCGGTCTGCAAAGTCCTTCAGGATGGGGTCCAGCAATCTATAAAGGTACTGCTCCACCTGTTCCCTGCCCACCGAGCGGTAAACATTGAGCACAAGGGTCTTGTTGTCCTGCAGCTGGTGCAGAACGTCCAGATAGGCTTCGCTCCATGTACCAAAGCCCCGGCGGCCTTCCATCGCCTTGGCGGCATCCTCTGCTAAGATCCAGTCCACCAGATCGTAAATATCCTTGAAATGGTAATAAAAGGTCATGCGGTTTACCCCGCAGTCCTCGGTGATATCGTTGATCGTGATCTTGTTCAGGGGCTTTTCCAGCAGCAGCTTCTTTAAAGATGCCTCCAGTGCCCGTTTTGTCGTTTGTGACACAAAAACCCATCCTTTCCCGGCAGTCGCCGCTGCCGTTTCCGTGAATGATACCCCATGATCTATTTTACCGCAAAATGTGACCTTATTTCAAGTAAAGATTCTTACCTTTTTATGAAGTTTGTGTGTGCACTGCCCGCCCCGAAGGTGCTGTTTTTACATTATAGCCGCCCAAAATAAGACAAAAGTCTTGATTTTCTCCCGCCCTATGCTTAGAATGAATAAGAAGCAGAATTTTATGCAGTGCATACCTGCCGAGGGAGGGTTATTATTATGATGAAAACCATTGGGTTTTTAGGCTGTGGAAACATGGGCGGGGCTATTGCCCGCGCCGTGTGCAAGGCTACCGAGCCTGAGAATGTATTTCTGGCGAACCGCACGGCTGCCAAGGCCGAGGCGCTGGCCGCAGAACTGGGCTGCCAAACGGCTACCAACGCCGAGGTCGCCGGTGACTGCGATTTGATCTTTCTGGCGGTGAAGCCCCAGATGATGGAAGCCATGCTGGAGCCGCTGCGGTTCATCCTTGCCGAGCGCAGCAATCGGTTCGTGCTGTGCACCATGGCTGCCGGCCTGCCGGTGGCACGCATTCAGGAGATGGCGGGCGGCGACTACCCCGTCATCCGCATCATGCCCAACACCCCGGCATCGGTGGGCGAAGGCATGATCCAGTACTGCTCCGTCAACGTGACCGCCGAGGAAGAGGAAGCTTTCTGTCAGCTGATGGCTCCCGCCGGGCGTCTGGACGCCGTAGCCGAGGGCATGATCGATGCTGCAAGCTGCGTTTCCGGCTGCGGCCCGGCATGGGTGTACCAGTTTATTGAAGCGCTGGCCGATGGCGGCGTGGCCTGCGGTCTGCCCCGGGCAAAGGCACAGGAGTACGCCGCACAGATGGTGCTGGGCAGCGCAAAGCTGGTGCTGGAAAGCGGCAAGCACCCCGGTGCGCTGAAGGACGCTGTGTGCAGCCCCGGCGGCAGCACCATTCAGGGCGTGCGGGTACTGGAAGAACATGGGCTGCGCGGTGCGGTGATGGATGCCGTGCTGGCTGCTTACGACAAAACAAAGGAAATGGGAAAGGGTTAATGGAATCATGCGCATCGTTGTGAAAGTGGGCACCTCCACATTGGCATACCCCACCGGGCGGCTGAACATCCGCCATGCAGAGGAACTGGTCAAGGTATTGAGCGATTTAAAGAACGAGGGACACGAGGTGATTCTGGTGTCCTCCGGCGCTATCGGCATGGGCGTGGGCAAGCTTTCGCTGCCTGCACGCCCCAAGGATACCACCACCAAGCAGGCCTGCGCCGCCGTGGGGCAGTGCGAGCTGATGTACACCTACGACCGGCTGTTCAGTGCCTACGATCACACGGTAGCGCAGATCTTGCTTACCGGCGTAGACGTGGAGCACACCGAGCGCCGGGTGAACATCCAGAACACTCTGACCCGCCTGCTGGAGCTGGGTGCACTGCCCATCATCAATGAGAACGACAGCGTTGCCACCGATGAGATCACCTCCATTGGCGACAACGACACGCTGGCCGCTATTGTGGCCTGCTGCTGCAAGGCCGACCTGCTTGTGCTGCTGAGCGACATCGACGGTCTGTACACCGCGAACCCCCACACCCACCCGGATGCGGCACTCATCCCGCTGGTGGAAGAGATCACCCCGGAGGTGATGGCACTGGCAGACGGTGCAGGTTCGGCACTGGGCACCGGCGGCATGGCTACCAAGCTGCGGGCTGCCCGCATGGTGACCGGCAGCGGCGCAGATATGGTCATTGCCAACGGCGCACACCCGGAGCTGCTGTATGATATCGCTGCGGGCAAGCCCATCGGCACCCGCTTTGCCGGGCACAAGCAGCCCGCACTGTCCACACAGGAGGTTTGAGCTATGACAACACAGGAAATTCTGGAAGCCGCCCGCGGGGCAAAGGCTGCGCTGGCACTGGCTGATGGCGCTGCCCGCGCACAAGCACTGCGCAGTATGGCTGCGCAGCTGTGCAGCCCCGCAAGCATGACGGCCATCCTTGCCGCCAACGCCGCTGATATGGCCGCTGCAAAGGGGCATATCAGCGAGGTGATGCTGGATCGTCTTGCCCTGACCGAGGAGCGCATCCGCGCCATGGCAAAGGGCATTGAAGAGGTTGCCGCCCTGCCCGATCCGGTGGGCCGGGTGCTGAAGCGGGTGGAGCGCCCCAACGGACTGGTGATCGAAAAGACCGCCGTGCCCATGGGTGTGATCGCCATCATCTACGAGAGCCGTCCCAACGTGACCAGCGATGCCGCCGCCCTTGCCATCAAGAGCGGCAACGCCTGCATCCTGCGCTGCGGCAAGGAGGCATGGCGCAGCGCCAACGCCATCGTGCAGGCACTGCGGCAGGGGCTGCGGGAGAACGGCCTGCCGGAAAACGCAGTCTGCCTGATCGAGGACACCACCCACGCTTCCGCCAACGCCCTGATGACTGCCGTGGGCTATGTGGATCTGCTGATCCCCCGGGGCGGTGCAGGGCTGATCCGCGCCTGCGTGGAGAATGCCAAGGTGCCCTGCATCCAGACCGGTACCGGCATCTGCCACATTTTTGTGGACGATACCGCCGATCAGGCAAAGGCACTGGACATTATTGAAAACGCCAAGGCCAGCCGCCCCAGCGTGTGCAACGCCGAGGAGGTGTGTTTGGTGCATTCTGCCATTGCGCAGGAGTTTCTGCCCAAGCTCGCACAGCGTCTTGGCCCCGACCGCGTTGCTGCGGGCAAGCAGCCGGTAGAGCTGCGGCTGGACGCACGCGCCGCCGCCATCATTCCCGGTACGCCCGCCGGTCCTGCGGACTTTGACACCGAGTTTCTGGACTATATCCTTGCCGTCAAGGTGGTGGACAGCGTAGGCGAAGCCATTGCTCACATTGCACAGCACTCCACCGGTCACAGCGAGGCTATCCTGACCCAGACACAGGCAGACGCCGACCACTTTACCGCTGCGGTGGACAGCGCCGCCGTGTATGTGAACTGCTCCACCCGCTTTACCGACGGCGGAGAGTTTGGTCTGGGCTGCGAGATGGGCATCTCTACCCAGAAGCTGCACGCCCGGGGCCCCATGGGGCTGGAGGAGCTTTGCAGCTACAAATACGTCATCCACGGTGACGGGCAGATCCGGTGAGTTTCCTCGCCCCGGCTTCTTCATAATTTTTTTACAATTCTGTCCGGCCTGCGGGCGCGGCAGAGCAAGTTTTTGATAGTTGAAAAAAATTTCCTGTACAGGCCGATGCAAGCTGCTTTGGTCTGTATTTTTGTTTTATCGGGATGGACTGTGTTTCAAAACAAGCACATAAAGTGAAAAATATTTCACTTTTCCCAGAAAACGGATGTCCTTGGATAGTGGTATGTATCCAAGATTTTGCCGTTTCTCACAATGTTAAAGTATTACTTTTATGTTTTTATAGGTTAAAAAAGCAAAGTTTTCTCTTGACAGAGCGTTTTTGATGCGGTAAAACTATATTGTAAGACTTGATATCGATTTCACTTCCGTTTCACAGGATTTCAAAATTCGTACATCACAACTGGTACTATGTAAAAATAAGTAAAGGAGAGAGCATCCTATGACGATCGCAATTCTTGCCCACGATTCCCGCAAAGAACTGGCTCTGCAATTCTGTACCGCTTACAGTGCCATCCTTTCCCGCAATAATGTTATCGCCACCGGTACCACCGGCCGGATGCTTGCGCAGACCACCGGCCTGCCGGTGCACTGCTACCTTTCCGGCAAACTGGGCGGTGTGCAGCAGATCACCTCCCGCGTTGCCTGCGATGAGGTGGATCTGGTGCTGTTCTTCCGCGACCCGCTGAAGGCCGATGCCGCCAGCCTGACCGAGCAGAATCTGCTGCGTTTGTGCGATATGCACAGCGTCCCTATTGCCACCAACATTGCTACCGCAGAGGTTCTGCTGCGTGGTCTGGATCAGGGAGATCTGGACTACCGCGAGGGAATGCACCCGGCCTTGATCGAGCCGCTCCCCGCCGTGCAGGCCCGTGCCGTGTAAGCGTTTATTTGTGTGTTACTTTGTGTATAGAGGGAAAAAAGGAGCTATCGCAGCGTGTTGTGCGATAGCTCCTTTTTGTTTGCGTGTTATTTGCCCGCCGGGCAAGCATTACTCCTTAAAATATGCTTTCTGGACAGCCAGCAGCACACCGGCGCGGCTGGCGGCAAAGTTCAAGCCGCCCTGCAGATAGCAGGTATAGGGGGCACGCAGGGGGCCATCGCAGGAAAGCTCAATGGTGCTGCCCTGCGTAAAGCTGCCGCTGGCCATGACCACCTCGTCGGTATAGCCCGGCTCCGGGCTGGGTTCCGGGGCGGCGTAGCTGTCCACGGGGCTGGCGGCCTGAATGCCCTGACAGAAGCCGATGAGCGCTTCTGCCGTACCGGCATCAAAGCAGGTGACGATATCGTTGTGATCCTCACAGTAGCGCGGGATGGGCTTTTTGCCCAGCAGCTCCAGCATACACTGGGCGTAGATGGCGGTCTTGATGGCCTCGCACACCACGCCGGGGGCGTAGTAGAAGCCCAGATACATATCCCGGGGGGTCTCCAGCGTGCAGCCCAGCTCCTTGCCAAGGCCGGGGGCATTCAGGCGGTAAGCACACAGTTCCACCAGATCCCTGCGTCCTACGATGTAGCCGCCGGTGGGTGCAATGCCGCCGCCGGGGTTTTTGATCAGGCTGCCTACTGCAATATCCGCGCCCACCTGACAGGGCTCCTGCGTTTGGGTGAACTCACCGTAGCAGTTGTCCACAAAGATGATGATCTCCGGGTTTGCGGCGCGGGCGGTATCGGCGATCTTGCGGATTGTAGACAGATCAAAGGCGTTGCGCTGTAAATAACCGCGGCTGCGCTGGATGTGGCACACCTTTGCGCCGGGGGCTTTCTGGGCGATCAGATCGTAGTCCGGGGTGAAGTCGGGCTTGAGGGGAGCTTCGTCGTAGTTTACGCCGTAGTCCATCAGGGTGCCGGTGCCCTTGCCCTTGCCGTCCAGACCGATGACGCCCTCCAGCGTATCGTAGGGGCGGCCGGTGGCGGCCAGCAGGGTGTCCCCTGCCCGCAGCAGACCGAACAGTGCCACCGCCAGCGTGTGGGTGCCGCTCTGGAACTGGCTGCGCACCAGCGCGTCCTCTGCGCCCATGACCTGTGCAAAGATCTGCTCCAGCTTGGCGCGGCCGGTATCCCACAGACCGTAACCGGTGGTGCCCAGCATATCGGTGGAGGACATCTGGGTATCGGCAAAAGCCTTGAGCATCTTCAGCTGGTTGAAATCCCGGATTTCCTCCATCTGGCGGAAGTAGGGCTGGCACAGCTCCATAGCCTTTTCGTCCAGCGCCAGCACCTCGGGCTTATAATCAAAAAAGTGGTTCAGAATCGACATTATAACGTGATAGTTCCTTCCTGTTATTTTGGGTTCTTGCATTTTGCGTAAAAAGCTTTATCATTTCTCGGACACATAGCGGGCGTACTCGGCCTGCTTTGCAAAGCCGAGACGGCTATAAAACCGCACCCGCTCCGGCGCGCAGAGGAATACCGGACGCAGACCCTCGGCGGCAAAGCTGTTTGCCATTTCCACAATGAGCCGCCCGCCGATGCCCTTGCCCCGCAGCGGCTCTGCGGTCTGCCCACAGGCCATGTAGGCTTGCCCGTTGCACAGGGCATAAGCACCTACGGTGCAGACGACTGTACTTCCCTGCTCCAGCGTCCATGCCACTGCCCTGCCCCGGCTGCGCTTTGTGCATAGCTCTGAGTAAAAATCCGCCTGCCGGGCGGAGTCTGCGGGGTAAAGCGCCTGTGCCACCCGGGCGGCGGGCGCTTCCCGGCAGAGGGTCAGCTGCGCCCACAAAGCTTCGTCCACGGCAGGCAGGGGCAGCAGCCCGCCCTGCGGCAAGCCGAACACCGTCAACGTTTCTGCCTTGTGCCAGCCGTCCGGCGGCGGGCAGACGGCTTCGTCCAGAATGGCGCCCTCGCACCCGCAGAAGGATAAAAAGCTTGCCAGCTCTGCGGGGTTTGCGTGCCCGGCCAGCCATGCCGTGCTGCCGGAAAGTTCCAGTGCCAGCGTAGGGCCGGCATAGAACCGCCACGGCTGGCTATTGCGAAAGAGCGCGCAGTCCAGCGGCAGCAGAGCGTCCAGCACCGGCAGACCCCGGCAGGCATTTGCGAACCGGGTGCGGCGCTTTGCATCCTTTACCTGTGCGATCACTTGAGCGCGTTGACGATCTTTTTGAACTCGCGGCCGCGCACCTCAAAGTTGGGGTACAGGTCAAAGGAGGCGCTTGCCGGGGACAGGATGATGATATCTCCGGGCTTTGCGGCGGCGCGCGCCAACTCTACGGCGTGCTGCATATCATCTGCGTGCTGAATGGGCAGCGCAGTCTCGTCAAAGCCGGGGCACTCCCGCACAGCCTTTTCGATGCGGGGGCCGGTAGCGCCCATCAGCACCAGATTTTTGACGTGGGCAATGATCTCCGGTGCCAGCGGCTCGTAGGGGATGTGCTTATCGTAGCCGCCTGCGATGAGGATAACCTTCTGGTCAAAGCTGCGCAGACCGGCAATGGTGCGGGTGGGGCTGGTGCCGATGGAATCGTTATAGTACAGCACGCCGTCCAGAGTACGCACCGGCTCGATGCGGTGCTCCACGCCGGTGAAGGTGCTGCCCACCTGACGAATGGCTTCTACGGGCACCTCGCCCCACACGGCAGCGGCAGCAGCCAGCAGGTTTTCGATGTTGTGCAGGCCACGCAGCTTGACATCCTTCTGGGCAAGGAAGGGAGTCACGACGCCATCCTCGGCCATGCAGAGCATCCCATCCTTGCGCAGGAAGGCACCGTTGTCAGTATCATGCAGGCGGGTAAACCACACCTGCTTGCCCTTGCAGTCTGCCTGCATGGAGCGGCTGATCTCGTTCTCATACCCCAGCACGGCGCGGCAGGGCTGCTTCTGGTACAGCAGGATATTGCGCTTGGCATCAATGTATTCCTGCATATCCTTGTGGTGATCCAGATGGTTCGGGGTCACATTGGTGACCACGGCAATGTTGGGGCTTGCGTGCATACTGATCAGCTGGAAGCTGGAAAGCTCCACCACAGCCACGTCCTCCGGGGACACCTCCGGCAGCATGGGCAGCAGGGCTGCGCCGATGTTGCCGCCCAGATGCACCTTGCGGCCTGCGGCCTCGTAGAACTTGGAGATGAGGGTGGTGGTGGTGGTTTTGCCGTCCGAGCCGGTCACTGCCACGATCTCGCAGGGGCAGAAGTCGAAGAACAGTTCCACCTCACTGGTAACCATGGTGCCGGCAGCCATGGCATCCTGCAGGGGCTTTTCAAAATAGCCCACAAAGCCCGGGGTGCGCATGATGATGTCCTGTCCCTTGAAGCCGTCCAGATAGTTTTCGCCAAGGCTCAGGTCGATGCCCAGTTCCCGGATGGTGGCAGCGTAATCGCCAAAGTCCTCCACGCTCTTTTTCTGGTCGCACAGGGTCACATGAGCGCCCAGTTCCACAAACTCCTTGATGAGGGTCTTATGGCTGACGCCTGCGCCGATAAAGGCGACCTTTTTGCCCTGAATAAGCTGGGCAAGCTTCTGCTGATCTTTCTGCATAAAAACAGTTCCTCCTCTATAGGATCATGGTATAACACCGCGCCGCACGGGCAGCGCGGGGATCACTTTGCTGTACCATTATAGTCCATTTGCGCGCAATTGGCAACGGAAAACCGCACAGTCTGCTTCAAAAAGCCCGGTAAATTCACAAAAAGGCAATTGTTTTTTCTGCTGCTTTCTGCTACACTTGTCGTTGCAGAGCGTTTTTTGCCGTTTCTGCGCGAAGATGAACGGAATGAGGTTGTTCTTTTTGAAACGATGGTTGCGTTTTACCGCAGCGGTGCTGGCTGCTGCGTTTCTTTTTGCCCTGACCGGCTGCGGCAGCTCCACAAACTCTGCCAGCTTTACATGGTTCGTGGACAGCATCCCCGCAAATCTGGACCCGCAGGTGGCTTCCGGTGCGTCGGACGTGATCGCCTGTGAGAATCTGTACGGCACGCTGGTGCGCAAAGACCCGGACGGCGAGCTTGTGCCGGGGCTCTGCGAAGAGTGGACGGTGTCCCCGGACGGGCTGACCTACACCTTTACCCTGAAGGACGGCCTGCGCTATGCAGCCGCCAAGGGTGCAGCTACAGAGTACGATATTACCGCCGAGGATTTTGTGTTTGCGTTCCGGCGCATTTTCCGCGCCGATACCGCCTCGCCCTATGCGGTGGAGTTTTCGGCTATTCAGAACAGCGCCGCCGTGCTGGCGGGGCTGGCGGACGAAAGCAGTCTGGGCGTTTCAGCCAATGGGGCACTGTCGTTGGTGTTCCGGCTGAGCGAGCGGGACGATAACTTTTTAGCAAAGCTGGCCATGCCCGGTGCAGCCCCCTGTGACGAGGCCTTTTTTGAGAGCACCCGGGGCACCTATGGGCTGACCGACAAGACTACGCTTTCCAGCGGGAGCTTTTATCTGTATAACTGGACGGCAAACGGCCTGTTTTTGCGCCGCACTGTGGAAAGCCCGCTGGTCGGCAGTCTGCGTCTGGTGCAGGACACCAGCGGCAGCGGCAAGAGCGCGGCCCAGCTTATTGCCGACGGCAAATGCTCTGCCGCGCTGGACGAGAGCGGCGAAGCCACCAGCTTACAGACGGTGAGCTATTCCGACACCACATGGGCGCTGCTGTTCAACGCGGCGGAGGGGTCGGTGTTCCAGAACCAGCAGCTGCGGCAGGCGCTGGCCGGTATTGCCCGGGAAAACGCCGATGTGCCCTCCAGCGGCCTATACACAGCCGCAAAGGGGCTTGTGCCGGATGGGCTGACCGTGGATGGGCTGGACTACCGCGAAACTGCCGGCGATCCCCTGCCCGCTATCCCGGAGCCGAAGGCCCTGTATCTGGCTGCCCGGCAGGGCATGGCTACCTCGGATTTTTCCGGCGTGACCCTGCTGCTGCCCAAGAACGCCGGACTGAGCGAGCTGGCCGACCAGATCAACAGCGCATGGCAGAAGGAGTGCTCCCTGTTCTTCTCGGTGGAAGAGGTAGAGCAGGACGAGTTTGACGCCCGCATTGCCGCCGGGAAATACACCATTGCCCTTGCGCCCATCCGTGCCGAGGGCGGCAGCGTGTACCAGATGCTGCAGCAGTTCACCACCGCAGGCGGCAGTCTGACCGGCTATGCTGATACCGTTTATGCCGACCGGCTGGCACTGAGCGCCCAGCAGACCGGCAAAGCCCGCTGTGCCCTGCTGGCGCAGTGTGAGCAGCAGCTGCTGGAAAGCTGCACCGTAGTGCCCCTGATGGCACAGCAGAAGCGTCTGTTGCTGGCGAACGGCGTGCGCGACTTGGTATTCGACCCGTTTTTCCCGGTGCTGGATCTGACATGGGCCAAAATGAGCTGACCGCAAATTTCGTGCGGAAAAGCCTTGACATTCCTGCCCTGCTTTGTTACAATAGTGGAGCACTTGCAGGGTTAGCTCATCCGGTAGAGCGACTGCTTCCCAAGCAGTAGGCGGCGGGTTCGAGTCCCGTATCCTGCTCCAGAATATAGCGGTGAAACGTTCAGAATTTGTTCGTTTCACCGCTTTTTTGTTTGTTGACATTTCAAAAAACGACGTAAAAATTCGTGTTTTTCGCTCATAATCTAGCAGATAATCAAACAAACAAAGGAACAAAAAACACTCCCGGGCTTTTTGTAGGAAGACCCGGGAGTGTTTGCGTTCAACTGATTTTATATCGTGTTACTTTGCCACGAGTTCTGCGGCAAGGGCGTCCATCTGTGCCTCGGCGGCAGCGTTGGCGGCAGAACGGATGGTGACCACGTTCTCGCAGAGGGTGATATTCTTCATGCTCTCCAGCTCGGCACGCATGAGTTTTGCAGCCATGGGTGCCCAAGTGCCGTTTTCCATCAGGCCGATGGTGCGGTTCTGGAAGCTCTTGGTCTTGAGGTGAGCCAGCAGGTTCTCCATCGGCGGGAAGAGGAAGCCATCGTAGGTAGCGCAGGCCAGCACGATCTTGCCGCAGCGGAAGGCTTCGGTAACGGCGTAGGAAACATCGGTACGGGTCAAGTCCATCTCCACCACCTTTGCGCCCTGTGCGCGCAGCTTTTCGGCCATGGTGTGGGCGGCGGCACGGGTGTGACCGTGGATGGAGGCACTGGCCACCAGAATCTTTTCCGGCTCCTCGGCCTTGTAGCTGGACCAGAGATCGTAGTAGTTCAGGTACTTGCTCAGATCCCCGGTAAGCACCGGGCCGTGCAGCGGGCAGATGGTCTTGATATCCAGTGCAGCAGCTTTTTTGAGCAGTGCCTGCACCTGCGGGCCGTACTTGCCCACAATGTTCAGGTAGTAGCGGCGGGCTTCGCTTGCCCAGTCGGCATTTTCGTCAAACTTTGCCACCGCGCCAAAGCGGCCAAAGCCATCGGCGGAGAACAGCACCTTCTCGCTGCTCTCGTAGCTGACCATAACCTCCGGCCAGTGCACCATGGGGGCAAACACAAAGGTAAGGGTGTGGGTGCCAAGGCTCAGGCTCTCGCCGTCCTTTACCACCACGCGGCGCTCCGGGGCAATGGCATCTGCACCAAAGAACTGCTCCATATACTGGAAGGTCTTGGCGTTGCCCACCACCTGCATCTCCGGGTAGAGGGCTGCCAGCTTTGCCACGTTGGCGCCGTGGTCCGGCTCCATATGGGAGACCACCAGATAGGCGGGCTTGCAGCCGCCCAGTGCTTCGGCAAGATTTTCCAGCCAAGGCTCGGTGGCGCGGGCGTCCACCGTGTCCAGAATGGTGGTCTTTTCGTCCAGAATGACATAGGAATTATAGCTGACCCCGGTGGGCACCGGATACTGGCTCTCGAACAGGTCGATGGTGGTATCGTCCACGCCCGCACCAAGGATGGCTTCGCTGATTTTTTTCATGCTCATACCGTTCAGACTCCTTTTGGGTTTATCTTGTGCCGTGAATTGGCAAATATTTCTGATAACAATTCCTATTGTAGCACATCGTCAGAAATTTCGCAAGGGATAATGCGGGGAGCTTCTGCGCATCAAAGCTCTTCCCCGCTCTCCGGCAGACGTGCCGTTACCGGTCTGCCCGGCTCGGTGTCCAGTTCCAGCAGGGTGGCGGCAGTGTTTTCGTCCAGCGTCTGCACCGCACGCAGCTTGCGGCTGATGGCGCGGCTGCGCACCCCGATGAGGTTATCCAGCTCTTCATCGGTCTGGCGCAGGCGCTGCTGCATCTTGGAAAGCCCCTGCCCGAACTTATCGAACTCGGTCTTGACCGCGCCCAGCAGCTGCCACACCTCGCCGGAGCGCTTCTGGATGGCAAGGGTCTTGAAGCCCATTTGCAGGCTGTTGAGCAACGCCGCCATGGTGCTGGGGCCGGCCACGTTCACCTGATAATCCCGCTGCAAAACTTCCAGCAGCCCGGCGTTCACCACCTCGGCATACAGACCCTCAAAGGGCAGAAACAGGATACCGAAGGCCGTGGTATAGGGCGGCTCCACATATTTTTCCCGGATATCCTTTGCTTCGCTGCGCAGCACCAGTTCCAGCGCGTGGCGGGCGTTTTCCACCGCCTGCGCATCGCCGGAAGCCTGTGCGTCCTGCAAGTGGGCGTAGGTATCGCCGGGAAATTTGGAGTCGATGGGCAGCCAGACGCTGTTGCCGTCCACACCGGGCATACGGATGGCGTACTCCACCCGCTGGGTGCTGCCGGGGATGGTGGCTACGTTGGTGTCGTACTGCTCCGGCGCAAGGATCTCTTCCAGAATCGCGCCCAGCTGGATCTCGCCCAGAATGCCACGGGTCTTGACGCCGGAAAGTACCTGCTTCAGTCCGCCCACATCCGCGGCAAGGCTCTGCATCTCGCCCAAGCCCTTATACACCTGCTCCAGCTGGTCGTTGACCGCCTTAAAGCTTTCAGTCACCCGCTTTTGCAGTGCGTCCTGCAATTGCTCGTCCACGGTGTGGCGGATCTCGTCCAGCTTCTGGGCGTTCTGTGCCTGCATGGCGGCAAGACCGTCTGCCAGCGCTTTGCGCATTTCCTCCAGCTTGCGGGCGTTGGAGGCTTCCAGCCCCTGCAAACGCTGCTCCATGGTCTGCTGCTGGGTGTTCTGTCCTGCCGTCAGGGTGCTGCTCATGCCCTGCACTGCGGTTTGCAGGGTATCGCTGATGTGTGCCATTGCGGCCAGATTCTGCTGTGCCTGCTGCGCCTGCTTTTCTTCCAGCACCCGCGCCTGTGCTTCCAGCTGCTGGCGCAGCCACTCCTTCAGGGCTTCATCATCCTGCCGGACGGCGGGCTTGCCGGTGCGGTACAGCAAAAGTGCCTGCAACAGGCAGATGGCCACCAGCAAAAGCGTATACAGTCCTGCCAAAAATCCCATAGACATTCTCCTTTAACTCAAAAATCCGGGTCTTGCGGTAATGGCAGACCCGGATCTGTTTATACTTCCTGATGCTTTACGATTTCATGTGTAGTCTCCACCTGCTGGCCGTACAGACCCACGCCGTCTACCTCTATCTCGCCTACCTGATTATCGCAGGGGTCGGCGCGGAAGGAACACATGGGCGGGTCGAAGGGAGCGCAGATGTCGCTGTTGGCCACCATGCGGTCGGTATCCAGATTGCCGAAGTAGTGCAGACGCATCTTCTCGTTGCCCGCACGCGCCATAGACGCACCGGCAGAGCAATCGGCGTACATCCAACCCTTGGGCGCGATGTAGAACATTGCCCAGTCGTGGCAGCCGGCTGTCTCCGGCCGTGCCACCATGCCGCTCTGCCACTTGGCCGGGATGCCTGCAATGCGGCAAAGGGTGATAAAGGTAGCAGCCATCACGCCGCAATCGCCCCGGCGGCTGCGGGCGCAGTTATCGGTGATGTTCTCGTGCACAAAATACATGGGCTGGAAGTGGTAGTGCACGTTCAGGGTGACAAAATCATAAATGCGCTTTGCCTTCTGCACCGGGTCGGTGATGCCCTCGGTCAGCTGCGCAGCCAGTGCCTTCATATAGGGGGTAAAGGCGATGTGGGGCAGCTGCTCGGCGGTGTCGAAATCCGGCTGCACCGGGTCGGCGTGCATTTCCAGCGGGGCGGCGTAGTGCGCGGTGCTGCGGTAGCTGTACTGTGCCCCAAAGCGGCAGTTCTCGGCAAGGTCTGCCTCCCAGTATGCGGTGCGCTGGGGTGCAGTTTCCGGGGCGATATAAGTGGGCTGCACGGTAAAGCTGTCCAGCGTGATATTACTCTGCGCCGGGCAGGCAGCGGGCAGCGGCAGCCACACCTTGACGTGCACGGTGTCTCTGCCTTCGGCCTTTGCGGCGGCAAGGGCACGGGCAAAGGTCTCATCGGTCATGCCGATGCTGGTGCGCAGGGTGATGTCTGCACTGACTGCACCGGTGCGCACCATCTGGTCGTGCTGGGGCTCAAAACGATCCCAGCTGCGCTCCGGGACGGGCGGGTCCAGCTGACGGGCAGCAAGGTCGGGATGGGTGGCCACCAGCGTTTCGGCAGCGCGGTAGATGTAGCGCTTCTGGCCTTCCACAAAGCGCCAGTCCATCTGACCGGCAGCATCCAGCGCGGCGAACTCCTCGGCGGTAAAGTCCCGCAGGGTGGCTTGCAGCTGGTTCAGCAGCTGCTCGGCGGTGAGAGTGTAGTCCTGCGGCAGACGGCGCAGAATTTCCCGGTGCGCCAGCAGACCCTGCCGCCATGCATCCACGCCGTGTGGGGTGGGGTTTACCGGCAGCGCACCCTGCGGGTGCAGGGGCTGGTTCTGGCTGGCAGTCCAGTCCTCGGCCAAGCAGGCATCGATGCGCGCAATGGCGGCATCGTAGTAGCCCGCCTCCTTCAGGCGGCGGATATCGTCCGGCAGCTCCATGTTCAGGTATGCAAAACAGGTATTCCAGTCCTTCATATTCTCTACTCCTTTTCCCACAGCAGAATGCCGCGCCCTGCATACGGCTGCATCTGCCAGTACAGATGCGCCGCTCTGTGCATTCTTGTCCCTTTATTGTATCACAAATGAGGGGGATGTCAAAGCAATTTCTGTGCAGTCCGCTTCTTGTACCATCCGGCAAATTCTGCTATACTGGAATTTATCCGGGAGTGGAAAGAGAATGCGGGCAATTTTTGGCCCGCCGAGGATGAAAGTATGGATAAGATCATCATTCGGCCTATGACGCCGGAGGACTGGAGCACGGTCTCCAGAATCTATGTTGAGGGCATTGCCACGGAATACGCAACCTTCCAGACCGAATGCCCACCCTACACCGCGTGGGACGCTTCCCACACAAAGGAGTGCCGTCTGGTCATTCTTTCCGGCGGAGTGCTGGCGGGGTGGTGCGCCCTGCACCGGGTAGATCCCCGCTGGTGCTACCGGGGCGTGGCTGAGGTAAGCATTTATGTAGGCGAGCAGTTCCGCGGGCACGGGCTGGGCATCCAGCTGTTGAGCGCCCTGTGCGCCGCTGCCGAAAAAGCCGGGTACTGGACGCTGCAATCCACCGTTTTGCAGGACAACGCCGCCAGCCGTGCGCTGCACGCCAAGTGCGGCTTCCGGCTGGTGGGACGCCGGGAACGCATTGCGCGGGACTGCCACGGCCGCTGGCTGGACACCTATCTGATGGAGCGCCGCGCCGCCGCAGACGAACCGGAGGGGTTCAAAAAGCTGTGACCAGCCGCTTGGCGCAGAATTATTTTTATTTGCAGAGGGGGAAAATCTGCGGATTTTCCCTGTCTGCCTTTTCACGGCGTATATAGTATAAAGCAGAAGGAGCCGCTGCACTTTTTGGGTGCAGCGGCTCCTGTTATTTGCAATAATTCAATTTTACCACTCGTCGTATTCGCCGTCGGCGTTTTTGGCGGCAGCCACACGGCTGTGCTTGAACATACTTTCCACCACAGCACAGTACTTATCGGCAAGGCAGACGATAATGGCCTCGCGGCAGCTGGGCACATGACGGAAGGTCAGCGGCCACATATGGCTGGAAATGATGCTCTGTTCCTTTTTGGTGATATGGAACACCTGTTCCGCATTGACGCAGGCACGACCCGGGTGGGAGAAGCCGTGCATCTCGAACAGGCGGCGGATGCCGTGGAAGGTGCCTTTTTTGTGCCAGTCATACAGGTAAAAATCGTGCAGGAAAGCTCCGACAGCCAGTGAGGTCTCGTCTGCACCCAGATGCAGGCGGTGGTTCAGCCAGCAGCTGACCAGCACCACGTTCTTGCAGTGCTGATAGGTGGTAACGTCCCCGTGCTGGATGAACTCCCGCATCTGCTGCACCTTGGGGTTCTGATCGTATTTTTCCAGAATGGCATAAAGCTGTTCGCGTTCCGTAACAGAAAGCTGCATGAGCAAAATTTCCTTTCAACTCAAAATGTCAGGAGCGGAGCTGCACCGGGTTGGAATTGCCGAAGTTTTCGGCCTTGGAGGGGTTTGCCCGCTTGAGGGTCAGATCCACCAGATACTGCTTGCCATCGCCCAGTTCTTCCAGCTGAGCAAGCTTTGCATTGGCAGCGGCTTCGTCCGGGTACCACTGGATCAGGAAGAAGTTTTCCGCTTCCACCCCGTAGTACAGCCAGAAGCCATCTGCCCGCAGCAGATCGTCCAGATGATCCACCTCTTCGCCGTCCGGCAGGCCAAGACCTTCCTCTGCGTAGAGGTTTTCCGGCTCCACCTGCAGCATCTCAATGACCTGAATGGAGCTTTGCAGGTACTCGTCCTGCGAGGTGCTCTTATCCGAGCGCTCCCAGCCGGTGAGAAATGCCTGCATGAGCAGATCGCGCACCTTGATGCGCGGCAGTGTGGGATCCATAACCATTTTTGTTTCCTTCTTTCGTGGTTTTATCCCCGTTGGACAGTATACGGCATACGCCTGTGCAAGTCAACGGTTTATTTGTGAATTTTTTGTAGGTACGGCCAAAATTTACAAACGCTTTCCCTGTTTCAGTCGGTTATCTCAGGCGTGGAAGGAAAAGGTATCGTTCAGCCATTCCACCGCAAGCTTGACCCAGCGGTGGCGGTGGGTGCTGTCGGCGTCCACCTCCGGGGTGGAGATGCTGGTGCCGTGGCAGCCCTTTTCGAACAGGTGCACTTCGCATGGCACGCCTGCCTTGTGCAGGGCGTTCAGTAACAGTAGGGTGTTTTCCACCGGGACAGTTTCGTCCTCCATGGTATGCCAGACGAACGCCGGTGGTGTGGCGGGGGTGATCTTATCCTCCAGCGTAAAGCGCTGGTGGGCGGCAATATCCTGCGTACCGGTCAGCTGCACAAAGCTGTCCCTGTGGGCGTATTCCCCGGCGGTGACCACCGGGTATGCCAGCAGCAGGGCGTTGGGCCGCGGCTGGTCTGCCATGCCGGGGATCTCCCACACTGCACCGGACAGTGCCAGATGCCCGCCGGCAGAAAAGCCGCACAAAGCGATCTTATCCGGCAAAATATTCCACTGTTCTGCGTGCTGCCGCACAAGGCCGATGGCCTGTGCCAGCTGCCGCATGGGCAGCGCATCCCGGGCGCTCTCCCCTACTGCGTAGTGCAGTACCGCCGTGTGGTAGCCAGCTGCCGCAAATTGCAGCGCTACGGGGTCGCCCTCCCGGGGGCTGACGTGGGTATAGCCGCCGCCGGGCACCACCAATACCAGCGGGCGCTGCCGGAAATGCGGCATGGCCTCCACGCTCTCCCGCAGGTAGAGCGTCAGCGTACCGCCGCCGGTCAGTTCCAGTTGTTCAAGCTGCATTTACGCATCCTCCTTATAAAATCCGTGCCGTCCCTCCGGGTGCGCCGCAATAAATTCTGTGCACAGGTCTGCGCACAGGCGGCACAGCTCCGGGCAGGGGCGCTTTTTATAGTAATCTGCGGTGCGGTCCTCTGCCGCCGTGCCCCCGGCAGGGGCAGCACCCGCCTTTGCCAGCAATTCCCGGCAGATGATGCTGCCGCCGCCGTTGCGGGTGCGGTACTGCTCTGCCGCCTGTTGCACCAGTGCGTACATCCGGGATTTATCCTTGGGGTCGGCTGGGTCGGCATAGACCATGCTCAGCACGGTCACCACGCCGCAGAACGCCCCGCACACCTCCCGCATCCGGCCAATACCCGCGCCAAAGCCTGCGGAAAGGCGCAGCGCTGTTTCTTCGGTCAGGCCAAGCTGGGGTGCAAACGCCGCCACCACGCTCTGACTGCAATTATAGCCCTTTAAGAACCATGCGTAGGCGGCATCGCCCTGTTTTGACATTTTCTCACATCCTTCCGGCATACTCGCTCCATTATAGCACAGTCTGCGCAAAAGTGGGAAAGCTTTTCCGAAAAAATTTCGTCCTTCATATAAGAAACGATCCGGGCGCGCCGTTTCGTGCACCGGGGAGCAAATCTTTTACTTTTTTAACTTTTTATGAAAAGCCTTGATTTTCCCTGCAAGTCGTTGTATATTAGCACTCAGAAGTTATGAGTGCTAAGCAATCCGGCGTTTTGCCGGACACGGCGCACCAAATATGTGATAAAAGAGGTTTTGTATTATGGCCAAGAAAGAATTTCAGGCAGAGAGCAAAAAACTGATGGACATGATGATCAACTCCATCTATACCAATAAAGAGATCTTCCTGCGGGAGCTGATCTCCAACGCTTCGGACGCCATTGATAAGCTGTACTATAAGAGCCTGACCGACACCTCCGTGGGCATGAACAAGGGCGATTTTCGCATCCTCATCACCCGCGATAAGGAAAACCGCATCCTGACCGTGGAGGATAACGGCATTGGTATGACCAAGGAAGAGCTGGAGCAGAATCTGGGCACCATTGCTCACTCCGGCTCTCTGGATTTCAAAAAGGACAACAAGGACGAGAACATTGATATCATTGGTCAGTTCGGCGTGGGCTTCTACTCCGCCTTTATGGTGGCCGATAAGCTGACCGTCATCTCCAAGGCTTACGGCTCGGACGAGGCTTGGCAGTGGGAGTCCTCCGGTGTGGACGGCTACGAGATGACCCCCGCCCAGAAGGATACCGTGGGCACCCAGATCATTCTGCACATCAAGCCGGATACCGACACTGAGAAATACGACAACTTCCTGGACGAATACGGCATCGTGGCTATCGTGAAGAAGTACAGCGACTATGTGCGCTACCCCATCCAGATGGAACGTGAAAAGAGCCGTCAGAAGCCGGAACCGGACCCCAAGCCCGAGGACTACAAGCCCGAGTGGGAGACCTACACCGAGTTGGAGACCCTGAACAGCATGATCCCCATCTGGAAGAAGCAGAAGAGCGAAGTGACCGACGAGGAGTACAACAGCTTCTATAAGGATAAGTTCGGCGATTACGCCGATCCCGCCCGGGTCATCGTGAGCCGCACCGAGGGTACTGCCAACTACAACGCCCTGCTGTTCGTGCCCAGCCACCGTCCCTACGACTTCTACACCAAGGACTACGAAAAGGGTCTGGCGCTGTACGCTTCCGGTGTGCTGATTATGGAAAAGTGCGCCGACCTGCTGCCGGATTACTTCAGCTTTGTAAAGGGCATCGTGGACAGTCAGGACCTGAGCCTGAACATCAGCCGTGAGATGCTGCAGAAGGACAGCCAGCTGAAGCTGATCCACAATGCACTGGAAAAAAAGATCAAGAACGAGCTGCACGCCATGCTGAACAACGACCGTGCAAAGTACGAGGAGTTCTGGAAGGAGTTCGGCCGTCAGATCAAGTTTGGTGCTTATTCTGATTACGGTATGCACGCCGAGCTGCTGCGCGACCTGCTGCTGTTCTGGTCTGCCAAGGAGCAGAAGATGGTCACCCTGCAGGAGTACATCGACAAGATGCCCGCCGAGCAGAAGTACATCTACTTTGCCGCAGGCGACTCCACCGACCGTCTGGCAAAGCTGCCCTCCGCAGAGCTGGTGCTGGATAAGGGCTTTGACGTGCTGCTGCTGACCGAGGACGTGGACGAGTTCTGCCTGCAGATCCTGCACAGCTACCCCCGCAAGGATGCCGAGGGCAAGGACGGCACCGTGGAGTTCAAGAACGTGAACAGCGGTGATCTGGGTCTGGAATCCGAGGAGGAGAAGAAAGCCGCCGAGGATGCCACTGCTGAGAACAAGGCTCTGTTCGATGCCATGAAGGACGCTTTGAACGGCAAGGTGAAGGAGGTCAAGGTCTCCACTCGCCTGAAGGATCACCCCGTCTGCCTGAGCGCTGACGGCCCGCTGTCCATTGAGATGGAGAAGGTGCTGTCCAAGCAGCCCGGCAGCGAGGGCGTGAAGAGCGACAAGGTGCTGGAGCTGAACGTGAACCACCCCGTGTTTGCCGCCCTGAAGGCCGCACAGGAGGCTGGCGACACCGAGAAGCTGAACAAGTACAGCGCCCTGCTGTACGCACAGGCACAGCTGATCGAGGGTCTGCCCGTGGACGACCCCGCCGCTTATGCCGAAGCCGTTTGTAGCCTGATGAAGTAAACTTTTCGCGCACAGAAATACCCCCTTAACAAAAAGGCCGCGCTCCGCTATAATAGAGTGGAACGCGGTCTTTTATTTTTATCTTTCTGTGAAAGGAAATTTATTTCATGGAGCCGAGAAAACATTATTTTGCAAAGATCCCCACCATTGCCATCTTTATCGTGATGGCGATGTCCGGGCCGTTGGGGGTGCTGTTGTTTATCCTGAAAGGCATCGACCAGAAGGTGCAGAAGGAGGAGCAGGAAGCCGCCGCTGCCCGGGGCGGCTACCGCCCCGCCCCGGAACCTGCCTCAACGCAGAAAGCAAACGCATCCTATGGGCAGGACATCCCAACGGCAGAGCAGAAAAGCGCCAAACAGTGGCACAAGAATATTGCCACCCTCTGCACCATCATGGGTGCCGTTTTCCTGTTTGCCGGGGTGATGGATACAGTGGATATCATCGGTGCATGGCAGGTGCTGCCTGACCCCGGGGAGCTGTTTTCCGATATCGTCATGGCCATCGGCGGCGGCGGTGCGCTGCTGACCGGCCTGCGGATGAACCACACCCACAAGCTGGAGCGGCTGCTGGACAAGGTGGTAGGCGAACGGGATAACATCCCCCTGCCGGAACTGTTTGCCGCTGCCGGGGTGGACGCCGCCCGGGGACGTGCCGCCGTAAAAAGCGCCATCGAGCACGGATACTTCGGCGCGGATGCCTACATTGACAACCGCACCGACACGCTGGTGGTGCGGGGCGCGGCACCGCAGCCTAAAAAGCCCGCACCCGCTCCGACACCTAAAGCTCAGCCCGCCGCAGAGGACGAATACGCCGCTCTGCTGCGCCAGCTGCGGGAGGTGAACGATGCCATCCCTGACCCGGTGATGAGCCAGAAGATCTCCCGGCTGGAAGAGGTCAGCGGGCGTATTTTTGCGCTGGCGCAGAAGGACCCGGAGAAAAAGGCGCAGCTGCAAAAGTTTATGAACTACTATCTGCCCACTGCGCTCAAGCTGCTGAACACCTACGCCAGCCTTTCCCGGCAGGCAGTGGAGGGCACGAACATCACCGAAGCCAAACACAGCATCGAGCGCAGCATGGACCTGCTGGTGACCGCCTTTGAAAACCAACTGGACAAGCTGTTCCAAGCCGATGCACTGGACGTGAACGCCGACATTGCCGCACTGGAAGGAATGCTGAACCTTGACGGCCTGACCGGCAGCGAATTTACCCGCTGAACCACATCCCCGCACCCGATGGCTGCATCGGTGCGGGAATGTTTTTTTTGTGCAAAGTGCAATTTTCCATCCCGTCTTTTTTGGGCGCTGCGCTCAAAATTCCGGGATTTGTGTGCATTTATGCCAAGCATTTTGATTTGCCGGAAAAATTTTTATTTTATTTGTTCGGCAGCAGCTAATCGGGCTGCGCGGGTGTTTTTTGCAACTTTTCATCGAGATGCAACAATAACACATGGTTTTTTGCGTTGTGTTTGACTATTATAGAAGCAGCTACGGCAGCTGCGAACGGCTGCATCGACTTTTCCGATCATAATAGTAGGAGGAAATTTCCATGATGAAGTCCATTTCCACCTGGAAGCAGGAGCTGACTGAGGGCGCACACGCTGCGCGTCTGGCTGCGCTGTACTGCTGCACCCCCGACCAGACCCCTGCACAGGCAGCCCGCTATGCGGCTGTTCTGGACGGGTTAGAGACCACCTTCGGCGCACATACCGAAGCCGGTCTGTATAGTGCCCCCGGCCGCACCGAGATCGGCGGCAACCACACCGACCATCAGCATGGCCGTGTGCTGGCAGGCAGCGTGAATATTGATATGATTGCTGCTGCCGCCCCCAACAGCCTGAACCAGCTGCGCGTGCAGAGCGAGGGCTACGACCTGTGCGTCATCGACCTTGACGACCTGACCGCCCGCAAGGAGGAGGAGAACACCACCGCTTCCCTGCTGCGCGGCGAGTGCGAAGCCTTCCGTCAGCGCGGCGCAAAGCTTTCTGGTCTGGACGTGTACATCTCCTCCAATGTGCCCAAGGGCAGCGGCGTTTCTTCCTCTGCCGCCTTTGAGGTGCTGGTCGGTGTGATCTTGAACGACTGCTTCATGGCCGAAAAGGTCTCCCCCATCGCCATTGCACAGATCGGCCAGTGGGCAGAGAACGTCTACTTTGGCAAGCCCTGCGGCCTGATGGATCAGATGGCTTCCAGCGTGGGCAACATTATCACCATCGACTTTGCCGACAAGGCAAACCCTGATGTGGAGCCGGTGCAGGTGGACTTTTCCAAGGCCGGTCTGGCGCTGTGCATTCTGGACTCCGGTGCAGACCATGCCGACCTGACCGACGAGTACGCCGCCATCCCCAACGAGTGCCGCGCTGTGGCCGCTGTGTGCGGTGGCGAGGTGCTGCGGGACGTGCCCTTTGAGACCTTCCTTGCCAATATCCCGGCCTGCCGCAAGCAGTGCGGCGACCGCGCTGTGCTGCGCGCCTTCCACTTCTACGCCGATAATGACCGCGTGCCCCAGCAGGTAGCTGCCCTGCGCGAGGGCGACTTTGATGCCTTTTTGCAGATGGTGACTGCCTCCGGCGACAGCAGCTGGGAATACCTGCAGAACGTCATCCCCGCCGGTTACAAGGAGCATCAGGAGGTGGCTGTGACCATCGCCGCTGCCAAGCATTATCTGGGCGGTAAGGGCGCTGTGCGCGTGCACGGCGGCGGTTTTGCCGGTACGGTGCAGGCCTTTGTGCCGGTGGAGATGCTGGCAGACTTTAAAGCCAACATGGAAAAGATCCTCGGCGCTGGCCGCTGCCATGTGCTGAACATCCGTCCCGAGGGGGGTGCTGTGCTGTGATCTCCACCGCCATCCAGCAGCTCGTGAACTACGGGCTGGACACCGGGCTGATCCTGCCCGATGATGAGATCTATATCCGCAACCAGCTGCTGATGACCATGCAGCTGGACGACTTTACCGCCCCGGACAGCGAAGTGTGCTACACCGATCTGGAAAGCATCCTCAAGACCCTTGTGGACGATGCCGTTGCCCGCGGCGTGTGCGAGGACAACTCCACCGCACGCGATCTGTTTGACACCAAGCTGATGGGCGTGCTGACCCCGCGCCCCAGCATCGTGCGCGCAAACTTTGAGGAGCGGTACGAGAACGAGGGTCCGCAGGCCGCCACCGACTGGTTCTACAAGTTCAGTCAGGACACCGACTACATCCGCCGCTACCGTATCAAGCGCGACCTGAAGTGGGTCACCAAGACCGCGTACGGCGATCTGGATATCACCATCAACCTGTCCAAGCCGGAAAAAGACCCCAAGGCCATTGCCGCCGCAAAGCTTGCGCCCCAGAGCGCTTACCCCAAGTGCCAGCTGTGTGCGGAGAACGAGGGCTACGCCGGCCGCATGAACCACCCCGCGCGCGAAAATCACCGCATCATCCCGCTGACCATCAACGACAGCGCATGGAATTTGCAGTACAGCCCCTACGTTTACTACAACGAGCACTGCATCGTGTTCAACAATCAGCACACCCCCATGAAGATCGAGCGGGCGACCTTCCGCAAGCTGCTGGATTTTGTGGGTCTGTTCCCTCACTACTTTGTGGGCAGCAACGCTGACCTGCCCATCGTGGGCGGCAGCATCCTGAGCCACGACCACTTTCAGGGCGGCCATTATGAGTTTGCCATGGCCAAAGCTCCTATTGAAAAACCTTGGGTGTTCCCCGGCTTTGAGGACGTGGAAGCCGGTATCGTGCACTGGCCCATGAGCTGCATCCGTCTGACCTGTGCGGATGATGCACGCCTTGTGGAACTGGCCGATAAGCTGCTGGCTGCTTGGCGCGGCTACACCGACGAGAGCTGCTTTATCTTCGCCGAGACCGATGGCGAGCCCCACAACACCATCACGCCCATTGCCCGGATGCGGGACGGCAGGTATCAGCTGGACTTGGTGCTGCGCAACAACATCACCACCCCGGAGCATCCGCTGGGCGTGTACCATCCCCATGCCAAGCTGCACCACATCAAAAAGGAGAATATCGGCCTCATCGAGGTGATGGGTCTGGCTGTGCTGCCCAGCCGCCTGAAGCAGGAGCTGTTCGACCTTGCTGATGTGCTGGTGGCGCACCTGCCCACCGCAGAATACCCCGAAAGCCTGCAAAAGCACGCCGCGTGGGCGGAGGAGATCCTTGCAAAGCACCCGGAGCTGAACGCCGACAATGTGCACCTGATCCTGCAGGACGAGGTAGGCCATGTGTTCGCACAGGTGCTGGCAGATGCCGGTGTGTACAAGCTGGATGAAGCAGGCCGCGCCGGTTTTGTCCGCTTCCTTGAAAGCGTAAAATAAACCATAACCCCCAGGCTGTTGCACATATCATGGCGCAACAGCCTTTTTTAGAGCACAGCATCGAACAAAAGCACTTTTCCTTTGCTCTCCCCCTGTGAAAAAATCAATGGGAAAATCCGCAGATTTTCCCATTGATAAATTAAAATATTCATTCCGCTGAAAATGGCCAAAGCAGCGCGGCGGCCATTCAAAATCGTTTTTTGTAGATGGAGGTATCGCTATGCACTGCACTTTGGAAGTATGCGTAGACAGCACCGCCAGTGCGCTGGCGGCAAAACGCGGCGGCGCTGACCGGCTGGAGCTGTGCGCCAACCTTATTATCGGCGGCACCACTCCTTCCCCTGCCCTGCTGCGGCAGGTCAAAGCCGAGACCGGTCTGCCGGTGCGGGCGCTGCTCCGTCCCCGCTTTGGCGATTTCTGCTACGACCGCTACGAGCTGGCACAGATGGCTGAATGCGCCGCCGAGCTGGTAGCCGCCGGTGCCGACGGCATCGTGACCGGCGTACTGACCCCGGCGGGCGCGCTGGACTTAGACGCCCTGCGCCCCATCTACGCCGCAGCCCGGCAGGCGGCAGAAAAAGCACACCGCACCGTGGACTGCACCCTGCACCGCGCCTTTGATGTCTGCTGCGACCCCTTTGCCGCGCTGGAAGCCGCAAAGCAGCTGGAGCTTGCCACCATCCTGACCAGCGGACAGGCAGCAAGCGCCCCACAGGGCGCTGCCCTGCTGCGGCAGCTGGTGGAAGCTGCTGGACAGGAGGTGGAGATTCTGGTTGGTGCAGGCGTATCTGCCGCCAACATCCCTGCCCTTGCCGCCCAGACCGGTGCCCGGGCGTTCCACCTTTCCGGCAAGCAGGTGCTGGATAGTCGCATGACCTTCCGGCGGGAGGGCGTGCCCATGGGTCTGCCAGGCTTTTCCGAGTTTGAGATCTGGCAGACCAGCGAGGAGAATATCCGCGCCGCCCGCACCGCATTGGATGCGCTATAACTGCAAAACAAAAAGCTTCACCGGTCTGCCGGCAGTGGCTGTTTTCCATTACGTTCCCTCCCGTGAAAATGCAAAAACGGGCAGTCCGCAAGCTGCCCGATTTTTCTCTGATAAAATTCTTCCCACCTCAATGCAGGGCGGCAAACCGGGCTGCGCCGCGGGTGCACAGCCAGCGGTGCAGCAGTAAATCCAGCCCCAGCAGCACAGCCAGACAACACCCCTGTGCGGCCAGCGGCGGCACGGCGTAGTCCAGTAAGGTCAGGGGCAAAAACAGCACCCCGCCCGCCAGCAGCCACCCGCCGAACATGGCAAGCATACTGGCGGCGCTCCGTTTGACCACGGCGGCTTCGCTGACCCAGTGGAGGTTGGGCAGGCACAGTCCCAAGGCAAGGCCCATTTGCGCCGTCAGCCACACAAAGGCTGCCAGCACCACCAACACCAGCAGCCCCTGCCCTGCCGGAATGCGCAGCGCCGCCATGGCGCACCCGGCGCAAAACCACGCCCCCGGCAGCGTGAGCAGCAATTGCAGCTCCACCTTTACCCGCAGCACCTGCTGCGGGGCAACCGGCAGGCTTTGCAGCAGCCAGAGGGTGCTACCTTCCAGCGACACCGACGGCGCGGTGATAAAGTTCATGGCGGCTATGGTGCACACCATCCCACACACCAGCATGGGCAGGCTCTCCGGCAGGTAAGCAACAGTAAAGGCGCGCAGGTCTGCGGCCTTCCACAACGCCGCTGCGCCCAGCACCGGCAACAGCAGACTGCTCAGTGCGCAGTTGAGCAGCCACATGGGGCAAGCGCCCAGATGCAGCAGTTCCCGCCGCAGCAATGCCCGGCGCGGGGGCTGCTTTTTTTGTGTCTTTGCGCGGTATTCCGCTTTGGTTCTGCCCGGCTCAAGGGTCAACAGCCGCAGATACGGCTTTGCCAGCGCCTTGCCGCAAAGCGCCATACAGGCCGCTGCCGCTGCCAGCAACAGCAGCAGCGCCGGAACATTGCCCACTGCCGCCAGACCCAGCAGACGCAGCGGCGCAGCAGCACGGCTTGCCGATGCGCCCGCCTGCACGGCATCCAGCGCAAGGGCATCTACCGCGTTGCCCACCCATTGGAACACTGCATAGTAGACCGCCAGAAACAGCAGCGTACCAACCACGGTGACAAGGCTTTTGTGCCGGGCGCGGCGGTTGAGCAGTGCCACCGCCCAGCCCAGCAGAACGGCCAGCACCATGGAAACTCCCGCCAGCGCCAGTGCCACCGGCAGCGCCGCCAGCAGTGCACCGCCGGGACAGGGTGCTGCCAGTGCATAGCAGACCACCGAGGGCACCCATGCCAGCAGCAGATAAATCAGTCCGGTCAGGTACACCCCGCCGCAGCGCACCGCAAAAATTGCGCCCGGCGGGATGGGCAGTGCCAGCAGCTGCTGGTTATCCCGGCAGCGGAACAAATGCCCGTAGCTGGTAAAAGCACTTGCTAGCACACTGACCGTCAGCGCCGAAAGCTCCATCAGCACAAAATAGAGCCATGCGAGGCCCTGCGGCACCAGCGTTACCGCCAGCGGCAGCGCCATCGAGCCAAAGCTGAGCATCACAAGCAGCATCAGCACTGTAAACAGCAGCGTGTAGCCAAACGTCCCCACCCGGGAGCGCCGCTTGCCCGTTTTGCTGCTGCGCACAAAGGCTGCGCACAGCTCCAGAAGCTGTTTTTTGAGCAATGCACGGATCATAGCGCTTCCCCCGTATCCTCCAGCTCCAGAAATACCTCTTCCAGCGTGTCGTCGCCGCGCACCTGCTCCATGGAACCCTCGCGCACCAGCTGGCCTTTGCGCAGAATGGCTACCCGGTCGCAAAGTTTCTCTGCCACCTCCAGCACATGGGTGGAGAAAAAGATGGCCCCGCCCTGCGCACAGAAGGCTTTCATCTGGGTCTTGAGCTGATGGGAAGCCAGCGGGTCCAGCCCGACAAAAGGCTCGTCCATTAAAATCAGCTTCGGCTCGTGCAGCAGCGCCGCAATGATGGCCAGCTTCTGCTTCATGCCGTGGGAGTATGCCCCGATGGACTGTGCCAAGTCCGGCGTCAGGCCAAAGGCATCGCCATACTGCCGGATGCGCTGCGCACGCTGTGCGGCGCTTACGCCAAAAATGTCTGCAATAAAATCAAGGTACTGGATACCGGTCATATAATCGTAAAGCTGCGGGTCGTCCGGCAGGTAGGCCAGACGGCGCTTGCATTCCAGCGGGTCGTCCCGCACGGAAATGCCGTCCACATAAATTTCACCGGCATCAAATTGCTGGATGCCGCAGCAGCATTTTAAAGTAGTGGTCTTGCCCGCGCCATTGTGCCCGATAAAGGCGCACAGCTCCCCCGGGCGGATGTGCAGGCAAAGGTCCTGCACGGCGGGTTTGCCGCCGTAGGTTTTGGTCAGATGTTCTATCTTTAACATGAGCTGCCTCCTTGCTTTCAGTTTTGAGCCAAGTATACACCTTCCGGCGGGGGGAAGGTCAAGCATTTCTCCGGTTTTTCTTGCGTTTTGTAAGGGGCTGTGCTATACTTTTTGTCGAACTGAACAGAAAACAACAGGTGCGTTCCGTCACTTTGCCCCATCGGGCGGCGGCAGGAACGTTAAAAGGGAAGCGGGTGCAAATCCCGCACGATCTCGTCACTGTGATAAGGGAGTCTACTGTCAGGGTGCTTTTGCACCGGTCACTGAGCCATCCGGCTTGGGAAGGCGGCAGCGGGCGTTGAGCTTTGAGTCAGGAAACCTGCCTGCTGTTGGTACCGGGGCTTTGCCGCCCCAGATCACGAGGAATTGGTTGTACCAAAAAGCCTGTAAAATACGGGGCCTTTTTGCTTTGCCATTTCGCAAGCAAAAGGCCCCGTTTTTGCAGATACACCCTAGGTTCTCTTTCCTGTACCCTTCTGTTCGGTGCCGTATTTTACCCACATCAGGAAAGGAAAACAAGATGAAAAAACGCAACATCCGCAAAACGGCGGCCGCTCTGACCGCTCTGGCTCTGTGCGCCGGTGTACTGACCGGCTGCGGCGGGGCTGCATCCAGCACGGCTTCCTCTGTTGCTGCCAGTTCTGCCGCCAGCAGCGAAGCTTCCGGCGCAGACGCTGACGCACTGGCCGCACAGAACGTGGCAGACCTGATCGACGCCATCTATGTGCAGCAGCGCACCGATGACACCGACGCCCAGTGCGAAGCTGCAAAGGCCGCTTGGGACGCTTTGACCGATGCCCAGAAGGAGCTGGTGGAGGGCGAGAACGCCGACCCCGACTACTTTGGCCGCGACACCGGCGATGCTTCCAAGGACGATGCCCGCAACGCCGATGAGATCGGCGAGAACGAGCTGCTGGTGGTGTCCTTCGGCACCTCCTTCAACGACAGCCGCGCTGCCGACATCAAGGGCATTGAGGACGCTTTGCAGGCCGCTTACCCCGACTGGAGCGTGCGCCGCGCCTTTACCGCACAGATCATCATCAACCATGTGCAGGCTCGCGATGGAGAGAAGATCGACAATATGCAGCAGGCACTGGATCGCGCTGTGGCAAACGGCGTGAAGAACCTGATCGTGCAGCCTACCCATCTGATGCACGGTGCAGAGTATGACGAGATGAACGAGATGCTGGACCAGTACCGCGACAAGTTCGAGAGCGTTGCTGTGGCTGAGCCCCTGCTGGGCGAGGTCGGCGCGGATGCTTCCGTCATCAATGCAGATAAGGAAGCTGTTGCCAAGGCTGTTACCGCTGCCGCTGTGAAGGAAGCCGGTTACGACAGCGCCGCCGCTGCCGCTGCCGACAAGACCGCTTTCGTCTTTATGGGTCACGGCACCTCCCACACCGCTAAGGTGAGCTACAGCCAGATGCAGACCACCATGCAGACCTTGGGCTACGACAACGTGTTCATCGGCACGGTGGAGGGCGAGCCCGAGGAGACCTCCTGCGAGGCTGTCATCGAGGCCGTGAAGGCTGCCGGTTACACCAAGGTCATCCTGCGCCCGCTGATGGTGGTGGCAGGCGACCACGCCAACAACGACATGGCCGGTGAGGATGCCGACAGCTGGCTGAGCCAGTTTACCGCCGCAGGCTGCTTTGAGGATGTGGACTGCCAGATCTCTGGTCTGGGCCGCATTGCGGATGTCCAGCAGCTGTACATTGCACATACCAAGGCCGCTATGGATCTTCTGAACGGCTAATGGATTCAGAAGCCCTCTCCGGCGCTGCCCTGCACACGGAGAGGGCTTTCTTTTATGGGCGCATTCCCCGCACGAGGAGAAAACGCCCCCACCCCGGCAGTTTAGATGCCGGGCAAAAAATTTAGGATACTGAGGTATTTATTTTATGCGCTGCAAACAGTTTATCTTCGTTTCTCTGGCCGGTGTGGTGCTGGCTGCTTCTCTGGCAGGCTGCGGCGGGGCTGCCCCCGCCTCATCCGCTGCGGCAAGCTCTGTGGCTGCTTCTTCCGTGGTGGTTTCCTCTGCCGCTGCCGAAGCTGCCCTGCCGGACGGCGTATACACCGCTGACTTTGAGACCGACAGCAGTATGTTCCACGCAAGCGAAGCCTGCAACGGCAAGGGCACTTTGACCGTGGAAAACGGCGTGATGACCTTCCACGTCAGTCTGGCTTCCAAAAAGATCGTAAACCTCTACCCCGGCCTTGCCGCCGATGCCGAGGCCAACAAGACTGCATGGCTCATCCCCACCGTGGACACCGTTACCTACGCGGATGGCACCACCGAGGAGGTGTACGGTTACGACATCCCGGTGGAAGCACTGGACACCGACTTTCAGCTGGCTTTGCTGGGCACCAAGGGCAAGTGGTACGACCACACCGTAAGCGTGCGCAACGCCGAGCCTAAGACGGAGCAGGCTGCTGAGACCCCCGCAGACGGTGCATACACCGCTGCCGTGGTGCTGGAGGGCGGCTCTGGCCGCGCCACCGTGGAAAGCCCCGCTGCCCTGACCGTGGCAGATGGCAAGATGACCGCTACCATCGTGTGGAGCAGCCCCAACTATGACTACATGGTCGTGGACGGCGAGAAGTATCTGCCCACCAACACCGAGGGCAACTCCACCTTTGAGATCCCGGTAGCTGCTCTGAGCACCCCGCTGGCTGTTACCGCCGACACCGTTGCCATGAGCAAGCCCCACGAGATCGAATACACCCTGACCTTTACCTTGGAGTAACCTTCCATGAAGCTGACCCGCGCTCAATTTTTAAAGGCTCTGCCTGCCGCCGCGCTGGTGCTTGCAGGCTGCACGGCCGCGCCCACCGCACCCGCCGATACGGACGAGCTGGTGTTTGACCACGCCTATCCGCTGGACTATGCCACCCAGTTTACCGCCGACTGCTACGCGGACGGCTCTACCCTGCTGACCATCCCGGATGCGCAGGCAAAGTTCCTTGTCCGTCCGGAGGGCGCTGCCACTCTGCGCACCGTACCCGAGGGCGTGACCGTTTTGCAGCAGCCGGTGCAGAATATCTATCTGGTGTCCACCTCTGCCATGGATTTATTCCTCCATCTGGACGCGCTGGACAGCATTGCCCTTTCCGGTACCCGCGCCGAGGGCTGGTATCTGGACGAGGCAAAGCAGGCCATGCAGGCCGGGCTCATTGCCTACGCGGGCAAGTACAGCGCCCCGGACTACGAGCGCATCCTGACCGCAGAATGCGGCCTTGCGGTGGAAAATACCATGATCTACCACACCCCGGAGGTGAAGGAGCAGCTGGAGCGGTTCGGCATTCCGGTGCTGGTGGAGCGTTCCAGCTACGAGAGCAGCCCGCTGGCGCGGATGGAATGGATCAAGCTGTACGGCATTTTGCTGGGCAAAGAAGCCCTTGCCGAGGAGGTTTTTGCGCAGCAGGCACAGCGCATTGCGCCGCTGCTGGAACAGCCCTCCACCGGCAAACGCTGCGCGTTTTTCTCTATTACATCAAGCGGCCTTGCCACTGTGCGCAAAAGCGGAGACTATGTGGCGCAGATGATCGGCATGGCCGGGGGCGAATATGTTTTTGCAGACCTTGCCGACAGCGGCAACAGCCTTTCTACCATGAATATCCCGCTGGAGGACCTTTACGCCGGAGTCAAGGACGCCGATGTGCTCATCTACAACGGCACCATCGAAGGCACCATCTCCACAAAAGAAGAGCTGCTTGCCCGCTGCGCGTTGCTGGCAGAATGCAAGGCGGTGCAAAGCGGGAATATCTGGTGCACGACGCCCAGCTTTTTCCAGCAAAGCATGGCACTGGCAGATTTTATGCTGGACCTCCATGCCGTTTTTACCGGGGCAACTGCCGACCCCGACACCCTGCATTTTTTGACTAGGATCACCTGAGGAGCCGCTTATGACCAGCCGCAAACGCCTTGTTTTATCTTACTGCTGCCTTGCCCTGCTACTGGCGGTGCTGTTTGCCGTGAGCCTGTTCTGGGGCAGCGTTGCGCTCACCCCGCAGGCCGTGCTTGCCGCTTTGACCGGACGCGGGCAGGACGCGCTGAGTGTGGGCATCATTACCCAGCTGCGCCTGCCCCGCGCGGTGATGGCCGCATTGCTGGGCGCAGCACTCTCGGCGGCGGGCTACCTGCTGCAGACCTTTTTTGCAAACCCCATTGCCGGCCCTTTCGTGATGGGCATTTCCAGCGGGGCTAAGCTGGCGGTGGCGCTGGTGATGGTGCTGTTTTTGAACTACGGCCTGCTGACAAGTTCTGCCGTGCTCATTCTGGCGGCCTTTGCGGGCGCTATGGCGGCTATGGCCTTTGTGCTGGCCGCTGCCCGCCGGGTGCAGCGCATGAGCATCCTTGTAATATGCGGCGTAATGATCGGTTACATCTGCTCTGCCATCACCGAGTTTGTGGTGGCCTTTGCGCAGGACAGCAGCATCGTCAACCTGCACAACTGGTCGCAGGGCAGCTTTTCCGGCATGACGTGGAGCAATGTGCGCACGGCGGCGCTGGTGGTGCTGCCTGCGCTGGCGGCGGCCTTCTGCCTTGCAAAGCCCATGGCCGCTTACCAGATGGGTGAAGCCTACGCCCGGAGCGTGGGCGTGGATGTGCGGCGGTTCTCCCGGCTTTTGGTGCTGCTTTCCAGCCTGCTGGCCGCCTGCGTTACCGCCTTTGCGGGGCCGATCTCCTTTGTGGGTATCGCCGTGCCGCACCTTGTCAAGCAGCTGCTGGGCAGCGCCCGCCCGCTGTATGTGCTGCCGGGTTGCTGTCTGGGCGGGGCGGCGTTCTGCCTGCTGTGTGATTTAATTGCCCGCAGCCTGTTTGCGCCCATGGAGCTTTCCATCAGCGCGGTCACCGCTGTATTCGGTGCACCGGTGGTCATTGGGCTGCTGCTGCGCCGCAACCGGGAGGATGTGCGATGAAAAACTCCGTTGAAACCAAAGCCCTTGCCATCGGCTACGGCAAAGCTGCCCTTGCACGGGATATCGCGCTGGGTGCTGCCAAGGGGCAGGTGCTGGCGCTCATCGGCCCGAACGGCGCGGGCAAATCCACCCTGCTCAAAACCTTGGCGGGGCAGCTTACCCCTTTGGGCGGCGCAGTGCTGCTGGACGGGCAGGAGCTTGCCCGCATCCCCGGCAACGCCCGGGCGCAAAAGCTGGCGCTGATGCTGCCCCACACACGCCGCACAGAATTGACCACCTGCTTTGAATTTGCGGCGGCGGGGCGCATTCCCTACACCGGGCGGTTGGGCATCCTTTCTGCCGAGGACAAAAAACAGGTGCAGAATGCGCTGGAACTGGTGGGCGCGGCACATCTGGCCGACCGGGACTTCAACTGCGTCAGCGATGGGCAGCGGCAGCGCATTTTGCTGGCGCGGGCGGTCTGTCAGCAGCCGCAGGTGCTATTGCTGGACGAGCCCACGTCATTTTTAGATGTAAAAGGCAAGATAGAGCTGCTGACCATTCTACAAAAACTGGCGCATACGCAACAGCTTGCGGTCATTGTTACCCTGCACGAGCTGGACATGGCGCAGAAGATCGCGGACGCGGTGGTCTGCGTTTCGCCGCATGGCGTCTCTGCCCCCATGCCCCCGGCGCAGGCCTTTGCCCGGGAAAATATCAAGGCGCTCTACGGCCTGACGGAAGAACAATACAGCGCTGTTTTTGACTCGCCGAAGCCGGAAAAGCCTCAATTCGAGCACTATGTGCGCAGCGGGCAAAAGCTGCTGCGCTGCGGCTACACCACCGGCACCTGTGCGGCACTGGCAGCAGCCGGGGCTGCCCGATTGCTGCTGACCGGCATTGCGCCGGAAACCGTTGCTCTGCGCACGCCCAAGGGCATCGTGGTGGAGGTAGCTCCCCTGTTCTGCCGTACCTCTACAAACGGCGCGGAATGCGCCATTGAAAAGGACGGCGGCGATGACGTGGACGTGACCACCGGTCTGCCGGTGACCGCCACGGTGACGCTGCTGCCCGGCACACCCGGGGTACGCATTACCGGCGGCGCGGGGGTAGGCCGGGTGACAAAACCCGGGCTGGACCAGCCGGTCGGGCAAGCCGCCATCAACCATGTGCCCCGGCAGATGATCACCGAAGCGCTGCGCCGGGAGGCAGAAGCCGCCTGCTACCCCGGCGGCTTTGCCGTGACCATCTCCATCCCCGGCGGTGAGGAGGTAGCCCGGCGCACCTTCAATCCCCATATCGGGGTGGAGGGCGGGCTGTCGGTGCTGGGCACCAGCGGCATCGTAGAGCCTATGAGCCAGCAGGCCATTCTGGACACCATCCAATTGGAGATGAATCAGGCGGCGCTGCGGGCAAAAAGCCACCGGCGGCTCATCCTTGCCCCGGGCAACTACGGGCTGGACTATCTGCACGAAACCTACCCGCAGTTTGCCGCCATCCCGGTGGTCAAGACCTCCAACTTTATCGGGGATACACTGGACATGGCGGCAGCGGCACACTTTGAGCAGGTGCTGCTGGTGGGGCACGTCGGCAAGCTGTGCAAGCTGGCGGGCGGCATTATGAACACCCACTCCCACACGGCAGACTGCCGCACGGAGCTGTTTTGCACCCACGCCGCCCTGTGCGGTGCCGACCGGGAGGTTTGCACCGCGCTGTACAATGCCGCCACCACAGACGCCTGTCTGGAGATTCTGGACACTGCCGGGCTGCGGGAACCGGTGCTGCAAAGCCTGCTTGCCGCCATCCAGCTGCATCTTGACCGCCGCGCGGGCGGGGCGTTCCGGGTGGGCGCGGTGCTGTTTTCAAACCAGTTCGGCCCGCTGGGACAGACCGAAACTGCCGCCCGCCTGCTGAATGAATGGAAGGAGTAATGCACATGGTACATTTTGTGGGCGCCGGGCCCGGCGCACCGGATCTGATCACCCGGCGCGGTGCAGCATTTTTACAAGCCGCAGACTGCATTATTTATGCGGGCAGTCTGGTCAACCCGGCGCTGCTGGGGCTGGCAAAGCCGGACTGTACCATCTACAACAGCGCCGAGATGACGCTGGAGCAGGTACTGGACGTGATGCGCCGGATGGAAGCCGCAGGTAAGACCACCGTGCGTCTGCACACCGGCGACCCCTGCCTGTACGGTGCCATCCGAGAACAGATGGATGCACTGGACGCAGACGGCATTTGTTACGATGACACCCCCGGTGTTTCCAGCTTTTGCGGCGCTGCCGCTGCACTGAACGCCGAGTATACCCTGCCCACAGTCAGCCAGACGGTCATCATCACCCGCATGGAGGGACGCACCCCCGTGCCGGAGCGGGAAAGGCTGGCAAGCCTTGCCGCACACGGTGCGACCATGGTGATCTTTCTGTCCATCGGGCTGATCGATAAGGTGCAGGCGGCGCTTTTGCAGGGTGCGTACAAACCGGGCACTCCCGCCGCCGTGGTGTACAAGGCCAGCTGGCCGGAAGAAAAAATCGTGCGGTGCACGGTTGGTTCTCTGGCAGAGAGCACCCGCGCGGCAGGCATTACCAAGACGGCGCTTATCGTAGTGGGAGATTTTCTCGGCACACAGTACGAGCGCAGCAAGCTGTACGACCCCGCCTTTACCACCGAGTTCCGCAAAGGAGAGCCGGTATGATCTGCGCCTACCTTGCCTTTACGGATACCGGCCTTGCACTGGCAAAGCGCCTTGCCGCTGCCCTGCCCGGCAGCGTTGCCCGGTGCGGGCAGGATGGCACTTCTCTTGCAAAATGGACAGGCGTGCAGTTTGTGCAGTCGGATGCGCTGATATTTGTAGGCGCTGCGGGCATTGCGGTGCGGGCTATCGCGCCCCACTGCAAGAGCAAGACCACCGACCCCGCTGTGGTGGTGGTGGATGAATGCGGGCGGTTTGCCGTGCCCATTTTGTCCGGGCATCTGGGCGGCGCAAATGATCTGGCGCGGATCATTGCTGCTGTATGCGGTGCTGTGCCGGTGATCACCACCGCTACCGATGCCCATGGCATTTTTGCAGTGGACGAGTGGGCAAAGCACCAAAACTGCATGGTGCTGGAACCGGAGCGTATCAAGCTGGTCAGCGGCAAGTTACTGGCAGGACAGCCGGCCTATTACTGGGCAGATATCACTGTAACGGGCACTGCGCCCGCCGGGTTATTCCCGGCAGAAGCCCCGGAAAAAGCCGACCTTGCACTCACCCTCTGCCCCACCGGACAGGCACTGCATCTTGTGCCGCGCATCGGGGTGCTGGGCATCGGCTGCAAGCGGGGCACAAGCGCTGACACGCTGGAGGCCGCTTTTGCCGCCTTCTGCGCCCGGCACGGCCTTGCTGCGCAGACAGTTACCGCCGCCGCAAGCATCGACCTGAAGCAGAACGAGCCGGGCTTGCTGTCCTTTTGTCAGGCACACGGCTGGCCGGTGCGGTTTTACACTGCCGCACAGCTGCGCAGCGCGCCCGGGCAGTTCACCCCCTCCCCTTTTGTACAGAGCGTGACCGGGGTGGACAATGTCTGTGAGCGGGCAGCGGTGCTGGACGCAGGCGGTCGCCTGTTTTACCCCAAATTTGCCTGTAGCGGCGTAACCTTTGCGCTGGCGTGCAGGCCCTTTGCCCCGGACTGGAGGTGGCAGAATGGTTGACGTGATGGAAATTGATATCGACCGTCCCGAGAAGGTGGTCTATGTCGTGGGGCTTGGCCCCGGCGAGCCTTTTTATATGACCCAGCAGGCTGCGAACACGCTGGAAAGCGTTGACGCCATCTGTGGGTATAAGGTCTATCTTGACCTCATCCGCGATGAATTCCCCTGCGAGGAATACTATTCTACCGGCATGACGCAGGAAATCGACCGCTGCCGCTGGGCGCTGGAAAAAGCAAGCACCGGCAAGCGGGTGGCGCTGGTCTGCTCCGGCGATGCCGGGGTGTACGGCATGGCAAGTCCCCTGCTGGAGCTGGCCCCGGATTACCCGGACGTTGCCGTGGACATCGTGCCCGGACTGACCGCTGCCCTCAGCGGCGGGGCGGTGCTGGGTGCGCCGCTGGCGCACGATTTCTGCGTTATTTCCCTTTCCGACCGGCTGACCCCGTGGGAGGTCATTGAGAAACGGTTGGCCTGCGCCGCCATGGGGGATTTCTGCGTTGCGCTGTACAATCCCTCCTCCAAGGGCAGGCCGGACTATCTGGCAAAGGCGGTGCGCATCCTGCTGGAAAACGGCAAAAGCGCCGACACCGTCTGCGGCCTTGTGCGCAACATCGGCCGGGATGGTCAGACCGCCCGTGTTCTGTCCCTTGCGCAGCTGGAAAGTACAGCGGTGGATATGTTCACCACCGTTTACATCGGCAACACCGCCACAAAGCAGCTGGGCGGTAAAATGGTCACCCCACGGGGGTACCGCAGATGAAGGCAGTGGTTTTCAGCGGCACCACCGAGGGGCGGGTGTTCTCCCGGCAGCTGGCGGCACTGGGCGCACAGGTGCTGGTCAGCGTAGCCACCCCGCTGGGTGCGGAGGAGCAGGGCGAAGCGGACGGCATCACTGTGCACTGCGGGCGGCTGACCCCCGAGGAAATGACCGCCCTTTTGCAGGGCGCTGCCCTGTGTGTAGACGCCACCCACCCCTACGCGGTGGACGCCACCAAAAACATCCGGGCTGCGTGCGCCGCTGCCGGGGTGGAGTATCACCGGCTGCTGCGGGAAGAAAGCCTGCTGCCCGCCGGGAGCATGGTGTTTGCCACCGCCGCCCACGCAGCTGCGTTTCTGGCCGGGTGCAGCGGCAATGTGCTGCTGACCACCGGCGCAAAAGAACTTGCCGCCTTTGCGCCGCTCAGCCCGGAGCGGCTGTTCCCCCGGGTGCTGCCCACGCGGGAGGGCATTGCCGCCTGCGAGACCGCCGGTGTCCCACACAGGAACATCATTGCCATGCAGGGGCCTTTCAGCTATGCGCTGAACTGCGCCTTGATGAAGCAATTCTCCATCCGGTATCTAGTCACGAAAGACGGCGGTGCTGTGGGCGGCTTTGCCGAAAAGGCACAGGCCGCACAGGACACCGGCGCACAGCTGATCGTGGTGCGTCGTCCGGCTGAAAATGGACAAACTGCCGCACAAATTCTGGCACGCTGCAAGGAGGTTCTGGTATGATCTCTCTGATCGGAATGGGCTCCGGCTGCCCGGAAAGCCTGACCGCACAAGGGCTTGCCGCACTGCAAGGCGCAGGACTGATTCTTGGGGCAAAGCGCCTGTTGGAACATTTACCGGCGGGGTGCACTGATAACTGCAAAGCCGTGTATAAACCAGAGGAAATCCTTGCGTGTCTTGCTGCGCAGCCGGATACCGACACCGCTATTTTGTACAGCGGCGACACCGGGTTTTACTCCGGTGCGGCAAAGCTGCTGCCCCTGCTGCGGACTATGGGCTACTCTGTCCGGGTGCTGCCCGGGCTTTCCAGTGTGCAGCTTTTAGCCGCAGCTGTGGGACGCCCTTGGCAGGACTGGAAGCTGGTATCTGCCCATGGCCGTGTCTGCGACCCCGTGACCGAAGTTTTGTCGCATCCACAGGTATTTTTTCTTACCGGCGGCGGGGACTCCCCTGCCACTCTCTGCTCGAAGTTGACCGCCGCCGGGCTGGGCGCTGCTCACGCCCTTGTGGGCGAAAACCTTGGCACCCCGGCAGAAGCCATCCGCTTTGGCCTTGCCCGGGAGCTGGCAGCGCAGAGTTTTGCACCGCTGAGCGTATTGCTTATCGAGCGGGAAGCCCTGCCGCCCCGCCGCACGCCCGGCCTGCCGGACGATGCTTTTATCCGGGGCGCTGTGCCCATGACAAAGCAGGAGGTGCGCGCCGCCGCGCTGGCAAAGCTGGCGGTGACTCCAACGGACAACCTATGGGACGTGGGCGCGGGCACTGGCAGCGTAAGCGTGGAGCTGGCGCTTTCCGCTCATGCCGGACAGGTATATGCCGTAGAGTGTGACCCGAAAGCCTGTGCACTCATCCAGCAAAACCGGGAGAAATTTGCAGCCTATAATCTGACCGTGATTGAGGGTAAAGCGCCCGAAGCCTTGGACGCACTGCCTACACCGGATGCTGTATTCATCGGCGGCACAAAGGGCAATATGGACACCGTTATAAACGCTGTGCTGCACAAAAATCCAGCCGTGCGGCTGTGCATCGCCGCCATTGCGCTGGAAACACTCAGCGTCGCCGTGGCTGCTCTGACCGCCCACGGCCTTGCCGCCGAGGTGACACAGATTTCTGTCAGCCGCACAAAAACGGCGGGCAGTCTGCATCTGCTGATGGCCAACAACCCGGTATTCCTCATTACGGGGGCACGGACATGATGCAGTTTCTCATCGCCGCGCCGCGCTCCGGCAGCGGCAAGACCACCGTTACCTGTGCCGTGCTGACCGCGCTGCAGCGGCGCGGAGCTGACCCCTGCGCCTTCAAATGCGGTCCGGACTACATCGACCCTATGTTCCACCGCAGTGCGCTGGGGGTGGAAAGCCACAATTTAGACCTCTACCTCTCTGCCCCGGATACGGTGCGCACACTTTATGCCCGGTATGCTGCTGGGCACGGCGCTGCCGTATGCGAGGGTGCCATGGGCTTTTACGATGGGCAGGGGCTGACCACCCGCGCAAGCGCATGGGAACTGGCCGACACGCTGGCACTGCCGGTGCTGCTGGTGGTGCAGCCAAAGGGGGCAAGCATCACCCTTGCCGCCGAGCTGCAGGGGCTTTTGCAGTTCCGCACACCCAGCCATATCGTGGGCATTCTGCTCAATGATTGCTCTGAAGCCTTGTACAAAACGCTGCGCCCGATGCTGGAAGCCGAGGCCGGTCTGCCGGTGGTGGGGTATCTGCCCCATCTGCCGGGGTGCGCCATTGAGAGCCGTCACCTTGGGCTGAAAACCGCCGGGGAGATCGTTGACTTGCAGCAAAAGCTGTTGCAATTAGCCGATGCCCTTGTACTGGACTGGGCACAGCTGGCGGCGCTGACCGACCGCCCTGCCCCGGCTGCGCCGCCGCTTCCTACGCCGTGTGCACCTGCTGTGCGCATTGCCGTGGCGCGGGACGAAGCCTTCTGCTTTGCCTACGCCGAAACGCTGGATGCCTTGCGGGATGCGGGTGCGGAACTTGTGTTTTTCAGTCCGCTGCGGGACGCCGCTCTGCCGGAAAATATCGGCGGGCTGTATCTGCCCGGGGGCTACCCGGAGCTGTACGCCCGGCAGCTGAGCGAAAACTGCGCCCTGCGTGCTGCTATCCGGGACGCCGTGCAAGAGGGGCTGCCCACTGCTGCCGAGTGCGGCGGTTTTCTGTACCTAGGGCAGGCGTTGGAGGGTGTGGACGGCAAGGTTTACCCCATGGCGGGTGTGCTGCCGGGCAGCGGGCACAACGCCGGGCGGCTGGTACGCTTTGGCTATGCCGCTATGACGGCAAAGGCCGACAGTATGCTTTTCCGCGCCGGAGAAGCGTTTCCCATCCATGAATTCCACCACTGGGATTCCTCTGAGAATGGTGCAGACTTTTCTGTGCGCAAAACCGAAAAAAGGCATTGGGAATGCGGCTTTGCAAACACGCATTTGTATGCCGGTTTCCCGCATCTTTACTGGGCGGGCACTGCCCTGCCCCGCCGCTTTGTGCAGGCGGCGCAGCACTTTTTGAAACACAAAGGATGACGAAAATGACCGAAGCTGAACTGATGCAGCTGCTTGCTGCCATCACCCCGCCGGACGAAGCCGCCCGCGCCGCCGCCCACGCCCACTGGGCAATCCTTGCCAAGCCCTTGGGCGGGCTGGGTGCGCTGGAGACGATGCTGGAGGATGCCGCCGCGCTGACCGGCACGGCGCAGTTTGATTTTTCCCGCCGGGCGGTGGCGGTGCTCTGCGCGGACAACGGTGTGGTGGCGCAGGGTGTAAGCCAGACCGACCAGAGCGTGACTCGCACCGTAGCCGAGAACCTTGCCGCACGGCGCACCAGCGTCTGCCGGATGGCGCAGGCGGCGCACTGCGATGTGCTGCCGGTGGATATGGGCATCGCCGGTGCACCGGTGCCCGGCGTGCTGGACCACCGCATTGCTGCCGGAACTGCGGACTTTACCAAAGGCCCCGCCATGACCCGCGCCGAAGCGGTGGATGCCATAGGCCGGGGCATCGCCCTGACCTGGCAGCTTGCCGCCGAGGGTTACGGGCTGGTGGCTACCGGCGAGATGGGCATTGGCAACACCACCTCCTCCAGCGCCGTGGCTGCCGTGCTGCTGGCACAGCCGGTGCAGACCATGACCGGGCGCGGTGCGGGGCTTTCCGATGCAGGGCTTGCCCGCAAGGTGGACGCCATCCGGCGGGGTATTGCCTGCAACAATCCCGACTCTGATGACGCCTTGGACGTACTGAGCAAGCTGGGCGGTTTTGATATCGCCGGGCTGTGCGGGATGTTTCTGGGCGGGGCGCTGGCGGGTGTGCCAGTGCTGATGGACGGCTTCATCAGCGGGGTGGCGGCGCTGTGCGCCGTGCGGCTGTGCCCGGCAGCAGCCAAGGCCGTGTTTGCCAGCCACTGCTCCACCGAGCCCGCCGCCCGGCTGGTGCTGGACACGCTGGGCAAAACACCCCTGCTCACCGCCGGGCTGCATCTGGGCGAAGGCACCGGCGCAGTGGCCAGCATCCCGCTGTGGGACATGGCGCTGGCGGTGTACGAGGGGTGCTATTCCTTTGCGGAGGGCGGCATTGTGCCGTATACGCCCCAATGCTGACGCTGGTGCTGGGCGGCGCTGCCAGCGGCAAAAGTGAATACGCCGAAGCCCTTGTGCTGCACTGCGGTTTGCCGCGGTACTATCTGGCTACCATGCAGGTGTGGGATGCCGAGTGCATTGCCCGGGTGGAAAAACACCGCAAAATGCGCGCTGCAAAGCAGTTTGAGACCCTCGAGTGCCCGCTGCATTTAGAGACGGTGCATTTGCCCCGCAGGGGTACCGCACTGCTGGAGGACTTGGGCAACCTGACCGCCAACGAGCTGTACGACCCCGCCGGGGCGGGCGATGCCGCCGCCGAGCACATTTTGCAGGGGCTGGAGAGCCTTGCCGCGCAGTGCGAAAACTTGATCGTAGTTTCCAACGAGGTATTCAGCGGCGGCGCGGACTATGCCGGGGATACCGACCGCTATCTGCTGGCGCTGGCACGGGTGAACAACGCCCTTGCCGCCCGGGCAGACGCCGTAGTGCGGGTGGTGTGCGGCATCCCTGTCTATTATAAAGGAGTGGAAAAATGATCGTTTTGCAGACCATTGCGGTGGCCTTTGCCATGTTTTCGGCGGTGCCGGTGCCGCAGTTTGCGTGGAACGAAAAGAATATGCGGTACGCGCTATGCGCCTTTCCGCTGGTGGGGCTTTTATGCGGGGCGCTGTGGTGCGTGTGCGGGGTGCTGCCCCTGCCTGCCCCAGCGCGGGCGGCAGGGTTCTGCCTTGTGCCGGTATGGGTGACCGGCGGCATCCATCTGGATGGCTACGCCGACACCTGTGACGCCCTTGCCAGCTACGGCGACCGGGAAAAGAAGCTGGAAATTTTAAAAGACCCGCACTGCGGTGCCTTTGCCGTTATCCGGCTGTGCAGCTATTTTGCGGCTTATCTCTGCCTTGCCGCCTGCGTGCAGTTCACGCCCCGGGTGGGCGCGCTGTGGACGTTGGCGCTGATTTTGGAACGGGCACTTTCCGGCCTTGCGGTGGCGGCCTTTCCCATGGCGAAAAACACCGGTCTTGCCCACACCTTTGCCACTGCCGCCGACCGCACCGCTGTGCGCAATGTACTGGCAGTGCTGGTGATCCTGCTTTGCGGGGCGCTGCTGGCTTTAGGCGGCGGGGCACTGGCAGCAGTTGCAATTTTGCTGTTCTTGTGGTATCACCATGTAGCTGTGCAGCAGCTGGGCGGCATTACCGGCGATCTTGCCGGGTGGTTTTTGCAAAAGACTGAGCTTTGGATGCTGGCGGCGCTGTGCGCCTGCCAATGGGGAGGGCTGTTATGATCCTGATCACCGGGCCGCTTTACAGCGGCAAGCGTACCTTTGCCCGCACCCTGCCCGGCCGCTGCATTGCAGACGTGCAGCAGCTTGCCGCCGGGTGCAAAGACAAAGCCGAACTTGAGAAACTCGCGGACAAATTATCCGCTTATGATATCGTGCTGTCCACCGAGGTGGGCGGCGGTGTGGTGCCCATAGACCCGGCCGAGCGTGCCGCACGGGAAAACGCCGGGCGGCTGGCCTGTCTGCTGGCGGCGCGTGCTGCGTGTGTGGTGCAGATGTTCTGCGGCATCCCCACCGTTTTGAAAGGAGAATTGCCGGAATGCTGATCTATTTATTGCGTCACGGCCTGACTGAATACAACGCCGAAAAGCGCTATCAGGGGCAGCGGGATATCCCGCTTTCTGCCGCCGGGCGCGCTATGCTGTGCCGGGCAGACATTTCCCCCAAGACCGTGTACATTACCCCTCTTTGCCGTACCCGGCAGACCGCCGAGGTACTGTTTCCGGGCGCAAGGCTCGTGGAGATAGACGACCTGAAGGAGATGTGCTTTGGCAGCTTTGAGGGGAGAAACTATATTGAAATGGAGCACGACCCGGACTACCTTGCATGGGTAGCCGCCAACTGTGAAAGCCCCTGCCCGGACGGCGAGACCAAGGCCGCGTTTTGTGAGCGCATTTGTGCGGCCTTTTCTGCACTGGTGGACAAAGCCCTTGCAAGCGGCGAGGAGATGCTGGTCATCTTAGCCCACGGCGGCACCCAGATGGCTGCCATGGAGCGCTACGCCCTGCCCCACAAGGATTACTACGAATGGTGCGCCCCCAACGCCGGCGGCTTTGTGCTGGACGCTAAGGACTGGGCGGCAAAGCGGGTACTGCATTTGATAAAAACCGTGCAGTACACAAAGGAGGCGCAGGCATGATCGGCTACGCGGTACTGGGCGGCTTTGTACTGGATGCCGTTTTCGGCGACCCTGCGTGGCTGCCGCATCCGGTAGTGTACATGGGCAAGGCCATCTCTGCGCTGGAAAAGGGACTGCGTACCCGCCTGCCCAAAACGCCGGAGGGCGAGCTTTGGGGCGGGCGCATCTTGGCCTTTTGCTTACCGGTGGGCACCTTTGCGCTTGCAAGCCTTGTCTGCATGGGAGCCGCCGCCCTGCACCCGCTGCTGGGGCTGACAGTACAGATGTTCTGGTGCGGGCAGGCACTGGCGGCAAAGGGGCTGGTGCAGGAGAGCATGAACGTCTACCGGGAGCTGACAAAGCCCGACCTGCCTGCCGCCCGCATTGCCGTGAGCCGCATCGTGGGGCGGGATACGCAGGCACTGACTGCGGAAGGCGTGACCAAAGCCGCTGTGGAAACGGTTGCCGAAAACGCCAGCGACGGGGTGATCGCACCGCTGTTGTATATGCTGCTGGGCGGCGCACCTCTGGCGCTCACTTATAAAGCCATCAACACCATGGACAGCATGGTGGGCTATAAAAACACGCAGTATCTTTATTTTGGCCGTGCAGCGGCAAAACTGGACGATGTTGCAAACTACCTGCCCAGCCGCATTGCCGCTTTGCTGTGGGTGGCGGCTGCTGCCCTGACCGGCAACGATGCCCGCAATGCGTGGCGCATCTGGCGGCGGGACCGCCACAACCACGCCAGCCCCAACAGCGCCCAGACCGAGAGCGCCTGCGCCGGTGCGCTGAACGTGCAGCTTGCCGGGCCCGCCTATTATTTTGGTGAATACTACCCTAAGCCCACCATCGGCGATGCCGTGCGTCCCATTGAGCCGGAGGATATCCGCCGCGCAGACCGCATGATGTATGCCGAAAGCCTGCTGGCGCTGGCGCTTGGGCTATTGATACGAGGTATTTTATGATGCAGCTGGTACATGGCGGCGACTGGGCAGGTTACCGGGCGCAGTACGGACAGGATGCGCTGGACTTTTCGGCCAATGTCAGCCCGCTGGGATTGCCGGAGGGGGTGGCAAAGGCCATTACTGCCGCGCTTGCCACCGCCGACCGCTACCCCGACCCTCTCTGCCGCGCTTTGCGGGCAAAGCTGGCAGTGCACGAGAAGGTGCCCATGGAGCACATCCTCTGCGGCAACGGCGCGGCAGACCTCATCTTCCGTCTGGTGTGGACGGCAAAGCCCCGCACGGCGCTGCTGCCCGCCCCTACCTTTGCGGAGTATGCCGCCGCGCTGGAAACGGCAGGCTGCACCGTCCGGCGGCATTTTCTGCAGGAAAAAGAAGATTTTGCAGTGACGGAAGCGTTTGTTTCCGCAGTGGACGAGGACACCGACATGGTATTCCTCTGCCAGCCCAATAACCCCACCGGGCAGCTGACGCCGCTGCCGCTGGTGGAAGCGCTGCTGCGCCGGTGCGAACGCTGCGGTGCGCTGCTGGTGGTGGACGAGTGCTTTCTGGACTTTCTGCCGCAAAGTGAGGTGCTGTCTGCCAAAAAGCTGCTGGCAAGCCCGAACCTCATCATCCTGAAAGCCTTTACAAAGCTGTACGGCATGGCCGGGGTGCGGCTGGGCTACTGCCTGTGCAGCAACACCGCTCTGCTGGAGAAAATGCAGACAGCCGGGCAGCCGTGGGCTGTCTCCAGCCTTGCACAGGCGGCGGGGCTGGCGGCGCTGGACGAGACTGTCTATGTAGCCCGGGTGCAGGCGCTTATCGCGCAGCAGCGTCCTGTTTTGCGGGACGGCTTGCGTGCGCTGGGGCTGCGGGTGCTGGATGGTAGCGCGAATTATCTGCTGTTCCAGGCACCGGAAACGCTGGGCAACATCCTGCGGCAGCGCGGTATCGTGCTGCGCAGCTGCGGCAACTACCCCGGACTGGACGGCAGCTGGTACCGCACTGCCGTGCGCACCGCGCCGGAAAACCAGCAGCTTATAGAAGCCTTACGGGAGGTGCTTGCATGAGCCGGGCAAAATGTATCATGGTACAGGGCACGATGAGCGGTGCGGGCAAAAGTCTGCTGTGCACCGCGCTGTGCCGTATTTTTGCACAGGACGGCTACCGGGTAGCCCCCTTTAAAAGCCAGAACATGGCGCTGAACAGCTTTGTCACCCGAGACGGGCTGGAAATGGGCCGGGCACAGGTGGTGCAGGCACAGGCCGCCGGCATGGAGCCGGATGTGCGCATGAATCCCATTCTGCTCAAACCCAGCAGCGATGTGGGCAGTCAGGTCATCGTGAACGGCGAGGTGCGCGGACAGATGCCCGCAGCCACCTATTTCAAGCTGAAAAAGAGCCTGATCCCGGATATTTTAGCCGCGTACAATAGTCTGGCCGAAGAGGTGGATATCATCGTTATTGAGGGCGCAGGCAGCCCGGCAGAGATCAATTTAAAAGCGGACGATATCGTCAACATGGGTCTGGCAAAGCTGGTGGATGCACCGGTGCTGCTGGCTGGCGATATCGACCGGGGCGGCGTGTTTGCACAGCTGTACGGCACGGTGGAGCTGCTGGAACCCGCCGAGCGGGCACGCATCATGGGTCTGGTCATCAACAAATTCCGGGGCGATGCCGCCATCCTGAAACCCGGCCTTACCATGCTGGAAGAAAAGACCCATCTGCCGGTGCTGGGCGTTGTGCCCTACCTGCGGGTGGATATCGAGGACGAGGACTCCCTCTCCTCCCGGCTGGAAAGCAGCAGCGCCGTCAAGCCGCTGGATGCTGCCATTCTGCGGCTGCCGCATATCTCCAATTTTACGGATTTCATGCCGCTGGAACAGCACCCGCTGCTGAGCGTGCGGTATGTGCAAAGCCCCCGGCATCTGGGCGCACCGGATGTGGTCATTCTGCCGGGTACAAAAAACACCATCGATGACCTGCTCTGGCTGCGGCAGTGCGGGCTGGAAGCTGCGGTGCAAAAGCTGGCGGCTTCCGGCACGCCGGTGCTGGGCGTGTGCGGCGGCTACCAGATGCTGGGCGATACTCTCGCCGACCCGGAGGGCACTGAGAGCGGACGCAGCCAGACCGTGCGCGGGCTGGGGCTGCTGCCCACCCAAACCGTGTTTACGGACGCAAAGCACCGCACGCAGGACGCCGCAACCGTCACCGCGCCACAGCTGGCGGGGGCAGCGCTGACCGGCTACCAGATCCATACCGGGCGCACTGCCGTGCAGGGTGTTCCCTTCTGCCGCCTTGCGGACGGCAGCGCCGAGGGCTGCGTACAGGGCAACGTGGCGGGCACTTATCTGCACGGCCTGTTCGATACCGGAGAGCTGACCGAAAAGCTGGTGCAGCTGCTGTGCAGCCGCAAGGGCATCTCCCCTGCCGATGCGCCGCTGCTCTCCATGGCAGAGTACCGGCAGCAGCAGTTCGACCTGCTGGCCGACGGCGTGCGCCGGGCGCTGGACATGAACGCCCTGTACGCCGCCATGGGACTGGAAAGGAGGAACACCCTATGACCCCGCAGCACCATCTGCCCGCCGACATCGAGCGGACGAGCCTTTCTATTATCACCGCAGAGCTGGACGCAATGGGTCTGACCCCGCCGCCGGAGACTGCCGCTGTGGTCAAGCGGGTGATCCACACCACCGCAGATTTCGACTACGCCCGCAACCTGCGCTTTACCCCCGGTGCGGTAGCGGCGGGCGTGGCGGCGCTGCAAGCCGCTGCACCCATTGTTACCGACACCAACATGGCGCTTTCCGGCATTACAAAGCCGGGCCTTGCGCGGCTGGGCGGCACAGCGCTGTGCTACATGGCAGACCCGGAGGTAGCCGCGTTGGCAAAGGCCAACGGCACCACCCGGGCGGTGGCGTCCATGCAAAGAGCCGCCGCCGAGCATCCCGGTGCCATCCTTGCAGTGGGCAACGCCCCCACGGCGCTGCTGACCATTGCCGATCTGATCGAAACCGCCGGGCTGCGCCCTGCGCTGGTCATCGGGGTGCCGGTGGGCTTTGTGAACGTGGTGGAGAGCAAGGAGCGGCTGTTTGAGGTGTGCACCGCCCACGGCGTGCCCGCCATTGTTGCCATGGGGCGTAAGGGCGGCAGCAATGTTGCTGCTGCCATCTGCAACGCGCTGGTGTATTCCGCCGCCGGGATGCTGGACCCCACCGACCGGGGGTGGAAATAATATTTTTATGGTTCGCGTTCAAAGTGCTCTGCGGCGCACTTTGAACGCTTTTTTCAGCCAATTCTCCCCTAGAGGGGTATTCTTTTATTGGCTGGTATGGTATACTCGGCTTAGTTCAACAAATCGAAATTTATAAGGAACTGATAATATGAAAGGATTTGAGCGAAAAAATCAATTATTTTCCCTTTGCGGATTGAATTGTGGGTTATGCCCTATGTTTTTAGGAAAGCACTGTGGCGGTTGCGGGAATGGTAATCAATCGTGCGGAATTGCTAAGTGTAGCCTTGAACATGGTAAAATTGAATATTGTTATGAATGTGAAAGTTATCCATGTGAAAAATATCGGTATATTGATAAATATGATTCTTTTATAACTCATAAACGCCAAAAAGCAGACTTGAAAATGATACAGGACATTGGTGTTGAACAGTATAATCTTCAACAACGGGAAAAAATGCAAATTCTTTCTCATTTACTTGCTAACTATAATGACGGTCGCAGAAAAAATTTCTTCTGTGTAGCAGTCAATTTATTAGAGCTTTCAGAATTACAAGAAGCTATGAAACAAATACAACAAAATGATGAATTGTCTGTCTTGTCCGTCAAAGAACAATGTTCATATATAGTTGATATACTTCAAAAAATTGCTGATAGAAGAAATATAGAGCTAAAACTTGTTAAAAAGTAGTTTGTAAATTTCAGTTTGCCGCACTCATTATTTTCTTTCTCGTAAAAACGGGATACCGGCGCGTCCGCAGACGCGCCGGTATCCCGTTTTTATCTATAATTTTTCTCTTTTATCTGCGTCCGCGCGCCGGGCGGCGGTGGAGGGCGCAGTAATAGCCGAAGGCGGTACCGCACAGGCCGCCTACGATGTGCATAAAGTTTGCCACGTTATCGTGCACAAAGATGATATCATACACCTGCTGGCCGAAGTACAGCGCCGCCACCAGCAGCATGGTGACCGGGATGCCGCCGGAAAAGCCTGCCAGTGAGGACAGCATGATGAGCATGAACACGATGCCGGACGCACCCAACAGCCCCGTGTGGGGGAACAGGATGCATTGCAGCACGCCGGTGACCAGCGCGGTGAACAGAATCCCCTTGAGCAGCGGGATGCTGCCGTATTTTTCCTCCATGGGCGGGCCCACTACCAACAGCAGCAGCATATTATTGAGAAAATGCTCCCAGTTGGCATGGCCCAGCACATGACCGAACAGCCGGATGTAGCCCAGCGGGTCCCGCCACGAGGAGCGGTACACGCAGAAAAGGTTCATGGTGCTCCAGCCGTTCGTCCAGCCGTCTGCCAGCAGCACCAGCATGGACAGCAGAAAAAAGGTAAGGATCACCGGCGAGTTATACTGGAGTTCCAGTTTCAGCTTGATCTTTTTCGTAAACAGTCATTCCCTTCACAGTATTGTCGGCGTTATCCTCTGGTTTGTGCCCAGTATGCGCCCATGCTCTGGCCGGGCTGGTTCGTCACTTCATCGTTGAGGTATGCCGCAAGGCCGCAGGCCGCAGGCTGCCAGCGGAGCGCGGCTTCCACCGTGGGGTACTCCACCTCGGCGTACCAGAACGCTGTAGGCAGGCCCTCGTCCACATGGTTCACCTCCAGCACCGCACCATCCGGCAAGCGGTAGCTCCGGCGCACCTTTTTGATCAGGGGCTTGCCGATGATCTTCTCTTCCAGCTGCACAAACAGGTCTTTATCGATGCTGCGCTCGATCTCCTCCCGTGCCAAGCCCCCTGCGGACTTGAAGCAGAGGATATAGTCGGTACTGCCGCCGGTCAGTGCTTCCTCCCGGATGCGCACCGTGGGCTGCACGCTGATATAGCCCTGCCGCATGGTGAATTCTTCCTCAAGGGGCAGCCCCACCGGCCAGCCGGTCACCATCCATTTGCGTTCGATCTCCATAGCGTTTTCTTCCTTCCGCAAAATTTTGTATTTATTCTACCATATTTTTATGTTATGATAAAGAGCAGAACGAGCATCATTTTGCGCATTCTTAGTTGAAGGAGCATTTTATGAAAAGCGAACGCACTTATCCTGTATATAAAGTCAATAAGCACGCCGAGGGTCTTTTGGTGGGCGGGCATCCATGGGTATACGAGAACGATATTCTGGAAGCCCCCGGCACCGAGCCGGAAAACGGCACGCTGGTGGATGTGGTCAGTCCCAAGGGCGCATACCTCGGCACCGGTTTTCTCTCGCTGCAAAGCAAGATCCGGGTGCGGCTCATTTCCCGCAACGCCAACGATACCTTTGATACCGCCTTCTGGCGGCGCCGGGTGGAGTACGCATGGGCTTACCGTAAGACCGTGCTGGAGCCTGCCGACCTTTCCGCCTGCCGCTTCATCTTTGGCGAGGCGGACCAGTTCCCCGGCCTGACGGTGGACCGGTTCAACAACGTTCTGGTCACCCAGACTTTGAGCGTGGGCATGGAAAAGCTGAAGCCGGTGCTCTTCCCGCTTTTGGCTGAGGTGCTGCGGGCAGACGGACAGACCATTGACGGCATCTACGAGCGCAACGATGAAGCCCTGCGCGCCAAGGAGGGGCTGGAACAGAACAAGGGCTGGTTTGCCCTGCCCGGCGAGAGCCACCCGGAAACCACCCAGACCGAGATCTGTGAAAACGGCGTGTACTACCATGTGGACTTTGAAAACGGCCAAAAGACCGGCTTTTTCCTTGACCAGAAATATAACCGCCGGGCGGTGGCGCGCCTTGCCGCCGGGCACACCGTGCTTGACTGCTTTACCCACACCGGCAGCTTTGCCCTGAACGCCGCCAAGGGCGGTGCTGCCCGGGTGACCGCCGCCGACATCAGCGCCGAAGCCATTGCCATGGCAAAGCGCAACGCCGACCGCAACAACCTCGACAACATGGATTTCCTCTGCGAGGACACCTTTGCCCTGCTGCCCCGGCTGGAAAAGGAGGGCCACCCCTACGACTTTATCATTCTGGATCCCCCTGCCTTTACCAAGGCGCGCCGCACGGTGGAGAATGCCATGCGCGGCTACAAGGAGATCAACTACCGCGCCATGAAGCTGCTGCCCCGGGGCGGGTATCTGGCCACTGCCAGCTGCTCCCACTTTGCCACCGAGGAGTTGTTCATCAAGATGCTGCGCGCTGCCGCTAAGGACGCCCACCGGCAGCTGCGGCAGATCGAGGTAAAGCAGCAGGCACCGGATCATCCCATTCTGTGGGGCGTGCCGGAAACGAATTACCTCAAGTTTTTCCTGTTTCAGGTCATCTGATGCTTTTACAATAAGAACAATTGCCGCGCGCTGCGCACCTTTCAGCCGAAGAAAGCCGTCCTGAATGGGGCTTTTTCGGTACAAAAGTCATACTAATCGCGGTTGTTCCAAAAATCCGGGATCGTGTTTGTACAGAATCGTCAGTTTTGTCAATTGCCTTTTTTGCCCGCAAAGACTATAATCTAGCCATAGACAGCAACGGCGCTGTGGGTCACCTCCTGACTCGCAGCGCCGTTTTTGTTAAGGTGTATCTGAAAACAAAGAAAATGACGAATATTTCGCAAGCACAAGCGGGATTTAAGGCAAATAGCCGCTGGAATCCTTTGTGGATTTCAAGGCTGTTTAACGCAAAATCCGGCTGTGCTTGTAGAAATAGACTAAATTTTCGACTTTTCAGATACACCCTAGGATGTAAGCAAGCTTTGGGTTTCTGCATTGCGGCAGACCCAAGGCGAAAGAAAAAAGTAAGATCAAGTAAGGAGTAGGATTTATGGCAGCAAATGTTATGGAGATCTACGGCAGCAAGGTCTTTAATGAGCACGTTATGAAGGAGCGCCTGCCCAGCGCTACTTACAAGAGCTTGAAGAACACCCTGCACAAGGGTGCTCCGCTGGATATTGAGGTGGCAAACGTTGTCGCCAGCGTGATGAAGCGCTGGGCTATGGAGCTGGGTGCTACCCATTACACCCACTGGTTCCAGCCCCTGACCGGCATCACCAGCGAGAAGCACGATGGCTTCGTCAGCCCTGTGGGCGACGGCACCGCCATCATGGAGTTCTCCGGCAAGGAGCTGGTACGCGGCGAGCCCGATGCTTCCTCCTTCCCCTCCGGCGGTCTGCGCGCTACCTGCGAAGCACGCGGCTACACCGCATGGGATCCCACCAGCTACGCCTTTGTGAAGGATGACGTGCTGTGCATCCCCACCGCATTCGTCAGCTACACCGGCGAGGCTCTGGATAAAAAGACCCCCCTGCTGCGTTCCATGAACGCACTGTCCGGTCAGGCCGTCCGCATCCTGAAGCTGTTCGGCAAGGATGTGGACTACGTCTCCACCACCGTTGGCCCCGAGCAGGAGTACTTCCTGGTCAAGAAGGAGGACTACGAGGCACGTCAGGATCTGATCCTCACCGGCCGCACCCTGTTCGGCGCTCCCTCTGCAAAGGGTCAGGAGCTGGAAGAGCACTACTTCGGCGTCATCCGTCCCGAGGTTTCTGCGTTCATGAAGGAACTGGACGAAGAGCTGTGGAAGCTGGGCGTACCCGCCAAGACCAAGCACAACGAGGTTGCTCCCTGCCAGCACGAGCTTGCTCCCATTTACGACACCACCAACGTGGCCATTGACCACAACCTGCTGACCATGGAAATGATGCGCAAGATCGCCCCCAAGTACGGCCTGATCTGCCTGCAGCACGAGAAGCCCTTTGAGGGCGTGAACGGCAGCGGCAAGCACAACAACTGGTCGCTGTCCACCACCGAGGAGAACCTGCTGGATCCCGGCGACACCCCCATGGAGAACCTGCAGTTCCTGATCTTCCTGGCCGCTGTCATCAAGGCTGTGGATGAGTACGCTGATCTGCTGCGCACCTCTGTGGCTACGCCGGGCAACGATCACCGTCTGGGTGCCAACGAGGCACCTCCGGCCATCATCTCTATCTTCGTGGGCGAGGAGCTGGAAGCCGTCATCGATGCCATTGCATCTGATTCTCCCTATGCCGGCCCCGTCAAGATGAAGATGGATCTGGGCGTGGACGTCCTGCCCAAGTTCAGCAAGGACACCACCGACCGCAACCGCACCTCTCCTTTCGCCTTCACCGGCAACAAGTTCGAGTTCCGTATGCCCGGCTCTTCTCAGAACCTGAGCGACTGCGATACCATTCTGAACACCGCTGTCGCCAAGGAACTGAAGAGCTACGCCGACGAGCTGGAGGGCGCTGAGGACTTTACCAGCGCAGCCATCGCTCTGGTCAAGCGCACCATCCGTGACCATCGCCGCGTTATCTTCAACGGCAACGGTTACACCGCCGAGTGGGAGGCCGAGGCAGCCAAGCGCGGCCTGCCCAACAAGAAGAATACCCCCGCTGCTCTGCCCGCACTGGTCGAGCCCAAGAACATCGCCCTGATGGAAGAGTTCGGCGTGCTGACCAAGGTGGAGATGGAAAGCCGCTACGAGGTGGAGATGGAGCATTACTCCAAGATCATCAACATCGAGGCTCTGACCATGCTGGAGATGGCACGCAAGCAGCTGCTGCCCGCCATCAACGCCTACATGAGCGAGGTTGCCAATACCGCCGCCTCCAAGCTGGCTGTCAGCGAGCACATCAGCGTGCGCAGCGAGACCAAGACTTTGGAAAAGCTTTCTTCTGACGCCGATGCTATGAGCGATGCCATCGACACCCTGCAGGATGCCGTGAATGCCGCAAAGGCACTGTCCACCGAGAGCGAGAAGGCTGTTGCCTTCCACGATAACGTTCTCCCGGTGATGGACGCCCTGCGCGCCGCTGCCGACGATGCCGAGACCATCTGCGGCGAGGATTACTGGCCTCTGCCCAGCTACAGCAAGATGCTTTACTACGTCTGATAATCTCCTGACCGCGTAAAAAATAAGCATCCGCCGGCTGCCGGATCAATTAGCCATTCTCCTTTTCCTATTTCTTACACCAGCCCAAAGACCTGCTCCCTTTTTGAGGGCAGGCCTTTGGGCGTTTTACTTGAAATGAATTTTTTGTAAGGGGGGTTATTTATGAGCTATTCCACCCAACAGGATATTCTGGATTTCGTGGAGGACAACAACGTCAAATTTGTGCGCTTTGCCTTCTGTGATATTTTTGGCACCCAGAAGAACATTGCCGTGCTGGCCAGCAATCTGTCCAAGGCGCTGGAAGAGGGCGTATGCTTTGACGGCAGCTCTATTGCGGGCTTTATGCACGTTGAGGAAAGCGACCTTGTGCTGCGGCCGGATCTTTCCACCGTGACCATCCTGCCGTGGCGTCCCACCGAGGGGCGGGTGATGCAGTTCTTCTGCGATGTGGAAAAGCCGGACGGCGCATCCTTTGGCGGCAACTGCCGGGGCTTTTTGCGGGATGTGAACCGCAAGTTCAAAAAGCTGGGGCTTACCTGCAACGTGGGCACTGAGTGCGAGTTTTATCTGTTTGAAAAGGACGACCGCGGCCGTCCCACCTGCATTCCCATCGACTTTGGCGGATATTTTGACGTTGCGCCGCTGGATGCGGGCGAGAACCTGCGCCGGGACATCTGCCTGACCATGGAGCAGATGGGTATGGCACCCCAGCACAGCCACCACGAGAGCGGCAACGGCCAGAACGAGATCGACTGCCGCTACGCAGGGCCGCTGAAAACCGCCGACAACGTAATGACCTTTAAGCAGATCGTCCGTGCCATTGCCATGCGCAACGGCCTGCACGCCAGCTTTCTGCCCAAGCCCCTGCCCCAGCAGGCCGGCAGCGGGCTGCACATCAACCTCTCGCTTTACATGGACGGCAAAAACCTGTTTGAGGGCGATATTGCCCCGGACAGCGTAGCAGGCAGCTTTATGGCCGGTGTGCTGGCACACAGCCGGGAACTGACCGTGTTCACCAATCCCCTGCCCAACAGCTACCAGCGCTTTGGCTGTGACGAAGCGCCCCGCTATGTGAGCTGGAGCCGCCAGAACCGCAGCCAGCTGGTGCGCATCCCCATGGTCAAGGGCGACAGCTGCCGCATGGAGCTGCGCAGCCCGGACCCCGCCTGCAACCCGTATCTGGCCATTGGCCTGATTCTTGCCGCCGGACTGGACGGCATTGAAAAGCGCATGGTGCTGCCCCCGCCGGTGAACCGCAACCTGTTCGATGCCGCCGAGGCCGAAGGACTGGGCCTTGAGACCCTGCCCGCCACCCTTGAGGAGGCGGTGCAGGTAGCCGAGGAGAGCGAGTTTTTGCGCAAAGTGCTGCCGGAGGGGCTTTCTAAGCGCTATTTCTCGGAGGAACTCAAGCGCTGCGCCGCATTGCGGAATGCGCCTGACCAGGCCGAGCACGAGCGCGTCTACTATTTTAACGCCATCTGATCCCTGCCAGCGCAGGAGAAAGGAGTGCGGAAAATGGGACGCGCACTGATCGTAAGCGCCGGTGCCAACTCCAACGAGTATATCGCCGCACGGCTGTCCGAGATGGGTTACAGCCGCCCGGTGATCATTCCCAGCGGAGCCGAGGCGCGGCGCAGAATGTCGGAATCTGATTTTGAGTTGATCGTGGTCAACGCTCCCCTGCCCGATGAGTTCGGGCACGAACTGTGCATCACCGCTGTGGAGCAGACCGATGCCGGTGTGGTCTTTCTGGTAAAGGCTGCACAGGCCGAGCAGCTGCTTGCCCCCTTGAACGAGCAAGGGGTGCTGCTGCTGAGCAAGCCCTTCACCACCCCGTTGTTTTTGCAGGCCATGCACATGGCGGCTGCCGGCAACCACCGCCTGCAGCGTCTGCGGCAGGAGAATGCCCGCCTGCAGGACAAGATCGGGCAGCTGCGGCTGATCAGCCGGGCAAAGTGCTGTCTGGTAGAGCACGCCCACATGACCGAGGCCGAAGCGCACCGCTACCTTGAAAAACAGGCCATGGACACCCGCCGCGACCGCGCCGAGGTGGCGCAGGAGGTGCTGGAGGAGTACGCTGACAGAAGCGAATAATAAGCAGGGCTTCGCCCCGCACCCGCCGGGAAAGGGGTGCGCCGGGAGTGAGCCTTTTATAGGAGAGTTTTATTTTACGACAGAGGAAGGTATATTTTTATGGCAAAATTTATTTTTGTGACCGGCGGCGTGGTCTCCGGTCTGGGCAAAGGCATTACTGCTGCATCTCTGGGTCGGCTTTTGAAGTGCCGCGGCCTGAAGGTGGCCAGCCAGAAACTGGATCCCTATGTGAACGTGGACCCGGGCACCATGAGCCCCTTGCAGCACGGCGAGGTGTTCGTGACCGATGACGGCACCGAGACCGATCTGGATTTGGGTCATTACGAGCGTTTCATCGACGAAAACCTGAACAAATACTCCAACCTGACCACCGGCAAGGTATACTGGAACGTGCTGAACAAGGAGCGTCAGGGCGCTTATCTGGGGCAGACGGTGCAAATCATCCCCCACATCACCAACGAGATCAAGAGCTACATCTACAATCTGGCATCCTCTACCGAAGCGGACGTGGTCATTACCGAGATCGGCGGCACCACCGGCGATATCGAGAGCCAGCCCTTCCTTGAGGCCATCCGTCAGGTGGGTCTGGAGCAGGGACGGGAGAACTGCTGCTTCATCCATGTGGTGCTGGTGCCCTACATCTCCGGCTCGGACGAATACAAATCCAAGCCCGCCCAGCACTCGGTCAAGGAGCTGCAGGGCATGGGCGTAAGCCCCGATATCATCATCCTGCGCGCAGACGGCAGCGTGGGCAGCGATATCCGCCGCAAGATCAGCACCTTCTGCAACGTCAAGCCGGAGTGCGTCATCGAGAACCTGACCATGCCCAGTCTCTACCAGTGCCCGCTGATGCTGCACACCAACGGTCTGGACGATGTGGTGGTGCAGCAGCTGCATCTGGATGTTCCCCCTGCCGACCTGACCGAGTGGAAGCAGGTGGTCTCCCGCATTGCCACCCGCAGCAAGACCTGCACCATTGCACTGGTGGGCAAGTACGTCAAGCTGCACGATGCATACCTCTCGGTGATGGAAAGCTTGTACCACGCCGGGTTTGAGAACGACAGTCAGGTGGAGATCCGCTGGGTGGAAAGCGAGGATCTGACCGATCAGGCTGCCTGCAAGGAAGCTTTTGCAGACGTGGACGGCATCATCGTGCCCGGCGGCTTTGGCGACCGCGGCATCGAGGGCATGATCCAAGCCGCCCAGTACGCCCGCGAGAACCATGTGCCCTGCTTTGGCATCTGCCTTGGTATGCAGATCATGGTCATTGAATTTGCCCGCAATGTGCTGGGCTACAAGGACGCTAATTCCAGCGAGTTCACCCCGGACGGTGCCCACAACGTCATCTCCCTGATGCCGGATCAGCAGGGCAACATCCCCAAGGGCGGCACCATGCGTCTGGGCAAGTACCCCTGCACGGTGAAGCCCGGCACCAAGATGGCCGAATGTTACGGCGAGAGCGAGATCTGGGAGCGCCACCGCCACCGCTATGAATTCAACAACGACTTCCGGCAGGAGATGCAGGACGCCGGGCTGGTCATTTCCGGCACAAGCCCGGACGGCCATCTGGTGGAGACTGTGGAGCTGCCCGGCCGCGACTTCCATCTGGGTGCACAGTTCCACCCGGAGTTCAAGAGCCGCCCCAACCGCGCACATCCCCTGTTCAAGGGCTTTATCGCCGCTGCGCTGCGCTACCGCGCTGCCGCCCAGCGGGATATGCTGCATCTGTAACAGCATAATATAACGGGCAAGGCCGCAGCACAAATACCGTGCTGCGGCCTTGCTTTGTGTAAGACAATTTTAAATGCCTTCCGCGCCGTCCTGTCTGGCGTGGTTTTTCTGCTTATTCTCGTACATCCGCTGATCGGCGATGTAGCACACCTGCTGTACATCAATGCTTTCGGCGGGGTACAAGGCATAGCCGCAGCTGGCACCTACGCTTACGGCGTTACCGTCGATCTCGTAGGGCACGGCGATCATCTCACAGATCATGTCCATCTTGCGGGCGCAGGTCTCCTGCGTCATCGGGCCGAGCAGCAGCAGGGCGAACTCGTCGCCGCCCAGACGGAAAGCGTAGTCCCGGCTGCGGATGCATCCCTGCAGCCGCTGGGCAACGCCCTTCAGCAGCTCATCGCCCACATCATGACCGTAGGTATCGTTGACCGGCTTGAAGCGGTCCAAGTCCATATAGAACAGCGCAAAGGGCTGGCAGTGCTGTTCCAGCACTGTCAGCACCCGGTCAAAATAGCGCTTGTTCAGCAGGCCGGTCAGGCCATCGGTGTTGGCAAGGCTTTGCAGCAGGTGCTGCTCTCCCATATCCTGCACGATCATCATCACGCGGGTCAGGCGGTCGCCCTTCCACGCCATGGGAACCACCGTCATCATGAAAAATGCACTCTTATCGCGGGCGGCGTATTCCAGCTTGAGGGAGTCGTTGTCCGTTTTGATCTGCCTGCGCAGGTTCTCCGGGGCCAGCATCTGGGGGATCTTGGCGTTTTCGCTGTCGGTCAGCACCACATACTTGCGCGATATCTGCTCCAGCAGCTGCTGGTAAGAGCCCTCCGGCGGGTACAATGCTTCTCCGTGCCGCTCGTAGTACTGGTAGCGGTCACGGTCCAGATCGCACACTGCAAAACGCTCCACAACGCGCGCCATGCCCGCAAACATCATATCACTCTTTTCCCGGCGGCGCTCCAGCTCCCTGCGGCGGTTGCGCTCGGCGTCACGCTGGATCTTTACCACGCCTGCCATGATCAGAAGCCCCAGCAGCGCAATGACTAAAATGGTAGCGTTTTGCACCCGGCGCATCCCGGCATCCACCACCCCGGTGGGCACGATGCCGATGATGCCCCAATCCAGAATGCCCAGCGGCTGATAGATCAGGTAATAGCTCTGTTTATTCAAGGTGTACAGCGCACAGCCCTCGCCGCCCTGCGGCAGGGTCTGCACCATGGTGTCAAAGTAAGGCTGATCCACCTTGGCGTTCTGGCTCAGATAGTCAAAAAGGTTAGTCATCTGCTCGGGGATCTCGGTCTTTGTCTCGGTGGAAAGCACCACATCGCCGTTTGAGCGCACAATATAGCAATCGCTCTGTCCCTCATAGACCATGCTGCCCAGCAGCTTTTCCAGCACGGCGTTGTCGTAGCTGACCGCCAGCGCCGTATAGGTGGTGTCACCCAGCTGCAAGGGCTGTTCCATAGGCATGGCAAACATGATCTTGCGGACGCCCTGACTAGAGGTGTAGCTGGTGATCATCGGCTCGTTTGCAGTATACAGCTCCTCAAAAGCCGCCCTCATATGCTCTGCCGTGCCCTGCCGCCCGGCGGTGGTCCAAAACTCGCACTGCTCGTTGAACAGATAAAAATCAGTGTACTGCCAGGTAGCCTTTTGGGCGATATACTCCTGCCACTGCCCCTCCTGTTCTCCCCGCTCCGCAAGGGTGCCCAGGTAGCTGTCCCAGTCGGTCAGGATGTTCCAGTTGCGCTGCGCAAACATGGTAAAGGTCTTGGCAGACTGCCCATAGGTGGAAAGCAGGTTTTCCGTGCTTTCCTGATAGATCTGCTCCTGCGTATAATCAGTGTAAACAAGGATGCCGACCAGCAGTGCCAGCAGCATCCCCGCTATGAGCAGGATATTTTTTCGTTTCTTCTTCATATGGTCGTTTCCCCCTGACTGCCCCGTAGCCAAGTTTCTTCCCGTATACGCTTTCCCTGATCCTTACATCAAAGCCAGGCGCACAAAGCTTTAAAATATGCACAAATACCGTGTGTCAGTTTCCGCATAAAATGACACCTTTCCCTTAAAATTATACCATTCTGAAAAAAGCCGGTCAACACATTCCCGGGGCGTTTCGTGTCATTTAAAGGGCGTTTCGTGCCATTTTTCTCTGCCGCTTTTCAGCGCACATAAAAAGCAAAAGACCCGCAGGCCGCACTTGAACCTTTCAGGGCTGCTGCGGGTCTTTTAGCTGGTGCAGAAGAAGGGACTTGAACCCTCACTCACTAGGAACTGGTGCCTAAAACCAGCGTGTCTGCCATTCCACCACTTCTGCTCATAGAAAAAAGGCAAGTCAAAAACCGACTTGCCTTCTGGTGCGAGGGAGGGGACTCGAACCCCCAAGGATAAACCACACGCACCTCAAACGTGCGCGTCTGCCAGTTCCGCCACCCTCGCATACCTGTTGTACAGTTCTCCGGTTTTTGAGGTAGAAAACCGTTGGTGCGGACTGCTTGCATATAGTAACACATTTCCGGCAATTCGTCAAGTGGTTTCTTTGTTTCTCATAAGTTTTTTTAAGTTTCATATCTATAATAGCAGCGCAGAGTGCGCGCAAAGGCAGCTTTCCGGGCAATTTCACAGGTCATTTGTGCGCGGAAAGCCTGCCTGCGGCGCTGCGCCCAGAGCAAAGGAGGGGGTTCGTGTATGAAACTTTTTGTGCGGCGCACCGGCGGGCGCATCGGACTATGGGGCGGGCTGCTGGCAGCAGCACTGGCAGCGTTTGCGGCGGGGTGGCTGATGCCGGTACGCGCACCGGCGGGCTGCAAGCTGAACGAGCTGACCGCCGCACCAGATTTTTCGCCCTTTTCTCCTGCCGCACCGGTTGTTGCTGCATCCGATACCGGTGCGCCCGCCGCTCCTTCCCTGCCGGAAAAATGGGTCTGCCTGACCTTTGACGATGGTCCCAGCAAGACCACCCCGGAGGTGCTGGCGGCTCTGGATGCCGCCGGGGTGCACGGCACCTTTTTTGTGGTAGCTACCGGCTACAACGAGAAATATCTGCCTTTGCTCACGCAGGCCGCTGCCGCCGGGCACCAGATCGCGCTGCACTCTGCCTCCCACGAATACAGCGACATCTACCGCAACAGCGCCGCCTACTGGAAGGATATCGCCCTGCTGAAGGAGCGCATTGCCCCCTATGTGGATGCAGAGAGCATCCGATACCTGCGCTTTCCCGGCGGCAGCACCAACACCGTGAGCCGCCGTTACGGCGGCAAGGGGCTGATGCAGCAGTTAAAAACCGAGGTAGAGCAGCGCGGCTGGCAGTGGGTGGACTGGAACGTCTGCGCCGAGGACGCCGTGGGTGGGCACCCCAGTGCGGATACCATCTACCGCAATGTGGTGCGGGAAACCGGCGAGCAGACCCATTGCGTGGTGCTGATGCACGACTCTGCCACCACCCGCACCACCGCCGAAGCACTGCCGGATATCATCCGGTGGTATGCGGACAACGGCTATGCCTTTTTGACCGTAGCCGAGGCGCTGCCGCTGGGGTAACGCGCCTTACAGCCACCTTTCAAGGCAACGCCCTAGCAGCACCCCGGCAGAGACCAGCACCGCAAGCCAGAGCCAGCCTGCACCGCCGGTGACCACCCACCCTGCCGCCAGAATGGCGGAAAAGGTGCACACCGGCGGCATAGCGATCCGCAGGATGCGCAGCAGCTTCTCCCGCCGGGGCGGCAGTCCTGCGTCCAGCTGCTCGGGGTGCATGGCATCGCAGCAGATCTCGTCCCGGTACTTGCCCGGGTTGCGGTAGGCTTTATACGCGATGCCGTCCAGCGAAAACTCCGGGTACATTCCCTCTTTGGTCAGGGCGAATTGCATTCCCTTTTCCTCTGCATAAGCCTGCAACGCCGCTGTAAACTCCTGCGGGGTGTTGATGCTGCCCTGCGGGATAAAGAAAAAGTGCTTCTGATGCTGCACCTGCGCCAGCGTGCAGTAATCCTGCAGCCAGCCGGAGAAGAACCCCTGCTGCGGGGCGGGGCTTTCCATGCGGGTCAGACAGGCGTCCACGTCCAGTGTGTCCATCTGCGGAGCCTGCCGGGCAAGGTCGGCGCAGAACTGCATGGCTACCGCCAGCTGCGCCGCCTGCTGCTCCAGCACGGTCTGCTGGGCTTGCAGCGCCTGTTGCAGGGGCTGTTCCCCGCGCAGTACCGCCTTGATGGTAGGCAGCGGCACATCCAGCATCCGCAGCATACGGATAAGTTTAAGCGTGCGGACATCCCCGGCGGTGTAATCGCGGTAGTCATTGCCCTGCCTGCGTGCCGGTGTGAGAAGCCCTTCTTTTTCGTAAAAGCGGATGTTCGGGGCGGACACGCCGCTTTGTTCGGAAGCCTGTTTGATGTTCATTTGCTTCACCTCCGCCCTTACATTACACCTTAAAGCCGGTTGAAGGTCAAGGCTTTTGCGCAAAAAAACCGAGCCGCCGCACAAAAATGTGCAGGCAGCTCGGTTTTTTAATGCAAAATATCCGTCAGCGCGGGGAATCAGTCAGCAGACTGGCAGAACACAGAGAAGGTGCGGTAAGCCATGTACAGGTCGGTCTTGTGGATGACCTCAAAGGGAGAGTGCATGGACAGCACAGGCACACCCATATCCAGCACCTTGATGCCGCGGTTTGCCACATACTTGGCAATGGTGCCGCCGCCGCCCAGATCCAGACGGCCCATCTCGCCGATCTGCCATGCCACGTTGTTGGCATCCAGCATACGGGTGATGTCGCCCAGCAGCTCGGCGTTGGCATCGCTGGCAGAGCTCTTGCCGCGGCTGCCGGTGTACTTGAAGATGGCAATGCCGCGGCCGGCGTAGGTGCCGTTCTGCTTCTCAAAGGCGCTTGCCCAGGAGGGGTCGAAGGCGGCGGTCACGTCCGCAGACAGGCACACGCTGTTGCGGAAGGCCAGAATGTCGTCCTGGCCGGCAGCGCGGCAGAGCAGCTGCATAAAGTGGAACACATACATACTCTGCATACCGGTCACGCCGTCGGAGCCGATCTCTTCCTTATCGGTCAGCACGCAGATGGTGGTGTGCACAGGGTCCTTGGTCTCGATCTCGGCCAGCAGTGCGGGGTAAGCATCCACGCGGTCGTCGTGGCCGTAGGCACCGATCATGGAGCGGTCAAAGCCCACGTCGCGTGCCTTGGCAGCGGGCACCACCTCGATCTCGGCGCGGGTGAAGTCGCGCTCGGTAATGCCGTACTTCTGGTTCAGCAGGATGAGGGTGTTCAGCTTGACAGCCTCCTTGACGTCCTCTTCCTCCACGGTGTCAGAGCCGATGAGCACGTTCAGCTCCTCGCCCTTGATGCCCTCGCTGAGCTTGCGCTCGTTCTGCTCGGCACCCAGATGGGGCAGCAGGTCGGTGATGCAGAACACGGGATCGTTCTCGTCCTCACCAATGGCAAAGTTGACACTGGAACCGTCGGCGCGGGTGAACACGCCGTGGATGGCCAGCGGGATGGTAGCCCACTGGTACTTGCGCACACCGCCGTAGTAGTGGGTGCGGAAGTAGCTCATGTGGTCAGACTCGTACAGGGGGTTGGGGCGCAGATCCAGACGGGGGCAGTCGATGTGGGCGATGACCAGACGGAAACCCTCCTCATAGGGCTTCTGACCGATGGTAGCCGCCACAACGGCCTTGTTCTCCTGAATGAAGTAGACCTTCTCGCCGGGGGCATAAGCCTTTTTGGGCTCAAAAGCCTTGTAGCCGGCAGCCAGCAGCATCTGCTCGCTGACAACGGCAGCCTCGCGCTCGGTCTTGGCGCTGTCCATAAATTTCTTGTAGCCCTCAGCAAAGGCAGCAGCCTTTTCCTTTACATCTGCCTGCTTGTCGGCAGCGTATTCGGGGGTGTAGAGCAGCTTTTCGGCGTACTCTTTTGCAGTAAGTTTCTCACTCATGATTTTTTGCTCCTTAACTTTTTATCATTGACCTGCGTACAGACGCTGATAGGTCTGGTAGCAGGCGGTGATCTTGTTGACGTAGTGGTGCATCTGGTTATAGGGAAAGCCCTGCAGGGTCTCCCCGTCTGCGGAGTGTTCCTCCATTTGCAGCAGCTGATCCACCGTGCCCCAGCCGCTGTGGTAAGCCGCTGCCGCCGTGGATACATCCCCTTTGTAGCGCACCATGCAAAGGTGCAGGTAATAGCACCCAAAGCGAATGGCGGTGTCGGGGCTGTAGAGGTCGGCAAAGGTCAGCGGCTCCTCCGGGGCGATCTTGCTGCGCATCCAGAGAAAGGTCTCCTCGGTCATCTGCATCAGACCGCGGGCGTCCACGCTGGAAGTAGCCTGCGGGTCAAAGCCGCTTTCGGTGCGGATAAAGGCGTAGACTAAAAGCGGATCCAGCTCGTAGGCGGCTGCCCATTTTTCCACCAGCTGCTCGTACTTGCGGGGGTACAAAAGCCGCTCTGCCCGGTTGCACAGGGGCGGCACGGCACACACCGTAAGCACCACTGCCAAGCACAAAGCGACCAGTCTCCGCACCATCCGGCGGCGGCGCTGCTGTTTGCGGCGATGCAGTTTTTCCCGCGCGGCGCGGCGCTCCCGGGCGGCGATAGGGTCGTAGACTTTTTCATAATTTTGTTCGTTCAAAGCGCTGCCGTCACGCCCCCTTCTGCCTGCAGCCGCTCACACAGGCGGGCGGCTGCGGCTTGCAGCGCCTCCAGCCCGGCGTCGTTGTGCAGGGTGTAGTCCGCCTGTGCGGTCAGGGTCTGTTCCGGGGTCTGGGCGTTCAGTCGGCGGGCAGCCATCTCCGGCGAGATGCCGTCCCGCGCCACGATGCGCGCCACGCTGATTTCAAAGGGTGCAGTGACCACGCACAGGCGGTCGCACTCGGCCTGCGCCGCCGTGCCCACGATGACCGCCCCGTCCAGCACAAAAAGGGACGCTCCGGCGGCCTGTGCCGCCTGCTTTGCCGCGCGGATGCGTGCCACGATGGCGGGGTGGGTCAGGCTGTCCAGCGCGGCCTTGCCCTCCGGGGTGGCAAAGGCACGGTCAGCCAGCAGGCGGCGATCCAGCGTACCGTCCGGGCGGAGGATCTCCCCGCCGAACCGTGCCGCAAGCTGCGGCAGCAGCGGCGAGCCGGGCAGCAAGATCTCCCGGCTGAGCTGGTCGGCGTCTGCCAGCGGCACGCCGTGGGCGGCAAATACCGCCGTAACCGTGGACTTGCCGCAGCCGCTGCGCCCCGTGATGCCTAAAGTTATCATAGGTCGATCACCCGGAAGGCGGCGGCGCGGATCAGGCGGTTGTACACCGCCATGGACAGGCCATCCTTTTGCGGGCAACGGGCGTAGACCACGCCATCGCCCTGCTCATCCAACGCCCGCAGGGAGCGGAAGATGTGCTTTGCCTGATCGGCACCGTCCCCCTCGCGGCCGTATTCCACGCAGGGCACATCCAGCTTTGCGCTTTCGCCGGTAAAGCACAGGCAGCTGGGGTTCTCGTTTTTATGGGCGTCCACATAGGCCTTGAACTGCTCAAAGGTGCCGTTGAGCAGGGTCACATCGGCCTTGGGGGCGTAGTGCTTATACTTCATGCCCGGGCTGCGCACCACGGCGCCCTCCGGCAGCTTTTCCAGAATGGCCTTGGACACCTCTACCTCTTCGCCGAGGGCGCGTTCCAAGTCCTCCAGCGTGATATGGCCGGGGCGGAACAGGGTGGGTTTCTCCCCCACCACCGACACCACGGTGCTCTCCACACCCACATCGCACTCGCCGCCGTCCAAGATCAGCGGCAGGCGGCCGTCCATATCGGTGAACACGTCCTGCGCGTTGGTGGGGCTGGGCTTACCGGAAAGGTTGGCGCTGGGGGCGGCAAAGGCGCAGCCGCTCTGCTGGATGACTGCCCGCGCCACCGGGTGGCTGGGCATACGGATGCCCACGGTATCCAGCCCGGCGCAGCATTCATCTGCCACCTCCGACCCGCGCGGCATGATGATGGTCAGCGGTCCGGGGCAGAAAGCTGCCATCAGCAGCTGGGCACGCTCCGGCACCTCGCTGACAAGACCCGGCAGCATCTCCGGCCCTGTGACGTGGACGATGAGGGGGTTATCCTGCGGGCGTCCCTTGGCTACAAAGATATCGCGCACCGCCGCGCCGTTGCGGGCATCGGCGGCAATGCCGTAGACCGTCTCGGTGGGCAGGGCTACAAGCTGTCCCTGCCGCAGCAGCTGCGCGGCTTCGGCGACTCCTGCTTCATCGGCAGGCAAAACTCTGGTTTTGATTTTCATACGAATCATCGTTCTTTCTATCTGTAAAGTATAGTTGCTTGTCAGACTTTTCTATCGTTTTACGGTCATTCTGCATCTGCTGAACCGGCGCTTATCCACCCAGCTTTTGCAGCTTTTCGGTCTGCTCGCGGGTGGCAAGGGCGTCGATCACCTCGTCCAGATTACCGTCCATGATCTTTTCCAGATTGTGGACGGTCAGGCCGATGCGGTGGTCGGTGCAGCGATCCTGCGGGAAGTTGTAGGTGCGGATCTTCTCGCTGCGGTCGCCGGTGCCCACCTGCCCCTGACGCTGGGCGTTGATGGCGTCCTGCTGCTCCTTCTGCTTTTGCGCAAGCAACCGGCTGCGCAGGATCTCCAATGCTTTATCCTTGTTCTGGAACTGGCTGCGCTCGTTCTGGCACTCCACCACCGTACCTGTGGGGATATGGGTCACGCGGATGGCACTGGAGGTCTTGTTGATGTGCTGACCGCCCGCACCGGAGGAGCGGAAGGTATCGATGCGCAGGTCCTTTATATCCAGCGCAAAGTCCACCTCCTCTGCCTGCGGCATTACCGCCACGGTGGCGGTTGAGGTGTGGATGCGGCCTTGGGTCTCGGTCTCCGGCACACGCTGTACCCGGTGCACCCCGCTCTCGTACTTGAGGCGGTTATACGCACCTGCGCCGTCCACCGAGACGATGGCTTCCTTTACGCCGCCAAGCTCCGTCTCGTTCAGGTTGAGCACTTCCAGCGTCCAGCCGCGGTTCTGGGCGTACATGGTGTACATCCGCAGCAGACTGTGGGCAAACAGGGCGGCTTCCTCGCCGCCGGCACCGCCGCGGATCTCCATGATGACGTTTTTGCCATCGTTCACGTCCTTGGGCAACAGCAAAATTTTGAGATTATTTTCCAGCTTTGCCACATCTTGACTTTTTTCGCTGATTTCCTGCTGTATCATCTGCTTGAAGTCCGGGTCAAGTGTTCCGGACTCCTCCAGCAGAGCTTTGGCCTGCGCCAGATGATCCAGCGCGGTCTGCCAGTCCCGGTAAGCCTCCACCACCGGCTCGGTGTCGTGGTACTCCCGCATCAGCTTGCGGAACAGTGCCGGGTCGGCGGCGGTATCGGGCTGGTTCAGCCGCATGGAAAGCTCCTCAAAGCGGCGGCAGACCGCATCCATCCGGGAAGAAATATCTTGCATCCTTGCAGTTCTCCTTACAAATTCGTTCCGGTTCGGGTGCGTTGGCTGCGCTACTGCGCGCTGCCGGGCTTTATCACCTTTTTGATGTTCTTTTCAATTTTGGCGCGGGGCAGCATGACCTCGCGTCCGCAGCCGGTGCAGCGGATCTTAAAATCCATGCCCACCCGCAGCACCTCGAAGCTGGATGCCCCGCAGGGGTGCTTTTTGCGGGTGAGGATGGTATCGCCCACAGCGATGTCCATATTTATCCGACCTCTCCCTTCTTTTCTGCCGCGCAGACGCCCGGCAGAGCCAGTGTGTGCCGCCGCCCGCATAGCGGGTGCTGCGCATACAGATATAGTATAATGCAAAGCCGCACAAAATGCAAATATCTGCGCACACTGCTGCATATCGTTGTAGCATCGCACAGAGACCCGAAAACTATATAGAAAGAGGAATGAAACATGATGCAAGCTTATCGTACCGAAAACAGTTACCGTTCTGCCGCCCGCCTGTCCCCTGCCGAACTGCGGGCTGCCATGGCCAGCGGCGAGATTTTGCAGGCCACCGCCCTTGCCTTTGATACCCGGCGGCAGCTGCGGTTTGAGTTAGGCGGCGTAAAGGCGGTAATGCCCTTTGCCCAGTGCGCAGACGGTGCCGAGACCGGCACTGTGCGGGATATTGCGGTGCTGACCCGGGTGGGACGCCCCACCTGCTTTGTCATCGAGGGGCTGGAAACGGACGAGGACGGTGCGCCCTGCTACCGGCTATCCCGCGCCAAGGCGCAGCAGCTGTGCAAGGCAGAGTATCTGGACACTCTCTCGCCCGGGGACATCCTGCCCTGCACAGTGACCCACATCGAGCCGTTCGGCGCGTTTTGTGACGTAGGCTGCGGCATCAGCGCCCTGCTGCCCATCGACTGTATGTCGGTAAGCCGCATCTCCTCCCCTGCCGACCGGGTAAGCGTAGGGCAGCAGATCTTGTGCGCCATCAAAAACCGGGACGCACAGGGGCGCTTTGTGCTGACCATCCGGGAGCTGCTGGGCACATGGGCGGAGAATGCCGCCCGGTTCACCGTAGGCGAAACGGTGGTGGGCATCGTGCGCAGCGTGGAGGAATACGGCACCTTTGTAGAGATCGCGCCGAACCTTGCCGGCCTTGCGGAAAGCTGCACCGGTCTTGCTCCCGGGCAGGCGGTAAGCGTCTACATCAAAAACATTTTGCCGGAGAAGATGAAGATCAAGCTGGTCATCGTGAACCACGCCCTGAGCCAGTCCCACCGGTTTGAGCTGCGGTACTTTGTCACCGAGGGGCATCTGGACCGGTGGGTGTACTCCACACCGGAATGTCCCAAGCGCATTGAGACAGATTTTGCCGTTGCGGCTTGCAATCCGGGCTGAAAGCCTTTATACTAATAGAAAGAGTTTTTGTCTGCCCGCTGCCCGCCCTTTCCGCAGCGGCGCAGGCCTTTGATACCATGTGAAAGCGCAAGGGGGATGTAAGGAACGATGAGCGCCAATGATGCTTTTACCGCCGGTGTCCGTCCCGGCGGCCTGACCAGCAGCACCGAGATCCGGCTGCTGCTGTGTTATCTGGTGAAAAACGCCGGTCCCATTACCCGGCAGGAGATTGAGAACGCCCTGATGGAGGAAGCCCTTGTCAACTATTTTGAGATTGGCTCCTGTCTGGACGATATCACAAAGCAGGAGCTGGTCACCCTGACCGGCGACAGCTATGCCATTACTGACAAGGGCCGCAAGGTGGCGCAGGAGCTGGCCTACGATCTGCCCCGCACCGTGCGGGAGCGGGCGGTGGCCGCCGTGCTGCGCTGCCAGACATGGGCCCGCAAGGAGGCCAAATACAGCGCCCGCATCACCGAAAAGGCAGACGGTCACTGCACCGTGCGCTGCACCGTAAAGGGGCTGGACAGCGAACTGTTCTGCCTGGAACTGGGCGCGCCCGACCGGCTGAGCGCCGAACTGGTGAAAAAGCAGTTCATCCTGAAGGGCAACGAGATCTATCAGCTGCTGATCAACAAGCTGACCGAGGAAGAAAAATAAAGCAGAACGATCCCCGCCCGCCGCAAGCAGAACTTACGGCGGGCGGGGATTTTTTCAGATACACCCTAGATCAGGATACAGATCAGCCCGGTGCAGCCCTCGTTGATGACCCGTTCCAGCGTTTCCTGCAGGCGGGTGCGGGCTTCCTGCGGGATGTGCAGCAGCTTGTTCTGTAGCCCGTCGTTCACCAGCTCGTGCAGGCTTTTGCCAAAGATGTTGGACTCCCACAGCTGCACCGGGTCGTCCGCAAAGTCGGCCAGCAGGCTCTGCACCAAGTCCTCGCTCTGCTTCTCGGTGCCCACGATGGGGCTGAGCTCCGTGTGGATGGTGGCTTTCATCATCTGGATAGAGGGCGCACAGGCTTGCAGCCGGACGCCGCAGCGCCCGTCCTGATGCACGATCTCCGGTGGTTCCAGATGCAGCTCGTCGATGGAGGGCATCACGATGCCGTAGCCGGTGGCTTCCACCTGCTCCAAGGCACTGCGCACCTTCTCGTAGGCGCGCTTTGCCCGGGCAAGTTCCATGATGCAGGGCATCAGCCCGGCTTCATCCCCGATGTCCAGCCCGGTCTGCTCACTGAGCACCTGATAAAAGATCTCCGGCTTCAGCTCCACGCTCACCCGCACACTGCCGGCGGCAAGGTCTGCCCCTGCCACCGCCGAGCGCTGCACAGCCTCGCATTCCAGCGCAGGAGCGTCCGTTCCGGCGGGCAGATCCTTCATGCGGGACACCCGCTCTGCCAGCTGCATGGCGGCTGCGTATACCTGCGTTTGCAGCCAGTGCCCGGATTCCAGCATGGTCACCCAGCGGGGCAGAGCAAAATCCAGCTCCTGCACAGGGAACTCGTACAGCACCCGCCGCAGGATCTCCCCCAGCATGGCGGCGTCCAAGTCCACACAGCTCACCGGCAGCACGGTGCGGCGGTAGTCCCGCGCCATGCCCTCAGCCAGCTGCCGGGTCTCCGGCGCGTCCGGGTGGGTGCTGTTGAGCAGGATGATATAGGGCTTGCCCAGCGCTTCCAGTTCGGTGATGACCCTCCTTTCCGCTTCTGCGTAGCCCGCCCGGGGGATGTCGCTGACCGAACCGTCGGTGGTGACCACTACCCCGATGGTGGAGTGCTCACAGATCACCTTGCGGGTGCCGGTCTCTGCGGCAAGGTCAAAGGGCACCTCCTGCTCGAACCACGGGCTTTTGACCATGCGGGGCTTTGCGTCCTCCTCGTGCCCCATGGCACCCTCCACCATGTAGCCCACGCAGTCGATCAGCCGCACCCGGCACGCCCCGCCGCCCTCCAGCTGCAGGGGCACGGCGGTCTCCGGGATGAATTTTGGCTCAGTGGTCATGATGGTGCGCCCCGCTGCCGACTGCGGCAGCTCGTCCCGGGCACGCTCCCGGGCAGCGGCAGAGCCGGACATTGCGGGCAGCACCAGCTGCTCCATGAACCGCTTGATAAAGGTGGATTTGCCGCTGCGCACCGGGCCCACCACACCGATGTAGATATCCCCGCCGGTGCGTGCGCCGATCTCGCGACAGATGCTGTTCTGTTCCTGTTTCTCCAAGGTCCTTCTCCCCTTCCTGTTGCGCTGCGCACCGCGCCCGTAGGGGTGGGTGTGCTCGTTGTATCGTATGAAAAGGGAGCGCTTATTATGCCGGAACGATCTTAAATGCCCTCCGCTTTGCTCTGGGCATAAGGGCAGCATCCTCGCCCTCTCCGTCACCTACGGTGACACCTCTCCCAAAGGGAGAGGCCTTGGCAAAGAGATGAACTTTGCGTGGACTGCCAAGGGCTCCCACTTTGGGGGAGCTGGCAAATCCGAAGGATTTGACTGAGAGGGCGAGCCAGCCAAAATTATAGTATCTATAAAAAAGAGCTGCCGTGCAAAACACAGCAGCTCTCGGAAAGGTTTTATAAAATCACGGGGTCAGGCGGTTGGGGCCACGGAACAGGAACTCGGCGTCCTTGATGCTCAGGCCGCACAGCAGCATGGTCAGGCGGTCGATGCCCAGACCGAAGCCGCCGTGGGGCGGGCAGCCGTACTGGAAGAACTCCAGATAGAACTTGACATCCTCGGCCAGACCCTTCTCCTCGGCCTGCTTCTTCAGCACTTCATAGCGGTGCTCACGCTGGGCACCGGTGGTGATCTCCACGCCGCGCCAGATCAGGTCGTAGCCCTGCGGCACACCGTTCTCATCACGCATATGGTAGAAAGCACGCTTCTCGGCAGAGTAATCAGTGATGAACAGGAACTCGTGGCCGTAGTGCTTCTTGACCCAGTCGTAGCTCAGACGCTCGGCTTCAGTGGTCAGGTCGCCCTTCTCGCTCTCGTCCACAGTATAGCCGAACTCTTCCTCCAGAGCCTTGTACAGGTCTGCCAGCTTGACCACCGGGAACGGGGTGGTGGGCACGATGACTTCCTGCCCGAACAGCTCCTTGATCTGCTCGCCGTAGTTATCTTTAACGGCCTGCAGACCGGCGGTCAGCAGCTCCTCTTCCATCTTCATCACGTCCTTGAAGGAGGTGATGTAGCTGAACTCCAGATCGAAGCCGGAGAACTCGGTAGCGTGCTTGTTGGTATAGCTCTTCTCGGCGCGGAACACGGGACCGGTCTCGAAGATACGCTCAAAACCGGCAGCCATAGCCATCTGCTTGTAGAACTGAGGGCTCTGTGCCAGATAGGCGTTGCGGTCGAAGTAGTCCACCTTGAACACCTCAGAGCCGCTCTCGCTGGCAGCAGCGATCAGCTTGGGGGTGTGGATCTCGATGAAGTTGCGGTCCAGCAGGAACTTGCGCATGGCGTTGACAAAGCAGCTCTGTGCCTTGAACATCAGCTGGTTCTCGTCGGTGCGCAGGTCGATCCAGCGGTAGTCGATGCGCTGGTCGATGCTGGAGCGCTCCACAGCCTTCTTTTTCTTGGTGGCTGCGATCTCCTTGCGGACGATGGGCAGTGCATCGGCGGTGCTCTCCACCTCAATGCTCTCGGGGATCATCTCCACGCCGCCCATCTTGACGTAATCGTTCTCCATCACCTTGCCGGTAACGGTGATGACAGAGTCCGGGGTGAGCTGGTCGATGATATCCACCAGTTCGGGGTGGTCGGCCTTTTCCACCGTGATCTGCAGCTTGCCGGTAATATCCTTCAGCACGATAAATGCCATATACTTGCTGTTGCGCAGGTTCTCGATAAAGCCCTGCACCTTCACCGTGCCGCCGATGGCCTTTTGAGCCTCATTGATATAGGTGCGTTCCATATACAGGAATCCTCCTTTAACGTCTTGTGTACTGTTTTATTATACGCTTTTCAGGGGATAAATCAAGAGATATCCTGATTTCAGTCTGCCCCTGCCGCGCATACCGCAAAAAGGGCCGCTGCACAAAACACTGTGCAGCAGCCTTTCTGCCAAATCTGTAAAAGAGCGGGCGCTTATGCGTCCTGCAGCTCGCCGCGGCTGGCGGCCTTGAGGTAGGCGAAGATGAACTCATCGATATCGCCATCCATCACGGCATCCACGTTGCCGGTCTCGTAATTGGTGCGGTGATCTTTGACCATGGTGTAGGGCATGAACACATAGCTGCGGATCTGGTGACCCCATGCGATCTCGTTCTGCACGCCCTTGATGTCGTCGATCTTATCCATGTGCTGCTGCTTGGCGATCTGGTAGAGCTTTGCCTTCAGCATTTCCATGGCGTAGTCGCGGTTCTGGAACTGGCTGCGCTGGGTCTGGCAGCTGACCACGACGCCGGTGGGCTTGTGGATCAGACGGACAGCAGAAGAGGTCTTATTGATGTGCTGGCCGCCGGCACCGGAGGAGCGGTACACCTGCATCTCGATATCCTCGGGGCGGATGTCCACCTGAATGGTATTGTCCAGCTCCGGCATGACTTCCAGAGAAGCAAAGCTGGTCTGGCGGCGGGCATTGGCGTCAAAGGGAGAGACACGCACCAGACGGTGCACGCCGTTCTCGCTCTTGAGCAGGCCGTAGGCGTTGGCGCCCTTGACCATCATAGAAGCGCTCTTCAGGCCGGCTTCGTCGCCGTCCTGATAGTCCAGCACCTCCACGGTCATGCCGTGTGCCTGTGCCCACTTATTATACATACGGTACAGCATCTCGGCCCAGTCCTGTGCTTCGGTGCCGCCGGTGCCTGCGTGGAAGGTAAGGATGGCATTGCTGTGGTCGTACTCGCCGTTCAGCATGGTCATCAGCTGCAGCTCCTCCACAGCCTTGCCCACAGTATTCACAGCCTCCTCGGCTTCAGGGATCATGGCGGGGTCGTACTCCTCGTCCAGCATTTCCAGCATGGTCTCGGCGTCGTCGTACAGACCCTGCAGCTTTTCAAAGCGGTTCAGCTTACCCTTCAGGTCGCCGACCTCGTCAAACACCTTTTTGCTCAGCTCTGCATCATCATAAAAGCCGGGGCGGGACATGGTGTGCTCCAGCTCCTGCACGCGCTTGCGGCTTGCTTCAATGGCCAGTGCTTCTTCCAGGTCCTTAACGGCCTTGGCGTGCTCGGCCAGCTGCACCTTCAGTTCATCAGTCGTGATCATTCTCTAAGTTCCTCTCGTTCAAGGGTTTCCGTCATAGCAGATAATGTCCCGGCGGCGTGCATTTTCAGCCCCGCCAAAAGACACAGTTTATACACAGATACTTCATTAGTATACCGAGAATCTGTGATAAAGTAAAGAGGAAAAATACTATCTTGCCGGATTTTTAAAGATTTTCACCTTTTCTTTTCATTCCCGGGGGAGTATAATACCAGTATGATCGATTTCACAGGAGGATATCATGCCGAAATATTATGGCTGTCCCTGTGAGGGCTGCGGCAAGCCGCTGACCCTTCAGGACGACATCGTGGTCTGCCCGGACTGCGGTGCACCCTACCACCGCACCTGTTACGAAAAAATGGGTCTGTGCATCCACGCCCCTGCCCATGGCGCAGGCTACGAGTGGAAGTTCCCTTATCAGGATGCCCAGCTGCGCACCTGCCCCGCCTGTGGGGAGCGTACCCTGCGCAGCGAGAGCGTCTGCCGCTGCTGCGGCGCTGCCCTGCCCCCCGAGAGCGCAGAGCAGCCCAACGACCGCGCTGCCGCCAGCGCCGAGCAGAACCGGGATTTTGATTACAGCGGGATGTACCGGGACGAAATGTACCGCAGCTTTACCGAAAAAGTCATCGACCCGGTGCACCGCAACGTGCGCGCGGCCTTTGGCAAGGACGAGCTGATCGATGGTGTCCCTTATCAGGACTGGGTGGATTATATCGGCACGGCTGCACCGGTCTATCTGAATGATTACAGCCAGATGCAGCTGCGCCATTCCAAGATCTCCATGAGCTTTTCGGCGCTGCTGTTCGGCCCGTTCTACTTTTTCTACCGCAAGGCGTGGAAGCCCGCTTTCGGCTTTCTGGCCGCAGAGCTGCTGCTGTTCGTCCCTACTTTGATCAGTATGATGCAGACCACCGGCAGCCCGCTGACCGCCGGCATCAGTGCTTCCGCACTGGTGGCGCTGAGCCGCATCATGTCTTTCCTCAGCTTTGCACTGATGCTGGTGCGGGGGCTGTACGGCAAATGGTTCTACCGCCGCAGCGCTGCGGCACGCATCCGCCGCATCCGTGCCGAGTTCCCGGATCCGGAGCAGCGCCGCGCTGTGCTGAACGCACAGGGCGGTGTCAGCATTGCAGCCTGCATTGGCGCGTTCATCCTGCTGATGATCGTAGGCAGCCTTTGCTCCATGCTGCTGGGGCCGGACCTGAACGCACTGGTAGGCACCTTTATCTGACCATGGTTCACGCAGGATGGGGATCCTGCTGAAAAGCGCGGTTCGCCGTGCATAAAATGAGAATATGGGAGAATCATTATGAAAAAAGTCACCAAGGCCGTTATTCCGGCTGCGGGTCTTGGCACCCGTGTGCTGCCCGCTACCAAGGCAATGCCCAAGGGAATGCTGCCCCTCGTAGACAAGCCCGCCATTCAGTATCTGGTGGAGGAGGCCGTCCGCTCCGGCATTACCGATATCCTGATCATTCTGGGCCGCAACCAGAGCATTATTGAGGATCACTTTGACCGCAGCCCCGAGCTGGAGGAAAAGCTGGCTAAGCCCGGCAAGGAAAAAATGCTGGAGGAGTGTCTGGGCATTGCAAATATGGCCAACATTCTGTTCGTGCGCCAGAAGGAGACGCTGGGTCTGGGTCACGCAGTCAACACCGCCAAAGCCTTTACCGGCGATGATCCCTTTGTGGTCATCTACGGCGACGACGTGATCTGGGGCGAGGATCCGGTCTGCGCCCAGCTGATCCGCGCCTACGAGGAGTTCGGCCGCCCGGCTGCCGGCGTATCCGCTGTGCCTTGGGAGGACGTGAGCCGCTATTGTAGCTTAAAGACCACTCCCCTCCACGACAACTACTTCTTTGTGGATGATATGATCGAGAAGCCCAAGAAGGGGCAGGAGTTCAGCAACTATTCCATTCTGGGCCGCGTGCTGCTGACCCCGGAGATCTACGAGATCCTTGCCCACACCAAGCCCGGTGCCGGCGGCGAGATTCAGCTGACCGATGCTATGGCAGAGTATGCCCGCACCCGCGGCGGCATGACCGCTGTGGAGTTTACCGGCAAGCACTACGATATGGGCAACAAGCTCAAGGTTGTGGAGGCTCAGGTGGAGCTGGCACTGCAGCATCCCGAGATCGGCGAGGAGTTCCGCGCCTACCTGAAGGAGTTCTGCAAAACGCTGTAAATATGCTGCGCAAATAATAAAAACGGGGCTGCTGCACGAAACCATGTGCAGCAGCCCCGTTTTTGCATATACTCAGATGAAAAAGGGGTTCAGAAACGCCCGCAGACGTTTCTGAACCCCAAATACAAATCTGATTTATTTTGCCTGACTGGGATGCGGCACGGGCGGGCGCTTGGTGAACATGGCCTTGAGTGCCAGCGGGGTGGCCACGCTGGACACCACGATCAGCAGGATCACAGCGGTGAAGTAGACCGGGTCTACCACGCCGATAGCCAGGCCCTTCTGTGCCACGATCAGTGCCACCTCGCCGCGGGTCATCATACCAACGCCAACCTTCAGGGAATCGTCCCAGTTGAAGCGGCAGATCTTTGCAGCCAGACCGCAGCCGATGATCTTGGTGATCAGTGCCACCACCACGAAGCAGACGCAGAACAGTAAGATCTCCGGAGTCAGGCCGCTGATATCGGTCTTGAGACCGATGGACGCAAAGAAGATCGGCGCAAAGATAACGTAGTTGCTGATATCCACCCGGCGCTCCACATAGGGTGCGTCATCCATGGTGCACAGCACGATGCCTGCAATGTAAGCACCGGTGATATCGGCGATGCCGAAGTATTCCTCTGCAATGTAGGCCATAGCAAAGCAGAACGCCATACTCACGATGGTAATGCGCTGGGTGTGGGGATTGCGCTGATCCAGCCACTTCATGGCGTAGTGCACCACAAGGCCAACGCCCAGTGCGGTGGCAAAGAACAGCAGGGTGTTGAACAGCACCTTGCCCAGACCCGTACCGGTACCGCTGCTGGCACCCAGCACGCAGGTGAGCACCACGATGCCGATGACATCATCAATGACAGCGGCGCTGACGATGGTGGTGCCCAGAAAGCTCTTCAGGTGTCCAAGCTCCTGCAGGGTAGCCACCGTGATGGACACGCTGGTGGCGGTCATGATAGTGCCGATGAACAGCGCACGGTAGAACTCCGGGCTGCCCACTGCGGCAAAGCCGTAGAACGCACCATATAATAAGGTGCCGCCCACCAAAGGCACAGCCACACCAACGGTGGCGATCAGGGTGGCGATGGGGCCTGCCTTGATCAGCTCTTTCAGGTTGGTGCCGAGGCCGGTGGTGAACATGAGCATCACAACGCCGATCTCTGCAAAGATGGAGATGGAGTCGCTGGTCTGCACCAGGTTCAGCAAACAGGGGCCGATGAGCAGGCCGGCGATGATCTCACCCACCACCTGCGGAGCCTTGCACTTACGCGCCACCAGTCCGAAGAATTTCGCGCTCAGGATTATGATCGCCAGATCTCGAAACAACGAATACATGGATTATCCTCCTTTAATTTTTCCCACTTCCCTGCCACTGCCGGAGCCCCGGCCCTGCCATAATACAGGAAAGCGTATACATTATAGTCCTTTTTACCAAAAAATGCAAAACATTTTTTATCGCGCTTTTTGTCAAAAAAGCTTGACAGAAGCGAAGAAGCTTGCTATAATAAATTGCTGTCTGAACAGACACGCCACACAGGCCGCGATGCCGCAGCCTGTGTACCCTTGGCCTTGCAGATCCGCAGGGCCCTCAAGTCCAAAAGGAGGTGCTACAAAAATGGCAAAGTACGAAACCATGCTGATTACCAGCGCCGCTCTCGATGAGGAGGCTTCCGCCGCTCTGGTGGGTAAGTTCAAGTCCCTGATCGAGGCTAACGGTACGATCGATTCTATCGACGAGTGGGGCAAGCGCCGTCTGGCCTACCCCATCAACGACGAGGAAGAGGGCGTCTACACCGTGATCAACTTCACCAGCGAGCCCAGCTTCCCCGCTGAGCTGGACCGTGTGTACAAGATCACTGAAGGCGTTATGCGCAGCCTGATCATTGCTCACGAGGAGTAATTCTTCTGTGACAGAAAGGGAGACCGTACTATGTTGAATGTTGTTGCTATCATGGGCCGCCTTGTGGCAGACCCGGAACTGCGTACCACTACGCAGGGAACCAATGTGTGCAGCTTCCGCATTGCCTGCGACCGCAATTTTGCGCGTCAGGGCGAGCAGCGTCAGGCCGATTTCATTGATATCGTTGCATGGCGTCAGCAGGCGGAGTTTGTGAGCAAGTATTTCCAGAAGGGCAGCCTGATCGCCATTGAAGGCAGTCTGCAGTCCCGTCAGTATCAGGATAAGAACGGCAACAACCGCACCGCAGTAGAGGTTGTGGCAAACAACATCAACTTTGCAGGCCCCAAAAGCAGCAATGCAGGCAACGGAAACGGCTATCAGAATGCCGCTCCGTCCTACCAGAACGCAGCGCCTGCCCGCCCGGCCGCCGTGGAGGCAGCTCCCAGCTATTCTGCCGGTAATGCAGACGACTTCGCCGTCATTGATGACAGCGATGACCTGCCGTTCTGACACGAAACGGTCCATCCGTTAAAAATCCAATAGGAGGTAATAAGCAATGGCTTTTGAAAGAACCGAAGGCTCTCGCCCCGCACGCCCCATGCGTCGCGGCCGCAAGAAGGTTTGCAGCTTCTGTGTCGATCGCATCGACACCATCGATTACAAGGACGTTCCCCGTCTGCGTAAGTACGTCTCTGAGCGTGCTAAGATCATTCCCCGCCGTGTGACCGGCACCTGCGCTTACCATCAGCGCGCACTGACCATCGCCATCAAGCGTGCTCGTCACGTTGCTCTGATGCCCTACGTCAGCGACTAATCTTTAAAAAACCAACCCGATCAAAATAATCAGCAATCAGCAAAGCGCTCTCACCGATGACAAGGTGAGAGCGCTTTTTTGCTGCGCTTTGGGGGCAGCAGCTCCCCTGCCCCGTTGACTTGACTCTATCTGCGGCGCAATGCGGTGTCCGCTTCGCCTTTTTGCGCAGCAGCTCCCGCATCACGGCTGTTCAGAATGCAGTGCCGGAGCATTTTTCGGGAACGTTTCCGCTGCTTTGTTCTTGTATACAAATTACAAATTCTCTACTAGTGTCGTGCAAAAAGTTACAAAGCGGTACGATAATTTCCGGTCTTTTCTGACTTGTACCGGTAATTATCGGTATTTTCGGTTTTGCTGCTTTGCACGCAAATCAAACTGCACAAATGCGAGGGGCAGCATTGCACACCTTGTACAAAGTTGAATTAACCTTATTGATTTTTTATACAGAATGTGCCATACTAATGTCACTGGAAACGTTCCCGACAACGTTCCCGAAACACTTTCAGAAAGCGAGGCTCGCCGACATGGCAAATCTGACCATCAAGGATATCGCACGGATCAGCGGCTGTTCCGTCAGCACCATCTCCCGTGTGATCAACGACAGGCCGGATGTTCGCCCGGAGACCAAGGAGCACGTTCTGAAAGTGATGCGGGAGGCCGGGTTCGTGCCCAACACCAACGCCCGACAGCTGAAGATCCAGCAGTCCCGCAGCCTTGTGTTTGTGGTAAAGGGCACCCGGAACATCTTCTTTTCCGATTTTCTGGTGCAGCTCCAGCGTGCCGCCACCCTGTACGGGTACAACGGCATCGTCTCTTATCTGGACGAGAACGCCAACGAGATCGACGCCGCCGAAAAGATTCTACGGGAGATCAAACCCAAAGGCATCATCTTTCTGGGCGGCAGCGTGGCCAACTTCCAACGGGGCTTTGACAGCATCAATGTCCCTTCGGTACTCACCACGCTGGTCACAGATGAGCTGAACTTTCCCAACCTTTCCATGGTGGGCGTGGATGACCGAGCAGCGGCCTATACCGCTGTGGACTACCTCATCCGGCAAGGGCACCGCAAGATCGCCGTTCTGGGCGGTCCGGTGACCAGCTACCCTAGCTTGATGCGCCGCAAGGGCGCACAGCAGGCCATGGAGAATGCAGGCATCCTGTTCAACGACAAGCTGTACGGCCTGTCCAACTACGATTTCGAGTCCGCCTACCACGCCATGAACAGCCTGCTGGCCCGCCGGGCAGATTTCACCGCCCTGTTCGCCATGAGCGACGTCATCGCCTTTGGTGCCATCCGGGCGCTGGTAAGTGCCGGGTTCCGGGTGCCGGAAGATGTTTCGGTGATCGGCTTTGACGGCATCACGATGTCCCGCTACTGCGTGCCGGTGATGACCACTATCGTCCAGCCCAGTGAGCAGATCGCGCTACAAAGCATCGAGCTGCTGGTACGGCAGATCGAGCATGGCTCCCCTGCCCAGACCGTGACCCTGCAGCCGGAATTGCAGCAGGGCGAAAGCGTAAGGGCAATTTAAATTTTGTATTCCCTCCGTCGAAGGACGGAGAGTATATAGTTGATCTGTAATTTTAATAAGAAGGAGAACTTATTATGAAAAAGATGATCACTCGTCGTAACTTCCTGAAGGCCGCTGGCGTTTCTGCCGCTGCTCTGGGTCTGGCTGCCTGCGGCGGCTCTTCCAGCAGCACCGCTTCTTCTGCTGCCAGTTCTACCGCTGCTTCCAGCACCGCTGCAAAGGCAGACGGCAAGGTCTACTACCTGAACTTCAAGCCCGAGCAGGATCAGGATTGGCAGGATCTGGCCGCTGAGTACACCAAGGAGACCGGCGTGCCCGTGACCGTTGTCACCGCCGCTTCCGGCCAGTACGAGACCACCCTGATGAGCGAGATGGAGAAGAGCGAGGCTCCCACCCTGTTCCAGGTGAACGGCCCTGTTGGTCTGGCAAACTGGAAGGATTACTGCTACGATCTGTCCGGCAGCCAGCTGTACGGCGAGCTGACCAGCGATTCCTTTGCACTGAAGGATGGCGACGCTGTTACCAGCATTGCATATGTCATTGAGACCTACGGCATCATCTACAACAAGGAACTGCTGACCGCTGCCGGTTACAAGCAGGAGGACATCAAGGGCTTTGCCGACCTGAAGAAGGTCGCTGATGACATTCAGGCCCGTAAGGCTGAGCTGGGCGTGGACGGTGCTTTCACCTCTGCCGGCATGGACGGTTCTTCTGACTGGCGCTTCAAGACCCATCTGGCAAACCTGCCCATCTACTACGAGTACAAGGCAGACGGCATTGGCTCCACCGACGCCATCAAGGGCACCTATCTGGACAACTACAAGCAGATCTGGGATCTGTACATCACCGATTCCACCTGCGACCCCAAGCTGCTGGCTTCCAAGACCGGCAACGACGCTGTGGCTGAGTTTGTGGGCAAGAAGGCCGTGTTCTATCAGAACGGCACTTGGGCTTACAATGATGTGAAGGATCTGGGCGACGACAATCTGGGTATGCTGCCCATTTACATCGGCGTGGACGGCGAGGAAAATCAGGGTCTGTGCACCGGTTCCGAGAACTTCTGGTGTGTCAACAACACCTCTTCCGAGGCTGACATTCAGGCTACTCTGGACTTCCTGTACTGGTGTGTCACCTCTGAGGCCGGCACCAGCGCGATGGCTGACAAGATGGGCTTCGTCATCCCCTTCAAGAAGGCCAAGGACTCCACCAACCCCCTGATCACCATTGCAAACCAGTATGTGGCCGACGGCAAGACCAGTGTTGACTGGTGCTTCTCCACCATGCCTTCCGAGGAGTGGAAGAACGGCGTGGGCAGCGCTCTGACTGCATACGCAGCAGGTACCGGCAAGTGGGACGACGTTGTCACCGCATTTGTGGACGGCTGGGCCAAGGAGTACAAGCTGGCCAACGGCTAAGTCTTTGACCGGAGATCTCCCTAGGAATTAAAAAGGGAGGCGGGCGAAAAGTTCGCCCGCCTCCTTTCCTTTTTTATCAGACAGCTCCCTCAGGAGGTATATCATGCAAAAAGCCATTAGTAAATACTGGCCGATATTTGTGCTTCCTACTCTGGTCGCCTTTATCATCGGCTTCATCTGGCCCTTTATCTGGGGCGTTTACCTGTCCTTCCAGCGGTTCACTACCGTTTCCAAGACCACCTTTGTAGGCATCCAGAACTACCTCTCGGTATTTCAGGATTCCACCTTCCTGCACGCCTTTGGCTTTACGGCGGTGTTTACCGTGGTAAGCACCGTGCTCATCAACGTGTGCGCCTTTGCCATTGCACTGGTGCTGACCCGTGGCATCAAGGGCACCAACATCTTCCGTACCGTGTTCTTTATGCCCAACCTGATCGGCGGCATCCTGCTGGGCTACATCTGGCAGATCCTGCTCAACGGTGTGCTGGCAAACCTGCAGAAGCCCCTGCTGGCTCTGGATGCCAAGGCCGGTTTTGTCGGTCTGGTCATCCTGATGTGCTGGCAGCAGATCGGCTACATGATGATCATCTATGTGGCCGGACTGCAGAGCGTGCCCGGCGACCTGATCGAGGCCGCTAAGATCGACGGTGCCAACGACCGCGAGATCCTGTTCAAGATCAAGATTCCCATGGTCATGCCCAGCGTGACCATCTGCACCTTCCTGACCCTGACCAACAGCTTCAAGCTGTTCGACCAGAACGTGGCCTTGACCGCAGGCGAGCCCGCCAACGCAAGTGAAATGCTGGCTCTGAACATCTACAACACCTTCTACGGCCGCTCCGGTGCGCAGTGGAAGGGCATCGGTCAGGCTAAGGCTGTTGTGTTCTTCCTGATCGTTGTGGTCATCTCGCTGATCCAGCTCCACTTTACCCGCTCTAAGGAGGTGCAGCAGTAATGTCGAAACAGAAAAGAACTTGGGATGTCATCCTTGCTGTTGTAATGGTGCTTCTCTGCCTGCTGTGGATCTACCCCATCGTGCTGATCCTGCTGAACAGCTTGAAAACCGAGGGCAGCTTTACCACCTCCACGGTGTTCCGTCTGCCCACCGCCGAAACTTTTGCCGGACTGCGCAACTACGTTTATGGCGTGACCAAGATGGACTTTCTCTCCAGCATGGGTTACAGCCTTCTGATCACCGTTACCAGCGTGGTGCTGATCCTGCTGTGCTGCTCCATGACCGGTTGGTACCTGACCCGTGTGAACAACAAGCTGAGCAAGTTCATGAACCTGCTGATCGTGTTCTCCATGGTCGTCCCCTTCCAGATGGTCATGTTCACCCTGTCCAAGACCGCTGACCGGCTGAAGCTGAACAACCCTTGGAACATCTGCATCATCTATCTGGGCTTCGGCGCCGGTCTGGCCGTGTTCATGTTCACCGGCTTTATGAAGAGCGTGCCCATGGAGATCGAGGAAGCAGCCATGATCGACGGCTGCAACCCCATCCAGATCTTCTTCAAGGTCGTGTTCCCCATCCTGAAGCCTACCATGATCTCCACCGCTATTCTGGAGACCATGTGGGTATGGAACGACTATCTGCTGCCCACGCTGGTGCTGGATATCAAGAAATACCGCACCATCCCCATGGCCATCCAGTATTTCCGCGGCGGCTACGGCCGCGTGGAGCTGGCTCCCATGATGGCCTGCATCATCATTGCAATCATCCCCATTATTATCCTCTACATGACCTGCCAGAAGTACATCATCGAGGGTGTCGTGGCCGGTGCTGTAAAGGGCTAAGGAGGTGCACGGTATGCGTGCAAGCGGCATTTTGATGCCGGTGTTCAGCCTGCCGGGGCCTTTTGGCATCGGTACGCTGGGCAGTGAAGCGACCGCATTCGTTGATTTTCTGGCCGAGGCAAAGCAGACCTATTGGCAGATCTTGCCCATCGGCCCTACCGGCTACGGTGACAGCCCCTACCAGAGCTTTTCCGCCTTTGCCGGAAACCCCTACTTTATCGATTTCCGTTTACTGGCGGCAGACGGCTATCTGACCGCCGAAGAGCTCCCCGCCGCGCAGCCGGTGGACACCGTCGACTACGGTGCGCTGTACAACCAGCGCCCGGTGCTGCTGAAAAAGGCTGTTGACCGGCTGTTGGCGGCTCCCTCCCCTGCTTACGAAGCCTTCTGCGCAGCGCAGAGCTTCTGGCTGGAGGACTACGCCCTGTTCATGGCGGTAAAGGCCGAACAGGGGCAGGCTGGCCTTGCCGACTGGCCGGACGCCCTGCGCTGCCGGGAGCCGGAAGCCATTGCCGCCGCAAAGGCACGGCTGGCTGACCAGATCAGCTACCACAAGGCAGTACAGTTCTTCTTCTACACCCAGTGGAACGCGCTGAAGTCCTACGCCAACCGCAAGGGTGTCCTGCTTGTGGGCGATATCCCCATCTACGTCAGCCCGGATTCCAGTGACCTGTGGACCCACCCGGAGCTGTTCCAGACTGACGGACAGATGCACCTGACCCATGTAGCCGGCTGTCCGCCGGATGCCTTTGCGGCAGACGGTCAGCTGTGGGGCAACCCGCTGTACGACTGGCCCACCCACAAGGCCACCGGCTTTGGCTGGTGGAAGCAGCGCATGAAGCACGCCACCTCCATCTACGATGTGGTACGCATCGACCACTTCCGCGGCTTTGAGAGCTACTATTCCATCCCCGCCGGAAGCACCACGGCTGCGGGCGGTCACTGGGAAAAAGGCCCTGACCGGGACTTTATCCACGCCATGCAGCAGACGCTGGGCGGCGGCAATATCATCGCCGAGGATCTGGGCTACCTGACCCCGGAGGTGAAGGCCATGCGGGCCGAGAGCGGTTATCCGGGCATGAAGATCATGCAGTTCGCTTTCGACAGCCGGGAATCGGGCAATTATCTGCCCCACACCTACCCCCGCAACAGTGTGGTGTACACCGGCACCCACGACAACGTGACCACCGAGGGCTGGCGCAGCAACGCCAGTGCCGAGGATGTGGCCTACGCCTGCCGGTATCTGCGCTGCACACCGGAGACCCTGACCGAGGGCATGATCTGCGCCTGCCTTGCCAGCGTTTCGGATACCGCCATCATCCCGCTGGCAGATTGGCTGCATCTGGGCAGCGAGGCCCGCATCAATACCCCCAGCACACAGGGTGCAAACTGGCGCTGGCGGCTGACGCAGCCCCTGCCCGCAGCATTGGCCGGGCACATCGCTGCGTTGACCACGCTGTATGAGCGTGTACCGGAAAAGCGTTAAACGCCCACTCCCCTTTTGCTTTCTATCCTGCAAAGCCACAAGGCATCTGCTTTCCCTGCTGTATCCTGCGCAGCGGGCACGGGCAGATGCCTTTGTTGTTTTTTATTTTTACGGTCCTGCTTTCCTCTACAACATTTTTTCACTGTGATAAAAACGGTTGTTTTTTGTATTTATATCGTATCACAGTCTATTTTGTAAATGCTCATCACAATATATTCACAAATGTATCATGATTTTTAAACCCGCGCTCTCTTGTCATTTTTGTGCAGATATGCTACAATTCAGTTACTAGATGAACTGCCCCTTGGGGAGTTCTGTGTGCGAAAGGAGTTTTCCATCATGGATCATACATATCAGCGCCCTCTGCAGCTGCCTGCCGGCTACGCTGTGCTCTCTGCCGAGGAGATGACCTACACCGAGGGCGGTGCTCTTTCCATCAATATCACCCCGCAGCAGGTCATGGCCTTTGGCATGACCGTTACTGTAAATCTGCTGGGCATGATGGGCCGTTATGCATTCCAAGGCGCTGTCTCCGGTATGCAGAATGCCTTGAACGATGGTTTGGACGTTGGTGATGCCGTGGGGCACTACTGGGGTCAGCTGAACACCTGGAGCAAGGTAGCTTCTATCGGTCTGGCCGGTCTGGGCGGCTACTACGCCTATATTCAGGCCCGCAGCATCTATCTCTCCGTCAAGAATCTGGTAACTGCCATCAAGGAGTCCATTGACGAGTATAAGGCCAACAAGAACGCTGCACAGGAGACCGAGCAGCAGAACTGCCTGCCTACGCTGGTAGCCCTGTGCTAAGTTTTTATCGTACCTGAAAGGAGTGTTCCTCTTTATGAAAAAGCTTCAGCTGCCTGCTTCCTATGCAGCGCTTTCTCCAGAAGAGCAGCGCACTGCCTTTGGCGGAAGCGAATTCGGCGATGCTGTCGGCAGCTTTTTTGATAACCTGCACTTCGGTGATTTCTTCTGGGAGGGCGGGCTGCTCTCGTTCTCCTTCACCTTTGTGCCCATGCTGTTTTTCCGCATGATCAAGGTAGGCGTACAGACCGGCATCAAGCTGTACCAGCAGTTCGCCCGTTTGCTTGGTGTGACCAGCGAAGCCGCCACCACTACCGTCCAGTATCTGGACAGTATCCAACAGCAGAGAAAGGATCGTCCCGTTACAAACTCTCTCCCCCAGCCCTTTTCTCTGCAGCAGTAAGCCATAAAAAAGCCGTGCATCCCGGAGCTTTCCGGCCATGCACGGCTTTTTTTTATGTTCAGATCACCCGGACTGCACCCTGTTCCCGCAGGCGCAGCACATAGCAGCTGCCCTGCCCGAACACCTGCTCGATGGCTGTATGGTACCGCTTGAGTAGCCGCCCGGGCACATAAGCCTGAATGGTACCTGCAAAGCCGCCGCCCTGCACCCGCCATGCGCCCTCACTGCCCTGCAGGATGCTCTGGCTCAGAGCCAGAGCCACCGACAGCCCCTGATGCCGCACATCCGCTGTGCAGTACACGTTCTGGCACAGCGCAAAGGAAGCTTGTCCGCTCTGTTTGACCAGCTCTGCAAACACCGGGAATCGCCTTGCATAAAGCGCCTCCCGCTGCGCTAGTGTACGGGCGTTCTCTTCAAAATAATGGATCGCCCGCAGCACCGCACGGTCTCCGCAGCGGCTGCGCAGGGCAGGCAGTGCCGCCCAGAACGCACTCTCTTCCACCTGACCCAGCAGCGGCTTGCCAAAGCAGGCAGCCACCTGCTCCATTTCCTGCCGGATGGCTGCAAACTCGCCGGTCAGCTCGCTGTGGCTGCCCCGGGTATCGGTGACGCAGAGGAACATCCCCTCCGGCAGCAGACCGTCCGCATGGAGCTTTTCGATCTTTGGGGCACGCGGATCGGCAAAATCTGCAAAAATAATACCGCCCACCGCACTGGTCAGCTGATCCAGCAGTCCGCTGGGCTTGCCGAAATAGGTGTTTTCCGCATACTGGCAGATGCCGGCCAGCTCTGCCGGGGTCAGCCCGGTGCTGTATTCCTCGTTCCAGATGGAGGCCATGCCCATCTCAAATGCCGCCGAGCTGGACAGCCCGGAGCCGCGCAGCACATCGCTGGCGGTATAGGCGTCAAAGCCGCCGATCTGCCTGCCCACCGCGCGGAAGCCCTCGGCAATGCCGCGGATCAGGCTGGCCGAGTGGGTGCTCTCCCCTGCCTGCGGCTCTGCGGTGGCAAGATCAATGACATCCAGCTTGTTGAAGCCCCGGGACTTGACCCGCACATAGCCATCCGTACTGCGGGCTGCCACCGCCACCAGATCCAGCGTGACCGCAGCCGCAAGACCGCAGCCGCCCTGATGATCCGTGTGGTTGCCGCCCAACTCTGCCCGCCCGGGTGCAGAGTACACCTGCACCTGCCGTCCGGGACCGAAATATAACTCGAACTGCTCCAGCGCTGCCGCATAACGCCCGCGCTGCCGCTGCAGTACCGCCGGGTCTGCCCCGTAAAGTGCAGCAAGTGCGGCGTCCCAGCTGCCCTGCAGGATCTGTTTTCTGAGTTGTGCACTGGTGGCCATGACAGCTCCTCCCCTCAAGAATGAACGATTCTGCTTTTTTGCCTATTGTAATGCATTTCGGGCGATTTTTCAATTTATTTGCCTTAAAAATCCAAATTTCGGCGTCAGGCGCAAAGAATAAGATGTACTTTTGTTGAATTTGCAGGGTGTTCTATGGTATACTGGGTGCAGAATGTGACAGGACGGAGGTAAAGCTGCCATGCCAGACGTTTATAAGCAATCCTTTAAGCAGAATTACACCAACAACATTGAATTGTCCATCTTCAACTGCGGCCTGGAGCGGTGCGCTCCGGGGCAGACATGGGGTCCCGGCATCCGTGACCACTACCTGATCCATCTGGTGGTATCCGGCAAGGGCATCTTTGAGGTGGGCGGCCGCACTTGGGAGGTGAGCGAGGGCGATCTGTTCTTCGCCCGTCCCAGCCAGCTGATCCGCTATACCGCCGACGAGCAGCAGCCGTGGGAGTACAGCTGGGTAGGCTTTAACGGTGCCTGTGCCCACAAGCTTGCCGCGCAGCTGCCCTTTACGGACGATGCCCCTGTGCACCACACCAGCGACCCGGACGGGATGCGGGCAGCCCTGAACAACATCTACTCCTCCCGCGGGCTGCAGCCGCAGGACGAAGCCGCCATGGTGGGGTATCTGTACCTGTTCATCGCCGCTCTGATGCGGGAGACCAGCGCAGGCAAGCCCCACACGGCCTCCTCCTCCAGCCAGTATGTGCTGAACGCCATCAAGTACATCCAGTTCAACTACTCCCACGACATCTCCATTGACGACGTAGCCAAGAGCGTGGGTGTTTCTCGCAGTCATCTGTACCGGGTGTTCATGCTGAACGTGGGCAAAAGCCCCATTGACTACCTGACCGAGTACCGCATCAACGAAGCCTGCAAGCTGCTGCGCGCCGGCAGCCTTTCCATTGCAGAGGTAGCGGTGTCGGTAGGCTTCTTCGACCAGTTCTACTTCTCGCGGGTGTTCAAGCGCGCCAAAGGCGTGCCGCCCAGCAAGTATTTTGCCGCCCAGCAGGACGCCGACCCGGCAGACCCTGCCCAACTGTAACCTGAGCCCATCACACAAGGAGAAACCATGCCTTTACAGAAAAACCAGATCCTGACCCTGCGCATCGAGCGCCTTTCCAGCGACGGCAGCGGCGTTGCCCACAGTGCCGATGGCGAGGCCGTATTCGTGCCCGGCACTGCCCCGGGGGACGAAGCCCGGGTGCGCATCGTGAAGGACTGCGGCCGGTATGCCTTTGGCATTCTGGACGAGCTGCTCACTCCCTCGCCGGATCGTATTCCGGTGGACTGCCCGGTGGCAGGTCCCTGCGGCGGGTGCAGCCTGCGGCATCTGGCCTACACTGCCGAGCTGCGCGCCAAACAGGAAAGCGTGCTGGACGCCTTCCGCCGCATCGGCGGGCTGGAGGTTCCGGTGCTGGATATCCTACCCTCCCCGGAGGTGGACCGCTACCGCAACAAGGTGCAGTTCCCTGTGGGCGTGGACAAGAACGGCGTACCCTGCATCGGCTTCTACGCCGGACGTACCCACCGCATCGTCCCCTGCCCGGACTGCAAGCTGCAGCCCGGCGTGCTGAACGAGATCGGCAACGCACTATGCGCTTTTTTTGCACAGCAGGGCATCCGCCCTTACGACGAGCAGAGCGGCAAGGGGCTGGTGCGGCACATCTTCCTGCGGCGCGGTGCGCACAGCGGGCAGATCATGGTGTGTCTGGTATGCACCCGGGCAAAGCTGCCCCATGCAGAGCAGCTTTGCACCGCACTGCGGGAGCAGTTCCCTGCCATCAGCACCATCCTGCTCAACGTCAACGCCAAAAACACCAACGTCATTCTGGGCAGTGAGAACCATATCCTGTACGGCCCGGGCTACATCGAGGACACTCTTTGCGGCGTACCGGTGCGGTTGGGGCCGCTGTCCTTCTATCAAGTCAACACGCTGGCTGCCGAGCGGCTGTACGGGGTTGCCGCGCAGTACGCGCAGCTGACCTCGGATGACGCGCTGCTGGATCTCTACTGCGGCATGGGCACCATCGGCCTTTCCATGGCAGATCAATGCCGGGAGCTGATCGGCGTGGAGATCGTGCCGGAGGCTATCGAGAGCGCCAAGGCCAACGCCGCCCGCATGGGCGAGGCTGTAGCTGCCAAGAGCCGCTTTTTCTGCGCCGATGCCGGACAGGCTGCCACCCAGCTGGCCGCCGAGGGCTTGCACCCGGATATCGTAATGCTGGACCCGCCCCGCAAGGGCTGCGATGAAGCCACGCTCTCCGCTGTGGTGCGCATGGCCCCCCGCCGGGTGGTGTATGTCAGCTGCAACCCCGCCACCGCCGCCCGAGACGCCGCATGGCTGGAGCAGAAGGGATACCATGCAGAGAAGGTACAGCCGGTGGATCTGTTTCCAAGGACGAAGCATGTGGAGACGGTTGTCTTGCTTTCCAAGGGAGAAATCGACTCGAAGAAGGTTCGTGTGGAGTTCTCACTGGAGGATATGGATATGTCCGGGTTCCAGAAGGGGGCGACCTACGAGCAGATCAAGGCGTATGTGTTGGAGCATACTGGCTTGAAGGTGTCTTCCCTCTACATCTCGCAAATAAAGCGCAAGTGCGGGCTGGATGTGGGGCAAAATTATAATCTGTCAAAGAAGGAAGATGCTAAAGTGCCAAAATGTCCGCCGGAGAAGGAAGCGGCGATCAGGGATGCGTTGAAATATTTTCAGATGATTTAAGAGTCTATTGAGCAAAAAAGCAGTAAATCAATTTCAGATTTACTGCTTTTGCTGGCCGGGCCGGTGAGCTACGAGCATTCATGACTTTTTGATAACTTGTTCCATACTGATATATTAAGCGGAAAGTTGTGGCCCTGTATTTTCAGAGGGAAACGAATGCTCCTTGAATATATCCCACAAAATATGCCATCGCTATACTCAGTGCAATGCAACATATACATAGTATTTCAGCAATTACCTTTTTTTCGATTATTTCATTTATGGACTTTCCGTAATCAATAGTAGACCATACCATTGAAAGCAAAAATAGAATTGAAATCCATTGAGTATGAAATGATAGTCCCATGCTAACAAATACATAGTTTGAGATGATGTAAAAAGCGCTTCTGACTACAACTTCTGTCACTTTTACAATCCGATTTCTCATAGAATTCTCCCTCTCTGATAATACTGTGGGCGGCAGCACTCCTTGCTGTCGCCCCTTGATTGCCTATCTGCAAAGGCGGGCGGGGCTGTCAACGGCGGCGCTTGCGCCGTTCATCTTGACCGTTGACTGGCTCGGCTGGCTTTGCTATTCCGTGATCTCTTTCAGTTATTGTCAAAGGAAATGTAGATAGTTAGACTATTGGGTATGTAGCTGATACTTAACCACTTTTCGTCGTTTGATAAAAGTGTCCCGATAGAAACATAGTTTTCTCCCTCGATTTCCTCTGACACATTTTCAATTACGGAAAAGCCTTCTTGGTTCAAAAGCTCCATATACTCGTTATAGTCGTTTTCGCTAATACCGGTAAGGTTGATATTACAATTCTCATGTTCTGTATCAAGTGTAGCCCATGCAACCGTACCAGGCGCAACAGGAAGCCCCTCTGTGTACTCATTCTCAGGCCAAACACCCTCGTCCAATTTTGTAACACTATTAGATTGCGTATTGTTCTCATTGCTTGTCGGTGTAGATGAGGTATTTTGATTAGAACACGCAGCCAAAAAAATCATAATCATGATTGTGAATACAGAAATATATTTCTTCATTGGTTACCTCCTGTTTTTGTGTATGGTTCGGATAATTAACAAAAGAGCAATAGCTGTTGCTGCAAACCCAATAGCCAAAAGGATTTGCGAAATATCAAAGGCAAACGCGCCCTCAATCTGTATATTTGTTGTCGCGTCGGCTTGTCCGATTGCTCCTTCTGGTACTTTTCCTGATTGTGTAACAGCATATACCGAAAAGGCAGCAGCCGCGATAACAAGCGCAGCAAGAGTAGAAATGATACCGTTCCGTTTTTTCGATTTGGTGTTATCAATGCCAAACTGTTCTGCGGTGCTGTCTGCAAATTCTTTTGGCGTCCCCAAACGCTGGATAATCTGCTGCTCTGTTTCTCCATGCTCCATAGCAGACGCAAAAACTTCATTCAAGTCACGTACAACCTCTTTTTTCATTTTGCGTGGTAAAGATAGTTCCTTTTCAACCTGTTTGATATATTGTTCTTTCATTTGGATACCCTCGCTTGTTGATAACTTTCTATAAAGCCGTTTACGCAGTTTTCATAGCTTGACCAAAATAAGATTAGTTCATCAAGTACATTCCTGCCTTTATCCGTTAAAGAATAATACTTTTTTGAGCCGCCATTTGCCGCAGCCGGAGCCAATCGGCATTTGATTAGTTCTGCTTCCTGCAAACGATACAAAATGGGGTAAATGGTTCCCTCTTTCGCATATCCCAAAACAGACGCACTATTGTTCAATTCAGTTATAATTTCATATCCATAAGTTTCCTTGCGTCCGATTAGGCACAAAAGTATCATTTCCAGAGAGCCTTTTTTGAATTGCTGGACATATTTGTTATTCATATCGTCGCCTCTCTTTAGCTTTGCTATTTAGGCTCGCTAAGTAGCAACTATATTATATCTCTTCCGAAGTATCAGAGTCAATAGGCTTAACGAAAAAGTTACAAGATGTCTGTGTAAGGTAATGACAGAATAGCGGTGTGCTGGCAAACTATGCTTTATTTTGTTTTTTATCTAAATCATTCAATAGGGCGGTAGCATCCCTATTGGCAAGGGGATTCCAAAAGGGAACAGCGTTCTCCTTTGTCTGGGGTGTTCAGAGGGGATAGTGTTCCCCTTTGACCGGAAGAATCCAAAGAAACCGGCGGTTTCGTGGCACACGATTTTCCGTAGGAAAGTCTAGTGTGTTATACCTTTGTGGAGCAGATGGCAGCCGGAATTGTAGCACACCCTGAAAAGTGTGGCCACAGTTGCGGCGTTCTGGCGGGAAAGGTTGCCCCTTGCGGGGCAGCATAAGCGACAGAAAAAGGCTGGCAGGCGGTGCGGGCAAGCACTGTCTGTCAGCCGTGTCATTTGCGGAACAAAGGTATATCAAAGCCCCCGTCAGCCGCTGCTTCCCATCGTATCAGAACCACCACGGCAGCTTTCCGCGCAGGCTGTCCATCGCCTCGCCCTCCACCTTCTTTGTCCGGCTCTCGCTGAGATGGAAATGGAGCGCCGCGCCGATCAGCGGGTGCTCGATTCCATCGGTAAAGCCATAGCGGTACAGCAGATAGGTCTGCTCTCTGGCTGTCAGCTTGTCCAGCGCCGCATACAATTCTATCAGCTGCTCTTTTTGGATATAGATTTGCTCCGGCGTTTGGGTGTGAGGGTCGGCTATGGCTTCGATCCGCAGCATCCGTTCATCCTCTGAGAGAACGTCATCCAGATATACTCTCTGGAAGCCGGGGGCGTCTTTCTTATCCACCATCCGTTGCTCAAATAAACCGAGGGCGGCGCGGATGCAGTCCGTCATGGCGTTGCGGAGCGCCGGTGCTGCATAGGTCAGAAATTTCATGCCCCGTCCGGCATCAAACAAAGGGATCGCGTTCAGCAGGCCGATACTTCCCTCCTGCATCAAATCATCCAAATCAATTCCAATATCATTTTCATCCAGCCCCATGTTTCGGTATTGCTCCAGCGCAATTTTTCGGATGAATCCCAGATTCTTTTCCAGCAGAATGTCACGGGCAGCCGTATCCCCTTTCTGTGCCAGTCTGCACAGCTGCTCATTGCTCCGGGTCGGCATTTTGCTTCTCCTGCGCGTGGTCTAAGGTGGATTGGAGAAATTCCGTCAGCGCCTGACCGAACTTGTCTAATGCTTCCTTTTGCACACCGTCCATCCCCGCTGCGCTCTGGGTAACGGCGGCGGAAATCATTTCGGGCGTGATGGTCGGAGTATGAACATCCGCCCCTTTGGTGAGTTCGGTAAACATCTGCTGAGTGATGCCCTTGGTCAAGGACTGCGCTGCTGTGAAATCGTTGCCGATCTCTTTCTTCACTTCCCGCAGCGCCGCCATAAATGTGTTCTGTATCATCGTCAGGTCTGCCTGATATACGGGAACTTTCTGCCGGTTGACAGTTCTGGCCGCCTGCACCGCAGCGTCTGTTTTATTGTTTCGGCGTAGCATGGCGCTGAGAGTAGTAAGCATCTGGTTCTGTCCGGCGAAACCGGCGGCCAGCGTATCGTCAAAATATTGCTCAATCATATAGGTGACTTCTGCAAAGCGAGGGCTTTCCAAAAGGCGGTTGACGATCTCTGCATTGGCTTTTCCGGTGTACAGATTCCGCGCCGCCTGCACCGACAGGCCCAGTTCTTCAATATCAAAATTTGTCCGGTCGGGCGTGTTGACTTCCCCCAGCAGGAAATCTGTGGAGACTTCAAACACTTTCGCAATGCGGAGCAAATGTTCTGTGCTGATCTTATCAGTCTTACCGCTGACAAACCGGCTGATGGCGCTCTCGGTGCTGCCGATGCGGGTCGCCAGCTGTGCCTGGGTAATTTTATGTTCCTTCATAAGCTCCTGCATCCGCTGCCGGATATTGCCGGGCAGATAGGCTCCCTCCATGTGACGCACCTCTCTTCTGAAAACTCTCTTTATCCATTATACCTGATAAAACCAGCGCGGGCAAATGCTTTCCGCTGGCTTCGCCGCTCTGAGGTCTTGCATTTTTGCAAGATTTCAGGGCGGCGTTTTTTCATTTCTTGCACTTTTAGCGGATTTTTCGGTTTATAGGCTTTTTCCCCGTATATTCAGGCAGACGGGCAGATACCGTCAATAAATAATGGAGGACAAAGCCTATGAATTTATTTGAAACTGTAAAATCCGCTGTCACCGTGAAGCAGGCCGCCGAATACTACGGCTGTAAGGTCAACCGGGGCGATATGATCTGCTGCCCCTTCCACGATGACCGGCATCCCAGCATGAAGCTGAACAGGGATTATTTCTATTGCTTTGGCTGCGGGGCTACCGGGGATGTGATCGATTTTGTGGCGCGGCTGTTCGGCCTGAGCAGCTACGAGGCCGCAAAGAAGCTGGCCTATGACTTTGGCATCGACCCGGACAAGCCCCCGGCAGCGATGGCTTTGAAAAAGCCCTATCCGCTGGCGCAGGATTTCCGCAACGATGAGATACACTGCCAGCGGGTGCTCTGCGATTATCTGCATCTGCTGGAACGCTGGAAGGTCGAATATGCCCCGCAATCGCCGGAGGATGAACTGGATGACCGCTTTGTGGAAGCCTGTCATATGATCGAGTATGTAAATGATTTGTTGGACGTTCTCATGTTTGCGGAACTGAAGCAGCGTGTGAAAGCGGTGGATATGCTGCTGAAGGACGGCACTATCACCGCGCTGGAGCAGCGGCTCAGACGTCTGGAAAAGGAGGTGCAGCACCGTGGCGAAGAACGAGCAATCGCGTGAGGCCAACCAGCCCATCTGGTTTGACGGCAAGAGTATCAATGAAGCCCTGTTTTGTGATGATTTTCTCGGCAGACACAAAATCATCTACACAAACGGGGCTTTTTTCACGCCTGATGGCCGCGTGACCGATGAGCTGCCACTGCGTGGAGAAATTTTTGAGGAACTGAAATGCTGTGCGGTCAGCAATATCCCCCGCAAAATCAGCAATATCGTGGAGCTGATGAAGCTGGCGGCGCTGGTAGAGGATTTCCCGCCGGAGGCTGACCGCATTCATCTGGCAAACGGCACGTTGTTTCTGGATGGCTCCTTTACGGAGGGAAAACCGGACATCGTGCGTTGCCGCCTGCCGGTGGCCTATAATCCCGATGCGCCCACGCCGACCCGCTGGCTGGCTTTTCTGTATGGGCTTCTTTACCCGGAGGACATTCCCACTTTGCAGGAATATATCGGCTACTGCCTGATCCCCAGCAACAAGGGACAGCGCATGATGGTCATTAAGGGCAATGGCGGCGAGGGTAAGAGCCAGATCGGCGCGGTGCTGTCCGCCCTGTTCGGCAGCAACATGAAGGACGGCAGCATCGGCAAAATTTCCGAGAACCGTTTTGCCCGCGCTGATCTGGAACACATTCTGCTGTGTGTGGACGATGATATGCGGATGGAGGCACTGCGGCAGACCAACTATGTCAAATCCATCGTCACCGCACAGGGTAAAATGGATTTGGAGCGTAAAGGCAAGCAGAGCTATCAGGGATGGATGTGCGCCCGGCTGCTGGCATTCAGCAATGGCGACTTGCAGGCTCTCTTTGACCGCAGTGATGGCTTTTATCGGCGGCAGTTGGTGCTGACCGCCAAAGAGAAACCTGCCGACCGTGTGGATGATCCCGACCTGGCAGAGAAGATGAAGGCCGAGGTGGAGGGCATTCTGCTGTGGGCTTTTGCGGGATTGCAGCGGTTGGTAGCGAACAACTTCAAGTTCACCGAGAGCCAGCGCACCAGAGAGAACCGGGAGGCCGTCAAGCGGGACAACAATAACGTGTTTGATTTTCTGGAATCCGAGGGCTATATCCGGCTGAAAGCGGATGCGTCCATCAGTTCAAAGGATTGCTACGACATTTACCGGATGTGGTGCGAGGAAAATAGCCTGACTGCACTCAAACGCCGCAGCTTCAGCGATGCGCTGGTGGCAGCCTGCGGTAAGTACAATCTGGAACACTGCAACACGATTACCAATTCGGCAGGACGCCGGGTATGGGGCTTTATGGGGATCGAGGCAGTGGCAAGGCCGCATATAAACGAGTTTACGGACGCTTCACAGTGTACGTACGTACCGGAAGACTGGCGGGATTGATTTCCGATCTGGTCGCCGGTACGTATGTACGCAGCGATTGACCCTGTTACCTCATATATTGTAGAGGCGCTTCATTTGGATAAAGTGGTCGTGCCCATTTTGGGTACACCTATTTTGATGTGTAAAAGTGGTTATGGATATTTTGTCCACCACCAGAACCGTGAAATTCTTCGCGCTTTTGTGCTGTGAAACAGGTGTGGTCATTTTGACCACACCTGAAGCGGTCAGTAAAAGCGGTAATTTTGCAGGCATATTTTAGAGCAATCTCAAAACAGCGAAATGTTTCTCTTTTATCCGTATACAGTTCGCCGGATGGCGGCTCACGGAACGACGTACAGATTGCAGCATTTTGTGACAATACAGCCCGAACAGTGAAAAGTCCCGCATTTCTGTGAAGTCGAATATTCCGCCGTTGACCAACGATACGCAGGGAATCATTTCTATCGCAAAACAGCATTTGCACAAATTTCACCATTGACCAAAGCCGGTGCGCTCCCCAGCGTAGCCGGTTCTTTTTATGACGCAACCGAAAATCATGTTTTATCTATCAAGTGACAAAGGGCTTCACTTGCGAAAATGGAGGAATATATTTTATGAAGTCAAGTATCCGAAACGAAATCAAGGCGCAGATCATCCGCGCCGGTTACACCATGCAGGAAGTCGTTGACCAGCTGCACGATGAGTATGGGTGGAGCGACAGCGTATCCAATCTTTCCGGAAAATTGCAGCGGGAATCGCTGCGGTATCGGGAGGCCGTGGAGTTGGCTGACGTGCTGGGATATGACATTGTCTGGCAGAAACGGAGGGATTGAGTATGGAAAAAGCACAATACGCGATTATGCGATTTGCCAAATATAAGGGGCCTGAAATCGGCAATATCGAGGCCCATAACGAGCGCACAAAGGAAAAGTACGCCAGTAATCCCGATGTGGATACCAGCCGAAGCAAGTACAACTTCCATCTGGTCAAACCGCCCGGCAAGTACCGGGCCGAGTCAGAGAGGCAAATTGCCGCTGCCGGATGCCGTACCCGGAAAGACAGTATCCGTATGATCGAGACGCTGTTCACAGCCAGCCCGGAGTTCTTTAAGGGAAAGAAACGGGCGGAAATTCGGGTATTTTTCGAGGAAGCTCTGCACTTTCTGGAACAGCATCAGTCCAAAGAGACAATTATATCCGCCGTGGTGCATATGGACGAGAAAACGCCCCATATGCACCTTTGTTTTGTCCCTTTGACGGAGGATGGCAGGCTCAGCGCCAAAGACATCATGGGCAATAAAAAGAAGCTGACCTGGTGGCAGGATGAGTTTTGGAAACACATGGTCAAGAAGTTTCCAGATTTGGAGCGTGGCGAGAGCGCCAGCCTGACCGGGCGCGACCATATCCCGCCCCGCGTATTTAAGGAGATGACCAGACTGACCAAACAGAAAAGCAAACTGGAGGATCTGCTCACTGGAATCAATCCCTTTAACGCCAAAAGCCGGGCGGAGGAAATCTGCAAGATTCTGGATAGCTATATTCCCAGCGTGGAGAAGATGGACACGCTGCTGCGGAAATATGGCGTGGCTTTTACGAAAACAGCATCCGAAAACAAAAAGCTGAAAACGAAAAATGCCGAGCTGGAAGAATCTCTTGCATCGGCGCAGAAGGTCAGCACCCTAAAGCAGATCGAAGACCTCAAGCTGCGGCGCGACTATGACAGTGCCGTGGCGATTTTGGAACAGATACCGGCAGAAGTTTTGAACATCTATGCGCAGAGCAGCCATAGAGGAAAGGAGCGGCCTATTGAGCAAAGTTTATGATGATCCGAAATATAATGCGGCATTTGACCGCTGTGTTGATGTGATGGCGCGGCTGTTGCAGAAGTACGGGCCACAGCTGTTGGGGCAGATGCAGGAGACTGAGAAGGATGGCCGTACACAGTCTGCGGTATCAGGAAAGCAACCCGTTCCTGTGTATCAGGAATTTGACAAAGCCGCTTGATATAAATTAAATTTACACGTTGCGTATTTGTTTGGCGTATGCTATAATAAATACGCAACGTGTATTTTTGCTTTATGGGGTAAATGAAATGGACTGCAAAACCAAAATAAAAGAATTGCGGGAAAGCACTGGCATGAATCGCAAGGAATTTTGTAAATATTTTCAGATTCCCTATCGGACTGTGACAGAATGGGAACTGGATAACCGCCATGCGCCGGAATATGTGCTCCGTTTGTTGGAGTACTACATTCAGAATGAAGGTCTGGCGAAGAAGAAAGTTACGGATGAATGTTCAGAGATGGAAGAAAGGGGCGGCCTGCATGAAAAAAACTAAAACAAAATGCTATCTCTACACACGGGTATCTACTTCCATGCAGGTGGACGGATACAGTCTGGATGCTCAGCGAGACAAACTGCGGAAATACGCTGAATACGAAGATATGGTAGTGGCTGGTGAATATTCTGATGAAGGCTTTTCCGGCAAGAATATTCAGGGCAGGCACGAATTTCAGCGGATGCTGCAAGACATTCAGGACGGCAAAGACGGTGTGGAATATGTGCTGGTGTTCAAGCTGTCCCGGTTTGGCAGGAATGCCGCTGACGTTCTGAATTCCTTGCAGCTGATGCAGGATTTCGGTGTCAATCTGATTTGTGTGGAAGACGGCATTGACAGTTCCAAAGATTCCGGCAAGCTGATGATTTCTGTCCTTTCTGCGGTGGCAGAGATAGAGCGTGAAAATATTCGGACACAGACGATGGCCGGACGGGAGCAGAAAGCCCGTGAAGGAAAATGGAACGGCGGCTTTGCCCCTTATGGATACCGTCTTGAAAAAGGCGAACTGTTGATTGCTGAGGATGAAGTGGACGTGATCCGCACCATCTTTGACCGCTATATTCACACCAACGATGGCGTCAGCGGTGTGGCGAAATATCTGAACCGGCAGGGCTTTGTGAAGAAGCTGCGGCAGAACGGCACCATTCCCGGTTTTTCCGCCAGCTTTGTGAAAAGTATCATTGACAATCCGGTATATATGGGGAAAATTGCCTATGGCAGACGCCGGACAGAGAAGAAGATTGGTACCCGGAATGAGATGCACGTGGTTGAACAGTCGGAGTTTCCCGTGTACGAGGGAAAGCACGAGGCTATCATTTCTGAAGAAGATTGGAATCTCGCGCAGGAGAAACGGAAAGTCAATGCTTATCGGCGCGAGAAGGTCAACGATCCTACCCATGCGCATATTCTGTCCGGCATTCTGAAATGCCCCTGCTGTGGTAAAAGCCTATATGGGAATATTGCAAAAGCCCACAGCAAGGACAAAAAGACCCGCTATTACTATTACTGCAAGAATACGGTAACGCCAACAGGCCACGAGTGCACTTTCCGGCTGAACATTGAACAGACAGAGATGAACCGCATGGTAGCGTCAATTATCTCCGCTATGGTCAGCGACCCACGGTTTGCGGATGCAATCAAGGCGAAAATTGGCTCCGCTGTCGATACGAACGACTTAGAGAAACAGCTGGAAGCGTTGCAAGCGCAGCTTCGGCAGACGTTAGGCACAAAAGCCCGCCTGGAACGGCAGATGGACGGTTTGGATGTGAATGACCCGTATTATGACCGGAAAATTTCTGATTTGCAGCGTCGCTATGACGAGCAATATGGTAGAATAGATGAGATTGAAGTCCAGATTGACGATGTGCAAAGCCAGATACGGAGCATCCGGCAGGAGAAAATTTCGGGTAATAATATCTACCGCCTGTTGCTGGCATTCGATCAGGTCTATGAAGCAGCCTCCGAAGTGGAGCGGAAGGAGTTCATGCGGGCGTTTATTGAGCGGATTGAGTTATTCCCGGAAAAGCAGCCGGATGGCAACTGGATTAGGAAGATTATCTTCAACTTCCCTGTCCCGGTGAATGGAACAGAAGTGACAGAATTGCCCTTGGAAAATGAAACAATGGTCGAAACGGTATGTTTATTGTCCAAACTAAATGTCAAGCATCATATCGAGGTGGAAATCACGATGGATGAGTTGGATTTGACGGCAGCGGAGAGTAAAGCCACTTACGATGAAATCAAGGCTTATGTACTTGAAAAATTCGGCTTTAAAGTCAGTCAGCTTTATATCGCCCAAATAAAACGGAAATGTGGCATTATCGAGAGAAAGAACTATAACCAGTCAAAAAAAGAAGATGCCAAAGTGCCGAAGTGCCCGCCAGAGAAAGAAGCGGCGATTATGGATGCACTCAAGCATTTCCAGATGATTCCATAGAAAAACGGAATAGAGATGCCAGTTTCAGATTTAAAAGGTGTTGCTTTCGAGCAGCACCTTTTGCTTTAAGCATTTAGAATTTTTTAGGAGGGAGGTGTAATTCATGCCAGACCTTGCCATGCTGGACTACTTCTACGGAGATGAAGCGGAACAGTTCACTTTTTACCGGATACCCAAAGTGCTGTTCACTGACCCCAGCTACCGGCGCATATCTTCCGACGCCAAAATCCTGTATGGGCTTATGCTTGACCGTATGGGGCTGTCAGTTCGGAATGGCTGGCTGGACGAATACAACCGGGTATTCATTTTCTTTACCCTGGAGGATGCTTTGGAATATCTGTGCTGCGGGCATACCAAAGCCGTTTCCCTTTTTGGGGAACTGGATAAGGCGGGCTTGATCGAGCGCAAAAAGCAAGGCCAGGGAAAGCCGACAAAAATCTACGTTAAGAACTTTGTTCGGAATGCGGAAGTCTTGACTTCCGAAAAACGGAAGTCTAAAGTTCCGCAATCTGGAAGTCAAGACTTCCAAAAAACGGCCTCTAATAATACTGAGATAAAAGATACTGAATTGAGTGATACTGAACCATCTATCTATCCGGCCAGGGGGCTGCCGGAAGATAGATCGCCTGCGGCAGATGCGATGGATACGATGCGTGTCTATCGTCAGATTATCATGGAGAATATTGAGTACGACATCACTCGCAGGCAGCTCGGCTATGATGCTGACATTCTGGACGAGATTGTTGACATCATGGTGGACACGGTTTGCAGCACAAAGCCCATGATCCGCATAGGCGGCCAGGACTTCCCCTTAGAGGTTGTAAAGAGCCGCCTGCTAAAACTCAATTCGGAGCATATCAGCTATGTGGTGAGCAGTTTGAAATCTAACACCACCAAAGTCCGAAATATCCGGGCGTATCTGCTTACCGCCTTGTATAATGCCCCTACCACTATCAGCAGTTACTACACAGCTTTGGTCAACCATGACCTTTACGGCGGTGGGTAACTGCTTTTTTCATAATCACCTATGGGCGGCTGCGCCAGTTCCTGGCCAGCCCCCTTAACTGCAAAAATGCAAATGAGCAGCACTGTGTCAAGAACGCACGGTGTGCGTTCATTTTCATTCTTGACACGGGGTTGCTCGTTTGCTACCCAGCACAGCCGGAGAAAGGAGCTTCCCCATGAAAAAGCCATTTGCCTACATTACAGCCGTCTGGAAAGGCGGCGAGTTTACCGTCATTGACCAGGCGGCGGTGTACTGCCGCAAAGTCTATGAAGCCGGGTTTACCCCGATCTGCCCGGTTCTCTATCTTCCCCATTTCCTGCGTGATTCCATTCCTGCCGAACACAAGGACGGCATTGACATTGGGCGTGAACTTCTGCGCCGGAGCCATGTGCTGATCGTCTGCGGGGACGAAGTTGACGAGTCCGTTAAAAACGATATTGCCGTGGCACAGCGGCTGGGCATTACCGCCACTACCCTGGATGGTGTTCTCAAAATCAAGGAGCAGGGGCGTGATACTGATGCCGTCTGACTTTTTCTACTTCTTTGTGATTCCTCCTTAGCGTATCAAACCGCAACTTGCTGTGAGATTACAAAGGAGGTCTAAAACCATGATATACAAAAGCGAAAATGCGCCTAAAGAATCCGAGAAAGGCTGTTATCATGCGGTATCTCTTTCTGGCGGTAAAGACAGCACTGCTATGCTCCTGCTGATGATTGAGCGGGATATGCCGATTGACATCGTTTTATCGGCCGATACGGGCATGGAGTTCCCGGAAATGTATGAGCATCTGGCAAAAGTGGACGCATTTCTTTACGAAAAGCGCAATATCCACATTACCACCCTGCGGCATCCGAAAGGGTTTGAATGGCTCATGTTTGAAGAACCCAAGCAAAAGCCCTCTGCTATTGAGCGGCGGCTGCGTGATGGAGTTCCGTTATATGGGAACGGCTGGCCAGGTATCCGTGTCCGTTGGTGTACGGGACAGCTTAAAACACATCTGATTACCAAGAAAGTCAATGAGTTAAAGGGAAAATATCATGCCCTGCATTATGTTGGAATTGCCTATGATGAGCGCAATCGCTGCAAGTGTGAGCAGTACCCGCTTGTTGACTGGAAAATTACGGAAGTAGAAGCCCTTAAAATCTGCTATGATCGTGGGTTTGATTTTGGGGGCTTGTATGAGATTTATCATCGGGCATCCTGCTGGTGCTGTCCATTCCAACGGATTGATGAACTGCGTAAGCTGCGGCAACATCATCCCGAACTGTGGAAACATCTGCGGGAGATGGATAACCGGGCACTGGAACAATTTGGCCCCGGCCCGTTAGGGCAATTCAAAAAAGACTGGACTGTGCAACGACTGGAAGAACGATTTTTCCAGGAAGAACAGTCCAGTTTGCCTTTGGCGGGTTAATTCGTCTTGAGAAAGGAGTAACTGTGTATCGGAAAGCGATTATCTATCTGCTGCACCGGCTGGTGGTTCCGCCTTAGACCATTTCCTTTTTCAGCATTCCTGCCAGAGAAAGGAGTGATGAGGTTTGCAGGAAGAAGTTGAAAACAAATCGGTGGCGATTAGTATCAAAGCCACCAAGCTGACTGCCAATGTGCTGAAAGCCGCACTCCTGAAAGCCCTTGCGGAAATGGAGAAAAAGCAGAAAAATCCCAAGGTCTACAAGGGCAAACAGAGTGTGAAACACCTTGTCCGGCAGGGAGTTGGGGTCAGCAACATCGAAATCACGGACGGCAACATCAAGTCTTTTGAGAAAGTTGCCCGGAAATACGGTATTGACTTTGCTCTCAAAAAGGATGTTTCTACACAGCCGCCCCGGTATCTGGTCTTTTTCAAGAGTAAAGATGCCGACGCACTGACGGCGGCATTCCGGGAATATTCCGGTAAAGTCGTGAAAAGCCAGTCCAAGGAGAAGCCGTCCATCCGCAAGCAGCTTTCCAAACTCCAGGAAGTGGTCAAGGATATGGCAAAATCCCTCTCCCGGAACAAGAGCCAGGAGGTGGACAGATGAAGAAATTGCCAAAAATCAATACTTCCAAGCTGCTAAAAGCGGCTTTGCCGTATATCCTGGTCGGCCTGATGGCTACCAAGCTGGGGCAGGCGTACCGCATGGCATCCGGCGGCGATGTGCTGGATCGGATTTTTGGGGCGTTCCTCAAAATCGGGGAAGCCTTTACCAATCCCCTGCCCAGCCTGCATCCGTTTGACCTGCTGGTGGGGGCTGCCTGCGGCGCTCTGCTGTGGTTTATCGTATACCAGAAATCCAAGAATGCCCGGAAATACCGGCGTGGTGCGGAGTATGGGACTGCCCGATGGGGAAATGCAAAAGATATTGAGCCGTTCATCGACCCGGATTTTTCGCAGAATATCCTGCTGTCCGAAACGGAACGTCTGACGCTGGGAAAAATTGCAGACCCCGAAAAGAGAAACGTCAATCTGAATGTGCTGGTCATTGGGGGGAGTGGTTCGGGAAAGACCCGCTACCACATTAAGCCCAATCTTCTCCAGATGAACGCATCGTATGTCTGCTCCGATCCAAAGGGTACGGTTATCGAGGAAGTCGGGCGGGCACTGGTGCGTGGCGGGTACAAAATCAAGGTTTTAAATACCATTGATTTTTCCTGTTCCATGCACTACAACCCATTTGTCTATCTCCATAGCGAAACGGACATTCTCACCCTTGTCACGGTTATTATGACCAATACCCAGGGAGAAGCCAAAGGCGGGGACGATTTCTGGCAGAAAGCGGAAGCCCTGTTGTATCAGGCACTGATCGCTTATATCTACTATGAAGCCCCAGCCGAGGAACGCAACATGAATACCCTGCTGGATATGCTCAATGCCTGCGAGTGCCGGGAGGACGACGAGAACTTTAAATCAGCGGTTGACCTGCTGTTTGAACAGTTGGAACAGCGCAATCCCGACCACTTTGCGGCAAGGCAGTATAAAAAATTTAAGATGGCGGCGGGAAAAACTCTAAAAAGCATACTTATTTCCTGCGGGGCCAGATTAGCCCCATTTGATATTGCCGCCGTCCGGGAGATGATGTCCTATGATGAATTAGAGCTTGAAAAGCTGGGTGACGAGAAAACCGCCCTCTTTGCGGTGGTTTCCGATACCGACCCGACGTTCAACTTCATTTCAGCCATGATGTACTCCCAGATGTTCAACGTACTGTGCGACCGGGCGTTGAAAGTCTATCATGGCAGGCTCCCGATCCATGTAACCTGCCTGTTTGATGAGTTCGCAAACCAAAAAATTCCGAACTGGGAGCATTTGGTTTCCGTGATCCGGTCGAGGAATATATCTGCCCACATCGTCCTCCAGACGTTCAGCCAGCTTAAAGGAATGTATAAGGACAATGCGGAAACCGTTGCCGGGTGCTGCTCAACCATGCTGTTTCTGGGCGGGAAAGAGGAAAGCAGCTTAAAGATGGTGTCCGGGCTTTTGGGAAAAGAAACCATTGACACCATGAATGAAAGCGATTCCCGTGGTGCCCAGCGTACCTACGGTCTGAACTATCAGAAGCTGGGCAAAGAACTGATGAGCGTGGATGAGCTGGCTGTCATGCCCTCCAGTCGCTGCATCGTCCAGGTGCAGGGTGTCCGCCCATTCTACTCCAAGAAGTATGATCTGACGAAGCATCCCCAGTACAAGTACACGGCAGACGCCAACCCCAAGTTTACCTTTGATGTAAAGACATACCTGCAACACCGGCTCAAAGTCAAGCCGGAAGAAGAATTTGAGGTCTATGACCTCGGAGAGATAGAACAGCCCCAAGCGGCTGCCTAAAGGCTCCACCGATGCCCCTTTGTGGGCTTTGAAATCGGTGGAGCCTTTTCTTTTTTTGCCCAAAACCAGCCGGACACCGGCAATTTCATCACATGGGAGGTCAAAATGGGATTTTACGACGAAGCGGTTCATGTATTGGAAACGATAGCCAGGGCGTTAAACGGCGCTTTTTATTACGGTTCAATGGCAGATTTTTATAACCGCTCCCCGGAGAAAACCCCGATCTGCCCGGAATTTTCCAAAACGGCGGTGCGGATGAAAAAGCATATCCGTCCGCCCGTCCGGGCAGAGCCTGAAAGGGGGCTGCTCCAATCCAAAAACCAAACCGACAACATATCAACACGTTTTTTAAATTCAAGGAGGATTTTATTATGAGTTTCTTTACGACTGCTGTTTCTACGATGTCTACTCTGGTTGTTGCCCTGGGCGGCGGCGTTGGCGTGTGGGGTGTGGTCAACCTCATGGAGGGTTACGGGGCCGACAACCCTGCTTCCAAAAGCCAGGGTGTCAAGCAGTTCATGGCTAATTAAAGGGAACAAAAAGAAAGGAAAAACCAATCCAGACGGTATCAGCGGCAGGCTACAAGAATAAATTGTGATTTCACAAGATTGGTGTTATAATAAGAGAAAAGCTCCTGCCGGGGCAGCCGCCCCGGTGGTATGGGTAGAAAGGCAGGAAAACAATATGCACATCAGCTATAAACCACTCTGGCACACACTGTTAGAGCGTGATATGCGAAAAGAAGATTTAAGGCTTGCCGCTGGTATGACAACGAATATGATTGCCAACATGAGTAAAGAGGGAAAGCACATCAGCATGGACACATTAGCCCGTATCTGCGAAACGCTGAATTGTGAGATTACCGATGTGATTGAGTTAGTACCAGACGAGCCTACTTCCACAGGAGGTAAGGAACATGAGCGAACTGAAACCAAGAATAACGGAAAACGGAATTGATTATATCCTTGTCGGAGATTACTATATCCCGGATTTGAAGCTGCCGAAGGAACACCGCCCTATTGGAAAGTACGGACGGATGCACAGGGAATATTTAAGGGAAGTCCACCCAGTCAGATTGAACACATTGACCTTGACCGGGGAGTTATGGACATACCTTGCAGACCTGAACGAACAGGCACAGGAACGGTTAGACACCATCATGGAGCAGATGAAAGATGCCGAGGGCGTGACCGAGGAATTGAAACGAACCCAAGAAATGGAATGGGTGCGGCGTTGCAATAACATTCACAACCGGGCAGAAGAAATTATTTTGCAAGAGATGATTTATTCATAACGGTATGATAGAATGATTATGACAAATCGGCAATTTATTGAGCTTTGGTTCTTCCTATGCAGTTGCAAAACTGTCTGGTATGGAGCCGATGGGACACTATTTCAAGCCTTTTACTTCCTACGGTCTGATTATCGTCATTTCGGTTGTTGCCATTATTGTCCATACGATTATCGTGCTGATTTACAGATCAAAGAAAAAGGCAACCTAACTAATTCCAAATTGACAAAGGAGCGTGATTGTATGAAAAAGAATAAGGGTATCGCTATTTTGTTGTTCGCTATTTTACTGCAAATGTGTAGTTCGGGAATGGAGTTGCTTACATTGGCAGTAGGTGCTGTCGGATTGGTTCTTGCCATTGTTGATGATAGCAAGAAAGACTGACCAATTCCAATTTGACAAAGGAGTGTGATTGTATGGGTAAAGCGATTTTAGCAATGATTGTAACTGTAATTGTTGGTTTTATGAGTAGTGCCATCTTTGCAAACTGGGTCAATGCACCCGAATGGGGTATTGTTCTTGCAATTGCAGTTATGGGTGGATTTATCATCTACTTCAACGATAAGAAGAAGTAACCAAATCCCAGTTTGTCGTTCTAAAAATTCAACTGAATAATCCCAGCAAAAACCGCTGCTACATGGAAGCCAACAAACCATGCAACAGCGGTTTTTCTTTACCGTTTTTTCCTTTGGCTGATAGGCGTTCCCATTTTCTTTGATTTTTTGAGAATCCGAATCAACCAGCGAAATTCTTCGTCTGACAGATTTTTATAGTTGATACCGAGCTGTTTACAGTAAAGGACAACCAGCTTTTCATCCCGGCTGCCCTTGAAATTTTCGACCGCTTCCAGATTTTCTTTCAGTTCATTGGCAACAGTGGTCTGGGGTGCACTCTCACTGTCCTTTTTATGGGCTTCTCGAATATCCCGGATAATGAGGTTGAGGTCATCCCGTACCATCTGACTGAAATATTCATCATCACTGATATGGGCGGCTTGTAGCACTTTCAAATGGGGGTCGTCTTCGCCAGGGCGATACCGTTCAATGATTTCATGTCGGACAGTATCAACAAGGGCATTGAGGTTTTGAATCTGCATGGTGGCAATCCCGTCCACATAAATCTCAATGTCCGCAAGAAACTTGATAAAATCTTTATGTGTGGCAAGCTCACAGAGCAGACGGTTGTTAATCCGACCGCTTTTCAGGAGAGCAACCATCTCATCATTCAAATGCAACTCCGTCAATGGCGTGTTGATCTGCTCCCTGTTCTCTGTCCGGCACAGCAGATAATCAACGGAAACCCCATAGAAGTCTGCCAGTGTGATAAGGTTGCCATGATTGATTTCTTTATAATCCTCTTTCTCATAACTTCCAAGAGCTGATTTGGAAATACCCGTCAACTCTGACAACTCTTCCAGATTTAAGCCTTTGTCCTTGCGGAGTTCCCAAAGGCGTTCCTGTATGCTTGTCGCTCCTTTCATGGGCGCACGCTCCTTTCCGGTGGTTTGATTGCTGCCGCTTATCTGGATTATATCACACTTTCCGCAATCGTGGAAATTTCTGATTTTTACCCCTAATTCCTACTTTGTGGACATACGGCACAGGGCACAAAAATGTTCTATGATACAGGTAGTTCATCGATGGATTATTCCAATCGAATGACCAGCCTGTGTGGGATATGCTTCCCCGGCGATGTAGTGCCATGACTTTTGGCAGGGATATGGAGGAACCCTTACCAAAACGAGCATACCAAAGGGAGCGATACGCCGCTGTGAGATTCAGGGGAGGAACGACACCGGGGAGAACTGGCGAACTGACACCGAAATGATACCGAAACACGACAATCTGATAGGGGGACAGTCTACCCTATCGCTGATACTTCGGGAGATTTTAAGCGGCTCTATGGCTGTAATTTTGCCGAAAATCGCCCCGAAACCATACACGAAAACGGGAGGAAGCGCAATATGCCGAGAATGAGCAAAAAGAGGAAGCATGAGCTTTCCTTTTACCTCAATGACCGGGGGCGTGTCACTTACAACGAATTATGCCGGAAATGCCAGCATGGGTGCAGGCAGAGCTTCCGGGCGGTTGTGATTGACTGCCCCCGTTATTTATCCAAGCGAGCAAAGAAAAAGGAGGAACACACAGAATGAATTTTGAATTTATGACGATAGACACACCATTGCCGCCCTGTATGCCCTTTCCCAGAGCGTTGACAGGATTTCCAGTCAGCAGCACCGCAAAGGTCATGTACTGCCGGATGTTGGACGCTATGCTATCCAAAGGGCAGGAGGACGAAAACGGAATCCTGTTTGTCTGCTTCCCTGTTACAGCCATTGCCGCAGTCTTGTCCCGCAGCTCTATGACGGTCAAGCGTTCTCTGAATGAACTGGAAACCGCCGGACTTATCATGCGGGTGCGTCAGGGCGTTGGAGAACCAAACAGGATTTATGTGCTGATACCGGGAAAGGAGGACGCTGCCCTTGCCTGATACCTCAAAGCTGGAAAAGCTCAACCGGGAGCTGGAGAAAAGCGAAAAGAAACTGCGGAAAGCCATCAATGATGAAAAGGCATTGCAGCACCAGTTAAAACAGCTTACCCGAAAGGAACGGACGCACCGGCTCTGTACCCGTGGCGGTATGCTGGAAAGTTTTCTGCAAGAGCCGGAACGCCTGACAGATGATGATGTCATGCTGTTATTGAAACTCATTTTTCACAGGCAGGACACGCAGGAACTATTGAAAAAACTGCTGGAACGGAAGAAGCCGAAAACCCCTTAGTTTACTAAGGGCGCAATTATACACCACCCAGAGGTTGGTGCATTGCGTTCTCCGAAGGCTCCTCACCGGAGGGCTGTGATTTTCCGCAGTCATGGTCTGCTCCAAATCAAACAGGGGACGCTACGCTTCCCCTGCGCTGGCTGCCGCCAGCTACCCTTTTGTGGACTTGCCATCTGGGGACACCTTGCGTTGCAAGTTGTTCCCAGCCGACAAGTTTTACAAAATCTCTCTATACTTTGACGGTCGAATAAAGTATAATGAAGTCAACGACTAATCGGAAGTTCAATGTGAGGAAAATTAGATGAAGAAAAAGTCTTATTGGTTAAGTATTAGTGTGTTCGTATTGATACTGATATGGACAGTTTATTATTATGCAATGCAGTACACAGGAGGATTTGCAGACTTAAAGGACTCTATTGTTTGTGGGATTGTAGGTTTGATATGTATCGTATTTATCGTGAAAAGAACTATTGACTTTTTGAAAAACAAAAAATCGTAAAATTCAAGTTTGCCACCCACACATCGGGTCAACTTGTCCCGAACTTTTACAGCTAAATATCCGCCGCCTTCACAGCGGCACACCGAGCAGGAAATCTGAAAAAGGTCTCCTGCTTTTTTTCTGCCAAAATGAGGTGGTAAAACGCCACCCCATCCACCAATTACCGAAAGGAGGGACACGAAATGCCCTGCCCACACAACGAAATCACGATTGTTCAGCGCAGCCAGCGGCAGTCTGCGGTTGCCGCCGCTGCTTACCAAAGCGGCGAAAAGCTGTTCTGTGAATACGACCAGCAAGTGAAGCACTACCCGGAAAAGCGTGGTATTGTCCACAATGAAATCCTGCTCCCACCTAATGCCCCACAGGAATATGCAGACCGCAATACTTTGTGGAACGCCGCCGAAGCGGTGGAAAAACAATGGAACTCCCAGCTTGCAAGGCGGTGGGTGCTTACCATCCCCAGAGAGATACCGCCCGACCAGTATGCTGTCCTTGTCCGGGAGTTTTGTGAGCAGCAGTTTGTTTCCAAAGGCATGATTGCTGATTTTGCAATCCATGACCCCCATCCGCCGGGACACAATCCCCACGCCCATGTCATGCTCACTATGAGGGCAATGGACGAACATGGAAAATGGCTTCCCAAGAGCCGCAAGGTTTATGACCTTGACGAAAACGGGGAACGGATAAAACTTCCGTCCGGCAGATGGAAAAGCCACAAGGAGGATACGGTTGACTGGAACGACCAGAAGTATTGCGAAATCTGGCGGCATGAATGGGAGGTCATCCAGAACCGCTATCTGGAAGCCAATGACCGCCCAGAGCGTGTGGACTTGCGTTCTTATGCCAGACAGGGGCTTGATATTATCCCTACTGTCCATGAGGGAGCTGCTGTCCGGCAGATGGAAAAGCGGGGTATCCAGACGAACATCGGCAACCTGAACCGGGAAATCAGAGCCGCCAACCGCCTGATGAAGTCCATCCGGCAGCTTATCCAAAACCTCAAAGGCTGGATTACCGAGCTGGGAGAAAAACGGAAAGAACTGCTTGCACAAAAGGCGGCGGAGGAAGCGACACTTCTTCCCAATCTACTGATGAAATATATGGAGATACGAAAGGAAGAACGGAAGGACTGGACGAGGTCTGGACAGAACCGGGGGACTTCACAGGACTTAAAGGCAGTCAGCGAAGCCCTGTCCTATCTCCAGCAAAAGGGGCTTTCCACTGTGGAGGACTTAGAAGCATTTCTGGAATCTTCCGGGAAATCAGCCGCAGATTACCGCAATCAGATGAAGCCAAAGGAAGCCCGAAGCAAAGTGATTGACGGGATTCTTGCCAGCCGGACAGACTGCAAGGAATGTAAGCCTGTCTATGAGAAGTACCAGAAGATATTTTTTAAGAAAACAAAGGAGAAATTCAAACAGGAACACCCGGAGGTTGCCCGGTATGAAAAAGCCGCCACCCACCTTGCCAAGCACCCAGATGATAAGGACAGTACCCAAAAGGAGCTGCAAGAGGAGCAGGAAACGCTTCTGGAAGAAATCGCAGAGTTGAAAGTACCACTGACCGAGGTACAGGAGGATTTGAAGAAGCTGCGGGACATCCGCTACTGGGTACGGAAAGCCACACCCGGCACAGAGGAAAGTAAAGAGCCGCCCAAGAAGCAGCCCATCAAGGAAGTCTTGCAGGATAAGGCAGACGAGAAAAAGGCTCAAAGAACCGCCCCGGCACAGGCGAAACACAGACAACAGGATATGGAACTTTAACAGGCACTTGCCATTTTCAATCAGAGAATGTCAGGTGCTTTTCTTATTTTCAAGGAGGGATAGATTTGAATGTATTTGAAGCTGTGAAGCAGTCCGTCACAACAAGACAGGCTGCGGAGCATTATGGAATCCATGTAGGTCGGAACGGGATGGCTTGCTGCCCGTTCCATAATGATAAAACCCCAAGCATGAAGCTGGATCGGCGTTACCACTGCTTCGGCTGCGGTGCGGATGGGGATGTGATTGATTTTGCCGCCGCCCTGTATGGGCTGGCAAAGAAAGAAGCCGCCGTACAACTGGCAAATGACTTCGGGCTTTCCTATGAGGACTGGAAACCGCCGGGAAAGGCAAAAAAGCCCAAGCCCCGGCAGAAATCCCCGGAGGAACAGTTTCAGGAAGCAAAGAACCGCTGCTTCCGTATCCTTGCCGATTATCTCCACTTGCTTATGGCATGGAGAACGGAATATGCCCCGCACTCCCCAGAGGAAGCCTTTCATCCCCGGTTTGTGGAAGCCTTACAAAAGCAAGCCCATGTGGAATATCTGCTGGATGTGCTGCTGTTCGGGGAGACAGAGGAAAAAGCGGCTTTGATTGCGGACTACGGAAAGGATGTGATACAGCTTGAACAGCGAATGGCAGAGCTTGCAGCCGCAGACGCAGCAAGAACTAAAAAACACCATGAACGCCATGCAGCCGCCCCAGAGCATTGAGGAAATCAAGGCGGGGCTGGAAACCACCGAGAAAGGCGGTGTCCGCCAGAGCATACGGAACTGCCTGACCGTATTCCAGCGTGACCCTCTGCTTTCCGGGGCTATCGCATACAACATCCTGACCGACCGCAAGGACATCATAAAGCCCATCGGTTTTCACAGAGAAAGCACAGCCCTGAACGATACGGATATGAAGTATCTGCTTCTCTATCTGGAAGAAACCTATGGGCTTACCAATGAGAAAAAGATTGATAATGCCATCGGGATTGTGGCGAATGAAAACAAGTACCATCCCATCCGGGACTACCTAAGTGCCCTTGTGTGGGACGGGACAGAACGAATCCGTTTCTGTCTGCGGCACTTTCTGGGGGCTGACGCAGACGATTACACCTATGAAGCGTTGAAGCTGTTCCTGCTGGGTGCAATCTCACGAGCCTTTCAGCCGGGGTGCAAGTTTGAAATCATGCTCTGTCTGGTAGGCGGTCAGGGGGCTGGAAAGTCCACCTTCTTCCGTCTGCTGGCAGTCCGGGACGAGTGGTTCTCCGATGATTTGCGGAAGCTGGACGATGACAATGTGTACCGTAAGCTGCAAGGTCACTGGATTATCGAAATGTCGGAAATGATGGCAACCGCAAACGCCAAGAGCATTGAGGAAATCAAGTCATTTTTAAGCCGACAGAAAGAGGTTTACAAGATACCCTATGAAACCCACCCAGCAGACCGCCCCCGTCAGTGCGTGTTTGGCGGCACTTCCAATGCCCTTGACTTCCTGCCCCTTGACCGTTCCGGCAACCGCCGCTTTATCCCCGTCATGGTGTACCCGGAGCAAGCCGAGGTTCACATTTTGGAGGACGAAGCCGCTTCCAGAGCCTATATCGAGCAGATGTGGGCAGAAGCGATGGAAATTTACAGAAGCGGCAGGTTCAAGCTGGCTTTCAGCCCTGCCATGCAGCGGTATCTCAAAGAACACCAGCGGGATTTTATGCCGGAGGACACCAAAGCCGGGATGATACAGGCGTATCTTGATAAGTACACCGGGAGCATGGTCTGCTCCAAGCAGCTCTATAAGGAAGCCTTGAACCATGCCTTTGACGAGCCGAAGCAATGGGAAATCCGGGAAATCAACGAGATTATGAACCAGTGCATTTCTGGCTGGCGGTACTTCCCGAACCCAAGAATGTTTTCCGAATATGGCAGACAAAAGGGCTGGGAGCGTGAAAACCCGGCAACGGACTCCGGCAACCCGTCTGAAAAAACGATGGACGGTTTTGTGGAGGTCACAGAACAGATGGAGCTTCCGTTCTGAAAATGGCAGCCCGTTGCACCCCCTGTTGCTATCCCGTTGCCGAGCCGGTTGCCGGGGAAAATCCCGAAACTATCGGCTTTTCTCCCCTATGACAACCAAAACAACAGAAAAATAAAAGAAAAGTATAAATAGTAACCATCGCCAGATTGAGATTGTTTGCAAGGTCTTTTGAAGCCCGTTGCCGGACTTCGTTGCCGACACCCTCTGTCTGGCTATTTTCATGTATGGAGGATAACTGCCTATGGCAAAAAACAAAACAGAGATTCATGTTACAACGGTATTTGACGGGGAACTGGACGCAACCGATGTGTTCGTCAGCCTGATTTCCCAGAAATACGGTAAGACAAATACGAAAGAATATCTTGCTAAAAGGAAAGATATGAGCTATAATGAAGATGAGGTTCAAAAGAGCCAGATACCGTCTGGATTGTGTGGGTAAATGGCTATGATGAACGAAATGGAATACAGAACAATCGGTTCGGCACTTGCCGGAGGGTATCGTGCAGCGGTCTATTGCAGGCTGTCAAAGGACGATGACCTGCAAGGCGAAAGTGCCAGTATCGCAAACCAGCGTGATATGCTGGAAAAATACTGCGAAAAGCAGGGATGGGAGGTTGTGGCAGTCTATCAGGACGATGGCTTCACAGGTCTTAATATGGAGCGTCCTGATTTACAGAGAATGTTGAGAGCCATTGAGCGCAGGCAAATCAACCTTGTCATCACGAAAGACCTCAGCCGACTGGGGCGTAACTATCTGCAAACCGGGCATTTGATTGAGGACTTTTTCCCAAGAAACGGTGTCCGCTATATCGCCATGAATGACGGTATCGACACCCTGCGGGATAACAACGATATTGCCCCGTTCAAGAATATCCTGAACGAGATGTACAGCAAGGATATTTCCAAGAAAGTCCATTCCTCTTATCTTCTGAAAGCGCAGAAAGGACAGTTTACCGGGTGTCTTGCCCCCTTTGGGTATCGGAAAGACCCAGAGGACAGAAACCATCTGCTCATTGACGAGGAAACCGCCCCGATTGTGCGGCTGATTTTCGGATATGCCCTGAACGGTCATGGTCCGAACTATATCCGCAGACGGCTGGAGGAAGAAAAAATCCCCTGCCCCACATGGTGGAACCGGGAACGGGGGCTTCGCAATACCCGCACCAAATGGGAAAAGAAAGACCCAGAAAACGGACGGTATATGTGGGACTTCTCCGTTATCAAAGACCTCTTGATGAATCCCGTCTACACCGGGGCGATTGCTTCCCAGAAAAAAGACTACCGTTTCAAAATCGGCACGATTGGAGAAAAGAAGCCGGAGGACTGGATTGTGGTGGAGGGACAGCATGAACCGCTGATTGACCGCATGAGCTTTGACATTGTGCAGAACAAGCTGAAATCCCGCCAGCGTCCGGGGCAGACCAATGAAATCAGCCTGTTTGCCGGACTGATAAAATGCGGCGAGTGTGGGAAGTCGCTGACGATACGCTACACAAACGCAAAACATCCCCAGCAGATTTATTCCTGCAAGACCTACAATGCCTTTGGAAAGAACCACTGCACCCAGCACCGGATTGACTATGACACCCTTTACAGCCATGTGCTGCGGAAAATCCGGGAATGTGCCAGAGCTGCCCTGATGGACGGGAAAGCGGTTGCCGACCGCCTGACTAATACCTGTGAAGCCGAGCAGCGGGAACAGCGGGAAGCAATGGAACGCTCCCTTACAAGGGACGAGGAACGGATTGAGGTTCTGGATAAAATGGTCATGCGGCTTTATGAGGATATGATTGCAGGGCGTATCAGTGAGCAGAATTTCAACACCATGCTGGAAAAGACACAGACCGAGCAAGCGGAGCTTAAAGCAAAAGTGTCCGAGGGCAGAAAGCGGCTGTCCGATGAAGTCCAGCTTGCCAATGACGCAAAACAATGGGTGGAAGCCATTCAGGAATACGCCAATATCACAGAGCTGGACGCAGCCACCCTCAACCGCTTAATCAAAGAAATCGTCGTGCATGAGCGCATTGACGAAGATAAAACAAGACACATTTCTATCGAAATTCATTTTAATCTCAAACCCATCCCAGAGGTGGAACAGGTCACTGCCTGACCTGTCCCGCCGGGACGGTTCTCTTAAAAACACCATATAGATTTTTTGTACGCCGCCGCCCGCCATCGAGCAGAGTTTTACACCTAATTGGGGATAAAACAGCTTATGGCGGGCGGCGGCATTATGCTTCTCGGTCTGAAAGTGGTTCCGCTGCTGTCCAGCCTGATTACCGTCTAATCGGCACGGGTAGCGGCTTATGCAAAGCATAATCGACGCCATTGAACAGTGGCTGAAAGACTTCTTAATCGGAGCCATCACTGGCAATCTGTCGAGTATGTTTAGCGATGTCAACAGCAAGGTCGCCACAATCGCAACCGAAGTGGGAAAGACGCCGGAGTCCTGGAACTCCAGCGTCTTTTCCATTATTCTTACGCTGTCTAAGAATGTGGTAGTCCCCATAGCGGGGCTTGTGATAGCCGCCGTCCTGACGTATGAACTGATTTCCATGATTATCGAGAAGAACAATATGCACGACATTGATACCTTTATGTTCTTCAAATGGGCGTTCAAGTCAGCGGCGGCGGCAATCATCGTTAATCATACCTTTGATTTCATCATGGCGATTTTCCAGGTTGCACAGACAATGGTTCAAAGGAGTGCCGGTGTCATAGATACCAACGCCAGCATCGACATTTCCTCTGCAATCGCCAACATCACGACGGAGCTTCAGGCCACGGGGCTGGGAGATCTGTTTGCCTTGATGCTGGAAACCTGGGTCGTATCCTTTGCCATGAAAGCGATGGGGCTTATCATCACGGTCATTTTGTATGGCAGGATGATTGAAATTTATATTTACGCCAGTGTCGGCCCGCTGCCCTTTGCCACCTTTATGAACCGGGAATGGGGCAACATCGGCACCAACTACGTCCGGGGGCTTGCCGCCCTGGGGCTGCAAGGCTTCTTAATCATGATCTGTGTCGGCATCTATGCCGTGCTGGTCAATGCTCTTTCCCTGGGTGGGGATTTGCAGGCTTCCATCTGGAGCTGCGCCGCCTACACGGTGCTTCTGTGCTTCAGCCTGTTTAAGACCGGCTCCGTGGCGAAAAGCATCCTAAACGCACACTAAGTTTTGAGAAAGGAGGGTTTCGATTGGCTTATGTGACGATTACCAAAGATTTGACCGAGGTCAAGGACAAAGTGGCTTTTGGGCTGACCAAGCGCCAGATTGTCTGCTTTTCCCTGGGCGGGATTGCAGGCGTGGGCACTTACTTCTTAACCCGGCACTCCCTGGGGAATGACCTTGCCCTGCTTCTTCTGATTGCCCTGGCAGCGCCCTTTATGCTGTTCGGGCTGTATGAGAAGAACGGTCAGCCATTGGAAAAGATTCTGAAAAATATCATCCGTGTCCGGCTGCTCGCACCTGCGGCCAGACCTTACCAGACCAACAACCGGTTTGCCGCCCTGGAGCGGCAGGCACGCTATGAAAAGGAGGTACAACAACTTGTTTCCATTCAGAACAAAGCCACCGGCAAAAACAGCCGTGGGCTGGGAACATCTCGTGATCCGGCCCGACACCAAGCTGACCGCCGCCGACAAAAGGCGTGTGGAAAAGGCAATCCGGCGGGCAAAAAAAGAGGGTAAAATCGCAAAGACCGCCCAGCAGACCATTCCCTATGAAGAAATGTACCCGGACGGCATCTGCCGCATCACGAACCGGCTTTACAGTAAAAGCGTCCTCTGCGATGACATCAACTATGCCGAAGCGTCTGACGATGAAAAGGCGGTTCTGTTTGAGCTTTACTGCAAACTGGTCAACTATTTCGGGCCGTCTGTGGGCTTTGAACTTTCCGTGATCTGCTATCCGGCAGACCTGGTGGAATACCGGAAAATGCTTGCCCTTAACCCCCAGGGCGACCAGTTCGATGAAATCCGAAAGGAATACAGCGATATGCTGGTGCGGCAGGTTTCCAAGAGCCGGTATGAGCGCCGTATCTGCCTGACCTATACTATCGAAGCAGACGGCATCAGGCAGGCCCGTTCCCGCCTGGAGCAGATCGACAATGATGTGGTGGGGCATTTCCGTGCCCTGACGGTTGCCGCACATCCGATGGACGGTTATGAACGGTTGACGCTTCTCCATCGGTGCCTGCATCTGGAGGAGAACCGGAAGTTCCGTTTTAACTGGGATTCCTTAAACCACACCGGGCTGTCCAGCAAAGACTATATCGCCCCCAGCTCGTTTTTCTTCAAGGATGGGCGCTATTTCCGCTCCGGCGCATCTTTCGGGGCGGTTTCTTTTTTGCAGATCCGGGCGACCAAACTGTATGACACGCTGTTAAACAGCATTTTGAACATGGAAGGGAGCCAGATCATCAGCATCCATGCCAAAGCCCTCGACCAGAATGCCGCTCTGAAAGCGGTCAAGCGCAAGCTAAGTGATCTGGACAAGGCAAAGATCGACGAACAGAAAAGGGCCGTCCGCTCCGGTTTTGATATGGACATCCTGCCGCCCGACCTTGTGACATTCGGCAAAGAAGCCCAGAAACTTTTGGAGGATTTGCAGAACCATGACGAGAAAATGTTTATGGTCACAATCCTGGTTGTCCATGCGGCGTCCAGCCGTCAGAAGCTGGAAAATCTGATCTACTCCGCAAACGGCATTACCAATACTCAGAACTGCGATCTGATCCGGCTGGACTATCAGCAGGAACAGGGCTTTGTGTCTGCGCTGCCCATCGGCATCAACCAGGTGGAAATCCAGCGTGGGCTTACCACCAGCGGAACGGCAATCTTTTTGCCGTTCCGTGCCTGTGAGGTATTCCAGCCCAAAGGCGTTTACTATGGGTTAAACGCCACCACAAACCGGATGATTCTGGCTGACCGCAAAACGCTCAAGTGCCCCAACGGAGTGGTGCTTGGCACGCCCGGTTCCGGTAAATCCTTTAGCTGCAAGCGGGAAGCGGCAGACGTCTATCTGCATACCACGGATGACATTTTGTTCCTCGATCCTGAGAATGAATATACTTCCCTGTGCCAGCAGCTTTCAGGACAGGTGATCCGGCTTGCCCCGGACAGCCACGATTATATCAATCCGCTGGATGTAGACCTGACCACGAATACCGGCGAGAATCCGCTTCTGATGAAAGCGGACTTTATCATGTCATTCTGTGAACTGATTTTGTCCGCCGCTCAGGGCGGCCTAAAGCCCATTGAGAAATCGGTCATTGACCGCTGTATCCCGAAAATCTACCGCCAGCTCATCAAAGACCCCAGACCGGAAAATATGCCGATCCTGGGGGATTTGTATGAGTGCCTGCGGGCACAGCAGGAAGAACAGGCACAGGAACTTGCCACGGCACTGGAACTGTATGTGTTTGGTTCCCTCAATTATCTGAACCACCGAACCAACGTCAATGTTGATAACCGTGTGGCCTGCTATGACATCAGCGGTCTGGGGCAGAACCTGAAAAAGCCCGGTATGCTGACCGTCCAAAATAACATCTGGCAGCGCACCACCGTAAACCGCTATGCCGGAAAGACCACCCGCATCTACTTAGATGAGTTCCACTTGCTTTTAAAGGAGCCGCAGACGGCTGCCTACACCGCAGAAATCTACAAGAGATTCCGAAAATGGAATGGCATCCCGACAGCTCTGACGCAGAACGTCAAGGATCTGCTGGAAAGCCCGGAGATTGAAAATATCCTGGAAAACAGCGATTTTATCCTGATGCTGAACCAGGCGGCCAGCGACCGGAACATTCTGGCGCAGCGTCTTGGTATCTCTCCCCAAGAGCTGGGTCACATCACGAACAGTGACGCCGGTGAGGGGCTTTTGTTCTTTGGAGATAAAATCATTCCCTTTGTCGATAAGTTCCCCACGGATACGAAGCTGTACCAGGTTATGACTACGAAGCCTGCGGATTTGGCAGCATAAGGAGGTCTGCCATGAAGAAAAAAGCCAACATCTACGATGCTGATGATGTGGAGCGCAGCAAACGGCTGAATTTCACCCCGGAGGAACGGGCTGCCCGTGCGGAACACAAGGCGGAGGTTTTGGGTACGAAGCTGGAAAAGGCGAAAAAGAAAGTGCCTAAGAAGAAAAAACTGCGTCTGCAAAAAGAACTTGATCCCGAAAAAAGCAGGCTGAAGCACACACTCCGGTTTGAGGAAGTGGAGAAAAAACGTGGGCAGGAAACCCTGCCGAAAAAGGCGGGCAGGCGCATGGTACAGAGTGCCAGCGCCACCGTCCACTCCAAGATTCATCAGGTGGAGGAAGAAAACGTGGGTACGAAAGCCGCCCATCGGACAGAGCTTGCGTCTGAGGGGGCCGCTGCTCTCGCCAGCCATGAAATCCGCAAGTACCGGCAGAACGCCCCGTATAAGCGTGTGGAGAAGCTGGAAGCCCAGGTCAACCGGGCGAATGTCAGTGCCGCTTATCGTGCCGCTGTCCGGGATAACCCGGAATTGCAGGAAAACGCCGTCAAGCGTCTTATTCAGAAACAGCGCATCAAGCGCCAGTATGCCAAAGAGTTTCGGAAAGCAAAGCAGGCTGAGAAACAGGGATCAGCTTTTGTTCAGAAAGCAAAGGATATGTTTGGCAGTATCGGTCAGACCGTGGCGACTGCGGTGCAGGAGCATAAAGGCGGGCTGGTGATGGCTGGTGCGATTGCCATGCTGATTATTATGGTGTTTTCGTCCCTTTCTTCCTGCTCTGTGATGATGGATGGAGCCATGAGCGCCGTGCTGGGCACTTCCTACACTTCGGAAGATCCCGACATCATTCAGACAGAAGCCAATTACACCGCCCTGGAAACCGCTTTGCAAAATGAACTGGCAAATATCGAGCGCACCCACCCTGGCTATGATGAATACCGGTACGATGTGGACAGCATCGGGCATAACCCCAATGAACTGATTTCCTATCTGACGGCAAAGTTTGACGCTTTTACCCCTGCCCAGGTGCAGGCAGAACTGGAAGCCATGTTCGACAGGCAGTACAGTCTGACCACCCGTGAGGTGGTGGAGATCAGAACCCGCACGGTTACTTCCACCGACCCGGAAACCGGGGAAACCACGGAGGATGAGGAGGAATATGAGTATTACATCCTCTATGTGACCCTTAGAAATAAAGGGTTCGGGGCGGTTGCCCTGGAGAACTTGGACGAGGAGCAGAAAGAACGCTATACGGCCACCCTTTCCTTAAAGGGGAATAAGCCCTATCTGTTCGGCAGCGATATTTACGCCAATGAAAGCGCCGGTGAAGATTACGACATTCCGGGGGAAGCCCTGGCTGACCCTGATTTTGCCGCACTGATCGCAGAAGCCGAAAAATACTTAGGGTTCCCCTACGTCTGGGGCGGTTCTTCTCCAAGCACCAGCTTTGATTGCAGCGGATTTGTCTGCTACGTTTACACGCACAGCGGCGTCCACAACCTGCCCCGCACCACCGCCCAGGGCATTTATAACCAATGCGCCCATATCCCAATGTCAGAGGCAAAGCCCGGCGACATTATTTTCTTTACCGGCACTTATAACTCCCCAGGGCCGGTGAGCCATGTGGGAATTTACGTCGGCAACAATATGATGATTCACTGTGGGTCGCCCATCCAGTACGCAAGGACTGACAGCAGCTATTGGTCGCAGCATTTCTATGCCATCGGCAGATTAAATTAAGGAGGTTTTGACTTGAGTAACAAGTTGCAGAAAGTCTTGTCGGAGATCGACAAGGTAAAAGAAAAAATCGCTGTCCAGCAGACCCGGCTTAGGGAACTGGAGCAGCAAAAGACCGAACTGGAAAATATGGAGATTGTCGGTATGGTTCGCGGGCTGGATGTAGCCCCGGAGGAACTGGCAGCATTTATCAAGGCGTTCCGTGGCTCTAAAGCCGGGACGCCTGATTTTATGGAAAGCGAGGATAACGAACATGAAGAATCTGAACATGAAGCGGAGTAAGCGGCTGACCGGAATGGTCTGCATGATGCTCTCTATCTTCCTTTTGACGATGCCCCTTTTGGGCATGGCTGCGGCGCAGGACGTATCGGGCAACGATGCGCCTGCCTGCATTTGTGATACGAAATGCTCGGTGGAAAATCCCAATCAGGAATGCCCGGTGTGCAAGGGAAATGCCGATGCCTGCAAAGGGCAGGCGGCAGAGCCGAACATGCTGCCCTGCTTTTGCGAGAAGAAATGCACCAAGGACGATCACAATACCGAGTGCCCCGCCTGCGCTGCCGATATGGATTTGTGTACCGCTCCCCCGGCAGGAGAACCGGCAGTTTGTATCTGCACGGTTCTGTGCCAGGAGGGTGCGGTGAATCCTGACTGTGCTGTCTGCCAGTCTGACCGGGCACAGTGCATCGGGAAAGCACCGGATACGCCCACGGAGCCGGAACCGCCTGCCGAACCGGAAAAATGCACCTGCACCGATAAATGTGCCGCTGGTGCGGTCAATACAGGATGCGAGATCTGCAAGAATAACCTGACAAAATGCGAGGGCAAGGAGCCGGAAGTGGTTGACCCCAAGTTTACCATTTCCATTCTTGCCCCGGACGGCTGGTACACCAATCGGGCAAACGTGGAAATCCGCATTAAGGATGTCAATAAAACCGGCTGGGATACCGTGGAAGCCAAAATCAACAGCGGCGGCAGTTGGATTGATTTAACGGACGATCTGGTGGATAAAGACAAGGTATCCCTGGAAATCTCCGAAAACTGCACTATTTATGTGACCGTGACCGATAAAAACGGGAAGTCCCACACCAAGAACCGTTACATTGAGGTCTTTGACCGGGAAGCCCCGACGATCCGTGCGGGGATTGAGGGCGAGCTGCTCCGTGTGGAAGCAAGCGATGACCTTTCCGGCGTGGATAAAATCTACGTCTGCGGCAATTCCTTTTCCAAGCTGAATAATGGCACTCTGGATATTCGCCTGAAAGATTATGCGGACAATTATGAGCAGATCACGATCCAGGCCACTGACCGTGCTGGGAATAAAAGCCGCATGACCCAGCTTAACAATCCCTATTATGAGGAACCGAAAAAAGACAGCGATAAGACTTCCAGTTCTCCCACCAGTCCGTCTATCCCTGCATCCACGGTTACAACGCCCACGGGCGGGGGCACCGGCACCACGCTTTCACAGTCTGGCACTGGCGGGACTGCTTCTACCGGGCAGACGGCAAAGCCTACCGGCGGCACTATTTCTTCCTCTAACAAAGCGGATACCGAAAAAGACCCGTCTGCGGTAAGCCCGGTTGCCACGGAGGAAACGGAGGATAACCCGTTTACCCCGGATGGCAGCGCCACGGTGGTTGATAACGCTAGCGATGAACAGGGCAAGGAGTTCTATACCATTATGACCCCGGATGAAAATGTGTTTTACCTTATTATCGACAAGCAGCGTGACAGCGAAAATGTGTATTTCCTCAATGCCGTAACGGAAAGCGACCTGATGGCGCTGGCACAAAAAGACACGGACAGCCAGACTGTCACACCGACCGCACCGTCAGAGCCGGAACCCGCCGCTCCTGCCGAGCCGGAGGAACCGTCAGAACCGGAAACATCGGAACCCGAACCGGAGCAGCCCGCCCCCAAGAGTAACAACAGTATGATGTTCCTTGTGATCGTGGCTGCGCTGGCGGCTGGCGGCCTGGGCTACTATTTCAAGGTTTATAGGCCGAAGCATGATCTGGATGATGCCGAGGACATCGACGATTTTGAGTTTGAGGGGCCGGAGGAGCCTACTGTCAACGAAGATGAGGAAGCAACCGGCGAGGATGCAGGTCAGGAGGAACTTTCCGAGGAAGAAGAAGCCGAACAGCGCAGGCTTTATGAGGAAGATAACGAGGATATTCCCATCGAGGGCGACGATGACCTTGTTTTCTGATAACCCCGGACTGGAACGGATGATGCAGCAGAAACCCGCTGGGCGGCAGGTGTCGGAGGAAAGGCCGGCACCTGCCCCCGATTCCCCCTGCTATGACTGTGGTTATGGCAAGGGGCGGCGCTGTGTGGGTATCTGCTACAAGAAGCTGATGGGCGAAAGGAGGAAAACGGCTTGAAGTTAGTAATTGCAGAAAAGCCCAGTGTGGCGCAGAGTTTAGCCGCCGTGCTGGGCGCAAAGGAACGTGGACAGGGATATTTGCAGGGTAACGGCTATGTGGTGTCCTGGTGTGTGGGGCATCTCATCGGGCTGGCGGCGGCTGACGCTTATGATGCCCGGTATTCCAAATGGTGCTATGAAGATCTGCCCATTATCCCGGAAGAATGGAAATACACGGTGGCACCGGATAAAAAAGACCAGTATGAGGTGCTGGTTTCCCTGATGAACCGCCCGGATGTGGAAAGCATGGTGTGCGCTACGGATGCGGGGCGTGAGGGGGAATTGATTTTCCGGCTGGTCTATGACCATGCCGGATGCACAAAGCCCTTTGAACGGCTGTGGATCAGCAGTATGGAAGATTCCGCAATCCGGGAGGGATTTGAGAACCTGCGCCCCGGTGCAGAGTATGATCTTTTGTATCAAGCTGCCCTGTGCCGTGCCAAGGCGGACTGGCTGGTGGGCATTTCCGGCACCAGGCTGTTTTCTACCCTGTACCGGAAAACTTTGAACATCGGCAGGGTTATGACCCCGACCCTTGCCCTGGTAGTAGACCGGGAAACTGCCATTTCCGATTTTAAAAAGGAAAAGTTTTATACGGTGGTGCTGGACTGCGGGAAGTTTACCGCCGCCAGTGAACGGTGTGAGAACCGAAAAGCCGCCGACCATCTTTCAGCCGCCTGCAGCACGCAGGCTGCTGTTGTGCAGTCCGTGGAAAAGAAGCAGAAGTCCACACAGCCGCCCAAGCTCTATGACCTGACTTCGCTTCAGCGGGACGGGAACCGGCTGTTTGGATATACGGCCCAGCAGGTGCTTGACTACGCCCAGGCGTTGTATGAGAAAAAGCTGCTGACCTACCCACGGACGGATTCCAACTATCTGACGGAGGATATGAAAGATACCATTCCGGCGCTGTGTGAGCTGGCGACGTCCGCCCTGCCGTTTTCCGTGGCGGCTCTCAGCGTGGATGCGTCCCGTATCATCAATAACAGCAAGGTCAGCGACCACCACGCATTACTGCCCACAAAGCAGATTTCTGGCACTGACCTCTCCTCGCTTCCTGCCGGGGAGCGCAATATCCTGACATTGGTAACGGTGCGGCTGTTGTGCGCTGTGGGGGAAAAACATCTTTATGAGGATACCACGGCTGTTCTTCTCTGCGGCGGCGTTACATTTACGGCAAAAGGGCGTGTGGTGGTATCGCCCGGTTTTAAGGCGGTGGAACAGGCTTTCTTTGCTACGCTGAAAAAGAAGCCGGAGGACGATTCCAAGGACGAGGACGCCAAAGCCCTGCCGCCGCTTATAGAGGGGCAGACCTTTGAAAAGGTCAGGGCTTCTACCAAAGAGGGAACCACCAGCCCGCCCCGGCACTTCACGGAAGATCTGCTTTTATCGGCTATGGAACACGCCAGCGCCGAAGAATTTGCCGAGATCGAGGGCGCAGAGCGCACGGGCCTGGGCACACCTGCCACCCGTGCCGGTGTGTTGGAAAAGCTGGTGCGTGGCGGTTTCCTGGAACGCAAGGGCAGGCAGCTTCTCCCCACAAAAAAGGGGTTCAACCTGATTGTGGTGCTGCCGGACAGCGTGAAGTCCGCCAGGCTGACCGCCCAGTGGGAAGCTGGCTTAAAAGCTGTGGAGCGTGGCGAACAGGCTCCCGATGTGTTTATGGGCGGCATTGAACAGATGGTGTCCGATCTGGTTGCCCAGTACAGTGCCGTCAAAGCGGATACTTCCCTGTTCCAACAGAGGGAGGTTATCGGGAAATGCCCCCGCTGCGGCTCTGATGTGCTGGAGGGCAAGAAGAATTTTTACTGCTCCAACCGGGAGTGCCAGTTTTCCATGTGGAAAGACGACCGCTTTTTCACTTCCAAGCACAAGGAACTGACCAAACCGATGGCGGCGGCGCTCTTAAAGAATGGGCGTATCAAGATGAAAGGTCTGTTCAGCGAGAAAAAAGGCGTACTCTATGATGCTGTGGTGGTGCTGGCGGATACCGGCGAAAAGTATGTGAATTACAAGATCGAGCTGCCGCCCAGACCGAAAACCAAAGGAAAGGAGTAACCTATGGCGAATATAAACCGGAATGAAGAAAAAGTACCTGCCCCGGAGGAGATTCACGGTCTGGCGGCTGCCCTTGACCAGTTTGGGGCGGATTTTGACCCTTATGAGTACATGGATACCGTTGAGGACAAAGAACAGAACATCCGGGATACCGAAGCGATGCTGCTTGCGGGAAAAACGGATGGGCTGAAAAACTATCTGCTGGGCTTTATCGACGATGACCGTGATCCCCAGGCGGTGCAGGCAGCACAGGAACTTATGAAGCGGCTGGAAGAAATCATCCCGCAAAATGCTTTGCGAACCGCCGAAATGAGCATGGAGCAAAACTGCAACATGATCGACGGGATTCTCAACAACCTGCCAAATCCGGAAGAAGTGGGATTGTCCATTGACGGCGGTTCCCGTTACCTGGCAATCCAGACCTGTGACAGCGGCTACGATTACACTTTTTTCAATCAGGATTTTCAGGAATTGGACGGCGGGCAGCTTGACAACCCGGAATTTTCCATGTCGAGGGCAATCTATGAACTTCTCTCCGATGAACGTTTGCAGGAGGCAAAGCTGGAAGCCTTGGACTATGCGTTTTTAGTGGAACAGGCGGAAGCTGCTGAAAAGGAAAAGCGTGCGGCGGTGCTGGCGGCACAGGAAATGCAGAAGCAAAAACAGGAAACGCCGATTTTGCGGGTCGTGCCGGTCAACCGCTTTGAACGGTATATCGAACCCGGTGAGATTACCCAGGATCAGTACATTGTCAAAGGCGGCATCCTTTTAACGCCTTGTGCGTCCACCCCGGATTTTTATGAGTCCTCCAACCGCAGGGTAAACGGCAGCTATATTGATGCCCATATCTATGAAGTTGCCGAGCGGAGCAAACGGGGCAGGCCTACCGCTTTTCGTGTGGTGGAAGATGCGCCGGTGGAGAATCCCTTTGAGCCGGTGGGCAAAGAAATCGCCATTACCCAGTCTGGCGGGATTCCCTGCGGCCTGGTGTATAAGCATGAAATGGAGGGCTTTATCCTTTCCGATAAGACCGTGCTGCTTCAGAAAGAACGGGACGCCCACGGGAATTATTACGGCGGCATCAGTCTGGACGGCATGATGTTTAAGATTCCGAAAATGTATACCCCTGTCACGGATGAAACCGGCAGGATCACCGCTTTTAGGCAGATGCGGGAAAAGGATTTTTCCAGGGAGCAGCCGCAAAAGAAAACGGAAAAAAAGCCCTCGATCCGGGAGCAGCTTGCGAAAAAGCCGGAGCAGCATACGGCAGCCAAGCCCCCGGCGAAGCGGAAAGATTTGGAGAGGTAATGCCTATGAGATTAACAAAGTATGAGCAGGAAACGATCATCCTCTTTAATGAGAGTGAATCTACTGCTGCGGTTTATACCTACAACACAGGCTTGCAGAACACGCTGAACAGCTTGTGCCAGAGCCACCCGGAGCAGGTCACGCAGACCGGCGACAATGGCTACGGCGGCCTGACATACTCACTTCCCAAGAAGTGGGTCAAGGTTGCCCCTCCCAGGGTGTTGTCTGAAGCACAGAAAAAGGTTTTGGAGGATATGAACCGGAAAAATAAAGAACGCCGACAATAAGAAACAGGCGGTGTCCGTTCTTTTCAGATACCGCCTGTTATTCGTCTGTGTGCTTCATCCGTTCAATAAATCCAATTAGTAACTGGATGTCCTCATCCGTCATGGTATAGATATAGTCAATCGCTTTTTGTTGGGTCAAAGTGGTTTCTTTTTCTTCTTTGAAGAATTCTGATGGTGTGATACCTAAGTATTCACAGATATAAAGGAACTCGCTCATGGACGGGAGCGACCTGCCGGATGTGATGCCACGGATATAACTGGTGCTGTGTCCTAAATCCAGGCTCATTTTTCGTTCTGAAACCTGCTTTTCTTCCCGAAGTTTGGAAAGCCGGTCACGAATAAATTGTTCTTCCATTTGCTGCTCCCTCCTTGTAGATAATCATAAGTCACGCCGAAGCCAAAACCGAGCGATTGTAACGCCTGTTTCTGTTGAAACGAGTGTTAATATCGCTTATAATCGAATCATCCAGGCGATTACAGTATTTACTTAGGAGGAAGTTTTTATGAACATGAGGAAGATATACCGGAAAGTGGCGAAAGAATACGGTGTCAGCGTGGAAGAAGTCAAGCGGGAAATGCAGGCTGCTATTACGGACGCATATACTAATCCACTAAATAATAACGAGATAACCAAAGCCTATCAAAGCCGTGTTCCGTGCAAGGGAGAAATCCCAACCCCAGAAGAATTGATCCGCCATTTATCGGAACAGGCAAAACAAAATTATTAAAGAATCCTATTTGTAAACTACACCCAGAACTTGTAAAAAAGCAGGTTCTGGGTGTTTTTCGTTTGAAAGGAGGTCACAATGGCAAACAGATGGTTTCTGTATATTTCTGAGCTGGCGCAGAAAGCCCAGCAGGAAGTCACAAGAACACCGGAAAACTGGCAGAAGTTTCTGACCACGGCATCCCGATTTTATAAAAGCTATGATTTTGACGACCAGCTTTTAATCTATATCCAGCGCCCGGATGCAGTCGCCTGTGCGGACATCGAAACGTGGAATAACAAGATGCACCGCTGGGTCAACGCCGGTTCCAATGCAATCGGCTTGATCCGCAAAGGCACAGGCGGCAGGCCCTATATCCAGAACGTCCACGATGTTTCCGATACCCATAGGGTAAAAGGCGGCAAAGACCCGTGGCTTTGGAGAATGGAGGAAGCCTATCATGCCCCGGTTATGGAACGGCTGGCAAAAGCGTTTGGCATCCCGGAGGGCGGCGACCTGGGCGAGTGCCTGATGGAAGCGGCTTCAAAGGTGTCGGAGGAACACTATGGGGAATATCTCCGTGATCTGCACTATGAGGTGGAGGACAGCTTTTTAGAGGGACTGGACGACCACAACATAGAGGTCATTTTCCGTGACACCATAAAAGCCAGCGTCCAGTATGCGGTTTTAACCCGCTGCGGGCTGGACGCTTCCCTCTATATCGACGCAGACGATCTGCGGGGCATTACGAACTTTAACAACGTGGGCACCCTGGCCTGCCTGGGCACTGCCACTGCCGAAGCCAACCGCACCATTTTAATGGAGATCGGCGAGGCGGTGAAAAATATCCAACTGGAACAGGTCAGACAGGCGAAAAAAAGCCTTGCCAAACAGCCGGATGTGTCCTATAATAAAGATGAACAGTTTAACACTTTAAAGCGCGAAAGGAGTGGCGAAGATGAGCGAATTGACATACACCAACCGGAACGGTTATCAGATTCCGAACATCGTGATGGACAGCAGGGAGAACGAACCGGAAACCCTGACCCGGTACGGCAGGGCGAGGGAGAAATATCTGATGGAACACAGGAAAGCGGCTTACACGGCGATGCTGCTGAAAGGAACCCTGTGGGCACATCTGACGGAGATCGACCAGGCGGCGAACCAGCAGGTAGAGAGCATGATGGCGGAACTGGCGATGAGCGAGGGCGTGACGGAGGAACTGAAAGCAGCCAACCAGATGGAATGGGTACAGCGGATGAACAACATCCGGCAGAGAGCCGAGGAGATCGTGATGGCAGACTTGATTTACAGTTAAATACAGACACCCGGACGGCAGGCGGCGGGCCTGCCGTTTTATCGTCTGTGGAGATGGACGGCCCGTATTCCGATGCCAGCCCGACTTTTACACAAATGTCCCTGTTCCCCACCGTGGAGGAACAGATTGAACAGATCGCCCAGTCACAAGCGGAGGCAAGCGCCCCCGCTTTTTCTGTGAGCATGGTGCCGGAGCAGGCAGTTGAGAGGATTTTGTCTGCCGGAACCAACGAGCCTGCCGGGGCGCTCCGTATTTATGCCCAGTATCAGGCTGGCGCTCCTGCGGGAGAAATGGCGGTATCTTTGCGCAAAGAGTTCGGCACCGGCGGGCGTGGCTTTACCATAGACGGCACTCCCTATGCGGTCTGGTTTGATGAAAACGGGTTTTCTATCAACAGCGGCAAAAGTGCCCGCTATGACAAAGAGAGCCTGCGCCTGTCCTGGACGGAGGTAGAAAGCCGTATCCGCAGGCTGGTGGAAACCGGCAAATATCTTTCTGCGGAACAGGCAGGCCGGGTCAAAGGGAATGAATTTAAAGAGCTGGCGGCGCAGCTTTGGTATCTTAGGCAGGATTTTGGCGATGGGGCAAAGGAAGCCGGACTTCTCCCCACTGTGGATGGAGTCTATATGCAGAGGGGCGGTTTCCCGGAGGATACGGCTAAGTTAGAAAAGCTGCTGCAATCCCCGGAGCAGTTGGCGGCTGTTGTAAAAGAAATGGAGGGCTTCTGCGATGCTTACCAGGAGAACCGGGAAATCCTGCGGTTCCATTTTCACCGCCCCAACGCCATTTTGCACCGGCTTGAGCAGGCGCAGATCCCGGCAGAAGTCTTTCCCCTGGATGGGCAGTTCAAGGAAGAACGCCCCACTTTCATTACAGAGGACGAAATCAATGAGGTGCTTGCCCCTGGCGGCGGCTATTCGGACAGCAAGCTGGCGGCGTATGTGTTTTTCCAGAATCACACAGACCGCAAAGAAAGACAGGATTATCTGAAAGAGTCTTTTGGCACTGGCGGCAGTGGCAGCTCTATCCGTGATACCTGGCATGATGCCAAAGGCATGAAGATCAAGCGCAGCTATGGGAAGCCTTATGCGGAAACTTCTTTGAACTGGAACCAGGCCGAGCGCCGTATCCATCAGCTTATGGAAAGCGGGCGGTTCCTTACCCCGGACGATAAGGCACGGTTCCCGGAATATGAGCGTTTTATCCTCTCCCGTGATGTGGATTCCTTTTTCCACTATGCAGCCAAAGAACAGCGTCCTTATCAGGTGGAGGGATTCTTTGACGGCTGGAAGCAGGTTCGCCCCATGCTTGATAATCCGGCGCAGGTGGACGGCCTGCTGTCTGTGATGAAAGACGGCTTGCAGTCCCTGACACCCAAACAGTATGGCTATGAAGTCTGCACCAGGGCGTATGACAGGCTTTCCGCTTACAAAGACGGCTCCTATTCGCTGATCCAAAGGGCGGCGGATATGCCCCAAAAGGCGGCACCGGCGAAACAGCCGAAAGCCAGCCGGGAACAGAAGCCCCTGGATGCCGCCCAGTCTGCCCTGCGGCGGTTAAAGAGCCAGAGCCACAAAACGGCAAAAGCGGACGAACCGGAACAGCTTTCCTTTGATTTTTCGGAAAGTGCGGTGCAGACGGAACCGGAAAAACCGGATGCTCCATCCTCCCGTGAGAAAATCATTTTACAGGCACAGGAACTGTTGGATAAACAAGGGCTTGTGGTTTCTGAAGAATATTTGAATGACGCTTTTGAGGAATTGGGAAGTGAAACCCCGAAGCCGGAGGAACTGGCAGACCACACCCGGTCTATGCTGGAGCGTGACGAAGCGGAGGCCGCCCTGGAGCCGGAACCGGCAAAGCGCACTGTCCGGGATATTTATGAGCAATTCCAGCCCGTGGTCTTAGCCCAGGTCTTACAGGATAACGCCTTTGCCAACGCCCTGGAAAATTCCGATGAGGAAAATATCAAAATCGAGTGCGACGTCGCTATCAGGCGGGCGGTGCTTGCCGTGGACGATGTGGAACTGACCAAAGCCTATTTTGATGTGTCCGCTTTCCATAACCGTCTGCACAAGGAAGTGCTTGCCCAGGCAACGGAACAGGCAGCCCTTACCCCGAAACGGCTTTATGAAGCGGCGCTGCCGGAACTGATCGGATTGATCGAACAGAGTGAGATCTATCCTTTCCTGCGTGACCGGGATACAGATGTGCTGGATGCCCAGGAAGAACTTTCAGCAAAACTGGACGAACTGCTGTCCGGTCTGAAAGACAGCCGTCCCGCCCTTTATGAAGCCTACACCACGCTGCCGGATTTCAGGGAATACTTAATCGACGATATTTTAGAGCGTACTTATCAGGATATGGTAACGGATCGCCGTACCAGCGTGGAACAGCACGAAAATGACCCCGATGCTCCTGCGTGGGTAACGGGAAAGACAGAACCGGAAGAACCGGCTGAAACGTCTGGCTCTACAACCCTTTTACCCCATGTGGATGCCTACAACGCCTTAAAAGAAAAGCACCCGAAAGAATTGGTCGGTATCCAAAACGGCGGGTATTGCCTGTTTTACGGTGAAGATGCCCGGACTGCCTTTGAAGCGGTGCCGGTATCCTGGCTTCTGCCGGTTGATCTGCCGGGAATAGGCGAAGTGACCGTGGCAGGTATCCGGGAGGGCTGGCAGGAAGCCGCTGACCGGTTACAGACGGCGGGCCTGCCTGCGGTGTTCTTCCAGGATAACGGCGAAACTTATACCGCCCTGGGGCGCACACTGACCTTAAAGGAAGCCGGACAGGAAAGTACCCTGCCCCAGCCGGAACGTACTGACAGGGAAACCCGTGCGGGCGCACCGTCAGAGGAAGAAAGCCCCCAGCCGGAGCCGAACCTTACGCCGCTGACCGAAGAATACTTAAAGCTCAAAGCAGAATACCCCGGCCATGTGGCAGGTGTCCGAGTGGATGATCTGTACCTGTTCTATGGCAAGGATGCGGAAACTGCCGCCAAAGCCCTGGGGAGCAAGATCGTTACCAGGGAGATTCCGGGACTTGGGGAAACTGCCGTCACCGGCTCTGCCGCAAGCTGGCAGGCATTGGGGGAAAAGCTGCTCCAGCACGGAAACAGCGCCCTGTTTGCTCGCCCGGAGGGAGAAACCTACGAAGTCCAGAAAGTCCTGGAGATTGCAGACTATATCCCCATCGGGATGCAGGTCACAGACGAGGGGCGCACTTTTACCATTGACAGCGTAGACTATGATTTCGGCTCGGTCAGCCTGCGGGATGATACCTTTGCTGCCGGAACCGGATTCCCGGTTTTCAGGAATGAGCCGGTGTCTTACGTCCGGGAACTGGTCAAAGACGCCCAGGACAAGGAACTGGAAGAACTGGCTGCATCCGGCGCTCCGCTGTCGGAGCCGTCCGAACCGGCAGCACCTGTGCAGCACCAACCGCCCAAAGCAGAAAATTTCCGCATTACTGCTCCCGATCTGGGAGTGGGCGGCCCGAAAGCAAAGTATCAGGCGAATGTGGCGGCCATCCGGCTGTTAAAGGAACTGGAAGCCGGTGGCCGAAATGCCACGCCGGAGGAACAGGAAATCCTGTCCCGTTATGTGGGCTGGGGCGGCATTCCCCAGGCGTTTGACGGTTCCGATGAAAAGTGGAAAACAGAATATGCCGAACTGAAAGGGCTTTTAACCCCGGCTGAATATGAAGCCGCCAGAGGTTCGACCCTAAACGCCCATTACACCGCACCGGTCATCATTGAAAGCATTTATCATGCCGTGGAGCAGATGGGCTTAGAACCAAAAACCATGCTGGAGCCTGCGATGGGCACCGGCAATTTTTTTGGCATGGTGCCGGATTCCATGAAAGATACTGCCCTTTACGGCGTGGAACTGGATTCCATCACGGGCAGGATCGCCAAGCAGCTTTATCCCCAGGCGCATATCACAGTGGACGGGTTCGAGCGTGTCAACTTTGCCGATAACCGGTTTGACCTGGCGGTGGGCAACGTGCCCTTTGGCAACTACCAGATAGCCGACGCCCGGTATGATAAGCAGCACTTTTTCATCCACGATTATTTCTTTGGAAAGACGTTGGATAAAGTGCGTCCAGGCGGTATCGTGGCATTTATCACATCAAAAGGCACACTGGATAAGCCGAACACCGCCGTCCGGGAATACCTGGCAGAGAGAGCCGACCTTTTGGGCGCTGTCCGCCTGCCGGACAATGCGTTTAAAAATGCTGGTACGGAAGTGACCAGCGACATCATCTTTTTGCAGAAACGGGCCGCTCCGCCGGAACAGATGCCGGACTGGGTAGACGTTTCCCAGACCGCTGCCGGCATTCCCGTCAACAAATATTTTGAACAGCACCCGGAAATGGTTCTGGGTTCTATGGTATGGGAAGGCGGCCCCTACGGGCAGGAAACCGCCTGCAAGCCGCTGCCGGATGCCGACTTGAAAGAACAGCTTGCCGCTGCGGTGGCAAATTTAAGCGCACCGGACAAAGCCCTGCTGATGCGGGAAGCGGCTGCACCGGAGCAGGAAGCCGAACCCCTGGACGCCCCTGCCGAAGTCCGCAATTTCAGTTACACCGAAGCAAACGGAAAACTTTACTACAAGGAAGATGGCGGGCTGATTCCGGTCGAAGTCCCGGCTGCCACGGAGGAACGCATCCGGGGCATGATCGCCCTGCGGGACATTACCCGGAACTTAATTGAAACCCAGCTAAACGGCGGTTCCGATGCGCAGATTGCACAGCTTCAGACACGGCTGAACTCGGCCTATGACAGCTTCACTGCAAAATGGGGGCTTCTCAACAGCACCGGCAACAAGCGTGCGTTTGAGCAGGACAGCTCCTACTGCCTGTTATGTTCCCTGGAAGTGCTGGACGAGGACAGGAACCTGGAGCGCAAAGCGGATATGTTTTCCAAGCGCACCATCAACCAGGAAAAGCGCATTAACCATGTGGATACCCCGGTGGAAGCCCTGGCTGTGTCCATTGGGGAGCGGGCCGGAGTTGACCTTTCCTTTATGGCGGAGATATTAGACCGCCCCGGCGAGGAACTGGAGATTGCCAAGGAACTCTCCGGCGTGATCTTTAAGAACCCGGAAAAAGGGCTGGATCATCCGCTGGCAGGCTGGGAAAACGCTGACGAGTACCTTTCCGGCAACGTGCGGAAGAAACTGGCGGCTGCCAGGGCTGCGGCAGAACATGACCCGGCGTATGCGGTCAACGTATCTGCGCTGGAGCAGTCACAGCCCAAAGACCTCTCTGCGGCTGAGATTGATGTGCGGATCGGCGCAACCTGGATTGACCCGAAGTATTACACCCAGTTTACCTATGAACTTTTAAAGACCCCCGGCTATCTCAGGGGCGATACCATTGCCGCACGGTATTCCTCTGCTACCGGCGAGTGGAACATCAGCGGCAAGGCCCGTGACAGTACGAACAATACGCTTGCCTATGTGACTTACGGAACCAAGCGCAAGAACGCCTATGCTATCATTGAGGACAGCCTGAATCTGCGGGACTGCCGGGTTTATGACACCATCCACGATGCAGACGGCACGGAAAAGCGTGTCCTCAACACGAAAGAAACCATGCTGGCCCAGCAGAAACAGGAAATGGTGCGGGAAGCCTTTAAATCCTGGATATGGAAAGACCCGGAGCGCCGGGAAGCGCTGTGCCAGAAATACAATGAAATCTTCAACAGCATCAAACCCCGTGAATATGACGGCAGCCATATCCGCTTTACCGGTATGACACCGGAAATCAAGCTGCGTCCTCACCAGCAGAATGCCGTTGCCCGGATGCTTTACGGCGGGAACAGCCTGCTTGCCCACTGTGTGGGCGCTGGCAAGAGTGCGACACGTTCGTAACTGAAAAGGTTACGCACAAGTCAGCTAACAATAGAATCGGGAACTGGAAAGGAGTCCCTGAAAAGACTTGGAGAACTAATATTCCGATAGGTGGAATGATGGGGTAACGCCCTGAAACGCCTACCTTATAAACTGCGATATGCGGCAGTCCTCTGTAACAAGGATTGCGGTATAACGCTCGCTAAAGTCGGCGGAAATGTACCCAAACAGGTTATGCCGTGGAAAGTATCTCAGCGGTGGGATGTGTGCATGATACGCCGGAGGTCTAAAAACTGCCTATGGTCAGAATGTCACGATGACTGACGAAATCCCGAATGTACGGGTCTAAAAGGCGCAGGAGCAGAAATGTTCCTTTCCGATTACGGAAGTATGTGAGGATGAGTAAGAATTTTTACTATGAAAGTCCTTGCGGTGTTACAGGCACCGCCCAGCATACAGGCTCAGAGGGACACCTAAGGGCAGATATGTACAGATAGGAATATTGGAACGTGGAAAGGCTGGAACACGGAGCCAGTTACAGGCTATGAGGTGTTGGATTGGAAAGCGCATTGCGTATAACAATCCTTTATCCAGCTGAGAGAGATGGCACAGTACCGTTGAAGCCGTAGAAATACGGTGGAGGGATGGCCATTAGTCGTCAGCAATCAATAAATTGAAAACTATACAGACACAAAGGTTCGAGTATGACTAAGAAAAGCGAAATCCCCCATACAAGGAGGAAAGTACCTGACTTTGGCAAACAAGAAGAAACCCTTAAAGAAACAGAAAATCCGCAACTCTGAATACTACGATATGCAGCTTGTTTTTGACGAACTGTATGCCGCAAGTGTCAAGGGGCAGCGGTTCTGCAATCTTGTGGAACTGATAAAACGCCCTGAAAACATCAAGTTGGCATATAGGAATACCCGAAAGAACAGCGGCAGTCGGACGGCGGGTGTGGATAACAAGACAATAAGCGATTTGAATAAGTGGAACGAAAATGCCTTAGTTGCCCATGTTCAGCGCAAGCTGGACTGGTATGTTCCCAACGCTGTCCGTAGAGTGGAAATACCAAAGGATAACGGGAAAACCCGTCCCCTCGGAATACCCACGATTATGGACAGGCTCATTCAGCAATGTATTCTGCAAGTATTAGAACCTATCTGTGAAGCAAAATTCTTCAAGCGAAGCAATGGCTTCAGGCCAAACCACAGTGCGGAAAATGCCATTGCCCAAGCGGAAAGAATGATACAGAACGTCGGTTGTCATTACGTCATTGATATCGATATTAAATCTTTCTTTGACAATGTGAACCACGGCAAGCTGCTGAAGCAGATGTGGACACTTGGTATCCGGGACAAAAAGCTGTTATCCATCATTTCTACCATGTTAAAGGCAGAAGTGGCTGGAATCGGTTTTCCCGAAAAGGGCACGCCGCAGGGCGGTATCATTTCCCCACTGTTGTCAAACATCGTTCTAAATGAACTGGATTGGTGGATTGTCAGCCAGTGGGAGGAAATGCCCACCCAAAGGAACTATGTACACAGAATCTATGCGAATGGAACTCCCGACAAAAGCAGTACCATCCGTACTCTGCGTAACTACACGAATCTAAAAGAGTGCTATGTTGTCCGTTATGCAGATGATTTCAAAATCTTTTGCAAAAAGCGGTCGGATGCAATCAAGCTGTTCGAGGCTACGAAACAATGGCTTTTAGATCGTCTGGGACTGGAAATCAGCCCGGAGAAGTCAAAGATCGTAAATCTGAAACGCCATTACTCTGAATTTCTTGGCTTTAAGCTGAAAGTTCGAACAAAAGGAAAGAAGCCAGATGGACAACCAAGGTATGTAGTAGAAGCGCATATCAAGGATAAAGCATTGCAGAAAATCCGGAAGAAAAGCAAGGAAATCATTGGGCAGATACGGCAGACCTATGACCCAGGAATGGAATATCGTCTGATACAGAAATACAACTCCTATGTCATGGGCGTTCATAACTATTACAGCATTGCAACCCATGTGAATATTGACTTTCACAAAATTGCTTTCGATGTCAAAAAGAGCCTTTACAACAGATTGAAGCACAGACTGCAAAAGAAAGGTCAAATCACAAACAGGTATATCAAGGAGAAATACGGCACAAGCCGGGAGGTGCGTTATCTGAATGGTCACGCCATCGTCCCGATTGCCTATGTTCAGCACAGAGTACCCATGGACAAGAAAAGTCGGGTAAATAAGTACACGCCTGAGGGACGGGGTGAGATTCACAAGAATCTTGCCGGTATCAATATGGCTGTCCTCTATTATCTGATGAACAATCCCTGCGGCAAGCAAAGTGTGGAGTACAACGACAACCGCATTGCGCTCTATGTTGCGCAGAAAGGAAAATGTGCTGTTTCCGGTGTGGAACTGGAAGCAAATCAAGTGGACTGTCACCACAAAAAGCCGTTGGTGCTTGGGGGCAATGACAGTTATCAAAACCTGATTATTGTTTCCGATGTGGTTCACATCCTCATTCATTCCAGCAATGAGCGCACCATCCGAAAATACCTGAAAGTGCTAAATCCTGATAAGAAGCAGTTGGCAAAGCTCAATAAGCTCCGTGTGCTGGCAGAAATGCCGGAACTCGTTTTCTAAAGGGCAAATCTGTTTGATGTATAGATTGTCATAAAAATTGTTGACGATGGAAAGCCGTGTGATGGGAAACTGTCACGCACGGTTTGGAGCGGGGGAAAATCTGGAGGAACGGATATGCAGCCTGCGGCTGCATATCCTGCCCAAAGGATTACCTATCGCTATCCTTTGAAATTATTGCGGCGGCTATGGAGGGCAAACGACTGGGCTTATGCCGGAAAAACCTTGTAGTGGTTCCTAACCATCTGACGGAACAATGGGGCGCAGATTTTCTGCGGCTCTATCCCGGTGCCAAAGTGCTGGTTGCCACAAAGAAAGACTTTGAACCCCAGAACCGGAAGAAATTTTGCTCCCGGATTGCCACCGGTGATTATGATGCGGTGGTGATCGGGCATTCCCAGTTTGAGAAAATCCCCCTCTCCCCGGAGCGGCAGAAAGCAATCCTGCGGGAGCAGATCGACCAGGTGATTGACGGCATTGAGGAAGCCAAAGCCCAGAACGGTGAACGCTACACCATCAAACAGCTTGAAAAATCCCGGAAATCCTTGCAGGCAAAACTGGAAAAGCTAAATGACCAGAGCCGCAAGGATGATGTGGTCACTTTTGAGGAACTGGGCGTGGATAAGCTGTTTGTGGACGAGGCGCACGGATTTAAAAATCTTTTCCTCACAACAAAAATGCGGAATGTTGCCGGTATCGGGCAGTCCGAAGCCCAGAAATCCAGTGATATGTTTGCCAAGTGCCGGTATCTGGACGATCTGACCGGAGGGAAAGGCGTGGTGTTTGCCACCGGAACCCCGGTCAGCAACAGCATGGTGGAACTTTACACCATGATGCGCTACCTGCAATATGACCTGCTAAAAGAAACCGGCCTTGACCATTTTGATAGCTGGGCGGCAGCATTTGGCGAAACGGTCACGGCGCTGGAGCTGGCCCCGGAGGGCGGCGGTTTCCGTGCCAAGACCCGGTTTGCCAAGTTTTTCAACCTGCCGGAACTGATGGCCATGTGGAAAGAGGCGGCGGACATCCAGACTGCTGAAATGTTAAAGCTGCCGGTTCCGGCATCGGAAAATATCACGGTAGTTACAAAGCCCAGCGAATTTCAAAAAGAGCTGGTTGCTGAACTGGGAGAACGTGCGGAGGATGTAAGAAACCGCTTAGTGGACCCCAGGGAGGACAATATGCTCAAGATTACATCGGACGGCAGGAAGCTGGCGCTGGATCAGCGTCTGGCATATCCTGAACTGCCTGACGACCCGGAAAGCAAAGTCAATGCCTGTGTGGGAAATGTGCTAAAAGTCTGGCGGGATACGGAACCCCAGAAAGGTGCCCAGCTTGTTTTCTGCGACCTTTCCACACCCCACGGGGATAATTCCTTTAATGTGTACGATGACATCAAACAGAAGCTGATGGCGCAGGGCGTTCCGCCGGAACAGATTGCTTTTATCCATGACGCAAAGACCGACGTTCAGAAAGCGGAGCTTTTTTCCAAAGTACGGAAAGGACAGGTGCGTGTCCTCTTAGGCTCCACCTCCAAGATGGGGGCTGGCACCAATGTCCAGACACGGCTTGCGGCGCTCCACCATTTGGACTGTCCGTGGCGGCCTGCGGATATCGAACAGCGAGAAGGGCGTATTCTGCGCCAGGGCAACCAGTTTAAGAGCGTCAAGATCTTTAAGTATGTGACCGAGGGAACCTTTGATGCTTATAACTGGGGGCTGATTGAGAACAAACAGAAATTCATCGGCCAGCTTATGAGCGGCAAAAACCCATCCCGCTCTTGCGAGGATGTGGACGAAGCTGCTCTTTCCTATGCAGAAGTCAAGGCGCTGGCATCCGGCGACCCCAGGATTATGGAAAAGACCGAACTGGATGGGCAGGTCACGAAGCTAAAGCTGTTAAAAGCCAACCATGAAAGCCAGCGGTATGCCCTGGAGGATAACCTGATTAAGTTCTATCCCCAGGCAATCAAACGGGAACAGGAAACGATTGCTGACCTGGAGACAGACATCCGGCACTTGGAAGCCCATACGCCGCCGGACAAGGAGCATTTTTCCATGACGGTCAGGGGCACTACTTACACCGAGAAGAAAGAAGCAGGTCAGGCGATCATCGCTGCATTTGAAAGCCTGAAAGATTTGAGCGACAAGGTGGAACTGGGCGAATATCGTGGTTTTCCCATGACGTTATGGGTATCCGACAGCGGCCTATCTCCGAAACTTCAGATTACTTTGAAGCATACACGCTCCCACACCTTTGAACCGGGCAGCGACCCCTTTGGCAACATTACCCGTATGGACAATGTGCTGGAGGGAATGCGGGATAACCTGAAACAGCATCAGACGGTTCTTGGAAACCTACTCCAGCAGATGGAGGACGCCAAGGTTGAGGTCAAGCGTCCATTCCCCCAGGAAGCGGAGCTTGCGGAAAAATCGGAGCGGCTGGCTGCCTTAAATGTGGCGTTAAATATCGGCGGCAAAGACAAACCAAACAGCCGGGAACGGCAAAAGCATGACGGCAAGACTTCCATCAAGCGGCTTTTGCGCCGTATGGGTGTGGAGTCCGCCGCCAGTGCAGCACCAAAGAAAGATAAAGAAATGGAGGTGGCAATTTAATGAATCCACGCAGTGGGCGCACCATTCCCTTGTATTTCAAGGTATCGCCCGAAGAAAAAGAGATTATTGACAAAAAGATGGAACTGCTCGGCACGCACAACCAGAGGGCGTACCTCAGAAAAATGGCGGTGGACGGCTACGTTGTCCGGGTAGATATGACAGACGTTAAGGAACTGGCCGCCCTGCTGCGCACCTGCTCCAACAATTTGAACCAGATCGCAAGGCGTGTGAACAGCACCGGCAATCTGTATGGGGAGGACATCGCAGATTTAAAAACCAGATACGGAGAACTGTGGGGAGCGTTCAGCTCCCTGCTCTCCAAGTTTGAGGATTTGTGAACCGCCGGGGGCGGCTGTCTGGCTGACAGAACAAGTAGACGATATAAACAGTATGCGAAAGGCAATTTAACAGCATAACCCCAACCGGGCACGGCAGTATTTTCAAGCTGCCGTGCCCTTACTTTTGACAGAAAGGAGCCGCTGTATGGCGATCTCAAAACTCAAACCCCGCCATGCCAGCGAGGGGCGCAGCATTGCCGCTGTGTTAAAAGACCGGCTGGACTATGACAAGAATCCAGAGAAAACAGACGGCGGCTTACTGGTCACTGGCTATCAGTGTTCCCCGGATACGGCATGGCAGGAATTTGCGGTGTCCAAGCAGATTTATACCGCTACAACCGGGCGCAAACGTGCCCCGGATCAGGATGTGATTTCTTATCTGATTATCCAGTCCTTTGAGCCGGGAACCATCACGCCGGAGGATGCCAATAAGCTGGGATATAAATTGGCTTTGGAGTTTACTGGTGGAGAACATCAATTTATTGTGGCGACCCATGTGGATAAGAAGCATATCCATAATCACATCGAATTTAACAGCACCGCTCTGGACTGCTCCCACAAGTTCAACAATGTGAAAAACAGCTTTCTCCCTCTACGGAAAGCCAATGACCGGATATGCCAGGAATTTGGCTTGAACATCATTGAAGAACCCCAGGAAAAAGGCAAGCACTATGCGGAGTGGGCGGCAGAGAAAAACGGCAAGAGTTGGAAAAATCTCTTGCGGAAAAATATTGACCGGATACTGCCTGCGGTTAAGACTTTTGATGAATTTCTGGAAGCTATGCGGCAGGAGGGCTATGAGGTCGTCCAGAGTAAAAAGATTCTGAAATTTCGTGCCCAGGGACAGGAGCGTTTTACCCGCTCCCGGACACTGGGAGCCGATTACACGCTGGAAGCCCTGCAAGAGCGTATTGGAAAGACCCAGTTACCCCGCCGTAAAAAGAAAGTCAATCTGGAAAAGGATACCCGTATCAATCTGCTTATGGACATTCAGGCCCGCCTGCAAGGGCGTGGCCCTGGCATGGAGCGGTGGATGAAGATTCACAATCTGAAAGAGGCCGCAAAAACCCTCAACTATCTTACAGAGCATGGTATCACGGAGTATGATGTTCTGGTATCCAAAGCAGAAACGGCTTCGGCAGATTTTGAAGCGGTTTCTACCTCTATCAAGCAGATAGAACATCGTATGGAACAGATCGCAGCCTTAAAGACGCATATCATCAACTATGCCAAGACCCGGAATACCTATCTGGCTTACCGGAAAACAAAAGCTGCGGATAAACCGGCGTTTAGGGCAGCCCATGAAACGGATCTGCTTCTGCATGAAGCGGCGAAGCGGGCGTTTGATGCCCAAGGCGTGAAGAAGCTGCCGACGGTTAAGGTGCTGCAAGCGGAGTACACCGACCTGCTGGCAAAGAAAAAAGCAGCCTATGAGGATTTCAAGCGGCTGCGGCAGGAAAATCAGGAATTGCAGGCGGTCAAGTCAAATGTGGACAGTCTGCTTCAGATTAAGCAGGAAGAAAAGAAAGAACAGGAACAAGAGAAAAAACAGGAGCAAGACCGCTAAGGTATTAGGAAAACCGGAAGCCGTGGCATAGTGTCCAGCTTCCGGTTTTTTCTTTTATAAGCGAAGCGTAGCCACCACAATTATGTGGTGTTCGGTCAGAGTTGCGCCAGCACTCTGCCGGGGGCTTGGGGAACTCCCCAACAAGCGGAAAGGGATAAACTTCTGCCCTCCGCCCCATAAGGGGTGGAGGGCAAAAGGATATCCCTTTCCATTGCTTGCAAAATCTTTCGTTATTTGCTCCCGTGTACCGCATCTTGCTACTTTCCAAAAGGATAGTGCCTTTCAAAAAAGTACATTCTTGTTTAGATTTGTCCGGGATGATACCCTAAACATGAATACATAGAAAGGACATATACTCATGAAAGATATAGAAATTGGGCCTATTCGCCCGCCCTCTGAGAGTAATAGCCTACTGATACGAGTTACAAGAGGATGTCATTGGAATAAGTGCTATTTTTGTGGGCTTTATAAATCCATGCAGTTTTCCATGCGTCCCATCGACGAAACCATAGAGGACATTAGACAGCAAGCCCAGTTTTATCAGGGCAAGAAAATCAATTCCTGTTTCTTGCAGGACGGGGATGCTCTGGTGTTGAAAACAGATTATTTGCTTCGCATATTGGACGCAATCAATCAGTATTTCCCCGACATTCAATACATCACTTCCTATGCCCGTGCGGATAGTATCACTCGGAAAACTCCAGCAGAGTTAAAGATACTCCGGCAAGCTGGACTAAATCATCTCTACTGCGGAATGGAAACCGGTTCAGCTCAGATATTGAGACTAATAAATAAAGGATTCGATTCAGATACGGTTGTACGAAGTGGCTGCATGGCAAAAGACGCTGACATGATTTTGTCAGAGTTTATATTGCTTGGGATCGGCGGTAAAGAGTTATCGGAAGAAAATGCGATCCAGACGGCAAAAGCATTGAACGTGATCCAGCCTGATTTTATCCGTGTCCATGCTACGGGTATTAAACCGGAATCCAAGCTGGGGGAGTTCGTCCGTGATGGCTCTTTCACCTTGCAATCAGAAGAAGAAATTGTAATAGAGCAAAAGATGTTTTTGCAGCAGTTACAAGCGATGGACAGCTACTATGTAAATGAACACATCATCAATCTTCTTCTGGAAGTCCGGGGCAATTTGCGGACAGAGAAACAGGAAATGCTATCGGCGATTGATCGGTTTTTGTCTTTATCCCCGGATGAAAAACTTCTTTTTACGATTGGCAGGCGGCTCAACATTTTCTTTCTGCTGGATGATCTGAAAAAGCCGGAGCTGCATAAAAAGGCGGAAGAAAGCTTGAAAAATATTTTGGGTAAAAGTCCAGATGTTGACTTTGTTGCGCTGTGTAATTATATTAGGCAATCCCAAATTTGATTTCTCAATTTTCTTTCTATATCTCCTTTACAAATTCCAGATTTATTGGCTCATATTATGACAGTTTGGTTCTTATGATACAACACATTCTAACAAAGCACAACATACGGGTAGTTACCATGAAAAGGCGATTATCCAATTTTTGTATTATTGAGAGTTATGATTTTGACAGCATGGTGCCTGAACATCCAGCCCGTCCAGATAACTGTTTCCCCATTGGCACATTGCGTCCAAAATAGGGATAAGGCTCCTGCCAAAAGCAGTGAGGGAATACAGAGTCTTTGGTGGCTTTTCCGGTATAACTTCACGATGAATGATACCACTGTTTTCCAGATCATGGAGCTGTTGAGAGAGCATTTTAGGGGTTGCTTTTGGTATGAGTCGCTGCAATTCAGCATAGTGCAGGGGATGGTCTATCAGAAACCAGAGAATCACCGGCTTATATTTGCCGCCGATTAAGGACAATGTTACTTCAATAGGGCAGTTATTTGGGTTCGTTTCGCATTTCATTTAAGATAACTCCTTTCACGCAAGCTGCTATCTTTTGGGATAGTGCCTATCAAAAAAGTGCATTCTTGCGGTTTTCATTCTAAGTGCTACAATAAATTCAACGGTTGATTTGACACAATACATGATTACAGAAAGGACTTCATACTATGGATTTTATCAATATCGCAAAACAGCGTCACTCGGTACGCAGTTACACTAACCAGAAAGTTGAGCCGGAAAAGCTGGAGCAGATTTTGGAAGCCGCTCATGTGGCTCCGACTGCGGCGAACCTCCAGCCGGTTCATCTGCTTGTCGTTCAGAGTGAGGAGGGCCTTGCTAAAATCAGCAAGGCAGCGGGCATCTACGGTGCGCCCCTGGCAATCATCGTGTGCGCCGATCACAATAAGGCATGGACACGGCCTTTCGATAAGAAGCAGAGCGGTGACATCGACGCTTCCATTTTGACAGATCACATGATGCTCCAGGCCACAGAGCTGGGACTTGGCACGGTATGGGTTTGCTATTTCCAGCCTGATGTGCTGAAGCAGGAATTTAACCTCCCGGCCAACTTGGAGCCGGTCAACATCCTGGTTGTCGGCTACTCAGATGAGGAGGACGCTGACACCAATCGTTTCGATTCCCAGCGTATCCCGATGAGCCAGTTGGTTTCCTACGAAAACCTGTAACGAGCGTCCAGCGCAGCCCCTGCCCACAACGCAGGGGCTGCCTTTTCATCTTTCTGAAATATGGGCATAGGTTTCTTCCAGTACCCATCCGATATGTTCATCCTGCAAGGAATAGATTACTTTCTTTCCCTCTTTGCGTGACCGGACTAATCGAACAATCCGCAATGCACGGAGTTGGTGGGATAAAGCGGATTCTGTAACACCGATTTCCTTGGCAAGATCACTGACGCAGTATTCTTTCTGCGTTAGATGCCAGAGGATTCGCATTCGGGTATGGTCGCCCATTGCCTTATGCAATTCAGCCAGTTGCTCTAATTCGGCAGCACTGGGAATTGCGGAAACAATTTTTTCTGTTTTGTCCATGTATTTTCTCCAATCTATATAAGCTGTTTGACAGATAAAATAGATGCAGGTATCATTATTTCAGGAAGGAGCTGAGCCTTATGCCGCATTATAATTTACCTCATAACCACGGGCAGAATATGGAACGGGTTTTAAATAAAATGCCTCACACAGAGGACTTCACAGATATAGCTTTTCTGTTTCAGCAACTTGGAGATCCGACACGCCTGCGGATATTATGGCTTTTGTGCCATTGCGACGAATGTGTCTGCAATATTGCGGCGGCTGTTGATATGAGTGCCCCGGCTGTATCGCATCATCTGCGGATACTAAAGAAAAGCGGCATTATATCCAGCCGGAGGGACGGAAAGGAAGTCTATTATTCTTTAGCCGACACGCCACAGGCAAAGCTGCTGCATCGTTCCATAGATGCGTTGTTTGAAATATCATGTCCGACTGATTTGTAATAGAGAAATGCGCCGCAGAAGAAAACAGCGGCGCATTTCTGCTTTTATTCTCCAACCTGTATTTTCTTTACGCAGTCATATTCGGCTGCTTCACACGCATGGCCCGGATTGCGTTCAGGATAGCGATGACAGAAACACCTACGTCAGCGAATACCGCCGCCCACATATTTGCATACCCCAAAGCGCCTAAAACCAGTACCAGGAATTTAACGCCCAGGGCAAATACGATGTTCTGATTGGCAATACCAATGGTCTTACGGGCAATCTTCATAACGGCGGCAATCTTGGACGGTTCATCCGTCATCAGAACGACGTCGGCAGCTTCGATAGCAGCGTCGGAACCCAAACCTCCCATAGCAATACCTATATCGGCTCTTGCCAGCACAGGGGCATCATTGATACCATCCCCGACAAAGACCAGCTTGCCCTTTTCGCTTTTCTGCTTCAGCAGATCTTCCACACGGTCAACCTTGTCAGCCGGGAGCAGTTCGGTATATGCCTGATCCAGACCAAGGCGGCCGGCTACCTTTTGCCCAACCGCATCTGCATCACCGGTCAGCATAACAGTTTTGCGGATACCGGAAGATTTCAGCAGCTTAATAGCTGCCGGTGCATCTTCCTTGACTTCATCTTCGATGACAATACACCCGGCATATTTTCCGTCACAGGCCAGATAAACCACTGTACCAATGGAAACAGACGGTTTGTACTTGATGTGTTCCTTTTCCATTAGTTTGGCGTTGCCAGCCAGAACCGATTTGCCGTCAATGACAGCCTGCACACCATGACCGGCAATTTCCTGCACGTTGGAAATACGGCTGTTGTCGATTTTCTTCCCATAGGCTTTCTTGATCGAGAGCGAAATAGGATGGTTGGAATAATCCTCTGCGTATGCCGCCAGCTCCAGAAGTTTTTCCTCTTTCATGCCATTGGGATGGATTTCACTTACCGCAAAAGATCCTTTGGTCAAAGTGCCAGTCTTATCAAAGACTACAACTTCGGCATGAGCCAGAGATTCCAGATAGTTGCTGCCCTTTACGAGAACACCAATCTTGGAAGCACCGCCGATACCGCCAAAGAAGCTAAGCGGGATGGAAATGACCAGCGCACAAGGACAGGAAATAACCAGGAAAGTCAAGGCTCTGTAAATCCAGACGCCAAACGCCTGCCCAGTAATAAGCGGCGGCAGGACTGCCAGCGCAAGGGCGGCAAACACCACCGCAGGCGTGTAGTAACGGGCAAAGCGTGTAATAAAGTTCTCGGTTTTTCCTTTTTTATCGCTTGCATTTTCAACCAGGTCAAGGATTTTCGCTACGGTGGATTCCCCAAACTCTTTTGTTGTCTGGATAGTCAAGATACCAGTCTGGTTGATGCAGCCGCTGATGACCTCCATTCCCGGTTCCACCTCACGAGGCATGGATTCGCCTGTGAGGGCGGATGTATCCAGAGCGGAAGAACCTTTGATGATGGTTCCATCCAACGGGATACGTTCACCCGGCTTTACTACGATAACAGAACCGATCTGAACTTCGTCAGGGTCAACCTGCACCAGTTTGCCGTCCTGTTCGACGTTCGCATAGTCCGGTCGAATATCCATCAGGCTGGCAATAGATTTTCTGGATTTGGAAACCGCATAAGATTGGAACCATTCTCCAACCTGATAGAACAGCATAACGGCGACACCCTCTGAATGTTCGCCTAAAATCAATGCGCCGATGGTGGCAATCGTCATCAGGAAATTTTCATCAAACACCTGCCCATGCAGAATGTTCGTAATTGCTTTCCAAACAATATCCCACCCAACTACTGCATAGCAGACAAGGAATACTCCCATCTCCACATATTCGGGGAGATGGAGCAGACTGCCTGCAAGGAACAGCACCGCCGCCACAAGGATGCGTGTAAGCAGATGCTTTTGTTTTCGTGTCATAAGTTAAGTTCTCCTTTCATGAAAACACCGGCTACCAGGGATGGCAGCCGGTGGATGGCTTTTATTACGCCTTGACGGTTACATCCGGCTCGATCTTTTTAATCAGTGCCTTTGCTTCGGCCAGGACGGCATCAAACTTGTCATCCGGCGCTTCCAGAACCATCTTCTGGCCCAGGAAGTTGACGGATACGCTGGTAACACCGTCGATTTTCTTTACGGCGTTCTGGATTTTGTCCGCACAGTGACCACAATCCAGGTCAATCAGCTTAATTGTCTTTTTCATGGAGATAGCCCCCTTTCTTTTTGTGATTTGGTTGGTTTGACATGGCTGAACAATTAAAAGGATGTTTAATCGTTCATGCCGCCAGTATATTCACAAAAAAGCCCTTAGTCAATGGCTTGGGAGCTGATATTGCCCTTTGGATTGGAAAACCTGCTGATTGGATTTTTACTCAAAAAATCTCTTGCTTTTTGGGTAAAAAAATCTCCTTTATGGAGCGGACACAAAAAGCGATATTTCATATAATAACTCTAACCAAGCAGATAAGGTGCCTTTTTGAGAGAAAGTATTCTATGAATAAAAATCTCGGTTCCTCTGACGAACGAGGCAATCAGAAAACTTTTAGCTATTAGGTGAAATCATGAGAATTGTTATTGCTGTTTTGATTGGACTTGTTAGCGCAATAGTTGGAACTTGGTTTGCTTTTTTCAATCCAGGCATCGGGGTAGTAATGTCGGTTAGCATTATTGGAGCGGCTATTATATATTTACTATCAAAAGGAAAAGACCGCTGATTTTGGAAACCGTTTTATGCCAGAAAAATAATACTCTATATTCAAAGTACACAGCAGCTCCGGTCACACTTAGAGCTAATTAGGAGAGAGGCTGATAAATATGAGCGATAACACTAAAATCCTTTTCGGTATCTTTTGCTTGATGCTCACTCTTGTATTTCTCTATACTTTAACAGCACTTGGCTTCAACGGAAATGATTCAGCTTTTATCATTCTGGTTTTAGCGGTAATATCTCTGGTAACTGGATTGATCTTTGGTATTTCGGGGATTCTTTCGAGCCGAAAAAATAATACTCTGCCACACGGGGAGTTTGCTGCTGAAGCAAGCTCCCTTTTTCTTTTCAGAAAACAGCTAAATGGATTTGAAAGCCTACCCATTGGAGCAGACAAAAAACGGTGCTGGCAAGTATAATAATGCACGGTCAAGTAATGACCATTCGTGCAACGCTATGACTGGGGCGGACAGGTATCTTTCCCCCAAAGATGCCAAACGCCCCTTTCCATAACGGTTTTTAGTGCCCTACGGGGGGAGGGTACTCGCACAATACCCAAAAAGAAAGAAGGGATAATTTTTGCAAAAGGAGCAATTTGACATTACGGGTATGACTTGCTCGGCCTGCTCTGCCAGGATTGAAAAGAGCGTGGGCAAGCTCCCCGGCATCAAAGAAGTGTCCGTCAATCTGCTGAAGAATAGCATGGTTGCTTCTTATGATGAGTCTGTTTTGGACACGGCGGGAATTGTCCAGGCAGTTGAAAAAGCCGGATATGGTGCGTTTCCAAAAACTCCGGCACAAACGAAAAGCCACACGGCTGCCCCGGCAGCAAAGCCGGAAGCCAGCACAGCGCAGGCAGAATATAAGCAGATGAAACAACGGCTTTTGCTGTCTGCGCTCTTTACGATACCGTTGTTTTATATCTCTATGGGTCACATGATGGGCTGGCCCTTGCCCGGTTTTCTGCTGGGCATGGAAAATGCGATGAGTTTTGCATTTACCCAGTTTCTTCTGCTGATCCCGGTGGTATTTATCAATTTCAAATACTATCGCATGGGATTCAAGACTTTGTTCCACGGTTCGCCCAATATGGATTCCCTGATTGCCATAGGTTCCAGTGCGGCAATCGTCTATGGTATTTATGCCATTTATAAAATCGGCATCGGATTCGGTCACGGGGATATGGCTACGGTTCACAGCTTTATGATGGATTTGTATTTTGAATCCGCAGGTATGATCCTAACCCTGATTACGCTGGGCAAGACTCTGGAAGCCCGTGCAAAGGGCAAAACTTCTGATGCGATTACAAAACTGATGAACCTGGCTCCCAAGACTGCTACCGTGGAGCGGGACGGCCAGGAACTTCAAGTTCCTGTTGAAGATGTGCAGATAGGTGAAACCCTGATTGTCAAGGCCGGAGAATCCGTGCCGGTGGATGGCATTGTGATTGAGGGATTCTCCTCTGTTGATGAATCCGCCTTAACCGGTGAGAGCATCCCGGTGGAAAAGCATATTGGGGACAAAGTGATCGGTGCGACAACAAGTAAGTCCGGCTATTTCAAAATGCAGGCTACCAAAGTGGGCGATGATACAACGCTGGCGCAGATCGTCCGCCTGGTGGATGAGGCGACCAGTTCAAAAGCCCCCATTGCAAAGCTGGCTGATAAAGTTAGCGGCGTATTCGTACCGGTAGTTATCACGATTTCCCTGATTGCCGTTGTAGTCTGGCTGTTGTTGGGCTATGGATTTGAATTTGCCCTTTCTATCGGTATCTCCATTCTGGTCATTTCCTGCCCCTGTGCGCTGGGACTGGCAACACCTACTGCTATTATGGTTGGAACCGGCAAAGGTGCGACAAATGGCATCCTGATTAAATCAGCGGAAGCCCTGGAAACCGCCCATAACATTGATACGGTCGTTCTGGACAAGACCGGAACCATTACCCAGGGTACACCTGTGGTAACAAATATGCTCTGCAAAGAGGGTATCCGCTCAAAAGAGCTGCTGCAAATTGCGGCTTCTCTGGAAAAACTGTCCGAACATCCTTTGGCAGATGCGATTGTAACAGAAGCTGAAAAAGAGGGGCTTTCTTTCCTGCCGGTGAGCGCTTTTAAGCAGATTCCCGGCCAGGGTATTGTCGGTTGGATCGGTGATGATACCTGCCTTGCCGGCAATCGCCGGTTAATAGAGGCAAATGATATCCAGGGCGGCGCACTCCTCCAGTTGGGCGAGGAAATGGCTGTGGATGGCAAAACACCGCTGTTCTTTGCCCGTGGCGGGCAGCTCATTGGTGTCATTGCCGTGGCCGATGTAGTGAAGCCCACCAGCAGACAGGCGGTGCAGGAACTGGCCCGCATGGGGATTGAAGTCGTCATGCTGACCGGGGATAATGCCAAGACTGCTGAAGCAATCCGGCGTCAAGTCGGTGTGAACCGTGTGGTTGCCGAGGTGTTTCCCCAGGACAAGGAAAAGGAGATCCGGCGATTACAGAACGAGTGGAAAAAGGTTGCGATGGTTGGCGACGGCATCAATGATGCACCGGCACTTGCCAGAGCAGATGTCGGTATCGCCATCGGAGCGGGAACCGATGTGGCGATTGAATCCGCAGATATTGTCTTAATGAAAAGTGACCTGCTGGATGTATCGACGGCAATTCAGCTTAGTAAGGCGGTGATCCGCAACATCAAGCAGAATCTGTTCTGGGCATTTATCTATAACATTATCGGGATTCCGGTGGCAGCAGGGCTTTTCTACCTGCCTTTTGACCTGAAATTGAATCCAATGATCGGTGCGTTTGCCATGAGCTTCAGCTCTGTATTTGTGGTATCGAACGCCCTGCGGCTGAGATGGTTCAAGGCAAAGCATTTATCCCATACGGAGCCAGACACGGCCCAATCGTATGCAGAAACACCAGCTAAAAAAATAAGCAAAGGAGCGATTGAAATGGAAAAAGTATTGAATATTGAGGGGATGGTCTGCATGAACTGCGTAAAGCACGTTGACAAGGCGCTGCGTGAAATCCAGGGCATCAGGGAGGTTTCTGTCAGCCTTGAAAACAAATCGGCACAGGTGCAGCTTAATCAGGATGTGCCGGATGAAGTATTGAAAGCGGCGATTGAGGATGCGGGCTATCAGGTTGTGGGTATCCAGTAAACGGGCGGCCTATGAAAGCAAAAAAAGATGATATTACCCACAAATTGAAGATTGCCAGAGGACAAATAGACGGTATCCTGCAAATGATTGAGGAAGATCGCTATTGTGTAGATATATCCACGCAGCTTCAGTCCGTGCAGGCTTTGTTAAAGAGCGTAAATCAACAGATTCTACAGGCACATATCCGAAACTGTGTCCGGGAGGCTTTGCAAACCGATGCAGAAAATCCGAAGCTGGAGGAAGCCCTGAAACTACTTGAAAAAATGGCACGGTAATACCAGGAGCGGAAAGGGATTCTTGCCTTTCCGCTCCTAATTTCGTTTCGGATTGGATTGTAAATCCTGCAATTAGGAGCGTACAAAAAAGCCCTAATTTTATATACTTTAGGTGGTTAGATGTGGCTAATGAATGAAGATCAGGAGGAAATAAGTGATGAAACAGGCACTTGACACAAGAACAAAACTTTTAACGAAAAGTCCCTGGCCTCTCATGCTGGAACTGAGCATCCCTGCTGTCCTGGGCATGGTGGTTGTCGGGCTTTACAACATGATGGATTCCATCTTTGTCGGCCAGTTGGTGGGCGACGTGCAGATGGGAGCCGTTTCTGTATCCTATCCGTTTACCTTAATCAACGCTGGTTCAGCCGCTATGCTGGGCGTGGGTTCCGCTTCGGTGCTGTCCCGTGCCATTGGCAAAAAGGACGAAAACACCGTCAAAAAGATCATGGGCAACCTGGTTGCTATGGTTCTTCTGCTGTCGGTGATATACACAGTGATCGGCATGACGTTTACCCGTCAGCTTCTGTCCCTGGCCGGTGCAAGCGACAATATTCTGAACTATGCTGAAAAATATCTGCGGATCGTGTTTGCCGGTTCTCTGTTCGTAAACTTCTTCCAGAGTGCAAACATGGTAATCCGTGGTGAGGGGCAGCTTAAAAAAGCAATGACCATCATCGCCAGCGGTGCAATCCTTAACATCATTCTCGACCCGATTTTTATTACGATCTTAAATCCCTATGGCATGGGCATTGAGGCCGCTGCTTATGCGACCGTCCTTTCCCAGTTTATCCAGGCCGCTGTTACCCTGTGGTATTTCAAGAAGAAAAGCCCAAACGTGAAAATCGGACGCATCCGCATCGACGGCACGCTGCTCCCGCAGGTTCTTTCGGTCGGCGTATCTGCTCTGTTGATGCAGATCCTGACGCTGGTACAGCAGACTGTAATTTATCGTGTGGCATCCAACTATGGCGGCGAAACCTCCCAGCTTCTTTTGGGAGCAGCACTCCGGTTCTGGAACTTCTCTTTTGTTCCTCTTTGGGGTATCAGCCAGGGCTTCCAGCCTGCCGCCGGTACGAACTACGGCGCAAAGGATTATGACCGTGTAAAGAAGCTGACAAAGGTGTTTATCATTGCCGCTACGTTACTGTCACTGGTATTCTACATTCCGGTGGAGCTGTTCCCGGAAAAGATTTTGTCTATGTTCTTAACAACACCGGGTATCGCCGCATCGGGAGCCACGAACTTCCGTATCATGTTCAGCACCTATATCCTGCAAGGCAGCTTCTTGATTGCCGTAACTTTGTTCCAGTCCTTGGGCAAGGCAAATAAGGCGACCTGGCTGGTGCTGTTCCGTCAGATTATCCTGTTTATCCCGCTTTGCGTCATTCTGCCGATGATCGGCGGCATGGGCATCCGTGGCGTGTGGCTGGCGATTGCGCTGACCGATGCGATCCTCGTCGTTATCACGATTTCCATGATGCTGTATGAGTTTGGCAAGATGCCGGCGACTTCCAGCGTAAAGCGATAAGGAGGGCCGTATATGTACCTCTGCGATGGAAAGATAGGAAATAACTACAAAGTTTCAGATATTGAGCTGCCCACCAATATGGAAAAGCGGCTGGAAGCCCTGGGCATGACCCGTGGGACTTCCGTTGCCGTTCTGAACAGCAAAAGCCACGGTGTTCTGATCGTCAAGGTGAGAGGAACACGGTTTGCTCTTGGGCGCAATATCACCAAAAATATTTTAGTGGGGTAAATTCCGATGAGAGAAAACTTGACAATAGGCTTCATCGGAAATCCGAACTGCGGAAAGACTACGCTTTTTAATGCGTATACCGGCGCAAACTTAAAAGTGGCGAACTGGCCGGGAGTTACGGTTGAAAAAGTAGAGGGTGCCATTAAAGACCATGATTTGAATATTCGTCTGGTTGATCTTCCCGGCACATACAGCCTGACCTCCTACACGATGGAGGAACAGGTATCCAGGCAGTTCATACTAAGTGATGAAGTCGATGTGATTATTGATGTTGCGGACGCTTCCGCTCTGGAGCGAAACTTATACTTGACTTTGCAGCTTTTGGAGCTGGGCAAGCCGGTCGTGCTGGCGTTAAACATGATGGATATTGTGGAGAAGCGTGGCATGGAAATTGACACACACAGACTGCCGGAAATGCTGGGCATCCCGGTCATTCCGGTTTCAGCCAGAAAGCGAATCGGCCTGGATGTGCTTCTTCACGCAGCGGCACATCACAAGGACTGCAAAGACCCGGAGTGCTTGATTCATCACCACAAATACAAGCCAAAGCACCGGCACGACCATCATTCAGAATATGCGATGGTTTACAGCGACGCTATTGAGGACAAGATTGACCTTATTATGGCGGAACTGAAACGGAAATATCCGAACCTAACGAATTACCGGTGGCACGCAATTAAGCTGTTGGAGCAGGATAAGGAAATCTCCGAACGCTATCCGGTAAGCCTCCCGGATGTGATCGACCGGAACTATGAATCGGACATCATCAATGAGAAGTACGATTTTATCCAGGAGATCATCAGGGAAGTATTGGTAAATAAAGACCGGCAGGATGCCTTGACTGAAAAAGTAGACCAGGCACTGACCCACCGGGTTTGGGGTATCCCGATTTTCCTTGGTATCATGGCGGTGGTATTTTTCCTGACGTTTACCATTGGCGACTGGCTGAAAGGATATTTTGAAATGGGCATTGAAAGCCTGTCAGCACTGTTGAGCGATGGCTTAGTCGCTGCCGGGGTAAACGAGATGCTGCGTTCCTTGCTGGTGGACGGTATTGTAGCTGGTGTAGGTGGAATCCTCACTTTTCTGCCAAACATTTTTATCCTGTTCCTGGCATTGGCATTCCTGGAGGACAGCGGATACATGGCCCGTGTCGCCTATGTCATGGAGGGTATTATGAGTAAGCTGGGCTTATCCGGTAGGGCTTTCATTCCCATGATACTGGGCTTTGGCTGTACGGTTCCGGCAATTATGGCGTCCAGGGCTTTGGAGAACCGGCGTGACCGCTTCAAAGTCATGCTGATTACACCATTTATGAGTTGCAGCGCCCGTCTGCCAATCTATATCCTGTTTGCAGAGATGTTCTTTCAGGAACACGCCATGCTGGTAGCCTACTCCATGTACCTAATCGGCTTGCTGGTCGCTATCCTGGTCGCTGCGGTCATTCATCTGATCGACCGCAGAAAGTCGGAAAACTATCTGCTGATCGAGCTGCCGGAATATAAAATCCCCAGTTCCAGAACCGTGGCAATCTATGTGTGGGAAAAGGTAAAGGACTACCTCACCAAAGCGGGAACTACGATTTTTGTGGCATCTATCCTGATGTGGGTGATCTTAAACTTCGGGCCGCAGGGTTACACCACGGAAATGGCAGACAGTTTCGGGGCAATCTTGGGTCATTGGCTGGTGCCGTTCTTTGCGCCGATTGGTCTGGGCTTCTGGCAGATTGCGGTTGCGCTGATTGCTGGTATCTCCGCAAAGGAAGTTGTGGTGTCCAGCTGCGCCGTTCTGTTTGGTGTTCCGAATATCAATTCCGGGGCAGGAATGGATACGCTGGTCGGCATCCTGAGTGCTTCCGGCTTTGGACAGCTTAATGCGTTTTGTCTGATGGTTTTCTGTCTGCTTTATATTCCCTGTGCGGCAGCTTTGGCAACGATCCGTAAGGAATCAGGCAGCACCCGTTGGATGCTTTTATCGGCATTGTTCCAGTTGGTTGTGGCTTGGGTTGTCACATTTATTGTTTATCGTATCGGACTTTTCATCTGAGAAAGGAGCGGATAAAATGCTTGTTACGGGTATTATCGTTTTGGGAGTAGCGGTCTATGCGGTATGGGCTGTTCGGAAAATCCGAAAGGATCGCAAGAACGGCTCCTGCTGCGGCGGTAGCTGCTCCGGCTGTGTAGGCAAGGAATATTGCAGCAAATAAATAGATGTTCAGCCGATGCTTTCTGAACGGAGGGCATCGGCTTCTTTTCTCCATTTGCACAGTTGGCAGGGATGTAATATAATTCAAATTGGATTGTAAATCCTGCTGATTGGAGCGGAATAAAATGAGAAAAGAATATATAATAAAAGATGCCAGAAAGATTTTGGCAGAGCAAATAAATAACTCTGGAACACCAGAAAGGAATGTTATGGACGAGAACCCTATTACCATGTCAAAAGGGTTATCTGCTGTCATTCCGAAAGATAATGACGGGTATTGTACCGTCTATAAAATGGATTGTGCAGATGGCCTGGGTCTTATGACGGTTTATCAGGTCTATCCCGGCATACAGCTTATTTACAATGATTTTGAAGCAACGGGCTGTTATTGGGATGGAAATATTGATAAAAATATACTGGAAATCAACCATTGCCGAGAGGGGCGTGAGGGCTGCCGCTTGCCCAGCGGTTCCTGTCTTTATCTGGGCGAGGGTGACTTATCCATCCACACAATGGATAACTGTGCATCGGAAATGTCTTTCCCACTCAAGCATTACCGTGGAATTTCCGTTGTGCTGAATTTGGAAGCTGTGGCAAAGAATCCTCCGGGAACATTGGCTGAAAGCGGCATTGACATTCTGCAATTTAAGGAAAAGTTCTGCACGGACGGAGCCTGCTTCATTATGAGGGCGAAAGACGAAATTGAGCATATCTTTTCCGAACTTTACTCTGTACCGGATTGTTTGCAAAAACCTTATTTTCAGATTAAAGTACAAGAATTGCTTCTGTTCTTGTATTTGGTCGATGTAAAAAAAGAAAAGCAACGTGAGATCTATACTTCTCCCCAGGTGGAGGTTGTAAAAGAGATTCACAAAATGCTGATTTCCGATTTACAGAAACGGCCAACGATTGAGGAGCTTTCCAAAAAATATCTTATCAATACTGCGACTTTAAAAGATACATTCAAGGGAATTTATGGACAACCCATCGGAACCTACATGAAAGAATACCGAATTAAACAGGCTGCTATTCTGCTCCGGCAGACACAGGCAACCATAGCGGAAATCGCCAACCAGGTCGGGTATGAAAATCAGAGCAAGTTTGCAACAGCTTTTCGGGATGTTTTGAAGATCGCACCGGCTGAATATCGAAAACAAAACAGTGGCGATTAATATGCTGAAGTAAAGCCCGGTTTTCTTGATTTAGATAGCCGTTAATGTAGAAAAGCCAGTGGGTAAAGTCTTTTACCTGCTGGCTTTTGCTATGCAAGAAGAATTTTGTCGAACAAGACATTAAAATAATTTTTCCTATTGAATATCGAAAGAATTTCCGTCCATTTTTTGAGAGATAAAATAAAAACCAGCAGAAACAAGAATTTCTTGTCTGCTGGTTCACTTGGAACTGTCTGATTCAGATGTATGTTGACGAGCCAACAGTTTTTCAGCCAGAAAATCCAATGTACTGAGGAGGATCTCCTGGTTTTCAGGATCGCAAGCCCTAAATTTACCTATAAAGCGTTGGATTGCTTCATCTTCCGGGGACATCTGCGATGGGAACAGTGAATTAGGAGAAATCCCCAACCGCTCAATTAGCTGGCAAAGGGTTTCATAAGTTGTATTCTTTCTCCCTCGTTCTACGTCTTGAATGGTCTTAACCGCCAAATCAGCCTGATCAGCCAGCGCCTGTTGGGTCAATCCACAGTCTTTTCGTGCCGAGCGAATGCGGTCACCCAAAAACTTAAGCTTATCTTCCGGCATAGTGGCTCACCTCAAATATATTCTATCGTACCGATAAGCGAAAAGGAATCACTCTAAAGTATGTATAGAAAACGTGCTACTATGCCGATTTTTATATTTTAACTTGAATTGAATTAAGCCCTGTTGATAGCCAATAAAAAAAACGGCTTTTCACAGCAGGGTTTAATTGAGTTACTGCCTGTGACTAGCTGTCGGAGAAGGTCATGGGCATTTTTCTTTATCCAGAACATAAGAATAGACCGAGGATAATACCAAAAAAATTGGTATTTTCAAAGCACAGCTTTCCGCTCTAAAAACCGCACTAGAGTATATATTAAAACAGCATTATGAATCCCCATATCAAACGGAGTGTTTGAGCGCCAGGAAGTTTCAACAGCTTCCTGGCGTTTTTGTTTATCGATTTTTAGGAGAATCCCCCGATGGGTATAGATGCCGTGGCCCGCCTTTTATCAGTTTCTGCCCAAAAACTGATGAAAGGAGCATACGGCATTGACCGAAGAATATTGGGTGGCGGTCTTAAAAGAGGAAGATCGTCTATTGAGCAATTCAGATCGCAAGTACCGGTATCACTGTAATTCTCTTGAGAGTATGAGTGAGGAATTGACATTCCAGGAGCGCTGCTTCTACATACAAGAAGATTTTACAGTCCAGTGTGAAATCCGGGACTTCATAGATACCATACAGAATGAGCGATTGGCGGAGGGTTTACGGCATTTAACCGACCGGCAGCGGCAAGTCATTGAGCTTTATTTTTGGAAAGGGTATCAATGCAAAGAGATTGCAACGATGTTTGGTTGTAGTCCGGCGGCGGTAACAGATTTGATGCACAGAGTTTATAAACGGCTCCGTGTTTATCTGATGGATAGGTAAAAGCAACGGCAGCATCCCACAAGTTGAGATGCTGTCGTTACTTTTGTCTATTCAGTAATAGAGTTTTTCAAAAAATTTCTTCTACTCCTTAATTTTTCCCCTCTGGCATCTCCGATAAGTAGAGGGACAAGCCCTCAATATAATTTTGGAGGTTATAAGATGGAAAAATTGGTACGAGTCATTAAATTACAACCCGGTGAAGCAGTTGTCATTTTGGCAGAGGACGAGCCTGCGCCCTGCCCGTGCTGCTGTGCCTGCATGATGCAGAATGACATCTGTGAGGATGCTCCTTTTCTTGATGGCATTCTGGTGCGGCTGGATGAAGCCGCATAAGGAGTATCCAATGTGCAGAGTTACGATTTTGGATGAAAATGGAATCCCGGTTACGGTTGAGGTATCCCGTGAAATCTATCAGGTATTTGTTGATTACGAGCGTGAAGTTGAACGTCAGCGCAAGGCGGATTTTAGACACCGTGATGCCCGTTCCTGGGATACCTGCCTGATCTTTGAAGTATCTACGGAAACGCTGGAGCAGACCTATGAGCGCATAAGGACTTTGCATGAAATCCAGGAAGCTCTCAATGAGTTTACTCCGAAACAGCGGCGGCGCTTCTTGCTCCATTTTGCCTACGGGTATACATACATGGAGATCGCAAAAATGGAGGGAAGCAATAAGTCAACCGTGATGCGTTCCGCAAAGGTGGCACTGAAGAAAATTCAGAAAAAGCTGGCTGCGTGATAACAACTTTTGCCCGTTCCCAGTCCTTTATAGTGAAAGGGGAAATCTTCCCTTTTCACTCATGGAACCTTGACAAACAGCGGGCAACCGTTCATATCCAGTATTCAAGTTTTTGAGTGCTGCGCCGAGCATCACATAGCACAAACGCCAAGACCCCCTGCGGATGGTCAGAGCATCCGTCAACACGATGACATCAAAGGGGCCGAGCGGTTATTTGGTGGCTGATAACCGGCCTGTGGTGGGCTGGAAAGTGCCATAACACGCAGCATAAGAAACCGAGCCACTCACCGAAACTTACTGCGAATATGGTGTCAACCACCTATCGGCGGTATGCGGCGGTTCAGCAGCCATCTGGCTGGAAACCCTGAACCGGCTTGAATATTCCCAGTACCGGGGGTGTGCTGATGGGCAGTCCTGCTGTCCAGATAATACGGTATCAAAAATAAGATTAAAGCGGTGCTGCACTGGACTATTCCGGTGCAGCACTTCTTTTTGATATAGAAAGGTGTGATGATGTGGTAGGAGGCTGGCTTTTTCTATCTATGGAGGTAGCCTATGGGAGATGAATGGAGCGGTTTTGCAGATTTACTTGCTAACTTGATTGAGAAGTATGCAGACGAATTGGATATTGATAATTTGCCAGAACCGCCGAAGATAAAAAAGTCAAAAGAATTTAGCACTTTAAAGCAAGAAAGCGTTGAAAACCAAAAGGCCGCATGATATAATTGTATCGTGATAATTAAGTCCAAACACTTGACGAAGAAGTGTGCAGCTCTGTAGAGCAGCATCAAATAAATTCGGCTTAAGTGTTAAGGCAAAAACGAATAACAATTAAGTAGTGCATTGTTGTGGCACTATGAGCGAGGTTGAATATGAACAGAGAAAGAGTGAAAGTGTATACCTATAAAAGAGTGTCAACGACAATGCAGATTGACGGATATTCTCTGGATGCCCAGAAGTCCAGGATAAAAGCCTTTGCTGATTATAACGATTATGAGATTGTTAGAGAATATGAAGATGCCGGAAAATCTGGAAAATCCATCGAGGGACGGATACAGTTCAATCAAATGATGGATGATATTAAGTCGGGAAAAGACGGCGTTTCCTTTGTTCTTGTTTTTAAACTTTCTCGTTTTGGAAGAAATGCGGCGGATGTGCTTTCAACTTTACAGGTTATGCAGGATTTTGGGGTAAACCTTATCTGCGTTGAGGACGGAATTGATTCTTCTAAGGATGCCGGTAAACTGATGATTTCGGTTCTCTCTGCGGTTGCTGAGATTGAGCGTGAAAATATTCGTGTCCAAACAATGGAGGGGCGTATCCAGAAAGCCAGAGAGGGAAAATGGAATGGTGGTTTTGCCCCTTATGGTTATCAGCTTGTTGATGGCGAATTACAGATCAACGAAGAAGAAGCTGCCGCAATCCGGGTGATTTTTGATCGTTATGTTAATACGGACATTGGCTCCAATGGCATTGCAAAATATCTGGAGAATCATGGAATACGAAAAATCCAGCGGCAGAATGGAAAGAATCCTTTGTTTGATGCCCATTTAATTCGTTTGATTCTAAAAAATCCAGTATACTGTGGGAAAATTGCTTATGGACGCAGAAGAACCGAAAAAGTTCATGGAACCAGAAACGATTATCATCTTGTTGAACAAGATAATTATTTGCTGGTAGATGGATTGCATGAAGCTATTATTTCTGAAGAAGTCTGGCAGGCCGCACAGGTTAAGCTGCTTGCACAAGCAAAAAAATATGAGCATGTGAACAAAGGCAAAGATACCAGAACCCACCTGCTTTCAGGCATTGTGAAGTGTCCGATTTGTGGCGCAGGGATGTACGGAAATAAATGTATCAAGCATAAAAAAGATGGTACAAAGTACAAGGATTTTTATTATTATGGCTGCAAGCATCGTACCATGACACGGGGGCACAAATGCGAGTACAGAAAGCAGATTCGTGAGGAACTGTTAGACGATGCGGTGACAGAGGTTATTGTAGCATTGGTTAGCAAGCCTAAATTTGCATCTATGATGCAGGAAAAAATCAACATGAAAGTAGACACTTCCATGTTGGATCAGGAGATTGCAAACCATGAAAAGCAGCTACGTCAGTTCTATTCTATAAAATCGAAACTGATGGAAGAAATAGATTCCCTTGACCCTGATGACCGTCACTATTTCAAACGGAAAGCAGATCTTGATGATCGTCTTTATCGGATGTATGATAAGATAGAAGATGAAGAATCGCAAATGATTGAGGCAAGAGCCAAAAGGCAGGCGATTGAAGCTGAGAAATTGACCGGTGATAACATCTATAAGGTATTGATGTGCTTTGATAAATTGTATACAGCCATGAATGATGTGGAACGGCGTCGAGTAATGGAAGCGCTCATCTCTGAAATTCAGATTCATGAAGATCGCCAGCCTAACGGCCAGTGGTTAAAATCCATTCGTTTTAGGCTTCCCATTATTGAGGAAGATATGAACTTGAGTTTGGACAATAATGAGCATGTGGAATGTGTCATTGCACTTTCCAAGGGTACCGATGCTGCCGGCTTATAAGCACAATCGGTGGTCATTAAGGAAGCCTCAAAACCCATTATCCGTCACCCGCCCGTCTGGTTTTCAGGCGGGCATTTTCTTTTGCCGGAATATGGTGTTTCCACTTTTATCGTGGTACAATAGGTGCAAGAATCATTTTTCAGGAGAAGCCCCCTGCTATCCGATTTATAGGACACCCATTTTTGTAAAATCAGGATGTCCACCTATCACAAAAAACAAGGAGCAACGTATGCCAAACGATAAGATCACCGCCGTAGGTGCCAACATTGCCGAAAAAGCCGCCATGATCTGGAACGTAGCCGATATGCTGCGGGGGCCGTTCAAGCCCCACGAGTACGGTCTGGTCATTCTGCCCATGACCGTGGTGAAGCGGTTTCACGACTGCCTGCTGCCCACCCATCAGGCAGTGCTGGACACCTACGAAAAGGTGAAAAAGCTGCAGGTCATCGACGGCTTTTTGCAGAAGGCCTCCGGCTACCAGTTCTATAACACCAGCCGGTTCACCTTCGAGACCTTGCTGGCAGACCCGGACAACATTGAATCCAACTTCCGGGATTACCTGTCCGGCTTCTCTGCCAACGCACAGGACGTGCTGGCAAAGTTCGACTTTGACAACATCATCAAGCGGATGGTAGAGAGCAACACCCTCTACCTCGTCATCAAGGAGTTCGGCTCTGAGAAGGGCTATCTTGGCCCGGACAAGATCAGCGCCGTGGACTGCGGCTACATCTTTGAGGACTTGGTGCGGCGGTTCTCCGAGAGCTTTGGCGAGGAAGCCGGAGCGCACTTCACCAGCCGGGACATCATCTATCTGATGACCGACCTGCTGCTGTCCGAAGCTGACCTGGACACCAGCAGCATGACCGTTTACGATATGGCCATGGGCACCAGCCAGATGCTGAGCTGCATGGAGGAGCGCATCCACGAGCTGAACAGCGACATTGAGGTGACCTGCTTCGGGCAGGAGTTCAACCCCTCCACCTTTGCCATCGCCAAGGCGGACATGATGATCCGCGGCGGCGACCCTAACAATATGCGGTTCGGTGACACTCTGTCGGAGGATCAGTTTCCCGGGTTCACCTTCCAGTACATCATCTCCAACCCGCCCTTCGGCATCGACTGGAAGCGGGAGCAGAAGGCGGTGGAAGCCGAGGCTGCCCGGGGCGAGATGGGGCGTTTCGCCCCCGGTCTGCCCAAGATCAGCGATGGGCAGCAACTTTTTGTGCTGAACGGCCTTGCCAAGCTGGCAAACAAGGGCAAGATGGCCATTATCCAGAACGGCTCTCCCCTGTTCAGCGGCGATGCCGGCAGCGGGCCCAGCAACATCCGGCAGTATATTCTGGAAAACGACTGGCTGGACTGCATCATCCAGCTTTCCACCGATATGTTCATGAACACCGGCATCTCCACCTACATCTGGGTGCTCAGCAAGGATAAGCCCGCCCACCGTGCGGGCAAGGTGCAGCTTATTGACGCCAGCCACTGCTTCGAGCCACGCCGCAAGAGCATCGGCACCAAGCGCAACGACATCACCGATGCCTGCCGGGAACTGATCGTCACCGCCTACGGCGAGTTTGCCAACGGCAAGGTGTACGGCGACAAAAACGGCATCTACTGCGAGAGCAAGGTGTTCGAGAGCGTGGAGTTCGGCTACAACAAGATCGTGGTGGAGCGCCCCCAGCGGGACGAAGCGGGCAACGTTATCCTGAAGCGCGGCAAGCCTGTGCCGGACACCAGCCTGCGGGACACTGAAAACGTGCCGCTGGTGCAGGATATTGACGCCTACTTTGCCCGGGAAGTTCTGCCCTACGCCCCCGACGCATGGATCGACCACAGCAAGACCAAGGTGGGCTACGAGATCCCCATGACCCGCTATTTCTACGAGTATCAGGCGCCGGAAGCCGTGGAGGATATCGTGGCACGCATTACCGCACTGGAACAGGATATCTCCGCCGGGCTGGCAGAACTGTTCCATAAGGAGGGCTGACCATGGCACGGAAAATGAAAGACAGCGGCATTGAATGGATTGGGGAGATTCCGGAGGGGTGGGAGGTTCATCGCATGAAATCCTGCATCTCACAAAGAGACGGTGGTGCTTGGGGCGATGAAGCCACCGGCGAAACGGGCGACTGCATTTGTTTGCGAATCGCCGATTTTGATTATGGGCATTTTCGTTTTACTGATTCCAATAACTTAACGATCCGGCATTATGCATCACCCATTATAAAGAAGCTTCTTTTACAGAAAAATGACATTCTTATAGAAAAATCAGGCGGCGGTGAAAAGACGCCCGTTGGGCGGACTGTACTATTTGACAAAGAGTATCCTGCACTTTTTGCAAATTTTATGGATCGGTTGCGTTGTTCCGACTTTATTCTTCCTCAATATCTTCAGTATGTATTTGTTACATTCTACAAAAATCGTTATACACAGAACTATATTAAGCAAACAACCGGCATCCAAAACCTTGATTTATCTTCCATGCTCGCAGACGAGTTTGTTCCTGTTCCCAATCTTAATGAACAAAAACTCATCGTCTGTTATCTTGAATCAAAATGTTCTAAAATTGATAATCTGCTCTCCAAAACTCGTTCCAGCATCGAGGAATACAAAAAGCTCAAGCAGGCAGTTATTACGCAGTCGGTTACCAAAGGCGTGCGTGGTGAGCGGGAGATGAAGGATAGTGGGATTGACTATATTGGTCAAATTCCAGCTAAGTGGGTTCTTGGTAAACTCCGCAATGTTGGAGATACGCAGAACGGTATAAGTAAGAGCAGCGAATTTTTTGGAAAAGGTTTTCCATTTGTAAGTTATAGTGATGTTTATAAAAATTACTCTCTGCCTTTTGCCGTATCTGGATTAGTCGAGTCCACTCCAGAAGAACAAGAGCGATACTCTGTAAAGGAGGGAGACATTTTCTTTACCCGGACTTCCGAAACGATCGAAGAAGTTGGATTTTCTTGTGTTTGTGAAAAGGATATTCCCAATGCCACGTTTGCTGGTTTTCTCATCCGAGTACGTCCATTTTCAGACAAATTGCATACGCCGTATGCAAAGTATTATTTTAGAAGCACTCACTTACGGTTTTATCTTGTTAAGGAAATGAATCTTGTAACACGGGCTAGTCTTGGGCAGAGCCTCCTTAAATCCATGCCTGTTTTGTTGCCACCACTTGAAGAGCAAAAAGAAATTGCCGACTACCTTGACGCCAAGTGCGCCGAGATTGACAAACTGATTGCAAAGAAGGAGCAGCTGGTAAAAGAACTGGAAAGCTACAAGAAAAGTTTGATTTATGAGGTTGTAACGGGGAAAAGGGAGGTGTAAGATTGCGTTATTATGGAATTAAACATGCCACTTTTAAGCGTACCCTTTTATATCACTCCGTCCGCCTGCGCCGCAAACTTTCTTGTTATACATGTCTAGATTCAGTCAAGCGCTCTCACCGAAAAAGCCACTATCAATTTTCTTTTTATCCTCCGCTAAATCACCCTAATCTTGATTGTTCAATTCCAGCAGGGGGATACTGTACACCTTTCTGCATGATTGTATCCGACTTAGTTCCACGGGAAAATAGCATTTCCTTTAAGCACGGCCTTAAAAAACTACTTATACAATGCACTTCTGCTCGATTTTTTCCAAACACCTTCTCTTTTGATCATCTCGAAGAGATTCTTGATAACACCGACTCTAAAATTTCATCTTCATTTTCTCAAATCTATCTTCATAGTTTAGAATTTCCAAATTGTCCATTCATAGATTATTTTGATTTTAAAATTGCCGATATCAATTCTTCTTATTGGGCTATCGAGTTTCGGATTTTCTTTTCTGCTTCCTATATGGAAGAGTTGAATTCCATTATAAATACAGGCCATCCAAAATCTCTAAATTCCGTTAAGCCTTATTTGCAGGCTTCCAAAAACACCCGCAGATGCAAGAAGCACTATTCTGTCACATTCACCGATTCTTTTTCAGCAAAAAGCAACCAGCTCTATGAAAACCTCTGTATTAAAAAATGGCTTTTCTTTCACGAAGTAAACAAGTTTTTTAAAACGTTTCTTCACTCCTCTTCTGAGATTCCACCTGCAATTATCATTTACAAGACAAATATTGATTACAAAAATAAAGATACACGGTTTTTCTGGCTATCAATCGGCATTGAGGATACCGAAGGGCAATTTCTAGAAGACTATGACAAGCTCTTCTTCAGATTGAGTAGGACAGCTTTGTCTACTGGCAAAAAATGTAACGACATCGCTTATGTTGTAAATATAGATAAAATAGAGTTAGAGCCCGGTTACATCACGAAAGATTTTCAAGCCGTCAGTGCGTGTTCCTATGAGTTTTCTACAGCGGTATTTAATTTTAAATTACTCGAAGCCCTTTCTTCTTCAGCAGAAGAATCTGTTGCCTACTATCTCCAGAAACTGACACGTATAAAGCTTGCGAGAAAAAATCTTAAACGACTGCTTAAATATCGGTACCAATTTGAAAAGTCTATTGATGCTTATCTCCTTCTTGCGAATGACCACGATATTCTTGATTATTCCGCATCTCTGATTTCAGAGGCTTTTCATGGAAAAACTTTTGACTCTCTCGGATTTCAAACCGATTACCGTAAATTGACAAAACCTCCTCTCGAAAAGACCCGTTTACTAGAAAAGAGAATCCTATCAATCCGTCAGGAATTTGACCGAAAGACCGAGATTCTCCAACATCTTGCCGACTATAAAAACGAATCTAAAAATAGTAAATTCTCTTGGTTCAGCATGATTGCTTCTGTTATAACTCTTTATTTTCTCATTTTTCCCGAAAACACAGAACCTGTTGCAGCCTTTTTAAACTCTCTCGTTAAAGCATTCTCAACTTTCATCCAGACTTTCAGGTCAATCATATAAGGAGGTCTAACCATGTCCCTCAACACCACCGAAAAGCAGTTTGAATCGGACATTGCGGCGGCGATGCTCTCCCCTGCCGGGGGCTACACCCGCAACGGGGATTGCTACGACCCCAAGCTGGGGCTGTTTGTGGATACCCTGATTCGCTTTGTGCAAAAGACCCAGCCCAACGAGTGGGCATTTTTTGAAAAGCAGAACCCGGTAAACCCTGTGCGGAAGTTCTGCACGGCCTTTAACAATGCCTGCGATGCGGACGGGCTGCTTTCGGTGCTGCGGTATGGGTTCAAGCACCGGGGACGGCGGTTCCGGGTGTGCTATTTTCAGCCGGAGTCCGCGCTGAACCAGAAGGACGCCCAGCGCTACGCTCAAAACGAGATCACCTGCAACCGGCAGTGGTTCTACTCCGACACCACCCACAACTCGGTGGACATGGTGCTGGCGGTAAACGGCATCCCGGTGTTCGCCTTTGAGCTGAAGAACCAGTTCACCGGGCAGACCGTGGAGAACGCCAAACAGCAGTGGATGCACGACCGAGACCCCCGGGAGGTGTGTTTCCAGTTCAACAAGCGCATTCTGGGCTACTTTTGCGTAGACCTGACCGAGGTGTGGATGGCCACCCGGCTGGCAGGCAAGGACACCCGCTTTCTGCCCTTCAATCAGGGCTCTAACGGTGCCGGGCGGGACGGCGGTGCAGGCAACCCGCCCAACCCCAACGGCTACCTTACCGCCTACCTCTGGGAAGAAGTGTTCCAGAAGGACAGCATGATGGACATCCTGCAAAAGTTCATGAGCCTGCAGGACGGCAAGACCCTGATTTTTCCCCGGTACCATCAGCTGGACGTGGTGCGCAAGCTGGTGGCAGATGTGCGGCAGAAGGGTGCCGGGCAGCACTATCTCATCCAGCACAGCGCCGGGTCGGGCAAGTCCAACTCCATTGCTTGGACGGCGTACCGGCTGGCTTCCCTGTTCAACACCGAGAACAAGCCGGTGTTTGCCAGCGTCATCGTGGTGACTGACCGCACCGTGCTGGACGCACAGCTGCAGGAGACCATCTCCGGCTTCGACCATACGCTGGGTGCGGTGGAGGCCATCGGCGAGGATAAAAACTCCGGCGACCTGCGGGATGCCATCAACAACGGCGCACGCATCATCATCACCACACTGCAAAAGTTCCCGGTCATCTACACTGAGGTGAACAAGACCGCCGGGAAGAACTATGCCGTTATCATCGACGAAGCGCACTCCTCCCAGACCGGCACCTCTGCTTTGAAGCTGAAAGCCGCCCTTGCCGACACCGAGGATGCGCTGCGGGAATATGCCGAGCTAGAAGGCAAAGCGGAGGACGAGATCGACCCGGAGGATGCACTGGTGAAGGAGCTGACCTCCCACGGACGGCACAAGAACCTGTCCTTCTTTGCCTTTACCGCCACCCCAAAAGCCGCCACGCTGGAGCTGTTCGGCACCGAGTACCCGGACGGCAGCCACCACCCCTTCCACATTTACAGTATGCGGCAGGCTATTGAGGAAGGGTTCATTCTGGATGTGCTACAAAACTACATGACCTATTCCACCTGCTTCAAGATCGCCAAGACCATCCCGGACAACCCCGACCTGCCTGCCAGCCGGGCGGCAAAGCTCATCCGCAAGTATGAAGAGTTGCACCCCTACAACATCAGCCAGAAGGCAAAGATCATTGTAGAGACCTTCCGGGAGACCACTAGCCACAAGATCGGCGGGCGGGGCAAGATGATGGTAGTCACCTCCTCCCGGCTGGCGGCGGTACGGTACTTTCACGAGGTCAAGCGCTACATTGCGGAGCAGGGCTATGATGATGTGCAGATCTTAGCGGCGTTTTCCGGTGCCGTACCGGACGGCGGCGTGGAATACACGGAGCAGTCCCTGAACGTCCGCGCCGACGGTAGCCACATTGCAGAGAGCCAGACCAAAAAGGAGTTCCACAACAGCTTCAATGTGCTCATCGTGGCAGAAAAATACCAGACAGGTTTTGACGAACCGCTGCTCCACACCATGATCGTGGACAAAAAACTGAAGGGCGTCAAGGCGGTGCAGACCCTCTCCCGATTAAACCGTACCTGTCCCGGTAAAACCGACACCTTTGTGCTGGATTTTGTAAACAAGGCAGAGGACATCCGGGAGGCCTTCCAGCCGTTTTATCAGGAGACCTTTCTGGAGCAGGAGGTCAACACCGACCTCATTTACAAGACCCAGAAGGAGCTACGGAGCTTTGCCGTCTATTCCGATGCAGACGTGGAAGCCTTTGCCAAGGAGTATTTCCGCAGCACCAAGCAGGATAAAAACGCCGTAGGCCGCATGAGCAGCGTCTTGAAGCCGGTGGCAGACCGCTACAACCAGAAAACGCAGGCCGAGCGGTACCAGTTCCGCCGCCTGCTGCGCAGCCTTGTCAAGTGGTACGGCTACGTTTCGCAGGTGGCACGGATGTTCGATGAAGAGTTGCACAAGGAGAACGTATTCTGCGCTTACCTGCTCAAGCTGCTGCCGCCGGACGAGGTCTCTCCGTTGGACTTGGAGGGCAAATTGCAGCTGGAGTATTACAAGCTGCAAAAGACCTTTGCCGGTGCCATCGAGTTGGAACACGCCAAGGGTGTCTATGAGCCAGTCACCCAGAAAGGCGCTCTCGGCCACGACCCCAAGGAGCCGCTGGACGAGATCATTTTGAAGATCAACGAGAAGTTCAAGGGCGAGTTCACCAATGCCGACCGGGTGCTGCTTACTGCTCTGCATGACCGTCTGCTGGCCGACCCGAAGCTGGCAAAGCTGGCGCGCAGCTCCGACCCGCAGATCTTCACCGAGAGCATCTTCCCCAAGGCTTTTGATACTGCCGCACAGGACAGCTATCTCGAAGCGCAGGACACCTTCTCTTCTCTGTTTGAGGACACCAGCAAGTACAAGGCTATTATGTCAGCTCTGGCAGAGTGGCTGTATGGAGAATTTCGCAAAAAGTAAAACCGTTTTCCTTTTTGTTTGCTTAAAACAGCCTGCATCCACGGGATGCAGTTCGAGGGTTTGGGTGTTCCCAACAAGTATTTTGCAGAGCAAAATTCGCGTTTGCGGAGCGTAGCGCAGCAATGAAAGCCCCAGTGGGGCTTTTAAGCGACAGAACGGTCTGCGACAGCAGATGGAGGGGCCTCGCCCCGACAAGTTCGCAGATGTATATACGTCTGCATTGCTTGCAGGCGCTATGAAACCTCTCAATGCGACTTCCAAATTTGAAAATCATTTTGCAAATCAGACCGTCAGCTTTCAAGTTCACCTTGAAGCGGGCGGTTATTTTTCTGCACAAAAATTTTCGAGTTTGCAACCGCAGCAAGCAGGGCGAGTTGGTGCCAACTCACAAGTTTTGAATCAGATTTTTCAAATCCGACTTCAAAAACACTTGTTGGGCTTCGCCAAAACCCGATATTCAGCACATAAACTGTGCCGACTGCGTATCTTAACAGACGCTGAATAAGCAAATTTCTTGTAGAAAAAATCGTTTCCGAAAAATTGTCGTTGATTCATTCAATATTGCGCAAAACCGGAACTATTACTTCCGGTTTTGAAGGCAAAAAGCGGAAGTATCACTTCCTAAAAAATCGAGCAATTTTATGGTATGCTCTATCCAGAGCCGTTCACAAGAACCGAACCTCCCAAGTCCGGTTTTCTCCCTCAAAACCGGACCTGATACGTCCTAAAAACACTTATTTAATTGTGATAGGCTTTCTACAAGCCTTCATCGAACCTTGAGAACCGAATGACCGTCTGCATGGGATACCCGGCCATGACCCCGCAAGGGAGAGCCGGAAAACGCCGCTGGAAGGGGGTAGGAAGTCCGTGCAGAGAGAACGGCACCCACAAGATACTGCTCATGCCCGCATCTATGACCGCCTATTGGAAATGTGCGTTCCTGTTTCCTGCATCGGCGTGAGTTTCCACAAAGAAACAGCGCAGGAAAAGCTGGAGCGACTGAAACTTTTGAGCGGATGAATCAAGGGATGTTTCTAAAATTCGCAGGACAGTCAAAGTTCTGCTACAAGGAAATGGAGATGCCCATTGAATAATTGCCACCGTACAGAAAACAATCCCACCTCTTCGGAATGCTCTACGCCCACACTCGATGAATGGAGCGCATTCGCAGCTTTTCTAGCCGATGTGATCGAGAAGTACGCATCGGCCTTGGAAATAGACAACGCCGTATCCTCAACAACCAACCAAAATCGATACTACCTTTGATGGTGACACTGTCTAGCTTTCCATTGACCAGATGGCCGATTTGTTCCAACGTGACCGCAGCGTTATCGGAAAACACATTCGAAACATTTTCAAAGAAGATGAACTCCAAAAGGAATCAGTGTGGGCAAAATTTGCCTACACTGCCGCTGATGGAAAAACATACGACGTGGATTACTATAATCTTGATGTTATCATTTCCGTTGGTTACCGCGTCAAATCCAAACGAGGCACACAATTCCGTATCTGGGCAACTGGCATTTTGAAAGAATATATGCGCAAGGGATTTGCGCTGGATGATGAACGCCTGAAAAATTTGGGCGGCGGTGGATATTTCAAAGAGCTGTTGGAACGCATCCGCGACATCCGTGCTTCTGAAAAGGTGTTCTACCGTCAAATTCTGGAAATCTATGCAACCAGCATTGACTACGACCCAAAAGCAGAAGTCTCCGTCCAATTCTTCAAAAAAGTTCAGAATAAAATTCATTATGCCATCCACGGTCAGACTGCCGCCGAGGTCATTTACAACCGTGCAGATGCCGAAAAGGGATTTATGGGTCTGACCACTTTTGTAGGAAATCAACCCACCTTACGAGAAGCTACTATTGCCAAAAATTATCTGAACGAGAAAGAGCTTCGTGCTATGGGGCAGTTGGTTTCCGGTTATCTGGATTTCGCAGAACGTCAGGCAGAACGCGAACAGCCCATGGCCATGCAGGATTGGGCAAACCACCTTGACCGCATTTTAACCATGAGCGGTGAGCGCCTTCTTGTTGGAAATGGCAGTGTGACCCACAAGCAGGTAGTGGACAAGGCACGAGAAGGCCACTGGAACGGCGGCTTTGCGCCTTATGGCTATCGTTTGGTTGACTGTGTGCTGCAAATCAATGAGGATGAAGCCCCTGCCATACGCACGATTTTTGAGCAATATGTAAATACGGACACAGGTGCAAATGGTCTTTCCAAATATCTGGAGACCCACGGTTTTCAGAAACTCGCCCGTCAGAACGGTACCTCTCCCCTTTTCAGCGCAACATTGATTCGGGCCATTCTGAAAAATCCCGTCTACTGCGGAAAGATTGCCTTTGGTCGCCGCAAACTTGAAAAGATTCAGGTTTGACACACTTGCCCAATAGTGGATCGTTCCGCAACGGGTACGATACGTTTTTTCTTCCATCGGGTTTTTCTCCACAAATTCCAAGTTGTTTTGTTCAGTATACCATGCTTTTTTCCTACAGAATAGATACCGAAAAACAAAAATGTCCCCGGATGGCTTGTTACAACTCTCCGGGGACAGATCCTATACACCGGTATCTTTCATCTTGTTCCCAGCATTTCCATCCATTATAATAGAGCCGGTGTCATTTTGAAGCACGGGAAAAGCAGTAGGACGTATAAAACCTCGGCGGCGCTGCACAGACCCAAGCTACATTTGAAAAGCTGAGAAATCATACTGGCAGAACAGCAAAACACCCGCCCATGTATCGTGTGCAAAGCACAGTATATGGGCGGGTGTTGTTGTTTGATTGTGGTTTGTTTGCACTGTCAAAACGGGTCGAAACAAAGTTTTTGCGGTGTTCCACCCAGCAGATACCGGATATAGAGACGGCCGTTTTCCATTTCCACCTGCACTTGCGTGGCACGCTCAAAGAGGGTGCGCAGGCGGCGGTACTCTGCCCGCTGCGCTTGTGTGTAGCGGGACGGCATATCCGAGGTAAGGAACACATCGCCCAGCAGGGCATTGACCGTGGCAAGGGTGTGCTTTTGTTCTGCCGTCAGCTTGCAGTTTTCCTTCCGGAGAAAGAACACATCCGGGTCGCTGCCGTAGGCGCGGCCATTGAGCTGCCGCCGGAATACAGTGTTGTTGATGGCCTGTTTTGTGGATACCCGCTCCCGGTGGAACAGGCGCATATACCACACATCGTCCCAGTCCAGCCCTACGTCACAGCTGACACGGCAGTAATCCACCAGCCCGAAGGCAGGCATCACCGGTACGCCGCAGCCGAGAATCTGCTTTTGCCCGCACCATGTGCGCAAAAGCTCCATAGCACGGTACATCCGGGCTGCCCGGCTCTCACGGGCGTTGCCAAAGGGGGCAGCGCCGTACAGAAAATCCAGCTTGACAAGGTCGAAGCCCCAATCGTTCAGCACCCGGTCAAACACCCGGCGCAGATAGTCCAGCACGGCCGGGTTGTCGATATCCAGCGCATAGAAACTGCTCCAGTTGCTGCCGCAGCACCATGGCGCACCGTTCACCTTCAGCAGCCAGTCCGGGTGCTGCCGGAAAAGGGCAGAGTCCTTTTCGCACACAAAGGGTGCAAGCCATAGCCCGGCCTGAAAGCCACTGGCGTGGATCTCCTCCACCATGCCTTTCAGCCCGTGGTGGAATTTCTGCGTATCCGTTTCCAGCCAATCCCCCACCTTCGGCTCCCAGCCATCATCGATCTGGAACAGGTCTCCCGGGCAAAGCAGGCTGCGGCAGCCGGTCATGTCCTCCCGGATGGTGTCCTCGGTGATGTTTTGATAGCGGTTGTACCAACTGGAATAGCCTGCCAGCTTTTTCTCCGTCCGAGGACGGATGCCCATCGCCTGAAACCAGCCGTCGAACACCTCGACCTCGCTGCCCTCGGCAAAAAACAGGTCGAAGAGTGGGAAACTGCCGCCGGGATGCTCCACCCCGGCGCAGTCCCGCTCCAGCGTCAGCAGGGCTTTGCCGCTGTCGTAGCGGAGGATGGTGTAGCCCGGGGTCTCGTCCAGCGATGCCACCAGCCGGAACTGCTTGCCCTTGCGGAAATAGCAGTAGGAAAAGCCGTGGCTCTGCCCCTTTTGATGCCCATAGGGCACAAAATGATAATCGCCGTAACGGTCAAAGGCATATTTCTTCAGTAGAAATCCCGGAATGTGGTCGGTGCCGCGCAGCTTGCCGTTCCGGTCAAGCTCCGGGCTGTAGGTCCATGTCTGGTAGCCGTTCATGAACAGACGCTCGTCTGCTTCCATCGTCCACGGCAGCTCGGCACACACCGTTTTCAGCGTCCCGGCGGGCAGGTCAGCGGAAAGATGCAGCACACCGCCATTCTCCGTGACCGCGCAGCTGCCCTTTCGTGTGCCGCCGGAGGTTTCCGCGTACCAGTGCAGCGTTTCAGTCATGGTGCGTTTCCTCCCCATGGAGCTGTGCGCTGATCTCGGCAGCGCGGGCATCGGTCAGAACGAACTTGTTGCGGAACAGCACCAGCACACCTGCCAGCACCAGCATGGGCAGAACCGTCATCATCAGGAGCAGACCCAGCAGCGTTCCGGCGCTTTGCACCGCTACGGGGCCAGTCTCTTCCGTGTTGCCCACAAGACCGATCAGGTCCAGCCCGATACCGGTCAGGAATACCGCCACGCCGGAGGCTGCCTTGACCACAAAGGTCTGCATGGAAAAGATAACGCTCTCCTCCCGGCGTCCGGTCTTGAGCTGGCCGTAATCCACACTGTTGGAAAGGAACAGGGTGGTCAGCACGGTCAGCATCCCGTTGCAGGCGAACACCACCACGCCCGGAATGCACAGCAAGGCAAGGCTGTGGGAAAGGCCAGTCAGGCAGAACGCCAGCAGCGTGCCGTAGCCGCACAGCGCCAGCACAAGGCTCAGATGGAATACCTGCGTACTGCTGAACTTTTTGCGCAGCAAGGGGTAAAGCACCATCATGCCAAGGATCTGCGCCGCACCGCCCACGGTGGAAAACAGAGTGTAGGTGGCTTTCCAGCCTGCACCGCCAAGGTCGTATTTGAAGAAATAGATGATGAAGTTGGAGGTAAGGTACAGCGCCGAGTTGATCAGCACGATGCTGCCCACCACTACCATAGCCTGATCGTTGCGGAACAGGGCGGAGAACATTTCCTTCACGGTGGATGTTTTCATCTCGCTGGGGGTGGTTTCTTTCATGGAAATGCAGCACACCAGCTCTGTCACTGCAAAAATTACCGCTACGATCAATGCCACCCAGCGGAAGCCAGCGCGCTCGCTGTCGCCGCCAAGGATGCCCACCAGCAGCATGGTGAACATGGCGATGAGGGCAGAGCCAACGCCTGCACAGGTGCGCCCTACCATGGAAAGATTCTCCCGGTCTTTTGGGGTACGAGTCACGGCGGGGATCATGGACCAGTATGGGATATCCATCATGGTATAGGTGACGCCCCACAGGATGTACACCACGCTGAAGTAGACCATCAACGCCGCTTCGTCCAGCACCGGGGCGGCAAACAGGGCGTAGAGCACCAGCGCATTGAGCAACGTGCCGGAAAAGATCCACGGACGGAAGCGCCCCCAGCGGGTGCGGGTCTTTGCCACCAGAACGCCCATAAAGGGGTCGTTGAAGGCATCAAAGAACCGGGCTGCCATGAGCACCAGCCCCACAAAGCTTGCCGAAAGCCCCAGCACATCCTGATAATAATACATGACGTAAGAAGCCGACAGGGCATATACCATATCCTTGCCCACGGCACCAATACCGAATGCGGTTTTCTGTTTCAGGGTCAGTTCCATACAGCATCCTCCTTTTCGATGGTGAACCGCAGCACAACGGGCTGGGTCTGCGGTGCAGAAACGGTCAGCACGGATTCTCCGGCAGTGCCCACGGTGCGCAGATAAGTACCGGTCATGCCGCCCTCTGCCACGGCGGTCTGCGGGCCCACAAGGGCGGCGCTGCCCTCCACCGCAAACTGCACCGGGAACTGTGCATAGGGAGCAGGAGTGCCGTTCTCGTCCAGAATGCGCACCCGCACAGCGGCCATATCGTAAGTGTCTTTTTCCTGAAGAGTCGTCCGGCTGGCCTTGACCTCCAAGTGCAGCTTTGCACTGGGGCAAAGGGTCACGCTGCGCACCACGTTGCCGTCCTGTACAGCATCGAACCGCCAGCGGGTAGCTTCGCCGCCCCAGTTGCCCACATATTTGCCGTAAAGCGCCACGCCATCCTCAAAGGTCATTTTGTAGTGCAGCATACACCAGCCGAATTTGACCTTGTAAGCCAGCGGCAGTCCCGCTAAGCCATATTTCCCGGCGGCCAGCAGGCAGTCCCGCACAGCGGCTGCCTTGGAGGGGGAAAAGTGCTCCTGCGTTTCCAGCAGCTCACCGATGGTATCGTCCACCACAAAGGGCGGATGCGGCAGTGCTGTCCACTCGCTTTGGCGCAGGGCGGTAACGAACACATCGTTTTTGTACAACTTGACCTGCTGGGCATTGCTGAAAACGTATGCCGTGCCCAGCTGCCCGGCGGGGTTATCGCCGATGTCCATGGAGGAACTGACCGCCAGAACCGGGTCAGCATCACCCTGACTGGCATAGACCGCCGCCGCCAATTTGGGGTTGCGGAAGCTGTCCAGCACGCCGTGGTAGCAGATGCGGTCGCCAGAGCCGAAATCCTTGTGAGTCTGGTAGTCGAACATACACCAGCCAAAACACCCGGCGTGTTCCCCGCTGCCGTAAGCGGCATTCTGCACCCGGACGTGCCGCAGGGCGTGCTCCTGCCGGTGTGGGCCATCGTCAAAGGCTTTGGTGGGGTACATATGACCATTGCATTCCGATATGAGCAGCGCCTTGCCCATATCCGGGGTCACGTCCTTTTTGGGCTTAGCGCCGGGCGTTACGCCGTTGTGGGAAAAATCGTTGTAGGCGTAGACGTCCTCCAGCAGATGGCTCTTTTCCAGATACCGCACGCCAGAAGTGGCACGGCTGGGGTCCAGCTGATGGGCAATTTTGTTGGTGCGGGTGTAGAACGTATCGTCATCCACGCTTTCGTTGATGCGCACACCCCACAGGATGATGCTGGGATGACTGCGGTTTTGCAGGAGCATCTCCCGCAGCATTTCACAGGCGGCGTCCTTCCAGTTGTCGTCCCCGATGTGCTGCCAGCCCGGCAGTTCAGTGAACACCAGCAGACCCCGTCGGTCGCACTCATCCAGAAAATATTGGCTTTGGGGGTAGTGGCTGGTGCGCACGGCGGTGCAGTGCAGCTCCTCCTGCAAAATGCGGGCATCCTCCCGCTGCAGGCTTTCCGGTGCGGCGTAGCCGATGTAAGGGTAGCTCTGGTGTCGGTTCAGACCCCGCAGAAAGGTCTTTTTTCCGTTGAGGTAGAAGCCGTCCGCCCGGAACTCTGCCGTGCGGAAACCAAACGTCACCTGTTTGCGGTCGATGGGCTGTCCGGCTGCGTTCAAAAGCTCTGCAATGGCATGATGCAAAACCGGGTGCTCTGTATCCCACGGCTGTGCGTCCGGCGCAGAAAGCTGCATCTTCCCGGTTTCTGCCGCCTGTGCGGTCTGCTCTGCCAGCAGGGTACCGTCTGCGGTCTCCAGCCGGATGCGGACCGCCACGGCTGCGGGCGCAAGCTCTGCCGTCCACTGCACCACGGCGTCATGCAGGGTGGGCGTGTAGACGAACAAATCGGTCAGGCGGCTTTCTGCCGCAGCCTCCAGCCAGACCTCCCGGTACAGCCCGCCGTAGGTCAGGTAGTCGATGACAAAGCCAAAGGGCGGGATAGCCGGGTCTTCCCTGGTGTCCAGCTGCACGGTCAACAGATTTTCACCCTCCCGATCTACAAGGTCGGTGATCTCCACCGCAAAGCCGGTATAGCCGCCCCGATGCTGCCCGGCAACCCTGCCGTTGACCCGCACCACTGCCTGATGAGCAGCGCCGTCAAAGCGGACAAACAGCCGGGGCGCAGCCTGTACCGGCGGCACCCGGAACCGCTTGCGGTAGCCGCAAACCATCTCGTAATCGGCCGGAGAGGCATAGTGCAGCGGCACCTCCCGGCAGGTATGGGGCAGGCGGACGACTTCCTGTTTTGGCACCGGCAGCCCCTTGCCAAAGGCTTCTGTCCAGTGTCGTGTAAACTCCCATCCATCGCAAAAACTGTGTTTCATCGCGGCAGCACTCCTTCCAGTAAAATCGAGATCATTTCTTCCAGCACAGCCACATACTGCACCCCGCTTTCTGCCAGACTGCGGTCTGCCAGAAAACTCTCGATGGATGCGGTGATCATCTGCCGCAACACCGGCAGGGATACCGGACGCATGACCCCTTCAGCCACAGCCTGCTCCAGCAGCACCATGGTGGGCTCCCACCCGTTTTCCAGCTGACTGCGCACCCGCGCCGCCACCACCGGGTATTTCTCGTCCAGTTCCTTCATCTGTCGCAGATCCAAAGCGGCGTATTCTGCCGGCATAGCAATGATAACTGCCCGCAGCTTTTCCTGCAAAGTACCGCTGCCCGCCAGAATCTCCTGCTTGCAGCGGTGGATGTCTGCAAAGGCGTGGTCTACCATGTCCAGTAAAAGCGTCTCCTTGGAAGGATAAACGGTGTAGATGGTCTTTTTGCTGATATGCAGCGGCTCTGCCACCTGCTGCATGGTGAAATGCAGCCCCTGTTGACGGAACAGCTGCATAGCCTGCGTGCGCACCAGCGCATCGAGCTTTTCCTGCATAAGCGTCCTCCTTGTGGAAACCGTATTTGCTTTTCCGGTTTCCATTCTAGTGCGGAAACCGAATCAAATCAAGCGGTTTCCGCATTTTCTGCGTTATGCCGAAGAACCGTCGAAAAATTGCAGCAAAATGACAATAAAAATATCCTCAAAGAACTTTTTGCCCTTTGAGGATTAGTATATAAAACGTGAATCTAAGTGAATTGGGTTCTGCAATCTCACTTGACGAGTCAACCAACACTGTACAGACCGAAAATCTTCGTCTACTGCAAATCATTCTGACCGAAGAAATCACTACAAAAGGCTTGACTCCAGATCAGCAAAACATCACACAGTACGGCAAGGAGTTAGAAGCCTTGTACGATGAAATTCTGGATTTGACATCCAAAATCATCACCTAAACCACGATGCACACGCACCGTGGTTTTTGTTTGCCCATTTTTAGCACGATGCAGTTTGCACCGTGCTTTTTTCATGCCGTTTTAGCTCATGTTGGTCAGAGCAGCTGCCTTGTAAGCAGCAGGCCGCCGGTTCGATTCCGGCAAACGGCACCATCGCAGCGGGCAGTGCGTCCCCTGCCCTTGCCCCATCATGTTGCGGTTTTTTCGAAACCTCAATTTTTTGAAAAGAAAAAATCCCGCAAAATCTTACGTTTTAAACGTAGTTTCGCGGGATTTTTGGAGCTACTGACCTGATTCGAACAGGCGACCTGCTCATTACGAGTGAGCTGCTCTACCAGCTGAGCCACAGTAGCACATTGCACATCTGCTGCAACAGGCAATATTTTACCATATTTCTGCTGCACTGTCAAGGCCGGATTTCCTGTAAGCGGGGCAGCTTTTGCAGGGCGTTTCACAAAAAGTTATTGCATTTTAGCCCGGCTGCTTTATAATAGAATTGATTGCGCAAAAGGCTGCGCCTTTTGCCGGAAAGGACGAGCTGCACCATGATCTTTGTTCCCCTGCTGCACTACTTTTTGTGCAAGAATGATTACAGCGGCAACGAAGCCGGACTGCGCTACCGGCTTACGCCGGGCAAACGCACCGTGCCGGATCCGGACAGCGGCGCGGATGCCACCAAGGAGGAAAAGATCCTCACTGTGGACTACTGGCCCGCGCCTTGGACGATCGACAAGACCGACCCCGCCCTACGCCGCCGGGAGGTATTTCCGCTTACGGACGAAGGGCGTGCCGCCGCCGCGCAGTATCTGAAGGACGCCTACGATGCCGAGCCGGAGCGCTGGAACAACTGCCCGGACATGATGGACTGCGACCCTTGGGAGCCGCCCGCCGAGCCGGATACTGCCAACGAATGAACCGAACGAGGAAACCATGATCTACCGTTTGAAAGAACTGAAGGGCGATACCATCGCCGTGCCGCAGCTGGTGTTCTCCAAGCTGGGCATTGCCGAAGAATACAATGTGCGGGTGGCGCTGTATGTGCTGGCCACCGGCGTGACCGACCCGGACAAGATCTGCGCCGACCTCAAGCTGCGCAGCCGCATCAGTGCAGAAAGTGCGCTGGCTTTCTGGGCAGGTGCAGGGCTTTTGGAGCGCTACGAGGAAAACGCCGCGCCGGGCGCAGAACCCAGCGCTCCCGCCCCCATGCGCTGGGCGGAGATCGCCGCCGCCAGCCGCACCGACCCCATGATCTCCAGCCTGATCGACTGCGGGCAGACCAGCTTTGCCCGTCCGCTGACCCACACCGAAATGGAAAAGCTGGTGAACCTATATGTGCAGGAGGGCTTTGCGCCTGAAGCTGTGATGCTCTGCGTGGCCTATGTAGCCAGCCGGGGCAAACGTACCATGGCCGCCGTGACCCACGAACTGAAGGTCTGGCGCGCCGAGGGCGTGGAGACCGGCGAGCAGGCCGATGCTCACTTAAAGCTGCTGGCACTGCGCCAGAGCCGCGAGGAGTACGTCGGCAGCCTGCTGCAGATCTCCCCCGAGGAGCTGACACTGGGCGGGCGCAAAGCCATTGCACGCTGGTACGAGGTGTACGGCTACGATGACGCCATGGTGCAGGAAGCCGCCGTGCAGGCCGGCCCGAAGCGCGACCTGTGGTACTGGAACAGCATCCTTAAAACATGGAACGCCAAGGGGCTGCGCAGCATCCACGATGTGCGCGGCCCGGTGGCCGCAGCCGGAGCAAGCCGGAATATCCGGGTAGACCGCGACACACCCAGCGGAAACGATATCCTGAAAAACGCCACCCGCCGCCGTTCCCTGATCAAGAAACCGGAGTAAGGAGCCTTTATGCGTACCAAAAACGAATTGTATCAGCAGGCATTGCGCACCGTGGCCATGCGGCGGCAGACCGCCCGCGCCTTGGCGCAGGATGCACAAGCCGAAGCCGAAGCAGCCATTCCCGGGCTGCGCCACGCCGAGGAGGAAGTGCGGGTACGGGGCATCCGCTGCGCCATTGCCGGAGCTTCCGGCAAGGACCGTACCGAGACTGCTGCTGCCCTTGCGGCGGCAAAGCAGAAGCTGACCGCCCTGCTGGCCGGGAGCGGACGCCCTGCGGATGCGCTGGAGCCGAAGTTCACCTGCAAGCGGTGCGAGGACACCGGCGCAGTGGACGGCCGCACCTGCGACTGTGTGCGCCGGGTGATGCAGCAGCTGCGCCGGAAGGAGATCGAGGAACTGTCCAGCCTGTCTGTCTCCAGCTTTGACACCATGCAGCTGGACTACTACCCCAACACGGTGGACAAGGCGCTGGGCGAGAGCGTGCGCAGCTACATGGCCGAGGTTCTGGCTGACCTGCGGGATTACGCCGCGGACTTCTCCCCCGCTACCCGCGAAAGCCTGCTGCTGGTGGGTAACGCAGGGCTGGGCAAGACCCATGCCGCCCTTGCCATTGCCGGGGAGGTGCTGCGGCAGAACTACGATGTGATCTATGTCTCCTGCCCGGACTTTTTCGGCAAGCTGGAAGCGCTGCATTTCGGCACAGACCCCGGCGGTGAGGAAGAGACTTTGTTCCAGACTGCCTGCAACGCCGATCTGCTGATCCTTGATGATCTGGGCACCGAGTTCAATTCCAGCTTCTTCCTGACGAATCTGTACAGTCTGCTGAATAACCGCTTGGGCGCAAAGCTGCCCACCATCGTCACAACCAATATCACGGACGGTGCGCTGCTGGAAAAGCTGTATACGGAAAAGATCTCCAGCCGCCTTGCAGCCTTTGTACAGATCCAGTTTTTGGGCAGTGATATCCGGGTGCAAAAAGCCGCAGAATAAGTCGTTTCATTTCTGCCGGAGTTGCACATTTTTTGAGAGAAACAATTGCAAAATAAGTGCGGATCACCGCGCAAAGAAGAAGCCATCTGCCGCAGCATGACCGGGATTTGAAACCCTCGGGATCAGCTGTTGCAGATGGCTTTATTGTTTGACAAATCAGAACGTCAATGCAGGGCTTACCTCGTTGCGGCGCTGTGCCTGCACGATGCAGTCTTTTTCCGGCACAACACCGGCTGCACCCAAGGTGGTGAACACGGTCTGCAGGGCAAGGCTGGGCGTGTTATTCTCCTGCGAGAGATGGCACAGAGCGAACTTTTTGCAGCCGCTCTGGATCAGCTCCAAAAGCTTTGCGGAGCACTCGTCGTTGGAAAGGTGTCCCCGCACGCTCTCGATGCGGGCGCGCAGATAGTAGGGGTAGGGCCCGCTGCGCAGCATATGCAGGTCGTAGTTGCTTTCCAGCGCCACAAGGTCGCAGCCGGAAAGCGCTTCGTGCACCGGCGGGGTCAGGGTGCCAAGGTCGGTGGCGATGGTCATGGTCTTATCGTCCGGGGTGTGGATGCGGTAGCCCACACAGGGCACGTCGTGGCTGGTGGGGAAAGACTGCACCCCGAAGCAGCCGATGTCCTCTTCCCTGCCCTCCAGCGCGTTCAGCGCACAGTTAGCGGGCACGATATCGTTGGCATCCAGAAAATCCAGCGTAGCCGCTGCGCCGTACACCGGCAGCGGGTTCTTTTTCAGAAAGGTGGAAAGCCCCTTGACGTGGTCGCTGTGCTCGTGGGTGACAAGGATGCCTGCGCAATCGCTGATGGCAAGCCCCAGCGATTTGAGCGCTGCCGTGGTGGTGCGCACCCCCTTGCCCATATCCACGATAAGGTACTGTGCGCCGCAGCGCACCACGCTGCTGTTGCCGGAGGAGCCGGAATACAATGAAATGAACTCTGCCATGAAAACCTCTTATGTTACCACCTAAAAACAGCCCGCCGCACAAAATTTACGGCAGGCTGTTTGTTTTTTATTTGTGTTACAGGGCCTGTTCCAGTGCAGCGGGCATCCGCTCCACCTTGCTGATATCAGCACCCAGACCGCGCAGCTTTTCCACGATATTCTCGTAGCCGCGCTCGATATGACCGATCTCCTCGATCTCGCTGGTGCCGTCGGCCATCAGAGCAGCCACCACCATAGCAGCACCGGCACGCAGGTCGGAGGCGCGCAGCGGTGCGGGGCTGAGCTTTTCCACGCCCTCAAATACGGCCACCTGACCGTCCACCTGCACGCTGGCACCCATCTTGCGCAGCTCGTCCACATAGCGGAAGCGGTTGTCCCACACGCTCTCGGTGATGGTGCTGGTGCCCTTAGCCACGCTCAGCAGCACACCCATCAGGGGCTGCATATCGGTGGGGAAGCCGGGGTGCGGCATGGTGTTGATCTTCAGCGGCAGAATATCGCCGGTGCGGGATACCCGCACAGCATCGTCAAATTCTTCCACAGTAATCCCAGCGCGGCGCAGCTTGGCCGTGATGGGCTCCAAGTGCTTGGGGGTGACGTTCTTAATGAGCACATCGCCGCCGGTGGCAGCAGCAGCTACCATATAGCTGCCGGCTTCGATCTGATCCGGGATGATGCTGTAGGTGCAGCCGTGCATCTTTTCCACGCCGCGCACCTTGATGACGTCCGTACCGGCACCGCGCACGTCTGCGCCGCACATATTCAAAAAGTTTGCCAGATCCACCACATGGGGCTCCTTGGCGCAGTTTTCCAGAATGGTCTGACCCTTGGCCATGACCGCAGAGAGCATACCGTTCATGGTAGCGCCCACGCTGACCTTATCAAAGAAGATATGGGCACCGGTCAGCTCCTGCTTGGTGCGCACGGTGATCATGCCGTAATCCACGCTGTCCTCTGCGCCCAGCGCGCTGAACACCTTCAGGTGCTGGTCGATGGGGCGGGGACCCAGATTGCAGCCGCCGGGCATGGCCACCTGTGCCTTGCCGAAGCGGGAAAGCAGTGCGCCAAGGAAGTAGTAGCTGGCGCGCATCTGGCGGGACAGGTCGTCCGGCACATTGGTGGTGACCAGATGCCGCGTATCGATCTCGTAGGTGTTGCGGTTGAGCATCTTCACCTGTGCACCCAAGGTGCTCAAGATCTTGAGACTGACCGACACATCGCTGATATCGGGCAGATTTTCGATCACGCAGACATCCGCTGCCAGAATGGTAGCAGGCAGAATACCCACAGCCGCATTTTTTGCGCCGGAAATGGTCACTTCTCCGTGCAGGGGCTTACCGCCGGTAATAACAAATTTCTCCACTTTTATGATCTCCTTGTCAAAGGCCTGTGCTACAGGCCTGTTAAGGCTACTGAAAGCATTCCATCTCGTTACTTATACCGCCGGGGTGTACAGATTCACCAACACCGGGGCAGATTTATAACTATCCTATTATACACTACTTCCACAAAAAAGCAAAGCCCGATTTGTATCTGTTTCATTATTTTCTGTTTTGCCCAGATTACACGCGGATATTCCAAAAATTTATTGAATTTTTCATCAATTTTGACGAATGCCGACCCAAATTTTACCCTTTGGCGATATCACCAAACGTGATCCTCGCACCGTGCCTCCGGGATCCAGCCCAGCTGATAGGCCGTTACCAACTGCTTCAGGTCATGCACGCGCTCCCGCAGCACCTCGCCCTCGTCCGTATCTTCCACGAGGATGCGATGATTTTCGGTTTCCAGAATGTTCTTCTGGGACAGGATGTCCAAATTCTCCCGCACCGCCTTTTCGGCGCTTTCAAAGGGCTGATGGGTGCGCAGGGACATGGTGCGGCTGGAATACACCAGCGTGTACCCGGCAATACCGGTCTTTTCGTGGTAGGCGCGGCAGAACCCACCATCGATGACCACCAGCCGTCCCCCGCCCTTGATGGGGCTCTCGCCGTTTTTCTCCTGCACCGGCACATGGCCGTTGACGATATGGCTCGTACCCGGCAGACCGAACTCTGCCAGAATGCGGCGGCAGGCGGCTTCATCGTTGTACCAGCTATAATAGGGATCCTTGACCTCCGTATGGGTGGCGGGGTCGGCGATATACAGCCGCTCAAAGGTGGTCATGGCGCTGCGTCCAAACAGCGGCGAAAGCTTGCCGCACCACAGATACCACAGAAAATCCTGTCCGCTCTGGCGGGCGGCGCTGCCCTCTGCCCCGTAGTAGCCCCGGCGGGCGCGGGCGTCGCAGTAATCCATCAGGGCACGGCCGGAGTAGCGGCGCCCCTCGAAGTGCTCCACCGCAAAGCCGCCCTTCGTGTTCATGGGCACAGCGCCGTGGTAGAGCAGATTGCCGTTTTCAATGTGGTACACGCTGCCCTTGGCATACAAAAATTCAATATGCTGTTGTAATTTCTCGCTCTGCCGGAAGGACTGCACCAGTTTTTGCAGTACCAGCTGCTCGTCCGGGTTCAGCTTTGCGGGGTCTGCCGGGTCTACCGTGGGGAAAGAGGTGTCCCGCAGGGGGTAGCTCTTCTCCCCTACCTGCACGGTGTGGGCGTCCCAGTCGATGCGGCGCAGATAATCCCGCCCCTGCATCTGGAAATCCGGGTTGCGGTCGATGACCTGACATTCCAGCTTGAACATGAGGATGGAGATGGCCTTGTGCATCACGGCACAGCGGTGGAGCATTCCTTCCGTATAGGGGCCGCGGGCGGCGTCCGTGTGGGGCATCCAGATGGAAAGGTCATCCTCGCCGTAGAACTGCTCTGCCATGCGCTGCAAGTGCCGCAGATTGATGCCGTAGCAGTCCTCCAGCATCCCGTGGTTGTGGTAGGCCAGCGTGGTTTTAAGTACGGTGCAGATGCAGATGGGACTGCCGGCGGCAGCACCCATCCATACCACGTCATGGTTGCCCCACTGGATATCCACGTTATGGTGGCGCATCAACAGATCCAGAATGATGTCCGGGCGCGGGCCGCGGTCAAACAGGTCGCCCACGATATGCAGCTTATCCACCGCCAGATGCTTGATCAGCTCACACAGCCGCACGATAAAGCGGTCGGCGCGGCCGTTCTCAATGATGCTGCCCACGATCTGGCCGTAGTACAGGTCTTTATCGTGATCCTCAAAGTGGGCGTGGAGCAGCTCGTCCAGAATATAGCCGCAGCTGGACGGCAGACAGCCGCGTACATGGTCGCGGGTGTGCTTGGAGGACACCAGACGGCAGATATCGATCAGCTGGAGAAGGGTCTGGGTATACCACTGCTCCAGTGCATCCTCAGTGGTGCAGCGCGCCTTGAGCTGGGGCAGCTTTTCGGTGGGATAGTAGATCAGGGTGGCAAGCTCGGCACGGGCTGCTTCCGGCATAGTACCGCCCAGCACGGCATCCACCTTTTCCCGGATGACGCCGGAGGCAGAGTTCAGGATATGCACGAAGGCTTCGTTCTCGCCGTGCAGGTCGCTCATGAAATGCTCCGTACCCTTGGGCAGCTTGAGCAGCGCCTGATTGCTGATGATCTCGCTGGCGGCCGCCGCCTGCGAGGGGTAATCTCTGGCCAGCAGAGCCAGATACTTCAGATTATCGCGGATCTCATCGGTTTCGATGCGCATGGTCTCCTCCATCACAACGCATTCCTTGCCCTGCAAAGATGTTGCGTTTTTTGTATTATCGTTTCTCTGTATTTCAGTATAGCACGAATGGCACCAAAAGTGGTATACTGAATACGAAAATTTTAAGCAAAGGACTTTGGATATTATGCCGAAAACCATTTCCGTTCCCACCTGCTGCACCCTCTGCCCCCGCCGCTGCGGTGCAAACCGTGCCGCCGGGCGCACCGGCTTCTGCGGGGCAGGCGCTGCCCTGAAAGCCGCCCGCGCTGCCCTGCACCACTGGGAGGAGCCCTGCATCAGCGGCACAAGGGGCAGCGGCACGGTGTTCTTTTCCGGCTGCACCCTCAAGTGCTGCTTCTGCCAGAACTACCCCATCAGCGCCGAGGGGCTGGGCAAAGAGATCACCGTGGAGCACCTGGCTGAGATCTTCTTGAATTTGCAGGCGCAGGGCGCACACAACATCAATCTGGTCACCCCGGGTCAGTGGCAGCCGTGGATCATTGCCGCGCTGGACATTGCCCGCGCCAAGGGGCTGCGGTTGCCCATCGTGTGCAACACCGGCGGCTACGAGACCGTGGAAAGCGTGCAGGCGTGGCGCGGGTACATCGACATCTGGCTGGCTGATTTAAAATATGTGTCCTCTGCCCTTTCCGCAGAGCTTTCCGCCGCGCCGGACTATTTTGCCGAGGCAAAGCCCGCCATCGAAGCCATGATGGCACAGGCGGGGCATCCGGTGTTTGATGCAGACGGCATCCTGCAAAAGGGGGTCATCCTGCGGCACCTCGCGCTGCCGGGTCATGTGGAGGACAGCTTTGCCGTGCTGGATCAGATGGCTGCATGGAACGACGCCGACCCCGGGTGCTTTCTGCCCAGCGTCATGAGCCAGTACACCCCTTTCTACAAGGCCGCAGAGCATGGCATCGGGCGGCGCATCACTACCTATGAATACCGCCGGGTGGTGAACTACGCCATGGACAAGGGGCTTGTGCAGGGCTATATGCAGCAGAAGAGCAGCGCCAAGGAGGAATACACCCCAAGCTTTGACCTGACTGGGGTATGATCCTGCGGCAGGGCAGTTTTTTCGGCAACTTTACCAAATTTTATGGTTTATTTTCTCTTGTCTGCGCGTGCAAACGCTTGCATTCTGTCTGGGAACGCACTATAATGGATACAACGATGTGTTAATAGTTGCGGATTCCCGCAATGTCATCAGGAGGAGCTTTATGGAACATTTCAATCCGATCCTTGGCAGCGAACCCAATGGCCAGAAGTTCATCACCTGTGGTGAGATCATGCTGCGCCTGACCCCGCCGAACTACGAAAAGATCCGCATGGCATCGGCTTTTGAGGCCAGTTATGGCGGCAGCGAGGCCAACATTGCGCTGGCGCTGGCAAACCTTGGCGTGGACAGCACCTTTTTCAGCGTAGTGCCCAACAACAGTCTGGGCAAGAGCGCTGTGCGCTGGCTGCGCTCCAATGACGTGCACTGCACCCCCATGATCCTGACCGAGCCGGACGAGACCCCTTCTAACCGTCTGGGTACTTATTATCTGGAGACCGGCTACGGCATCCGCGCTTCCAAGGTCATCTACGACCGCAAGCACAGCGCCATTACCGAGTACGATTTTTCTCAGGTGGATCTGGACGCCCTGCTGGACGGCTACGACTGGCTGCACCTCAGCGGCATTACCCCGGCACTAGCACCCAACTGCCGCAGCCTGATCCTTGATATGCTGAAGGTTGCCAAGAAGAAGGGCCTGACCGTGAGCTTTGACGGCAACTTCCGCTCCACCCTGTGGACTTGGGAGGAGGCACGGGACTTCTGCACCGAATGCCTGCCCTATGTGGACGTGCTGCTGGGTATTGAGCCCTACCACCTGTGGAAGGACGAAAACGACCACAGCAAGGGCGACTGGAAGGACGGCGTGCCCCTGCAGCCCAGCTACGAGCAGCAGGACGAGATCTTCCAGCGGTTCATCGAGCGCTACCCCAACCTGAAGTGCATCGCCCGCCATGTGCGCTACGCTCACAGCGGCAGCGAAAACAGCCTGAAGGCCTTTATGTGGTACGAGGGGCACACCTTCGAGAGCAAGCTGTACACCTTTAACATTCTGGACCGCGTGGGCGGCGGCGATGCCTTTGCCAGCGGCTTGATCTACGCCATGCTGCACAACTACAAGGCCATGGATATGATCAACTTTGCAGTGGCAAGCAGCGCCATCAAGCACACCATCCACGGTGATGCCAACATCACCGATGATGTGAGCACCATCCGCAACCTGATGAACATGAACTACGATATCAAGCGGTAAGCCGCATACAGCAACAGGCTCCCTGCCATTGGCGGGGAGCCTGTTTTCTTTGTGCCCGCAAGCAGGATACAGAAAAAGGGCGTTCCACCCGTAAGCGGATGGAATGCCCTTTTGTTCTTGCTTAGTTGGACAGGATCATGCGGTCATTTGCAAACTCGCCGCCGCTGGCGATCTGGAACTTGGCCAGCAGGTCGGAGACGTGCAGCTTCTGCTTTTCCTCCCCTGCCACGTCGTAGATGATGTGCCCCTCGTGCATCATGATCAGGCGGTTGCCGTATTTGATGGCATCCTTCATGTTGTGGGTGATCATCATGGTGGTCAGGTGGTTTTCCTCCACGATGCGTGCCGAGAGGGTAAGCACCTTCAGCGCCGTTTTGGGGTCCAGTGCGGCGGTGTGCTCGTCCAGCAGCAGGAGCTTGGGTTTGTTCATGGTAGCCATCAGCAGGGTCAGCGCCTGCCGCTGACCGCCGGAAAGCAGCCCCACGCGGGCGGTCAGGCGATCCTCAAGGCCCAGATCAAGGGTCTTGAGCAGCTCGCGGTACTGCTCCCGCTCAGCCTTGGTGATGCCGATGCGCAAGGTGCGGCGCTTGCCGCGCCGGGCTGCCAGCGCCAGATTTTCCTCGATCTGCATAGTGGCAGCCGTGCCGGTCATGGGGTCCTGGAACACGCGGCCAATGTAGGCGGCGCGCTGATGTTCACCCAGGCGGGTGACGTCCACGCCGTCGATCAAAATTTTGCCCTCGTCCACCGGCCACACACCGGCAACGGCATTCAGCATAGTGGATTTACCCGCACCGTTGCCGCCGATCACGGTAACAAAATCACCCTCGTTCAGCTTCAGGTTCAGGCCGTTCAGGGCGGTCTTCTGGTTCACTGTACCTGCATTGAAGGTTTTGGAAACATTTTGGATCTCAAGCATTTTTTGCGTCCTCCTTTGCCTTTTTGACCGGCTTCGAGAAGTATTTGCCCTTCCAGTACGGCACAGCAAGGAACACCGCCACCACGGAGGCGCTGAGCAGCTTGAGCAGGTTTGCATCAAAGCCCAGCGTCAGCACCAGCTGAATGACGATATAGTAGATGATCGCGCCGATGGAAACCGAGGCCAGCTTGAGGGCAAAGTTGTGAAAGATGCGGCCAAACACGGCCTCGCCGATGATGACGGCAGCCAGACCGATGACGATGGCACCGCGTCCCATGCCGACATCTGCAAAGCCCTGATACTGGCTGAGCAGCGCACCGGACAGCGCCACCAGCGCATTGGAGACAGCCAGTCCCAGCACGATGTTGAAGTTGGTGTTGATGCCCTGTGCGCGGGACATGGCAGGGTTAGAACCGGTAGCGCGGATGCCGCAGCCCAGCTCCGTACCGAAGAACCAGTACAGTACCCCGATGACCACCGCCGTAACAAGGATGACCATGATGATGGGGTTATGCAGGGCAAATTCCTTGACCCAGCGCAGGGAGATGAGCAGGCCGTACTTATCCACGTTGATGGACTGGTTGGCCTTGCCCATGATCTTCAGGTTGATGGAATACAGCGCCAGCTGGGTCAAGATACCGGCCAGAATGGCGGGAATGCCCATAAAGGTGTGCAGCAGGCCGGTGACAAGGCCAGTAGCAAGGCCGGCCAGCACAGCCACCAGCAATGCTGCCCAGACATTCATGCCGGAAAGCAGGCACATGACGCACACTGCGCCACCGGTGCCAAAGCTGCCGTCCACGGTCAGGTCGGCTACATCCAGAATACGGTAGGTCAGGTACACGCCAATGGCCATGATACCCCAGATAAGCCCCTGCGCACAGGCACCCGGTAAAGCGCCCGGCAGGTTTGCAAGTCTTGCAATGATCTCCAAAACAATTTCCTCCTAAACGTTACACTTTTTTATCTCCCGCTTTGATACGGGAAAGCGGAGAAGAGCAAGAATCCACTCTTCTCCGCTATTTTTATATTGTTCCGGTTTTGCTGTTATCAGGCTTCGATCTCAACATAGCCTTCCGGTGCGGTCAGGCCAAGGTCATCGCAGACAGCCTTATTGTACTTTTTGGTCACATCGGTGTACTCGATGGGCATGGTGGAGATATCGCTCTCGCCGTTCAGGATCTTGACTGCCATCTCACCGGTGGTGTAGCCCAGATCGTAGTAGCTGATGGACAGAGTAGCCACGCCGCAGCCGGAGCAGATGCCCTCCTCACCGGCGAACACAGGCTTCTTAGCCGGGCGGCAGATGCCGTCCACGATGCCGGTATTGGCGGCAACGGTGTTATCGGTGGGCACATACAGTGCGTCGTTCTCGTCCGCAGCCTTCTGGCAGACGGAGGACAGATCGTTGGAATCCGAGAAAGCGTACTGGGTAGCAGTTACGCCCTTAGCCTCCAGATACTTCTGCACTTCATCCACCTGATACTGGCTGTTGGCCTCGGCAGAGCAGTACAGCAGGCCGACCTTCTTGACCTCGGGCATCCACTCCACGATCATGTCTGCCTGCTGATCCAGCGGTGCCAGATCGGAGGTGCCGGAGACGTTGCCGCCCACGGTGCCGGAGAAGCTATCCAGACCCAGTGCCACGCCGTACTCGGTAACGGAGGTACCCAGAATGGGGATAGTGTTGGTAGCAGCCTGTGCAGCCTGCAGAGCAGGGGTGGCGTTTGCCATGATCAGGGCCACGCCGGAGGAAACAAAACCGTTGGCAATGGTGGCGCAGGTAGCGGAATCGCCCTGTGCATTCTGGAAGTCGAAGGTGACGTTCTCGCCAAAGGAAGCGGTCAACGCATCCTCAAAGCCCTGCGTAGCGGCATCCAGTGCAGCGTGCTGCACCAGCTGGCAGATACCAACGGTGAACTTTTCTCCGTTGGAAGCGGCAGCGACCGATGCAGAAGCAGCCGTGGAGGATGCTGCCGCAGAAGATGCGGAGGAAGAACCGCCGCAGGCAGAAAGAGCAGCTGCTGCGCCGCAGGCAGCGGCAGCAGTCAGGAAGGAACGACGAGTGATTTTACGCATATTGATGATCTCCTCTATCTTCAGCCCTTGCAGCCAACAGGACGCCGCACTCCGGGCCGATATTGTAAGCGGATCAAATAAGGTTCGCTTTACACTCGTGAAGTATATCACAGAATCACTGGCAAAACAATCCACTTTTACCCGAAAACGGCCTTTATTATCGATTCAAGTAAAGATATCTATCAATTATTTTGAACGATTATTTCGCTTTTTCTGATACTCCGTCAGTTTACGCAGCTCCGTGTCCAGCGTTTGCAGGTTTGCTTCCAGCTGCGGCAGATAGTCCTGCGCATAATCGTAGCCAAAATACAGTGCCTGCCAGAGCTTTGCCTGCATCCTGCGCACCAGTACCGGGCTGAGCACTGTCTCCAGCTGTTCCACCGTATCTTCCAGCGCCATGCAGGTCTGCGCCCAGCGCACATCAATGGCTTCCCGGGCAGGCACATCGTAGCGGGCAAGATAATCCTGCACCCTTGCTTCGATCACCTGCCCGCCGCAGCCGGTGGGCTGTAAAAAATAGTGTACCTCCCCTGCCCGGCTGATCTCCTGCGCCAGCGGATACAGCGCACATACAAGCGGCTCTGCCTCATGGATGGCGCAGTGGTTTTCGGTCAGAAAGGGGCAGTTGTTGCGGTTTTCCTTCACCGGAGCAAGCCGCAGCACCGGTAAATGGCTCACTCTGCCTATGCTGCTGCGGCAGTAGCCCCGTGCCACGATCTGCGGCGGCAGACGCAGCCGAGCAGCAATACGCCACAAATCATAGCCGGACAGCACGATATCCTCCCGCCCGCGGCAGCAGTTGCCGCAGCCCGCACAGGTAAAACGGAGCTGTGCATCCCGTTCCAGCAGCGGCATGGCATCGGTACGGGTAAAATTTATCTGTCCGCACAGGTCAATGGCTTCGTCTCGCATAGTCAAACATCCTTTTCCGTGATAGAATGCCCCTATTGTACCGCCGAAATATCCAGTTTGCAAGGCGAGCCCTGTGTAGCGCGGTTATTTTTTATCCGCCAGTTTCCGGTACACATGCACTGCATCGCGGATGTTATATTGCTCTGTCCCGTGGTCTCCGGGCGCGGCAAGCGTAACAAGGATGTACTCTTTTCCGTTCACGGTGGCAAGGCTGGCCAGACACAGCCCTGCGGCGGCGGTATACCCTGTTTTGCCGCCCTCGATTTGTGCCCCCTCGGGAAGCTCTGTTCCGTCCAGCTTGCCCAAGAGCGTGCTGGTCAGCGAAACACCCTCCGGATGCTGCGCAGTCGCTGTGGTGGTGTAGTGCTCCGCAGTAAAAATGGTGCGAAAGGTCGCATTGTGTAATGCTGCCTGCAAGAGCTTTGCCATATCTGCCGCACTGGAATAGTGCTCGGTATCCGTCAGGCCGGTGGGATTGGTAAAATGGGTATTCTTCATACCAAGCTCTGCGGCCTTTTGGTTCATCAGTGCGGCAAAGTTATCCTCACTGCCGCTCACCAGCCGCGCCAGCGTCTCACAGCATTCTGCACCGGAAGGCAGCATCGCACCATAGAGCAAGTCCCGCACCGTGACCGTCTCCCCGGGCGCAAAGCCTGCCATAGATGCTTTTTCGGTCTGTAAGGCTGGAAAAATATCCTCCGGCAGTGTTACCTGTTTATCCAGATCGGGTTCCCCCTCAATGGCCAGCAGTACGGTCATCATTTTTGTCAGGGAAGCCGGCGCAGCACGCTCATCGGCACGTTTCTGTGCCAGTACCCGCCCGCTTTGGGCGTCCAATAAGATTGCGTGTCGGCTGGCTGTATCCAGCAGAACATTCTGCCGCAAAAACAGCACCAACAGCACAAGTAAAGCTGCCAGAATACAAAGCCGCCGACAGCGGCGGTGGAATCGTTTCATGATCAATCGCATCCTTTTTTGCAAAATATAAAGCGCTTTCATCTCTTAACACGAGACAAAAGCGCTTTTCCCTGCAACTTTGCGGCTATGTATTTTTATGTTAACGCAACAAAAAAGCCCTGAGATTTTCATCTCAGAGCTTTCAGTTAAGTCGGCGACTACCTATTTTCACAAGCCGTTTCCAGCTAACTATCTTCGGCACAAGTAAGCTTAACTTCTGTGTTCGGAATGGGAACAGGTGGAACCTTACCGTCATCGACACCGACCGATTTGACTGAATCAGTATAACACATTTCTGTGCTTCTGTCCAGTATTTCCTGAAGGACGTGCCTTCAAAACTGAATAATCACTGCTAACATTTTTTCGTTGACTTAAAAGTCTCAAGCGAATTGTGG